>JBFWOX010000040.1:0-53075 GCA_050250295.1 Mycolicibacterium sp.
AACGCGTCGACACGACACGCTCGCTCACCACCAATACCCACCTGGGCCAAACGAAGCGGCGGCCGTAGCGACGGTTACGGCCGCCGCTTCAACCTGCCCCTTGACAATCCGCCCTCCATATCAGACCTCGGCGCAGCACACCGCGCTGCGTCTCTGAACGAGATCACGAGTCCCCGGTGGTTCTCGGAAGACGGGGCACCGGCCCGGATCACGGTCGGGCGGTTGTTTGCCGGGGTGTTCGGCGATGGAGGCACTGCGGGCCCGCTACCCGCAGTGCGCTCACGCGATTCACGCAACCGAGGATCAAGTCTTGACTCGGGACAGAGCCGATGAGAATAATAACGGACGAGTGTCCGTCAGACGGACACGCTCTGACCCGGAAGGGTTCCCTGCTTTCCGCTGAACGATCCAGGAGCCACCAATGTCGAATGAGTCGACTTCCAGTTCGGCCGGCGCGACCGCGACGGTCACGCGCAAGTTGCCGTCGCGGCTGCACCACAACGCGTACCTCACCAAGGATCAGGAAGCCACCCGTCGCTTCTACGAAGAGGTCATCGGATTGCCGTTGGTGGCGACATGGGCCGAGGCCGATTTCCTCTTCGGCAAGGAACGCGTGTACTGCCACACGTTCTTCGGTCTGGGTGACGGCAGCGCGCTGGCCTTCTTCCAATTCGCGAACGCCGAGGACCAGGACGAGTTCGACCCCGCCCTGGCTGAATCCCCGTTCCGACACATCGCGCTGAAGGTCGACAAGGCAACCCAGGACGGCATCAAGGCCAGGCTGGACGCCAGTGATTACGTGGGCGACACCCACTACGTTCTCGAGCACGGCTACTGCCGCTCGCTGTACGTGACCGACCCGAACGGGCTGCTTCTGGAGTTCACCCTCGATCACCCGGATGCGCCGGGTATCAACAAGATTCGGATGCAAACCGCCCACGCAGATCTGCAGCGCTGGCTCGGCGGCGACCACACCAGCAACAACACCTTCCGCAAGGAGGGCTGATCACCGTCCGAGACGTCGGCTCCGACCAGAGCGCGGGTGTACCTGCACTCTGGTCGGGTGCCGCTCCGAGCGCCCGGACCCCACTGGTCATCCTGCTGCACGGACGTGGCTACACAGAGCGCTCGATGCTCCCGCTGGCCGACGGCCTGCCATCCTCGGCAGCGGTCACCAGCCCGAGGGGCGGGGTCCGTAGCGCACCGCCGGCCGGCCTCACCACAGAAGGGTTGCTCGACCCACCGGCCTCCTCGGGTGGTTTCGCCTGGTTCGAGAACCGCGGGATAGGGCGTCCGGACCCAGTCGGCCTGCAGCGCGCGGTGGCGCGGCTGACGGGTTTCGTCGAGGCGATCCCTCACAGCACGGCAATCCTCATCGGTTTCAGCAGTGGCGCCGCGATGGCAGCCGCACTGCTGTTGGCGGCACCCCGAATGTGGGCCGGCGCCGCCCTGCTGTCGGGAGGGCTCCCGGTCGGTGCCGGCCTCGAACGGGCCGACGGCGTGCTCACCGGTGTGGAGATCTTCCTGGCGTCGGGGACCGAGGACAGTGTCATCCCGCAAGAGCAACGGAGCCACACCGAGGAATGGCTGACAGCGCGCAGTGGGGCCACCGTGCAGGTGCGTACCTACGCACAGGGGCACGCGGTGACCGAGGCGGAACTGACCGATGTGTCGGCCTGGTGCCATCACGTCGTCGGCTGAGCTGTGAACACGTTCGCGGGGCCGCGAAACGGAGCGCGAACAAGAGGAGGAAGAAGAATGGAAGACGTCGTCGACGTGGCACCGACCCGCGGACCGCTGGCGGGCGTTCTGGTGGCGGATTTCTCCCGGATCCTGGCCGGACCGTACGCCACGATGCTGTTGGCCGATCTCGGAGCCGACGTGGTCAAGGTCGAAGGTCCCGCGGGCGATGACACCCGTACGTGGACGCCACCCGCTCGGAGCGAGACCTCCACCTACTACCTGGGCATCAACCGCGGAAAACGTTCGATGGCACTCGATCTGCGTGACAGCGAGGATCTTCGGATCGCCCAGGAGCTGGCCCGGCGCGCCGACGTGCTGATCGAGAACTTCAAACCCGGCGGCATGGCCCGGTTCGGACTCGACTTCGCCTCGGTGCGGGCCACGAACGCCGGCATCGTCTACGCCTCGATCAGCGGGTTCGGCTCGGGCCCCGGCGCGAAAGTACCCGGTTACGACTTGATGGTGCAGGCGATGTCGGGGCTGATGAGCCTGACCGGGGATCCGGACGGCCCGCCTTTCCGGGCGGGCATCTCGGTGTTCGACGTGATGGCGGGCAACCACGCGGCGATCGGGATCCTCGCCGCACTGCGGCACCGGGACTCGACGGGACAGGGGCAACATGTCGAGGTGAATCTGCTGTCATCCGCCCTGACCGGTCTGGTGAACCACAGTTCGGCCTACGTGGCGGGCGGCACGGTGCCCTACCGGATGGGCAACGCGCATCCGAGTGTGTTCCCCTACGAGCCGCTGCCGACCGCCGACAACGACCTCGTCGTCACGGCGGCCAACGACGGGCAGTTCCGCCGGTTGTGTGAGGTTCTCGGCATTCCTGAGATCGCCGAGGACCCGAGATTCCTCACCAACGCGGACAGAACCCGCCGGCGCGAGGAGTTGCGTCCCATCCTCGTCGAGCGCCTCGCCGCGCGGGGCGCGCTCGAGTGGTTCGACCTGCTGATCGACGCGGGTGTCCCGTGCGGCCCGATCAACACGATCGACGGCGGATTCATGATGGCGCAACGATTCGGCCTCGATCCGATCGTCGAAGTGGGCCACGGAGATCGGGCGGTGCCGACAACCCGGCATCCGATCCGCTTCTCGGAGACCCCTGTGCAATATGAACTGCCGCCGCCCGAGCTGGACGAACATGGGCCGGAATTGCGCAAATGGCTCAACACGCCGACGGATGAGCGCGATGCCTGAGCCGCGGTACGCGACCGCGCTCGGCGCGTCCGACCTGACCTCGATCACGCTGTTGGGACACGACCTGGCGCGTGACGTCATGGGCAACGTCTCATTCGGTGAGCTCGCGTTCTGGCTGGCCACCCAGCGCAGACCCAGCCGCGGCGAGACCCGGGTGTTCGAAGCCGTGCTGGCCGCCCTGGCCGATCATGGCTTCACGCCGACCGCCATCGTCACGCGACTGACCTATCTGTCGGCGCCGGATTCCATCCAGGGAGCGCTGGCAGCGGGCCTTCTCGGTGGCGGATCTCGATTCCTCGGCGTCACCGAAGATTCGGGCAGGTTCCTGCACTCGGTCCTTGCCGCCCTCCCGGGAGCGCTACCGACAGATCACGCCGGCTGGGACGAGCTGGCACTCGAGACAGTGCGCCGGGAGAGAGAAGCCGGCCGGTTCGTCCCAGGCCTGGGCCATCACGTCCACAAAGAGGGCGATCCACGCACGCCGCGACTGTTCGAGATCGCGGCCGAGGAGAACCTGCTCGGCCCCCACCTTTCGCTGTTCGCCGCGATCGGGCGGGTGCACTCCGACGTGCTGGGCAAGACGTTGCCCCTCAACGGAGCAGGAGTGTGTGGTGCAGCGCTGGCCGATCTGGGGTTGCCGATCGAACTCCTGCGGGGATTCGCTCTGCTGGCGCGCACCGCGGGCCTGGTGGGTCAGCTCGCCGAGGAACTGCGCCGACCTGTCGGGAAGCAGATCTTCCTGTCCGTCGACTCGAACAATCGCTCGGTGGCGCCGGAGCCGTACCTGGTTGATCCCCTCGGTGAGCCCCCCGCCTGACGGTCCGGCATCGGGCTCAGGTCGTCGAGACGGTGACCATCGGCCGCGCCTGCCACAGCTCCCAGTCCGAACCGATCGCGCTGGCGGCGTTCAGCAGTGCCGGCAGATGGTTGTTCACCAGATCGTCCATCGATGTCTCGCTGGCATTGGCGTTGACATTGATCGCTGCTGTGACGCGCCCGTCGCCGTCGCGGACGGGCGCGGCCACCGACCTGATCCCGGACGCCAGTTGCTGATCGGTGCTGGCCCAGCCCTTCGCGCGGACATCCCGCAGGACGCCCTCCATCTCGTCGCGCCCGGGCTGCCACCGTGCGACGATGTCCGTCCTGCTCGGCTGTGCCAGCGTCTGCTCGAGTTCGTCGGGTGACAGCGCGGCGAGGAGCACCTTGCCCAGCGATGTCGGCAGAGCCGGAAAGCGGGTACCGACGGTCACCGACAGCGTCACGAGTTTCGGCACGGCCGCCCGCGCGACGTACACGATGTCGCTTCCGTCCAGCTGTGCCATCGAGCACGATTCGCCGGTCTGGCGCGACAGGGCCTGCAGGTGCGGCAGTGCCACGTCCCGGATGTCGAGTGCACCCACGTAGGCCATGCCGAGCTCGAGCACTCTGGGGGTGAGGCTGAAGCCCCCGGCATCGTTGCGCACATACCCGAGTTGTTCGAGTGTGATGAGGATTCGGCGCGCGGTCGGTCGGGCGAGATCGGTGGCGGCCGCCACTTCGCTGAGACTCATGTGCCTGTGTGCAGTGCGGAAGCATCGGATGACGTCCAACCCGCGCGCCAGCGCCTCGATGAACTCGGGGTTGCCGTCTCGTCGCATGACGACAGCTTAGATTGCCGGACGACTGTCCGTTCCGGTCGGGACGGACCGGAACGGACAGTGGTCCGAACCCGCAACTCGTTGGATCGGTTTGCTGGTCTGCGGTGGCCTGGATCAGGATCCGCCGATCACCACGTCGCCGACCAGCGGGACGCCCGGGCGGTACGCGAGATGGACATAGGACGGTGCGGCCAGCTGAAGGAAATCCGCGCGGTTGCCCGGGGTGAGCACGCCGACGTCGTCGCGGCGCAGCGCCCTGGCGCCGCCGGCGGTCGCCGACCACACCGCCTCCGCGGGGGTGAACCCCATGTCCCGCACGGCGACCGCGATGCAGAACCCCATGCTCGTCGTGTACGAGCTGCCCGGATTGCAGTCCGTCGCCAGCGCCACGGTGACCCCCGCGTCCAGGAAGCGGCGCGCATCCGGCCACGGCGCGCGCGTGGAGAACTCCGCGCCGGGCAGCAGCGTCGCCACCGTGTCACCGGCGGCCAGCGCCTCGATGTCGGTGTCGGTGGCGTAGGTGCAGTGGTCCACCGACGCGGCCCCCAGCGCCACCCCCAGCCGGATCCCGTCGCCGGGGCCGAGCTGGCCGGCGTGCAGCCGCGGTACCAATCCGGCGTCGACACCGGCCCGCAGGACGAACTCGGCTTCGTCGACGTCGAAAGCCCCGCGGTCACAGAACACGTCGATCCAGCGGGCGTGGTCGCGGCATGCGGCCACCATCTCGCCCGCGACCAGCCGCACATAGGCGTCCCGGTCGTGGCGGTGCTCGAGCGGCACGACGTGCGCGCCGAGGAACGTCGTCTCCGGTGTGAACGCCGCGCCGACCCGAAGGCTCCGCTCCTCGTCGGCGACGGTCAGCCCGTAGCCGCTCTTCGTCTCGAAGGTCGTGACGCCGCCGCGCCGCAACTCGTTCGCGAGCCGCGCCACATTGGCGGTCAGGTCGTCGACCGACGCCGCCCGGGTCGCCGCGACCGTCGTCGCGATCCCGCCGCCGTCGTACGCCCGTCCCGCCATCCGCGCCGCGAACTCCTCGGCGCGATCACCGGCGAACACCAGATGCGCGTGGCTGTCCACGAACCCCGGCAGCACCGCCGACCCCTCGCAGGATATCCACCGATCCGCCAACGGGGCTTGCCTTTTCGGTCCCACCCAGGCGATCCGGTCGCCGTCGACCAGCAGCGCGGCGTCGGTGATGATCCCGAGCGCGGTGCCGTCACCGACGGTGGGGTCGTTGGTGACGAGCTCGCCGATGTCGTCGTAGAGGACGGTCATGTCCACAGCGCCCCGATCGCCTCCGACAGGGCCTGCCCGACGTCGAGGCGGTGTCGGCGGTCGGTGACGACGGTACGCCCGTCCACGACGACGTCGGTGACATCCGCGGCCGACGCTGCGAACACCACGTTCTCCGCGGTGGCGCCGCCGCCCGCGGTGCGCACCGAGCCGAGGTCGACCGCGACCAGGTCGGCCCGGAACCCGGGGGCGATGCGGCCCGCGTCCTCCCAGCCCAGCGTGAGCTGCCCGTCCCGGGTCACCGCCTCCACCAGCCGGTCGGCCCGGAATGCGCCGCGCCGCCGAGCCGCGAGGCGCTCGTCGAGTTCGACCGCGCGGGCCTCCTCGAACAGATCGATGACGGCGTGGCTGTCGCTGCCGAGGCTGAACCGTCCGGCGATGAGTGCACGCGCGGGTCCGATGCCGTCGCCGAGATCGCGTTCGGTGGTCGGGCAGAAGCAGGTGCCGGTGCCGGTGCGGGCCATCTCCGCGAGGTCGGACCCCGTCAGGTGCGTGGCGTGCACGGCGGTGGTGCGCGGGCCGAGCACGCCGTGCTCGCTGAGCACCGCTGTCGGTGTGCCGCCGAACTCGGCGCGGCACTGTTCGACCTCGGCGACCTGCTCGCTGGAGTGCACGTGCAACGGAACCCGTCGCTCCCCGGCCCACGCCGCGACCTTCTTCATGTCCGCCGGCGGCACGGCGCGCACGGAATGCACTGCGGCGCCGACGATCACGTGCTCCGCGGCGGTGATCTTGCCGATGCGGTCCGCCCAGCGGTCGGCGTCACCGTCCGAGAACCGCAGCTGCGGGCCCTGCAGCGGATCACCCGCGGCGCCGGCCGTCAGATAACACGCGTCCAGCAGCGTGAGCCGGACACCGACGTCGGCTGCGGCCGCGATGAGCGCGTGCCCCATCTCGTTGGGGTCGGCATACGGCACGCCGCCGGGGCCGTGGTGAAGGTAGTGGAACTCGCCGACCGCGGTGACGCCCGCGAGTGCCATCTCGGCATAGGTCGCCCGCGCCAGCGCCAGGTACGCCTGCGGTGTCAACCGCTCGGCGACGCGGTACATCGCCTCCCGCCACGTCCAGAACGACCCCTCGCCGCGCTGGGTGTGCGAGCGCAGCGCCCGGTGGAACGCGTGCGAATGCGCATTGGCCAGCCCCGGGATCACCAAGCCCCGCAGCCGGGTTCCCGCGGGTGGCGCACCCGGGGTCACGGCGCCGATCACCCCGTCGGTCGCGGTGACGAGCACGCCCTCGGCGACCCGCCCGTCGACCCAGGCGTGCTCACACCACCACGTCCGGGTCCCGCTCATGCGGCCACCCAGTCGGCCATCACGTCGGCCAGGGCTTCGGCGCCGAGCCGGCAGTCGGCGATCTCGGCGTACTCATCGGGGGAGTGCGACACCCCGGAGGGGTTGCGCACGAACAACATTGCGGTCGGCACCTTCGCCGCCAGCACGCCCGCGTCGTGCCCGGCCTGCGTCGGCAGCACCGGGATGGTGCCCAGCGCCGACAGGGCGCGCACGATCCGTTCGCGCGGCCCCTCGGGGAAGACGACGGCGGGGCTGACCGATTCGACCTCGACCTCGATCGCGGTCCGGTCGAGCCGGGCGAACTGCGCCGCATCGGCGGTGATCTCGTCGACCATCGCGGCCAGCGTGTGTTCGTCGGCGGCGCGGGCGTCCAGCCACGCGTCGAGTCGGGATGGGATCGCGTTGGCGCCGTTGGGGGTCACGGAGAGCTTGCCGAAGGTGGCCACCGCCTGATGGAGGACGGCGCGCTCGCGGGCGGCGCGCACGGTGGAGGCGAACGCCAGCATGGGGTCGCGGCGGTCGACCAGCCGGGTGGTGCCTGCGTGGTTGCCCTCGCCGCAGAACCGGAACCGCCACCGCCCGTGCGGCCAGATCGCCGAGGCCACCGCGACGGGACGGTTCATCGGATCCAGGGCCCGGCCCTGCTCGACGTGGAGCTCGACGTACATGCCGACGCGGTCGGCCAGCTGCGGGTCCGGGCCGACGTGGTCGGGGTTGCGGCCCGCGGCGCGCAGCGCGTCGGCCAGCGTGGTGCCGTCGGCGTCGCGCAGGTTCAGCGCGCGGTCGGCGGTAACGGCACCGGTGGACAGCTGCGAGCCGACGCAGGCCACCCCGAAGCGGCCGCCTTCCTCGTCGGAGAACGCCACTACTGCGACGGGAACCCGGGGGCGCACGCCGCGAGACCGCAGCAGGTCGATCGCCGCGAACGCCGACACCACCCCCAGCGGCCCGTCGAACGCGCCCCCGCCCGGGACCGAGTCCAGGTGCGAACCGGTGACGAAGGCGCCCACCGGATCACCGGTCCAGCCGGTGGGCAGCCACCACGCCCATGTGTTGCCGTTGCGGTCCTCCTCGACCGTCATGCCCCGCTCGGCGGCCTCGCCGGCGAACCACTCGCGCAGCGTCAGGTCGGCGGTGGTCCAGGCGAACCGGCGGTAGCCCCCGGCGGGATCGCGTCCCACGTCCAGGAGCGCATCCCACAGTCCGTCGAACGAGGATGTCACCGGTTGTCCCGCATCGGGATTCGCACACCGCGTTCGGCGGCGACCTGCGCGGCGTGCTCGTAGCCGGCGTCGACGTGGCGGATGACGCCCATACCTGGGTCGTTGGTCAGCACGCGCTCGAGCTTCTCGGCGGCCGTCGCGGAACCGTCGGCCACGCAGACCTGGCCCGCGTGGATGGAGCGGCCCATGCCGACCCCGCCGCCGTGGTGGATGGATACCCACGTCGCGCCCGAGGCGGTGTTGACCAACGCGTTGAGCAGCGGCCAGTCGGCGATCGCGTCGGAGCCGTCGGCCATCCCCTCGGTCTCGCGGTACGGCGAGGCGACCGAACCGGAGTCCAGATGGTCGCGGCCGATCACGATCGGGGCGGACAGCTCACCGGAGGCCACCATCTCGTTGAACCGCAGGCCGGCGCGGTGCCGTTCGCCGTAGCCGAGCCAGCAGATCCGCGCGGGTAGACCCTCGAACTCGACCCGCTCACCGGCCATCGTGATCCACCGGCGCAGGTGTGCGTCGTCGGGGAAGAGCTCGAGGACCGCCCGGTCGGTGGCGGCGATGTCCTTTGGGTCGCCCGACAACGCGGCCCACCGGAACGGGCCGCGGCCCTCCTCGAACATCGGACGGATGTAGGCCGGGACGAAACCGGGGAAGTCGAACGCCCTGTCGTACCCGGCTTTGCGGGCCTCGTCGCGGATCGAGTTGCCGTAGTCGAACACCTCGGCACCCTTGTCCAGGAAGCCGACCATGGCCGCGACGTGGGTGGCCATCGACGCTCGTGCCTGCTCGGTGAAATGGACAGGGTCCTTGTCGGCCAGCTTCTTCCAGTCCTCGACCGCCATTCCGAGCGGCAGGTACGTCAGCGGATCGTGCGCGGAGGTCTGGTCGGTGACGATGTCGATCGGGGCGTCACGCTCGAGCAGCGCGGGAACGACCTCGGCGGCGTTGCCCACGACACCGATCGACAGTGCCCGCCTGGCATCACGGGCCTCGATTGCCAGCCGCAGGGCCTCGTCGAGATCGGCGGCCTTGACGTCGAGGAAGCGCTTGGCCAGGCGCCGGTCCACCCGGCTCTCGTCGACGTCGACGCAGATCGCGACACCCTCGTTCATCGTGACCGCCAACGGCTGCGCGCCACCCATGCCACCCAGCCCGGCCGTCAGCGTGATCGTGCCGGCCAGGCTGCCGCCGAACCGCTTGCGGGCCACCGCGCCGAACGTCTCATAGGTGCCCTGCAGGATGCCCTGGGTGCCGATATAGATCCACGACCCCGCGGTCATCTGTCCGTACATCGTCAGCCCGGCCGCCTCGAGTTCCCGGAATGTCTCCCAGTTCGCCCAGTCACCGACGAGATTCGAGTTCGCGATCAGCACCCGCGGTGCCCACCGGTGGGTGCGGAACACACCGACCGGCTTGCCGGACTGCACCAGCATGGTCTCGTCGTCGTCGAGGGTGCGCAGCGTGGTGACGATCGCGTCGAACGCCTCCCAGCTGCGCGCGGCGCGCCCGGTGCCGCCGTAGACCACGAGCTGGTCGGGGTGTTCGGCCACCTCGGGGTCGAGGTTGTTCATCAGCATCCGCAGGGCGGCCTCCTGCGGCCAACCCTTACAGGAGATCTCGATGCCGCGCGGGGCGCGGACGGTGCGGGCCTGTGACATGCGTTCAGCACACCCGACGGAGCGCCGTTGCTCCAGCGGTCCGCGCCAGCTACTGTCTCGTATCCGAGACTCAGGGTCTCGGGGCGGAGGGGCCGGTGTCCAGCACGTCACCCGCGGTCGGCCGCGCGCTCGATGTCCTGCTGTACCTCGCTGGCCGGCCGGGCCCGGTGTCCGGTGCCGCGCTGGCGCGCGACCTCGCTATCCCGCGCTCGTCGACCTATCACCTGCTCGACGTCCTGATCGAGCGCGGTTTCGTGGTGCACTTCCCGGCCGAGCGCACCTACGGGCTGGGAATGGCCGCGTTCGAGATCGGCTCGGCGTACCTGCGCCACGAGCCGCTGGAACTGCTCGCGCGGCCGCTGCTGCGCCGCCTCGTCGCGCAGATCGGCGAGACCGCCCACCTCGGCGTGCTGCACGGGGCGGAGAGCCTGTACCTGCTCAAGGAGCAGCCCGCGGTGGCCCGGATCCCGATCACGCTGGTCACCGCCGTGGGCGTGCGCCTGCCCGCGCACCTGACCGCCAACGGGCGCTCGATCCTGGCACACCTGTCGGCGGCGCAGGTGCGGGCGCTGTTCCCGTCGGCGCGCGCCTTCGTCGACCGCACCGGCCGGGGTCCGGCGAACCTGCCGGAACTGCGCAGGGTGCTGGCCCAGGAGCGGCGGCAGCGGTGGGCCGAGGAGGTCGGCCAGGTGACCGAGGGCCTGCAGTCGGTGGCGGCCTGCGCGTTCGACCACTCGAGCCGTCCGTGCGCCGCGATCAGCGTGACGTGGCGGCAGCGTCATGCCCACGCCGCGAAGGACGAGCTGGTGCACGCGGTGCGGCGTGCCGCCAGGGAGTTGACGTCGGCGCTGTCCGGGCGCGCGCCGGACGGCTGGTTCGACGATTCTGTCTGAGATCCGAGACGGTAAAGCGGTCCTCGCGGGGCATCGCGGCCGGCGCGGTGGCCTAGGTTAGCGACATGACTGTCACCGTCGGCATCGGTCCCGTCAGCTTCGACGACGTCGTCGCGGTCGCCAGGGCAGACGCCGGGGTGACGCTCGCCGACGACGCGGTGGCGGCGATCGAGGAGAGCCGCAAGCTCATCGAGGCGTTGGCCGCCGACCCCAGGCCCGTCTACGGGGTGTCGACCGGGTTCGGCGCCCTGGCCACCCGGCACATCCCGGCCGAGATGCGGACGGCGTTGCAGCGCAGCCTCATTCGCTCGCACGCCGCGGGTTCGGGCGCAGAGGTCGAACGCGAGGTCGTGCGCGCGATGATGCTGCTGCGCCTCTCCACCCTGGCCAGCGGCCGCACCGGGGTGCGCCGGGAGACCGCTCAGGCCTACGCCGACCTGTTGTCGGGTGGCCTGACGCCGGTGGTCTACGAGTACGGAAGTCTCGGCTGCTCAGGCGATCTCGCGCCGCTGGCGCACGTCGCACTCGCGGTGATGGGGGAGGGGCAGGTCCGGGACAGCTCCGGTGCGCTGCGGGACGCCGCCGACGCGCTGGCCGCGCACGGCCTGCGCCCGGTGGAGTTCGCCGAGAAGGAAGGACTGGCCCTCATCAACGGCACCGACGGCATGCTCGGGCAGCTGGTACTGGCCCTGGCCGACCTGGACAACCTGTTCCGGGTCGCCGATATCGCCGCGGCCATGAGCGTTGAGGCGCTGCTGGGCACCGACCGGGTCTTCGCCGACGACCTGCAGCGGCTGCGGCCGCATCCCGGCCAGGCCGCATCGGCGGCGAATCTTCGTGCACTGCTCGCGGATTCGGCGATCGTGGCGAGCCACCGTACGCCGGAGTGCACCCGTGTGCAGGACGCCTATTCGCTGCGCTGCTCACCACAGGTCGCCGGCGCCGGCCGCGACACCGCCGCCCACGCGCGCACCGTCGCCGAACGCGAGCTGGCCAGCGTCGTCGACAACCCCGTCGTCACGCTCGACGGGCTCGTCGAGTCCAACGGCAACTTCCACGGCGCGCCGGTGGCGTACGTGCTCGACTTCTTGGCCATCGCCGTCGCCGACCTGGCGAGCATCAGCGAGCGGCGCACCGATCGCTTCCTGGACGTCGCGCGCAGCCACGGCCTGAACCCGTTCCTCGCCGACGACCCCGGGGTCGACAGCGGCCACATGATCGCCCAGTACACCCAGGCCGGCATCGTCTCAGAACTGAAGCGGCTGGCCGCCCCTGCCAGCGTCGACTCGATCCCGTCGTCGGCGATGCAGGAGGACCACGTCTCGATGGGCTGGTCCGCGGCACGCAAGCTGCGGCGCGCCGTCGACGGCTTGACCCGGGTGCTCGCCGTCGAGGTCCTCACCGCCGCACGGGGGATGGACCTGCGCCGGCCCCTGACCCCGTCACCGGCCACCGGTGCGGTGCTCGCGCTGGTGCGCTCGTCGGTGCAGGGGCCGGGGCCGGATCGCTACCTGGCACCCGAGATCGACGCCGTCCTCGACCGGGTCGCCTCCGGCGCGGTGGTCGCGGCGGCAGAGGGCGTCGTCGGCCCGCTGGCGTAGCGGCGCGACTGAACGCCACATGATGATGATCAGCGCGGCTGGACACTGGCGCTGACGAGCGCCCCCGGCAGGAATCGAACCTGCGACCTAGGGATTAGAAGGCCCTTGCTCTATCCAACTGAGCTACGGAGGCAACGCGCAGGAGTCTATCTCGCCGAGAATGAGGTCCTTGTGCAGCCGTCGCCGACTAGCGTGGTGCGCATGAGCAACGCGTCGGAACTGGATGCGGCCGGACTCCCCGAGGAACTCAGCGCATTCGACCAGATCCTGCACCGCGGCGAAGCCAATCCGCGTACCCGCTCAGGGATCCTGACGGTCGAGCGCCTCGACACCACCCCGGACTGGGAGCGGTTCCGCACCCGGTTCGAGTACGCCTCCCGCAAGGTGCTGCGGTTGCGGCAGAAGGTCGTCACCCCGACGCTGCCGACGGCGTCGCCGCGCTGGGTCGTCGACCCCGATTTCAACCTCGACTTCCACCTGCGGCGGGTCCAGGTGCCGGGGCCGGGCACCTGGCGGCAGGTGATGGATCTCGCCGAGGTGGCCGCACAGTCCCCGCTGGACATTTCCCGGCCACTGTGGACGGCCACCCTGATCGAAGGGGTGGAACACGGCCAGGCCGCGCTGATGATGCACTTCAGCCACGCCGTCACCGACGGCGTCGGCGGGGTCGAGATGTTCGCCAGCCTCTACGACCTGGAACGCGATCCGCCGCCGCAGGCCCCGCCACCGCTGCCGATACCGACCGATCTGTCGCCCAACGACCTGATGCGTCAGGGCCTCACCCGGTTGCCCATCACGATCGCGGCCAACGTCCGCGACGTGCTGTTCGGCACCGCCCAAGCGGTCGGGCACGTGGTGCGGGACCCGGTGTCGCGGCTGGGCAACATCGTCGACTACGCCATGTCCGGGGCCAGGGTGGTGGGGCCGGTGGCCGACCCGTCGCCGTTGCTGCGCCGCCGCAGCCTGTCCTCGCGCAGCGAAGCCATCGACATCGAGTTCGGCGACCTGCACCGCGCCGCCAAATCCGCAGGCGGCTCGATCAACGACGCATACCTGGCTGGACTCTGCGGCGCGCTGCGGCTCTACCACGAAGCCAAGGGTGTGCCGATCGATACCCTGCCGATGGCGGTGCCGGTGAACCTGCGCTCGGAGGCCGACCCGGCCGGCGGGAACCGCTTCGTCGGGGTCAACCTCGCGGCGCCGATCGGGCTGGCCGACCCCGCGGTGCGCATCAAGAACATCCGCTCGCAGATGACCCGCAAGCGTGAGGAGCGCGCGCTGGACATGGTCGGGGCGATCGCCCCGGTGGTCAGCCTGCTGCCCGATACCGTGCTGGAGTCGATCGCCGGCTCGATCGTCAACTCCGACGTGCAGGCCAGCAACGTGCCCGTCTACGCCGCGGACACCTACATCGCCGGGGCGAAGGTGCTGCGGCAGTACGGGCTCGGGCCGCTGCCCGGGGTGGCGATGATGGTCGTGCTGATCTCCCGGTCCGGCTACTGCACCGTGACGCTGCGCCACGACAAGGCCTCGGTCAGCGATCCGGAGTTGCTCGCGCAGTGCCTGCTCGACGGCTTCGACGAAGTCCTCGCCCTCGGCGGGCCGGGTCGCGCCGACCCGGTCACGTTCACCGCCCGATCCAGTTCCGCCTCCTCCAACGGAAGTGTCGCCCCATGACATCGGCAAACGGCCAGATGCGCCTCCCGGGTTCGGTCGCCGAGATCGAGGCAAGCCCGTCGGGCCCCGAGATCGGCGCGTTCTTCGACCTCGACGGAACCCTGGTGGCCGGCTTCACCGGGGTCGTCATGACCCAGGACCGGTTGCGCCGCGGCCAGATGTCGGTCGGTGAGTTCATCGGCATGGTGCAGGCCGGCCTCAACCATCAGCTCGGTCGGTCGGAGTTCGAGGACCTCATCGGCAAGGGCGCCCGGATGCTGCGCGGCAACTCCTTCGCCGACATCGACGAGCTGGCCGAACGGCTGTTCGTGCAGAAGATCGTTTCCCGCATCTACCCGGAGATGCGCGAGATCGTCCGCGCCCACATGGCCCGCGGCCACACCGTGGTGCTGAGCTCCTCGGCGCTGACCGTGCAGGTCGAGCCGGTGGCCCGGTTCCTGGGCATCACCAACGTGCTGAGCAACAAGTTCGAGACCGACGAGGACGGCTTGATCACCGGCGAAGTCGTCCGGCCGATCATCTGGGGTCCGGGCAAGGCCAGGGCGGTGCAGGAGTTCGCCGCGGCCAACGGGGTCGACCTGGCCAAGAGCTACTTCTACGCCGACGGCGACGAGGACGTCGCGCTGATGTACCTGGTCGGCAATCCACGCCCGACGAACCCCGAGGGCAAGCTGGCCGCCGTGGCCGCCAAGCGGGGCTGGCCGATCCTACGGTTCAGCAGCCGCAGCGGCGCCAGTCCGCTGTCGCAGCTGCGCACCGTCGCCGGGGTGGCGACGATGATGCCGGTGGCCGCGGGCGCCATCGGCGTCGGCCTGCTGACCCGCAGCAAGCGCACCGGGGTCAACTTCTTCACGTCGGTGTTCGGCCGGACGCTACTCGACACCATCGGCATCAACCTGCAGGTACTCGGCGAGGAGAACCTGACCGCCCAGCGGCCCGCGGTGTTCATCTTCAACCACCGCAACCAGGCCGACCCGCTGATCGCCGGCCGGCTGGTCAAGGACAACTTCACCTCGGTCGGCAAGAAGGAGTTGGAGGGCGACCCGATCGTCGGCACGATCGGCAAGATCCTCGACGCGGCGTTCATCGACCGCGACGACCCCAAGAAGGCCGTCGAGGGCCTCAAGAAGGTCGAAGAGCTGGCGCGCAAGGGCCTGTCGATCCTGATCGCCCCCGAAGGCACCCGACTGGACACCACCGAGGTCGGCCCGTTCAAGAAGGGCCCGTTCCGCATCGCGATGTCGGTCGGCATCCCCATCGTGCCCATCGTGATCCGCAACGCCGAGGTCATCGCCGCGCGAGACTCCAGCACGTTCAACCCCGGCACCGTCGATGTCGTTGTCTACCCGCCCATCCCGGTCGACGACTGGACGCACGACAACCTCGAGGAGCGCATCGCCGCGGTCCGCCAGCTCTACCTGGACACGCTGGCGGACTGGCCGCGCGACGAACTGCCGGTGCCGGACCTCTACCGGCGCCGCGGCCAGGCCGAGAAGACCGCGGCCCGCAAGAAGGCGGCACCGAAGAAGCCGGCGGAGAAGAAGACCCCGGCCAAGAAGACCGTGGCCAAAAAGACCGTGGCCAAGAACACCGGGACCAAGAACACCGGGGCCAAGAACACGAGCACCACCCGGGCGAAGGGCCGGCCATGAAGCTGACCGCCGACGACATCGCCTCCTACAGCGCCACCGGCGACAGCCTGGTGCTGGCCTCGGTCGCCTCACCGGCCGAGAAACAGCTGCTCAACGACTGGCTGCACGATCAGCGGCGCGAGCGTCCCGAGTCCACCATCGAAGTGCTCGAGCTACCCGCCGACGACGACCCCCCACCGGGCGTGCTGTCCCAGCTGGTCGAGTTGCTCCAAGCCGACGCCGACCGGTCCGTCATCCCAGTGCGGGTGTTCTGGGTGCCCGGCGGGTTGCCGACCCGGTCCAAGGTGGTGGCCCTTGTGTCCGGCCGGGACACCTACCGCCCGCCGCAGCTGCTGCAGAAGCGCATCCTCGATCGGGACCCGTCACGCGCCCGGGTGGTCGCCGGTGAGCCGGCGAAGGTCTCCGAGCTGCACCAGCAGTGGAGCGACACCACCGTCGCCGAAAACCCCAGGGAGTTCGCCCGATTCGTGATCCGGCGAGCGATCCTGGCGATCGAGCGGGTGGAGCTGCGGCTGCTCGGGCCCGAGTACAAGTCGCCGCACCTGATCAAGCCGGAGGTCTTGGCGTCGGCGCGCTTCCGGGAGGGGTTGGAGAAGATCCCCGGCGCCACCGTGGAGAAGGCCGGCGAGATGCTCGACGAACTGAGCACCGGGTGGAGCCGGTTCTCCGTCGACCTCATCCCGTCGCTGGGGCGGGCCATCTTCAGCCGGGGTTTCGACCCCAACATCGACTACGACCGCGGCGAGATCGAGGCGCTGCGGCACGGGCTGGAGGCGCACCCGGCGGTGCTGCTGTTCTCGCACCGGTCCTACCTCGACGGCGTGATCGTGCCCGTCGCGATGCAGGAGAACCGGCTGCCACCGGTGCACACGTTCGCCGGCATCAACCTGTCCTTCGGGGTGATGGGGCCGCTGATGCGGCGCTCAGGTGTCATCTTCCTGCGGCGCAAGCTCGACGACCCGCTGTACAAATTCGTCCTGCGCCAGTTCGTCGGCTACATCGTCGAGAAGCGGTTCAACCTGTCCTGGGCGATCGAGGGCACCCGGTCGCGGACCGGAAAGATGTTGCCGCCCAAGCTCGGTCTGCTCGCCTACGTCGCCGACGCCTACCTGGACGGCCGCAGCGACGACATCCTGCTACAGCCGGTGTCGATCAGCTTCGACCAACTCCACGAGACCGCCGAGTACGCGCGCTACGCCCGCGGCGGGGAGAAGACCCCCGAAGGGTTGTCCTGGCTGGTCAACTACATCCGGGCGCAGGGGGAGCGCAACTACGGCAAGATCTACGTCCGCTTCCCCGAGGCGGTCTCGATGCGCGAGTACCTCGGCGAACCGCACGGCCCGATGGCCACCGACGAGGCCGCCAAACGCCTTGCGCTGCAGAAGATGGCGTTCGAGGTGGCCTGGCGGATCCTGCACGTCACCCCGGTCAACGCGACCGCGCTGGTATCGGCACTGCTGCTCAGCGCGCGCGGGATCGCGTTGACGCTGGACCAGTTGCACCACACCCTGCAGGATTCGCTGGACTACCTCGAGCGTAAACAGGTCCCGATGACCAACAGCGCGTTGCGGTTACGCACCCCCGACGGGGTCCGCGCGGCGCTGGACGCGCTGTCGAACGGGCATCCGGTGACCAAGGTCGAAGGCGGCCGCGAAACCGTCTGGCGCATCGCGCCGCAGGACGAGCTGGAGGCGGCCTTCTACCGCAACTCGATGATCGACGCCTTCCTGGAGACCTCGCTGGTGGAACTGGCGCTGGCCTATGCCACGCACACCGAAACCGATCGGCTGGAGGCGTTCTGGAACCAGGTGATGCGGCTGCGGGACCTGCTGAAGTTCGACTTCTACTTCGCCGACTCCGCGGCCTACCGTGAGCACGTCGCCGAGGAGATGTCCTGGCACGACGACTGGGAATCCGCCGTCGCGGCCGGCGGCGACGACATCGAGGCGCTGCTGCGGGTCAAGCGCCCGGCGATCGCCGGGCCGTTGTTGCGGCCGTTCTTCGAGGCCTACCAGATCGTCGCCGACGCGTTGATCGATGCGCCTGCCGACATCTCCGAGAAGGACCTGATCGACAAGGCACTGGGCCTGGGCCGGCAGTACGTCGCCCAGGGGCGGGTGCAGAGCAACGAGTCGGTGTCGGCGCTGCTGTTCGCCACCGCCCGGCAGGTGGCCGCCGACCAACATCTGCTCGAGCCCGCCGCCGACCTCCATGAGCGCCGCAAGGCCTTCCGCGACGAGCTGCGCGGCATCCTCAAGGACATGGACAAGGTCGACCGGCACTCGCACGACCAGTTCTGGGCCCGGGAACGGAGTCGGCGCGAGCTGCGCAACCAGCCTGCCTGACAGGGCCGTCGCGGCGACGCCATACCCTGGGCGCATGACCTCGCCAGCTCGCGCCGATTCGCGTCGCGCACAGGTGTGGTCGGTGTTGTTCGGGGTGGCGTCGGTGGCCGGGGTCACCGCGGCCGCGCTGGGGGGGTTGGCTCTCGCCGACGCGCTCATCGCGACCGGCCTGCCCGACCCCGGACCGGTCACCACCTACGGGCTGCCGTTCGTGCGGGCCGCGGGGGAGATCGCGGCGGTGACGGCCATCGGGTCGTTCATGTTCGCGGCGTTCATGGTGCCGCCGCAGACGAACGGTGTCCTCGATGCCGGGGGCTACCGCGCGCTGCGGGTGGGCACGGTGGCCTCGGGGCTCTGGGCGGTGTGCGCGGCACTGTTGGTGCCGCTGACCGTCTCCGACGTCAGCGGCCAGCCGCTGTCGGCGCGGTTGAGCCCGGCCGACATCTGGTCGGTGGCCAGCCTGATCGAGATGGCCGGCGCCTGGCGGTGGACCGCGCTGCTGGCGTTGGCCGTGGCCGTGCTCAGCGCGCCCGTGCTGCGTTGGTCGTGGACCCCGGTGTTGTTCGGCGCGTCGCTGGTGACGCTGTTGCCGTTGGCAATGTCCGGGCATTCCGCGTCGGGCGGTTCCCACGACGTGGGCACCAACAGCCTGCTGATCCATCTGGTGGCCGGTGCGCTGTGGGCCGGCGGCCTGCTGGCGCTGCTGGTGCACGCGCTGCGGGGCGGCGAGTACGCCGACGTGGCGGCCCGGCGGTTCTCCGCGGTGGCGCTGTGGTGCTTCGTGGCGATGGCGCTCAGCGGCGTCATCAACGCGTTGGTCCGGGTGCGGCTGCGCGATCTGGTCACCACCGACTACGGGTGGCTGCTGGTGGCCAAGGTGACGGCGCTGTGCGCGCTGGGGATCCTGGGCTGGCAGCAGCGCCGCACCGGGGTGGCCGCGCTGCAGAAGGATCCCGCGGCGCGCGGCCCCTTGCTCCGGCTGGCGCTGGTCGAGGCGGTCATCTTCGGGCTGGTGTTCGGGGTGGCGGTCGCGCTGGGCCGGACCCCGCCGCCGCCGCCGCTGAACCTCGACCCGTCGATCCCGATGGTCGAGATCGGCTACGACCTGGCGGGCCCGCCCACAGTGAGCCGGTTGGTGTTCGACTGGCGCTTCGATCTGTTGTTCGGCACCGCGGCCATCATCGCGGCCGCGGTATACCTGGCCGGCGTGCGCAGGTTGCGCCGCCGGGGCGACGCCTGGCCGGTGGGCCGCGTGGTGGCCTGGCTGTTGGGCTGCCTGGTGCTGCTGATCGCGACGTCGTCGGGCGTCGGTCGCTACATGCCCGCGATGTTCAGCATGCACATGATCGCCCACATGCTGCTGTCCATGCTGGCGCCGATCCTGCTGGTGCTCGGTGCCCCGGTGACGTTGGCGCTGCGGGCGCTGCCCCCCGCCGGTCGGGGCGCGCCGCCGGGCCCGCGGGAATGGCTGCTCGCGGCGCTGCACTCGCGGTTCTCGAGGTGCATCACCAACCCGTTCGTGGCGACCGCGCTGTTCATCATCGGCTTCTACGGGCTGTACTTCAGCGGCCTGTACGATGCCGCCGTCGACGAGCACGGCGCGCACCTGGCGATGAACCTGCACTTCCTGCTCAGCGGCTACCTCTTCTATTGGGTGGTCATCGGGGTGGACCCGACGCCCCGGCCGATCCCGCCGCTGGCCAAGCTGGCGGTGGTCTTCGCATCGCTGCCGCTGCACGCGTTCTTCGGCGTGGTGCTGATGGGCTCGAAAACGGCGCTGGGCGAGGCCTTCTACCGATCACTGCAGCTGGACTGGCACACCGACTTCCTCGGTGATCAACGGCTGGGTGGCGGAATCGCTTGGGCGGCAGGCGAAGTCCCTCTCGTGCTGGTGCTGATCGCGCTGTTCGTGCAGTGGCGGCGCAGCGACGACCGGACCGCCCGGCGGCTGGACCGGGCCGCCGACCGGGACGACGACGCCGACCTGGCGGCCTACAACGCGATGCTGGCCGAGCTGGCGCGCCGCGACCGCGAGGGCGCCTGACGTTATCTGTCCAGCTGTTCAGACATTCAGGTTTTGTGTTAGCGTGACCGGGCGGGCCGGCCTGGCGGCACCGATGCAGCAATCGTCTCCATCCGCCCGGGTGGTAGTGGACGCTATGGCTGGCCCGCACCATCGACAGCGCCCGCGGTGATCGCCGCCGGCCAACTCCCGAACGAGCTGATGTCCGCCCCGGTGGCGGCCGCCGCATCCGCGCCGAACGCGGTTCGCCAACTGCCATCGGCGAATTCGACCTTGCCCAACTGCATCGGCGCCGGCAGCGCGGTCAGGAACCGGCCCAGCGCCGCGGCGGACATCGCCCAGCGGTGGCCGTAGAGCGCCGCACCGGCCGTCCCGTCCGGCACCCGGGTCACCGCGGGCTTGGGCGGGACCGTCGGCAACACCGTCATCCGGTAGCGGGCCGCCGTGCTGATCTCGCCCATCCACCGCGCCCCGAGGTCGGTGAGCTGATGGACCAGCGGGCCGCCACGTAGGTGCGCACCGAAGACCACCAACTCGACGGCGCCCGACGCCGGGATCGGCCACGCCGCGTCGGCGCGGCGTCCCGTGGTGAGCAGCGCGGCGATGTCGAGGGCCACCGCGTCGTCGAACGCGCGGGCCAGCGCGGTGACCGGCCGGCCGTCGACGCTGACGGTCACCGCGCAGTGCCCGTCGGCGACGGGGCCGGCCGACGTGGTGACGACGGCGTCCAGTCCGTCCGGGACGGTGCCGGGATCGGCGAAGGAGTGCGTGGCGGTGGCCGCGCGGGCCAGCGCCGCGGTGAGGCCATCGGGGACGCCGGCCGCGACGCCGATCGCCGGGGCCGGCGGGGCGGCGAGCCGGACCTGCGCCGGCCACACCCCGCTGCGGGCGCCCCCGGCCAGCGCGGCCAGCGCCGCGTCGGCCAGTGCGAGGTCGGTGGCGTCGACGGCCAGCGCGGTGGGCAGGGCCGCGGCGGTCGCGACGATGCGCACCGGCGCCGCCGGTGGGTGGGTCGGGTCCGTCACGGTGATCGCGGCCGGTCCGATGCCGACCGTGGCCCCCGCGGCGCGCAGCCGGGCCGACAGGACCGCATCGGGATCACCGGCGGGCGCGATCGCCACCTGGATGCCGGTCAGCACGGGGCGATGCGATCCGCTGTCATGGCGATCAACCTACGGCCCGGTCATCCCCAATGCGCGATTCATCCACAGGGACGGGGTGTGCAGGGGTGTTGCCGGCGTGCGATGTCGGCGGCGCGAGGGTCAATGGCGGTGTCACCGACGGGCCGGGTGCAGTGCCCGGCCCGCTGCCGAGAGAAATCGAGAAAGGCACACCATGTTCGAGACCCCTATCACCGTCGTGGGCACCGTCATCACCACTCCCGAGCGCCGCTGGGTCGGCGATCAGGAGCTCTTCAAATTCCGGGTGGCCAGCAACTCGCGCCGGCGCACCGCGGAGGGTACCTGGGAGGCCGGCAACTCGCTGTACGCCACCGTGAACTGCTGGGGGCGGCTGATCACCGGCGTCGGCGCCGGTCTCGGGAAGGGCGACGCGGTGATCGTTGTCGGCTATGTGTACACCAGCGAATACGAGGACCGGGACGGCAACCGGCGTTCGTCGCTGGAGATCAGGGCCACCTCGGTCGGGCCCGATCTGGCGCGGTGCATCGCCCGCATCGAGAAGCGCCGACATCCGGACTCGGCCACCGAGGCCACCGAGGCCACCGAGGCCACTGAGGCCCCTGGGCTCGAGACGTCCGGCGAGGACGCGGACGGGCGGGTGGACACGCAGGCGGACACCGATGACAGCACCGGGTTGCCGATGAGCGCGTAGCGGCGGAGACGCCGGATCAACGCCATCGCCCGCCGCGCCTAGGATGGGGCCCGACTGTCTGCGACATCCCAGCTGATCCCCGGGTACGAGACCGGGGTCGAGAAAGGCGACACCACGGCAATGGCCGAGTTCATCTACACGATGCGGAAGGTCCGCAAGGCGCACGGCGACAAGGTCATCCTTGACGACGTCACGCTGAACTTCCTTCCGGGCGCGAAGATCGGCGTCGTCGGTCCCAACGGGGCCGGCAAGTCGAGCGTCTTGCGGATCATGGCCGGGCTGGACCAGCCCAACAACGGCGACGCGTTCCTGGCGCCCGGCGCCACCGTCGGCATCATGCTGCAGGAACCCGAGCTCGACGAGACCAAGACGGTGCGCGAGAACGTCGAGGCGGGGGTGGCCGTCAAGGCCAAGCTCAACCGGTACAACGAGGTCGCCGAGCTGATGGCGACCGACTACACCGACGAGCTCATGGAAGAGATGGGCAAGCTGCCGGAGGAGCTCGACGCCGCCGACGCATGGGACATCGACAGCCAGCTCGAGCAGGCGATGGACGCATTGCGCTGCCCGCCGCCCGACGAGCCGGTGACCCATCTCTCCGGCGGTGAGAAGCGCCGCGTCGCGCTGTGCAAGCTGCTGCTGTCCAAGCCGGATCTGCTGCTGCTCGACGAACCGACCAACCACCTCGACGCCGAGAGCGTGCTGTGGCTCGAACAGCACCTGGCCTCCTACCCGGGCGCGATCCTCGCGGTCACCCACGACCGCTACTTCCTGGACAACGTGGCCGAGTGGATCCTCGAGCTCGACCGCGGCCGGGCCTACCCGTATGAGGGCAACTACTCCACGTATCTGGAGAAGAAGGCCGAACGGCTCGAGGTGCAGGGCAAGAAGGACCAGAAGCTGCAGAAGCGGCTCAAGGACGAGCTGGCCTGGGTCCGCTCGGGCGCCAAGGCCCGGCAGGCCAAGAACAAGGCCCGCCTGGACCGTTACGAGGAGATGGTCGCCGAGGCCGAGAAGTCCCGCAAGCTGGACTTCGAGGAGATCCAGATCCCGACCCCGCCGCGGCTGGGCAGTGTGGTCGTCGAGGTCGAACACCTCGACAAGGGCTTCAACGGCCGGACGCTGATCAAGGACCTGTCGTTCACGCTGCCGCGCAACGGCATCGTGGGCGTGATCGGCCCCAACGGGGTCGGCAAGACCACGCTGTTCAAGACCATCGTCGGGCTCGAACAGCCCGACAGCGGCACCGTCAAGATCGGCGAGACCGTCAAGCTGTCCTACGTCGACCAGAGCCGCGCCGGCATCGACCCGAACAAGACCGTGTGGCAGGTGGTCTCCGACGGGCTCGACTACATCGAGGTCGGCCAGAACGAGATCCCGTCCCGGGCCTATGTGTCGGCGTTCGGGTTCAAGGGTCCCGACCAGCAGAAACCCGCCGGGGTGCTGTCCGGTGGTGAGCGCAACCGGCTCAACCTCGCGCTCACCCTCAAAGAGGGCGGCAACTTGATCCTGCTCGACGAACCGACCAACGACCTGGACGTGGAGACCCTCAGCTCGTTGGAGAACGCGCTGCAGAACTTCCCCGGCTGCGCCGTGGTGATCAGCCACGACCGCTGGTTCCTGGACCGCACCTGCACGCACATCCTGGCCTGGGAGGGCGACAGCGACAACGAGGCCAAATGGTTCTGGTTCGAGGGCAACTTCGGCGGCTACGAGGAGAACAAGATCGAGCGGCTCGGCGCGGAAGCGGCCCGTCCGCACCGGGTGACCCACCGGAAGCTCACTCGCGACTAGTCTCGGTCGTGCGGACCACGTGGCCGGTGCTCCCAGGCACCGGTGACAGCCAACGGTGGCCGGTGCGCACGTCAGTCAGGAGCGGCGAATGTCGTTGAAGCCAAGTGGTTTCGGCGGGCCGATCGAGCAGGACGTGACCTCTGAGGTCACCGACAGGCTCGTTCCCGCCTATCTGGAGACCTATCGTGGGCCCCACGGTGGTGCCCCGGGGGCCGAGGGGGCGGTCACCGGACCGCTGCAGCGGCCGGCCACCGACAAGATGGCCGGCTCCGCCTTGGTTGCGGCGCAGTACCAGCTGGGCCGACAGCGGTCCCCCGGAGAGACCCGGGTCGCGGTCTACGCCGCCGACGATCCCGCCGGGTTCGGCCCCGCGCTGCAGATCGTCACCGACAACGCGTCGATGCTGATGGACTCGGTCACCGTGCTGCTGCACCGGGTCGGGGTGGCCTACAAGGCCATCATGAACCCGGTGTTCCGGGTCCGCCGCGGTTCGGCGGGGGAGCTGCTCGACGTCGCACCGCCGTCCGAGGCCACCTTCACCGACGGCGCCGACGAGACGTGGGTGCACGTGCAGCTGTCCCGCTCGGTGGACCGGCGTGCCCTCACCCAGGCCGAGGAGCTGCTGCCGCGGGTGCTCGAGGACGCCCGCCTGGTCGCCCTGGAGTCGTCGGGCATGGCGGCCACGCTGCGCAGCCTGGCCGCCGAGCTCGACAGCGACACCGGGCGGCGATTCCCCAGCACCGACCGCAAGGACGTCGCCGCGCTGCTGCGCTGGCTGGCCGACGGGCACTTCGTGCTGCTGGGCTACCAGCGCTGCCGGGTCCGCGACGGTGAGGCCACCGTCGACCCGTCGAGTCGGCTCGGGGTGCTGCGTACCCGCGAGGATGTGCTGCCGCAGCTGACCAACAAGGACGAGCTGTTGGCGCTGGCGCAGGCGACGATCCCCAGCTTCCTGCGCTACGGCGCCTATCCGCAGATCGTCGTGGTGCGCGAACAGTCCGACGGCGACGCCGCCGCCGCGATCGAGCACCGGTTCGTCGGCCTGTTCACCGTCGCGGCGATGAACGCCAACGTTCTCGAGATCCCGCTGATCTCGCGCCGGGTCAACGATGCGCTCGCGCTGGCCCACCGCGATCCCAGCCACCCCGGGCAGCTGCTGCTCGACATCATCCAGACCATTCCGCGGTCGGAGTTGTTCGCCCTCAACGCGCGCGACCTGCTCGACATGGCGATGGCCGTCGTCGAGCTGGGGTCGCGGCGGCGCACCCTGCTGTTCATGCGGGCAGATCCGCTCGCCCACTTCCTGTCCTGCCTGGTGTACCTGCCCCGTGACCGCTACACCACCGCGGTGCGGCTGGAGATGCAGGACATCCTGGTCCGCGAGCTCGGCGGGGTCAGCATCGACTACGCCGCCCGCGTCAGCGAATCACCCTGGGCCGTCGTCCATTTCACGGTGCGGCTGCCCGAAGGGTCGCGGCCCGGCGACGTCGACACGTCCGAGGCCAACGAATCGCGCATCCAGGACCTGCTCACCGAGGCGGCCCGCACCTGGGCCGACCGGCTGCTCGGTGCGGTCAAGGGCGCCTCGATCGAACAGAACACCGCCGAGCACTACGCCGCCGCGTTCCCCGAGGTGTACAAGCAGGCCATCACCCCGCTGCACGCGCTCAACGACATCGCGATCATCGAAGAGCTGCAGGATAACTCGGTCAAACTGGTCCTGACCGACAGCGGCGAGCCGTCCGACGACGGTGTCCGGCACCTGATCTGGTATCTCGGCGGGCGCTCGGCGTCGCTGAGTCAGCTGCTGCCCATGCTGCAGTCGATGGGCGTCGTCGTGCTCGAGGAACGGCCCTTCACCGTCGAGCGCCCGGACGGGCTGCCGGTGTGGATCTACCAGTTCAAGGTTTCCCCGCACCGCGGCATCCCCGAGGCCGCGCCCGGCCCGGAACGCGAGGCCACCGCCCAGCGCTTCGCCGACGCCGTCACCGCGATCTGGCACGGGCACGCCGAGATCGACCGCTTTAACGAGCTGGTGCTGCGGGCCGGCCTGACCTGGCAGCAGGTCGCGGTGTTGCGGGCCTACGCCAAGTACCTGCGCCAGGCCGGCTTCCCCTACAGCCAGTCGCACATCGAGACGGTGCTCAACGACAACGCCGGCACGGCGCGCTCGCTGGTCGAACTCTTCGAGGCGCTGTTCAGCCCGGGTGGCGAGGACGACGGCGGGGCCAACCTGGACGCCCAGGCCGCCGCGGCCGCGGTGTCCGCCGACATCGACGCGCTGGTCAGCCTCGATACCGACCGGGTGCTGCGGGCGTTCGCATCCATGATCCAGGCGACGCTGCGCACCAACTACTTCGTCACCAACCCGGATTCGGCTCGCGGTCGAAACGTGTTGTCGTTCAAGCTCAATCCCGAGCTGATCGACGAGCTGCCGCTGCCGCGGCCGAAGTTCGAGATCTTCGTCTACTCGCCGCGGGTCGAGGGGGTGCACCTGCGGTTCGGCTTCGTCGCCCGCGGCGGGCTGCGCTGGTCGGACCGGCGCGAGGACTTCCGCACCGAGATCCTGGGTCTGGTCAAGGCGCAGGCGGTCAAGAACGCGGTGATCGTGCCCGTCGGCGCCAAGGGTGGGTTCGTCGTCAAGCACGCTCCGGAACCCACCGGTGACCCCGCGGTCGACCGGGACGCCACCCGCGACGAGGGGGTGGCGTGTTATCGGCTGTTCATCGCGGGGCTGCTCGACGTCACCGACAACGTCGACAAGGCCACTGGCGCCATCGTGACCCCGCCCGAGGTGATCCGCCGTGACGGCGACGACGCCTATTTGGTGGTGGCGGCGGACAAGGGCACCGCGACGTTCTCCGACATCGCCAACGACGTGGCGAAGTCCTACGGGTTCTGGCTGGGCGACGCGTTCGCCTCGGGCGGCTCGGTGGGCTACGACCACAAGGCGATGGGCATCACCGCCAAGGGCGCCTGGGAGTCGGTGAAGCGGCACTTCCGGGAGATGGGGATCGACACCCAGTCCGAGGACTTCACCGTCGTCGGCGTCGGCGACATGAGCGGCGACGTGTTCGGCAACGGCATGCTGCTCTCCCAACACATCCGGCTGCTCGCGGCGTTCGATCACCGGCACATCTTCATCGACCCGAACCCCGACGCCGCGACGTCGTGGCGGGAACGCAAGCGGCTGTTCGACCTGCCCCGGTCCAGTTGGGATGACTACGACAAGTCGCTGATCAGCGAGGGTGGCGGGGTGTACAGCCGCCAGCAGAAGTCGATCCCGATCAGCCCGCAGGCGCGTGCCGCGCTGGGCATCGAGGACGGGGTGAGCGAGCTCACGCCGCCGGCGCTGATGAAGGCCATCCTCAAGGCGCCCGCCGACCTACTGTTCAACGGCGGCATCGGCACGTACGTCAAGGCCGAGAGCGAGGCCGACGCCGACGTCGGCGACCGCGCCAACGACGCGGTGCGGGTCAATGGGAACCAGGTGCGCGCCAAGGTGATCGGGGAGGGCGGCAACCTCGGGGTGACGTCGTTGGGCCGGGTCGAGTTCGACCTGGTGGGCGGGCGGATCAACACCGACGCGTTGGACAACTCCGCCGGGGTGGACTGCTCCGACCACGAGGTCAACATCAAGATCCTGATCGACTCGCTGGTCACTGCGGGCAAGGTCGACGCCGAGACGCGTTCTGAGCTGTTGTTGTCGATGACCGACGAGGTCGGCCGACTCGTGTTGGCCGACAACGAAAGCCAGAACGACCTGATGGGCACCAGCCGGGCCAACGCGGCCAGCCTGCTGTCGGTGCACGCCAGGATGATCAAGGACTTCGTCGCCGAGCGCGGCCTCAACCGGGAACTGGAGGCGCTGCCGTCGGAGAAGGAGATCCGCAGGCGCGCCGAGGCCGGTATCGGTCTGACGTCCCCGGAGCTGGCGACGCTGATGGCCCACGTCAAGCTCGCCCTCAAGGACGACCTGCTCGCCGGTGAACTGCCCGACCAGGAGGTGTTCGCCTCCCGGCTGCCGTCGTACTTCCCGACCACGCTGCGCGACCACTTCAGCACCGAGATCCGGTCGCACCAGCTGCGCCGGGAGATCGTCGCCACCATGCTGGTCAACGACCTCGTCGACACGGCGGGCATCTCGTATGCCTACCGGGTCACCGAGGACGTCGGGGTGGCGCCGATCGACGCCGTGCGCAGCTACGTGGCCGGCGACGCGATCTTCGGGTTCGGCCGGGTGTGGCGCCAGATCCGGGCCGCCGGTGCCGACGGGGTGCCCGTCGCGGTGACCGATCGGATGACCCTGGACCTGCGCCGGCTCGTCGACCGCGCGGCACGCTGGCTGCTCAACTTCCGGCCCCAACCGCTGGCGGTGGGTGCCGAGATCAACCGGTTTGCCGAGAAGGTGGCCATGCTGACCCCGCAGATGGCGCAGTGGCTGCGCGGCGACGACAAGGCCATCGTGACCAAGGAAGCGGGGGAGTTCAGCTCGCACGGGGTGTCCGACGAGCTGGCGTACACGGTGGCCAGCGGGCTGTACCAGTTCAGCCTGCTCGACGTGATCGACATCGCCGACATCGTCGACCGGGATCCCGCCGAGGTCGCCGACGCCTACTTCGCGTTGATGGACCACCTCGGTGCCGACGGTCTGCTCACCGCGGTGTCCCGGCTGTCCCGTGATGACCGCTGGCATTCGTTGGCGCGGTTGGCGATTCGCGACGATATCTACGGCTCCCTGCGTGCCCTGTGCTTCGACGTGCTGGCTGTCGGCGAACCCGACGAGGACGGTGAGCAGAAGATCGCCGAGTGGGAGATGACCAACAGCTCCAGGGTGACGCGGGCCCGCCGCACGTTGACCGAGTTGTACGAGAGCGGTGAGCACGACCTGGCCACGCTGTCGGTGGCCGCCCGCCAGATCCGGTCGATGACCAGGACGAGTGGAACGGGAACCTCTGGGTGAGCGAGCGGCGCGGATTCACCGCACCGGTGCATGTGCGGTGGTCCGATATCGACATGTACCAGCACATCAACCACGCGACGATGGTGACGATCCTCGAAGAGGCCCGGATCCCGTTCCTGCGGGAGCCGTTCGGCGAGGAGATCACCACGATCGGGTTGTTGATCGCCGAGGTGAACATCGTCTACAAGGCCCAGCTGCGGCTGGTCGACTCGCCGCTGCAGGTCACCATGTGGTCCAAGCGGGTGCGGGCGGTGGATTTCACGATCGGCTACGAGGTGCGGTCGGTGGGCGCCGCACCCGACTCCAGGCCCGCGGTCATCGCGGAGACGCAGCTGGCTGCGGTGCACATCGAAGAGCAACGGCTGCAACGACTCTCCGATAGGCAGCGGGAGTACCTGCAATCCTGGGCGCGATGACCACGACAGAACGCGGGGTGTGGCTCGACGAGCCGCACCGGCTCGCGGGCCGCGACGACCTGGCCACCTTCGTCGAGCGGGCGCGCCGCCTCGACGAGGCGGCGGTGGTCCGGCTGCGGGAACGGCCCGGCGGGTTGATCGTCGCATGGGTCGCAACGGGTTTCGATGTGCTGGCCAGCCGGGTGGTCGGCGGCACCGTGCGCCCGGCCGACCTGTCCGCCGGTGCCGACGCGCTGCGGTCCGGGCTGACGACGATGGCCGACGACGGCTACGTCGACCCTGGTTTCGCGATGGACTCGGCCTGGCGCGGGGTGCTGCCGCCGGACTCGGGGTTCGTGCACATCGACGACGTGCCGGCCGGGGTGGTGCTGGAGCTGGCGGACCGTGGTCAGCGGCTGGCCAAGGAGCACGGCAGCGCGCACGGCCCGCCGGCGTCGCTGCTGGATCAGCAGGTCGTCTCGGTCACCTCGGACGCCGACACCGTCGGCATCCCGATGCGTTGCGTTTTCGCGTTGACGGCAATGGGATTCCTGCCGCAGTCGCTGCCCGCCGACGAGGTGGTGCGGGTGCGGACCACCCCGCTGTGGCTGCGTGTCGACGCGCGGTTCGGCAGCGTGTACCGCCGCCGCGGCGACCCGGCCGTCGTCCTGCGCTGATCCTCGCCGAAATTGCATTCCAGCAGCGAAAGATCGAGTGGGGCCCTGCTGGAATGCAATTTCGGCGGGTGGACGGCTGGGTGTCCGGGCGCGACGGTCAGAAGGGGGAGTTGACCATGGAGTCGGCGGCCATCTCCAGGTAGGCGATCAGCTCCTGGCGGTGCGCATCGTCGAGGGTGTCGGAGTCGATCTCGGCCACCGCGGTGTGCATGCACCGCAGCCACGCGTCGCGCTCGAGGTAGCCGATCCGGAACGGCGCATGCCGCATCCGCAGGCGCGGGTGGCCGCGCTGATCGGAGTAGGTGCGCGGCCCGCCCCAGTACTGCTCGAGGAACATCCGCAGGCGCTCCTCGGCGCCGTCGAGGTCGTCCTCGGGGTACAGCGGACGCAGGATCTCGTCCTCGCGGACCAGCTGGTAGAACCGCGCCACGATGGTGTCGAACGTCTCGTGACCACCCACCGCGTCATAGAACGACTGCTGCATACCGGCCGGACCCTGCTGTGCGTTCATCCTGTCCATTGTGGGCCATGGCCGCCGCCGGCCCGGCGTCCGGGACCCGCCCTACTGGTCCTCGTCCTTGTCCCGGCGGATCAGCTTGCCCAGCTCGTCGCGGTCGGCGACGTCGAGCTTGAAGCAAGCGCGGTACACGTGGCCCTCCACCGTGCGGACCGACAGCACGAGCTGCTCGGCGATCTCCCGATTGCTCAGGCCCGCGGCGATCAGCTCCGCGATCTCGCGTTCCCGCGGTGTGAGCGGCAACGGCCGCGCCGCGGTCTTGATCGCCGGGGTGGTGGCCCCGCCGCACCGCTCGGCCAGCCGCAGCGCGTTGGCACCGGACTCGTTGGTGCGCCGCCGGTCGCCGGCGGCGTCGTGCAACACCGCGGCCTGCGCGGCGGCGTCGGCGGCCGACAGCAGCAGACCCGCGTGCTCGAACGCGGTGCTGACCTCGTCCAGCGCCGCGGCGTTGCCCGCGGCGAACGCCTCGGCGTGCCGGGCCTGCAGACAGACCACCGACCCGTGCACCACGGTGGCCAGTTCCGCCAGCCGGGCCGCGGTGCCGGTGTCCCCGAACCGGGTCGCGTGGTGCAGCGCCTCGGCCTCGATCGCGTACTGGCCGGACTCGTGCGCGTTGGCGGCCGCGGCACGGGCCAGCTCGACGGCCCGCCGCTCCATGCCCTTGGCGGCGGCCAGCCAGGATTTCGAGATGAGCCGCTGCGGTTCATGCAGGGCGGCCGAGCGCCCCGAGTGTTCGGCGGCGTCGGTGAGCACCCGCTCGGCCTCGCCGGTCCGGCCCAGCGCGGCATAGGCGCGGGCCAGCAGCAACCGGCCGGGCAGCTGCCAGGGCAGCGACGTCTCGGCGTTGAGCGCCGCCAGCGCCTGCTCGATGGACGTCACCGCGTCCGGGAAATCACCCCGGGCGGTCGCGACGACGCCCGCCATGATCCTGGCGATCGCCCACGCCGTGAACTGCCCCACCGACGAGAAGTCGGCGTAGTCGGCGACCCGCTTGTCGGCGAGATCCAGCTCACCGATGTGGGTCAGCGCCAGCACATCGCAGTACCTCACCATCACCCGGATCATCCCGTCGGTGGTCTTCTGGTCGGCCCGGCAACGCGCGGCGATCGGTTCGAACTCGTCACCGCGGCCGGCGACGGGCATCGCCAATCCGGCGGCGAACGCGGCGAACTCGAACGCCTGATCCGACACCAACGGATCGGCGAGCACCTTCAACGCGGCCTCGATGCCCGCGTCGATCTTGTTCTCGTGGACGGCCATCGCTGAGCCGGCCGCATCGACGAACAACGCCAGCGCGGGATGTTGCACCCGCTGACGGACCAGCGTGAGCACCTCGTGCGCGCGGTCCACATCACCCATCGCCCAGAACAGGTGCGAGGCCCGCGGCGTCCCCCACCGGACCAGCTGCCACTCGTCGAGTTCGTCCGGGTCGAACTTCGCCAGGATCGCTTCGGCGGCAGCGGGTTTGCCCTGCCACAGCAGCGCCCGGGACAGCAGTTCACCGGCCTGCAGGCTGCCGCTGCGGTCGTAGGCAGCCCGGGCCAGCCGCTCCCCGAGTGGCAGGTTGGACAGGTAGATCGCGTCCTTGGCGGCGGCGATCAGCAGTTCCTCCTGGACGGACTGGTCGCTGTCGATCGACAGCTGCGCCATCCGGATCCGGCTGGCCGCCGAGTTCAGCTCCCGGCGGCGCAACACCTCCACGACCTGCCCCTTGAGGCGACGTTCGGCGGCGCGGCCGACCCGGCTGCGCACGACGTCGCCGACCAGCGGATGGCTGAACCGCGCGTTGAGCACGGGCCCGTCCTGCTGGAAGCGGATCAGCCCACGCGCCTCGGCGGCGTCGACGGCGTCGTCACCGGCGAGCTCGGTCAGGGCCTCGATGTCCAGCGGCTCGCACAGCGCGAGCAGCTTCAGCGCGCCGAGCACCTCGGCTCCGGCCTGGTCCAGTCGGGTCTGCAGCAGCGCGGCCAGACCCGACGGCACCGCCGTGGGGCCGCGCAGCTGCCACACCTCGTCGACGCGGCGCAGCGTGCCCGCGTCGATCGAACCCTCCACCAGGTGGCGCAGGAACAGCGGGTTACCGCCCGAGGACTCCCACATCAAGTCCGCCGACAGGCCCTCGAGCCGGCCCCCGATGACCGACTCGACCAGCATGATGCTCTGCGCTTTGGTGAACGGTTCGAGCTCGATGCGGCGCAGGTAGCCGTCCTTCCACAGGGACGTCACCGCATCCGGTACCGGTTCACCGGTGCGCACGGTGGCCAGGATGTGGCTGGTCTGGTCGACGGCGAGCTGGTGCAGCAAGGTGGCCGACAGCTCGTCGAGCAGGTGCGCATCGTCCACGCCGACAACACTGTTCCCTTGGGAGACAAGGGATTCCCGGGCTGAGGCGAGCAGTGCGATGGCGTCGCGGGACGTGGTCGGGCCGATCAGGTTGGCGAAGACGCCCAACGGGATGCTACGCGAGGATTCGGTGGAGGCCACCCAGTGGACCTGGGAGCGCAGCGATTCGGTCACCGCGCGTGCCAACGTGGTCTTGCCCACCCCGGCGGCACCGACCAACACGACACCGCAGGAGCTGGCATCGGTCAGCGCGGATCGGACCGCGCCGAACTCATTGGGTCGATCCAGTATTTGCCAACCGTGGGGCATAGCGGGGAGTGTAATTCGCGGGGACCGCCGTTTCTCGCTGATCCCGTGTGTGCGATGAGCACTCGCCTCAGTTGGGGAGGTCCGACAGCGCGGTTGGCTCGAAGCGATCGACATGGTTTCGGAGGTGTCGGAATTCGCTCGAGGCCTCGTAGACCCGGAGCTTGAGACGGTTGATGGAGCCCAGGGGGCGGTGTTCCTCGATGGCGCGCCACGAGTTGAACGTCAGGACGTCGTCGCCGAAGTCGCGGAGCGCGTCGCTGTAGGCCGTTTGCCGGGGGTAGCGGAGGATGGCCACCGGCCGGTACGGCGACAGCGTCCCCGGCCACTCCACCGTGGCATCTTCGATCGGCATATTGGTGATATCGGTGCACAACTGAGCCGAGACGACGTACTCGGCGCTGTTGCTGGCGAAGAAATCGACGACGGCGTCGGTCAGCGCGTTCGCGCCGGTCGGGCTGATCGTTTCGGGGACCAGCGCGGTCACCGAAGGGGAGTGCGGTGCGACGCTGATCTTTGCCACGTAGTCGCCGAACCGGATCGGGGCCGCGGTGTAGAACGTCTGCCCCAGCACGTGGCGGTTCGGCTCGGCGAACACCCGCAGCTTGGCCGGCAGGTCGCCGCCGGTGAGTCTGCGGAGTCGGCGCAGGCCGCGCAACAGCGTGTTCACGCCGATGATCAGCCGGTCGGGCAGCCGGGCCAGGAGCTTGGCGGTGCGCATCCCGGCCGCGGCGTAGTCCGCGGCGTCCTTGAACAGGAACGTGGGTTCGGTGACGAAGACGAAGTCCTGGTTCGGTTCCGGGAATCGGGCGTCGACGCGCCCACCGGTGACCCCGATGACCTTCAGCGCCAGCCCCCGCACGCCGCGCACCTGATCGGACCGGATCGCCCCGGACGTCGTCGAGATCCTGGCGATCACCGGGTAGGTCTTGCCCGGCTCGGCGAACATGCCCTGCCGCAATTCGGCGGGTAGGTCGGGGTTGACGGTGAGTTCCCCGCGCAGGATGCCGCAGCTCTTGGCGTGCGCGTCGCGGATCGCGTGGGGCTTGCCGTGGCGCTGCAGCGCCGGCTCTGTCTTGCTCTTGGCGTATTGGTGTTCGTTGTTCTTGCGCAGGTCGTTGACCATTTTCTCGATCAAGGCGTCCTCGGCGGCCGGGGCCTTGGCCAGGTCCGGGTGATAGCGCAGGTAGATGTCGGTCGTCGTGCCCCCGTCTGTCATAGACACAGTCTGAGGCCAGCTCAGCCGCACGGCATGAGTAATGCACTACTTGCTTTTGCGGGCACGTCAACGCCGGATCCGCAGGTGACCGCGCGACGACCACCAGGGGCCGTCACGTGAAGTTCACCGGACTGACCAGCGAACACGATCAGAATTGCCGTGCGATCGGCGGTGATCCGTGGTGGACTGTCGGACGGAGGACGTATGGCGCAGCGCAAGAACGGTCGCGGCCACCGGCACCACCGGCCAGCGACGGGCTCACCCGGGTCGACAGTCGGCGCTGCCGCTCACGCCTTGCACAGCGTCGCCCAGGGTGCCGACAACCATCCCGAACCCTCGATCTGGGGCCGCCGGCGGGTGCTGCTGCTCAACTCGACCTATGAACCGTTGACCGCACTGCCGATGCGCCGCGCCGTGGTGATGCTGATGTGCGGCAAGGCCGATGTGGTGCACGACGACCCGGTGGGCCCGGTGATCCACTCGGCGACCCGGTCGATCGTAGTGCCCTCGGTGATCCGGTTGCGCACGTTCGTGCGGGTGCCCTACCGGGCCCGCATCCCGATGACCAGGGCCGCGCTGATGCACCGGGACCGGTTCCGGTGCGCGTACTGCGGGACCAAGGCCGACACCGTCGACCACGTCGTCCCCCGCAGCCGCGGGGGCGCACATTCCTGGGAGAACTGCGTCGCGGCGTGTTCGTCGTGCAACCACCGCAAGGCCGACCGATTGCTCAGCGAGCTGGGCTGGTCGCTGCGCACCACACCGCTGCCGCCGAAGGGACAGCACTGGCGGCTGTTGTCCAGCGTCAAGGAACTCGACCCGGCGTGGGTCAGATACCTGGGTGAGGGAGCGGCCTGACCGGCGCGTGAGTTACGGTTTGCGCGTGAACTCCACTGCATTGATGCACGCGAGCTTCGTGCTGATTCCACTGGCGCTCGCCGGGATCCTGTCGTTGTTCATCTTCACCAAGAAGGGTCCGCACCCGGCGACCTACGACATGTCGGAGCCGTGGACGCACGAGCCCATCCTGTGGGCCGCCGACGAGCCGGCCGACCACGGCCACGGGGGCCACGGTGGCCACGGTGGCCATGGCGCCCACCTGACGATCGGAGGTGGCGCAAGTGGCAAGTGGTGACGTCGCGACGAGGGGGACCGCCGCGGTCGCCGAACTGCCGTTCGGTGCGGCCGTCACGTCCAGCGGCCGGATCTCGGCGGTCACGGAGCCCGGTGAGCTATCGGTGCACTACCCGTTCCCGACGATGGATCTGGTGGTCCTCGACAACGCGCTGAAGTACGGGTCGCGGGCGGCCAAGGCCCGCTTCGCGGTGTACATCGGCGATCTCGGGGCCGACACCGCGGCGAGCGCGCGGGAGATCCTGGCCCGGGTGCCGACCCCAGACAATGCGGTCCTGCTAGCGGTCTCCCCGAACCAGCGGGCCATCGAGGTGGTCTACGGGTCGCAGGTCAAGGGCCGCGGCATCGAGGAAGCCGCGCCGCTGGGGGTCTCGGCCGCGGCAGCGTCGTTCAAAGAGGGCAACCTGATCGACGGGCTGATCAGCGCGGTGCGGGTGCTCTCGGCCGGGGTCTCGCCACGCTGAACCCAGCGCCGATCAGCGGTCGCTGGCGCACGCCGTCAACGACGCGGGGTGCGCGCTCGGTCCGGCTGAATTGCCGTCAGGACCGGTCCGGCCGCCGCCATACACTTGATCGAGGTCTGTTAGCTCGGTCGAGGGTGGGGTCTTGAGTGTCGTAGACGCCTTCATGGCGACATGGTCACGTGCGCGTGCGGTGTTCGGCGACGGTGCGCCGCAGGACGGTTCGGCGGTCGACGCCAGCCCGGCGCTGCTGCAGATGAAAGACGACGTGGAGCGGGCCAAACCCGGCGAGCGCTGGCACGGTCCGGGGTCGGACGCCTATGCAGCGGCCAACGAGAAGCAGGCGAGGACGCTGGCCCAGACCGCCGAACTCGATCAGCGGCTGCGCGCGGAGATCGACCGTTCCGCGGCCGTGGTGTCGGCGGGCCGGCGGGATCTCGACGCGGTCCGGGAGTGGGTGTCCAACGCGGCCGCGACGGTGCCCCGTACGCCGGAGGGCGAGCGGATGCTGTACCCGGTGGTGAGCCGGGGCAGCGGCGAGATCGCCGAGATCCTGGAGCGGTCCAACGCCGACATGAACGCCATCGCCGGCCGGATCCGAGACGTCGACACCGGGTACCAAGCCCTCGCCGGCGACCTGAAGCTCGGCACCGGGGAGGGCGCCGAGACCAGCGAGGACGGCCCTCAGAAGCTGTTCGGCGACGACGAGCCGTGGACCTATCCGACCGATCCGCCGCCCCCGCCGGACTCCGCGCCGGGCGGCGGGCGCTGGCAGTACGGGCAGGGCTATCCGCCGGGCCCCGGCGGCGGCCCGCCGGTGGGGCCGTTCCCGGTGCCGCAGCCCTGGGAGAAATCGGTGCAGCCCCCGGTGGTGGGCGGAACGTCAGGGCTGCAGGATGTGGTGCCGCCGCCACCGAACGGCTGGGGCGAGGTGCCTCCGGTGGTGCTGCAGGAAGCGTATCGATTCCGGGTGGTCGGGGAGTCCTTCACCAATGCCGAGGGCCACGTGCGCTGGGTCGAGCGCAACGGCATGTGGTACCAGGCGCAGTGGGTCGACTACCAACTCGAGGCCGAGCATGTCCGGCAGGCAACCGGGAAGATCTCCATCCCTTGGGGTTTCAATGACTGGCAGCCCATCGACATCAAGGACATCTACCGCCTGCAGGTGGACAATCCGCGGCTGACCCTCTACATCCCCTCACCCACTGGCGGGGTGCTCGAGCTGGACCCGAACCGGCCCGGAACGTCGGCGCCGCGATGACCGCCCTCCGCCGGCAGCCCTGGTTGTGGGCCCTGCTCGCCGCGGTCGTGGTCGTGGGGTCCGTGGTGATCGTTTGGGCGACAAGGGATTCCGGGCCGTCACCGGCCGACTGTGCGGTGGTGGAGGACGTCGCCCGGGAGTGGAACACGACGTCAGCGGCCGTGCGCGACACGCTGCTCAACGGTGGTGGCCGGCCCGACGACTACCGGGGCGTCGCCGACCGGCAGGCCGAGATGGCGAAAAAGCTGCGCAGCGCAGCTGATTCGGTGTCGGCGCCGGAGCTCGAGACGCAGCTCGGCAAGTGGGCCGGTGACGCCGAACGGTACGCCGCATTGCAGCGTCAGGCGGCCGACCGCGCCCCGGGGACGCCCCCGCCGTCGGACACCGAGTTCCAGGACGTCGCCCGGTCGATGAACGACGCGGCAGTGGCGCTCAGCCAGCAGTGCCCGGGGATGCCGTCGGCCGAGCGGTGACGCCTCAGCCGTTGGCGCTGAGTTCGGCGCGGATCCGGACGTAGCGCTCCAGGAAGAGCCGCTCGTCGAGGCGTTTGCGTCGCAGCCAGCCGGTGACCTCGTCGTTGCACTTGCTGGCATTACACGCCGCGCACGCCGGCACCACGTTGTCGATGGTGTAGCGGCCGCCGCGGGAGATCGCCATCACGCAGTCGCGCTGCATCGTCCCGGCGGTGGTGCCGCAGTACGCGCAGCCGTTCCAGGCGGATTTGATCGCGGCCCACTGCGCATCGGTGAGGTCGTTGACGACGGCGGCGACCCGCCGCTTGCGCCGCCGCGCGGCGCGGGCCCGACGACTGTTGTTGACCGCCACGGCGTGAGCATAGGTGCGCTCGCGGGCGACGAGCGTGCGCTGCTGCCCGGTTTCGAGCGGCGTGTCGGCGTGCAGACCCGCGCGCTCGCGGGGCCTCGCGATCGCGGGGCAGGGGTGACCCCACCCCCTAGGAGACGTCGAAGGTGCGGGCGCGCAGCGACCGCTCGACCCCGGCACGACCCTCGAGCACCAGCCGGCGCAGCGCGGGCGGCACCTCGGCGTCGGCCAGGAACCGGTCCGCGGCGTCCAGTGCCTGCTGGCTGATCTCCCACGACGGGTACAGCCCGACGACGACGGTCTGGGCCACCTCGCTGGAGCGCCGCTGCCACACCCCCGAGATCGCCCCGAAGTAGCGATCCCGGAACGGCGCGAGCACCTCCCCCTGCCCGGGCTGCACGAACCCGCCGATGATCGCGCGTGCGGTGATGTTGGCCAGTGTGTCGTCCTCGACGACCTGCTCCCACGCCGCGTCCTTGACCGCCGCCTGCGGCCGCGCCGCCGCGGCCGCCGCGGCTTGCCGCCGGCCCGCCGCGGTGGGGTCGTTGGCGGCCTCGCCGTCGATGAACGGGGTCTGCGGCCCGTCGGCGTCGATCACCCCGGCGCGGGCCAGCGCGGTCACGATGCGCCAGCGCAGGTCGGTGTCGATCACCAGACCGGGCAGGTTCACCGCCGCCGGTTCGTTGTCCAACAGCGTCGAGAGCACCGCGACATGGTTGGGGGACAGCACCGAAGTGCACAGCGCGTTGACGAACGCCAGCTGGTGATCGGACCCCGGCGCCGACTCGCGGGCCAGGTCCAGCAGCGCATCGCCGAAGGCGAGCCAGCCGTTCTCGGCCGCCCAACCCGGATCGGCGTAGGACCCCAGCGCGGTCTGCGCCTGCAGCAGCAGTCGTTGCGCCACACCGACTTCGGACTCGGCGTGCAGACCGCTGATCACCAGGGCGACGAAGTCGCGGGCCCGCAGCTCGGCATCGCGGGTCATCTCCCAGGCCGCCGACCAGGCCAGCGTGCGCGGCAGCGGTTCGGCGATGTCGGCGATGCGGGTCAGCACGGTCTGCAGCGAGTCGGGATCGAGCCGCAACGAGCAGTACGTCAAGTCGTCGTCGTTGACCAGGATCAGCTTGCCGCGTGGAACACCCTGCAGTGCGGGCACTTCCGTCGTCGAACCATCGATGTCGAGCTCCTCGCGATGTACCCGCACCAGCTTCCCGGAGCCATCGTCGTCGTAGATCCCCACCGCCAGCCGGTGCACCCGGGTCTCGCCGGCGCCCGGTTTGGCGCCGCCCTGGTCGATCGCGAACCGGGTGAACTTGCCGTCGGAGTCGACGTCGAAGTCTGGGCGCAGCGTGTTCAGGCCGGTGGTCTTGAGCCACTGCCGGCCCCAGCCCGACAGATCACGGCCCGACGACTTCTCCAGCGCACCGAGCAGGTCGCCGAAGGTGGCGTTGCCGAACGCGTGGTCACGGAAGTAGTCCCGCAGCCCGGCCAGGAAGGACTCCAGCCCGACGTAGGCGACCAGCTGCTTGAGCACGCTGGCGCCCTTGGCGTAGGTGATGCCGTCGAAGTTGACCTCCACGGCGTGCAGGTCCGGGATGTCGGCGGCCACCGGGTGCGTCGACGGCAGCTGGTCCTGCCGGTAGGCCCAGGACTTCTCCACGTTGGCGAATGTCGTCCACGCCTGGGTGTACTCGGTGGCCTCGGCCTGGCACAGTACCGAGGCGAACGTCGCAAAAGACTCGTTGAGCCACAGATCATCCCACCACTGCATGGTGACCAGGTCGCCGAACCACATGTGCGCCATCTCGTGCAGCACGGTCTCGGCGCGGCGCTCGTAGGAGGCCCGGGTCACCTTGGAGCGGAACACGTAGTCCTCGAGGAAGGTGACCGCGCCGGCGTTCTCCATCGCGCCGGCGTTGAACTCCGGGACGAACAGCTGGTCGTACTTGCCGAACGCGTACGGGGTGCCGAAGTTGCGGTGGTAGAAGCCGAAGCCCTGTTTGGTCTCGGTGAACAGCCGCTCGGCGTCCATGTACTCGGCCAGCGAGCGGCGGCAGAAGATCCCCAGCGGGATGTCACCGTGGTCGTCGGAGTACACGTCGTCCCACCGGGCGTACGGTCCGGCGATCAGCGCCACCAGGTAGGTGCTCATCCGCGGGGTGGCGGCGAAGGTGTGTTTCTTGGCCGGCCCGTCGGTCTCGGACCTGATCGTGGCGCCGTTGGAGATGACCTCCCAGTGCGCGGGGGCGGTGACGGTGACGTCGAACGCCGCCTTCAGATCGGGCTGATCGAAACAGGCGAACATGCGTTTGGCGTCGGCGGTCTCGAATTGCGAGTACAGGTAGACCTCGTCGTCGACGGGGTCGACGAACCGGTGCAGGCCCTCCCCGGTGTTGGAGTAGCGGCAGTCCGCGTCGACGACGACCACGTTGTGGGCCGCCAGGTTCGTCAGCGGGATGCCGGTCGACTCGTCGTAGCCGGATATATCGATGTCGGCGCCGTTGAGCGTCGCGCTGCGCACCCGGTCGGCGGCCAGGTCGAGGTAGGTGTCCGCCCCGGCCAGGGCATCGAATTCGACGGTGGTCACCGACCGGAACGTGCCCCCACCGGGCTTCCCGTCGCCGTCGGTGAGGTCCAGCGCGATGTGATAGCTGTCCACGGTCACGAGGGCGGCGCGCTCGGCGGCCTGGTCGCGCGTCAGGTTAGGGAGTGCCACGCTGGTCAACACTAGCCTGATCGTGGGAAGAGGGAGCGGGCGTCACTGGTTGTGCCGAACGGACGTCTGTCACAGTCAACGTTGAAGGAAGGGACCTCGCATGTCCGACAAGTCGCGCGCCGATTTCTGGTTCGATCCGCTGTGCCCGTGGGCCTGGATCACCTCCCGTTGGGTCCTCGAGGTCGAGAAGGTGCGCGACATCGAGGTGAATTTCCACGTGATGAGCCTCGCCGTCCTCAACGAGGGACGGGACCTGCCCGAGGAGTACCAGGAGGCGATGAAGAAGGCCTGGGGCCCGGTGCGGGTGGCGATCGCCGCCGAGCAGGCCAAGGGATCCGAGATCCTGGGCCCGCTCTACACCGCGCTGGGGACCCGGATCCACAACCAGGGCTACGGGGAGGCCGAGGACGGCTACAGCCGGGCCATCACCGAGGCCCTCGACGAGGTCGGGCTGCCCGCAGAGCTGGCCGAGGCAGCGACCTCCGAGGCCTACGACGAGGCGCTGCGCAAGAGCCATCACGAGGGCATGGACCCGGTCGGGCCCGACGTCGGCACCCCCACGATCCACGTCAACGGGGTGGCGTTCTTCGGCCCCGTGCTGTCGCGGATCCCACGCGGTGAGGAGGCGGGCAAGCTGTGGGACGCGTCGGTGATCTTCGCGGCCTACCCGCACTTCTGGGAGCTCAAGCGGACCCGGACCGAACGGCCCACATTCGACTGATCCGTCGTGGTGCCTCCGGGGCACCGGTTATCGTGCATCGCAACGATACGAAGCCCCGGAGGTGTCCAGTGCGGTTCAGGCCGGTACTGCTGACCGCGGCGATGGCCGCGGCCGGACTGGTGCTGGCGCCGGCAGCGTCGGCGCAGCCCAACGACAATCCCTGCACGTTCGCCGTCAACTTCTTCTGCCAGTTCATCCCGATGGCACCCGACCTCGAGGGCGACATCGACCTGACCACCGAGCTGCCCGCCGCCGACCCGAACCTGCCGCCGCCCCCGCCGGTGGATCCCTGCATCAACGGCTGCATCTGAGCCGCGACGCCCGCCGGGCCGACGGATTGTTTCGGCTCTGTTGCCCCGGTTGCGGCCGGCCCGATCCGGGGTGACGGTAAAGCGGTGACGGTCGCCGAACCCACCACCGACGGCACGTACCGCGACCGCATCGTCGCGGTGGAACCCGGCGGCAACGAGTACATCGGAGAAGCCGACCGGCACGGCACGCCCAGGCAGATGTTCTGGACGTGGACCTCACCAAATCTGGAGTTCGCGACGATCTTCGTCGGCATGCTCGCCGTGCTGGCGTTCGGCATGACGTTCTGGCAGGCCGTCGCGGGCATCGTGATCGGGACCGGCCTGGGAGCGATCGCGCACTACTTCCTGTCCGCGCGTGGGCCGCGACACGGGGTGCCTCAGATGGTGTTGGCGCGCTTGGCTTTCGGGTTCAAGGGCAACGCCGTGCCCGCGGTGCTGATGTCGATCACCGCGGGAGTGGGCTGGTTCGCGACCAACAGCGTCAGCGGCGCGTTCGCGCTGTCCACGCTGTTCGGGTTCGGCCCGCTGGTCGGGCTGGTGGTCATCGTGGCGGCGCAGACCGCGCTGGCGTTCTTCGGACACAATCTGGTCCAGGCATTCGAGCGGTTCTCGTTCCCGGTGCTCGCGGTCATCTTCGTGACCGCCTCGGCAGTGGTCTTCGCGCACGCGGACCTGGGCAACGCCGCGGTGGCCGCCGACGGGGTCGGTGGACTGGGCGGGTTCCTGCTCACGGTCGGCACGTCGTTCGGCTATGCGGCGGGCTGGACGCCGTACGCCGCCGATTTCACCCGGTACCTGCCGGCGTCGGTGTCACCCGCGCGCACCGGGTTCTTCGCGGCCGCGGGCCTGTTCACCGCATGCGTGGTGCTCGAGGTGGTGGGTGCGGCGTCGGTGACGACCGGACAGGCCTCGCTGGCCGATCCCACGGGTTCGTTCACCGCTGAGCTCGCTTCGCCGCTGGCCAAGGCCACCTTGTTGGCCATCGCGGTGGGCGCCGTCGCCGCCAACGCGATCAACGTCTACTCCGGGGCGATGGCCTTCGTGACGATCGGGGTCAAGCTGCCCGCGCACGTCGCCCGGGCGCTGGTGACGGTGTTCTTCGGGGTGGCCGGCTTCCTGGTGGCGTGGTGGGCGTTGCCCGACGCCGCCCACAGCTACGAGGCGTTCCTGCTGATCATCGCCTACTGGGTGGGGCCGTGGCTGGGCGTGGTGTTCGCCGACCAGTATCTGCGCCGTGGCCAGCAGGTGTCACACCTGCTCTATGACCGGTCCTACACCAACTGGGGCGGGCTGGCCGCGTTCGTCATCGGTCTGGTGGTCTCGGTCGGCCTGTTCGCCAACCAGGAGAAGCTGATCGGCTGGGTCGCCGCCGCGGCACCCGAACTCGGCGACATCACGTTCTTCGTCGGGTTCGTGCTCGCCGCGGCGGCATACTGGGCGCTGTGCCGGACCAAGATCACCGCCGAGAAGGTATGACCACTCCGCTTCAGATGCTCGACGTCGCCGTGGATCAAGCCCGAAAAGGGCTGTCCGAGGGCGGCATTCCGATCGGGGCGGCGCTGTTCGGCCCCGACGGCACGCTGCTGGGCAGCGGTCACAACCAACGGGTGCAGCTCGACGATCCGTCGATCCACGCCGAGACCGACGCGTTCCGCAACGCCGGCCGGCAGCGCGGATACCGCTCGACGACCATGGTGACCACGCTGTCGCCGTGCTGGTACTGCAGCGGGCTGGTACGGCAATTCAACATCGGGGCAGTGATCATCGGCGAGAGCCGCACCTTCACCGGCGGGCACGACTGGCTGGCCGAGCACGGGGTCGCGGTCACCGTGCTCGACGACGACCGCTGCGTGACGATGATGAGGGAGTTCATCACGGCCAACCAGGAGTTGTGGGCCGAGGACATCGGTGAGTGACCAGGGAGGTGCGGTCGATAGATGAGCGTGATTGCCACAGTTGATCTTTCCCGCTGGCGGTCCGGCGGGAGTTCCGCCGACGAGGTAGCCGACGCGGTCGACGCCGGGCTGCAGCGCGCCGGGTTCATCCTGGTGACCGGGCATGGCATCGATCCGGGGCTGCCGCACCATGTGCGGGCCGCCGCCCGTGAGTTCTTCGCGCTGCCCGAAAAGGTCAAGGCCGGGTACTCGGTCCCGGTGGGCGGACACGGCTGGATCGGGCCAGGTGCGGAAGCCAACGCCTACGCCGAGGGCACCGAGACGCCGCCGGACCTCAAGGAGAGCTTCAGCCTGGGCGCGGAAACCGCAACCGGGGACCCCGGCGTCGACCGAATCTGGTTCGCGCCCAACGTGTGGCCTCAGGAGGTGCCGGCGCTGCAGCAGTTGGTGAAGGAGTACACCGCGCAGCTACGGCGAGTCGCCGACGAGCTGCTGGCGCTGTTCGCGCACGCGTTGAAGCTACCGTCGAATCCGTTCGCGGCGCTGGCCAGCCGGCCGACGTGGACGATGAACATCAACCACTATCCGCCGGTCAGTGTGGTCGGTGAACCGGAGCCCGGTCAGTTCCGCATCGGCCCTCATACCGACTTCGGGACCGTCACGCTGCTGGACCGCGAGCCGGGCGCGGGTGGGCTGCAGGTCTATTCGGAGGAGGCGGGGTGGCAGGACGCGCCGTATGACCCCGACGCGCTGACGGTGAACATCGGCGATCTGCTCGAGTATTGGAGCGGCCGGCGCTGGCCGTCCGGCCGGCACCGGGTGCTGCCGCCGCAACCGCACGCCCCCGAGGAAGATCTGGTGTCGCTGATCTACTTCTACGAGGCCAACCACGATGCGCGGGTGACACCGCTGGACCCGCCGATCGGCAGGGTGGCCGGGCTGCCGCCCGTCACGTGCGCCGATTTCATCAAGGAGCGCCTGGACGCCATCACCGTCGGCTGACCACCGGCGCGGACAGGATCGTCGGTCGCGGCCCCGACGGGCAGTAGGGTATCCGCCATGCGCGTCTACCTCGGGGCCGACCACGCCGGATACGAACTCAAGCAGGCCATCATCGAGCACCTGCGGACGACCGGGCACGAGCCCGTCGACTGCGGCGCGTTCGGCTACGACGCCGACGACGACTATCCGGCGTTCTGCATCGCTGCCGCCGAGAAGACCGTCGCCGACCCCGGCAGCCTCGGCATCGTGCTCGGGGGTTCGGGCAACGGTGAACAGATCGCCGCGAACAAGGTGCCGGGGGCGCGCTGTGCGCTGGCGTGGAGCACCGAGACAGCCTCGCTTGCCCGCGAGCACAACAACGCCCAGCTGATCGGCATCGGCGGCCGGATGCACAGCACCGAGGAGGCGCTGGCCATCGTCGACGCCTTCCTGGCCACGGCGTGGTCGGAGGCGCCGCGGCATCAGCGCCGCATCGACATCCTCGCCGAGTACGAGAAGACCCACGTCGCGCCGCCCGTGCCGGGTGCCTGAGGGCCGGATACCATGTCGTATACAGTGCCGGATACGCATGTTGAGGGGCCGGATGAGCGACGCGGAGAGTCTGTCGGATCGGGTCTTCGTCGCGCTGCGCGATGATTTGATGTGGGGCCGCCTGCGGCCCGGTGAGCGCCTGGCGGAGATCACCCTGGCCGAGCGGTACCAAGTTTCCCGCACTCCGGTCCGGGAAGCGCTGGCTCGCCTGCTCGCCGACGGACTCATCGAACGCCGCGACCGGGGCCTGTATCCGTACCGACCCCGCGTCGAGGATCTCGAAGACCTCTACGAGTTGCGGATCATGCTGGAACTACAGGGGATCCAGCGTGTGGAACAAGACGGCAACAGGCGACACAGCGCTGAGCTCCTCGAGCCCGAGCTGGAGAAATGGCGCGAGTTCCGCAAGTCCCCGCCCGTGCCGGATGCCGGAATCGTCAAGGACGACGAACAGTTCCACCTGCGGCTCCTTGCGGCCTCCGGTAACCGCGCGATGGTTTCGTCGCTCGAGGCGGTGAACGCGAAGATCCGTCCGATGCGGATGCTGGATTACCTCAGCGAGGACCGGGTCACAGCCACCATCGACGAACACATCGACATCACCGAACGGGTGCTCGACGGTGACCTGCCGGCCGCACGCATGCTCTTGCACGCGCACATCGACGCTTCGCGGCAGGTGGTGGTGCGGCGGGCCCGTGAGGCGATGGCGATGTTCGACGTCGTGATGGCGCTGCGGACCTAGCGGAGCAGCTAGCCGCCCACTCCGCCGCCGTCGTCCTCGTGCTCGATGAGTGCGCTCAGGCGACGGCGATAGTCGTTGAACGGTCCCGAGTTCACATCGCGGGGGCGGTCCAGTTCGATCGGCACGACGGACTTCACATACCCTGGCGTGCCGTGTGAAATGCCGCCGGCCATGACGACCACCCGATCGGCCAGATACACCGCCTCCTCGACGCTGTGCGTGACGAACAGTGTGGTGGTACCCATTTCATGGTGGATGCGTTCCAGTTCCCGCTGCATCGCTCCGCGGGTGAGCGCATCGAGAGCACCGAACGGTTCGTCCATCAGCATGACAGCGGGTTCGTTGCACAGCACCCGGGCGATCGCCACGCGCTGCTGCATTCCGCCGGAGAGCTGGCTGGGGAATCGGCGTGATACCCGGGTGAGCCCTACCAGCTCGATGAACCGCTGAGCGCGCGCGGTGGCCTCGGCGCGCGGTGTCCCGTTCTGCCGGGGTCCATAGGCGACGTTCTCGAGTACCGTGAGCCAGGGGAACAGGCCGTAGTCCTGGAACACCACGCCGCGATCCGGTCCCGGTGCCTTGACCGCCCGACCCCCGACCTCGAGCACTCCCGAGCTCGGCGGTTCGAAGCCGGCGAGCATCCGTAACAAGGTGGACTTGCCGCATCCGCTGGCGCCGACGATGGCGATGAACTCACCGGCGGCGACCTCGAGGTCCAGCCCGGCCAGCGCGGTGACGGCGCCGGCCTCGGACGGAAAACTCTTGGTCAGTCCGGCGATGGTGATGGGGGCGCCGGAAGTTGTTGTGGTAACGGTCATTTCGGTCATCTCCTGGTGAGGTCCGACGTGTCATACCAATCCCGGGCGACCCCGGGTGACCATTCGCAAGGTCAGTGTCAGCAGTCGGTCGCTGAGCAGGCCGGCGATCCCGATGACGATCATTCCGGCGATGATGATGTCTGTGCGGCTCATGTCGCGCGCCTGCGTGATCAGCGCCCCGAGACCGGTGCGGATGCCGACGGTCTCGCCGACGACGAGCACCACCCACGACAGGCCGAGGCCGACGCGCAGTCCCGCGGTGATGGAGTGCATCGAGCTGGGCAACACCACGGTGAAGAACGTCTTCCACGCCGGGGTGCCGAGCATGGCCGCGGCCTCGAGCAGACGCGGCGAGACGGTGGCCGCCCCGGCGATGGTGTTGATCAGGATCGGGAAGAACGCCGCGATGAGGATCAGGAAGATCGTCGAGCGATCACCGAATCCGATGAGCAGCAGGGCCAATGGCGCCCACGCTGTGACCGGGATGGGTCGTAGCAGGCTCACCGTGGAGTCGAGGAGTCGCATGACGAACGGGATGCGGCCCATCAGCAGGCCGAGCGGCACGGCCAGCATGGCGGCGATCGCGAAACCGTTGGACACCCGCAGCGTGCTGGCCGCGGCGTGCCGCCACAGCGAGCCGCTGGTGGCCTCGCCGGAGCCGACGGCCAGGTCCCACATCCGGACCAACACGGCCCAGGGGGAGGGGACGAATCGCATGTCCACACCCAGCGGCAGGTTCCATTGGCCACGCACGGCCAGCGCCCAGAGGCACACCAGCGCCAGCGGTAACGCCGCGGCGAACACCAGCGCCTTCAGGTGTCGCGCCAGGCCCGACGGCGTTGCCTTCGGCCTGGGCGCGGCCGTACCGACCGCAGCGGTCATGGGTGCGGCGGTGGTGGTCATTTCTGTTCCTCTCCAGCGGCGGCCAGGATGAAGGTGTCGTCGACGAAAGTGGACATGTCGGGTTGTGCCGGCAGTTGCCCCAGCGCGCGCATCTCGCGGGCCAGCGCCTCGACCTGGGTCACGTACGCCGGTGAGAGATCCGAGCGCGGCCAGGTGTTGGCGATCGCCCCGGCGGCCACACCGGGGTCGAGCCCGAACTCGTCGACGACGTTGTCGCGCCATTCGTCGCGGTGATCGGCCATGTACGCCACCGCGGCGGCGTGCGCGTCGACGAGGATCTGTACCAGGTCGGGGTTCGCATCGATGACCCGCTGCGTGGTCGCCAGGGCGATGTTCACCTTCCCGACCGGTGTGCCGTACGGCGACACGATGTCGTGCGCGCCTTGTTGTTTGGCGACCGACGGGCCGAGCTCGGCCGAGGAGAAGGCGTCGATCTGCCCGCTGGTGTAGGCGTTCGCCATGTCGGAGAACGCCAGGTTCACCAGGGTCAGATCGCGGTCGGGATCGATGCCCGCCTGGGTGAGTGTCGAGCGCAGCAGCACCTCCTGGGAGGAGCCGACGGGGTAGCCCACCCGCTTGCCGCGCAGATCGTCGACGTCGGCGATCTCCGGTCGCCCGACTATGGCGGATCCGCCGTCGGCCGAGGACGCGATGAGGCGGACGTCCTGCTGGGCAGCTGCGCCGGCGAGCATCGCGGGGACCCCCATCACCGCGACGTCGATCTGAGCCGAGACGAGGGCGTTCTTGACGTCCGGTGACGAATCGAACACCAGCACTTCGGCTTCGGTGGTCGGGCCGAGGAACCGCTGGTAGAAGAACGGCGCGAACAAGTGTGGCTGGCCACGGAGGGTGCCGACGCGCACGACCTGCCGGTCGTCACCGCCGCCGGCACGCGGGGTGAAGGTGGAGTCGATGGTCGAGCATCCGGTGAAAAGGACCGCCAGGGTGGTCAGCGCGGTCAGGGCGCGGACGACGCGGTGGCGTCGGGAAGTGGACATGTGGCCTGCGGCTCTCCGTATACGTAGTCGTGTACTGCTGTGTATACAATGGCGAACGCACGTTTCATCAGGCGTTTCGATGCGTTGCGAGCTGATGTCCTGCGTTACTTCTAGGTTTCGGTCGTGATCGGAGGAGATGGCGAATGACGGTGTGGATCAGCCGACGGCCCGAGGCCGAGGTGGCAGCCGAGCTGGCCCATGTCAGGGACGGTGTGCTGGCCGGAAAGCGGCTGGCGGTCAAGGACAACGTGGACGTCGAGGGGATCCCCACCACGGCTGGATGTCCGGAGTTCGCCTACACCCCCGCCCGCGATGCGGCGGTGGTGGCGGCCCTGCGCGCGGCGGGAGCGGTGGTCGTCGGCAAGACCAACCTCGACCAATTCGCCACCGGGTTGACCGGCACCCGTTCGCCCTACGGAGTGGTGCGCAATGCGCACCGCCCCGAATTCATCAGCGGCGGTTCCAGTTCCGGTTCGGCGGTGGCGGTGGCCACCGGCCAGGCCGATATCGCCATCGGGACGGACACCGCGGGGTCCGGTCGGGTGCCTGCGGCGCTGCAGGGCATCGTCGGGATCAAACCCACGGTGGGCCTGATCAGCACCGAGGGCGTGGTGCCGGCGTGCGAATCCTACGATTGCATCACGCTTTTCGCGGCCGACATCGGACTCGCCGACCGTGCGATGGCGGTGTTGGCGGCGGGTGCACCCGACCGAGCCTGGCCCGCGGAGACCCGGCTGGCCGCTCCGCCGTCACCGGTGGTCGCGATCCCCGACGAGCTGCCGGAGCTGGACTCCCAGTGGCGGGCCGCGTTCGACGCGGCCGTGGCGGCACTGGCAGAAACCGGGGTGCGCATCGTCACCGTCGAGATCGCGCCGTTCCTGGCCGCCGCCAAACTGCTCTATGACGGCGCGCTGGTGAGTGAAAGGTACGCCGCGGTGGGGGAATTCATCGACGCACACCCCACTGCCAGGCTGGATCCCACCGTGGCAGCTATCGTGCGAGCAGCCCGCGAGCTGCCGGCGTACGCGTTGGTCCGGGACCGGAGCGAAGTCGAGAGGCTGCGCAGGCACGCGATGGAGTTGCTCGACGGCGCCGACGCCCTGTTGGTCCCCACCGCGCCGAGTCATCCCCGGATCGCCGACGTCGCCGCCGACCCGGTCGGAGTGAACTCCCGGATGGGCGTCTACACCAACTTCTGCAACCTGTTCGACATGTGCGCCGTGGCGGTGCCCGCCGGCCGGGCCGGTGCTGCGCACTTCGGTGTCACCGTGCTGGCGCGGGCGTTCGACGACGCCGTCGCACTCGACGTCGCCGGCCTGCTGGCCGGATCACCGTTCAGCAGGCAGGTGTGGCCGCTAGCGAGTGCCGAGCACGTCGAGTTGGTGGTCTTCGGTGCGCATCTGCGCGGCGGACCGTTGGCCCATCAGCTCACCGACCGCGGGGCCCGGTTCGCCGGGGAGATCACCACTGCGGCGCGCTACCGCATGACCGTGCTGCCGACCCTGCCCGCCAAACCCGCTGTGACCCGGGTGCCCGACGGGGTCGCCGGCGCTGCGCTGACCGGGCACCGATGGCTGCTGTCGCCGGCAGCGTTGGGCCGGTTCCTGGCTGAGTTGCCCGCACCCATGCAGCTCGGCAAGGTCGAGTTCGACGACGGCAGCTGGCGCACGGCGTTTGGCTGCGACGGTTCGGCGGCCGGCGTCGACATCAGCGCCTACGGCGGATGGGCCGACGCGGTGGCCGCTGGGGCGGTGCGACAGACTTAGCGCCATGCCCGAAGGCCACACCCTGCATCGTCTGGCCCGCCTGCATCAGCGCCGCTTCGGCCGCGCCCCGGTCACCGTGTCCAGCCCGCAGGGCCGCTTCGCCGACGGCGCCGCCGAGGTGGACGGGCGGGTCTTCACCAAGGCCACCGCTTGGGGCAAACACTTGTTCCACCACTACCAGGGCGGCCGTGTGGTGCACGTGCACCTGGGGCTCTACGGCACCTTCAGCGAGCTGCCCGTGCCGATGCCGGTGCCGGTCGGCCAGGTCCGGATGCGGATGGTGGGTGCAGAGTGCGGCACCGATCTGCGCGGCCCGACAGTCTGCGAGGTCATCGACGAACCCGACATCGCCGACCTGGTCGCCAAACTGGGACCCGACCCGCTGCGGCCCGATGCCGACCCGGCGCTGGCGTGGCGACGGATCAGCAGATCCCGCAGGCCCATCGGCGCGCTGCTGATGGACCAAACCGTGATCGCCGGTATCGGCAACGTCTACCGCAGCGAGCTGCTGTTCCGGCACCACACCGAACCCTTCCGCCCCGGCACGACGATCACCGCCGACGAGTTCGACGCGATGTGGACCGACCTCGTCGCCCTGATGAAGGTCGGGGTGCGCAGAGGCAAGATCGTGGTGGTGGCCGCCGAGCACGACCACGGCGCGCCGTCGTACCGACAGGGCCGGCCCCGCACCTATGTCTACCGCCGTGCGGGCGAGCCGTGCCGGATCTGCGCGACGCCGGTCCGGACGGTCGAGCTGGAGGCCCGCAACCTGTTCTGGTGCCCCAATTGTCAGGCCTAGCGGATCCCTCGATGGGCGAACCTGTGAAGTAGCCGGGAGAATCTTGCTGTGGAATTGATCTTGGTGGTTGTCGGGGCCATCGTCGTCACCGCGATGGCGCACCGGCGCGGACTCGAGCCCGCCCTGATCATCGTGGTCATCGGTATCGCGGTGTCGTTCATCCCCGGTTTCGAAGCCCCCGAACTGGATTCGCACATCCTGCTGTCGGTGGTGCTCCCGCCGCTGCTGTATTCGGCGGCGTTGAACTTCTCGTTCCCCACGTTCCTGCGCAACATCAAACCGATCCTTGGTCTCGGTGTCGGACTGGTGGTGGTCACCGCGTTCGCCGTCGCGGCGGTGTCCTCGTGGCTCGTCGTGGTGCCGTTGACGTTCGCGACCGCGCTGGTGCTCGGCGCCATCGTCGCCCCACCGGATGCCGTCACCGCGGTGGCGGTGGGCCGCAAGCTCGGCCTGCCCAAGCGGGTCATGTCGATCCTGACGGGGGAGAGCCTGATCAACGACGCTGCGGCGCTGGCGTTGTTCTCCGTCGCGGTGGCGCAGGTCGCCGGCAGCCACACGTTCATCGAGAACCCGATGCTGCTGTTCACTTACAGCGCCGTGGTCGGGCCGGTGGTCGGCGCGATGCTGGGCTACGTGACGTTGTGGATCCGCCGGCGGCTCGCCAACCCGGCACTGGAGACGGTACAGGGACTGATGGTGCCGTTCGCGGCGTTCATCCTGGCCGAGGAGATGCACGCGTCCGGCGTGCTCGCCGTGGTGGTGGCGGGATTCGTGGTCGGCAGTGGAACCGTCGACGCCGGCTATCAGACCCGGCTGCAGGAGCGGTTCGTGTGGAACTCGGTGGACGTGTTGCTCGAGGCGTTCGTGTTCGCCTACATCGGGTTGCATCTGCGGTTCGTGCTCGAGGACCTGCAGCAGGCGCACGAGTCGCTGACCCAAGTGGCGGTGGCGTCGGCGGTCGTACTGTTCATCGTACTGGTGATCCGCCCGCTGTCGGTGTTCGCGATGTTCGGCAGGGGAGTACTGGCCCGAAAGGTCGAGAGCCGGCTCAGTGTGCCCATTCCCGAGGGCGGCGGGCGAGGCGCCCTGGGTACCCGACGCAGAGCAGCGCCGGCAAAGTGGCGCTCCCGCATCGACAATCGCGCGTTGACCTGGCAGGAGAACGTCGTGGTGTCCTGGACCGGGATGCGCGGGGTGGTCACGCTGGCGGCGGCCGCCGCCATCCCGGTGACGACGGTGGCGGGTGAGCCGTTCCCGGAGCGCGCGACGATCCAGGCGATCGCGTTCGTGGTCAGCGTGGGGACGCTGCTGCTCCAGGGCTGGACGCTGCCGCTGCTGATCCGGCAGCTCGAGTTGTCCTCGGACGCCGACCACGCTTACACCGCGGCCGAGACGGAGAAGGCCGAGCGGGTGGTGCACGAGGCCGCCGACGACGTGCTCGCCAGGTTCCGGGACAATCCGCCCGAAGGGCTCGACCCGCGGGTGCTCGCCGAGATCCGCGGCATTGTGGCCAGGCACTCACAAGACGCCGACGAGATGCCCGACCCCGAGGCGCACACGCCGCGCGCGGAGGTGTTCGCCAAGTTGTACCGCGATGTGCTGTCCGCCCAGCGCTCCGCTCTCATCGCACAGCGCGACGACGGCACCATCGACGACGAGGCCGTGCGCGCAATGCTGGAACGACTCGACCTGCAGGAGGCCGGGGTGTCGGCCCGGCTGGAAAGCCGCTTCTAGGGGCCGAACCCGCTAGAAGTCGAACCCGCCGAAGTCGCCGCCACCACCCCAGTCGCCGCCACCCCAGTCGCCGCCGCCGGAATCCCAGCCACCGCCGGCATCTCCGCCGCCGTAGTCGCCGCTGCCGTCGAGCTGGCCCTGGTCCAGGCCGTCCTGGAAACCGTCGCCGTAACCGTT
>JBFWOX010000041.1:0-52419 GCA_050250295.1 Mycolicibacterium sp.
GCAGATCGGCCACCATCTGCACCGCTCGCGCCTTCAGCTCGTCTGGATACCGCTTCGATGACTTCGTTCCCACGTGCCCATCCTTCCCAACAGAAGAACTCTCCGGACACGCCGGGGCGGATCAAACCCCCACCACCACCTGACCCCGGCCGCATCACCAAAATGCCCACCCGCCGACGCACCCGCGCCGCGGTCGAGGCCGCCCGCATCGCCGCCGAACGCGCCGCCAACGCCGCCCACCGCGACTACCACCAACGCCGCGAAGCCGCCCTGGAACACACCCGCCGCACCGGCGAACCCCTCCCACCCGAATTCCAGTACAAACCCCGCGACTACGGCACCCGACCACCACCCTTCTGACCACACCGGCGCCGCCCGGACCACCTAGACTAGTACGGGCATTCGAGTCAGGAGGTCTGGTGAGCAGGGACACCAAGCAACGCATGGTCGAGGCCGCGGCATTGTCGCTGCGGCAACGAGGGCTGACCGCGACCTCGTTCACCGATGTGCTCGCCGCGAGCGGCGCCGCCCGCGGGGCGATCTACCACCACTTCCCCGAGGGCAAGGTGGAGCTGGCGACCCATGCGGTGGAGTGGACGGGCCGCCGCGTCCGGGCCGAGATCGAGAGCATCGACGAGGACAGCCCGAGTGCCGTGCTGCGCAGCTTCGTCGACCACATCCGACCCGTCGTGGAGCAGGCCACAACTGGGACGAGCTGCGCGGTGGCCGCGGTGACGGCGGAGTCGTCGCCGTCGCATCCGAGCCTCACCGCGGCGGCGGACACCGCCTTCCAATCGTGGGTCGAGGCCCTGGGTGACCGGCTGCGCGCGGCCGGAGCCACCCCCGAGCAGGCCAGGTCGACCGCACAGCTGATGATCGCCTTCCTGGAAGGTTCCCTCGTATTGGCGCGTGCCTCAGGCACTCTCACCGGCTTCGAGCAGAGTGCCAAGACCCTGCTGCAGGCCCTCGCCGACCCCCGGTAACCGAGAACGTTCAGCCCGCGACGATGACGTGCAGGGTGCGTGGACCGTGCACGCCCTCCACCCGGTCGAGCTCGATGTCGCTGGTGGCGCTGGGGCCGCTGATCCACGTCAACGGTCGGGTGTGCACGCCTGAGTCCTGCAGCCGGGCGACCGCTCTGGGCACATCGTCGACGATCTGACCCACCTCGACCACGCAGACGTGCACATCGGGCACCAGGCTCAGCGCACGCCGGCCCTGGCCGGCGCCGTGGTCGAGCACGATGGTTCCGGTGTTCGCGATCCCCACCGTCGCGGTGGTGACGACCGCGTCGACGCTGTCCAACTCGTCGGCGCGCAGCCCGTCGCCGTCGATCCACGCGGCGCTGTCCGGCCACCGGCGCTGGACCTCCGCATCCGCGACCACCCGCGTAAACCCCTGCAGCACACGAGCGATCGCCGCACCGACGGCAGACTCGTCGGCCCGCTCCACCTCGGCCCGGTAGTCGGCGACCCGCTCGATGAACCGCTCGACCGGGTCGTCGTCGCCGGTGCCCACCGCCTGCCCGTACGTCCAGGGCACCTCGGGCACCGTCGGCCGATCCGCCAGCGCCGCCCGGATCCGCCCGAGGATCTCCGCCCGAGCGTCACTCATCGCCACCTCCGGTGCGCTCCCACCACTGCCGGAACGATTCGGTCGGCGGCACCGGCGCATCCCGCGCCCCGGACCACCCGCTGGCCGGCCAGGGCAGCCAGCTCAGCGCCGTCTTGCCGCCCAGCGCCTTGCTGCGCAACACTTTTCCGCCCAGGCCGGCGGCCTTCTCCGCGCCTTCCAGCCGCCGATGGTCGGCCAGCGCCCACCCGGCGGCCTTCATCGCCAGCTGCTCCCCCGACGGCAGGCCGCCGCGTTTCTCGTCGACCACCCGGGTGCGCAGGTGCACCAGCATCGACGGGATGTCGATGCGCACCGGGCACACGTCGAAACAGGCACCGCACAGGCTCGACGCATACGGCAGCGACTTGTCGATCGCGCTGCCCGTCCCGCGCAACTGCGGGGTCAGCACCGCCCCGATGGGTCCCGGATACACCGAACCGTAGGCATGGCCGCCGGTGCGCTCGTACACCGGGCACACGTTCAGGCACGCCGAACACCGGATGCAGCGCAGCGCGTCGCGGCCCCGCTCGTCGGCCAGCACCTGGGTGCGGCCGTTGTCGACCAGGACGATGTGGACGTTCTGCGGGCCGTCGCTGTCGGCCGGGCCGGTCCAGATCGACGTGTACGGGTTCTCCCGCTCCCCCGTACTGCTGCGCGGCAGCACCTGCAGCAGCACCTCCAGGTCACGCCAGGACGGCAGGACCTTCTCGATGCCGACGACCGAGATCAGCGTCTCGGGCAGCGTCAGGCACATCCGGCCGTTGCCCTCGGATTCGACCACCACCAGACTGCCGGTGTCGGCGATCGCGAAGTTGGCGCCCGAGACCGCGACCTTAGCCCGCAGGAACTTCTCCCGCAGGTGCAGCCGGGCCGCCTCGGCCAGCCGCCGCGGCTCGTCGGTCAGATCCGCCGGGGCGGGCCGGCCGACCTTGGCCATCTCGCGCAGGAAGATCTCCCGGACCTCGGCCCGGTTGCGATGGATCGCCGGCACCAGGATGTGACTGGGCCAGTCGTGCCCGAGCTGCACGATCAGCTCGGCCAGATCGGTCTCCCACGCGTGGATGCCCGCGGCTTCCAGCGCCTCGTTGAGCTCGATCTCCTGGGTGGCCATCGATTTGACCTTCACCACTTCATCGGCGCCCTGGGCCCGGACCAGGTCGACGACGATGCGGTTGGCCTCGGCCGCGTCGCGGGCCCAGTGCACGGTGGCACCGGCCGCGGTCGCGTTGGCCTCGAAGGTCTCGAGGTGCTCGTCGAGGCGGTGCAGCGCGGCGTCCTTGATGGCCGCGGCCGCCAGCCGCAACTCCTCCCAGTTGTCCAGTTCGCCGACGACGGCGGCCCGTTTACCGCGGATGGTGCCGGTGGCGTGGGCCAGGTTGCGTCGCAGCACCGAGTTGCTCAGCGCGGCCCGCGCCGCGACGGGGAAACCCGGCCGGTCTGCCGTCATGCCGCACCGCCCTCGGTGCTGGCCAGGATCTCGGCCAGGTGCATCACCCGCATCCCGCTGCGCTGCCGGGACAACAGCCCGCCGATGTGCGCCAGGCACGAGTTGTCACCTGCGACAAGGACTTCGGCACCGGTGTCACGGGCCGCCCTGGCCTTGTCGGACCCCATCGCGACCGAGGTGTCGGCGTTCTTCATCGAGAAGGTGCCGCCGAACCCGCAGCACTGGTCGGCCCGGGGCAGTTCGACGACCTCGATGCCGCGCACCGCCTCCAGCAGCTGCAGCGGCCGGTCCCCGACGCGCAGCATGCGCAGCGAGTGGCAGGTCGGGTGGTAGGTGACGCGGTGCGGGAAGTACGCCCCGACGTCGGTCACGCCGAGCACGTCGACGAGGAACTCGGACAGCTCGTAGACGTGCGGTGTGACGGCCTCGACCTGTTCCTGCAGCCGGGGGTCGCCGGCGCGCTGCGCGATGTCGCGGTGCTGGTGGCGCACCGAGCCGACGCAGGAACCCGACGGTGCGACGACGGCGTCGTACCCGGCGAAGGTGGCGGTGAAGGTGCGCACCGCGGGGATGGCTTCCTCGGCGTAGCCGGTGTTGGTGAACATCTGCCCGCAGCAGGTCTGCTCGATCGGGAAGTCCACCTCACAGCCGAGGCGGCGCAGAAGCCGCACAACGGCTTTCGGCGTCTCGGGCCACATCAGGTCGTTGTAGCAGGTCGCGAACAGCGCCACCCGGACAGTCATTTGTTCATCGCCTCCACCGTAGCCGACGGCTCAGTCATACTTGCCGGCATGGCAGACAAAGGCGGCAGGCCCGTCCGAACCGGCCCGGAGCGGATCCGCAAACTGGCGCAGGCGGCGCTGAACGCCGACGTGACCGTCGAGCAGGTCGACACCATCCTCGAGGGGCTCAGCGAAACCCTGGAGGACCTGAACAACTCGACAGCCAACCTCGACGCCACGCTGGAGCGGTTCAACGACACGATCAACCGGATCGACGAGCTGGCGCCCCGATTGCACGCCGTGGTGGACCGGATGGAGGGCATCGTCGGCCGGGTGGAGCGGATCGTCGGGGTCGGCGAATCGGTGATCTCCCCGCTGGCGGCCACCGAGCAGGTCATCCGCGGTGCGGTGGACAAGGTGCGGCGCAACACCGGGCTGTGAGCCACCCGAGCACTAACCGGAGTTCCTCAGCGCGGTGGCCAGCCCGCTCATCGTGAGCAGGATGCCGCGCTGCACCAGCTCGTCGTCGTCGCCGGAACGGTAGCGACGCAACAGCTCGACCTGCAGGTGGTTCAACGGCTCCAGGTACGGGAACCGGTTGAACACCGACCTGGCCAGCGCCGGGTTGTCGGCCAGCAGGTCGTCGTGGCCGGTGATGAGCTTGTGCATCCGGATGGTGCGCGCGTGCTCGTCGGCGATCTTGTCGAAGACCCGGCGTCTGAGCGCCTTGTCCTCGACCAGTTCGGCGTAGCGGGCGGCCAGCCCGAGGTCGGACTTGGCCAGCACCTGCGCCATGTTCGACAGCACCGTCGCGAAGAACGGCCAGCGCCGGTACAGGTCCTGCAGAACCGCGAGCCTCCCCTCACCGGATTCCACGTACTCCTCGAACGCCGTGCCGGTGCCGTACCAGCCGGGCAGCATCACCCGCGACTGGCTCCACGCCAGCACCCACGGGATGGCCCGCAGATCCGCGATGGACGTGGTGGGTTTGCGCGACGCCGGCCTGCTGCCGATGTTCAGCGCACCGATCTCGCTGACCGGCGTGGACGCCTTGAAGTAGTCGACGAATCCCGGTGTCTCGTGCACCAATTCGGCGTAGGCGCGCTGCGCGCGGGCGGCCAGGTCGTCGAGCACCTGGTAGGCCGGGCCGGCCGCCTCGCCCAGGCCCTCGGTGTCGAGCAGCGTGGCCTCCAGCGTGGCGGCCAGCAGCGTCTCCAGGTTGCGGTGCGCGATGCGGGGTTCGGCGTATTTCGCGGCGATGACCTCACCCTGTTCGGTGATGCGCAGCGACCCGCGCACGGCGCCCGGCGGCTGCGCCAGGATGGCGTCGTAGCTGGGTCCGCCGCCGCGCCCGACGGTTCCGCCGCGGCCGTGGAACAGCCGCAGCCGGATGCCGGTCTTGCGCGCCGACTCCACCAGGTCCAGCTCGGCGCGATACAGCGCCCAATTGGCGGCCAGGTAGCCGCCGTCCTTGTTGGAGTCCGAGTAGCCGAGCATCACCTCTTGGCTGTCGCCGCGCGCGGTGACCATCGCCCGGTACAGCGGAAGGTCAAGGGCGGCTTCGAGGATCGCGGAGCCGCGCTGCAGGTCATCGATCGTCTCGAACAGCGGCACGATGCCCACCGGCGCGTACGGGCGCTCGGCGGAGGCGTCCAGCAGCCCGGCTTCCTTGAGCAGGACCGCGGCCTCGAGCATGTCGGACACCGACTGGCACATCGAGATGATGTAGTTGGGCACCGCGGCCGGTCCGAACACGTGCACGGCCCGCGCCGCGGCGGCGACGATGTCGAGTTCCTTGCGGGCCAGCTCCGACAGTTCGGCGTCCGGCCCGATCAGCGGCCTGCGGGTGGCCAGCTCGGCGGCCAGCAGGTCGACGCGCTCCGGCTCGGACAGCGACGCGTAGGCCGCATGCACCCCCGCCCAGGCCAGCAGTTCGGCGACCACCTCCTCGTGCACTTCGGAGTTCTGCCGCATGTCCAGCCCGCACAGGTGAAAACCGAACACCCGCACCGCTTCTCGCAGCCGGGCCAGCCGGTCGTCGGCCAGCACGGCGCTGCCGTTGGCGCGTAGCGACCCATCGACGGTGTCCAGGTCGGCCAGCAGCTCGGCGGGCGCGGCATACGCGGGCATGCCCAGGTCGAGTTCGTGTTCGGGCTGGCGGTCGAGGATCTGCTGCGCGGTCGCGGTCAGCCGGGCGTGGATGACGCGCAGCGCCCGCCGGTAGGGTTCGTCGGCGCGGGCCGGTTCGTGGCAGGCGTCGGCCAACGCCGCCAGCCCGTCGCTGATGTGCACCAGTCGCCGCGACATCGACAGCTCCTCCTCGAGCGCGGTCAGCTCGGTGAAGTAGTGCCCCAGCGCCGTGTAGGCGGCGTTGCCGGTGGCCAGCCGCACCACGTCGGCGGTGACGTTCGGGTTGCCGTCGCGGTCGCCACCGATCCACGACCCGGGCCGCAGGATCGGCTCGGCCAGCACGTCGGCGTCCGGCCAGCGCGCCCGCAGCGCCGCCCGGACCTGGGCGTTGACCTGCGGGATCACCTCGAAGAACGCCGCCGGGTAGTACCGGAGGCCGGTCTCGATCTCGTCCTGGATCTTCAGCCGCGACAACCGCACCAGCGCCGTCTGCCACAGCGTCAGGATGTGCCTGCGCAGCTCGCGGTCGATGTCGCGGCCGTCGCCGGTGCTGCGCTGCCCGTGCAGGCGCAGCCGCATCAGCTCGGTGATGCGGTGCTGGGTGTCGAACACGGTGCGCCGCCGGGTCTCGGTGGGATGCGCGGTGATCACCGGGGCCACCAGCGCGCCCACCAGCGCGTCGGCGACGGTAGCCGAATCCAGCTGCGCGGTATCGAGTTTCAGGTAGGTGGCGGCCAGGCTGCTGTTCTGCGGCGGGGCACCGGCGGCCTCGTGGACGGCCCGGCGGCGCTCCCGGTGGATGTCCTCGGCGACGTTGGCCAGCAGCGCGAAATGGGTGAACGCGCGGATGACGGGGATGGCCTGGTGCACGTCGATGCCGTCGAACAGCGCGGCCAGCTCGGCGCGGTCGATCTCGGAGCGGCGCACCCGGAACGACTCCACCCGGGCCCGCTCGACGAGGTCGAAGACGGCGTCACCGTGCTGGTCGCGGATCGTCTCGCCGAGGATGCCGCCGAGCAGCCGGATGTCCTCGCGCATCGGCTCGGTGGCTTCCCGGCCGACCTGGGTGCGCTGAACTGCTCCGAACGGTTCGAGTCCCGCGACGTCAGCCATGGGTCAAGTATCGACGCGGCGGATGGGCGCCGCACGGCGAGCGCGGCAGGGTCAGCTGTACTTGATCGACAGCGCCATGCCGATGATGGAGACGATCCAGATGCCGGTGACGAACAGCGTCAACCGGTCCAGGTTCTTCTCCACCACGGTGGAGCCGGACAGGCTGGACTGCACGCCGCCACCGAACAGGCTGGACAGACCGCCACCCTTGGCGCGATGCAGCAGCACCAGGAGGACGACCAGCAGGCTGGTCACGACCAGGGTTATCTGCAGGGCCAATTGCATGGCCGCCAGAATACAGGCCTGACGGGCCCGCTCAGGGCAGGGGCCCGCCCGCGGCGATGGCCGACAGCGTCGCGAACTGCTCGCCGTCCAGCGATGCGCCGCCCACCAGGGCGCCGTCGACGTCGGGCTGGCCGACGATCTCGCCGACGTTCTTGGCGTTGACCGACCCGCCGTAGAGCACCCGGATCCCGGCCGCCAGCTCGGGCGATGCCAGGTTGCCGAGCTCGTCGCGGATCGCCTTGCACACCTCCTGCGCGTCGGCGGCGCTGGCCACCCGGCCGGTGCCGATCGCCCACACCGGCTCGTAGGCGATGACCGCCTGCCCGATCTGCTCGGTCGACAGCCCGGCCAGCGAGCCGCGCAGCTGGGCGACGTTGTACTCGACGTGGTTGCCGGCCTCACGGACATCGAGGTGTTCGCCGATGCAGATGATCGGGATCAGACCGTGCTTGAACGCGGCGCCCGCCTTGGCGGCGACCAGCGCGTCGTCCTCATGGTGGTAGGTGCGCCGCTCGGAATGCCCGACGACGACGAACGTGCAGCCCAGCTTGGCCAGGAAGGCGCCGCTGATCTCGCCGGTGTAGGCGCCGGAATCGTGCTGCGACAGGTCCTGCGCCCCGTAGGTGAGGCGCAGCTTGTCACCGTCGACCAGCGTCTGCACGCTGCGCAGGTCGGTGAACGGCGGGATGACGGTCACGTCGACCTTGTCGAAGTATTTGTCCGGCAACGAGAATGCGATCTTCTGAACCAGCGCGATGGCCTCGAAGTGGTTCAGGTTCATCTTCCAGTTGCCGGCGATCAGCGGCTTGCGGGCCAAGTGAGTCTCCTAGTCCAGTACTTCGATGCCGGGCAGCGATTTGCCCTCGAGGTATTCCAGCGACGCCCCACCGCCGGTGGAGATGTGCGAGAAACCGTCCTCGGGCAGGCCGAGCTGGCGCACCGCGGCCGCCGAGTCGCCACCGCCGACGACGCTGAACGCGCCCTTGCCGGTGGCCGCGATGATGGCCTCGGCCACCCCCTTGGTGCCCGCGGCGAAGGCCGGGAACTCGAACACCCCCATCGGGCCGTTCCAGAACACCGTCTTGGCGTTGGACAACAGCGTGGTGAACCGCTTCACCGACCCCGGGCCGATGTCCAGGCCCATCTTGCCGTCGGGGATCTGGTCGGCGGCCACCGTCTCGGCGGGCGAGTCGGCGGCGAACTTCTCGGCCACCACGATGTCGACCGGCAGGTGCAGCACGTCGCCGTAGTCGTCGAGCAGCTTGCGGCAGGTCTGGACCATGCCCTCTTCCAGCAGCGAGCTTCCCACCGAAAACCCTTGGGCGGCAAGGAAGGTGAAGCACATGCCGCCGCCGATGACCAGGCTGTCGGCCTTGGTGGCGAGGTTCTCGATGACCGCGAGCTTGTCGGAGACCTTGGATCCGCCGAGCACCACCGCGTAGGGCCGCTCGGTCGAGCTGGTCAGCTGCTCGAGCACCTTGACCTCGGTGGCCACCAGCCTGCCCGCGTAGTGCGGCAGCAGCGTGGCGACGTCGTACACCGAGGCCTGCTTGCGGTGCACCACGCCGAACCCGTCGGACACGAAAGCGCCGTCATCACCGACGAGTTCGACCAGCGCCTTGGCCAGCGCGAGCCGCTCGGCGTCGTCCTTGCTGGTCTCGCGGGGGTCGAAGCGGATGTTCTCCAGCAGCAGGACGTCGCCGTCGGTGAGGCCCTCGGCGCGGGCCAGCGCGTCACTGCCGACCACGTCACCGGCGAGCTGCACGTGCCGGCCGAGCTTCTCCCCCAGCGCCTTGGCGACCGGGGCGAGCGAGAACTTCGGGTCCGGCTCGCCCTTCGGCCGGCCCAGGTGGGCGGTGACGACCACCTTGGCACCGGCGTCGCTCAGCGCCTCGAGCGTGGGAACCGAGGCGATGATGCGCCCGGGGTCGGTGATGGTGCGGTCGTCATCGAGGGGCACGTTCAGGTCGGAGCGAACCAACACGCCCCGACCCGAAACACCTTCGGACAGAAGGTCGTCGAGTGACTTGATGCCCATCGCCGTTACAGCGACTTGCCGACGAGGCCGACCAGGTCGACCAGGCGGTTGGAGTAGCCCCACTCGTTGTCGTACCAGGAGACGACCTTGGCCTGGTTGTCGATGACCTTGGTCAGGCCGGCGTCGTAGAGCGAGCTGTGCGGATCGGTGACGATGTCGCTGGACACGATCGGGGCGTCGTAGTACTTCAGGATGCCCTTGAGCGGCCCCTCGGCGGCGGCCTTCATCGCGGCGTTGATCTCGTCGACGGTGGCCGACTTCGAGAGCTCGGCGGTCAGGTCGGTGACCGAACCCGTGGGGATCGGCACCCGCAGCGCGTAGCCATCGAGCTTGCCTTTCAGTTCAGGCAAGACGAGGCCAATCGCTTTCGCCGCACCGGTGGAGGTGGGCACGATATTGATCGCGGCGGCGCGGGCGCGGCGCAGGTCCTTGTGCGGGCCGTCCTGCAGGTTCTGGTCCTGGGTGTAGGCGTGGATGGTCGTCATCAGGCCCTTGACGATGCCGAACTCGTCGTTGATGACCTTGGCCAGCGGGCCGAGGCAGTTCGTGGTGCACGAGGCGTTGGAGATGATGTTCTGGCTGCCGTCGTACTTGTCGTCGTTGACGCCGAGCACGATCGTGATGTCCTCGTCGCTGGCGGGCGCGGAGATGATGACCTTCTTGGCGCCGGCGTCGAGGTGGCCCTGCGCCTTGGCGCGGGCGGTGAAGATCCCGGTGGATTCGACGACGACGTCGACCCCGAGGTCACCCCAGGGCAGCGCGGCCGGCCCTTCCTTGACCTCGAGCGCCTTGATCTTGGTGTCGCCGACGACGATGGTGTCGTCACCTTCGAGGCTGACGTCATACGGCAGCCGGCCCAGGATCGAGTCGAACTTCAGCAGGTGCGCCAGCGTCGCGTTGTCGGTGAGGTCGTTGACGGCCACGATCTCGATGTCGGTGTTGTTGCCTGCGGCCTTCTGCGCGTCCAGGGCGCGGAAGAAGTTGCGTCCGATGCGGCCGAAGCCGTTCACGCCTACCCGGATGGTCACCTGTTTCTCCTCTGGGATTCGCTTCTTTGTCGTGCTCGGCAGTCAGCCTAGTAGGAGGAGGTCACGCCGCGCGCCCCCCGTCCCGGGGAGCAGCTAGAGGATCGCCAGGCTCTGGTCGGCGTAGGGGTTGCCCAGCCATCTGCGGCGCAGCCGCTGCAGCGTGCCGTCCGCCTCGAGTTCGGCCTGGGCGACCGCGAGCCGGGCGAGCAGCTGCTGGTCGGCCGGGTTCACCGCGATCGCGATGTCCTCCACCGACAGGCCGCGCTGCACCACCTCGACGCCGGGCAGGCCCTTGACCAGTTCGGTGAGCACCGGCGCCAGCTTCATCACCGCGTCGCAGTCGCCGGTGCGCAGCCCGGCGATCGCGGCGCCGATGTCGCCGTACTCGTAGACCCGCACCCGCGCGGCCTTGCCGTCGGCGACCAGGCGCTCGGCGATCGGGGCGCTGGTGTTGCCGCGCTGCACCCCGATGGTCAGCCCTGTGAGGTCGTCGACCGAGTGCACCTGCGGCAGCCGCTCAGTGTCCGCGGCCAGGCCCTGACCCGAGATCACGTACGGCGCAAGGAACTCCGCACGGCGTCTGCGCTCGGAGGTGACGGTGGTGCCCGCGGCCACGCAGTCGTAGTCCCCGCGGTGCAGCCCGTCGAAGATGCCCTCGAAGTCCGCGCCCCGGTAGGCCACCCACTCGACCGGCTCACCGAGGGCGGCGCCCAGCGCGGTCATCAGCTCGATGTCCAGGCCGGTGTCGCCGGGCATCGCGTTGAACGGCGGATCCGGATAGGCCACACCCACCCGCAGCGCCATCGCTCAGGCGTCCTCGAGCAGATCCGGGGTGACCGCCGACTCGGTGTCGGGGATGCCCTCCTGTTTGGCCTTGCGGTCGGCCATCGACAGCAGGCGCCGGATCCGGCCTGCCACAGCGTCTTTGGTCATCGGTGGGTCGGCGAGCCGGCCCAGTTCCTCCAGGGAGGCCTGCCGGTGTGCGACGCGCAGGTTGCCCGCGGCGGCCAGGTGCTCGGGCACCGAGTCACCGAGGATCTGCAGCGCGCGTTCCACCCGGGCGGCCGCGGCCACCGCCGCGCGGGCGGAGCGGCGCAGGTTGGCGTCGTCGAAGTTGGCCAGCCGGTTGGCGGTGGCGCGGACCTCGCGGCGCATCCGCCGTTCCTCCCACGTCAGCCTGGTGTCCTGGGCGCCCATCCGGGTCAGCAGCGCGCCGATGGCCTCGCCGTCGCGCACCACCACCCGGTCGCTGCCGCGCACCTCGCGGGCCTTGGCGCTGACCCCGAGCCGCCGCGCCGCCCCGACGAGCGCCAGCGCGGCCTCCGGGCCGGGGCAGCTCACCTCCAGCGCCGACGAGCGGCCCGGCTCGGTCAGCGAGCCGTGCGCCAAAAACGCTCCGCGCCAAGCGGCTTCGGCGTCGGCAACGCTGCCGCCGACAACCTGGGCCGGCAGGCCGCGCACCGGCCGGCCGCGCAGGTCCAGCAGGCCGGTCTGGCGGGCCAGCGCCTCACCGTCCTTGGCGACGCGCACCACGTAGCGGGTGCTCTTGCGGATCCCGCTGGCCGAGAGCACGTGCACCACGGCGTTGTAGCCGTACAGGTCGTAGATGTCCTTGCGCAGCCGGCGCGCGATGATGCCGAGGTCGACCTCGGCCTCGACGACCACCCGGCCGGACACGATGTGCAGCCCGCCGGCAAAGCGCAGCAGGGCGGCCACCTCGGCGCGGCGGGCGCTGACCGAGTTGACCACCAGCCGGCTGAGCTCGTCCTTGACCTCGGCTGTCATCGCCACGGGTCGTCACCTCTCGGTCCGTTGACTGTCGGTGTGGGCGCAGTCGGCGGCGTCGCCTGTGTCGTACCGGTGGGCTCGAGCCCTCTGCGGTACACCCCCTCCAGCGCCGCGGCCAACCTCGCCGGGTCATGTAAAGGTGTACCAGGTCGGGAAACGTCGGCAAATTCCACGCGGGCGTCGAGGATGGTGGCGGTGCGGCGCAGCTGTTCGCGCTCGCGGTCGGCGGGCACCCGGGCGGCGTCGACGATGATGTCATGCACGGTGAACTCCGGTGCGTGCTGGGCCAGTACGTGGATGTGCCGCTCGACGGAAAATCCCGCCGTCTCCCCCGGCTCGGCGACCAGGTTGAGGACCAGCGCGCGGCGTGCGGTGGTGGTCCGCAGCGCGGTCAGCAGCTGCGGGACCAGCACGTGCGGGATGACGCTGGTGAACCACGAGCCCGGACCCAGCACCACCAGATCGGCGTTCATGATGGCGTCGACGGCCTGCCGGGTCGCCGGCGGGTCCCCCGGCAACAGCCGGACCCTGCGCACCTTGCCGACGGTGGTGGCGATCGCCACCTGCCCCCGGATGGCCCGGCTGACCCGCGGATCGGACTCCAGCCCCACCACGTCGGCCTCGATGCCCAGGCCCACCGGGCACATCGGCAGCACCCGGCCCTTGACGCCGAGGATCCGGCCCAGCTCGTCGAGCGCGGCCACCGGGTCGGCGAGCACCTCGTTGAGCCCGGCCAGGATCAGGTTGCCGATCGGGTGCCCGGCCAGCGCGCCGCTGCCGCCGAACCGGTGCTGGATGATGGTGGCCCACAGCCGGCCGTGCGGGCTGTCGGAAGCCAACGCCGCCAACGCCATTCGCAGATCGCCCGGGGGCACCACGTCGAGTTCGCTGCGCAGCCGGCCCGACGAGCCGCCGTCGTCGGCGACGGTGACGACGGCGGTGACGTGCGGGGTGATCCGCCGGGCCGCCGACAGGGTGGCGTAGAGGCCGTGCCCGCCGCCGAGCGCGACGATGCGCTCGGGTGCCCGGTCCTGGTCGGGGGGCTGAGTCATTCGCGGCCCAGGTCCCGGTGCAGCACCCGCACCGTCAGGTCCGCGTCCTGCAGCCGCTCGGCCAGCGCCTCGGCCATGGCGACGCTGCGATGCTTGCCGCCGGTGCAGCCGATGGCAACGGTCATGTAGCGCTTTCCCTCCCGGCGGTAGCCGTCGATGACGACGTCCAACAGCTGATGGTAGGAGTCGAGGAACTCGACGGCACCGGGTTGGCCGAGGACGTAGTCGCGGACCTCGGGGTGCTGCCCGCTGTGCGGGCGCAGCTCGTCGACCCAGTGCGGGTTGGGCAGGAAGCGGACGTCCATCACGGTGTCGGCGTCCATCGGCAGCCCGTACTTGTAGCCGAACGACTCGACGGTGACGTTGGTGTGCGCGACGGTCTCGCCGCCGAAGGCCCGTTCGATGCTCTCCCGCAGCGCAGGCACCGGCAGCGCCGAGGTGTCGATGACCAGGTCGGCCACCGCGCGCACCGGGGCCAGCATGGCCCGCTCGGCGGCGATACCCTCGGCCAGAGTCTGGTTGCCCTGCAACGGATGACTGCGCCGGTTCTGCTCGTAGCGGCGCACCAGGATGTCGTCGGAGGCCTCCAGGAACAGCACCCGCGGGGCGATGTTGCGGGTGGCCAGCTCGGTGCGCACCCAGTCCAGGTCGCCGGTGAAGCCCTTGGAGCGGACGTCCATCACCACGGCCAGCTGGGTGATCCGCGAGCCGGCGGCCAGCCCGAGGTCGACCATCCGCGCGATCAGCTCCGGCGGCAGGTTGTCGGCGACGTACCAGCCGAGGTCCTCGAGCACCTTGGCCGCGGTGCCGCGGCCCGCCCCGGACAGGCCGGTGACCAGGACGACGTCGATGCCGGATTCGAGGTTGCCCCCGCCGTGGTCCCCGCGCAAATGTTCCTGCATCCCCGACTCTGTCATCCCGATACTCTGCTCTGATCATCGCCGATCACCGGTTCCGGCGCTCCGGAATCGGGTGCCGGCGCGACACCGAGGGCCTCCAGGACCGCCCGCGCCGTCGCCGCCCCGATGCCGGGCACCGCGGTGATCTCCTCCACACTGGCCTGTTTGAGCCGGGCCAGCGAACCGAAGTGGGTGACCAGGGCCTTGCGCCGGTGCTCGCCGAGGCCGCGCACCGAGTCCAGCGCCGAGGCGGTCATCCGCTTGGACCGCTTGCTGCGGTGATACGAGATCGCGAACCGGTGCGCCTCGTCGCGGATCCGCTGCAGCAGGTACAGCCCGTCGCTGTTGCGGGGAAAGATGATCGGATCCGGCTCGGCGGGCACCCACACCTCCTCCAGGCGCTTGGCCAGCCCGATCACCGCGACGTCGCCGATGCCGAGGTCGTCGAGGACCGCCTGCGCGGCGTTGACCTGCGGGGCGCCGCCGTCGACGACGAACAGGTTGGGGGGGTACGCGAACCGGCGCGGACGAACGCTTGCGTGAGGACCATGTTCCTGCCTACCTTCTGCGACGAACTCACCGGGGTCCTGGGTGTCGCGCAGGTGCCGGTGGAACCGGCGCCGGGTCACCTCGGCGATGGAGGCGACGTCGTCGGAGCGGCCGTCGCCGGCGGCCTCCCGGATCGCGTAGTGCCGGTAGTCGGACTTGCGGGGCAGCCCGTCCTCGAACACCACCAGCGAGGCCACCACGTCGGTGCCCTGCACGTGGCTGATGTCGACGCACTCGATCCGCAGCGGTGCGTCAGCCAGCCCGAGGGCATCCTGGATGCTCTGCAGCGCAGCGCTTCTGGCGTTGAAGTCGCCGGCACGCTTGAGCTTGTGCTGGTTCAGCGCCTGCTCGGCGTTGCGCTGCACCGTCTCGGCCAAGGCCCTCTTGTCGCCGCGTTGGGGCACCCGCAGCGTGACCCGTGACCCGCGCAGCCCGCTCAGCCACGTCTCCAGCTCGTGCGCCGTCTCGGGCAGGCAGGGCACCAGCACCTGCCGGGGTACCGGGTTGGTCGCCTCGTCGCCGCCGCCGTCGCTGGCACCGCCGAGCGCGTGCTGGTCGCCGTAGAACTGGGTCAGGAACTGCTCGACGAGATACTCCAGCGTCGATTCGCCTGGCTCGCCGGACTTTTCGATCACCCAGCCGCGCTGACCGCGCACCCGTCCGCCGCGCACGTGGAACACCTGCACCGCGGCTTCGAGTTCGTCGTCGGCGAAGGCCACCACATCGGCGTCGGTGCCGTCGCCGAACACCACGGTCTGCTTCTCCATCGCGCGGCGCATCGCGCCGATGTCGTCGCGCAGCCGGGCCGCCCGCTCGAAGTCGAGCTCCTCGGCGGCGGCGGCCATCTGCCGTTCCATGTCGCGGATCAGCTTGTCGGTCTTGCCGGCGAGGAAGTCGCAGAAGTCGAGCACGATCCTGCGGTGCTGCTCGGCGTCGACCCGCCCGACGCACGGCGCCGAGCATTTGTCGATGTAGCCCAGCAGGCACGGCCGGTCAATCTGGCTATGCCGCTTGAACACTCCGTTCGAGCAGGTGCGGGCCGGGAACACCCGGGTGAGCAGGTCGAGGGTCTCGCGGATGGCCCAGGCGTGCGAGTAGGGCCCGAAATAGCGGACCCCCTTGCGCCGCGGACCGCGGTAGACCTTCAGCCGCGGGTACTCCTCGTTGAGGGTGACCGCCAGCACCGGATAGGACTTGTCGTCGCGGTAGCGGATGTTGAAGCGCGGATCGAACTCCTTGATCCAGTTGTACTCGAGCTGCAGCGCCTCCACTTCGGTGGTGACCACCGTCCACTCCACCCCGGCCGCGGTCATCACCATCTGCCGGGTACGCGGCGCCAGGCTGGACAGGTCGGCGAAGTAGGAGTTCAGCCGGCTGCGCAGGCTCTTGGCCTTGCCGACGTAGATGACCCGGCCGTGCGGATCCCGGAAGCGGTAGACACCCGGTTCGACGGGGATCGACCCGGGTGCGGGTCGGTACGTCGCTGGATCGGGCACGGACCCAGGTTACTGCGGGGCCCCGACGGGGTAGAGCCACTCCCGTGGCAGTGATGCGGGCCACCCGCGTGCTAACGGCAGCGCTCCTGGGGCTGATCCTGGTGCTCGCCGGCTGTGCGGCAGAACCGGACACCCCCGCGGCGTCGCCGGGTCCGTGCGCGGCGCCGCAGGACGGCCCGTCGGGCACCGGGTACCGCAGCGACATGACCGCGGTGCGAACCCAGCGCTACGCCGTGGCCACCGCCAACCCGCTGGCCTCCCGGGCCGCCTGCGAGGTGCTGCGGGACGGGGGCACCGCGGCCGACGCCGTGGTCGCCGCCCAGGCCGTGCTCGGTCTGGTCGAACCGCAGTCGTCCGGGCTCGGCGGCGGCGGCTTCCTGCTGTACTACGACGCCGCCTCCGGGACTGTGCAGGCCTACGACGGGCGCGAGACGGCGCCGGCCGCCGCGACCGAGAACTACCTGCGCTGGGTGTCCGACACCGACCGGACCGAACCGAAGCCGGACGCGCGGTCCTCCGGCCGGTCCATCGGGGTGCCCGGCATCGTGCGGATGCTCGCCGACGTGCACGCCGACCACGGCCGCACCCCGTGGCGCGACCTGTTCACCCCCGCGGTGGCCCTGGCCGACGACGGGTTCGACATCAGCCCCCGGCTGGCCGCCGCGATCGCCGACGCCGCACCGGAGCTGAGCCTGGACCGCACCGCCGCCGGATACTTCCTGAACTCCGACGGCAGCCCGAAGGGCGCGGGCACCGCGCTGACCAACCCGGCGTATGCAAAGACACTGGGCGCCATCGCATCCGAGCCGCAGGCGTTCTACACCGGTGACATCGCGCGCGCCATCGTCGCCGCCGTGGCTGACCCGTCCGGTGGCCGCACCCCCGGTGCGATGACGGTCGAGGACCTGGCCGGCTACACCACGGCCCAGCGCGACCCGCTGTGCACCGCCTACCGCGGCAAACAGATCTGCGGCATGCCGCCGCCGTCGTCGGGCGGCATCGCGGTGGCCGCCACGCTCGGCATCCTCGAACACTTCCCGATGGACGCCCACGCCCCCACCGACGTCGACCGCAACGGCGGCCGGCCCACCGTCACGGGCGTGCACCTGATCGCCGAGGCCGAGCGCCTGGCCTATGCCGACCGGGATCGCTACGTCGCCGACACCGACTTCGTGCCGCTGCCCGGCGGCTCCCCCGACACCCTGCTGGGCGCCGACTACCTGGCCGGGCGCGCCGCGCTGATCTCGCAGGACCGCACCATGGGCAGCGCGGCGCCGGGCGAGTTCGGGCCGCCGGCCGCACCGGTGCCACCGCCGACCGAGCACGGCACCAGCCACGTCAGCGTCGTCGACGCCGACGGCAACGCCGCGTCGCTGACCACCACCGTCGAGTCGGCGTTCGGGTCGTTCCACCTGGTCGACGGCTTCCTGCTGAACAACCAGCTCACCGACTTCTCCGCCGAGCCCGCGGGCCCGGACGGGGTGCCGATCGCCAACCGGGTGGCGCCCGGGAAACGGCCACGCAGCACGATGGCGCCGACCCTGATCTTCGACACGGCCGACGGCACCCGCCGGCTCTACGCCGTCACGGGGTCCCCCGGCGGGTCGACCATCATCCAGTTCGTCGTGAAAACCGTTGTGGGGATGCTGGACTGGGGCCTGGACCCGCAGCAGGCGGTGTCCATGGTGGACTTCGGCGCGGCCAACTCACCGAAGACCAACGTCGGCGGCGAGCACCCGGTCGTCGACACCTCCGACGACGGTGCGCACGACCCGCTGGTGGCAGGGCTGCGCCGGCTGGGGCACCAGGTGGAGCTGGCCGATCAGTCCAGCGGGCTGTCGGCGCTGGTGCGCGAGGGCACCGGCTGGTCCGGCGGCGCCGATCCACGCCGCGAGGGCGCGGTCATGGGCGATACCCGTTGACGTCGCGGTGGTAGCGGTGCACCGCGGCGCGGACCCGGTCCATGGCGTCCACGGCCCGCGCCTTGTCCACCGCCTGGATCGCCATCACCGGGACGTACTCGTCGTCGGGCAGGTCCAGCCGGGCCCAGCGCGCGCCGATCGGGAACGACACCCCGACGACCTCGCTCCACGGAAACACCCGGTAGCCGAACAGGTTTCGGACCGCCACCCCCTTGGGGCCGACCCGCAGCCGGGGCCGGGCGAACAGTACGACGAACCCCGCGATGACCACCCCGACCATCGCGATCGCCACCTGGTCGTAGGTCCGGAAGATCACCCCCGTGGAGCCCACCTTGAGCAGCAGCCCGACCACGACGTGGGCGGCGATGATCAGCACGGCCGCGCCGTAGGCGAAGATCGGTGTCAGGTGCGGTTTGACCTCGAGATCCCAGCTGTCCTGCCGCTCGGTCATGAACCGGATTTCAGCTGGCGCAGCGTCAGCGCCGTCGACAGCGCCGCGACCGCGGCCTGGGCGCCCTTGTCCTCGGCCGAGTCCGGCAGCCCGGCCCGGTCCAGGGCCTGGTTCTCGGTGTTGGTGGTGAGCACGCCGTTACCCACCGGGGTGGCGGTGTCCAGCGACACCCGGGTCAGGCCCTGGGTGACGGCATCGCACACGTAGTCGAAATGCGGTGTCTCACCGCGGATCACCACACCGAGCGCGACGACGGCGTCGTGCGTGGCCGCCAGCGCCTGGGCCACCACCGGCAGCTCGACGGCGCCCATCACCCGCACCACGGTGGTGTCGGTGACGCCGGCCTCGGCCGCGGTGCGCGTAGCGCTCTCCAGCAGCGCATCGCAGATCTTCTCGTTCCAGGTGCTGGCGACGATGCCGAGCGTGAGCCCCGAGGCGTCGATGGGGGGCAATTCGGGGACGCCGGCCGCCGGGCTCATCGCAGCGCTCCCCTCATGCCGCTCCGCCGAAGGTCATACCGCTCCCCCGAATTCCCCCGGGACGGCCTCGTCGTAGTCGTCGAGACCGATCAGATCGTGGCCCATCCGGTCCCGTTTGGTCATCAAGTACCGGATGTTCTCCGAGTTGGCGCGCACCGGCAGCGGTACCCGCTCGATGATGTGCAGCCCGTAGCCGTCCAGCCCGACGCGCTTGGCGGGGTTGTTGGTCAGCAGCCGCATCGACCGCACGCCGAGGTCGACCAGGATCTGCGCGCCGATGCCGTAGTCCCTGGCATCGGCCGGCAGGCCCAGCTTGAGGTTGGCGTCCACGGTGTCCTCGCCGGCGTCCTGCAGTTGATAGGCCTGCAGCTTGTGCATCAGCCCGATGCCGCGGCCCTCGTGCCCGCGCATGTAGAGCACCACGCCGCGGCCCTCGCGGGCCACCATCGCCAGCGCGGCGTCCAGCTGCGGTCCGCAATCGCAGCGCCGGGAGCCGAACACGTCGCCGGTCAGGCATTCCGAGTGCACCCGCACCAGCACGTCGTGGCCGTCGCTGGTCGGCCCGGCGATATCGCCCCTGACCAGGGCGACGTGCTCGACCTCGTCGTAGATGCTGGTGTAGCCGACCGCGCGGAACTCGCCGTGCCGGGTCGGGATGCGGGCCTCGGCGATGCGCTCGATGTGCTTCTCGTGCTTGCGCCGCCACTCGATCAGGTCGGCGATCGAGATCAGGGCGAGGTCGTGCTCGTCGGCGAAGATCCGCAGCTCGTCGGTCTGCGCCATCGCGCCTTCGTCCTTCTGGCTGACGATCTCGCAGATCGCGCCCGCGGGCTGCAGGCCGGCCAGCCGGGCCAGGTCGACGGCGGCCTCGGTGTGCCCGGGCCTGCGCAGCACCCCACCGTCCTTGGCCCGCAACGGAACCACGTGCCCGGGCTTGGTGAAGTCGGCCGAGACCGCGTCCGGGTCGGCGAGTAGCCGCATCGTGGTGGCCCGATCCGATGCCGAAATACCGGTCCCCACACCGTTTTTGGCGTCGACGGTGACGGTGTAGGCGGTGCCGTGCTTGTCCTGGTTGACCGCGTACATCGGCAGCAGACCCAGCCGGTCGCAGATCTCACCGTCCAGCGGGACGCACAGGTAGCCGGAGGTGTAGCGCACCATGAACGCCACCAGCTCGGGGGTGGCCTTCTCGGCCGCGAAGATCAGGTCACCCTCGTTCTCGCGGTCCTCGTCGTCGATGACGACCACGGCCTTGCCCGCGGCGATGTCGGCCACCGCCCGCTCGACGGAATCCAGCCTGGTCATCTTCACCACCCTTGCCGGCCCCCACACCGGGACCTGTGTCAACGCCTATCCAGTATGAACCACGCAGACGCTGCTGTTATTGCCCCGGCTCGGTCAGTGCTCCGTCGACGGTGCCGCTGTGGGCGGCCAGCAGCCGTTCGACGTACTTGGCGATGACGTCGACCTCGAGGTTCACCTGGGCCCCGACCTCGGCCCGGCCCAGCGTGGTCAGCTCCAACGTGGTGGGGATCAGCGACACCTCGAACCAGTCCGGTCCCAGACCCGACACCGTCAGCGACACCCCGTCGACGGTGATCGAGCCCTTCTGCACGACGTAGCGGCTCAGCGCGGCGGGCAACGCGATGCGCACCACCGTCCAGTGCTCCGACGGCGTCCGCGACACCAGGTGCCCGGTGCCGTCGACGTGGCCCTGCACGATGTGCCCGCCCAGCCGGCTGCTGACCGCGGCCGCGCGCTCCAGGTTGACCCGGGCGCCGACGTCGACACCCCGCAGGCTGGAGCGGTTCAGTGTCTCGTCCATCACATCGGCGGAGAATGCGCCGTCGGGCAACACCTCCACCACCGTCAGACACACCCCGTTGACCGCGATCGAGTCGCCGTGCCCGGCGTCCGCGGTGACCACCGGACCCCGGATGACCAGCCGCGCGGCGTCGCCGAGATCTTCCCTGCCGACGACTTCGCCGAGCTCTTCCACGATTCCGGTGAACACGCCAACAGCCTAGTTCCCCGGCAAAGCGGACCACGCATCCGCGCGTGCGCACCCTCTACGATGCAGGCATGCAGACGCGCCTTCCGGCGATCCTCGCCGCCCTTGTCGCCGTCGTCGCCCTCCTCGCGGGGTGCTCCGGCTCGTCGTCCGACGATTCCGCCAAGGAACTGCCCGACGCCGCCACCTTGCTGACCGAGTCCAGCCAGACCACCAAGAACCAGGCCAGCGCACACCTCAAGCTCACGGTGCAGGGCCAGATCGCCGATCTTCCGGTCGAATCCGTCGAGGGCGATCTGACCCAGAAACCGGACGTGGCCGCCAAGGGCACCGCCGACATCGTCTTCCTGGGCCAGCGCCTGCAGGGCGTCGACTTCGTCGTCTCCGGCGGCGACCTGTACGCCGCGATCACCGCCGGCGGGGGCCTGTCGAACTTCGGGCCCGCCGCCGACATCTACGACGTGGCCGCGATCCTCGATCCCAACGTGGGGCTGGCCAACGTACTGGCAAACTTCTCCGACCCCAAGGCCGACGGTCGCGAGACCATCGAGGGCGTCGGCACCGTCCGGATCACCGGGATGGTCAGCGCCGACGCGGTCAACAAGATCGCCCCGCAGATCGCCGCGACCGGGCCTATCCCCGGCACCGCATGGGTGGCCGAGGACGGCGACCACGAGCTGATGCAGGCCCGGCTGGACCCGAGCCCGGGCAACAGCGTGACGATGACGTTGTCGAAGTGGGGCCAGCAGGTCACCGTCGACAAACCGGCGGTGTGATGCCCGGCTCGGCATCGCGCAACCGTCGCATCGCGATCAGCGCCGGCAGCCTGGCGGTCGTGCTCGGCGCGCTCGACACCTACGTCGTCGTCACGATCATGACCGACATCATGAGCGACGTCGGCATCGGCGTGAACCAGATCCAGCGGGTCACCCCGATCATCACCGGCTACCTGCTCGGCTACATCGCCGCGATGCCGCTGCTGGGCCGCGCGTCGGACAGGTTCGGCCGCAAACTGCTGATCCAGGTCAGCCTGGCCGGGTTCGCGGTGGGATCGGTGATCACTGCGCTGTCCTCCGACCTGACCATGCTGGTGATCGGGCGCATCGTGCAGGGCACCGCCAGTGGTGCGCTGCTGCCGGTGACGCTGGCGCTAGCCGCCGACCTGTGGGCCGCCCGCAACCGGGCCGCCGTGCTCGGCGGGGTCGGCGCCGCGCAGGAGTTGGGCAGCGTGCTCGGTCCGATCTACGGCATCGGGTTGGTGTGGTTGTTCCAGCACTGGCAGTCGGTGTTCTGGGTGAACGTCCCGCTGGCGCTGATCGCGATGGTGATGATCCACTTCAGTCTGCCCGGCCGCGAGGATGCCGAGACCCCGCAGAAGGTCGACGTCCTCGGCGGCGTGCTGCTGGCCATCGCGCTGGGACTGGCCGTGGTCGGCCTGTACAACCCCAAGCCCGACGGTAAAGAGGTGCTGCCCAGCTGGGGGGTACCGGTGCTGATCGGCGCCGCGGTGGCCACCGTCGCGTTCTTCGTCTGGGAGAAGTTCGCCCGGACCCGGCTGCTGGACCCCGCGGGCGTGCACATGCGGCCGTTCCTGGCCGCGCTGGGCGCCTCGCTGGCCGCCGGGGCGGCGCTGATGGTGACGCTGGTCAACGTCGAGTTGTTCGGCCAGGGCGTGTTGGGCCAGGACCAGTACCACGCCGCGTTCCTGCTGCTGCGGTTCCTGGTGGCGCTGCCGATCGGCGCGCTCGTCGGTGGCTGGCTGGCCACCCGCATCGGCGACCGGCTGGTGGCCTTCCTCGGCCTGCTGATCGCCGCGGGCGGCTACCTACTCATCGCGCGGTGGCCGGTGGATCTGCTGGCGGCCCGCCACGACCTGGGGCTGTTCAGCCTGCCGACGCTGGACACCGACCTGGCGATCGCCGGGATCGGGCTCGGGCTGGTGATCGGCCCGCTGACCTCGGCGACGCTGCGGGTGGTGCCCGCCGCGCAGCACGGTATCGCCTCCGCGGCGGTGGTGGTGGCCCGGATGATCGGCATGCTGATCGGCATCGCCGCGCTGAGCGCGTGGGGCCTGTATCGCTTCAACCAGCACCTGGCCAGCCTGCCGGCTTCCACCGCGGGCGACAGCCTGGCCGAGCGGCTGGCCGCCGAGGCGGGCCGGGTGCGGCAGGCCTATGTGCTGCAGTACGGCGAGATGTTCACCGTGACCGCGATCGTGTGCGTGGTGGGTGCGGTGCTGGGCCTGCTGATCAGCGCCCGCGGAGAACACGCCGAGGACCCCGAACCCGTCACCGAGCCCGGGGTTCAGCAGCGTTCCAGCCCGCGTCCCATCAGCTGAGGCTCGTCGGCGCGGTCGGCATCGTCGCCGACCACCGCCCGCCAGGCGTCGGCCAGGGCGGTCTTCACCGCGTCGAGATCGATCAGACTGTTGTTGAACCAGCCCTGCAGTGCAGTCATGCTCGTTCGTCCTTTGCTCGTGCTCACTCACCTTGCGCAACTCAACGGTGAAAGCGCGATATTCCCTCCGGGCACAAATGCCCAGGACTGGTACCAGTGTACCGAGATCAGCGGGCAGGTTCGGCCCTCCCCGCGCCGGGTATGCGGTGTGAGACCGCACACGACACCATCGCGAGAGGGACGGACACATGACGGAACCGCGCAAGGAACGCCTGGACGGCACCTCGATCGCGTTCCTGGTGGCACCCGAGGGCGCCGAACAGGTCGAGCTGACCGAACCGTGGAAGGCTGTCGAAGAGGCCGGCGGCCGGCCGCGGCTGATCTCCACCGAGGCCGGCCCGGTGCGGGCGTTCAACCACCTGACCCCGGCCGACACGTTCACCGCCGAGCTGGCCGCGGCCGACGCCGCGGTCTCGGACTTCAGTGCCCTGGTGCTGCCGGGCGGGGTGGCCAATCCGGACAACCTGCGGATGAACGCCGACGCGGTGAACTTCGTCAAGGGGTTCTTCGACGCGGGCAAGCCGGTCGCGGTGATCTGCCACGGGCCGTGGACGCTGATCGAGGCCGATGTGGTGCGCGACCGCGAGATCACGTCGTGGCCGAGCCTGCAGACCGACCTGCGCAACGCCGGCGCCCGCTGGGTCGACGAGGAGGTGGTGGTGTGCTCGAACGGGCCGAGCACGCTGGTGTCCTCCCGCAAGCCCGACGATCTGCCGACGTTCTGCGCGGCGATGCTGAAGGTGTTCGGCGCCTGAGGTTCTCGCCTCAGGCCGGGCGCAGGCTGAGCAGCACGTCCGGCCCGATCCGGTCCATCCCGTCGAAGCGCCAGCGCTGGGCGTGGGCGATGCTGAGCACGCCCACGTCGTCGACGGCGGTGATCGGCCCACCCAGCAGGATCGGGGCGACATAGGCCAGGATCCGGTCGATCACCCCGGCCCGCAGGAACGCGCCGGCCAGTGTCGGGCCGCCCTCGAGCAGCACGTCGGTGCGGTCGGACAGCGCCTTGATCACCTCCAGCGGGTCCCGGGTCCGGATCACCATGGTCCGCGAGTCATCGTTGAGAACCTTGGCGTCGGAAGGGATTTCACGCTTACCGACCACCACCCGCAGCGGCTGCGCGGCGGCCAGGGAGCCGTCGGGCAGCCGGGCGGTCAGTGCCGGGTCGTCGACGAAGACGGTGCCGGTGCCGACGACGATCGCGTCGCACGCCGCGCGCCTGCGGTGCACGTCGTGGCGGGCGGCTTCGCTGGTGATCCACTGGCTGGTGCCGTCGGCGGCGGCGCTGCGGCCGTCCACGCTGGTGGCGAACTTCCATGTCACGTGCGGTAACCCGGTGCGCTGCTTGTGCAGCCACTCCCGCAGCGGCCCGCCGGACACCGCGTCGGCGAGCACCCCGGCGGTCACCGCGACACCCGCGTCGGCCAGCCGGGCCGCGCCGCCCGCGGCCTCCGGGTTCGGGTCGGCCACCGCGTAGACCACCACCGAAATCCCTGCGGCGACAAGGGCATCCACGCACGGCGGGGTGCGGCCGAAGTGGTTGCACGGCTCCAGGGTGACCACCGCGGTGCCGCCTGCTGCGCGGGTCCCGGCCCGGCGCAGCGCCAGCACCTCGGCGTGCGGACCGCCGGGCGGTGAGGTGGCGCCGACGCCGGCCACCTCCCCGTCACGGTCCAGGATGACCGCTCCCACAGGAGGATTCGGGTAGGTCCGGCCCTTGACCCGCTCGGACTGCTCGATGGCGGCCCGCATCGCGGCCTCGGGGGTCATAGCGACAGATGCGCCGACGCCCGAGCCGCCTGCCTGCGCAACGCCTCGACCGCGCCCGCGGGATCCTCGGCGCTGTAGACGGCCGAACCGGCGACGAAGCAGTCCACGCCGGCTTCGGCGGCGGCCTCGATGGTGTCGGCGTTGATGCCGCCGTCGATCTCCACCAGGATGGTCAGCTCGCCGGCGTCGACGAGGCGGCGCAGCGTGCCCACCTTGGGCAGCACCTCGGGGATGAACTTCTGGCCGCCGAAGCCGGGTTCCACCGACATGATCAGCACGGTGTCGAAGTGGGTCAGGATCTCGAGGTAGGGCTCGAGCGGGGTGCCCGGCTTGATCGCCAGGCCGGCCTTGGCGCCGGCGGCCCTGATGTCGTTGGCCACCCCGACCGGGTTGGCGGTGGCCTCGGCGTGGAACGTCACGTTGTGGGCGCCGGCCTCGGCGTACGGCGGCGCCCAGCGCTCCGGGTTCTCGATCATCAGATGGCAGTCCATCGGGATGTCGGTGACCTTCAGCAGCGACTCCACCACCGGCAGGCCCAGGGTCAGGTTGGGCACGAAGTGGTTGTCCATCACATCGACGTGCAGCCAGTCCGAGCCGTGCACCGCGGCGGCCTCATCGGCCAGCCGGGCGAAGTCGGCGGCCAGTATCGATGGGGCGATCATCGGGGCCGAATCTCGGGCAGCGGACATGGCCGTCAGCCTACTTGCAGGGCCGCTGCGAACATCGCGTCGGTGCCGTGCCGGTGCGGCCACAGCTGCACCGACGGGCCGGCGCCGAGGTCGTCGGCCGGAGCGAACAGCGGCCGGGTGTCCAATGCCTGCACGGGATGTCGGCGCAGCGCGTCGGCGACGACGCCGACGGTCTCGGCCAGGTGCGGTGAGCACGTCGCGTACAGCACCACCCCGCCGGGGCGGGTCAGCCGGATCGCCGCGGCCAGCAGTTCGCGCTGCAGCTTGCCCAGCGCGGGCACATCGCCGGGCTGCCGCCGCCACCGGGCCTCCGGGCGGCGGCGCAGCGCCCCGAGGCCGGTGCAGGGGGCGTCGACGAGCACCCGGTCGAAGCCGGGTGCCAGCCCGGATTCGCGGCCGTCGACGCGGACCACGTCGACGGGCAGCCCGCGGGTGTTCTCCGCCACCAGGTCGGCGCGCCGCGGCGCCGGCTCCACGGCGGTGACCCGCACGTCGGGGACGCCAGCCGCCTGGCCCAGCGCGGCCAGCAGCGCGGTCTTGCCGCCGGGCCCGGAGCACAGGTCCAGCCAGCGCCCGCCGTCGGTGCCGGCCAGCGGCGCCAGCGTCAGCGCCCGCGCCACCAGCTGGCTGCCCTCGTCCTGCACCAGTGCGGCCCCGTCGCGCACCGGCGCCAGCGCGGCGGGATCGCCGCCGGGCAGGTACACCGCGTACGGCGAGTACCGGCCCTCGGTGCCGCCGACCTGCTCGGCCAGCTCCGCGGCGGTCAGCGCGGTGGGCCGCGCCGCCAGGTGCACGTCGGGGCGGGCGTCGTCGCTGGCCAGCAGCGCCGAAAGCTCACCGGCCCGCGCACCGAGCGCGTCGGCGAAGGCCTGCGCGATCCAGCGCGGGTGCGCGTGCACGAACGCCAGGTGCCCGATCGGGTCGGCGGCGGCCGGCGGGGCCAGCTCGGCGACCCAGCTCGCTTCGTCGCGCCCGGAGATGGTGCGCAGCACACCGTTGACGAATCCGGCTCGGGCCGAGTCGAATTCGATGCCGGCCTGCTCGACGGTGGTGGACACCGCGGCGTGCCGGCCGACCCGGGTGCGCAGCAGCTGGTAGGTGCCGAGGCGCAGCAGGTCCAGCAGCACCGGGTCGATGCGGTCCAGCGGGCGGCCCGCGGCACTGGTGATGACCGCGTCCAGCAGCCCCCGGGTGCGGCAGGTGCCGTAGGCCAGTTCGGTGGCGAATGCGGCGTCGCGGCCGGTGATCCCGCGCTCGCGCAGCAGGGCGGGCAGGGCCAGGTTCGCGTACGCGTCCCGCTCGGAGACCGCACGCAGCACCTCGAACGCGGCGCGCCGCGCCGGATCGAGCTCTTGACGCTTGGCCCGCTTCGGCCCGCCCGGCCGCTTCGGGCCCGGCGGCTTGCGATTGGTTGGTTTCCTGTCGCTCACTGCGCGCGCTCGTCCTCGGCCAGCCGGGCCCCGCGGGCCCAGTCCGCGGCGGCCATCGGTTTCTTGCCGGGCGGCTGGATCCGGTCCAGCAGCACCGGCGCGCTGCCGGTGCCGATCCGCACCCCGGTGCGGGTGGCCTGGATCTGCCCGGGCGGCAACGGTTCTGCCGCGTCGGCGGCGATGGTGACCGGGCCGACCTTGTAGCGCAGTTCGCCGATCATCGTCCAGGCGCCGGGATTCGGTGTGACGGAACGGATCCGGCGTTCCACCACGTGGGCGGGCAGCTCCCAGCGGATCCTGGCAGCCTCGACAGTGATCTTGGGCGCCACCGTGACGCCCTCGGCGGGTTGCGGCGCCGCGGTGAGAACCCCGTCGGCGATGCCGTCCAGGGTGGACTCCAGCAGCACCGCACCGGACTCCGAGAGCCGCCCGAGCAGGTCCCCCGCGGTGTCGGTGGGCCGGATCGTCTCGGTGACCACGCCGTAGACCGGGCCGGAGTCCAGGGCGGCTTCGATCTGGAACGTGGTGGCCCCGGTGACGGCGTCCCCGGCGGCGATGGCGGCCTGCACCGGTGCGGCACCGCGCCACGCGGGCAGCAGCGAGAAGTGCAGGTTGATCCAGCCCTTGGCCGGGACCCCGAGCAAGGCGTCGCCGAGCAGCGCGCCGTAGGCCACCACCGCGCAGCAGTCCGGGGCCAGCGCGGCCAGTTCGGCGACGAACTCGGCGGAATTGGGCCGGGCCGGGCGCAGCAGCGGGACGTCGTGGTCCAGCGCCAGCCGGGCCACCGGGGACGGGGCGGGCCGCCCGCGCCGGCCGGCCGCGGCGTCCGGGCGGGTGAGCACCGCGACGACCTCGTGGCGCGGCGAGTCCAGCAGCCGGCGCAGGGACGGGAGGGCCGGCTCGGGGGTGCCGGCGAAGACAACGCGCACCGAGCCAGTGTAGGGACGCGTTAGCGCGGGCTCCGGTAGTACTCCCGCTCGGACACCCCGGCCAGCGGTGCGACGAACATCCACGGGATCGTGGTGACCAGCCGGTTCAGCGTGGCGACCGAATCGTTGTAGTACTGGCGGGCGAACGCCAGCTTGTTCTCGGTGTCGGCGAGGTTGTCCTGCAGGTTCAAGAAGTTGCTCGACGAGTTGAGCTGCGGGTAGCTCTGGCCCAGCGCCAGCAGCGGCGCCAGCGCGGAGTCCAGGTCCCGCTCTGCGGCACGGCGCTGCTCGATCGAGGTGCCGCCGGTGGCCGAGGCCAGGGCCGCACGCGCGGTGGTGAGGTGATCGAGGATGCCCTTCTCGTGCGCGGCGAACCTCTCGACGGTGTGCACCAGCGCCGGGATCAGCGACGCGCGCCGGGTCAGCTCCACGTCGATGCCCGAGAGCGCCTCGTCGACCCGGACGTCGGCGGCGCGGATCTTGTTGTAGCCGGCCACGATCGCGATCAACACCGCGATCGCCACCGCCAGCACGACGATCAGCAGGAACCTCACCACGAGCCGCCACCTCCTCCTCCTCCTCCGCCGCCGCCGCCACCGCCGCCGCTGCTGCTACTGCCCCCGCCGCCCGATGACGAGGACGACTGCGACGCGGTGTAGGCACCGATCGACGACGACAGCGCCGATTCGAAGCTGTCGAAGTCCGGACCGCCCGAACCCGACGTCAATCCCCACCCCGTCGACGACGACGTGGTGTACCAATCCGGTTGCGGCGCAACCGCACCGGTGGATGTCTCGTACTTCCTGGCCCACAGCGCGGCCACCCCCGCGGCCACCGCGAACGGCACGTAGGCGGTGTAGAGGTCCTTGCGCGCGGCGAAGTCGAACCGGGTCTCGGCCGAGTCGGTGCTCAACAGCCGGTAGAAACCGCCTGCGCGCGACCACAATTCACGGCCGGCCTGGGTGCGCCGGGTGCCGACGCCGTCGTTCCAGGAACCGGCCGAGAACAGCATGAACGCCGCGAACGGCAGCGCCCACATCGTGGTGGGGAACCCCCACCGGAAGAAGCCGCAGAACATCAGGATGAACGCCACCGCGTTGGCCGCCCGCACCCACAGTTCCTTCTTGCGTTTGACCAGCAGGCCCTCGTCGAACGCCCACTTCTCGACGACCTTGCCCATGTTGGTCTTGGCCTTGTTCAGCCGCTCCCCCGACTTGACGGTCTTCTTCGCCTCGAACACGCTGCCCGCGCTGCGCACCTTCAGCGCCGAAGCGATCGCCCGGCCCACCGGGTCGATGCCGGTCCAGCCCCGGTCGGCGATGCCGCGGATGGTCCACTGCTTGTCGTTGACCTGGGTGAGGGTGATCATGTTGCGCTCGGCCAGGTGGAACAGCGTCGCGGTGAGGCCGTTCTTAGGGATCGACTCGGTGCGGATGTATTCGGTTTGCACCGGCCCGAGACCCTCGGGCGGGGTGTACTGCACCGGGAAACCCGGTGCCGGCTCGACGGTGGTGCGGTACCAGAGGATCGCGCCGAGACCGAACAGCACCGTCAGCGCCGCCACCCATCCGACCCCGGTGATCGAGCGGCCCAGCACCCGGTCCCACGCGAACGACCACGGCACGGTGGGCTGCGGCGGGGTGGCGATGTCGACGCCGGCCCGCACGGTGACCGGGGTGCGCGGGTCCAGCTCGGTGGCCGACAGCGTCACGGTGTCCCCGCGCACGGTCAGGTCCTCACAGGCGCGGCCGACGCCGAAGCCCACGGCACACTGCACCGTCCCGACGCCGGCGGGCAGCGTGACGCTGATGTCGGCGCGTTCGATGATGTTGTTCCACGACTGCCCGATGACGTTCCAGAAGAAGACGCTCGGCGACGGTGCCGCATCGCCGGTGGACGCGGCGAACTGCTTGTCGGCGCCGATGGTGCCGGGGTCGAGGACGCCGGGGATGCGGTAGCGGATCTCGAACACGTGGGTGCCGTAGTCCAGCGTGGTGTCCGGGTCGCCGATCTTGGCCACCCGGAACCGCTGGGCGTCCTCCCACAGCAGCTGGTAGGGCACCGGCCTGCCGTCGAGCAGCACGGAGGTGATCTCGGGGACCTGCCGCAGCCGCGGGTTGTTCTGGTTGGTCACGTCCCAGTACCGGAAGATGCCGTGCCTGCCGCTGGGGAACCGGCCGGTGATGGTGTCCACCGCCGACATGTCACCGGCCGCGTCGACGACGACGTCGACGTCGTAGTGGCTGATCACCACCGGGTCGGCGGGCACGTCGCCGCCGCCGGAACCGGAGCCGCCGTGGAACAGCACCGGCCACAGCACGCCAATTCCGATGAGGAGCAACGGGATCAGGGCCTTGACCAGACGTCCCATCGCCACCTCCTGTGAGTGTTCGGGATCACCCTATGTGCAACGGGTCGATCTGCACCCGAACCGGCTCATGGTCGTGGCGCGCGCTGGCCACCGCGGTGGCCCGCCGCAGCGCCGAGGCCAGTTCCAGCCCGCCGGTGCGCGGCACCCGGACCAGCATCCGGCTCACCGGCAGCTCGGCGGGTACGCCGGGCGGCCTGCGCGCCCCGATCGGCAGCTCCACCGGCCCGATCGGCTCGGCGTCGGGCGGCAGGTCGGCGGCCGCCAGCAGCGCCGTCACCGCCGCCGGTGCGCCGTCGAGTGCGGCCAGGTGCACCGCGGGTGGCAGCCCGACCTCGGCTCGGGCGTCCAGTTCGGCCTCGGCGTGGCCGACCGGATCCCACCGGATCAGGGCCTGCACGGTGGGGATCGCGGTTTCGGCGACCACCACCACGACGCCGCCGTCGGCGCGGCTGCGGACCAGCGCCGCGGCCGACATCCAGCGGCGCAGGGTGTCCTCGGCGGCGCGCAGGTCCTGGCGGCCCAGCAGCGCCCACGCGTCGAGCAACAGCGCGGCGCCGTAGCCGCCGTCGGCGATCGGCTCGACGCCGGGGGTGGCGACCACGACGGCGGGCCGGTGCGCCACGGTCGGTACGACGCTGTCGCCGCCGGAGGTGATCACGGTCGCCCCGGGGAACGCCCGGCCGAGTTCCTCGGCGGTGCGGCGGGCCCCGACGATCACCGCGCGCACCGCGTCGGAGCCGCACCGGGCGCAGCGCAGCGCCGGGTCCTGGCGGCCGCACCACCGGCACACCGCGCCATGGGCGTCGCGGTCGGGCAGCGACAGCGGTCCGGTGCAGTGCCGGCACCGGACCACGGTGCGGCATCGGGCGCACGCCAGTGCCGGCACGTAGCCGCGCCGCGGCACCTGGACCAGCACCGGGGCGCCCGCGGTCAGCGCGGTGCGGGCGGCGTCGAGGGCTACCGACGGCAGCCGGGCGGTGCGCGCGGCGGGGTCGCGCTCTTGGGCGTAGGCACTGTCCTCCAGCGCGACGACCCGGGGTGCGCGGGTCCGCAGGCCCTGTCGCGGCGCGGTCAGGTCGTGCGCCCAGCCGCTGCGCACCAGCGCCTGCGCCTCCGCGGTGCGGGCGTAGCCGCCGAGCAGCGCCGCGCACCGCACCTGGTGGGCGCGCAGCATGGCCACCTCGCGGGCGTGTGGGTAGGGCGCGCGCGGCTCGGCCAGCGAGTCGTCGCCGTCGTCCCACAGCACCACCAGACCCAGGTCGGCGACCGGGGCGAAAACCGCGCTGCGGGTGCCGATCACCAGCCGCGCCTGGCCGCGCAGCACTGCCAGCCAGCGCCGGTAACGTTCCGCCGGGCCGAGCCCGGCCGCCAGCGCGACCACCCTGGACTCGTCGACGGTGTCGACGGCGGCGGCGTGCAGGGCGTCGACATCGCGCTGGTCGGGCACCACCGCCAGCACCCCGCGCCCGGAGGTCACGGTCACCGCGGCGACCTCGGCAATACGGCGGGCCCACGACTCCCCCGGCAGGGCCTGCCACACTGCGCGCGCGGCGCGGCCGTCGCCCAGTGCGGCGACGAACTGGGTGCCGCCGGTGTAGGCCGACCAGGCGGAGGCGTCGACGGGCCGGGCGAGCAGCGGTTCCAGGTGCGGCGGCGGTTGCTTCTCCACGGTGGCGTGTCGGGGCGGCACCGCCAGCCGCAGTACGTCGGCGCGCGTGCCCGCGTACCGCGCGGCCACCGCGTCGGTCAGCCTGCGCACATCATGGGTCAGCACCGCCTCGGCCGAGACCACCTTCTCCAGCCAGCCGAGCTTGCCGACATGGTCGGTGTCGGAACGTCTTTCGAGGATGAACGCGTCGACCAGCCGGCCGTGGAACCGGACCCGCACCCGCACGCCGGGCTGCGCGTCGTCGGACTGGTCCTGGGCCACCAGGTAGTCGAACTCGCGGTCCAGGTGCGGCACCGTGAGCATGGGCAGTACCCGGGCGACCGGTTCGTGATCGGCGGGCTGCCGGGTCGTGCTCACCCGGCAGGTCTAGCAGATGGTACGGACGCCCGGCCGAACAGCAGCCCGGCGGTGATCAGCAGCAGCGACGCCGCATACACCCACCAGATCGGGATCGCCAGCAGCTCCGAACGCAGCACGAACGTGCTGATGCCGATCATCGCGTCGGACACCGCGAAGCACACCGCGCCCAGCGCGGTCCAGGGCGTGGGCAGGCCGGCGAGCAGCGCGCTGGCGGCCATCGCGCCCAGCACCGCGATGTAGGCGGTGACCGGGACGGCCATCCCGTCGGCCAGCAGCCGCGGCCAGAACCAGACCAGCAGGGCCACGCACGCCACCGCCAGCACCGCGACCGCCGCCCAGCGGGCGTGGGTTGGCGTGGCCAGCGGCACCAGCGCGGCCAGGAAACACAGGTGGGCGACCAGGAACGCGCCGAGACCGAGCACGAACGACGGCTCCCACCACGGCACCGCCAGCAGCGCATCGCCTGCGGCGGAGAACAACAGCGCGGCCACCAGCCAGCGGCGCTCCCTGCCGATGGGGTGGGTGGCCGCCGCGAGCGCCAGCAGCACCGCCCCGGCCGCCTTCACCGCAGGCTGGGCGGCGAACTGGCCGGTCAGCTCCGCCCCGCGGGGCACCCGGGTCGCGGTGACGATCAGGAACACTCCGTAGCCGGCCGCCGCGGCGGCCGCGGCCATCCACAGCGTCCGGGTTCTCCGGTCGGTTGTCGCCATCCGGAGAACGTACTCAATCAGGCCGTCAGCGGGACCCGCCCGGTGTCGGCCAGGGCCACCACCTTGCGCGCGGCCCGCAGCGCGGCCCGCACCCGCACGGCGGTCGGGGCGCGCCACAGCACCGGCGCCTCGACGCTGACCGGGACCTGCGGCAGCGCGCGGAGCATGCCGACCAGGTCGATGCAGCCGTCACCTGGTAGCAGCCGGGCGTTGCGGCCCTGGTAGCGCAGCTCGTCGATCGAGGTCGGCCGAGGCAGCACCCCGTCGCAGATCTGCACGTAGCGGATCCACTCCGGGGGCAGCGCGGCCAGCTCGGCGGGGGTGTTGTGCGCCCGGTCGTAGTGCAGCGCGTCGACCAGCACCCCGACGGGGGCTCCGGTGCAGCGCCGCAGGATCGCCGTGGCCTCCGCCAGGTCCCGCACCTCGGTCCACGGCATCGGCTCCAGGCTCGGTGCGATACCGAATTCCCCTGCCAGAACACTCAATTCGGACAGCTGATCGGCCAATCTTGCGTGATCGGTGTCGTTGCCGGTGACCAGCACCTCGCTGGCGCCCAGCGAGGCGCCGGTGGCCAGCACGGCTTCGTAGTCGGCGCGCACCCGGGTCTGCGGCCGCAGCCGCAGCACCTCGATATCGAGCACGGTCAGGCCGGTGTCGGCCAACCGCCGGCGGGTCTGCCGGATCATCGGGGTGTCCCCGATCGTGGGCCGCAGCGGCTCCTCGTCGGTGGCCCGGATCAGCCGCAGCCCGACCGCGTCGTAGCCGGCCTCGGCGGCGCACGCGACGAGTTCGGGCGGGCTCAGTTCCAGCGCGGTGAGCGGAGCCAGCGAAATCGGGCGCGGCGGTGGCGCGTCCTCTGGCGTGCGGCGACGACGCAGAATACTCAACGCAGGAATCCTCACTTGTCGATCGGGATCGGCCCCATTCTGGAGGAGTCCGCGACCTTTTGGTGGGCTACGTTTCGTGCGTACGGTGTCACCATGCCCATCGACGCCGTCCTGCAGAAGGTCCTCGACGCGGTGCCGTTCACGCTGTCCACCGACGGCGGCCCGGCGGCCGCCAGGCAGCGCTTCGCCGACATCCCCCGCACCCCGGTGCTTCCCGAGGTCAGCACCGAGGACCGGGTCATCGACGGGCCCGGCGGTCCGTTGCCGCTGCGGGTCTACCGACCGCCGAGTGCCGACGGCGAGCTGCCGGTGGTGCTGTTCATCCACGGCGGCGGCTGGTCGGTCGGTGACCTCGACAGCTACGACGGGGCCGCGCGTATCCACGCCGCCGGAGCGAACGCGGTGGTGGTGTCGGTGGATTACCGGCTGGCGCCCGAACATCCGTATCCGGCCGCGGTGGACGACGTGGGGGCCGCGGCACAGTGGGTGGCCGGCAACGCCGGCGAGCTCGGCGCCGACGCCGGCCGCTTCGCGGTGGCCGGAGACTCCGCGGGCGGCAACCTGGCCGCGGTGACCGCCCAGCTGGCCCGCGACAGCGGCACCCCGCTGCGCTTCCAGCTGCTGTGGTATCCGTCGACGACGTTCGACACGTCGCTGCCGTCGTTCACCGAGAACGCCGACGCGCCGATCCTGACGCTGTCGTCGTGCAGTGGTTACACCCGCTGGTATCTCGGCGGCACCGACCCGGCCACCGCGTCGCCGACGCTGGTGCCCGCGCGCGGTGAGCTGACCGGCCTGCCGCCGGCCTACATCGCCGTCGCGGGGTACGACCCGCTGCGCGACGACGGCGCCCGCTACGGCGAACTACTCAGCGCCGCAGGGGTTCCCGTCGAACTGCACAACGCCGACACGCTGGTGCACGGCTATCTGGGCTACTGGGGGGTGGTGCCGGCGGCGACGGCCGCCGTCGACCGGGCGATCGCGGCGCTGCGCAGCGCGCTCTGGGACAACTGATGGTCACGCCCGACCGCGACACCGTGATCGTCGGCGCCGGGTTCTCCGGCATCGGCACCGCCGTCGGGCTGGACCGGCGCGGGCTGGGCGACTACCTGATCCTCGAGGCCGCCGACGGCCCCGGCGGCACCTGGCACTGGAACACCTATCCCGGTATCGCGGTGGACATCCCGTCGTTCTCCTACCAGTTCTCGTTCGAACAGAGCACGGCCTGGTCGCGCACCTACGCCCGCGGCGCGGAACTGAAGGACTACGCCCGGCGCTGCGTCGACAAGTACGGGTTGCGGCCCAAGATCCGCTTCGGCACCACCGTGCGCAGCGCGACTTTCGATGACGCCCAGGGTGTTTGGCGGCTGAGCTTGGACACCCCGGCGGGGCCGGACAGCCTGACCACCCGGTTCCTGGTCAACGCGGGCGGGGCGCTGACGGTGCCGAAGCTGCCCGACATCGCCGGCATCGACTCGTTCGCCGGCGTGACGATGCACACGGCGCGCTGGGACCACGGCCAGGACCTGCGCGGCAAGCGGGTGGCGATCATCGGCACCGGCGCGTCGGCGGTGCAGGTGATCCCGGAGATCGCGCCGATCGTCGCCCGGCTCACCGTCTTCCAGCGCACCCCGATCTGGTGTTTCCCGAAGTTCGACGTGCCCCTGCCCGCCGCGGCCCGCGCGCTGATGCGGCTGCCGTTCGGGATGGCGGTGCAGCGGCTGCTCAGCCAGGCCTACGTCGAGCTGACGTTCCCGCTGGCGGCGCAGTACTTCACCGTCAACCCGATGGCCAAGCGGATGGGCCGGATCGGCCTGGCGTACCTGCGCAAGCAGGTGCAGGACCCGGTGCTGCGGGACAAACTCACCCCGCGCTACGCCGTCGGCTGCAAGCGGCCCGGCTTCCACAACACCTACCTGGCGACGTTCAACCGCGACAACGTCGAGCTGGTCACCGAGCCGATCGAGGCGGTCACCGGTGCCGGCGTGGCCACCGTCGAGGGCGCGCTGCACGAGGCCGACGTGCTGATCCTGGCGACCGGGTTCAAGGTGCTCGACCCCGACCACGTGCCGACATTCAGGGTGACCGGGCCGGGCGGGGTCGACCTGGCCCGGTTCTGGGACGAGCACCGGCTGCAGGCCTACGAAGGCGTCAGCATCCCGGGGTTCCCGAACTTCTTCACCGTGTTCGGCCCCTACGGGTACGTCGGCTCGTCCTACTTCGCGCTGATCGAGGCACAGACCCGACACATCGTGCGCTGCCTGGAGGCGGCGCGGCGACGCCGAGCCACCCGCGTCGAGGTCCGGCCGGAGGCCAACGACCGGTACTTCGCCGAGATGATGCGCAAGCGGCACCGCCAGATCTTCTGGCAGAACAGCTGCCGGCTGGCCAACAGTTACTACTTCGACCAGCACGGCGATGTGCCGCTGCGGCCGGCCAGCACCGTCGAAGCCTATTGGCGCAGCAAGCGTTTCCCGATCGACGACTACCGGTTCAGCGGTCAGTCGCGCTAGACGGCGGTTGTCTGGTCCGACTCCTCAACGCGGCTCGTCCCTCGCCGCTAGATCGTCGTCAGACGGCGGCCTTCAACTCGTCGACCTTGTTGAGCTGCTCCCACGGCAGGTCGATGTCGGTGCGGCCGAAGTGGCCGTAGGCGGCGGTCGGCGCATAGATCGGGCGCAGCAGGTCCAGGTCGCGGACGATCGCGCCGGGGCGCAGGTCGAACACCTCGCCGATGGCCTTCTCGATCTTGACCGGGTCGACGGTCTCCGACCCGAATGTCTCGACGAACAGGCCGACCGGGGCGGCCTTGCCGATGGCGTAGGCCACCTGGACCTCGACCCGCTGCGCCAAGCCGGCCGCGACGACGTTCTTGGCCACCCAACGCATCGCGTAGGCCGCCGAACGGTCCACCTTGGACGGATCCTTGCCGGAGAACGCGCCGCCCCCGTGGCGGGCCCAGCCGCCGTAGGTGTCGACGATGATCTTGCGGCCGGTCAGGCCGGCGTCACCCATCGGGCCGCCGAGGACGAACTTGCCGGTCGGGTTGACCAGGATCCGCGGGTTCGAGGTGTCCAGCGTGTCGTGCCCCAGTTCGGTCAGCACCGCGTCGATGACGTACTGCTTGATCTGCGGCGTCAGCTCGGACTCCAGGTCGATGCCCTCGGCGTGCTGGGTGGACAGCACGACGGTGTCCAGCCGCACCGGGGTGGTGCCCTCGTACTGCACGGTGACCTGGGTCTTGCCGTCCGGGCGCAGGTAGGCCAGCGTGCCGTCCTTGCGGACCTCGGTGAGCTTGCGGGAGAGCCGGTGCGCCAGCGCGATCGGCAGCGGCATCAGCTCGGGGGTGTCGTCGATGGCGTAGCCGAACATCAGGCCCTGGTCGCCGGCGCCCTGGGCGTCCAGCGGATCGGCGGCGCCCTCCACCCGGGTCTCGTGCGCGGTGTCGACGCCCTGGGCGATGTCGGGTGACTGCCTGCCGATGCCGATGTTGACACCGCAGGTCTCGCCGTCGAAGCCCTTCTCCGAAGAGTCGTAGCCGATCTCGAGGATGCGCTCGCGCACCGTGTTGGTGATGTCGGCGAACGCCTCCTTGGCCTGCGTGGTGACCTCGCCCACGACGTGCACCTGGCCCGTCGTCACCAGCGTCTCCACCGCCACCCGCGACTTCGGGTCGCCGGCGAGCAGCGCGTCGAGCACCGAGTCACTGATGGCGTCGCAGATCTTGTCTGGGTGCCCCTCGGTCACCGACTCACTGGTAAACAGCCGAGCTTCACTCACGTCCGATCCCTTTCCACTCAAGCGCACCTGAGATAGTTAGCTTGTCAATGTACCGTTTGCACGGCACCACGCCTGAGCGCCCCCTGCACCCAAGCGTGTTCCCCCGCTGCGCGCAACCCTTTCTCGCACGCCGAAGAAGTTCTGTGGGCCTATCCCCCACCGGAGTGGAGGAACGCCACGATTGCGTCCACAATACGGCTCGCGATCAGAGTCTTCGACCCGTGCTCCAACGCGGCCTCGGTGCCGTCGGCCGACAGTAGCCAGCCGTCGTTGTTGTCGACCTCGAAGGCTCGGTTGTCGCCGACCGCGTTGACCACGAGCAAATCGCAGGCCTTGCGCTTCAGTTTGGCTCTGGCGTGGAACAGCACATCGCCGTTGGCGTCGCCGGTCTCGGCGGCGAAACCCACGATCGCCCGCATGTTGGGCAGCTGGCCGTCGGCGCGGGCCCGCACGGCCCCGGCCAGGATGTCGTCGTTGCGGACCAGCTCGATGGTGGGGTCGCCGGTGGTGTCCGGGCCCTTCTTGATCTTGCTGGTGGCCGGGTTGGCGGGCCGGAAGTCGGCGACGGCGGCGGCCATCACCAGCACATTGGCGTCGGGGGCGTGTTTGGACACCGCGTCGCGCAGTTGCGCTGCCGAGCCGACGTGCACCACCTGCACGCCCGCCGGGTCGATCAGGCCGGCGGTGTTGCCGGCGATCAGCGTGACCTCCGCGCCGCGCTGGGCCATCACCCTCGCCATCGCATAACCCTGCTTGCCCGAGCTGCGGTTGCCGATGAAGCGGACCGGATCGATGGGCTCGCGGGTGCCGCCCGCGGTCACCAGGGCCCGCACCCCGTGCAGGTCGTAGGGCAACGCATCGCCGCGGGCCAGCAGCAGCTGCGACAGCGTGGTGATCTCTTCGGCCTCGGGCAGCCGGCCGGGCCCGGTGTCGGCGCCGGTGAGGCGGCCGGAGGCGGGCTCCATCACGACGGCGCCGCGACTGCGCAGCGTGGCGACGTTGGCGGCGGTGGCCGGGTGCAGCCACATCTCGGTGTGCATGGCGGGTGCGAACAGCACCGGGCACCGCACGGTCAGCAGCGTGGCGGTGAGCAGGTCGTCGGCGCGCCCGGCGGTGGCGCGGGCCAGCAGGTCGGCGGTGGCCGGGGCGACGACGACGAGGTCGGCCTCCTGCCCGATCCGGACGTGCGGGACCTCGTGGACGTCCTCGAAGACGCCGGTGTGCACGGGGTGGCCGGAGAGCGCCTCGAAGGTGGCGGCCCCGACGAACTTCAGCGCGGACTCGGTCGGGACGACCCGGACCGAATGCCCGGCCTCGGTGAGCTGGCGGACCACGGTGGCCGCCTTGTAGGCGGCGATACCGCCTGCGACGCCGACGATGATCCGCTTGCGCTGCGTCATGATTCGCTCTGGCCCGAGAGGCTCATCGCCGAGCGCCGCCCGGTTACTCGCCCTCGGTGTGCTCGAGCAGGTCTTCGTGGATCTCGCGCAGCGCGATCGACAGCGGCTTCTCCTGCAGGCCGGGCTCGACCAGCGGACCGACGTACTCGAGGATCCCGTCGCCGAGCTGGTTGTAGTAGTCGTTGATCTGGCGCGCCCGCTTGGCGGCGTAGATCACCAGCGCGTACTTGCTCGACGCGCGGTCCAGCAGCTCGTCGATGGGCGGGTTGGTGATGCCCAACGGCGTGTCGTAGGCGCTGGCGGTGGACGGGTCGAGGTCCACCCGCGTGTCGACGTGCGGGGTGCTCACGTAGAAGATCTCCTGGCGGTGTGATTCAAGACTGATCGGGCCGCACCGGCGTGCGGGCCATCAACAAGGCTACCAATTCCGCGCATGCAGACTCCAATTGGCTGTTGACGACGACCTCGTCGAAGTCGCCCTGAGCAGCCAATTCGTCCTTCGCGGTCTGGAGCCGGCGGGCCATCGCCTCGGGCGTTTCGGTGCCCCGGCCGATCAACCGGCTCTCCAGGACCGCCCAGCTGGGCGGGGCGAGGAACACCGTGGTGGCCTCGGGCATCGCCGCTTTGACCGCCCGCGCGCCGGCCAGGTCGACCTCGATGAGGACCGGGCGTCCGGCGGCGGTGGCGGCCCGCACCGGCGCCGCGGGCGTGCCGGAGCGGTGCAGGCCCCCGTGGATCTCCGCCCACTCCAGCAGCTCCCCGTTGTCGATGAGCTGCTGGAACCGCTCCGGGGTGACGAACGTGTAGTCGACGCCGTCGACCTCTCCGGGCCGCGGGGCCCGGGTGGTCACCGACACGCTGAAATACAGGTCGGCGACCCGTTCCCGCAGGCACCGGACCACAGTGGACTTCCCGACGGCAGACGGGCCGGACAACACCACGACCTGAGCCTGGTGCCTGCCCGGCCCACCGCCTTCGTTCACTGACCTCCCTTTACGAGAAGTCGAACTTTTCCAGCAGGGCCTTGCGCTGACGGTCGCCCAGGCCGCGCAGCCGGCGGGTCGGGGCGATCTCGAGCTCGGTCATGATCTCCTGCGCCTTGACCTTGCCCACCTTGGGCAGTGCCTCGAGCAGCGCGGAAACCTTCATCTTGCCCAGGACCTCGTCGGTCTCGGCGTCCTTGAGTACTTGCTTGAGGTTGGTGCCGCCGCGCTTGAGCCGGTCTTTGAGCTCGGCTCGTGCTCGACGTGCGGCAGCAGCCTTCTCCAACGCTGCCGCGCGCTGTTCGTCGGTCAACTGGGGAAGGGCCACGGGTTCCTCCGTCTCGTCACCATCATCTGTTTCTGTCTCGGCCAGCGGTGGTGGCTCCACAACCAGCCAGCGTGGACGACCGTACCCACGCAAGCTGACGAAAGCTAACCCCACCCCCGGGTGAACGCCTCAAAAGCCCAGCGTGTAGGGCGCTACCGGCGAGTCACATCCGTCACCCCGGAATGTCGACGAACGCCGACATCACGGCGCGGTCACGACAAATTCCCTGCGTATCGGGGGTATCGGCGAATTGCCGGTACCGACGGCCGAGTTCTCGGCAACGCCGGACGCCCGTAGCGGGGCCCGGCTCGGGCGGTGGGAAAGAAATTTTCCCTGGTCACCGCGCGTCGGGCGTGTCGCGCGGCCCGGAAAAGCCCGAGCGTGCCCGCGGGAAAGCCCCAGCCGGCGGCGGTGCGGCCGTCAGCGCGATCCCGCGGCCAGATAGCCGACCGCGTCGCGCATCCGCTCGGCGGCCGCGCGCAGCGACGCGACGTCCGGGCCGGCCCGCAGCACCTCGCGGCTGACCGCGGGCAGCAGCTGCCCCGGCAGCGCCCCTCCAAGGCCCGCCAGCGCGTCGGGACGACCGCCCTGGGCTCCCACCCCCGGGACCAGCACCGGGCCGTTGAGGGCGCTGACGTCGGGCGTTTCGGTCAGCGTCGCGCCGACGACCACGCCGACCGAGCCGGGTTCGGCGCCCCGGTTGACCGCCGCGGCGGCGTCGACGACGGACTGGGCGACGGTCCGGCCACCGACCTGGGCGCGCTGCACCGACGCACCCTCCGGGTTGGAGGTGGCGGCGAGGACGAACACGCCGCGGCCCCGCTCGGCGGCGAGGTCGAGCAGCGGCTGCAGCGAACCGAAGCCCAGGTACGGCGACGCGGTCACGGCGTCGGCGGCCAGCGGCGAATCGCCGGCCCAGGCCTGGGCGTAGGCGGCCATGGTGGAGCCGATGTCCCCGCGTTTGGCGTCGGCGAGCACCAGCACCCCGGCCTCGCGCAGCGCGGCGATGGTGTCTTCGAGCACCGCGTAGCCGGCCGATCCGTACGCCTCGAAGAACGCCACCTGCGGCTTGACGACGGCGAAGCCGGCGAATGCCGCCACACAGACGTCGCTGAACCGGGCCAGCCCGTCGGCGTCAGCGGTCAGTCCCCACGCCGCGAGCAGCTCCGGGTGCGGGTCGATGCCCAGGCACAGCGGCCCGCGCTGTGCCGTGGCGGCCGACAGCCGCGCGCCGAAGCCGGTCACCGTCACGCCCCCAGGCTGCTGTGCAGCTCCTGCAGCGACATCACCCCGATGTCGCCGCGGATGCCGGCCTCGATGCCCTGCACCGCCGCCGAGGCGCCCTGCACCGTGGTGACGCACGGGATGTTCATCGACACCGCCGCCGACCGGATCTCGTAGCCGTCGATGCGCGGCCCGGAGTTGCCGTAGGGCGTGTTGATCACCATGTCCACCTCACCCGCGCGGATCGCGTCGACCGCAGAGAGCGCGGGCCGGTCCGGGCTGGGCTCCTCGAAGTGCTTGCGGACCTCGTCGCACGGGATCCCGTTGCGCCGCAACATTTCCGCAGTGCCCTCGGTGGCCAGCACCCGGAAGCCGAGATCGGCGAGGCGTTTGACCGGGAACACCAGCGAGCGTTTGTCGCGGTTGGCCACCGACACGAACACCGTGCCCTGGGCGGGCAGCGAGCCGTAGGCGGCGGTCTGGCTCTTGGCGAACGCGCTGCCGAAATCGTGGTCGATGCCCATCACCTCGCCGGTGGACTTCATCTCCGGCCCCAGCAGTGAGTCGATCTGGCTGCCGTCGGCCTTGCGGAACCGATGGAAGGGCAGGACGGCCTCCTTCACCGCCACCGGGGCGCTGCGCGCGGTGGTGGCGCCGTCCCCGGTGCGCGCCAGCACACCCTCCTCGCGCAGCTGGGCGATGGTGGCGCCCAACATCACCCGCGCGCAGGCCTTCGCCAGCGGCACCGCGGTGGCCTTGGAGACGAACGGCACCGTGCGGCTCGCGCGCGGGTTGGCCTCCAGCACGTAGAGCACGTCGTCCTTGAGCGCGTACTGCACGTTGAGCAACCCGACCACGCCGACGCCGAACGCGATCGCCTCGGTGGCCCGGCGCACCGCCTCGATATCGCTGCGCCCCAACGTGACCGGCGGCAGCGCGCAGGCCGAGTCGCCGGAGTGGATGCCGGCCTCCTCGATGTGCTCCATCACCCCGCCGATGTAGACCTCGGTGCCGTCGCACAGCGCGTCGACGTCGATCTCGATGGCGTCTTCGAGGAACCGGTCGACGAGCACCGGATGCTCGGGTGAGAGCTGGGTGGCCCGGGTGATGTAGCCGCGCAGGGTCTCCTCGTCGTAGACGATCTCCATGCCGCGGCCGCCGAGCACGTAGGACGGGCGCACCAGCACCGGGTAGCCGATGTCGGCGGCGATCCGGCGGGCCTGCTCGAAGCTGGTCGCCAGCCCGAAGCGGGGTGCCGGCAGCCCGGCGTTGGTGAGCACCTCGCCGAACCGGCCGCGGTCCTCGGCCAGGTCGATGGCCTCGGGTTTGGTGCCGACGATCGGGACGCCCGCCCGCTCGAGCCGGTCGGCCAGCCCCAGCGGGGTCTGCCCGCCCAGCTGCACGATGACGCCGACGACCCCGGGCCCGCCGCGCCCGGAGGACTGCTCGGCGAAGTACACCTCGAGCACGTCCTCGAACGTCAACGGTTCGAAGTAGAGCCGGTCGGCGGTGTCGTAGTCGGTGGACACCGTCTCGGGGTTGCAGTTGACCATGACGGTCTCGAAACCGGCGTCGCTCAAGGTGGTCGCGGCGTGCACACAGCTGTAGTCGAACTCGATGCCCTGCCCGATCCGGTTGGGACCCGAGCCGAGGATCAGCACCTTGGGCTTCTCGGCCTGCGGGGTCACCTCGGTCTCGGCGGCCGGGTCCAGTTCATAGCTGCTGTAGTGGTACGGGGTCTTGGCCTCGAACTCCGCGGCGCAGGTGTCGACGGTCTTGAACACCGGGTGGATGCCGAGGCGCCGGCGCAGCGCCCGCACCCCCTGCTCGCCGGCCAGTTCCGGGCGCAGCGCCGCGATCTGGCGGTCGGAGAGCCCGTGGTACTTGGCCCGGCGCAGCAGCTCGCCACCCAGCACCGGCGCGTCGATGATCTCGGCGCGCAGCTCCACCAGCCCGGCGATCTGCTCGACGAACCACGGGTCCACCCCGGATGCGGTGGCCACGTCCTCGACCGTGGCGCCCAGCCGCAGCGCGTACTCGATGTCGTAGAGCCGGCCGTCGGTGGCGGTGCCCAGCCGGGTCAGCACCTCCTCGACGTCGCCCTCGGGGTCGGCGCCGGTCCAGAAGCCGGCCCGGCCGGTCTCGAGCGAGCGCATCACCTTGCCGAGGGCCTCGATGAAGTTGCGGCCCAGCGACATCGCCTCGCCGACCGATTTCATCGTGGTGGTCAGCGTGGTGTCGGCGCCGGGGAACTTCTCGAACGCGAACCGTGGCGCCTTGACCACCACGTAGTCCAGCGTCGGCTCGAAACAGGCCGGCGTCTCCTTGGTGATGTCGTTGACGATCTCGTCGAGCGTGTAGCCGATGGCCAGCTTCGCGGCGATCTTGGCGATCGGGAACCCGGTGGCCTTGGACGCCAGCGCACTCGACCGCGACACCCGCGGGTTCATCTCGATGACGATGAGACGGCCGTCGCGCGGGTTGACCGCGAACTGGATGTTGCAGCCGCCGGTGTCGACGCCGACCTCGCGCAGGATGTCGATGCCCAGCGTGCGCATGGTCTGGTACTCGCGGTCGGTCAGCGTCATCGCCGGCGCGACGGTCACCGAGTCACCGGTGTGCACGCCCATCGGGTCGACGTTCTCGATCGAGCACACCACCACCACGTTGTCGCGGCCGTCGCGCATCAGCTCGAGCTCGTACTCCTTCCACCCGTAGATGGATTCCTCGATCAGCACGTTCGCGGACGGGGAAGCCGCGAGTCCATCCCCGGCCATCCGCTCGACGTCCTCGGCCGAGTACGCCATGCCCGAGCCCAGCCCGCCCATCGTGAAGCTGGGCCGCACCACGACCGGCAGGCCCAGCTCGGCCACCGTCTCGCGGACCTCGTCCATCGTGAAACACACCCGGGACTTCGCCGACTCCCCTCCGACCTTGGCGACGATGTCCTTGAACTTCTGCCGGTCCTCACCGCGCTGGATCGCCTCGAAGTCCGCGCCGATCAGCTCGACCCCGTAGCGGTCCAGTGTCCCGTTCTCGTACAGCTTGACCGCGGTGTTCAGCGCGGTCTGCCCGCCGAGGGTGGCCAGCAGCGCGTCGATCTTGTTGCCCCGCTCGGCCTGCTGGGCGATCACCCGCTCGACGAAGTCGGCGGTGATCGGCTCGACGTAGGTGTGGTCGGCGTACTCCGGGTCGGTCATGATCGTCGCCGGGTTGGAGTTGACCAGGCTGACCTGCAGGCCCTCGGCGCGCAGCACGCGGCAGGCCTGGGTGCCCGAATAGTCGAACTCGCAGGCCTGGCCGATGACGATCGGGCCGGACCCGATCACCAGCACGTGCGAGAGGTCGGTGCGGCGCGGCATTATGTCCTCTCCGCCGAAATTGCATTCCGGCAGCGAAAGTGCGAGATGGGGTCTGCTGGAATGCAATTTCGGCGTGGGTCACGCACGCTTGCCTCCATCCATCAGGTCGACGAATTGGTCGAACAGGTAGCCGGCGTCGCGGGGTCCCGCGGCCGCCTCGGGGTGGTACTGCACCGAGAACGCCCGGCCCTCGGTGAGCCGGACCCCTTCCACCACACCGTCGTTGGCGCAGGTGTGGCTGACCTCGGCCCGCCCGAACGGGGTGTCGAACGTCTGACCGGCCTCGCCCTCGAGGGCGAAGCCGTGGTTCTGCGCGGTGATGGCGACCCGGCCGGTGGCGTGGTCGATCACCGGCACATTGATGCCGCGGTGGCCGAAGGTCATCTTGTAGGTCGACAACCCCAGCGCGCGGCCCAGGATCTGGTTGCCGAAGCAGATGCCGAACAGCGGGATCCGCGCCTCGAGCACCTGCTGGGTGAGGCCGACGACGTGGTCGGCGGTGGCCGGATCGCCGGGGCCGTTGGACAGGAAGACCCCGTCCGGCTTCACCTCGGTGATCTGCTCGAACGTCGCCTCGGCGGGCAGCACGACGCTGCGGATGCCGCGATGGGCGAAGTTGCGCGGCGTGTTGGTCTTGATGCCCAGATCCAGCGCGACGACGGTGAACCGGTGCGGCCCTTCGGGTTCCACCACATAGGAGGCGTCGGTGGAGACCTCGCCGGCCAGGTCGGCGCCCAGCATGGACTCCTGACTGCGCACCACCTCGACCAGCTCGTCGACCGGCGCGTCGGCCTCGGCGCCGCTGAAGATCCCGGCCTTCATCGACCCGCGGCTGCGCAGGTGCCGCACCACCGCCCTGGTGTCGATGCCGGCGATGCCGACGATGCCCTGGCGCTCCAGCTCCTCCTCGAGGGTGCCGCTGGCCCGCCAGTTCGACGCCCGCGGCGACGGGTCGCGCACCGCGTAGCCGGCCACCCAGATCTTGTCGCCGCGACTCTCGCTGTCCTCGGCGTTCCACCCGGTGTTGCCGATCTGCGGCGCGGTGGCCACCACGATCTGGCGGTGGTAGCTCGGGTCGGTCAGCGTCTCCTGGTAGCCCGACATGCCGGTGGAGAACACCGCCTCGCCCAGCGTCCGGCCCACCGCACCGAACTCGGTGCCGGTGAAGATCCGGCCGTCCTCGAGCACCAGCAGTGCCTTGTGTTCGCTCATGCGACCCCCTCCGGAAGCCATTTCGAGTAGTCCCGGCGGTCGTCGGCGCGGAAGCCGGTATCGATCTCGGTGCCCGACGGCAGCCGCCACCGGATGGCCAGTACCCCGTCGCCAGGGATCACCTTCCCGGCCACGCCGGTCTCGGTGCGGATCTCGACGATCGACTCGTCCGGTATCCAGATCGGTCCAGCGCCGGTGCGCTGCATCATGATTCCCTCCGGGTAGCGGCTCAGCACCGCCTTGGCGCGGAACCCCAGATCGGCCGCGGCCACCCGGTCGTTCCAGTGCGGGACCAGCGTGCTGCCGACGTAGAGACCCTTGGTAGCCCCGACCAGCGCCGGGCCCACGGTCTCCGGCAGCGGGGGCAGCGCGCCGATGATCTCGGCCTGGCGCTGCGCGCGGCGCCGCCAGCCGCGGATCATCGCCTGGATCAGCACCGCGATGAGCACCGCCACCACGGCCGCCATCACCAGCGAGGCGACCAGTGTCGCGGTGTTCACTGCGGCACCTTCCCGTCGCGGGCGGTGACGGTGCCGCGCAGCATGGTCAGCGTGACCACCGCGGGCAGTTCCATATCCTCGTACGGCGTGTTGTCCGACCGGCTGGCCAGCGCGGGACCCTTGACCGTCCAGGTGGCGTCGGGGTCCACCACGGTCAGGTTCGCCGGCTCCCCCACCTCGAGCGGCCTGCCCTGGTCCGGCAACCCGACGATGCGGGCGGGGGCCTCGCTCATCACCCGGGCAACGTCGCGCCAGCTCAGCAGCTTCTCGTCGACCATGGTGCGCACCACCACCGACAGCGCGGTCTGCAGACCGAGCATGCCGGGCCGGGCGTTGGCGAACTCACAGCACTTCTCGTGTTCGGCATGCGGGGCGTGGTCGGTGGCCACGCAGTCGATCACCCCGTCGGCCAGCGCCTGGCGCAGCGCGACGACGTCGGCGGCCTCGCGCAGCGGCGGGTTGACCCGGTTGCGCCCGTCGTAGCTGTCCAGCACGGTGTCGTCGAGTAAGAGGTGATGCGGGGTGACCTCCGCGGTGATCGAAATTCCTTGCTCCTTGGCCCATCTGATGAGTTCCACGGTACCGGCCGTGGAGGCGTGACAGATGTGCACGCGGGCACCGGCGTCGCGGGCCAGCAGCGCGTCGCGGGCCACGATCGCCTCCTCGGCGGCGCGGGGCCAGCCGGCCAGCCCGAGCCGGGCGGCGTTGGGACCTTCGTGAGCGACGGCGCCGACGGTCAGGCGGGGTTCCTCGGCGTGCTGGGCGATCAGCACCCCGAGGCCGCTGGCGTATTCGAGCGCGCGGCGCATCACCAGCGGGTCGTCGACGCAGACGCCGTCGTCGGAGAACATCCTGACCCGTCCGGCGCCCGCGGCCATCAGGCCCATCTCGGTGAGCTGCTTGCCCTTCAAGCCGATGGTCACCGCACCGACCGGGTGCACGTCGACCAGGCCGACCTGCTGGCCGCGGTGCCAGACGTGGTCGGTGACCACCGCGCTGTCGGCCACCGGATCGGTGTTGGCCATCGCGAACACCGCCGTGTATCCACCCAGAGCGGCTGCGGCGGAACCGGTTTCGATGTCCTCGGCGTACTCGCGGCCGGGCTCGCGCAGGTGGGTGTGCAGGTCGACGAAGCCGGGCAGCAGGATCTTGCCGGTGCAGTCGATCTCGTCCTCGGCGGTCAGGTCCGGGCCGATCTCGGCGATCTGGCCGTCGCGCACCAGCACGTCGACCGGGTCACCCTCGCCGTAGAGCCGGACCCCCTTGAGCACTGTCATGCGCTGATCGCTTCCTCTTCCGATCCGACGAGCAAGTGGAACAGCACCGCCATCCGGATGTGCACACCATTGGAAACCTGTTGCAGCACAGCAGATTGCGATGAATCAGCGACCGAGTGCGCGATCTCCATACCGCGCAGCATCGGCCCCGGGTGCAGCACCACGGCGTGCTCGGCCAGCAGCGCCTGCCGCTTCTCGGACAGGCCGTAGCGCACCGAGTACTCCCGCGACGACGGGAAGAAGCCACCGTTCATCCGCTCGGCCTGCACCCGCAGCATCAGCACGGCGTCGGCCAGCGGCAGCTCGGCGTCCAGGTCGTGGGAGACGGTGACGGGCCAGCCCGCCACTCCGGTGGGCAGCAGCGTGGGCGGCGCGACCAGCACCACCTCGGCACCCAGCGTGTGCAGCAGCGCCACGTTCGAGCGGGCCACCCGGCTGTGCAGCACGTCCCCGACGATGACCACCCGCTTGCCCGCGACCGAGCCGAGCCGCTGCCGGATGGTCAGCGCGTCGAGCAGTGCCTGGGTCGGGTGCTCGTGGGTGCCGTCGCCGGCATTGATGATGGAAGGGCCACCGTGCTCGTCGAGCGTCCACTGCGCCAGCTGCTGCGCGGCGCCCGAGGCGGGGTGGCGGATGATCAGTGCGTCGGCGCCGGCAGCGCGCAGCGTCAGCGCGGTGTCGCGCAGCGACTCCCCTTTGGCCACAGACGATCCCGAGGCGCTGACATTGATGACGTCAGCACTCATCCACTTGCCGGCCACCTCGAACGACACCCGCGTGCGGGTGGAGTTCTCGTAGAACATCGTGATGATGGTGCGGCCGCGCAGCGTGGGCAGCTTCTTGACCTCGCGGCCCAGCAGCGCCTCCCGGAACCGGTCGGCGTTGTCGAGGATCGCGGTGGCGTCGTCGCGGCCCAGATCGGCCGCTGCCAGCAGGTGCTTCACCTAGGAGGCCCTCCGTACGGTGCGATGGAAACGCCGTCGGCCCCGTCGTTCTCGGTCAGTCGGACCTTGACGTTCTCGGCACGCGACGTCGGCACGTTCTTGCCGACGTAGTCGGCGCGGATCGGCAGCTCCCGGTGACCCCGGTCCACCAGCACCGCCAGCTGGACGGCCTTGGGGCGACCGATGTCGCGCAGCGCGTCCAGCGCCGAGCGCACCGAGCGGCCGGTGTAGAGGACGTCGTCGACGAGGACCACCAGCGCCGCGTCGATGCCGCCGGCGGGGATGGACGTGGCGGCCAGCGCGCGGGGCGGCTTGGTCATCAGGTCGTCGCGGTAGAGCGTGGTGTCGAGGGCGCCGTGAGCGACGTCGACGCCGCTGAACTCGGCGATGTTGCGGGCCAGCCGGGTGGCCAGCGTCACTCCGCGGGTGGGGATGCCGAGTAGCACGACGCGCGGCGAGTCGGGACCGTCGAGGGCGGTCTTCTCGATGATCTGGTGGGCGATACGGGCGATGGTTCGGCTGACGTCCGCTGCGGACATCAGCTCCCGGTCAACGGAACCGGACTGATCAGGTGCGCCCACGAGTGAGCCGGACCTCCTTCTCCGCCTCACGGGACGGATCGTTAAAGGATGTCGGAAACTGCGGGCAGCCTAGCACCAAGTCCGCGTCGGATCGGCCCAGGTAGCCTCTGCCAGGTGAACCTGGACCGCAACAAGGCCGCCATCACCGAAGCGATCGACGCGGGTCTGCTCGCCGGGGCGGTCACCCTGGTGTGGCACGCGGGACAGGTGCGTCAGGTCAACGAGCTGGGGTATCGCGACGTCGAGGCGCGGCTGCCGATGCAGCGCGACACCATCTTCCGGATCGCGTCGATGACCAAGCCGGTGACGGTGGCCGCGGCGCTGTCGATGATCGAAGAGGGCAAGCTCACACTGACCGACCGGGTGTCGACCTGGCTCCCCGAACTCGCTGACATGCGGGTGCTCGCCGACCCGCGCGGGCCGCTGGAGCGCACCGTGCCCGCGCAGCGGCACATCACGGTGGAGGATCTGATGACCCACCGCAGCGGTCTGGCGTACATGTTCTCGGTGACCGGTCCGCTGTCGGAGGCCTATCGGAAGCTGCCGACCCGCCAGGATCAGGATCGCTGGCTGGCCGAGCTGGCGGCGCTGCCGCTGGTGCACCAGCCGGGTGCGCGGCTGACCTACAGCCACGCCACCGACGTGCTGGGCATCGCGCTGTCCCGGATCGAGGGCAAGCCGCTCAGCGAGGTACTCGCCGAACGGATCCTGGGCCCGACGGGCATGGCGGACACCGGTTTCCACGTCGGCACCGCGGGACGGCGGCGGGCGGCGACGATGTATCAGCTCGACGCCGACAACACCTTGCGCCACGACGTGATGGGCCCGGCGCCGATCGTCGATCCGCCGTTCTGCACCGGCGGGGCCGGGTTGTGGTCGACGGCCGATGACTACCTGCGCTTCGCGCGGATGCTGCTGTCGGGCGGGACGGTGGACGGGGTCCGGGTGCTGAGCGAGGAGTCGGTGGCGCTGATGCGCACCGACCGGTTGACCGACGAGCAGAAGCGCCACGATTTCCTGGGCTCGCCGTTCTGGATCGGCCGCGGGTTCGGGCTGAACCTGTCGGTGGTGACCGACCCGGCGAAGTCGCGTCAGCTGTTCGGGCCCGGCGGGCTGGGCACGTTCTCGTGGCCCGGGGCGTACGGCACGTGGTGGCAGGCCGACCCGGCCGCCGACGTGATCCTGATCTACCTGATCCAGAACCTGCCGAACCTGTCGACGGACGCGGCCGCCGCGGTGGCGGGCAACACGTCGCTGGCGAAGCTGCAGACCGCGCAGCCGAAGTTCGTCCGCCGCACGTACGAGGCGCTCGAACTCTGAGCGCTGCTCGGTCCGCGGGTCCCCGGTGTCGGTGCCGGGGGGTAGCGTCGGGTTTGTGTTAGAACATGTGTTCGATGTGGGTGTGGAGGCTTCGCAGCAGGAGCTCCGTGACCTGATCGAGCGCTGCGAACGGCTCAAGTCGGCCGCGGCGGCGGCGCAGGCCCGGGCGACGGCGTTGTGGTCGGCCAAACGCCGCGCCGCCCAGGCCGGCGCCGGGGTGCCTTCGGCGCGGCGCGGAGCAGGGTTGGGGGCCGAGGTCGCCCTGGCCCGCCGCGAGGCCCCGCACACCGGCGGCCGGCATCTGGGGTTGGCCCAGGCGCTGGTGCACGAGATGCCGCAGACCCTGGCGGCGCTGCAAGCCGGGCAGCTCTCCGAATGGCGGGCCACCCTGATCGTGCGCGAATCGGCCTGCCTGTCGGTCGAGCACCGCCGCGCCTTGGACGCACAGTTGTGCGCCCAGGGCGTGTCAGATGGTTTGTGTAGCGGTGGCTCCTACTGAATGGAGCAGTATCGGTGGATGTGACCACTGACGAACCGATGTCGGGGGCTGACGCCGTGGAGGCGTTGAGGTCCGCGGGTGTTCTCGATGACGTGCTGGCCAAGATCGATGCCGGCCAGCTGAGGTTGACCGGTCAGGGTGGTTTTTTGCCCGAGATGGTCAAAGCTGTCCTGGAGCGGGGGCTGGCCGCTGAGCTGACTGATCACCTGGGGTATGAGAAAGGTGATCCGATCGGGCGTGAACTACCGAACGCCCGCAATGGGTTCACCCCCAAGACGGTGGCCAGCGAGGTCGGTGACGTCGGATTGGCGATCCCGCGTGACCGGGACGGTAGCTTTGTCCCGACGCTGGTCCCGAAGGGTTCACGGCGCCTGGGCGGCCTTGACGACATGATCATCTCGCTCTACGCCGGCGGAATGACAATCCGCGATATCCAGCATCATCTGGCCACCACGATCGGCACCGAGCTGTCGCACGAGACGATTTCCAACATCACCGACGCGGTGCTCGACGAGGTTGTTCAGTGGCAGAAGCGCCCGCTGGAGGAACTGTATCCAATCGTCTATCTCGACGCTTTGGTGATCAAGATCCGCGACGGCCACCAAGTCAAGAACCGAGCGGCGCACATCGCCGTCGGTGTCGATCTCGACGGCATCCGTCACGTGCTGGGGATCTGGGTAACGGCCAACGAGGGCGCGAAGTTCTGGGCTGGCGTG
>JBFWOX010000042.1:0-48966 GCA_050250295.1 Mycolicibacterium sp.
GGCCGATCCCACCGGCTTCGTGAAGTTGATCGCGGACAAGAAGTACGGCGAGTTGCTCGGTGGGCATCTGATCGGTCCGGATGTCTCGGAGCTGTTGCCGGAGTTGACGCTGGCTCAGAAGTGGGACCTGACCGCCAACGAACTGGCCCGCAACGTGCACACCCACCCGACACTGTCCGAAGCGCTGCAGGAATGCTTCCACGGACTCGTCGGCCACATGATCAACTTCTAATTGAGGGCTATCTGGGTCGCCGGGATCGGCGGACTGGTCGTCGGGCACATGCTGTGGCTGGCCGGCATCTCGGGCGCCATGGCCAGCTCGGATGTGCAGACCTGGGTGCTGGTGGTGGCCGGGGTGTCGCTGGCGCTCGGCGCCACCGCGGGTCTGCTGGGCTGGCGGCAGTGGAAACGTAAGAGCCGCAAGGCCGATGCGTGGGCGGTGTTCTGGTGGACGCTGCTGGTGTCCCCGGTGCTGATGTCGCTGACCGTGCTCGGCGTGACGTACCTCTGACGCGCCCTCGAGACACCCGGTTCTTTATTCTTCGCCGGTCACTCGTACCGAAACCCTTCACTCCTCGCGACGTGTCAGCTCCCGAAGTGGTTCTGCCGACGAGGTTGTTCCTGTACTGTGCCCGTTGAACATTTCATGTGTTCAGATGGACATATAATGGCGGAGGTACTTGGTGGTGGATCGAGCCTGTCGGCGCCTACCGGTGGTGATGTCCCTGGCGGCCGGGCTGGTCGCGGGTTGTTCGTCGGTTTCGGAATCGACTGCACCGCCATTGGATAGCGAGCAGATCGTACTCGCCGAGGCGCTCGAACTTGGCGCCTACAACCCGGTAGCGGGCTACGGCGAAGCAGGGGTGTCACCGCTGTACGACAGCCTCTACCGGCCCCAAGCGTCCGATGACGATGCCGTGCCCGACCTCGTACCCGCGTTGGCTGCCGACGTACCTCAACACGTGGCGCCGCGCCGGTGGCGGGTGCCACTGCGCACCGACGTCACCTTCTCCGACGGCACTACGTTCGACTCCGCCGACGTGGTGGCGACCTACCGAGCCGTCAAGGACCCCGTGGTCGCCTCGGAAATCTCTACGCACTACGCACCTATCACGTCGATAGCGGCCGACGGACCATCTGCGGTCGTCGTCGACGTCAGCACCGACACCGTTCCCACTCCTTTCCTGCTGCTGGGTATCGCGCCGTCGGAGAAGGTCGAAGCGGCTCCGGCAGCCGACTGGGCGCTGAACACCCAACCGGTGGGCACCGGCCCTTATCGGTTGGAAAGTCTTCGACCGGATCAGGCGGTCATGGTCGCCCGGGACGGCTACTGGGGTGAGCCGCCCGAGGTCAAGCGCCTCGTCTACACCTTCACTCCGGACGACAACGTGCGTGCCCAACGCATCGCGGCGGATGAGGTCGACGGGGTCAATCTGCCGCCGAAGCTCGTCGATTCGATCACAAGCGACCAGGTCGACGTCGTGTCGGCGAAGTCCGCGGACTGGAGGGGAATTGCGCTGCCGGCAGGCAACGCTTTCACTGCCGATCCGACGGCTCGCCGGGCCCTGAACATCGCCGTCGATCGGGAAGCGATCATCGCCGACGTGCTCGCCGGATACGGCCGGCGTGCCGACACCCCCGTGGCGGCGGTCTACGGTGATGCGTTCAACCCGGACGCAAAGTTCGATTTCGATCTGCAGCGCGCCAAGTCTCTTCTCGACGAAGCAGGCTGGGCACTCGGCGCAGACGGGATACGGGCAAAGGACGGTCAGAAGGCGTCGTTCGAGTTGTTGTACAACGCGTCGGACTCGTTGCGCCAGGACCTTTCTGTGGCGTTCGCGGCAGCGGTCAAGGACCTCGGCGTCGACGTGCGCCCCCGTGGCACGAGCTGGGATGAAATCGACACCCGCTTCGGCGATTCGGCAGTCCTCCTCGGCGGCGGCGACGCGCCGTACAGCATCGATTCGCAGGTGTACGACACTTTGCACACACGGGTACCCGATTCCTCGCCGTACTCGAATCCGGGCAATTTCACCGCGCCGGGTCTGGACGATCTTCTCGAGCAGGCTCGCGAATCCGCTCCAGGCCCAGCAAGAGACCGCATCTATCGGGATATCCAGTCGACATACGTGGCCGAACCCTCCTACGTGTTCATCGCCTTTTTGGACCACACGTACGGGTACCGGCAACTCGGCTGGAACCAGACCGCGCCGATCCTCGAGCCCCATTCCCATGGCGTGGCCTGGGGACCGTGGTGGCATATCGCGGCATGGACGCGCTGACCGCGACGCCGGCGCCTGCGCTGCGCCGCCCCGCCGCCGACGGCTCCGATCTCCGCGACGGCCGACGGTGGCCGCGCGCGGGAAGGCTGCTGGCGGTGCGCAGCGCGGTCGCCGTGCCGGTGACGGCCGCGGTGTCGCTGGCGATGTTCGCGGTCGCGTCCCTGTCCCCGTTCGATCCGCTGGTGGCCTATCTTGGTGCCAACTACCAATCCGCCACCCCGTCGCAACGTGAAGCGATGCGCGCTGCCTATGAAACCGAGCAACCGTGGTGGCAGGCGTGGTGGGACTGGGTCAGCGGCGTCGGCCGCGGTGATCTCGGGTGGGCGTCGACGCAGTCGCAGCCGGTGACGGCGGTGCTTGCCGAGCGGATGCCGTTCACGCTCGGGCTCTCCGGAGCGGCCCTGCTCATCGCGGCCGTGATCGCGATCGTGCTGGGGTGTGTCGCCGGCATGCGTCGAGGGGGCGTCGTCGACCGGACGTGCAACACCGTCGCCGTGACGTTCGCCGCGGTGCCGCCGTTCGTGGTGTCCTTGGTGCTGGTAGCCGTCGTCGCGGTGGGGCTGGGGTGGTTCCCCACGTCGGGCGCCAGCGCTCCGGGCCGCGGCTACACCGTATCCGGTGTGTTCGAGCATGCGGTATTACCGTTGGCTGCACTTACGGTGTCGCAGTTGCCTTGGCTGCTGCTCGCGATGCGTACCGCCGTCGTCGAAGCCGCTGCCTCGGACGCCGTGCGTGGAGCCCGGGCCCGGGGAATCCACGGGTGGGCATTGCTGTGCGGTCACATCGCACCGGTTTCGGTGCTGCCGACCCTGGCGCTGCTGGGGACCCGGTTGCCCGAATTGATTGCCGGCGCCGCTATCGTCGAAACCGTGTTCGGCTGGCCCGGCATGGCCGCCGTACTCGTGGAATCCGCTGCTGCGCTGGACTTTCCACTACTCGCTGCGTTGACGGTCGGAGCCGCACTCGCGGTGCTCGCAGGGTCGGCACTCTCGGATGCGGCAGCGGTGGCCATCGACCCACGAATCGAGCTCAGGGCATGAGCGCTCCGACGGCAGCGACGGCCGTACGGTGGTGGCATCGGATCGATTGGCCATGGGTCGTCATCGGCGCGATTGTCGCACTGGCCGCCGGTGTTCCCACTCTTGCCGGGGAACAAGTCGCCGACTTCGCCGCCTCGTTGCGTCCACCCGGCAGCGGTCATCTCCTCGGCACCGACCACTCCGGGTACGACCTCCTGGTGCGGTCGGCGCAGGGGCTCCAGATCTCGTTGGTCATCGCGGCGGTGTGCGCGGTCGTGGCAACCACCCTCGGCGCCCTGATCGGTGTCGGTTCGGTGCTGGCCGGCGGGTGGGTCGACGCCGTCGTGATGCGGATCGTGGACGGCTTCAACGCCCTACCGCACCTGGTGGTCGGTATCGTCATCGCCGCCATGTGGCGGGGCGCGCCGCTGGCGATCATCGCCTCGATCGCTTTGACGCACTGGCCGGCGGTGGCCCGGGTGGTTCGCGCGGAGCTGCTGGCGATTTCTGATGCCGGTTGGGTGCAGACCTCCCGGCTGGCGGGAGCGTCGCGCTGGTTCGTTGCGCGCCACCATTTCGCGCCCGCACTGGTCGGTCAGGCGCTGGTGGCTATGGTGATGCTGCTGCCCCACGCGGTCTGGCACGAGTCGACGCTGTCATTCCTCGGCGTCGGGCTCTCGCCGGATCGGGCGAGCCTCGGCACATTGCTCGGTCAGGCCCGGGGCGACGTGATGACTGGAGCCTGGTGGACTCTCGCAGTGCCTGCCGCGGCGCTCATCGTGACCGCCCTGGCGTTCGCGTCGGCGGGCGGCTCGCTGCACAGACGCAGCGAGCCGCCCAGCGGGCAGGTCTGGTGATGACGCTTCCGGTGGCTCAACTGTCCGGTTTTGCCGTCGACATCGCGATCCGGCACCTTCGCGACTCGCCGGTGGTGCGGGTGCTCGATGCGGTGGATCTCGTGGTCCGAGCGGGCCGCGTGACGGCCCTGATCGGCGAGTCCGGTTGTGGTAAATCGCTGGTCGCTGCGGCGCTGTGCGGACTCATGCCGCCCGGTTCCCGGATGACCGGCCGCATCACGGTCGACGGGGACGAGCTCTGCGACGCCGATGAACGACGCTGGCGGCGTTTGCGCGGGCACCACATCGGTTTTGTCCCGCAATCGGCTGCCACGTCGTTCACCCCGGTGCGAACCATGGGATCGCAAATGGCCGAGGTGTGCCGCCGTCTCGGCGCGGACCGATCCGCCGCCCAGCTGTGGGAAGCCGTGGGCCTTTCTTCCGAAGTGGGCCGCCGCTACCCGCACGAAGTGTCGGGCGGAATGGCGCAACGCGCCGCTATCGCCGCGGCGATAGCAGGCCACCCCAGGCTGTTGATCGCCGACGAACCAACGTCGGCCCTGGATCCGGAAAACGCCGCGATGGTGTGGCGGCTGCTGGCGAATTCAGCCGCCGCTGGCGCCGGTGTCCTGGTGATCACGCACGATCTGCCATCCCTCATATGCGCCGGGGCGTGCGACGACGTCGCGGTCATGCGAGGCGGCACCGTTGTTGAGCAGGGTAGCGTCGATGCCCTGGCGGGCAGCGTCGACGGGTACGTGCGCCGGTTCCTGCCGGGGGCCGCCCCGTGAGCCGCCATGTGCTCGATGCCCGCGCCATTGCGGTGTCCTTCGGTGGACACCTGGTCCTCGACGACGTGAGCGTGTCGGTCGCCGCAGGCAGCATCGTCGGGGTTACGGGGCCGTCGGGCTGCGGCAAGACGACGCTGCTGCGGGTTATGGCGGGTCTGCACAAACCCGCATCAGGTGTCGTGTATTACAACGGATCGGTTGTCGCGCAACCAGGTTCGATTGCGATGTTGGCCCAGCATCCGAGGTTGGTGTGCAATCCGCGGTGGACGCTCGGCCGTATCATCTGCGAGCCGGCGGTCATCGCCGACCGATCCGCCGATATCGATGCCATCGCCGACCGGGTCGGCCTGGATGGGCAGCTATTGGATCGTTACCCAGGTCAGGTCAGCGACGGCCAACTCCAGCGCGCCTGTCTGGGGCGGATTCTTGTACAACGGCCGGATTTCGTACTCTGCGACGAACCGACCGCGATGCTCGACCCGATCGCTACCGGCGACGTTGTCACCTTGCTCCGTCGGCTCGTATCCGATGGCGCCGGTATGGTGCTGGTCAGTCACGACTCGGCGGTCGTCGACGCGTTGAGCGACACCGTCGTGATGTTGTCGGTCGACGGTAGAGTGCGCTAGTCCGGGAAGTCCAGCGGCACGCCCAGCGTCGTGATGGTCGCCGCCAGTCCGTCGTATTGTGCTGCCAGGAAACAGAATTCGATCAGTTGCGGCTTGCTGTAGTAGCGGGCCAGGGCCGCCCAGGTCTGCGGGGACACGCTGCGGGTGACGACGAACTCGTCGGTGGCGGTGATCAGCACCCGCTCGCGGTTGGTCAGCCCCTCGGCGTCGGGGCCCTCGAAGATGCGGGCCTGCAGCGCGGCGTCCAGCCCCCGGCTGCGGGCCAGCCTGCGGTGCTGCTGCAGCTCGTACTCGCACTCGCGCAGATGCCCCACCCGCAGGATCACCATCTCGGCGTCGCGCCGGGACAGCTTGCCGCCGTAGAGCAGGTACGCCGACAACGGCAGCCACACCGGGAACATCAGCCGATGCTGACCCACCACGGTGAACAGGCTGAACCGCGGCGTGCGGATGGCGCGTGCGCCGATCTTGGCGATCAGCCAGTTCAGCGGGCCCAACTCCCGGAAGCCGCCGGGGGCGATCCGGACCGGAGTGTTCATGACTGCCTCACTAGGTACGGCGACACCGTGGACCGGTGCTCGTCGATGTCGAGGGCGCGGCCCAGAGCGGGGAACGCCCGCTGCGGGCAGTTGTCGCGTTCACAGACTCGGCAGCCGGCGCCGATCGGGGTTGCGTTGTCACTGCTGAGATCCAGGCCCTCCGAGTACACCAGCCGTTGGGCGTGGCGAAGCTCGCAGCCCAGGCCGATCGCGAATGTCTTACCCGGCTGACCATAGCGCGACGCGCGCCGCTCCACCGTGCGCGCCATCCACAGGTAGCTGCGCCCGTCGGGCATCTCGGCGATCTGCACCAGGATCTTGCCCGGGTTGGCGAACGTCTCGTAGACGTTCCACAGCGGGCACGTCCCGCCGCTGGAGGAGAAGTGGAAACCGGTGGCGGACTGGCGTTTCGACATGTTCCCAGCGCGATCGACCCGGACGAACGAGAACGGCACGCCGCGCATGGAGGGCCGCTGCAGCGTCGAGAGCCGGTGGCAGATGGTCTCGAAGCTGATCGCGTAGTAGGCCGACAGCCGCTCCACGTCGTAGCGGAACTTCTCGGCGACCTCGTGGAACTGGGCGTAGGGCAGCACCGTCGCGGCGGCGAAGTAGCGGGCCAGACCCAACCGGGCCAGCCGTTGCGACTCCGCGCTGGTGAAGTGCCCCTCCTCGACCAGCGTGTCGATCAGGTCCGGGCACTCCAGGTAGGCCAGCTCGGAGGCCAGCCGGAACACCGTCTGCCCCGAGGACAGGTGCGCGCTCATCTCCAGCGTCTTGGCCGCCGGATCGTAGCGGTGCAGCACCCCTTCACCGAGGTCCATCCGGCGGGTGATCCGCACGCCGTGCACGATGCGCAGCCGGTCGGCCAGGTTGCCGGCCAGGTCGCCGCGGTTGATCCGCATGCCGGCGGTCAGCTCCTCGGCCGCGGTGTCGAGCTCGTGCAGGTAGTTCTGCCGCTGGTAGAAGTAATCGCGCACCTCCTCGTGCGGCACCGTGATGGTCCCGGAACCGCTGCCGCCGGTGGTGAGGTTGAAGCGATCCTCGGTGGCTGCCGCCAGCCGGGTGGTGGTCAGCTGGTAGCGCCGGTGCAGGTTGACCATCGCCCGGGCCAGCGACGGATGCGCCGCCACCATGTCGGCCACCTCGGCGGGGTCGACGTCGACCCCGCCGAGGTCGCGGTCCAGCAGCACCTCCCGCAGCTCGGCGATCAACCGGGTGTCGTCCTGGGAGGCGAAGAACGTCGCGTCCACCCCGAACACCTCGGTGATGCGCAGCAGCACCGCCACGGTCAGCGGCCGCACGTCGTGCTCGATCTGGTTGAGGTAGCTCGGCGAGATGTCCAGCATCTGCGCCAGCGCCGCCTGGCTGAAACCGCGCTCGGTGCGGAGCTGCCGCAGCCGGGAGCCGACGAACGTCTTGGCCACGATCAACCAGCCTAGCCGCGGGCTAACACGCTTGCGAAGCGTGAATTCGCAGCCTTGGCAAGCGGCGGCTTGTGGCAGTATCGGAACCCGTGAGTACCGCGCAGGGACTGGGCAAAACGATGATGCCGGTACCCGACCCGCACCCCGATGTCTTCGACGTCCAGTGGCCGCTGCGGGTGGCCGATGTGGACCGCGCCGGCCGGCTGAAGTTCGACGCCGCCACCCGCCACATCCAGGACGTCGGCTCCGACCAGCTGCGGGAGATGGGGTTCGAGGAGACGCACCCGCTGTGGATCGTGCGGCGCACGATGATCGACCTGATCGAGCCCATCGAGTTCAAGGACATGCTGCGGCTGCGGCGCTGGTGCTCGGGAACGTCGAACCGGTGGTGCGAGATGCGGGTGCGCATCGACGGGCGCCGCGGCGGGCGGATGGAATCCGAGGCGTTCTGGATCAACATCAACCGGGAGACCCAAGGCCCGGCCCGCATCGCCGACGACTTCATCGAGGGTCTGCAGCGGACCACCGACGTCGACCGGTTGCGCTGGAAGGCCTACCTGTCGGCGGGCAGCCGGGAGGACGCCGCGGACATCCGGCCGTATCCGGTACGGGTCAGCGACATCGACATCTTCGACCACATGAACAACTCGGTGTACTGGAGCGTGGTCGAGGACTACCTGGCCGTGCAGCCCGAGCTGATGGCCGGGCCGCTACGGGTCACCATCGAACACGATCTGCCGGTGGCCCTGGGTGACAAATTGGAGATCATCCGGCACGTCCACCCGGCCGGTTCCACCGACAAGTTCGGCCCGGATCTGGTCGACCGCACTGTTACAACGCTCACATACACGGTCGGCGACGAGACCAAAGCCGTCGCCGCGCTGTTCCCGCTCGGCTAAACAGTACGGGCGTACTGACCAGCGAAAACAGGTTACCGGCCGGTAAATTCTGAACCGGTTCAGCACGAGGGTGTCTTCGCAACCTTCGCAACATGACCCGGTCCCTTGGCGAAAATTCGCAAGTTAAACCGCTGGACCTGCGGTAACGCCTCATGCATCCTCGGATTAGCAGTCAGTGAAGAACTTGAGAAGGAGCAGGCCCCGCCATGACGAAGTCGACCGTTGGCACGCCGAAGAGCCCGGAGCAGATCCAGCACGATTGGGACCACAACCCCCGCTGGAAGGGCATCACCCGCACCTACAGCCCCGAGGATGTCGTCGCCCTTCAGGGCCACGTCGTCGAGGAGCACACGCTGGCCCGCCGCGGCGCCGAGGTGCTGTGGGAGCAGCTGCACGACATGGACTTCGTCAACGCGCTCGGCGCGCTGACCGGCAACATGGCCGTCCAGCAGGTCCGCGCCGGGCTGAAGGCGATCTACCTGTCCGGTTGGCAGGTCGCCGGTGACGCGAACCTGTCCGGCCACACCTACCCCGACCAGAGCCTGTACCCGGCCAACTCGGTGCCGCAGGTGGTGCGCCGCATCAACAACGCGCTGCTGCGCGCCGACGAAATCGCCAAGGTCGAGGGCGACACCTCGGTCGAGAACTGGCTCGCCCCGATCGTCGCCGACGGTGAGGCCGGCTTCGGTGGCGCACTGAACGTCTACGAGCTGCAGAAGGCGATGATCGCCGCCGGTGTCGCCGGTTCGCACTGGGAGGACCAGCTGGCCTCGGAGAAGAAGTGCGGCCACCTCGGTGGCAAGGTGCTGATCCCGACCCAGCAGCACATCCGCACGCTGACCTCGGCCCGCCTGGCCGCCGACGTCGCCGGCGTGCCGACCGTCGTCATCGCCCGCACCGACGCCGAGGCCGCCACGCTGATCACCTCCGACGTCGACGAGCGCGACCAGCCGTTCATCACCGGTGAGCGCACCGCCGAGGGCTTCTACCGGGTCAAGAACGGTCTGGAGCCGTGCATCGCGCGCGCCAAGGCGTACGCGCCGTACTCGGACCTGATCTGGATGGAGACCGGCACCCCGGACCTCGAGCTGGCCCGCAAGTTCGCCGAGGGCGTCAAGAGCGAGTTCCCGGACCAGATGCTGGCCTACAACTGCTCGCCGTCGTTCAACTGGAAGAAGCACCTCGACGACGACACGATCGCGAAGTTCCAGAAGGAGCTGGGCGCGATGGGCTTCAAGTTCCAGTTCATCACGCTGGCCGGCTTCCACGCGCTGAACTACTCGATGTTCGATCTGGCCCACGGCTACGCCCGCAACCAGATGAGCGCGTACGTGGAGCTGCAGGAGCGCGAGTTCGCCGCCGAGGAGCGGGGCTACACCGCGACGAAGCACCAGCGCGAGGTCGGCGCCGGCTACTTCGACCGGATCGCCACCACCGTCGACCCGACCAGCTCGACCACCGCGCTGGCCGGCTCGACCGAAGAGGGCCAGTTCCACTAGGCCTCCTCCAGTTCCGCGAGCGCGCGCGTCTGAACACCGACACGCCGTGCAGCCCGTACACGGAGCGCGCGCTCGCGGAGCACGAGCGCATCACGAGCGACACAAGTTGACAGCGCAGACCCCGCCCACAAACCTTGGGCGGGGTCTGACGTACGTGAAGAGAGGGTGCAGTGAGTATTGAGCGGGTGGGCGTCATCGGCGCCGGGCAGATGGGCGGCGGGATCGCCGAGGTGTGCGCCAAGTCCGGCGCCCAGGTTCTGGTCTTCGAGCCCACCGAGGAGCTGATCGCCGCCGGGCGCACCCGGCTGACCTCGTCGCTGGGACGGGCCACCACCAAGGGCAAGCTCTCCGAGGCCGACCGCGACGCCGCCCTGAGCCGGTTGGCGTTCACCACCTCGCTGGCCGACATGGCCGACCGGCAGCTGGTCATCGAGGCGATCGTGGAGGACGAGGCCGTCAAGGCCAAGGTCTTCGCCGAGCTCGACGCCGTCATCACCGACCCGGACGCCGTGCTGGCGTCGAACACCTCCAGCATCCCGATCATGAAGATCGCCGCCGCGACGAAGAACCCCGGCCGGGTGCTCGGGCTGCACTTCTTCAACCCGGTGCCGGTGCTGCCGCTGGTCGAACTGGTCAGCACGCTGGTCACCACCGAGGAGGCCGCGGCCAGGACCGAGAAGTTCGCCGGCGAGGTGCTGGGCAAGCAGGTCGTGCGCTGCGCCGACCGCTCCGGCTTCGTCGTCAACGCGCTGCTGGTGCCCTACCTGCTCTCGGCGATCCGGATGGCCGAGGCCGGGGTGGCCACCATCGAGGACATCGACACCGCGGTGGTGGCGGGCCTGTCGCACCCGATGGGGCCGCTGCGGCTGTCGGACCTGATCGGCCTGGACACCCTCAAGCTGATCGCGGACAAGATGTTCGAGGAGTTCAAGGAGCCGCTCTACGGTCCACCGCCGTTGCTGGCGCGCATGGTCGAGGCCGGTCAGCTGGGCAAGAAGTCCGGCAAGGGCTTCTACACGTACTGATTCAGGTCAGTGTCAGCCGCGGGGCGGTCGTGGCCTCAACGCGTCTGGTGACCTACGCTGCTTACGAAATCATGACTCCGCCGGCAGCCCGTGTCGGCGGAGAAGTTGGCAAGGGGCTGTCTTTCGGATGTCGGGTGCTGTGTCGGAACTGTCGCCGTTCTACGAGGAATCTCAGTCGATCTACGACGTGTCCAACGAGTTCTTCGCGTTGTTCCTGGGGCCGACGATGGGCTACACGTGTTCGTACTTCGAACGCGAGGACATGACCCTCGACGAGGCGCAGCTCGCGAAGTTCGACCTGGCGTTGGGCAAGTTGAATCTCGAGCCGGGGATGACGCTGCTCGACGTCGGCTGCGGCTGGGGCGGCGCGCTGCGCCGCGCGGTGGAGAAGTACGACGTCAACGTCATCGGCATCACGCTGAGCCGCAAGCAGGCCGAGTACAGCAAGGCGATGATGGCCACGGTGCCGACCGAACGCAAGGTCGAGGTGCGGCTGCAGGGCTGGGAGGAGTTCGACGAGCCGGTCGACCGCATCGTCTCGATCGGCGCCTTCGAGGCGTTCAAGGCCGAGCGGTACCCGCTGTTCTTCGAGCGGGCCCATCAGATCCTGCCCGGCGACGGCCGCATGCTGCTGCACACGATCCTGGCGCACACCCAGAAGTTCTTCCGCGACAACGGCATCAAGCTGACCATCAGTGACCTGAAGTTCATGCGCTTCATCGGCACCGAGATCTTCCCCGGGGGCCAGCTGCCCGCGGTCGAGGACATCGAGAAGCTGGCCGCCGACTCCGGCTTCACTCTGGAACGCACCCACCTGCTGCAGCCGCACTACGCCCGGACCCTCGACATGTGGGCGGCCAACCTGGAGGCCAACCGGGACGCGGCCATCGAGATCACCTCGCAGGAGGTGTACGACCGCTACATGCACTACCTGACCGGCTGCGCGGACTTCTTCCGCCGCGGCATCACCAACGTCGGACAGTTCACCCTCGTCAAAGGCTGACCTTCGGACGTGGCGGCGTGCCACGATCCATCGGAGGATGATGTCGACTGCACCGGCAGTCGGAGCACACTTCGAGGAAGGGAAGTCCATGAGTCTGTACGCGGTCGTCGATCCGGCGAGCGGCGAGGTGGTCAAGGAGTACCCGACGGCCACCGACGAGCAGATCGAGGCGGCGCTGGCGGCCGCGGCCAAGGCGTTCCGGGAGTGGTCGAAGACGACGACCGTCGCCGAGCGAGCCGCGCTGATCCGCCGGGTGGGCGAGCTGCACGCCGAACGCAAGGACGCCCTGGCCGCCATCATCCAGCGCGAGATGGGCAAGCCGCTCGACCAGGCCGTCGGCGAGGTCGAGTTCAGCGTCGCGATCTATGACTTCTACGCCGACAACGCCGAGAAGTTCCTGGCCGACGAGCCGATCGAGCTGCTCGACGGTGCCGGCAGCGCGATCATCCGCCGCTCCCCGGTCGGGGTGCTGCTGGGCATCATGCCGTGGAACTACCCCTACTACCAGGTGGCCCGGTTCGCGGGGCCGAACCTGGTGCTCGGCAACACCATCGTGCTCAAGCACGCGCCGCAGTGCCCGGAGTCGGCCGAGGCGCTGCAGCAGATCTTCGACGACGCCGGCTTCCCGGAGGGCGCCTACGTCAACGTCTACGCCACCAACGAGCAGATCGCCGAGGCCATCGCCGACCCGCGGGTGCAAGGGGTGTCGCTGACCGGTTCGGAGCGGGCCGGCGCGGCGGTGGCCGAGATCGCGGGGCGCAACCTCAAGAAGGTCGTGCTCGAGCTGGGCGGCTCCGATCCGTTCATCCTGCTGTCCGCCGACGACCTGGATGCCACCGTCGAAGCCGCGGTGGACGGCCGGTTCGAGAACACCGGGCAGGCCTGCAACGCGGCCAAGCGGTTCATCGTCGCCGACAGCATCTACGACGCGTTCCTGGAGAAGTTCACCGCCGCGGTGAAGGCCAAGGCCGAGGGGCTGGCGCCGCTGTCCTCGGTGGCCGCGGCCGAGCGGCTGGCCGAGCAGGTGGACCGGGCGGTGGCCGACGGTGCCACGCTGATCAGCGCCGGGGACCGCAAGGGCGCCTACTTTCCGCCCGGGGTGCTGACCAACGTCTCACCGGATTCCCCGTCCTACCGCGAGGAGCTCTTCGGCCCGGTCGCCACGGTGTACAAGGTGTCCTCGGAGGAGGAGGCCGTCGAGCTGGCCAACGACACCCCGTTCGGGCTGGGCTCCTATGTGTTCACCACCGACCCCGAACAGGCCACCCGCGTCGCCGACAAGATCGACGCCGGCATGGTGTTCGTCAACGCGGTCGGCGCCGAAGGGGCCGAGCTGCCGTTCGGCGGCGTCAAGCGGTCCGGGTTCGGCCGCGAGCTGGGCCGGTTCGGCATCGACGAGTTCGTCAACAAGAAACTGATCCGCATCGCGGGCTGACGCGGGCGGCGGGGTGTGCACGCGCGCACCCCGCCCGCCGGGGGTCAAGCGGACGCGAGCCGCTTCTTCTCCGCTTCGACGTCGAAATCCGGTGGCGGCCAAGACATGTTGAGGCCCTTGAGGGCTTCGATGAGTAGCTCCGTGACGGCCAGCCGGCTGTACCACTTGCGGTTGCACGGCACGATGTGCCACGGCGCGTAGTCCGTCGAGGTGCGATCCAGCATGGCTTGGTAGGCCTGTTCGTACTCCGGCCACTTCAGCCGTTCGTCGATATCGGCCGGGTTGTACTTCCAGAACTTGTCCGGCCGGTCCAACCGCTGAGCCAGCCGCTTCTTCTGTTCGGCCAGCGAGACGAACATCGCGACCTTCACCAAGGTGGTGCCGTTGTCGACCAGTTCGCGTTCGAAGGCGTTGATCTCGTCGTAGCGCGGCTCCCACACCTGCGGGGGGACCAGGTTGTGGACCCGCACGATCAGCACGTCCTCGTAGTGCGAACGGTCGAACACCCCGATGTGCCCGGCGGTGGGCAGCGCCTTGCGGATCCGCCACAGATAGTGGTGCGAGAGCTCCTCGGCCGTGGGCCTGCCGAAGCTGCGGTACTGCACCCCTTGCGGATTACAGCCGCCCACAACATGTTTGACGATGCCGCCCTTGCCCGCGGTGTCCATGCCCTGCAGCACCAGCAGCACCGAGCGGCGGTCGCCGGCGCGGCTGTTGGCGTAGAGCATCTCCTGCAGCTCGGCGAAGCGCAGATTGCGTTCGGCCTGCAGGATCGGGGCGTCGTTCTTGCTGCCGCGGAAACCCGGGGTGGCCTGGGGGTCGATGTCGGCGACCTTGTCGCCGGGCCGGAACTTCAACTCCGAGTGCGGTTCGTGGGTCCACAGCGCCGGAAGGTCCAGGGGTTCGCTCATGGGCTTCAGTCAAGCAGCCGCGCAGGCAGCGCCGGGGACGGATGGGGGTGCCGGCGGAACTGCTCGAGCGATCCGCCCACCTCGACGATGCCGCGCAGCGCGCTCCACGACAGCATCGTCAGGTAGTCGATCAGCTCGTCGGCGGTCATCCGCGGGTTCGACATCCACGAGTGCGTGGCCAGCTGCACCCCGCCGACGATGTGATACGCCCACGGTTCGGCGCCGCCGGTGTCCATCCCGACCGCCACCATGCGCCGGCGCAGCATCACCGCCAGCATGCGGGCGATGATCGCCTCGGAGTTGGCGACGGCCTTGCTCTTGCTCGCCGAGTTGTTGGCCATCACGAACCGGTACGGCTCGGGTTCGGCCGCCACGGTCTCGACGTAGACCCGGATGATCTCGCGGGTCAGGTCGTAGCCGTCCAGGTTCGACGACAGCGCGGCGGCCATGTTGGGGATCAGCGTGGTCTGCGCAAAGCGCATCATCACCGCGGTGGTGAGGTCGTTCTTGTCGACGAAGTAGCGGTACAGAACGGTCTTGGACACGCCGATCTCCGCGGCGATCTCGTCCATGCTGACGTTGCTGCCCAGCCGGCGGATGGCCTCCAGCGTCCCGTCGACCAGTTCGTTCCTGCGCTCGACCTTGTGCTTGTGCCAGCGTCGCTTACGGCCGTCGGTCTTGACCGCCACCGGCGGGGATTGTTGTGCCACGTTCGCGGTGATCCGTTCCCTAAGTCCGCATCGATAATACGGTGGCCGACCCGTGCAGGTTGCTCGCGCAGGGATGATGGGGGGGTGGCTCACCGACCAGACGCACCCGGGGCTCGGCACGTCGGCGCGCGGCCCGGTTTCGCCGAGGCGATCGCGGGAGCGGATTCGGCCGCCGACGCCGACCGCAGGCGCGGGCTGCGCCGGATGAAGCTCGTCGCGCTCGGCTTCCTGCTCGGCGCGACGGTCGTGTTCCTGCTGTGCACCTGGGCGCAGTCGCACGGGGCGGCCCCGTGGGTCGGTTATGTGCGCGCCGCCGCGGAGGCCGGCATGGTCGGCGCGCTGGCGGACTGGTTCGCCGTCACCGCGCTGTTCAAGCATCCGCTGGGCATCCCGATCCCGCACACCGCGATCATCAAACGCAAGAAGGACCAGCTCGGCGAGGGGTTGGGGGCCTTCGTCCGGGAGAATTTCCTGTCCCCGCAGAACGTCGAGACCAAGCTGCGCGACGCCGACATCGCCGGCCGGGTGGGCAAGTGGTTGTGCGATCCGGCGCATGCCCAGCGGGTGGCGGCCGAGACGGCCACGGTGCTGCGGGTGCTGGTGGAGATGCTGCGCGACGAGGACGTCCAGCACGTGCTGGATCGGATGATCGTCAAACGCATCGCCGAACCGCAGTGGGGGCCGCCGATCGGCCGGGTGCTGGCGACCCTGCTCGCCGAGGGCCGGCAGGAGGCGTTGCTGCAGCTGCTGGCCGACCGCGCGTTCCAGTGGTCGCTCAACGCCGACGAGGTGATCGAGCGGGTGGTGGAGCGGGATTCGCCGACCTGGTCCCCGCGCTGGGTGGACCACCTCGTCGGCGAGCGTATCCACCGGGAGCTGATGGACTTCACCGACAAGGTGCGCCGCAATCCCGACCACGAGCTGCGCCGGTCGGCCACCCGGTTCCTGTTCGAGTTCGCCGACGACCTGCAACACGACGAGGCCACCATCCGCAAGGCCGAGAACGTCAAGGAACAGATCATGGCCCGCGACGAGGTCGCGCGGGCGGCGGAGACGGCGTGGAACGCGGCCAAACGAATCATCCTCGATTCGGTCGACGACCCGTCGTCGGCGCTGCGCGGCCGGATCGCCGACACGGTGGCGCGCATCGGCGAGTCGCTGCGCGACGACGCCGAACTGCGGGCCAAGGTGGACGGCTGGATCGTGCGCGCGGCGCAGCATCTGGTCGGTGAGTACGGGGTGGAGATCACCACGATCATCACCGACACGATCGAGCGGTGGGACGCCGAGGAGGCCAGCCGGCGCATCGAGCTCCACGTCGGGCGCGACCTGCAATTCATCCGGATCAACGGCACGGTGGTGGGTGCCCTCGCCGGCCTCGTCATCTACACCGTCGCGCAGTTGATGTTCTGACCTGCGCTAACTAGTGCTTGCAAAAGTTAGCACTACGTCGTACGGTGGTGTTGTCGGAATTCGGACAACCACCGCAAGACGAGGAGCGAGCCATGTCGCCGCAGGATGAGAATCTTGCTGCCGTCGTGACCAACGCGGCGCAGGACATCGGCTCGTTCATCCGGTCGCAGCGCGAAGCCGCGCAGGTGTCGGTGCGGCAGTTGGCGGAGAAGGCCGGCGTCAGCAACCCCTATCTGAGCCAGATCGAACGGGGATTGCGCAAACCCTCCGCAGACGTGCTGAACCAGATCGCCAAGGCGCTGCGGGTGTCCGCGGAGGTGCTCTACATCCGCGCGGGCATTCTCGAACCGAGCGAGACCAACGAGGTTCGCGACGCCATCATCACCGACACGGCGATCACCGAGCGGCAGAAGCAGGTGCTGCTCGACATCTACACGTCGTTCTGTCAGCAGAACGAGGCGGCCCTGACCGAGGCAACGGAAGCGGCAGGGGCGTCAACAGATGACGGTGTCAGCGAGGCAGCCGAGGAGCCGGCGGCGCAGATCGAACCCGGTCCCGCATCCCTCACCCAGGCACCGACAGCCGACCAACCGTGAAACGAAAGGGAACCCCCATGGCTGAGAAGAACCAGTTCGACATCGACGACCTGAAGGCGCCGCTGCTGGCCGCCGTCGGCGCCGCTGACCTCGCTCTCGAGCGGGTCAACGAGATCGTCGCCACGCTGCGCGAGCGTGCCGGTGACGCCCGCACCGACGCCGAAGCCCGCGTCGAGGGCAGCCGCGCCCGCATCAACAAGCTGCAGGAGGAGCTGCCGACCCAGTTCGGTGACATCCGCGACAAGCTGACCTCCGAGGAGCTGCGCAAGTTCGCCGAGGGCTACGCCGAGGCCGCGCAGACCACCTACACCAAGCTCGTCGAGCGCGGCGAGGCCGCCATCGAGCGGCTGCGCACCCAGCCGGCGCTGGAAGAGGCGGCCAGCCGGGTCGAGGAGTACACCGACCAGGCCGTCGAGCTGACCCAGGAGGCGCTGGGCAACGTGGCCTCGCAGACCCGCGCGGTGGGCGAGCGTGCCGCCAAGCTGGTCGGCGTCGAGCTGCCGAAGAAGGCCGAGGCCGCCGCCCCGGCCAAGAAGGCCGCCGCCAAGAAGGCTCCGGCGAAGAAGGCCCCGGCCAAGAAGGCGCCCGCCAAGAAGGCCCCGGCCAAGAAGGTCACCCAGAAGTAAGGTCGACTTCCTCGACAGGAGTAGTTAGACCACACGACGTAACCCGCATAGGCTGTGGAGCGTGGAGCTCCAACACCTTGCGGGTTACGTCCTTCTGGCCATAGCACTGGTTGTCGTTGCCGCCACCGTGTACGCGTTCGTCCACGCGGCGATGCAGCGTCCCGACGCGTTCACGGCCGCAGGGAAACTGACCAAGCCCGTCTGGCTGCTGATCATCGGCGGCGCGGGGTTCTTCGCCGTGCTGACCAGCCTGAGCGGGGTGTCGGTGTTCGCGCTGGCGATCTGCGCGGTGGCCACCGGCATCTACCTGGTGGACGTGCGCCCGAAGATCCTGGAGATCCAGGGGAAGTCCCGGTAGTGCTGCGCATCCTTGCCGGCGCCGTCGCGGCGGCGGGCCTGCTCACCCTGGCCCCACCCGCCGCCGCCACCCCGGCGTCACCGCCGTACGTCGATCACGTCGAATGGGCCAAGTGGGGCGACCTGTCGAGCCTGCGGGTGTACCCGACCCCGGCCGCGCGCCGCGCGTCCGGGCACGCCGGCACCGAGGCCATCGCCGAGGCGGCCTGGGCGGAGGTACTGACGCTCTCCCCGGACGCCGCGATCCCGGGGATGCGCGAGCAGTTCCTGTGCCACTGGAACTTCGCCGAGTTCGCCGAGCCGGGCAAGGTGAGCTGGAACCTGGAACCCTGGCGCCCCGAGGTCGGCTACGACCAGATGATCGCCGCCGGCTGCAATCCGGGCGGCACCGAAGAACCCTTCTGATGGGTCCCTACTCGCGCGCCGAGCTCGCGGCGCTGGTCGACCACACCCTGCTCAAACCCGAGGCGACCGAAGCCGATATCGAGGTGTTCGTCGCCGAGGCCGTGGAGCTGGGCGCCTATGCGATCTGCGTGTCGCCGACGTTCGTCGCCGCGGTCGCCGCGCTGGCGCCCGGAGCGACGGTGGCCTCGGTGGTGGGTTTCCCTTCGGGTAAACACCTTTCGGCCGTCAAGGCCGAGGAGGCCCGGCTGGCCGTGGCGGCCGGGGCCGCCGAGGTGGACATGGTCATCGACGTCGGCTCGGCCATCGCCGGCGATGTCGTGGGCGTGGCCGCCGACATCGCCGCGGTGCGGACCGCGACGCCGGATCCGGTGCGGCTCAAGGTGATCCTGGAATCCGCGGCGCTGCTGGCCGCGCGTGGACCGGAGCTGCTGGTCGACATGTGCCGGGTGGCCGAGGACGCCGGCGCCGATTTCGTCAAGACGTCCACCGGGTTCCACCCCAGCGGCGGCGCGTCCGTCGCAGCCGTGCAGCTGATGGCCGCGACCGTCGGGGGCCGGCTCGGGATCAAGGCCAGCGGCGGGATCCGCACGGCCACCGACGCGGTCGCGATGCTCGACGCCGGCGCCACCCGGCTCGGGTTGTCGGGCACCCGCGCGGTACTCGATGGGCTCGCGGGACTCGACGGCTGACCAGCGGCTGACTACACCACCCCGAAGCAGGGGTCCTCGGTCTGCTTGGGCATCGAGGCGTTGCGCGTCGAGAACTGGCTCACCACACCGGTTTCGGTGACCTGCACAGAATCCGCCTTGATGTTCATCGGGTAGTCCTCGGTCAGCGTGGCGGTGAACGCGTCCAGCGCCGGCTGCACGGTCTCGCGGGGCAGCGTGAAGCCCAGCCCGGTCACCTGCTGCACCTGCAGCGCGATGCCGCCGTTGACGACCTGCGGTCGCGCGGTGATGCTGCCCAGCGCGCCCTCGAGTTCGATCGTGCCGGCGGACGGATTGGTGCTGACCCCGGTGACGAAGCTGCCCACCAGCGGGATGGCGCCCTGGATGGTCTGCTTGATGCCCTCGGTCGACCAGCTGATGTTGGCGACCAACGAGCCCACCGTCCCGCTCGAGGTCGCGGTGTCCTCCAGGCGGACGTCGTTGATGTCCAGGTGCACCTTCATCCCCTTGGCCTCGCGCACCTGGTTGCCCGCTGTCTCGATCCGGATGTTGGTGTAGTGCCCGGTCATGTGCTGCAGCAGGAACGGCGGCAGCACCCCGAACGAGGCGGTGGCGTCGTCCTGCACCACACACTCGACCACCCCGGCGACGATCGAGTCGGCGCGGCTGCGGGCGTACAGCTCACCGCCGAGCGCCCCGGCCAACGACAGGGCCACCACGATGACCACCACCAGGCCGATCGACAGCGGATCGCTGAACAGCTTCTTGAACTTCGCCGGCAACGAGGACCCCTCCTCCGGGGGGACGCCGGGCGCGGAGCCCGGTGGGAAACCTGTCGGGGTGGGCGCGACGCCCGGAGCAGGCTGCGGCGGGCCGGGCTGCTGGGGCGGACGGGCCCAGGGATCGGTCACGCCAGCGATTGTGCCCTACCGGTGTGAGGGAAACCTGAGCGGTTGTGCATCACCGCGACGGTCTCGCGGGCTTTGCGGGCGGCGGCCAGGTCGATATCGCACACCAGCAGTTCCGGATCGGCGCCCGCGGATGCGAGCACCTCACCCAGCGCGGAGGCCACCACGCTGCCGCCCACCCCGGTCGGACCGACGGCGGCGATCTCGTCGCCGGGGTAGGCCTGCCCGACCGCGGCGATGACGCTGGTGGTGTCGATCGCGCGGGCCCGCGCCAGCAGCGTCCACTGCTCGAGCTTGCCCGGCCCGGTGCCCCACGACGCGTGCGCGGTGATCAGTTCCGCGCCCCGCTCGGCCAGCTCGACGTAGAGCTCCGGGAAGCGGATGTCGTAGCACAGCGTCAACCCGACCGTGATCCCGTCGACGGTGATGACGACGGGATCCCGGCCGGGCGCGACGGTCTTGGACTCGGTGAAGCCGAACGCGTCGTACAGGTGGATCTTGTCGTAGCGGGCCTCCACCCCGGGCCCGGTGGCCAGCAGCGTATTGGTCACCCGGCCGTCACCGGACGGCACGAACATGCCGGCCACCACGACGATGCCGGCCTCGGCGGCCGCGGCGCGCACCGCCGAGGCCCACGGCCCGTCGAAGGGTTCGGCGACCGGCGCCAGCGGTACCCCGAAGCGGCACATCGTCGCCTCCGGGAACAGCACCAGCGCCGCACCCGCCTCGGCGGCGCGCCGGGTGTAGTCCCCGACCAGGGCGAGGTTGGCCGCCGGGTCGGTGCCACTGCGGATCTGGGCCAGGGCTACCCGCATGTCCGAACGCATGCGTCCAGCCTAGTTACGGCCCCCAGGCGGGACGGTTGGCCTTGGCGGCCTTCTTGCCGAGCTTGCCCGACCGGATCTGCGCGGCCAGGCTGTCGAGGATCACCCGCGAGCTCATCAGCGCGGTCTGCTCGGCCCAGTCATACGGCGGTGAGCACTCGACGACCTCGATACCGGCCAGGCCGGGCTCGGAGATCTTCTTGACCAGGTTCAGCGCCTCGCGGGGCAGCAGCCCGCCCGGTTCCGGCCAGCCGGTGCCCGGCACGAACCCGGCGTCGATGACGTCGATGTCGAACGACAGGTACACCGCCTTGGCGTCCTTCCAGGCCACCTCCAGCGCGATCTCGGCGATCTTGTCGATGCCGACGCGTTCGACGTCGCCGACGGTGATCACCGTCGACTTGCGTTCCCGGCCGACCTTGACGCCCTCCCTGGGGGCCTGCCAGCCGCCGATGCCGACCTGCACCAGGTTGGTCGCGGGTGCGTTCTTGATGTTGGTGGCGTGGAACCACGGGGTGGTGTGCATCCGCTCGTCGAGGTCGGTCTCCTGGGTGTCGACGTGCCGGTCGAAGTGGATGATGCCGACGTTGCCGTCCAGGTACGGGGCCAGCCCGCGGATGGTGGGGAAGCCGATGGAGTGGTCGCCGCCCAGCACGATCGGGATCACGCCCTTGCTCACCACGTGCGCCATCGCCTGGCTGATCTGGTCGAACGACTTCTCCAGGTTGCCGGGGATGGTGAACACGTCGCCGATGTCGACCATGTTGAGCTGCTCGCGCAGGTCCACCCCGGACTCGTAGTTGTAGGTGCCGAACAGGTTGGTCGACCGCCGGATGCCCTGCGGGCCGAACCGGGTGCCCGGCCGGTAGGTGGCCCCGGAGTCCAGCGGGACGCCGAAGATCGCCACCTCGGCGTCGCCGACCTCGTTGACGTCCTCGATGAACGGGCATTTCAGGAAGGTGCCGCGCTCACCGGCGAAGTGCGGCTTCTCGCCGCGCACGAACGTCGAGATGGTGCGGTCGTTGATGGTGAGCGCGGCTTCCAGGCCGTAGCTCAGACCGCGGTCGATCTCCTCGCGCAGCCGGCGGTCCGAGAGCCTGCCCTCGGCCTGCTGGGCCCAGGCGCCCTCGGCGTTGGGTAGCGAATAGTCCGGCGTATCACCGAATTCCGCGTTCTCGGGGGCATGCGGATGATCGGGCACGGGTGCTCCTCACGCGCCGTCTTGTCGCTGACCGGGTACGACGCACCTCGTCCGGGGAGCCGGGTGACGACCCCTGCCGGTCATTGTCAGCACGGTCGCGAACCCCTGTCCAGCGGTGAAGGAAACCTGTCTTTAACACTGCGCGCGGCCCGACGTAACCAGCTGGGTCTTTTCTGGTTGACGACCCACGGGAATGTGGGGCGCGTCTAGGGTTCCGCCGGCCGTCCTCGCGGACGGCCGGGCCTGGTCCGAGAGACGCAGGCGGTCGGCACCGGAGCTCGGCCGTTCCACGGCGGGACAAAAACCCGGGAGACTTCCGCACATGTGGAGGCTCCGCCTCCGCGCATCATATCGGGAGGCTCCGCGATGATTCTTCTCGGCGTCGGCATCAGCATCGCCGTGGTCGTACTCGTCGGCTTCTATGTGTCCAAACGCATCGAGGGCGACAGCTCCAACTTCCTCGTGGGCGGCCGGATGCTGCCCTTCTGGCTGGTCGGCGGCGCGCTGATGGGTGCGGCCGTCGACACCAACGCCACCCTCGGCAACACCGACCTGGCCTATGAATTCGGCTTCTGGGCCGGCGCCTGCCTGCCGCTGGGGCTGGCCCTGTGCCTGACGATCACCGGCATCTTCTTCGCCAAGCCGATGAACCGGATGGGGCTGACGTCGTTCCCGGATTACTACCGGCTGCGGTTCGGCCGTTCGGTCGAGGTCGGCGCGTCGGTGCTGCTGGCCGTCGCGTTCTGCATGCTGGTGGCCGGCAACCTGGTGGCCGGCGGGCTGCTGTTCAACTACTTCCTCGGCATGCCGTACTGGCTCGGGGTGGTGCTGATCGCCGCCATCGCGGTGGCCTACACCGGCACCGGCGGGCTGATCGCCGATGCCTACACCGCGATCATCCAGATGTCGCTGATCCTGATCGGCGCGATCGGGGTGTTCATTTGGATGATCACCAGTCACGGGCTCGACATCGCCGAGGGCACAGGGCCTTTCGCGCTGGGCCAGCTGGGTGACCCGGCGCAGGGCGCCGTCATCAACTGGGCGACGCTGGTCGCGCTGGGCATCGGTGACATCGTGGCGATCGACTTCATGGCCCGGGTGTTCTCGGCGAAATCCCCCGAGGCCGCCCGCCGGGCCTGCTTCACCGCCGCGACCGGCACCGTGGCGATCTGCATCCCGTTCGGCCTCGTCGTGCTCGCCGCGCACTCGTTCCTGCCCGAAGAACTCGACGGGCCGGTGCTGTTCGTGCTGCTGAACGAGTACGCGCCGGTCGGGCTGACTGTGCTGGTGCTCTGCGGTCTGGTCGGTGCGTCGATGTCGACGGCCAACGGCGCCATCCTGGCCATCTCCAACGTGTGCATGCGTAACCTCGGCGGGGTGCGCCGGGTGCACGTGCCCGGGCAGCGGGACCCGCTGCTGCGGGCCACCAGGGTCGCGATGGTGCCGATGACGCTGCTGTCCATCCTGTGCGCGATCTACGTGCAGCAGACCGGCATCCTGCTCACCCTGGCCTTCGACCTGATGCTGGCCTGCCTGACCGTGCCGTTCATCCTCGGACTGGTGTGGCGGCGCGGGACGACGACGGCCGCCATCGCCGCGATCGCCGTCGGGTTCGTGGTCCGGATCGGGCTGTTCGTGCTGACGCCGACGATGTTCGGCGTGGAGAACACCATCCTCTACATCCCCAACGACGTGGTCGGTGCGTCGTTCGACGGGTGGCCGACGTTCATCGCGTTCGCGGCGGGCCTGCTCACCTATATCGCGGTGGCGCTGGCCACCCCGCCCGCGCAGACCCGCGGGCTGGACATCCAGGTGGCGCAGGATCTCGACGACGCGCTGGACGCCGCCGACGTGTTCGAGAAGGAACCCGAGGCGGTGCCCGCGACGTAACCTTGCCCAATGGCGGTGTGGCGGTCGCTGTTCGGTGTCGGTGTGCTGGTCGCCGCGCTGATCGCGACGCCGGGGGTGGCGACCGCCTGCGCGTGCGGCGGATTGCTCAGCACCGATCCGGCGGTGCGGGTCACCGACGAGATGGCGCTGCTGCACACCGACGGTGACACCGAGACCGTGGTGATGCGGCTGAACCTGAGCAGCACCGCCGACAACGCCGCGCTGGTGATCCCGACACCGGCCCCGGCCACCGTCGACGCCGCGCCCGCCGAAGTGTTCGACGAGCTCGCCGAACTGTCCGCACCGCGGGTGGAGCCGGTGCGCAAGTGGGTCATCGGGTGGGGCGGGGCGGCGGCCCCGGAAGGCTCCGCGGGCGCGGCCGCCGGTGCGCCCGGCGCCGCCGGTCCCACGGTGCTGAGCCAGGTGCGGCTGGGGCCGCTGGAAGCCACCACGCTCTCCGGCGGGGACCTGGACGGGCTGCGGAAGTGGTTGGCCGACAACGGCTATCAGCTGCGCCCGGAGATCTCGGCCGGGCTGCAGCCGTACCTGCGCGAGGGTTGGTCGGTGGTCGCGATGCGCCTGACGTCGCAGCAGCCGCTGGCCGGCCCGCTGGCCCCGGTGACGCTGACGTTCGCCTCCGACGAGCTGGTCTACCCGATGCGGATGTCCGCGCAGGCGCAGCGCCCGCAGACCGTCGTCATCTACACGCTGGGGGAGCACCGGATGCAGCGCGCGGACCCGGATGCGCTGAGCCAGTACGTCGACGTCGACTACGCCGGCGACATCGCCGGTCGTACCGACGACCCCATGCTGACCGAACTGGCCGGCCGCGGCGCCTTCCTGACCAGGACCACCACGTCGATCGTCGAACCCGCCGCCATCACCTCGGACTTCCGGTTCGCCCCCGCCGCGACCGACGAACCGTTCCAGCGGGTGGTCTACGACTACGAGTACCTGAACCTGACGCTGCCGATCCTGGCGGGCATGCTGGCGGTCGCCGTGGCGGCGGTGGTCGTGCTCATCCGGTGGGTGCGACGGCGGACCAGGGCACCGTGAGCACCCCGTCGCGCAGGTTACGCCGCGGCACGTTCACCGGAAAACCCTCAGCGGCAAGGCCTTCCATCATCGAACGCCACCGCACCCGCGGCCCGAACACGCCGTGGGCCGCGGCGGTGGCCCACGCCCGGTCGGCCGCCCGCAGCAGGGTGTGGACGGCCTCGCCCTCCACGTTGCGGTGGATCAGCACCTTCGGCAGCCGCTCGGCGAGGTCCGACGGGCGCTCGATGGCGAACGGATCACAGGCCAGGGTCAGGCTCACCGGCCCGGCGGCATCCAGTAGCACCCAGCAGCACAGCCGGCCCAGCTCGTCGCAGGTGCCGTCGACGATCAGCCCGCCCGGTGCCAGGCCGCGCTGCATCACTGCCCACGCGTCGGGCACCGCCTCGACCGGGTACTGCCGCAAGACGTTGAAGGCCCGCACCAGGACCGGCCGATGCCCGGCCAATTCGAAACCGCCCAGGGCGAATTCGACGCCGGGCTGGGCGGCGGCCTGTCCGACCCTGACCCGCTCCGGCTCGATCTCCAACCCGACCACCCGGACATCGGTGCGCACCCGCCGCAGCCGGATGGCCAGCTCGAGCGTGGTGACCGGGCGGGCGCCGTACCCGAGATCGACCACCAGCGGATCGGCCGCCGACTGTAGCGCGGTCCGCACCCGTGCCGAATGGACCAGCCAGCGGTCGCTGCGCCGCAACCGGTTCTGCCCGGTGGTGCCCCTGGTGATCGCACCGATCGGCCCCATGGGGTGAATGGTAGAGGGCTGATCAGCCGTTCTCGGCGATCCACACCGTGGTGAAACGCTGCTCGGCGATCAGCAGGTCCACCAGCTGGCCGCCGATGAAGTTCTCGATCTTGCCGCCCACCAGCGGCACCCGCACCTCCACGGTGGCCGTCAACGCCAACCGGGCGCCCGTCGCCGCCGGGCCGAGCACCGCGCTGCCGGTCAGGCTGGCCGGCGCCCCCGGGATGGCACCGCTGACCGTCGCGGTGGCCTGCCGGTCGCGGATCGGCGTCCACCTCTCCTCGCGCACGAAACTCAGGTCGCCGCGGTGGAATTGGGTCACCACGGCCGGCAACCGGTCGGCCCGCAGCGTCTGGGTGGTCCTGACCCGGATACCCCCGTCGGGGCCGATCGTCATCTCGTCGAGCCGGGCGTGGTCGGCGCCGGAATCCTCGAGCCGCACCAGCCAATACTCTTCGTCGCTGAACGCCCTGTGCACCTGCTCGACCGTGCCCTCGTATTCGGCGGCCATGTCGAATGAACGCGGCATGGCAAACCACGCTACCGTTACCGCCCGTGGTCACTTCGTCGATCGGGGGCGTGGCGGTCGCCGAGCAGGTCCCGCTGGCGCCGCTGACCACGCTTCGCGTCGGGCCGCTCGCGGCTCGGCTGCTCACCTGCGTCCATACCGAGCAGGTGATCGACGTGCTGAGCGCGGTCGGGCCCGACGCGCTGGTGCTGGCGGGTGGTTCCAACGTGGTGCTCGCCGACGACCTGACCGACCTGACCGTGGTGCGGCTCGCGAACACCACGATCACCGTCGAGGGCGCCACGGTGCGCGCCGAAGCGGGGGCGGTGTGGGACGACGTCGTCGCCGCCGCGCTGGCCCACGGACTGGGTGGGCTGGAATGCCTGTCCGGGATCCCCGGGTCGGCCGGGGCGACGCCGGTGCAGAACGTCGGTGCCTACGGTGCGGAGGTCGCCGACACCATCGCGCGGGTGCGGCTGCTGGACCGGGGGACCGGCGAAGACCGCTGGGTCACCCCGGAGCATCTGCAATTCGGGTACCGCACAAGCATTTTGAAGAACTCCTCGGCGTGGGTGGTGCTCGAGGTGGAGTTCGCGCTGGACGCGCGGGGCCGCAGCGCGCCGCTGCGTTACGGCGAGCTGGCCACCGCCTTGGACGCCGAACCCGGCGCCCGCGTCGACCCGGCCGCGGTGCGCGCGGCGGTGCTGGCGCTGCGCGCCGGCAAGGGCATGGTTCTCGACCCGGCCGACCACGACACCTGGAGCGTCGGGTCGTTCTTCACCAACCCGGTCATCCCGCGGGCGGACTTCGACCGGCTGGCCGCGACCGTGGCCGGGCCGGTGCCGAACTATCCCGCCCCGGACGGGGTGAAGCTGGCCGCCGGCTGGCTGGTCGAGCGGGCCGGGTTCGGCAAGGGCTACCCCGGTGCGCACGCCCCGGCGCGGCTGTCGACCAAGCACGCGCTGGCGCTGACCAACCGCGGCGCCGCCCGCAGCGCCGACATCCTCGCGCTGGCCAGGACGGTGCGCGACGGGGTCAGGGCGGTCTTCGGGATCGAACTCACACCGGAACCGATTCTGATCGGCTGCAGTCTCTAGGTACCGTTGGTGTACGTGACACCCCGTGATCCGGTGCCGTCGCTGAATCGACGGCGCGCCCTGGCCGCCCTTGCGGTCGGCGTCGTCGCGCCGGGCACCCTGGCCGCCTGCATGTCCGCCGCCGAGAAGCCCCAGGCCGACGCGCCCGCCGAGGAGGCGCCGGCGACCGCCACGCTGAGCTTCCAGCCCGAGGACGACACCGTCGACGTCGCCCCCACCGACCGGGTCGCCGTCGAGGTCGCCGGCGGCTGGTTCCAGAAGGTCACGTTGACCAACCCGTCCGGCAAGGTCGTCGCGGGCGCGCTGAACCGGGACCGCACCGCCTACACCATCACCGAGCCGCTGGGCTACGGCGTGACCTACACCTGGGACGGCACCGCCGTCGGCGAGGACGGCAAGGCGGTGCCGGTGTCCGGGTCGTTCACCACCGTCACCCCGGTCACCGAGGTGAACGGGCAGTTCCAGCTGTCCGACGGGCAGACCGTCGGCGTCGCGGCGCCGATCATCATGCAGTTCGACGCGGCCATCGCCGAGGACGAGCGGGCGACCGTGGAGAAGGCGCTGACCGTCACCACCACCCCGCCGGTGGAGGGCAGCTGGGCATGGCTGCCCGACGAGGTCGGCGGGTCCCGCGTGCACTGGCGCAGCAAGGAGTACTTCCCGGCGGGCACCACCGTGCACGTCGACGCCAAGCTGTACGGGGTGCCGTTCGGCGACGGCGCCTACGGCGCGGCCGACTCCACGCTGGACTTCACGATCGGGCGGTTCCAGGTGGTCAAGGCCGAGGCCTCCTCGCACCGCATCCAGGTGATCACCGACGCCGGCGTCATCATGGACTTCCCGTGCAGCTATGGCGAGGGCGACCTGGACCGCAACGTCACCCGCAGCGGCATCCACGTGGTCACCGAGAAGCACGAGGACTTCTACATGACCAACCCTGCTGCCGGCTACGCCAACCTGCGGGAGCGGTTCGCGGTGCGGATCTCCAACAACGGCGAGTTCATCCACGCCAACCCGGCCAGCTCGGGTGCCCAGGGCAACAGCAACGTCACCAACGGGTGCATCAACCTGTCTCTGGCCGACGCCGAGCAGTACTTCCACACCGCGATGTACGGCGACCCGGTCGAGGTCACCGGCACCCGGATCCAGCTGTCCTACGCCGACGGCGACATCTGGGACTGGGCGGTGCCGTGGGAGGAATGGGTGGCGATGTCGGCGCTGTCGGCGCAGCCGTCCCCCGACGACATCCCCAGCACCGCACCGGCCACCCCGTCGGGCGCGCCACAGCCGGTGGGCGCCGGCCCGGGCGGTTGACCCCGCCTACTGACCGTCGGTGCTGAAGAGGTACCAGCCGCCGTCGCCCGGGCCGCAGAACCAGTACGGGTAGGCGCGGTCGAAGGCCGGATCATTCCAGACCCTCGGCGCATCGGATTGGCATTCGGCCTCGGTGGCCCAGAACCACGGCGTCCCGTCGGTGTCGACCTCCAGGTAGTCGGTGGCTTGGGCGGTGCCCGCCGCGCCCATCAAGCCGGCGAACGCCAGTCCAGCAGCCGCAAATGCCTTCTTCATATATCCCACCCTGTCCATCGAATTAAGTTGTCGAGGAGACGATAACGTCCCGAGGCCATTGATTCGGGCGAACATAGAACGAAGGTCTCAGGCGTTTCGGTTGAAGCGCGATCCGCTCGCGCCGCTGACCTGATCACGCGGCCGGACCACGATCAGGTCAAGGTCGACGTGCGGCGGGCGGCTCGCGACGAACCCGACCACCTCGGCGACGTCCTCGGCCACCAGCGGGGTGACACCCTGATACACCTTCTCGGCGCGCTCGGCGTCGCCCTCGAAGCGGTTCAGTGAGAAGTCCGTCTTCACCATGCCGGGCGCGATTTCGGTGAGCCGCACCGGTTTTCCTAGCAGCTCGCTGCGCAGCGTGCGGTGCAGCACGCCCTGGGCGTGCTTGGCCGAGGTGTAGCCGCCGCCGTTGTCGTAGATCTCCACTGCGGCGATCGAGGTGATCGTGACGATCAGGCCGTCGCCGGAATCGATCAGCTTGGGCAGCAGCGCCCGGGTGACATGCAGCGTGCCCAGCACGTTGGCCTCCCACATCCAGCGCCAGTGCTCGACGTCGGCGTCGGCGATCGACTCCAGTCCGCGGGCACCTCCCGCGTTGTTGACGAGCACGTCGACGCGGTCCAGCCGCCCCGCGAGCGCCGCCACGGCCGTCGGATCAGTGACGTCCGCCACAATCGCGGTGCCGTCGATCTCGGCGGCCAGGGCCTTGATGGGCCCCTCTCGCCGGGCCACGCAGATCACGTGAAAGCCTTGGGCAGCAAGGGTTCTCGCGGTCGCCTCGCCGATTCCGGCACTGGCCCCGGTGACCACCGCGACCCGGCGGGTATCTGATGGAGTCGTCATGAGGACAACCCTAGGCGCACCGACGCGGGCTTCGCGCAAGCCCCGAAAGTCGTGCTAAGTTGACCGCGTGTACCGGATCAGTCTGGCAGTTCCCGCTGCCGCGCGGCGTGCGTGTTGTTGTTGCGCAAGCCGCCGCGCCTGACGCGCTCCCGGACTGAATCCCCGTCCTGACGAGTCGCGAGGTGTGGCCCCCGCCCACTGACCGACTTCGACGAAGGACACCTCTGTGAGCACCACCCTCTCCCCGGTTTCTGGAGCCCCCGCCGCCACCACGCTGGCCAAGCGTCCGTACGCGGCCACCGCCAAGCGGTCGAAGACGGCCAAGACGACCAAGCCCGCCCCGGGGACCGCCCGCTACCCGCAGGCGCTGCTGCACCACATCGTCGCGCCCGCACTGCGGGTGCCCGACGCCGCGGCCGCCTCGGTGTTCGCCGCCGCCCGCCAGCGCGGCCCGATCGCCCGCGACGTCATCGCTCAGGTCACCCAGCTCAGCATCGCGACGGTGAACCGCCAGGTCACCGCCCTGCTGGACGCCGGGGTGCTGCGCGAGCGCGCCGACCTCGCGGTGTCGGGGGCCATCGGCCGGCCGCGGGTGCCCGTCGAGGTCAACCACGAACCGTTCCTCACCCTCGGCATCCACATCGGTGCCCGCACCACCAGCATCGTGGCCACCGACCTGTTCGGCCGCACCCTCGACGTCGTCGAGACGCCCACCCCGCGCGGCACCCAGTCCGCGGCGCTGGCCGCCATCGCCGGCAGCGCGCGGCGTTACCTGAGCCGCTGGCACCGCCGTCGCCCGCTGTGGGTCGGGGTGGCCGCCGGCGGCGTCGTCGACAGCACCACCGGCTACCTCGACCATCCCCGGCTGGGCTGGTCGGACGCCCCGGTCGGGCCGGTGCTGGCCGAAGCCCTCGGCCTGCCGGTCTCGGTGGCCTCACACGTCGACGCGATGGCCGGCGCCGAACTGCTGCTGGGGGTCCGGCGCCAGCCGTCGCGCACCAACACCAGCCTCTACGTCTACGCCCGTGAGACCGTCGGTTACGCGCTGTCGATCGGCGGCCAGGTGCACTCCCCGGCCAGCGGCCCCGGCACCATCGCCGCGCTGCCCGCCCACTCCGCCTTGCTCGGCGGCACCGGCGAACTCGAATCCACCGTCAGCGACGAGGCCGTGCTGGTGGCCGCCCGCAAGGCGCGCATCATCGCCCCCGACGGGCCCACCTCGACCGTCACCGCGGTGCTGCGCGCGGCCCGGCAGGGCAACGAGCAGGCCGTCGCGCTGGTCAACGAGCGCGCCCGGGTGCTCGGCGAGGCCGTCGCGCTGCTGCGCGACATGCTCAACCCCGACGATCTGGTGGTCGGCGGCCAGGCCTTCACCGAGTACCCGGAGGGCATGAGCGTCGTGGAGAGCGCGTTCGCCAACCGGTCGGTGCTGGCGCCCCGCGACATCCGGGTGACGGCCTTCGGCAACCGCGTGCAGGAGGCCGGCGCCGGTGTGGTCTCCCTCGGCGGCCTCTACGCCGACCCGATCGGGGCGATGCGGCGCGCGCAGTCCCGCCGGCCCGAGGTGAGTGCCTGATCGAGGCGCCTACCCGCGGCGGTGTAGACATGACGGTGTGCGCCTAGCGACCGACGGCTCCCCAGCTGCACTGCCCATGCCGAGTCGGGTGGCGGTGCTGTCCGTGCACACCTCCCCGCTGGCCCAGCCGGGCACCGGAGACGCCGGCGGGATGAACGTCTACGTGTTGCAGACGGCGCTGGAACTCGCCCGGCGCGGCGTGGACGTGGAGATCTTCACCAGGGCCACCTCCTCGGCGGACCAGCCGGTGGTGCGGGTGGCGCCCGGGGTGCTGGTGCGCAACGTGGTGGCCGGGCCGTTCGAGGGTCTGGACAAGAACGACCTGCCCACCCAGCTGTGCGCGTTCACCGCCGGCGTGCTACGCGCCGAGGCCACCCACGAACCCGGCTACTACGACATCGTGCACTCGCACTACTGGCTGTCCGGACAGGTCGGCTGGCTGGCCGCCGACCGGTGGGCGGTGCCGCTGGTGCACACCGCGCACACCCTGGCCGCGGTCAAGAACGCCTCGCTGGCCGACGGCGACGCCCCGGAACCGCCGCTGCGCTCGGTCGGTGAGCAGCAGGTCGCCGACGAGGCCGACCGGCTCATCGTCAACACCGAACACGAAGCGCAGCAACTGATTTCGCTGCACCAGGCGCACCCCGAGCGTATCGACATCGTGCACCCCGGGGTGGACCTGCAGACCTTCGCCCCCGGCGATCCGTCCGCGGCCCGCGCCGCTCTCGGACTGGACCCCCACGCGCAGATCGTCGCGTTCGTCGGACGGATCCAGCCGCTCAAGGCGCCCGATGTGCTGCTGCGCGCGGTGGCGCGGCTGACCGGGGTGCAGGTGGTCATCGCCGGCGGCCCGTCCGGCTCCGGCCTGGCCACCCCCGACAACCTGGTTCACCTGGCCGCCGAGCTGGGTATCACCGACCGCGTGACATTCCTGCCGCCGCAGTCCCGCGCCGACCTGGTCCAGCTCTACCGGGCCGCCGACGTGGTGGCGGTGCCGAGCTATTCGGAGTCCTTCGGGCTGGTGGCTGTCGAGGCGCAGGCGTGCGGCACCCCGGTGGTGGCGGCCGCCGTCGGCGGGCTGCCGGTGGCGGTGGCCGACGGGGTCAGCGGCGCCCTGGTCGACGGGCACGACCCCGACGACTGGGCCGCGGCGCTCGCGGCGATGTTCGCGGCCGGGCCGGCCACCTACGGGCCCGCGGCCGTCGCGCATGCCGGGAGCTTCTCCTGGGCGCACACCGTCGACGCGCTGCTGGGCAGCTACGGACGGGCCATCGCCGAGCACCGGGCTCGGCACCAGCCGCAGCCGTCGGCGCGGCGCACCGCACGGCGGTTCTCGATGCGGCGGGGTGTGCGCGCGTGACCGACGTGCAGACGCTGATCGAGAAGACGCTCGACGAACACGAGCTGACCTACACCCGCCACGACGGCGCGCCCGGCGGCCTGCCCGCCCTGGTGGTCGAACTGCCGGGGGAGCGAAGACTCAAGACCAACACCCTGCTCGGCATCGGGGAGCATTCGGTGCGGGTGGAGGCCTTCGTCTGCCGCAAGCCCGACGAGAACCACGAGGCGGTCTACCGGTTCCTGCTCAAACGCAACCGCAGGCTCTACGGCGTCGCCTACACCCTCGACAACGTCGGCGACATCTACCTCGTCGGGCGGATGAGCCTGGAATCGGTCACCGCCGACGAGATCGACCGGATCCTCGGGCAGGTGCTCGAGGCGGTCGACGCCGATTTCAACACCTTGCTGGAGTTGGGTTTTCGCTCGTCGATCCAGAAAGAGTGGGAGTGGCGGGTCTCGCGCGGCGAGTCGCTGAAGAACCTCGCGGCCTTCGAGCACCTCATCGACGACGACTGAGGACCGGCCGTGAGAAGATTTGCGGCATGGCTGATACCGCAACCCTGATCCTGCTCCGTCACGGCGAGAGCGAATGGAATGCGCTCAACCTGTTCACCGGCTGGGTGGACGTCGACCTGACCGACAAGGGCAGGGCCGAGGCCGCCCGCGCCGGGGAACTGCTCGCCGCCCAGGACCGCCAACCCGACGTGCTCTACACGTCCCTGCTGCGGCGGGCCATCACCACCGCCAACATCGCGCTGGACAAGGCGGACCGGCACTGGATCCCAGTGCACCGGGACTGGCGGCTCAACGAACGCCACTACGGCGCCCTACAGGGCCTGGACAAGGCCGAGACCAAGGCCAAGTACGGCGACGAGCAGTTCATGGCGTGGCGGCGCAGCTACGACACCCCGCCGCCGCCGATCGAGCCGGGCAGCCAGTTCAGCCAGGACAACGACCCCCGCTACGCCGACATCGCCGGCGGCGCGCCGCTGACCGAATGCCTGAAAGATGTCGTCGAACGCTTCGTGCCCTACTACACCGAGGCCATCGTCCCCGACCTGGAGGCGGGCAAGACCGTGCTGATCGCCGCGCACGGCAACTCGCTGCGGGCGCTGGTGAAGTACCTGGACAACATGTCCGACGAGGCCGTCGTCGGGCTGAACATCCCCACCGGCATCCCGCTGCGCTACGACCTGGACGAGAACCTCGCGCCGACAGTGCCCGGCGGCGCCTACCTGGATCCCGAAGCCGCGGCGGCAGGAGCTGCGGCCGTTGCCGCGCAGGGAGCCAAATAGTCGCTCCGCTCCGGCGCTAGATGGCCACCCCGTCAGCTCCCGGGAAACACCGGGTGAACAGCAGAGAACACCCACCCGAACATCTGTGTTTGGCCGTGTGACTTGTCCCGGATTGGCCGCACGCTGCTGGGATGACGTTCACCGAGTGCGTACGCTTTTCGCGTGAGTGTCGTAACGGCGCTGCTGCTCGCGGCGATCGTGGCACTGTTCGCGCTGTCGGTCGGTGTCGCGTTCGGAGTGGGGGTGGCCCCCCGGCTCCGCGAACGTCGGCAGCGGCGGTCGGCCGAACAGACCGGGATCACCGTCTCGCAGATGCTCGACCACGTGGTGGCGCAGTCCCCCGTGGGCATCGTCGTCGTCGACAACCATCGTGACGTGGTCTACCGCAACGCCCGCGCCACCGAACTCGGCCTGGTGCACGACCGGCTGCTCGACGACCGCGCCTGGCTGGCCGCTCAGCGGACACTGACCACCGGCGAGGACGGCGAGGTGGATCTGTCCCCCCGTAAGCGCAACACGCCGGGACGCTCCGGGCTGTCGGTGCGCGGGCACGTCCGGCTGCTCACCGAGGACGACAAGCGTTTCGCGGTCGTCTACGTCGACGACCAGTCCGAGCACGCCCGGATGGAAGCCACCCGGCGCGACTTCGTGGCCAACGTCAGCCACGAGCTCAAGACCCCGGTCGGCGCGATGGGGGTGCTGGCCGAGGCCGTGCTGGCCTCGTGCGACGACCCCGACACCGTGCGCCGGTTCGCCGAGATGATGGTCGCCGAGTCCAACCGGCTGGCCAACATGGTGGGGGAGCTGATCGAGCTGTCGCGGCTGCAGGGCGCCGAGCGGCTACCCGACCTGGAGGCGGTCGACGTCGACACCGTGGTGGCCGAGGCGCTGTCGCGGCACAAGGTGGCCGCCGACAACGCCGACATCGCGGTCACCACCGACGCCCCGACCGGGTTTCGGGTGCTCGGCGACCAGACACTGTTGGTGACCGCGATCGCGAACCTGGTGTCCAATGCAATTGCCTACTCGCCCAACGGTTCCTCGGTGTCGATCAGCCGTCGGCGGCGCGGCGGCAACATCGAGATCGCGGTGACCGACCGCGGTATCGGCATCGCCCCCGCCGACCAGGAGCGGGTGTTCGAACGATTCTTCCGCGTCGACAAGGCGCGGTCCCGGGCCACCGGAGGCACCGGGTTGGGGCTGGCGATCGTCAAGCACGTCGCCGCCAATCACAACGGTTCCATCCGGCTGTGGAGCCAGCCGGGCACGGGTTCGACGTTCACGCTGTCGATCCCGGCCTACTCCGACGACCCCGATGATCAAGACGACCGAGAGGACTAGTACATCGATGACCAGTGTGCTGATCGTGGAGGACGAGGAGTCCTTGGCCGATCCCCTGGCCTTTCTGCTGCGTAAGGAGGGTTTCGAGGCGACGGTGGTCGCCGACGGGCCGTCCGCGCTGGCCGAGTTCGAGCGGGCGGGCGCCGACATCGTGCTGCTGGATCTGATGCTGCCCGGCATGAGCGGCACCGACGTGTGCAAGCAGCTGCGGTCGCGCTCGAGCGTCCCGGTCATCATGGTGACCGCCCGCGACAGCGAGATCGACAAGGTCGTCGGCCTGGAGCTCGGCGCCGACGACTACGTCACCAAACCGTATTCGGCGCGGGAGCTGATCGCCCGGATCCGCGCGGTGCTGCGCCGCGGCGCGGACCCCGACGACTCCGGCGTCGGCGACGGGGTGCTCGAGGCGGGCCCGGTCCGGATGGACGTCGAACGCCACGTCGTCAGCGTGAACGGGCAGTCGGTGACGCTGCCGCTCAAGGAATTCGACCTGCTGGAGTATCTGATGCGTAACAGCGGCCGGGTGCTGACCCGCGGGCAGCTGATCGACCGGGTGTGGGGGGCCGACTACGTCGGGGACACCAAAACCCTTGATGTGCACGTCAAACGGCTGCGCAGCAAGATCGAGGCGGATCCGGCCAACCCAGTGCACCTGGTCACCGTCCGCGGCCTGGGCTACAAACTGGAAGGCTGACTCCCGGTGATTTCGGCGTAGTTGGTCACGCTCAGGTTGACCAACTGCGCCGAAATCGCGGGGGGGGGGGCTACTCGGCGGCGCGGGTGGCCGGGTGCACCGCGATCAGCCCTAAGCTGCTGCGGCGCCGGCACATTGCGGCCAGCTCGGCGTAGGCCTTCTCGCCGAGCAGCTCGGTCAGCTCCGGTGCGTAGGACTCCCACACCTGCTTGGCGCCGACGTGGGTGTTCGGATCGCCGGTGCAGTACCAGTGCAGGTCGGCACCGCCCTCACCCCAGCCGCGGCGGTCGTACTCGGTGATGGTGGTCTTGAGGATCTCGGTGTCGTCGGGCCGGGTCACCCACTCCTGGGTGCGGCGGATCGGCAGCTGCCAGCACACCTCCGGCTTGAGCGTCAGGGGTTCGACGCCGATCTCGAGCGCCTTCTGGTGCAGGGCGCAGCCGATGCCCTTGGGCCAGCCGGGGCGGTTCAGAAAGATGCAGGCGCCCTTGTACTTTCGGGTCCGCCAGTTGGGCTTGCAGTCGTACTCGTCCATCTCGAGGTAGCCCTTTTTGCCCAGGCCCTTGTCCCGGTACTGCCAGTCGTCGTCGGTGAGCAGCTTCACGGCGTCGTCGAGCTGGGCGCGGTCGTCATCGTCGGACAGAAACGCACCGTGCGAACAACATCCGTCGTCGGGCCGGCCCTCGACGGTGCCCTTGCACGCCGGGGTGCCGAACACGCAGGTCCACCGCGACAGCAGCCAGGTCATGTCGGCGGCGATCAGATGCTCGGGGTTTTCCGGATCGTAGAACTCCACCCATTCGCGGGCGAAATCCAGTTCGACCTCACCGGGATGCGATGCGCTCACGGTTCTCAACGGTAGACCCATTAGGTTGGTTGGGTGCGATTAGGCGTGCTCGATGTGGGCAGCAATACCGTCCACCTTCTGGTGGTGGACGCGCGCCGCGGCGGGCATCCGACCCCGATGAGTTCCACCAAGGCCTCGCTGCGGTTGGCCGAGGCCATCGACGGTTCGGGCAAGCTGACCCGGCGCGGCGCCGACAAACTGGTCGGCACCATCGACGAGTTCGCCAAGATCGCCCGCAGTTCGGGGTGTTCGGAGTTGATGGCGTTCGCGACCTCGGCGGTGCGCGACGCCAAGAACTCCGAGGACGTGCTGGCCCGGGTCCGGGGCGAGACCGGGGTGGAGCTGCGGGTGCTGTCCGGGGTCGACGAATCCCGGCTGACGTTCCTCGCGGTGCGCCGCTGGTACGGCTGGAGCGCGGGCCGGATCATCAACATCGACATCGGCGGCGGGTCGCTCGAGCTGTCCAGCGGCGTCGACGAGGAGCCCGATGTCGCATTGTCGCTGCCGCTGGGTGCGGGCCGGCTGACGCGGGAGTGGCTGCCCGACGATCCGCCGGGCCGTCGCCGCGTCGCCATGCTGCGCGACTGGCTGGCCAACGAACTGTCGGAGGCCGGGGCGACGATCGCCGAGGCGGGCAGCCCCGACCTGGCGGTGGCGACGTCCAAGACGTTCCGCTCGTTGGCCCGGCTGACCGGGGCCGCCCCGTCGGGGGCCGGTCCCCGGGTCAAACGGACGCTGACCGCGCCCGGTCTGCGTCAGCTCATAGCATTCATCTCTAGGATGACCGCGTCCGACCGTGCGGAATTGGAAGGGGTGAGCGCCGATCGTGCGCCGCAGATCGTCGCGGGTGCGCTGGTGGCCGAGGCGAGCATGAAGGCGCTCGGTATCGATACCGTCGATATCTGCCCCTGGGCGTTGCGGGAGGGGTTGATTCTGCGGAAACTCGACAGCGAAGCCGACGGAAGTGCACTCGTCGGTGGTACCGGCGGATTTGCCAGACTCGGCGGTGCCGGAGAATCGGCTTCACGGCCGGTGTCCTTGCGTGATGCTGGACGGTGAAGCGACGAGGCTTGAAGGCAACGAGACGATGACTGGATCAGACGACCACAGCGCCACCCGACCGATCTCGGTCGCGGAGCTGCTGGCCAAGAACGGCACCATCGGTGCCCCGCCGGTCGGTGGCCGGCGCCGCCGCCGGCGCGGTAACGCCGACGCCGTCACCGTTGCCGAGCTGACCGGCGAGATCCCGATCATCCGTCCCGATCAGCCCCCGGTCGCCGACGAGCCCGCCAAGACCGAGCCCGCCGGACCGGAAGCGCCCGAGCCTGCCGAGGCGGTGGCCGAACCCGACGAGGTCACCGACAGCGAGACCCAGACCGACGTCGAGACCGAGCCGGAGGCTGAGGTCGACGAGGCTGAGGTCGACGAGGCTGAGGTCGACGAGGCTGAGGTCGACGAGGTGGTCGAGGCCGGTGAGCAGGCCGCTGCAGAGGCTCCTGACGAGACTCAGGAGGAGACTTCCGAGGAGCCGGCCGACGTCGGCGAGGAGCCCGCCGAGGACGTTGGCGAGGAGCCCGCCGAGGACGTCGCCGAGGAGCCGGGAGAGACCGCCTCCGACGAGGACGAGGTGGACGACGACTACGCCGAGGCGGTCGCCGAGTACACCGCCCATCTCGAGCAGCGCACCGCCGAGCCGGAGCCGGTCGAGTTCCAGCCGCCGGCGCGCCGGTTCGGGTTCGGCCGCAAGTTCCGCAAGGCCGCCAAGGACGACACCGCCGACACCACCGACACGGCTGTGACCGGGGTCACCGGGAGCACCGAAGCCACCGCGCAGGACGCCGTCGATGCCGAGCTGATGAGCCCGGACCCGGTCGATGTCGAGGCAGACGCCGACAGCGACCTCGACGAGACCCCGGACAAAGCCGTCGGGGAGGTCTCCGATGACGTCCTCGCCGACGCCCCCGAGGTCGAGGACCTCGACACCGAGGACGCCCTGTCGGGCGACGACGACGATGACGTCGACGACGACGGTGAGGATGACCGGGACGAGCTGCCGTCCTACCTGCGGTCCACCCAGGAGCCGCTGTTCGGCGGCCAGACCATCGCCGACGACCTGGCCCGCCGCGGCGCGCGGTCCAGCCCCGAGGACATCGATCTCGGTGACGAGGAGGACGACGAGTTCGACGACGACGCCGTCGAGCTCGAACCGCGCCGGATGTCCCCGTTCGTGCACGGGGTCTGGATCGTCGTCCAGAGCGTCATCGCGGTCGCGCTGGGTGCGGGGCTGTTCGTGGCGTTCGACCAGTTGTGGAAGTGGAACAACATCGTGGCGCTGGTGTTGTCGGTCCTGGTGATCCTGGGCCTGGTCGTCGCGGTGCGGGTGGTGCGCAAGACCGAGGACATCGGCAGCACGCTGATCGCCGTCGCGGTCGGGGCACTGGTCACCCTCGGCCCGCTGGCGCTGCTGCAGTCGGGCTGACGGCGCACGGTGCGCCCCGCGATCAAGGTCGGCCTCTCCACCGCGTCGGTCTATCCGCTGCGGACCGAGGCCGCGTTCGAGTACGCCGCGAAACTCGGCTACGACGGCGTCGAGCTGATGGTGTGGGCCGAGACCGTCAGCCAGGACGTCGATGCCATCGAGGCGATGTCCAAGCGGCACGGCGTGCCGGTGCTGTCGGTGCATGCGCCGTGCCTGCTGATCTCGCAGCGGGTGTGGGGCGCCAACCCGATCCCGAAGCTCGACCGCAGCGTGCGCGCCGCCGAGCAGCTCGGCGCGCAGACCGTGGTGGTCCATCCGCCGTTCCGCTGGCAGCGCCGCTACGCCGAGGGGTTCTCCGAGCAGGTGGCCGCGCTGGAGGCGGCCAGCGACGTGTTGGTGGCGGTGGAGAACATGTTCCCGTTCCGCGCGGACCGTTTCTTCGGGGCCGGGCAGACCTCGATCGAGCGGATGCGCAAACGCGGCGGGGCCCCGGGCCCCGGGATCTCGGCGTTCGCCCCGTCCTACGATCCCCTCGACGGCGGGCACGCGCACTACACGCTCGACCTGTCGCACACCGCCACGGCGGGCACCGATGCGCTCGACATGGCCGCCCGGATGGGCGACGGCCTGGTGCACCTGCACCTGTGCGATGGCAGCGGTGCGTCCACCGACGAACACCTGGTGCCCGGCCGCGGCACCCAGCCGGCCGCCGAGATCTGCCAGATGCTGGCCGCGAGCGACTTCAACGGCCATGTCATCCTCGAGGTCACCACCTCCTCGGCGCGCAACGCCGCCGAACGTGAGGCCCTGTTGACCGAGTCGCTGCAGTTCGCCAGGAAGCATCTGCTGCGCTGACTGCGAGGATCCCGCCATGACGAGTTCCACCCTGTTCACCGATGCGATGGCGCTGACCGCGCTGGGCGACGGCGTGTACTCGGGTGCGCTGAACGAACATTGGACGATCGGGCCGAAGGTGCACGGCGGCGCGATGCTGGCGCTGTGCGCCAACGCGGCCCGCACCGAGTTCGCCGAACCCGACGTCGAGCCGATCGCGGTGTCGGGCAGTTTCCTGTGGGCCCCCGATCCGGGCGCCATGCAGGTCGTCACCACGGTGCGCAAGCGGGGCAGGCGGGTCAGCCTGGTCGATGTGGAGCTGCGGCAGGGACAGCGCACCGCGCTGCACGCGGCGATCACCATGGGGACCCCGGAACACCATGCGCCGCCGTTGTTGTCGGTGAACCCCGTGGTGCCGTTGATGACGCCGGAGCCGCCGCCCGGCCTCGAGCCGATCGGGCCCGACCACCCGATGGCCGACGTCGTACACCTGGCCCACGGCTGCGACATCCGGCCGGCGCTGACCACGTTCAGCCCGCGCCAGGACGGCGGCATGCCGATGATCGAGTATTGGGTGCGGCCCAAAGGGGTGGCCCCGGATGTGTTGTTCGCGCTGTTGTGTGGTGATGTGTCGGCGCCGGTCACGTTCGGCGTCAACAGGTTCGGATGGGCGCCGACGGTGCAGCTGACCGCCTTCCTGCGGGCCCGCCCGGCCGACGGCTGGCTGCGGGTGATGTGCACCGCCACCGAGATCGGCCGGGACTGGTTCGACGAGGACCACATCGTCGTCGACTGCGAGGGCCGCATCGTCGTGCAGAGCCGCCAGCTGGCGATGGTGCCCGCGCAGGGCTGAAACGCCCCGTGCGATGCTGTGCGGCATGGCCAGAATCGCGATCATCGGCGGTGGAAGTATCGGCGAGGCGCTGTTGGCGGGGCTTCTGCGGGCCGGGCGGCAGGTCAAGGACCTGGTCGTCGCCGAGAAGGATCCGTCTCGCGTGAAGTACCTCGCGGACAAGTACGGCGTGCTGGTGACCACGGTCGCCGACGCCGTCGACACCGCCACCTACGTCGTGATCGCGGTCAAGCCCTCCGATGTGCAGAACGTCATCGGTGACATCGCCGACACCGCAGCGAAAGCGGAAAGCGATGCCGCCGAACAGGTTTTCGTCAGCGTCGCCGCCGGCGTGACCGCCGCCTACTACGAGAACAAGCTGCCCGCCGGCTCCCCGGTGGTCCGGGTGATGCCGAACGCGCCGATGCTGGTCGGCGGCGGCGTCAGCGCGCTGGCCCCGGGGCGGTTCGCCACCGCCGAGCACCTCAAGGAGGTCGCCGCGCTGTTCGACGCCGTCGGCGGGGTGCTGACGGTGGCCGAGTCCCAGCTCGACGCCGTCACCGCGGTCTCCGGGTCCGGGCCCGCGTACTTCTTCCTGATGGTCGAGGCGCTCGTCGACGCCGCCGTGGAGTCCGGTCTGTCCCGGCCGGCCGCGACCGCGCTGGTGGTCCAGACCATGGCGGGGTCGGCCGCGATGCTGCTCGAGCGCCTCGACGAGGCCACCCCGGCGGGCGGTCAGGGCATGGGAGGGGCCACCGACACCTCGGCGGCGCAGCTGCGCGCGGTTGTTACCTCACCCGGCGGTACCACCGCTGCTGGGCTGCGCGAACTCGAGCGGGGCGGTTTGCGGGCGGCGGTCGCCAACGCGGTGGAAGCCGCGAAAAGGCGCTCTGAGCAGCTGGGAATTACATCAGAGTAGTTCACCAATTTGGAACTGATTAGCCCACACCCGTCGCAGTAACCCCACCTGCCACGCTATTCTCCCAGTGGTAAGCACGGGTTGGTGCCAGCGGTGGGGAAGCCGCTGGAACTGCCCGTGCCTGATGGATTGGGTTGCGATGACGTCTATGAACGGGCCGTCGGCGCGGGATTCGGCTAGCGGTAAGGCGGCGAGGGACGGTCAGGCCGAAGGTCAGCCGCCGCGCGCGCAATTTCTCACCGTCGCCGAGGTGGCCAGCCTGATGCGGGTCAGCAAGATGACCGTGTACCGGTTGGTGCACAACGGTGAACTGCCGGCGGTGCGGGTGGGACGCTCGTTCCGGGTGCACGCCAAGGCCGTTCACGACATGCTGGAGAGCTCGTACTTCGACGCGGGCTGAGCGTCGCCGCCGCGACATCGCGAGATCCCCGTCCCGGTGAAGGTGGATTTCGTCGGGAAACCGCGCCCAGGTAAGGTGACCGGTCGAGACTGACATCGATTTAGGTAGCGGAGTACATGGGTTCTGTCATCAAGAAGCGGCGTAAGCGCATGTCGAAGAAGAAGCACCGCAAGCTGCTTCGTCGCACCCGCGTGCAACGCAGAAAACTCGGTAAGTAAGTTCGTCCGTCGCTGGCTAGGCTGACGGCATGGATTCGCAGGGGCGTTCTGGTGGCCGTCCCGGCGGCCACTCCGATGGCTCGGATGCCGGCGACGGTGTGAACTATCCGAAGGTCGTGCTCGTCACCGGTGCGTGCCGGTTCCTCGGCGGGTACCTGACCGCGCGGCTGGCGCAGAACCCGCTGATCAACCACATCATCGCGGTCGACGCCATCGCGCCGAGCAAGGATCTGCTGCGCCGGATGGGCCGCGCCGAGTTCGTCCGCGCCGACATCCGCAACCCGTTCATCGCCAAGGTGATCCGCAACGGCGACGTCGACACCGTCGTGCACGCCGCCGCGGCGTCCTACGCGCCCCGGTCCGGGGGCCGTGCGACGCTCAAGGAACTCAACGTGATGGGCGCGATCCAGCTGTTCGCGGCCTGTCAGAAGGCCCCGTCGGTGCGCCGGGTGATCCTCAAGTCCACCTCCGAGGTGTACGGCTCGAGCTCGCGCGACCCGGTGCTGTTCTCCGAGACGAGCAGCCGGCGCAGGCCACCGGGTGGTTTCGCGCGCGACAGCATCGACATCGAGGGCTACGCGCGCGGGCTGGGGCGGCGTAGGCCCGACATCGCGGTGACGATCCTGCGGCTGGCCAACATGATCGGTCCGGCCATGGACACCGCGCTGTCGCGGTATCTGGCCGGCCCGGTGGTCCCGACGGTCATCGGCCGCGACTCGCGGCTGCAACTGCTGCACGAGCAGGACGCGCTCGGGGCGCTGGAGCGCGCGACGGTCGCCGGCAAAGCCGGGACGTTCAACGTCGGGGCGTCCGGCATCATCATGATGAGCCAGGCGATCCGTCGCGCAGGCCGTCTGGCACTGCCGGTTCCGCGTTCGGCACTCGTTGCTGTGGATTCGCTGTGGCGGGCTACCCGCAGCACCGAACTGGACCGTGAGCAACTCGATTACCTGAGCTACGGACGTGTCATGGACACCACGCGGATGCGCACCGAGTTGGGTTACCAGCCCAAGTGGACAACGCTGGAGGCGTTCGACGACTATGTGCGGGGATGCGGTCTCACCCCGATCATCGACCCGCGGTGGATCCATTCCATCGAGGATCGCGCGGTGTCGGCGGCGCAGCGCTGGGGGCGCTAGACTGCTGTACTTGAAGCGTGGTGGGGAGAGGATATGACGGTGGGCGGCGAGTCCAAAGCGAAAGTCATTCCGCTGCACTCGAATTCGGGGCGTAGCGGCGCTGCGCGCCGGGCCGCCGCGCAGCGCGCCGAAGCATCGCGCCGGCATCCGTCACTGCTGGCCGACCCGGAGGGCCGGGCATCGGCCGAACAGATCGCCGCGGTCGTGCGGGAGATCGACGGGCGCCGCGGTCCGTTCGCGGGTGTGCCCGCCGAGGACGCGGGGCCCAATGAACTCGCCAAGCGCATCGCCGCGGCCGCCGAGTTCATCCGCAAGCGGATGACGGGCGACTACGTCGTCGACGAGTTCGGGTTCGATCCCCACCTCAACAACGCAATCATCTTGCCTTTGCTGAGAGTGCTCTTCAATTCGTGGTTCCGGGTCGAGGTGAGCGGTATCGAGAACCTGCCGGAGACCGGCGCGGCGCTGGTGGTGGCCAACCACGCCGGCGTGCTGCCGTTCGACGGGTTGATGGCCTCGGTGGCGGTGCACGACAAGCACCCCGCGCATCGGGACCTGCGCATGCTGGCCGCCGACCTGGTGTTCGACATGCCGGTGCTCGGCCAGGCGGCGCGCAAGGCCGGTCACACCATGGCGTGCACCGACGACGCGCACCGGCTGCTGGCCGCCGGGGAACTGACCGCCGTCTTCCCGGAGGGCTACAAAGGGCTCGGGAAGCGCTTCAAGGACCGCTACAAACTGCAGCGGTTCGGCCGCGGCGGGTTCGTCTCGGCGGCGCTGCGGACCAAGGCGCCGATCGTGCCGTGCTCCATCGTCGGCTCCGAGGAGATCTATCCGATGATGGCCGACCTCAAGCTGCTGGCCCGGCTGCTGGGGCTGCCGTACTTCCCGATCACCCCGCTGTTCCCGCTGGCCGGCCCGCTCGGGGTGGTGCCGCTGCCGTCGAAGTGGCACATCCAGTTCGGCGAGCCGATCGACACCGCCGGCTACGAGGAGTCCGCGGCCGAGGACCCGATGGTCACCTTCGAGCTGACCGACCAGGTGCGCGAGACCATTCAGCAGACGCTGTACCAGCTGCTGGCCAACCGCAGGAACACCTTCCTGGGCTGATGCCGGGCTCGTCCCGGATTACTTTTGCCCAGCAACGAACTTCGACAGTGCGGCGTCGCGGCCGGCGGCCACCCGCGCGGTCAGGTCGTCGGCCTCGTCCTCGGACTCGGCCTCACCCATCACCGTGACGATGCTGGTGATCACCGGGTTGCCGTCGTCGTCGGTGACCTCACCGCGGATCTCGGTGAGCACCGCGCCGTGCGACTCGGTGACCGAGTCCAGGTATGAGTCGAACCACAGCTTGTCGCCGGCCAGGATCGGCCGGTGGAAGATCAGCTTCTGGTCGCGGTGCAGCACGCGCTCCATGTTGATGGGCAGGTCGAACTGGTTGAAGATCTCCTGCTGCACCCGCCGGCCGGCCACCGCCAGGAAGGTCAGCGACGCCACCAGGGAGTCGTAGCCGTATTCCTTGGCCGCCTCCTCGGTGTAGTGCGCCGGGTGGTCGTCCTTCACGGCGCGGGCGAACTCGCGGATCTTCTCGCGGTTGACCTCGAAGTAGTCGGGGTAGCGGTAGTGGGTCCCGATGATGTTCTCAGCGATGCTCATGCCGGCGATCTCTCCGTTGCTGGTCGTCGGGCCGCGAGCCTATCAGCGCGGCCTCATCTGATCCGGTCGCGCCGCGAGACCGCCGCGGCCAGCGCACCACCGACCGCGCCCAGCGCCAGCGCCGACGGCACCCCGATGCGGGCCGCCTTGCGGGCGGTGCGGAAGTCGCGGATCTCCCACCCGCGCTGGCGGGCCAGGTCCCGCAGATCGGCGTCCGGGTTGATCGCCACCGCGGTGCCGACCAGCGACAGCATCGGGACATCGTTGAAGCTGTCCGAGTACGCCGTGCAGCGGCGCAGGTTCAGCCCCTCCCGGATGGCCAGCGACCGCACCGCGTGCGCCTTGCCCGCGCCATGCAGGATGTCGCCGACCAGCCGGCCGGTGAACACGCCGTCCACCGATTCGGCCACCGTGCCCAGCGCGCCGGTCAGCCCGAGCCGGCGCGCGATCGTCGCCGCCAGCTCGTAGGGCGTCGCGGTGACCAGCCACACCTGCTGGCCGGCGTCCAGGTGCATCTGGGCCAGCGCGCGGGTGCCCGGCCAGATCTTGTCGGCGATGATCTCGTCGTAGACCTCTTCACCGAGCGCGATCAGCTCATCGACGGACCTGCCCTCGATGAACGCCAGCGCCTTGCGCCGGCCGAGCGCGACGTCGTCGCTGCTCTCCCGGCCGGTCAGCTGGAACTTCGCCTGGGCGATCGCGAACCGCGCCAGATCGGAGTAGTTGAAGTACTTCCGGGCGGCCAGCCCGCGGGCGAAATGCACCAGCGACGAGCCGTGCACCAGGGTGTTGTCCACGTCGAAGAACGCCGCCGCCGTCAGGTCCGGCGGGGGCGGCGGCGGGGGCGACACCGGGCCCAGCTCGACCAGGCTCTCGGCGGCCACCTGCGCGCTGGCTTCCCCGGCGAGCTGCTGCTCAGAGCCGTCGAAACCGTTCTCGGATCCCCCGCTGGCGGACACGGGTATCACCCTAGGTCACCTGGTGGCGATACTGTCGGGGTGGATCGACAGGTGCGGTTGCTCACCCGGCAGGGCTGTTCGCTGTGTCAGGCGGCGGCCACCCGGCTGGCCGAGCTGGCCGGCGAGCTCGGCTTCACCCTCACCCTGACCGACGTCGACCAGCTCGCTGAGGCCGGGGAGCCCGCGCTGCGCGCCGAGTACGGCGACCGGCTGCCCGTGGTGCTGCTCGACGGCGCCGAACACAGCTACTGGGAGGTCGACGAGGCCCGGTTGCGGGCCGATCTCGACGGCTGAGCAAATTTGGTGGCCCAGCTCGTTAGCGAATATGGTTGACGGCGTGGTGAGGGAGCCGTGAGCGTACTGCTTTTCGGGGTTTCGCACCGCAGCGCGCCGGTTTCCGTGCTGGAGCAGCTGAGCACCGACGAATCCGATCAGGCCAAGATCGTCGAGCAGGTGCTCCGATCGGCCCTGGTCACCGAGGCCATGGTGCTGTCCACCTGCAACCGGGTGGAGATCTACGCGGTGGTCGAAGCCTTCCACGGCGGCCTGTCCGTGATCGGGCAGGTGCTCTCCGAACACTCCGGCATGTCGCTGCAGGATCTGACCAAGTACGCCTACGTCCGCTACGCCGAGGCCGCCGTCGAGCACCTGTTCGCGGTCGCCAGCGGCCTGGACTCGGCGGTCATCGGAGAGCAGCAGGTGCTCGGCCAGGTGCGGCGGGCCTACGCCGCCGCGGAGAGCAACCACACCGTCGGGCGCACGTTGCACGACCTGTCCCAGCGCGCGCTGTCGGTGGGCAAGCGCGTGCATTCCGAGACCGGCATCGACGCCGCCGGCGCCTCCGTGGTGTCGGTCGCCCTGGACATGGCCGAGACCAAGCTGGGCCCGCTGGCCGGCCGCAGCGCCGTGGTGATCGGCGCCGGCTCGATGGGTGCCCTGGCCGCCAAGCACCTGACGCGGGTCGGGGTGGAGCACATCCACGTCGTCAACCGGTCCCAGCCGCGCGCCAAACGGCTGGCCGAGAACATCCGCGAGTACGGGGTGACCGCCGAGGCGTTCCCGTTCGACCACCTGCCGCCGCTGCTGACCGACGCCGACGTCGTCGTCACCTGCACCGGCGCGGTGCGCCCGGTGGTGTCGCTGGCCGACGTGCACCGCGGCCTGGCGCACGGTCAGGACCGCAAGCAGCTGGTCATCTGCGACCTCGGCATGCCGCGCGACGTGGACCCCGCGGTGGCCGGGCTGCCCGGTGTCTACGTCATCGACATGGATCGCATCCAGCGTGAGCCGACGGCCCGTGCCGCCGCCTCCGACGCCGAGGCGGCCCGCTCGATCGTCGCCGCCGAGGTTGCCAACTACCTGGCGAGCCAGCGGATGGCCGAGGTGACGCCGACGGTCACCGCGCTGCGCCAGCGCGCCGCCGACGTGGTCGAGGCCGAGTTGCTGAGGCTGGACAACCGGTTGCCGGAGCTCGACGCCGCCCACCGCGACGAGGTGGCCAACACGGTGCGCCGGGTCGTCGACAAGTTGCTGCACGCGCCCACGGTGCGGGTCAAACAGCTCGCCAGCGCGCCGGGCGGCGACAGTTATGCCGAAGCGCTGCGCGAGCTCTTCGAGCTCGACCAGCACGCCGTCGACGCGGTCGCGGCCGCCGGTGAGCTCGGCGTCCCGGCCGGTGAAATGCCTTTGGCCGCACCAGATCTCGACAAGGGCGAGTGACGTTCTGCCTGCCCCCACTCCAGCGAAGGCCATCAAGTGATCCGTATCGGCACGCGGGGGAGCCTGCTCGCCACCACCCAGGCCGGCGTGATCCGTGACGCCCTGATCGCCGCCGGGCACGACGCCGAGCTGGTCATCGTGTCCACCGCGGGGGACCGCTCCGACGCCCCGATCGCCGACCTCGGCGTCGGCGTGTTCACCGCCGCGCTGCGCGAGGCCATCGCCGCGGGCACCGTCGACGCCGCCGTGCACTCCTACAAGGATTTGCCGACCGCCGCCGACCCCCGGTTCACCATCGCCGCGGTACCGGTGCGCGCGGACCCGAGGGACGCCCTGGTGGCGCGCGACGGACTGGTGCTCGGAGAGTTGCCAGCGGGCTCGGTGATCGGCACGTCGGCCCCGCGGCGGATCGCACAGCTTAGAGCACTGGGTCTCGGTTTGGAAATCCGCCCCCTAAGAGGCAACCTAGATACCAGGTTGAACAGGGTAAGCAGCGGTGATCTCGACGCCGTCGTGGTGGCCCGGGCGGGTTTGGCCCGGATCGGTCGCCTCGACGCTGTCACCGAGACGCTGGAACCGGTACAGATGTTGCCGGCGCCGGCTCAGGGGGCGTTGGCAGTCGAGTGCCGTGCCGGTGACACGGACCTGGTGGAACTGTTGGCGGAGCTGGACGACGCCGACACCCGGGCCGCGATCACCGCAGAGCGAGCCCTGCTGGCCGAACTGGAGGCGGGGTGCTCCGCACCGGTGGGCGCGATTGCCGAGGTGGTCGAGTCGATCGATGAGGACGGCCGCGTCTTCGAAGAGCTGTCGCTGCGCGGTTGCGTGGCGACGCTGGACGGATCCGACGTGATCCGTGCGTCCGGTATCGGGACACCCGATCGGGCACGGGAGCTGGGGCTCTCGCTGGCCGCGGAGCTGTTCGAACTGGGGGCGCGCGATCTGTTGGACGAACGCGGGAGAGACACATGAGCTTGCGAGGACGCAAGGGCAAGCCCGGCCGCATCAC
>JBFWOX010000043.1:0-48650 GCA_050250295.1 Mycolicibacterium sp.
CTAAGATCGACGTCATATGACAGCGCCGCGTTCTCCGAAGCAAGCCGCGAGCGTGCACACGCCACAGGGCGTTCCCTCGACGGCAAGGGGTCGTCGCACGCGTGCCGCGATCATCGAGGCGGCGGCGACGATGATGTACGACAGGGGCGTGGCCGCCACGGGTCTCGACGACATCCTGGCCGCGGCGGGATGCGGCAAGTCGCAGCTGTACCACTACTTCGCCGACAAGTCGGAACTGGTCCGGGCGGTGATCGACCGTCAGCTGGAGCTGATCCTGGAGTACCAGCCGGGCATCTACGAGACCCGGTCCTGGGCGGGGCTGCGCCGGTGGGCCGACCAGATCCTGCGGGAACACGATGACCAGGGCGGGCCCTACGCATGCCCGCTGGGCTCGATGGCCGCCGAGCTCAAGAACGACCCCGCCTATCGGCCCGGCCTGGACGCGGCGTTCCGCAGGTGGGAGGAGCCGTTGGCGCAGGGGCTGGCCGCGATGCGGGCCCGCGGACAACTACGCCCGCAAGCCGATCCCGAGCGGCTGGCGCGGACCGCGATCGCGGCACTGCAGGGAGGAATGCTGCTCGCCCGTGTGCACGACGACAAGCAGCTCCTCGCCGACGCCGTTGACGTCGCTCTGTTGGCGATCCGCAGCAAGGCCGCGCGCCGGCGTGCCGTCGGCGAGGCGCCGATGCCTGACCGCCCCTAGGGCTGAGCAAACGCCGGAAGTGGCACGCTCGCCCAGCCGGGGAGTTCACGCGAAGTCGACCGGCGGGTAGTCCACCGGCACCTGGCTGAGGTGATGCAGGTAGTTGGTCAAGGTGTTGGCCGCGACATGGCCCACGATCTCCACCATCGTCGCCTCGCTGACCCCGGCGGCCCGTGCCGCCTGTAGTTGCTCATCCCTGACGAATCCGCGGCGCTCGACCACCGCCCGGGCGAACTGCAATACCGCGGCCACCCAGGGATCGGACGCATCGCCGGTCCGGGCGTCGGCGATGTCCTGGTCGGAGACCTTGTACAGTCCGGCCGCCATGCTGTGTGCCGCCAGGCAGTAGGAGCACTGGTTGATGTTGGCGACCGCGATCGCGATCTGCTCACCGACGGGCGCAGGAATGCTCCCGTGCTCGAGTGCCTCGTCGAAGCTCAGCGCCGCTCGGGTCAGCGGAAGGGACAGTGCCAGAACCCTTCCTAGGTTGGGGACGACACCCCAGCCCTGCTTGATCGCTTGCAGTGCGTCCTGCTGTTGCTCGTCAGCCGACTCCTCGACGACCGGTGTCATGCGCGCCATCTTGTCGAACGCCTCCTCAGTAGAATGTACAGATTAGTACAATTGAGTTTCGCGGGCCGGTCTGGTCGATGTCAAGTGCCGGCCAGATGATCTGCGTTGAAGGAAGCCGCGCAAAGACTTTGAGCGGTGCGGTAGTCCGCAGGTTCCGCCGCCGGAATTGCCGGCATAACGCCTTGGCGGTCGTCGAGCACCCAATAGATGTGCCTCGCCGACATTCGACCGACAAGGATTGGCACCGCATCGTGTTCGCCGAGCGCTGACGCCGACTGTTAACTACCTAATAGAGTTACGGTGCCCGCACAGGCCATGCTGCTCGACCAGTACCGGAAAGGGTGGGCATGGCGGTCAACGGATGTGAAACGGACACGCAGACGGCGGTCCCGCTGATTGCGGACGGGATCCGAGGGCAAGTCGCCGAGTTCAAACTCGTCGTCCGCCAGGTGGAACGGGTTGCCGAGTCCGTGGTGGCGGTGACGCTCAGCGACCCGGATGGAGGTGACCTCCCCGCCTGGGACCCAGGCGCCCACATCAGCATCTCGTTGCCCATCGGGGTAGAGCGACAATACTCACTGTGCGGCGATCCCACCGATCACACGCGGTGGCGGATCGCGGTGCTAGAGCACCCCGCCGGCGGGGGTGGTTCGCGATACATCCACCACATCCTCGCGGTGGGCGATCTCCTTTGTGTCCGTGGGCCTTCCAACCTGTTTGTGATGCACGATGCCGACGCGTATCTCTTCCTCGCGGGCGGAATCGGGATCACCCCGATCCTGCCCATGGTGCGCCACGCCCACAGCGTGGGAAAGCCGTGGCGACTCGTCTACGGTGGACGCACGTCAGCGGCGATGGCATTCCTCGACGAACTCGACGCATACGGTGACAACGTGGTGGCGTGGCCCCAGGATGAACGCGGGCTCATCGACCTCGAGACGGTGATCGATGCGGTTGACCACGGTACCCAGATCTACTGCTGCGGCCCCGTCGGCCTCATCGACGCCGTCGAACAACGATGCGATGAATTGCCCACGGGCACACTGCACATCGAGCGCTTCGATGCGACGGTGGCACCGCCGGCCACCGACGAGCCCTTCGAGGTTTACCTCCGGCACAGCGACCTGGTGCTCACCGTGGACAAGGACCAGACCATCGTGGCGGCTCTCGAGGCGGCCGGTGTCGGCGTTGCGACCTCGTGCATGAAAGGCACCTGCGGGACCTGCCTGACCGATGTGATCGACGGTATACCCGATCACCGCGATTCGGTGCTGTCGGAGTCGGAGCGCGCGTCCAACGAGTACATGATGATCTGCTGCTCGCGGGCCCTGTCTCCGCGCCTGGTCCTGGATCTCTAGCACAGCTGGTCCCTGCGTTATCTGCTTAACAGAATCCTTCGACCGGGCGGTGTTGGGTGTGTGCAGCTGTTGTACCTGAAGGGATGTATCGATATGGCTCATGAACTGGAAGCCTCCAGAGAGGCGGTCACCACACGTGACCCGAAACGGCTTTCGGGATCTCTCGGTGTCATCGGTATCGTCCTGATCGTGGTGGCCGCCGCGTCACCCCTGGGGGTCGTCGGCGGCCTGGTCCCCCTCGGCATCGCGGCCGGCAACGGTGTCGGATTTCCGGCGATCTTCCTGGTGAGCACCGCGATACTGCTGCTGTTCGCGGCGGGGTTCACCGCCCTGACGCCGTACGTGCCCAACGCGGGTGCGTTCTACTCCTACATCGGCAGAGGGGTTGGCCGCCATGTCGGTTTCGGCTCGGCGTTCGTGGCGCTGTTGTCCTACCTGGCCCTCGAGATCGGCATTTACGGAATGCTGGGCAAGGGCGCCGAAGCGCTGCTGGTGTCGTGGGGTGGTCCTCAGATCCACTGGGGTGTACTCGCTCTCGCCGGCTGGGCGGCGGTCGCGGTACTCGGCCACCGCAACATCGACCTCTCGAAAAAGGTGCTGGGACTACTGCTGGTCGCTGAGGTCGCGATCGTGCTGGTCCTCGACGCCGCGGTGGTTCTCCGCGGGGGAGGCGACGAGGGGCTGTCGGCCGGCATCATCACACCGTCGGAGATAGTCTCGGGCGCGCCCGGTATCGCCCTGCTGTTCGCGATCCTGAGCTTCATCGGCTTCGAGGCCACCGCTGTGTTCCGGGACGAGGCCAGGGATCCCGAACGCACCATCCCCCGCGCGACCTACCTTTCCCTCGTGCTCATCGGTGCCTTCTACGCACTCTCGACGTGGGCGATGATCAGTGCATGGGGTGATGATCTCGCGGTGCAGAAGGCCCAGGAGGACTCCGCCGGACTGCTCTCGGAGACCACCGCGCGATACCTCGGGACCGCGGGTGAACACATCGTCCAGGTCCTGTTCTTCACGAGCGTGTTCGCTACCGTACTGTCGTTCCACAACATCGTTTCGCGCTATGCCTTCTCGCTGGCCGGGAAGGGGGCGTTGCCCCGCCGTCTCGGTGCGGTGCACCCGCAGCACGGCTCGCCCTACGTCGCCTCGGCGGTCGCCTCGGCGGTGGTGGGGGCGTTCATCCTCGCGACGTCGCTGATCGGACTGGACCCGGTCGCCGAGCTCTATACCTGGTTTGCCGGCGTCTCCACGGTCGGCATCATCCTGCTACTGGCGATGACCAGTGTGGCGGTGCTGGTCTTCTTCGGCAAACAAGCGCGTTCCGGTGAACTCACCGTCGGGGTCGCGCGGGCACTGATCGCTCCGGCGCTGGGACTCGCGGCCATCGTCGGGGTCTTCGCGCTGATCCTGCAGAACCTTCCCGACCTGGTCGGCGGATCCACCGCGGTCGCGGCCGGTGTCATTGCGCTACTGCTCGGTGCCTTCGCCGGCGGCGCCGCGTTGGCCGCAGCGCGGCCGCAGTTGCAGCTCGACTGAGCCTCACTCCCGCAGTGCGGTGCGGACTTTCTCCGAGTCGAGGATCTGGATCTCCATGCGCTGCCTGGCGATCACACCGTCTTCTTCCATCGCCGCGAGCGTCAGATTCACCCACGTTCGACTGACCCCCACGATTCCGGCGAGATCCTCCTGACTGAGACCACGCACCACTTGGATCTGGCCGTGGATCGGGTTCGACGACGGATGACTCAACGACATCAGGGCATTGAAGAGCCGTTCCCGCGCGGGCAACAAAGCCCGCTCGTTGATCACCCAGATCAGGTCGGCGGCCATCGCGGCGACCAGCTTGGCGACGTTCTCGCCGAAAACCGGGATGCTGATCATGAGCCGGTGCAAATCGCTTTTCGACACCGAGCCGATGCGCACATCGTCGACGGCGACCACCTTCATCATCCGCGGGACGTTGCGCAGCGTCGAGATCAACCCCGTGACTCGTCCGGGGCCGTAGAGGGCGGGGGTGAAGCTGACGCCGTCGGCGCTCAGAACGTAGGCCTTGATGCGTCCTGCGAACACGATGAGCACCTCGGTGGGTTGGTCACCGATGTTGAACAGCGTGTCCCCGCGATAGTGGGTCCGGATGCGAATCGACTGCTGGATCATTGCCGTTTGCTCGTGGGTGAGCCCGTCGTACACCGAATTCCACACGCAGGTAGCGCCGTTGAAGGTGTCGTCGTGGCGAGAGGGTACGGCTGCACCACGGTTGCGCGGTGGTGGCCGGCCGTTCATGTGCGCATCATAGCTCTGCGGCACACCCTAGAGGCCGGATCGCCGGGTTGCTCGCGAAGGTTCGGGTCGTGAATCCGGCTGGGCCGTCAGGGAATGTCACGACGCATCTCGTCGAGTCCGCGCAGATGGCTCATGTACTCCGATCCCGGGTACTGGTCGTAGATGAGATTGGTCTGCGTGGAGATCACCGTAGGTTCGGAGTGGATGTACTTGCTGACGAAGTCGCGCAGCTGCGTGCGCGACGTGCACGCCACGTGGACAACAAAGTTGTCCACCGACGCCATCGAGAACAAGTTGATGATCTGCGGCAGTCGCACGATGCGCTCGGCGAACGCATCCAACTCGTGCTTCTGCTGAGGCCGTGCCCGCACCATGATCAGCGCCTGGAACGGCAACCCGATCGCGTCGAGGTCGACCAGCGCGTGGAAAGCCTTGATCACACCGTTGTCGCACAACGCTTTCACGCGTGCATGGCAGGTCGACGACGCGATGCCGACCGCGGCGGCGAGTTGGGCGATCGACAGCCGGCCGTTCTCGGCCAGGCGCCAGATGATGTCGTCGTCGATGGCATCGAGTTGCATCGCGACTGTCCCTTCGGTCGGTGGGCACCCGTTGTCCGGGCAGATGAATCGTCGGCGGCGAAACCGATCCAGGATACTGATGCTGGAAATTCTGCCACAATTGGCCTCTGTTGCCGACGATTCGTCAGAATCACTAGCTCTTTTCTGGCGATGCGTAGATCGTTCCTTCTCAACCGCCGCTGTGGTGGGTCCAGGAAGGGGAACGCTGCAATGTCGATGACGGTCGGGCATCCGCTGGAGGCCCTGCGCGCCGAGGAGGTCGTGGCTGCCCGAGAGCTGTTGGCAGCCGCCGGTCTGGTCTCGGACTCGACGCGGTTCTCCTACGTCATGCTGCGAGAACCCGCGAAGTCCGCGGTGCTCGATTTCGAGCAGCGCCGTGCCGGCCGTCCCCCTCGGGAAGTCACGGCGCTGCTGACCGATCTGGCCACCGGACGCGTGGTGGACACGGTCACCTGCCTGACCACCGGGCGCGTTGTCCACCAACGGGTCGTGGACACCGCCGCCGAGGGATGGGGTCCGCTGCTCGACGAGGACTTCGACCGTGCCGACGCGATCGTGAAGAAGGACCCCACCTGGGTCGCCGCTCTCGAACGCCGGGGGATCACCGATCTGTCCCAAATCATCGCTGCACCAGGAACACCCGGGTACTTCGGGTACGACGACGAGGTCGGCCGGCGGGTCTTTCGAGTGCTCGCGTTCTTCCGCGCTCACCAAGGGGACCTGATGTGGTCACATCCGGTCCCGGGGCTGGTGGCGCACGTCGCGATCGACACCGGTGAGGTGCTGCGTGTCGTGGAAGGACCGACGTCGCGGGTGCCGATCCCGTCGGTGTCGGGAAACTATCACGATCCGCAGGTGCGCGGACCGTACCGTGAGAACCTCGAGCCGATCTCGATCACTCAACCGGAAGGGCCTTCCTTCAGTTACGCCGACGGAGTCCTGACGTGGGATCGCTGGAAGGTCCGCGTAGGATTCAATGGTCGTGAAGGCCTGACGCTGCACCAGATTTCGATCAACGACGGTGTCACCGACCGCCCGGTCGTCTACCGGGCGTCAGTGTCGGAGATGGTGGTCAACTACGGTGACCCCGACCCCACCCAGGCGTGGATCAACTACTTCGATGCCGGCGAGTTCCAGTTCGGTCGGCTCGCCAACTCGTTGCAGCTCGGTTGCGATTGCCTGGGCGAGATCCTGTATCTGGACGTCGACGTCGTCGACGACTTCGGCAACCCGCAGACCATCGCCAAGGCCATCTGCATCCACGAAGAGGACACCGGGATCCTGTGGAAGCACACCGACAACTTCGCCGGCATCGCCGACACCCGGCGCAATCGCCGACTCGTCATCTCGACGTTCCTGACCGTCGGCAACTACGACTACGGGTTCTACTGGTACTTGTACCTCGACGGCGCGATCGAGCTGGAGGTCAAGGCCACCGGGATCGTGTTCATGTCCGGCGGTGAGGACGGTGACAACCCGCATGCGACACCGATGGCACCGGGACTGCGGGCGCCGGTCCATCAGCACCTCTTCGGGATCCGCCTGGACATGACGGTCGACGGAGTGGCCAACTCCGTCGACGAGGAACGCGTCGAACGCATGCCTGTCAGCCCGCAGAACCCCTGGGGCAACGCCTTCACCCGCAGCAGGCGGCGGATGCGCACCGAACGGCAGGCACGACGGATCGCCGACGTGAACCAGGGCACGGTGTGGCGCATCTCCAGCGCCGACCGGACCAACAGGTTCGGGGAACCTACGTCGTACGTGCTGTACCCCCAGGGCAAGCCGCTGCTGGCCGCCGCCGACGACTCCTACATCCGGCCGCGCGCCGAGTTCGCGACCCACCACCTGTGGGTGACACGATATGCGCGTGACGAACTGTGGGCCGCCGGGTACACCGTCAACCAGAACGCCGGTGGCGCAGGGCTTCCCGCCTATGTTCGAGACGACCGCGACATCGACGGCACCGACGTGGTGGTATGGCACACCTTCGGCCTCACCCACTTCCCCCGACCGGAGGACTGGCCGGTGATGCCCGTCGACACCGCCGGTTTCGTGCTCAAACCCGACGGGTTCTTCGACCGCAACCCCACCCTGGACGTGCCGCCCAGCCCGTCCGCCAACACCTGCCACTCGACCAGCGGCACGGTGAGCACCGATGGCTGACCGTGCGCGGCAGGCATTGCCGGACACCGTCGCCCATGGAGCCGCGGTCCTACTTGGCGCGCTGACCTTGGTGTGCTCGGCTCTGCACGCGTATCTGGTGTGGCACGAGGGGGTGTCGGGGCTGGCCACGACGGTGCCGATGCTGGCATTGGCGGCGATGTGCGCGCTGTGCGCACCCCGCCTGCTGCGAGGCGACGGTGAACCGAAGGCGCTGTTGATGTGTGGTGGTGCCGCCGGCGCGATGGTGCTGGTGCACCTGGTCGGGGACCATGCGTCGTCACATCACCATGGTGGCGGCCTCTTCATGCACATCGGGGTGCTGGCGGCCGTCGCACAAGTGGTGGTGGTCGCGCTGTGTTGGGCGCTCTCTTGGCGCCCGGACCCACCGAACACACCACATTCGGCACACCGAGCCACCACAAGCCAAGGAGGACAGCAGCAATGACGATCTCGATACCCGGACTCGATCCGGGGCCCGCGGCATTCACGGCTCGCACTCACCGCCTTCTCATCGGGGGAAGTTGGCTGGAAGCGACCGATGCCCGCACCTTCCCGATCCACGACCCCGCAACCTGCGCCGTGATCACCAGGGTGGCGTTCGCCGGTCCCGACGATGTCGACCGGGCGGTGGAGCGGGCCCGCGCCGCACTCGACGGGCCGTGGGGAACGATGTCGGCCGCCGGGCGCTCAGCTGTGATGCACCGGATCGCCGACCTGATGGAGCAACACGGGGAGGAGCTCGCACAGCTGGAAGCCCTCGACAACGGCAAGCCGATCACCTACGCCCGAGCGGTCGACGTCGCGTCCTCCGTTGAGTGGATGCGGTATTTCGCCGGCTGGCCCACCAAGATCGCCGGCGAGTCGGCGCTCGTCGGGGCCGGCGAGTCGCTCTACTACTCCCGCAAGGAGCCGGTGGGTGTCTGCGGCCTCATCGTTCCGTGGAACTACCCACTGCTGATCGCGATGTGGAAGGTGGCCCCGGCGCTGGCCGCCGGGTGCACGGTGGTCCTCAAGCCGGCCGAACAGACGCCACTGAGCGCATTGCGGTTCGGAGAGCTCGCCGGCGAGGCCGGCCTGCCTGACGGCGTGCTGAACATCCTGACCGGTGACGGCTCGACAGGGGCGGCCATCGTCGGCCACCCCGGAATCGACAAGCTGTCGTTCACGGGTTCCACGGCCGTCGGCAGGGAGATCGGGGCGAAGGCCGGGCGCGCGCTCAAACGGGTGACCCTCGAGCTGGGCGGAAAGTCCGCCGGGATCGTCCTACCCGATGCCGATCTGGAATCGACGGTGACGGGCGCATTCTCCGGCATCTACTTCAACACCGGACAGAGCTGCACCGCCGCGTCGCGCTTGTACGTTCCGGTGACGATGTTCGATGACGTGGTGTCCGGAATCGCCGAAATGGCCCAGGCGACAACGCCACTGCCCGGGTTGGACCCGGCCAGCACCGTGGGGCCAGTGGTGTCCCGCGAACAGTTCGACCGCGTCAACCAGTACATCGAAGACGGTATCGGCGAGGCCGAGCTGGTCGCCGGCGGCCCTGGAGCGGCCCGTGACCAGGGTTGGTTCATCGCACCTACGCTGTTCACCACCGTCGATGACTCCATCCGGATCGCCCGCGAGGAGATCTTCGGACCGGTGCTGGTGGCCACGCCGTACCGTGATCTGGACGAGGTGATCCGGCGCGCGAATGAGAGCAAGTACGGGCTGGCGGCCGGCCTGTGGACCCGGGACGTCACCGCGGCGCACCGGTTTGCGGCCAAACTGGATGCGGGCACCGTGTACATCAACCGCTGGTCGCAGTACGGCCCGAACGTTCCTTTCGGTGGGTTCAAGGACTCTGGTATCGGCCGGGAACACGGGGCAGCGGGGCTCGAGTCCTACCTGAAGGAGAAATCCATTCTGGTCGCGCTGAGTTGACCCCTTCGTCTTCTAGTTAACAGATCGACCGGCGGTCGCGGTGATGCACTGGATCACGCCCAAGATCGCCGATGAAGTGGAGGAGAGGCGTCAGCATGGATCAGGGTTGGATAGCGGTCGGCAAGATCGAAGATATTGCCGCTCAGCAGAATCCGGTCATCACCTACGATGGCGAGGCGGTCTTGCTGCACAGGGTGGGAGATGTGTGGCACGCCTTTTCTATGGCGTGCCCACACAAGGGCGGCCTCATGCGCCAGATCGACATCCGCGGCGATGTCCTGGCCTGCCCGCTACATGCATGGCTGTTCGATCTCAACGACAGAGGCAGGGAGCGACACGACTACGGCGACCTGATGGCCTTCGAGACGAAGGTCGAGGACGACCAGTTGTTCATCCGGGTGTGACCGCCCGCCAAATCGTGGCATGAAAGGAAAGCTCCGCCGTGGAGACAGCTGACGCGTGGCCCTACATCCGGTCCCTGGAGAGCGACCGGATCCTGGAACACCTACTCGCGGGCGCACACGATGTACTGCACTACGAGATGGATCCACCCTCGGGTGTCATCCCCGGTGGGACGATCCTGCATCTGTCGTGCAACACCACCTCCATTCCGCACATCGCTTACCTGGCACAGAGAGTCATGCAGGCGATCGGCATCGAGTTCGTGTCGATGGGTGGACCCGAGAACTGCTGCGGAGCGTTCCAGTGGTCCACCGGAATGGACAAGATGGGTCATCAGGTCGGCAACCTGACCCTGGGCGCGTTCCGCCGGCTGAAGCCGGTCAAAGTGGTGTCGACCTGTCCGGACTGCGACACCCTGTTCTCGCTGTATATGACGCGCCAGCACACGTTCCGGCAAGCCAACATCATCGAGGTGTTGACCGACAACATCGACGCGTTGACCGCGCTGCTGGTCAATCCGGTGGACCGCACGGTCGTCGTGCACGATCACGACGAGAACGAAGCGCGCCGGTCCGACAGTGCCGGACTGACCGAGATACTGCGGCGCATTCCCGGGCTGCGGATCATCCCCGCCGAGCACGCGACTGGGCTCGGAAACCACTGTCTGATGAAGACCGGGCGCTTCGATTGCACAGTCTATGAACCGCTGGTTCGGGAGATGGTCCAGGAGGCCTGTGAATTGGGTGCGGACACGCTGGTGATGCCCTATCACGGGTGCTATCGCAATCACTGCAAGCGCCAACTCGAATACGACGTCGAAGTGTTCCACTACCTGTCGTTGCTCGCCGAATCGATCGGCATCGAGTACGAAGAGAAGTTCAAAGCCATTCGGATGCTCGACGATATCGACTCGGCCGTCGACGCGCTCGAAGACGTGGGCCGTCGTCACGGCTACACCAGGGACGAGGTTCGGCATGCCCTGGAATCGAAAGTCTATGTCTAATCCGACGGGGGAGTGCTTGGCGATGAGCTCTGAGACTGCGACGAATTCCCGGCCGCCCGTCACCGCGGCCGTCCGCCGGCGAGCGGTGGCAGCCGCTGCGGTGGGCAACGCGATCGAGTGGTACGACTACACCATCTACGGCTATCTCGCCGTCATACTCGGCGCGGTGTTCTTTCCCTCCGACGACCCGGCGACGTCGCTGCTGGCGACCTTCGCGGCGTTCGCTCTGGCCTTCGTCATCCGGCCGATCGGCGGCATGGTGTTCGGCAGCCTGGGTGACCGGCTCGGTCGGCAGCGCACACTCGCGACGGTCGTCGTGCTCATCTCCGCGGCGACCTTCCTGGTCGGCGTGTTACCGGGATATGCCGTCATCGGTGTCTGGGCCCCGGTCCTGCTGGTGGCCCTGCGCGTGGTCCAGGGGTTGTCGGCCGGTGGTGAAGTCGGAGGAGCCACCGCGTTTCTCGCCGAGTACGCCCCCGACCGTAAGCGCGCTCTGCAGGTGGCGTGGTTGAACATGTCGGCCGTGCCCGGCTGTCTGGCGGGTGCGCTGCTGGTGACGGTGCTGATGGCAGCCCTACCCCCGGAATCGATGTCCTCATGGGGATGGCGAGTGCCGTTCCTGCTTGCCGGGCCCCTGGGCATCGCGGGTCTATACCTGCGGTTGAAGATCGAGGACACTCCCGAGTTCAAGGCTCTCGTGGCTGCAGGTGAGGTGAAACGGATTACGCTGCGTCAGACCATCTCCGGGAACGCCTCTCGCATCGTTCTGTGTGGGGCCATGGCGGTCACGCACGTGGTCGGGTTCTACCTACTGCTGGCCTACATTCCGAACTTCCTGGCCACCACGCACGGCTATGCGCGTGGCGGCGCACTGATGTCCACGATGGTGGCGCTCGTGGTCGCCCTGTGCGTGTTGCCGTTGACCGCCGCGCTGTCCGACCGGGTGGGGCGCCGGCCGCTCATGGCGGCCGCCGGGGCGGGATATCTGGTCTTTGCCTACCCGATCTTCATGTTGCTCGCCGACGGTGGTGTCATGCAGGTCGTGCTGGCCCAAGCGCTGTTGGGAGCGCTGTTCGGCACCTACGCCGGTGCTCCGTTCGCGGCGATGATCGAGTTGTTCAGCACGCGTGTGCGTTACACCGCGTTCTCGGTAGGGTACAACCTGTCCGTCGCGCTGTTCGGCGGTACCGCGCCGATGATCGCCGCCTGGCTGTTGACGACCACGGGGGTGCCGACCGCTCCCGCGTTCTACGTGATGTTCGCCGCAATCGTGGCGCTCAGCGCAGCGGCGGTGGCCCCGGAAACCGCACGCGTCCCGATGAACCAGCTCTGAGCACGCGCGGATCGCTCCGAGTGCACGGTTGTGCATCCGCTACGACACCACCAGGGGGCCGTCTTCCGGAAGCAGGGACACGTCTCGCCCCTCGTCCCGCATCGCCTCTCGCGAGATGGATACATGCTCGAGTCTCCGACCGCCAAGGCGTTCCTGGACTCCAGGGCCTCACGCATCTATGCGGGCACGCACGAGATCATGAAGGAGATCATCGGCAAGCCACTCGTGTCGAGATGATCGCCCGCCACCTCGCGCCGTGTGGTGCAATATTCTTACCCGGTGCCCGAGCCCGACGCGGCCGCCTACGCGGCGCAGATCCTGGACCCCGACGATCCCGTCGATCACGCGATATTGCAGCGGTTGCGCGCCCAACCGGCCGTGCAGTTCGTCGATCACCGCGAGGAGCAGCTCGCCGGTTTGCGCAGCCTGCGACCCGCTCCGGACACCGCGCTGCTGGCCGAACCCGGCCGGTGGGTCTACTACCCGTGGCGGCGCACCGTCGTCGCGGTGTTGGGGCCGCGCGGATTCCGGGCGCTGCGGCTGGACCGCAACCGCAACAACATCACCACCGAGGAACAGCACCGGTTGGGTGCGCTGACCATCGGCGTGGCCGGCCTGAGCGTCGGCCACGTCATCGCCCACACGCTGGCGATGCAAGGGTTGTGCGGCCGGCTTCGGCTGGCCGACTTCGACCATCTGGAGCTGTCGAACCTGAACCGGGTGCCCGCCACCGTTCTCGACATCGGGGTCCACAAGGCCCATGTGGCTGCGCGCCGGGTAGCCGAGCTCGACCCTTATCTGGTGGTCGAGGTCGTCGAGGCCGGCCTCACCGCGGAAACCGTGGATCCGTTCCTGGACGGCCTCGATATCGTCGTCGAAGAGTGTGACTCTCTGGACATGAAAGCGGTGCTGCGGATCGGGGCCAGGCAGCGCCGCATTCCGGTGCTGATGGCCACCAGCGACCGCGGCATCGTCGACGTCGAACGGTTCGATCGGGAACCCGAGCGGCCGATCCTGCACGGACTGCTGGGCGAGCTGGACGTCAGCCTGCTGCCCGGCATGAGCAGCCGGGACAAGATCCCGCACATGCTGCGGCACTTGGAGGCCGACCAGATCTCCCCGCGCGCAGCCGCATCGCTGATCGAGGTGGACCGGTCGCTGTCGACGTGGCCTCAGCTGGCCTCCGATGTGGTGCTCGGCGGCGCGGCGATCGCCGAAGCCGTGCGCCGGATCGGGGTGGGCGAACCGCTGCGGTCAGGCCGCTGCCGGATCGACATCGGCCGGGCCCTCGATCAACTCGCCGAACCCGAGATGGCCCACCCGCGGCCCGCGCCCGTCGGCACCGCTGCCCCGGATCCGTCGACGTTCGAGGACAGCATCGTCGCCGCCGCGCTGCGGGCTCCGTCGGGCGGGAACAGCCAACCCTGGCGCATCGACATGAGCCCGCACGACGTCAGCATCAGCGTTGCCCCCCAATACAAGTCGATGATGGACGTCGGGTTCCGCGGCAGCGCGGTCGCACTGGGCGCCACGATGTACAACGTGCGGATCGCCGCCGCGGCCAGCGGACGCCTCGGCCCGGTGGCCGTGACCGAAGATGCCGAGGGCACCCCGCTGCGGGTCACCATGACCTTTGGCCAGGGCAGCGATCCCGACCTGGCGGAGCTCTACGAGCCGATGCTGGAACGCCGGACCAACCGGCGCCACGGCACCCCGCGCCCGCTCGGTGAGCCGACCGTGCGGCTGCTCACCGAGGCCGCCACCCGGGAGGGCGCCCGGTTGCACCTGCTCACCGACCGTGACGAATTGGCCCACGCCGCAGAGATATTCGCCGCCGCAGACCGGATCCGCTACCTGACTCCGCGCCTGCACAAGGAGATGATCGCCGAGCTGCGGTTCCCCGGCGACGCCGACCCCGACGTCGGACTGGACGTGCGAACCCTCGAGCTCGACAACACAGACCTGGCCCTGATCCAGCTGCTGCGCCGGCCCGACGTGATGGCACACCTCGCCGACTGGGGCGCCGGCAGCGCACTGGGCGACGACGCCAGGGACCGGGTGCTGGCCAGCTCCGCGCTGGGCGTGGTCACGGTGACCGGCGACGGGCTGACCGACTACCTGCGGGGCGGGGCAGCGGTCGAGGCGGTGTGGATCCTGGCGCAGCGAGCGGGGCTGAGTCTGCAGCCGCTGTCCCCGGTCTTTCTGCACGCCCGTACCGCCGCGGACCTCGCCGAGCTCTCCCCGCGCTTCGCCGCGGAGCTGCAGACCCAGCACAGCGAGTTCTCCCGGCTGACGAGAACCGCGGAACAGGAGGCCATCGTGCTGGTGTTGCGCATCACCGACGCGCCGCCACCGTCGCATCCGAGCCGTCGCGCCCTGGACCGGCTGCACCTGCACCGCGGCTAGCCCGCACCCCTCAGAAGGGTTTGGCGGTGAACCCCCAGCGCAGCAGTGCCGCCTCCCGGCGAGCCTGCCCGCGCAGCTCGCTACCCCGGTTCGGCGGACCGTGCTTGCCTGCCGGGCCGTACGCCCAGTACGCCTGCAGGTAGGGCAGCGGGGTCGAATGCCCGAACCGCAGATCGGGCAGGCCCGCCGCGGCAAGCTCTTCGGTGAGCTCGGCCGAGGTGAACGCGGCCGCCTCGCTGGCGATCGCATCCTCGCGCAACACCGCGGGGGAGTCGGGGTCGACGCACACCAACATCTGCGGGCAGGCGGCCGGGTCGCGCAGCCGCTGGAAGTCCGAGATCCACACCGCGGCCCCGCTGCGGCGCCGCACCGCGGCGATCTGGCCGAGCGCGCCCCGCAGCACGTCGAAGTCGGGCAGCTGGTGCAGCGTCCACATGCACGACACCGCAGCCCAGTCCGCGCCGGCGAGTTCGGCCGGCAGCGCGGTGATGTCGGCCTGGACCAGCTCGACGCGGTCACCGACACCCTCGCCGTCGAACAGCGTGCGCGCCGTCGCCAGCATGTTGGGCGCCAGATCCACGGCCGTGGCCCGGACGTCGGGCCGGCGCCGCAGGACGGCGCTGAGCGCGCGACCCGAGCCGACGCCCAGATCCAACAACCGACCGCCGGCGGGCACCAGTGCGTCGATGGCCCGCGCGCACAGGTCGTAGACCGCGCGCATCCCGGGGTTGGTGGCACCGCCGGTGTGGAACTGCGCGACCGATTCCGGATCGTCCATCACCATCGGTTCGGGGATGCGTCGGCGCCCGGGCGGGTGCCGCCGTTCGCGCAGGATGATGCCGGGCACCCGCCACATCGGCCGGATCGTCGCCATCTCGAACCCTTTCCCGAGCCAGTGCACCGCAGCGCTGCACCGTGATTATCCAAGCCGCGTCCCCGACAGTTTTGTTAGGTAGGCTCTCTACGCCGTTGGTGTGGGGCCGATCGGCGTGGCAACGCTATCCCGGAGGGCGACGTGGTGCAGGTTCAGGCTCCTTCGGGCGCGGGGGAATCCGGGGGACAGGCACTACCCCGGCCGCCGGTGAACCCCATGCCGTTTCGGCAGCGGCTCGCCGCGGTCAAGGAATTCAGCACCGGGACCGAACGGCTGCGCGACGCCGGCGGCCCGGTGACCGCGTTCACGGTGGGCCCGCGCTGGCTGATGCCGCCCATGGTGCTGGCCACCTCACCGGAGGCGATCCGCGACGTGCTGGCCGTCAAGGACGCCTCCGTCGACAAGACCACGATCGTGTTCGACGAGATGCGCCGCATCATCGGGTCGAACCTGGCCGACCTGCCGTTCGAGCCGTGGAAACCGCGCAGGCGCACGCTGCAGCCGGTGTTCACCAAGCAACGCGTCAATGAGTTCGGCGGCCACATGGCCCAGGCCGCCCAGTCCGTCCTCGACGGGTGGCGCCCCGGCTCGGTGGTGGATCTGGACACCGAGTGCCGGGCGTTGACGCTGCGCGCGCTCGGGCGTTCGGTGCTCGGCCTGGACCTCGAACAGCGCGCCGACGAGGTCGCCGAACCGCTGCGGATCGCGCTGAGCTACGCGATCGCCCGTGCGACGCGCCCGGTTCGGGCGCCGCGCTGGCTGCCCACCCCGGCGCGCCGCCGGGCCCGCGAGGCCAGTGCCAAACTGCACCGGCTGACCGAGGAGATCCTGCGCGACTGTCGGGCCGACCCCGCCAGGGTCGCCCCGCTGGTGCGGTCGTTGATCGCCGCGCAGGACCCCGAGACCGGGGCCAGGCTGACGGATCGTGAGATCTGCGACGAGTTGATCATCTTCATGTTCGCCGGTCACGACACCACCGCGACGACGCTGACGTACGCGCTGTGGTCGCTGGGCCGCCATCCCCAGTACCAGGAGCGGGTGGCCAAAGAGGTTGCGGCCCTGCCGGATCGGCCACTGACCCCGGACGACATCCCGGCGCTGGGCTTCACCGTGCAGGTGGTCAGGGAGGCGCTTCGGCTGTGCCCGCCCGCGCCGACCGGCACCCGGATGGCCACCCGCGACGTCGAGGTGGCCGGCTACCTGGTGCCCGAGGGCACCATGCTGGTGGTCGGCCGGATGGCCGTCCAACGGGATCCTGCGCTGTGGGAGGATCCGCTGCGGTTCGACCCGGACCGGTTCAGCCCGGAGAAGTTCAAGGCGATGAACCGTTGGCAGTACCTGCCGTTCGGCGGCGGCCCCCGGTCCTGCATCGGCGATCATTTCGCGATGCTCGAGGTGACGCTGGCCTTGGCGGCCATCATCCGGGCCGCCGAGGTGCAATCGCTGGCCGAGGAGTTCCCGCTGGCGTTGCACTTCACGATGATCGCGGGCGGCCCCATCCGTGCCAGGGTCCGGCCCCGGTCCGCGCCGGGGTCCGTGCCGGAACCGATCAGCCTGCCGCACTGAGGTGTTCGGCGAAGAAGGCCAGGATGCGCTGCCACGCGTCCTCGGCCTCTGGCGCCGAATACCCCATCCCCACCACCCCCGAGACCACCCGCACCGGCGCAGGAAGCGCATGGTCGTTCATGAAGCTGTGCCCGACGTCGGGGTACTGCTTGACGTCATGGGGAACCCCGCCGTCGGCCAGCACCGCCTCCAGTGTGGCGGCGGTATCGTTCGCCACGATCGGGTCCTTGGCGCCGAAGCTGGCCACCACCGGGCAGGACCGGCGCAGCTTGTCGACGTCCTTGGGCAGCAGCGGGTAGCTCGGCGCCGTGGCGTCGAACAATCCGGTGGGCGCCAGCTGCAGGCAGAACCCGGCACCCATGCAGAAGCCGGCCACCCCGACCTTGCCCGTGCACCGGGGATGGGCGACCAGGTGCTCCCGGGCGGCCAGCAGGCTGCCGTAGGCGGGGCCGCGGCCGGTGAAGTGCGCTCGGATGGTGCTGATCATGCAGACGATCTTCGGCCGCGGACCGTCGTAGAGGTCCGGGGCGAGGGCCAGGTAGCCGGCCGCGGCGAAGCGGTCGGCGATCCGCCGCAGGTCCGTGGTCAACCCCAGGACGTCCTGGATCACCACGACGCCGGGCCATGGGCCGTCGCCGTCGGGGGTCGCCAGGTACCCCTTCAGCCGGGTGGTCTTCGCGGCAAAGGTGATATCAGGCATCAGGCATCCCCGAAGACGATACACACCCGTCCGGATCGGCTTCGAAATACTCAACGGGGACAACGCTTCAGGGGTCACCAACCAACAAATGCGGGCCGGCCCGAGCGGCCGCGCCCCGGCCACCGCGACCCCATTGGCACCGGCGGCCTCGGTCGTCTGGAAGACTGGAGATCCGATGACTCGGTCAACTGACGAGGAGGGCTATGACCGGCTCTTACATGCGCCAGGTGGATCGCCGGCCGCTCTACGAACAGGTCAGTGACCGGTTGCGCGAGTTCATCGACACCAGCAACATGCAGCCTGGGGACAAGCTGTCCAACGTCAAGGATCTCGCCGCTCAGCTGCAGGTCGGCCGGTCCTCGGTCCGGGAGGCGATCACCGCGCTGCGCGCGCAGGGCATCGTCGAGGTCCGCCACGGTGACGGCATCTACCTCCTGCAGCGGCCGGAGAACGTGATCGCCTCGCTGGCCGCCGAACTCGTCGAGACCCACGTCGATCACCCCTACATCTGGGAAACCCGGCAGGCCCTCGAGACCCAGTGCGCCCGACTGGCCGCCGTGCGCGCCACCGCCGCGGACCTCGACGAGCTGACCGCGGCGCTGGACCTGATGCAGGAGGAGATCGACGCGGGCAAGCCCGGGCTGGAAGGGGACCGGCGCTTCCACTTCGGCGTGGCCGAGGCGTCGCACAACCCGATCCTGATCAACCTCCTCAAGGGGCTGAGCAAGCCGCTGGACCGCACCTCGGAGACATCGCTGACCCGCCCCGGTCAGCCCGCCGACTCGCTGGCCGATCATCGGTCGATCCTGGCGGCCATCCAGCAGGGCGCCGCGGCCGAGGCCGCCGACAGGATGCTCTCGCACCTGGTCCGCACCACTGACGGACTCATCGACCGACTGGCCTGAGGCCTTTCACCTGCGCGGAAAGCGCAGGATTCGAGCAATTTGCGATTTCGGCGTGCCGGGGTCAGCAGCCCCTGATAAGTTCAGGTGATCAGATCACCTGACGAGCAGCCCACACGGGGCGCTCACCCCACGTCGAAAGGACACACGCATGGGCTCGTCGTTCATCGCCACGCATCAGCTGTGGTCTGCGCAGCAGGAGGAGGCGGGTGCCAAGCTGGCGTCGCGGATCGCCGAGATGGACCTGCGGCAGGTCCGGGTCAGCTGGGGTGACCAGCACGGCATCCTGCGTGGCAAGACGCTGGAGGTCGACCACTTCCTGGCGGCGCTGTCGGAGGGCAAGGACTTCCAGACCGCGACGCTGATCTTCGACACCACCAACAACCCGGCGGTGCCGCCGTTCGAGGCGCACGGCTTCGGCGACGACCGGCTCACCGGCCTGCCCGACGGGGTGCTGGTCCCGGACCCGACCACGTTCCGGGTCCTGCCGTGGGTCAACGGAACCGGTTGGGTGCTGGCCGATCTCTACTACCGCAACGGCGAGCGGGTGCCGTTCGACACCCGCGGGGTGCTGCAGCGCCAACTCGCCGCGCTGGAAGCCGAGGGCTACACCTACACCACCGGCGTCGAGCTGGAGTTCTACATCACCCGCTTGGTGGACCCCAAGCTGGGGTTCGCCGACTCGGGCTGGCCCCCGGCCCCACCCACGGTGACCGCGCTGTCGCACGGCTACCAGTACCTGACCGAGAACCGCGGTGACGAGGCCGACGCCATCTTGAGCATCCTGCGCGACGAGATCGTCGCGCTGGGCCTGCCGTTGGCCACCGTCGAGGACGAATGGGGTCCCGGCCAGGTCGAGATGTCGTTCGACCCGCTGACCGGTATCCAGTCGGCCGACAACGTGCTGCTCATCCGCAGCGCCATCAAGCAGATCTGCCGCAGACACGGCTACCACGCCACCTTCATGTCGCGGCCCGCGCTGCCCCACATCGTGTCCAGCGGCTGGCATCTGCACCAATCATTGGGCACCGCAACCCAATCCAACATCTTCCCGGGAGAGGACGGGCAGCTGTTGTCGGGCACTGCCATGCACTATATGGCCGGTCTGCTCGACAACGCGCGCGCCAGCTCCGTCCTGACGACACCGACGATCAACGGGTACAAGCGCTACATCGCTGATTCGTTCGCGCCCGACCGGATCGCCTGGGCCGAGGAGAACCGCGGCGCGATGATCCGGGTCTCCGGTGCCCGCGGTGACGGCTCGACGCACCTGGAGAACCGGATCGGTGAGCCGGCCGCCAACCCCTACCTGTACCTGGCCTCGCAACTGATCAGCGGTCGCGACGGCATCGCCCGCAAGCTAGACCCCGGGCCGTCGTCGGACGAGGCCTACCGCGCCGACGTGCCGCTGATCCCTGCGACGCTGGAAGAGGCGCTGCAGCACTTCACCGGCAGCGAGCTGATGCGCCGCGAACTGGGCGACGCCTTCGTCAACTACCTGAGCACCCTGAAACGCAAGGAGATCTCGCGGTTCAACGCCGCGGTCACCGACTGGGAGCAACGGGAATACTTCGAGGTCTTCTGACAGGGGAACTGCCATGCCGCTGCGCGTCATCGCCGAACATCGCGAACCACTGCCCGGCCCGAACACGTTCACCGTGGCCACCGCCCAGCTGGGCGGTCCCTGGCTCAAGCCGGCGGCGCGGGTGGCCAGGGTCATCGAAGCGGCCGAAGTGGCGGCCGCGCAGGGAGCGACGCTGATCGCCTATCCGGAGACCTATCTGGCCGGGTATCCGTTCTGGCCGTCGCGCACCGACGGTGCATTGTTCGACCACCCGGACCAGAAGGAGTGCTATGCCTACTACCTCGACTCCGCCGTCGAGGTAGGCGGACCGGAGCACCGGGAGATCCAGGCCGCCGCAGGTGATCTGGGGATCGCGATGGTCGTCGGTATCTCCGAGCGGGGCCGCGGCCAGGGCCGCGGCAGCGTGTGGTGCACCCTGTTGACGCTCGATCCGGTGCACGGTCTGCTGGGGCACCACCGCAAGCTGGTGCCGACCTACGACGAGCGGCTGGTGTGGGCCCAGGGCGACGGGGCGGGCCTGCTGACCCACCGGTTCGGCACCGCCACCGTCGGCAGCCTCAACTGCTGGGAGAACTGGATGCCGCAGGCCCGCACCGCGCTCTACGCCCAGGGCGAGACCGTGCACATCGGTGCCTGGCCGGGGTCGAGCGGCCTGACCACCGACATCACCCGGTTCGTCGCCGCCGAGGGGCGAGTGTTCAGCGTCGCCGCCTCCGGCATCATCACCGCCGAATCCATTCCCGGCGACTTCCCGCTGGCCGACCGGCTCCGGGAGGCCTCCGACACCGTCGTCTTCGACGGCGGCAGCGCCGTGGCCGGCCCCGACGGCGGGTGGCTGATCCCGCCGGTGGTGGGCACCGAAGGGGTCCTGGTGGCCGACCTCGACCTGGACCGGGTGTCCAAGGAGCGGCTCAACTTCGATGCCACGGGCCACTATTCACGGCCCGACGTGTTCCACACCGTCGTGGACCGATCCCGGCTCGAGGCGGTGCAGTTCACCGAATCCGCACTCGACCGGGAGCTGAGATCCTGCCAGTAGGCCGGATCGGCCCCACCCCACAGATCGACACGTCTAGGAGAACGCGCATGTCACCACGCATCGCCAGCACCGTCAGCATCGGACTGCTGGCCGGATTGTCCTGCCTGGTCACGGCTTTCGTCATCAAGGTGCCCATCTGGGCGCTGTTCATCGCCTGGGCCGCGGTGTTCGCCGCCGGCGGCGGACTCGACGGTGCCCGGCGATCGCTGACCATGAATGTCCTCGGTATCGCCAGCGCCACGCTCACCCTGATGGCCATCGGAGCGCTGGGCGGCAGCCCATGGGCGGTGGCCGGCTGCGTGGTCGTCGGGGCCGGGGTCCTGGTCTTGATCACCTCGCCGGGGGTGCTGAGCTTCACCCCGGCCGGCTTCTTCGGGTTCGCGTCGATCGTCGCGACGGTGAGCGCCACCGGGACGGCGGTCACCGCCGGCCCGAGCCTCGCCCATCCCGTCGTGCTGGTGCTCGGCGCCGTCGCCCTGGGCACCGGTTTCGGGCTGGCCTCCGAATGGCTGGGCGCGCTGCTGACCCGACGGGACCACGTTGCGCCGCAACCCTCGTGACATTCGTGGTCACCCCGGCGACGCCACCGCCAACGACGCGACGATCGCGTCGAGGGGATCGCGCCAGCTCACCCCGAGCTCGGTGACGGTGGCGGTGTCGTCGGTCGGGGTGGCCGCCGTCAACAGCAGCGCCGCCTCGTAGCTCAACCCGTCGCCCAGCGCGACGATGCCCGACAGGGCATCCGAGACCCAGCCGATGCTCCGGAACATCCTCTGGCTCAACGGTATCCGCAGGATCCGCCGGCCGGAACCGCGTTCCAGTACGGTGATCATGTCGTCGAAGGCCACCAGCGTCCCGCCGCAGACGTAGCGGCGCGGCCCGCGCCCCGGCTCCATCAGCGCGGTGTGCACGGCCGCCACGTCGCGCACGTCGATCATCTGCATCCCGCCGCGGAACCGGGGCGCCACGCCGGCCCGCACGATCGGTGCCCAGCCCCGTTCGGTCACCCCGGGCGCGGTGTGGAACGCCGGGCCCACCACGCTCGACGGGTAAGTGACGACCACCGGCGCGCCCCGGTCCTGCAGATCGCGTGCCGCCCGGTCGGCGTAGGCCTTGGTCTGCGCGTAGGGGCTGCGGCCGGCCGCGGTGGGGGAGTCGGCGGTGATGACGCCGTCGGGCGGCGGGAACAGCGCGCTGTAACTGCTCACCGAGACCACCGGATCCAGCCCGGCCTCGGCCGCCCGGGTCAGGATCGACTCGGTGGCATGGGCGTTGATCTGCCACATCAGCACGGCCCGCCGCCGGTCGGTGCCGACCACTCCCGCCGCGTGCAGCAGCGCGTCGGAGCCGGCCAGCAGCGTCGCGACGGTGGCGCCGTCGCGGATGTCGCCGCAGATCGTCTCCAACTCGCCCAGTTCGGCGAGCCGGCCCAGCACCGGTGCGTCCTGGGCGTCGGGGGCGAGCAACAGCCGCACCCGGTGCCCACCGGCGAGCAACTCGCGGACACAGTGCGCGCCCAGATACCCGGTCCCGCCGGTGACGGCGACGTCCATACCCCTCCTCGGTCCCCGTGCTACATTACGATGCCAATGGTATCGGAAAGGGCGTTCACCCCGGCACGGCTGGGGCCACTGACGCTGAAGAACAGATTCATCAAGGCCGCGACCTTCGAGGGCCGGATGCCGCGCGGTGAGGTGACCGGCGAGCTCGTCGACTTCCACACCGAGGTGGCGCGCGGCGGGGCCGCGATGACCACCGTCGCCTACTGCGCGGTTGCGCCCGGCGGCCGGGTGCACCGCGACACCATGGTGCTCGACGCCCGCCGGGCCCGCGGGCTGCGCCGGCTGACCGACGCCGTGCACGCCGAGGGCGTGCTGGCGTGCGCGCAGATCGGGCACGCCGGTCTGGTCGCCAACACCCGGTCCAACCGGATGCCGACGATGGCGCCGTCCACCCGGCTCAGCGCGCCGGCGATGGGATTGGTCCGCGCCGCCAGCACCGCCCAGCTCGACGACCTGATCGCCGACTTCGGCGCGGCCGCCCGGCACGCCGCCGACGCCGGATTCGACGCCATCGAAGTGCATCTGGGGCACGGCTACCTGCTCAGCTCGTTCTTCAGCCCGAACCTCAACAAGCGCACCGACCGGTTCGGCGGGGATACCGCGCGCCGGGCCGAACTGGCCCGCCGCGTGCTCGACCGGGTCCGCACCGAGGCCGGTGACGGGGTGGCCGTCACCGCGAAGTTCAACATGGACGACGGTGTCCCGGGCGGGTTCTGGCTGACCGACAGCCTGCCCACCGCGCGGCTGCTGGAGTCCGACGGACACGTCGACGCGTTGGAGTTGACCGGCGGCAGTTCACTTTTCAACCCGATGTACTACTTCCGTGGCGAGGTGCCGATGGCCGAGTTCATCGCCTCCCAGCCGGCCGTCGTCGGTCTCGGGTTGCGCGTCATCGGCTCCCGGATGTTCCGGACCTATCCGTTCACCGAGGCGTTCTTCCTGCCGCTGGCCCGCCAGTTCCGGGCGGCGCTGTCGATGCCGCTGATACTGCTCGGCGGGGTCAACACGATGGACACGGTGTCCTCGGCGCTGGACGAGGGTTTCGAGTTCGTGGCGATGGCGCGCGCACTGTTGCGAGAACCCGACCTGATCAACAAGTTCGAGGCCGAGACCGCGCGCGAGGGACTGTGCGTGCACTGCACCAAATGCGTGGCCACCATCTACGACGGCACCCGCTGCGTGCTGCGCGACGGCGCGGGTCAGGTCGCGTCGACCGCCGCGGTCAACAGCTGAGCGATCCGGCTCCGCACCGCTGCCGAATCGTCCTCGACGGCCACGGTCGTCATGAACAGCGCCGCGCCGGCCGCCATCGCCAGCACCGCGCGCGCCTCGGTGTCGGCGCGCTTGCGCTCCGCCGCGGTCCTGGCCTGCCGGTGGGCGGCGAACAACTGCACCGCCGGACCGCTGAAGCCCGTCCAAACCGCTTTGCGGAGTTCGTCATTGGCGCGCAACGCGAGCAGCAGCCCCGGCACCGCCGCGTGCACGTCGGGCCGGCTGAACAGCTCGTGGCTGCCGCGCACCACCCACTCAATCCAGCCGTGCAGGTCGGTGCCCTGGAACGGCGACAGATCCGGCGCCTCGCCGAGGATCGCCGCGAGCACCAGGTCCGCCTTGGAGGCCCAGCGGCGGTTCAGGCTGGACCGGCCGACACCCGCCCGCGCGGCGACCAGCCGGACGCTGAGCTGATCCCAGCCCACCTCCAGCAGCAGCTCCCGGGTGACCGCGAGCACCTTCTCGTCGATCGACGCGTCGCGGGGGCGCCCGCCGGCGCGGTGGTCGTCCACGGTCATGCCCACATTCAACCGCACGCCACACCCGCGGGGCCGGATAAGCACGCTGACCGCGGAACCGTTGGCGGGGGACAGGAGACCCGAGCGCGCCGCCTCCGGGTTCAGGGCGGCCCCTGGTGCTGTGTCGCCGATACCGCCGGGATGCCGAACGGGTCGGCAACCTGACCGGAGAGGTTCGCGGTGGCGCCGATCAGGAAGTCCGGTGCGTTGACCACCTCGCTGATCCGCTTCATATTCGGGTCGAAAAAGGTGGTGGTGAACAGGGATTCACCCATCCGGCGCATGGTCAGTCGCAGCGCTCAGCCATCTTCCGAACACCGGCCCTTGCTCGGGTCCGGCGGGCCGCCGAACGGGATGAGGATGTCGCTGCCTGCGGACCGTTGATCTCGAGCTTGGTCGAGCAGAAGTAGATGTTGAAGAATGCCCCGTAGGCGCCCAACGAGTTGAGCCTCAGGTAGTTCTCCGCCAGCGGCTCGACCACTTTGTTGACGTCGGCCTTGCGTTCGTCGAGCCGCTGCGCCAGCGGACGCACGTTCTCGACCACGCCCTGGGCCGGAACTGCCCGAACACCAGCACCAGAGCCGGGGCGACCCGCACCATCACCACCGTGAAGGCCGCGACCTTGCGCCCGGTCACGGCAGCTGGCGCCCGTTCCGATTCCGGTGGTATCGAAACATAGGACCCGGAGGATGGCGCGGAAAGTCGGTACCAAGACACCGCCGGGGCCGCGGGAACGTGCGGTTAGGCTGGTCGGACCGTCGGCGTGGGGAGCTCGGGTGGTCACATTGGACCGGCTGGTGAACGTGCTCAGCGGATACGGCGTCGTGCCGAGGTCGGCTCCGGTGCCGCGGTCGACCGCGCTGCGTACGGTCGTTCTGCCCGAGCGCCGCGACGTCGTCGGCGACGTGCTGCTGGCCATCGGCGCCGAATCGATCGAGCTCGCACTGCAGTGGGCCAGGGCGGCGCGCGCGGCGGCGGTGCTGGTGCGCGACGACGGGTCCGACACCGTGTTGGCGCCGGACGGGCCGACGGTGCTGACCGTCGATCCCGAGGTCTCGTGGAGCGAGTTGGCCGCTGTCGTCTACGGGTTGGTGTTCGAGGGCCGCGAAACCGAGTCCGGCCGCGGGCCCACCGATCTGTTCGCGCTCGCCGACAGCCTGGCCGACGCCATCGGCGGTGCGGTCACCATCGAGGACCGCCATTCCCGGGTGCTGGCGTACTCGCGGTTGCAGCAGCACGCCGACGAGGCGCGCGTCGCGACGATCCTCGGCAGGCAGATGCCCGACGAGCTGCGGGCGCACTTCGCCGCCTCCGGTGTGACGCGGCACCTCAGCTCCTCTGACGCCCCGATGTTCGTGCCGCCGTCGCCGGAGCACGGGATGTCGGGCCGGATGGTGGTGGCCGCGCGGGCCGGCCGCGAGGTACTCGGCTCGGTCTGGGTGGCCTGCACCGCCGATCTGACGGGAGCACCGCTGGCGGCCCTCGTCGACGGCGCCCGCATGGTGGCGCTGCACCTGCTGCGGTCGCGGGCCAGCGCCGATCTGGAACGCCAGGTGGAATCCGATCTGGTCATCGGGCTCCTCGACGGCACCGTCGACGCGCCGACGGTGATCAGCAAACTGGCGCTGCCGACGTCGGGGCTGCGGGTGATCGCGCTGCGGTCCCGGATGGGCGACGAGCGGCACGCCGCGCTGCTGCTGGCCTTCGAGCGGGCGACCACCGGGTTCGGCTGGTCGCGGCCGGGGCGCAGCACGCTGTCGGACACCACGATCTACACCGTGCTGCCCAGCGAGCCCTCCGACACCGCGCGGCGCTGGGTCGACGGCGTCCGGGCAGCGCTGCCGAAGCAGGCCATCGTGTACGCCGGGATCAGCGCGGCGGCCACGGTGCTCGACCTGCCCGCGGCGCGGGACGAGGCCGACGAATGCCTGGCGCTGCACGAGATGCGCGCTGGATCGGGTGAGGCGCCGATCTACGACGAATCGTGGGACGACATCGTGCTGCGCCGGTTGCGGATCGCCGCCCGGGTGGGGCGTGCGCCGCAGCGGGGCCCGGTGGCCGACCTGGCCCGCCACGACCGCGAGCACGCGACGCAGTACGTCGCGACACTGCGGGCGTGGCTGACCGCCCAGGGCGATCCGCACGAGGCCGCCGAGCGGCTCGGCGTGCACGAGAACACCGTGCGGTACCGGATGCGCAAGATGGCCGAGGTGACCGACCTCGAGCTGGGGGACCCGCGCAAACGTCTGGCGATGACGGTGGAGCTGGCCGCAACCGACGACACCCCCGGTTTGGCGGAACCCGACCAATTGCAGTAGTCAGTTTGTCCGGGGCCGACAACACGTCGGACGTCACCGGTGGCCACCATCGACAGGGACGGGTGGAGCTGAGGAGGTGACGCCATGGCAGGCGCCAGTGCATTCGACGGACGGGCATTCGACGGGGATCTCGAGGGTGGGCCGAAGTCGGTGGTCGTCGTGGGCGCGGGCATCGTCGGGCTGTCGACTGCGTGGTTCCTGCAGGAGCGCGGCGTCGAGGTGACCGTGCTGGATCGCGGCGGAGTCGCGGCCGGCGCGTCCTGGGGTAACGCCGGGTGGGTGTCGCCGTCGCTGACCATCCCGCTCAACCAGCCGTCGGTCCTCGGCTATGGGCTGGCCTCGCTGTTCGATCCGGCTGCGCCGCTGCATATTCCAGCTCGCGCCGATAGGCGGCTGTGGTCGTTCCTGACCCGGTTCGCCCGCAACTGCCGGCACCGGTCGTGGCAGCGGGCGGTGGAGGCCAACCTGCCCTTCAACGAGGAGTGCCTGGAGGCCTTCGACGTGTTGACGGGTAACGGGGTCGAGGCACCGACCACCGACGGGCCCATCACCGCGCTGTTCACCTCCCGGCGGCACGCCCAGCACCTGCTCGACGAGCTGGCCGGCCTCCGGCAGGCCGGCCAGGAGGTGCCCTTCACCCAGCTCAGCGGGGACCGGCTGCGCGACCAGGTGCCGCTGGCGGCGGCGACGGCAGCCGTCGGGATCAGCGTCGAGGGCCAGCGGTTCGTCGACCCCGGCCGCTTCACCCACGCTCTCGCCGACGCGGTCGTCGCGCGTGGCGGTGCGATGCGGACGGTGCAGGTCGAGGACGTGCTGCCGCACCCCCGCGGCGTGCGGGTCTATCCCGTCGAGGGTGAGACGCTGACCACCGACGCCGTGGTGGTGGCGACCGGTGCCTGGCTGTCGGGCCTGATGCGCCGCTGGGTGCGTACCCCGGTCCAGGCCGGGCGCGGCTATTCGTTCACCGTGCCGGTCGACCGGCCCGTGCCGGGCCCGGTCTACCTGCCCGAGGTGCGGGTGGCCTGTACGCCGTACCGCGGCGGGCTCCGGGTGGCGGGCACGATGGAGTTCCGGGCGCCCGACGACCCGGCGATCCCGGCCCGCATCGAGGCCATCGTGGCTTCGGCGACACCGTATTTCGACGGTGTGCGGTGGGCCGAACGCACCGACGAATGGGTGGGACCACGCCCGGTCACCCCCGACGGCCGCCCGCTCATCGGCGCGGTGGCCCCGGGCATCTATGTGGCGGGCGGGCACGGCATGTGGGGCCTTGCGCACGGCCCGATCACCGGCCGGTTGCTCGCCGAGCACATCACCACGGGCAAACAGCCCGAAGCGCTGCGCGCGGTCGACCCGCTGCGCTGACCACAGACCCGCATCCGGTCGTCAGGGGCGGCGCAATCGGCCCGCCCCTGACGGCAACCCCTTCACACGCAACTGCTTTCGTTTGCAACTACTGGGAGGATCCCATGACCACTGCCCAACGCCCGTGGATGACCGCACGGGCCTATCAGAGCCTGCACGAAGAACTGGCCACGCTGCGCGCGCTGCTCGCCGAGGAGGCGCCCGATGACAGCGAGGAGAACTCGGTGGCCGTGCACCGCGCCCGCCAGAGCCGCATCCAGCAGATCCACGAACTGCTCGTCAACGCCGTCGTCGGCGAGGATCCGCCCGACGACGGGATCGCCGAACCAGGGATGGTGCTCACCGTGCGGTTTGACCTCACCGGTGACACCGAGACCTTCCTGCTCGGTGTCCGCGGCGCGGAATACGGTGATCTCGAGGTCTATTCGCTGAATTCTCCGCTGGGCGCGGCCCTGCTGGGCGCCCGTAGCGGTGAGCAGCGCAGCTACCAAGTGCCCAGCGGGGCGTCGATCCCGGTGACGCTGCTGAGCGCGGTGCCCTACGGACTGCACCGGGCGGCCGGGTGACCCCGACGTATCCCGGCTGTCCGGTGCTCTTGCGCTGACCCGCATCAGTCGCGGCGACGCCACCGAGTGGTGGCACGGTCGCTCGGCGGTGAGAGATCCGAACCGCCGAGCGACCTTTCAGCGACGACGCTGCGCTTAGCCGAGCCCGACCCACCGCGCTCACGGGCCCCGCCCCGTCGCGGGATCCACGAAAACCACGACGGAATCCGCACATTCGCGGCACCCGCGCTGATACGCTCGGTCAAGATCACCCGCCCACCGGGGGTGTCGATGACCGCAGCGAACGTCGAAGAGCAGGCGACCAGGCCGCCCGCTGTCAGCTTGCCCACCCTGACCGCCATGGTGGTCGGGTCGATGGTTGGCTCCGGGGTGTTCCTGCTACCGCGTCGCTTCGGCACCGAGACCGGTGTGATCGGCGCCGTCATCGCATGGACCATCGCCGGCACCGGCATGCTCATGCTCGCGTTCGTGTTCCAGCGGCTCGCGGTGCGCAAACCCACGCTCGATGCGGGCATCTTCGCCTACGCCAAGGCCGGATTCGGTGACTACGTGGGGTTCAACTCGGCGTGGGGGTTCTGGGCGTCGGCCTGTGCGGGCAACACCTCGTACTGGGTGCTGATCATGACGACGACCAGCGCGGTGTTCCCGGTGCTGGGCGCCGGGGACACCGTCATCGCCGTGCTGTGTTCGTCGGTCGGTGTCTGGTTGTTCTTCTACCTGATTTTGCGCGGGGTCAGGCAGGCCGCCGTCATCAACCGGATCGCCACCGTCGCCAAGGTGGTGCCGATCCTGGTCTTCATCGTGATCCTGCTGATCATGTTCAAGGCCGACTATTTCACCGACAACCTCTGGGGTGGGGACGACCGGTCGTTCGCGTCGATCTTCGAACAGGCCAAGGGCACGATGCTGATCACGGTGTTCGTGTTCCTCGGCATCGAGGGGGCCAGCGTGTACTCCCGGTTCGCCCGCAGACGCGAGGACGTCGGCCGGGCCACGGTGTTCGGCTTCCTCGGTGTGCTCGGCGTTTTCGCACTCGTCACGCTGGTGTCCTACGGGGCGTTGCCGCAGTCCGAACTGGCCGTGGTGGACCAGCCGTCGATGGCGTCGGTGCTGGCATCCGTCGTCGGGCCGTGGGGGTCGGTGTTCATCCGGGTCGGGGTGATCCTCTCGGTGCTCGGGGCCTATCTGGCGTGGACGTTGATGGCCGCCGAGATCCTCTACATCCCGGCCACCACCGACGACATGCCCCGGTTCCTGGCCGTCACCAACCGCCACGACGCACCCTGGCGTGCGCTGCTGATGGCCAGTGGGCTGGTGCAGCTGCTGTTGATCCTGCTGCTGTTCACCTCCGAGGCGCTGGACTTCATGCTGGACCTGACTGCGGCGCTGGCGCTGATCCCGTACCTGTTGGCCGCGGCGTACGCGCTGAAGCTGACGATCACCCGGGAAACCTATGGTGACAGACGAAATCTGCTGGGGGACACCGTCATCGCCGCCGTGGCGACGTTCTACACCCTGTTCCTGGTCTATGCCGCCGGGCTGGACAAGCTGCTGCTGTCCTGCATGCTGTACGCACCCGGCGCCGTGCTGTACGTGATCGCGCGCCGAGAACGCAATCTGCGAGTCTTCACCCCGGCCGAGGCGGTGTTGTTCGGCATCATCTTCGTCGGCGCCATCGCCGGCGTGGTGTCCCTGGCGACAGGTGCCATCGAGATCTAACCCGAGAAGGAGCCGACGATGACCCATCCGTCCGCGACGTACGGCGTGCACTCCGAGGTCGGCAAGCTTCGCAAGGTGCTGGTGTGCTCACCGGGTCTCGCGCACGAACGGCTCACCCCCACCAACTGTGACGACCTGTTGTTCGATGACGTGCTGTGGGTGCAGAACGCGCGCCGCGACCACTTCGACTTCCTCGATAAGATGCGTGAACGCGACGTCGAGGTGGTCGAACTGCACGAATTGCTCGCCGAGACAATGCAGATCGCCGAGGCCAAGGCCTGGCTGCTGGACCGCAAGATCGTGGCCAACGAGGTCGGTCTCGGTCTGGTCGATGACACCAGGGCGTTTCTCGATTCGCTGCCGGCCCAGCGGCTGGCCGAGTTGCTGATCGGGGGGATGTCGATCCGCGACCTGCCCGCGGAGTTCCAGTCCTCCGGTTACCGCGCGCTGGCGCGGGAGGCCTCCGGTGTCAGCGAGTACCTGATGCCGCCGCTGCCCAACACGCTCTACACCCGCGACACCACGTGCTGGATCTACGGCGGCCTGACGCTGAACTCCCTGTTCTGGCCCGCCCGCCACGACGAGACCCTGCTGATGAAGGCCATCTACGAGTTCCACCCCGACTACGTCGGATCGACGGTGTGGTGGGGTGATCCCGAACAGCAGTGGGGAATGGCAACTTTCGAGGGCGGCGATGTGCTGATCCCCGGCAACGGGGTGGTGCTCATCGGGTTGAGCGAGCGCACGTCGCGCCAGGCCGTCACCCAGGTCACCGCCCGGCTGTTCGCCGACGAGGCCGCCGAGAAGGTGATCGTCGCCGGAATGCCGAAGCTGCGTTCGGCGATGCATCTCGACACCGTGTTCACCTTCGCCGACCGCGATGTGGTGACCATCTATCCCGACATCGTCGACAACGTCGAGACGTTCACGCTGCTGCCGTCGGACCGGCCGCCCGGCATCGAGGTGGTCACGGAGAACAAGCCGTTCGTGGAGGTCGTCGCCGCGGCGCTGGGCCTGGGTGAACTGCGGGTGGTGGAGACCGGCGGATCGGCCTACGACGCCGAACGTCAGCAGTGGGACAGCGGCAACAACCTCGTCGCCGTGGAACCCGGCGTGGTGTTCGCCTACGACCGCAACACCCACACCAACACGCTGCTGCGCAAGGCGGGCGTGGAGGTGATCACCATCGTGGGCGCCGAGTTGGGCCGCGGCCGCGGCGGTGGGCACTGCATGACCTGCCCGATCGTGCGGGACCCGGTCAGCTGGTAGCGGTTTGCGCCGGGGTGTGGAGCACCACACCGGCTTTCAACAGCTGGGTGGCGGTCAGCCCGAAGGTCGCCTTGAACCGGTCGGCCAGATGCGACGGGCTCGCGAACCCGGCGTCGGCGGCGGCGCGGGTCAGGTTGTGTCCGGCGCCGATCGCCGCGCCGGCCCGCATCAGCCGGATCCACAGCCGGTAACGGCGCAGGCTGGTGCCGGTCTCCCGGCGGAACAGGTGCAGCAGCCGCGACTCCGAGAGCCCCACCGCCGCTGCCAGCTCACTCGACGACGGCGCAGCCGCCGGGTCGGCGCCGATCCGCGCCGCAATGGCCGCGATCCGGGAATCGCACTGCCGCGGCGGCACCGGCGCGGCCAGGCCGAGCCAGCGCCGCGCGGTGTCGGCATCGGCGGGCGGCTCGGCCAGCAGCTCTTCGTCGCGGTGCCCGGTCGCCAGATCGGTGCCCGCGTTGCGGAACCGGGCGCGGGCTGCGCTCGCGCGGCTCGACGTCGGGTCGAGATAACAGGACACCAGCCGGCCGCCGCGGGTGTCCAGGTGGTGGATCACCCGGGGCGGGATCAGCACGCTGCGGGCGGTCACCCGGCGGGTGCCCACGCTGATGCGCAGCGGTCCGTCCACCCCGACTGCCAGGCACCAGACCGACCCCGAATGCGGGTCCAGGTCCAGGCCGGGGCCGGCGTAGAGGGCCTCGCCGGGCCACAGCCACACCGACGGGCAGCAGGTTCGTGGAAGTGTCGCCGCCGCTGCTGCTGTCATCGTGACCTCCTACCCCATGGAGGTTAACGTGACCACGATCGCCACAACCGTCATCGCCGTCGTCGCGGTCTTCTTCGCCGGGATGGGGGTCTATGCGCTGGCCGCCCCGGCCCAGCTGATCGCGCCGTTCGATATCTCGTTGGGCTCGGCGGCGGCGCGCTCGGAGGTCCGGGCGGTCTACGGCGGCTTCGGCGTGGCGATCGCGGTGGTGCTCGGGGTGGCGCTGGCCGTGCCCGACCTGCGGGCCGGCATCGTCACGACGGTGGCCGCCGCGCTGGCGGGGATGGCGGGCGGGCGGGTGTTCTCGGCGCTGGACGGCCGCACCGGTTTCTACCCGAACTGGTTCTACTGCATCGTGGAGACCGTCGCGGCCGCGGCACTGTTCGTGGTTCTGCTGTGACCGCCCGCCGGCCCGAAACTCGCACGTGCACATCACCGCTGCGCGGCGGACAATCGAAGGAGTGAGACGAGAAACCATCGTCGGTGTCGGCGCCGCGGCGCTGTTGACCGCGGGCGTCCTCACCGCAGCACCCGCATCGGCGAACCAACCCTGTGTCGGCCCCAACGCCGTGATCGCCGGACATGGCGGCGGCCGATGCGACTACCCGCCCGGCCCGGATGGCAGCTTCACCCGGTGCGACACCGTATACGTGTTCGGGATCGGCGGGACGAACTGCTACCAGGTTCCGCCCGGCACCCCTCACCTGTAGGTGTGCGGGCGGTGCGTCTGCGGTAGCCTCACGCCATGGAAGTACTACGTTCTGTAGTCGTTCTGTTGCACCTGGTCGGTTTCGCGATCCTGTTCGGGGCGTGGGTGACCGAAGCCGTGGCACGGCGGTTCCAGACCACCCGGGTGATGGACTACGGCCTGCTGCTGTCGCTGTTGACCGGCCTCGCGCTGGCCGCGCCGTGGCCCGCCGGGATCGAGCTGAACTACCCGAAGATCGCGATCAAGCTGGCGATCCTCATCGTGATCGGCGGGCTGACCGGGATGGGCAACGCGCGGCAGCGGCGCACCGGAGACCCCGCCCCGCGCCCGGTGTTCCTCGGCGTGGGCCTGCTCGCCCTGACCGCCGCGGGCATCGCGGTGGTGTGGTGACGGACCGGGAGCCGCAAACGCCGATCATCCACTGATCGGCAACTGTATGGTGTCGGGCATGCCACCGGTGACCGGCGTGCGCGATGCGGAACTGACCCGGCTGACGGGCCTGCCCTTCGCCGACGGCGACGACGTGATCCGCGCGGCGGTCGCCGACGCCAGCGTGCCCGCGCTGTTGATGTCGATGGTCCACATGACCGGCGATATCGGCCTGCTCGACGAGCTGCCCGGACCGGCCATGCTCATCGCCATGGACCTGCAGGGCGCCATGAGCGAACCGGACGAGCAGCGGGTCCGGCAGCGGGCCATCGAGGTGATCCGCGGCTACCGCGATGCCGGTTGCCCGCCGCCGCACATCCCCGACGAGCCCGAGCTGCGCCGCATGCTCGACGTGATGACCGCGGGCAGCGTCACCCCTGAGCTCTTCGACTACATCGCCGCCGACCTGCGCCTCACCGACGTCGACCAGCGCGGCCCGGTGCTGGGCTCGACCCCCCGGCAGCGCAGCGATTTTCCCGTCCTCGTCATCGGGTGCGGGGAGTCCGGGCTGCTGGCGGGTATCAAGCTGCAACAGGCCGGCGTCCCGTACACGATCATCGAGAAGCAATCCGGGGTGGGCGGCACCTGGCTGGCCAACCGGTACCCCGGCTGCCGCGTCGACATCGCCAGCCAGTACTACACCTACTCGTTCGAACCCACCGACCACTGGGCCCATCACTACGCCACCCAGCCCGAGATCCTGCGCTACCTCGACGACGTCGCCACCCGGTACCGCATCACCGAGCACGTCCGCTTCGACACCGAGGTGGCCGGGGCCGCCTGGGACGAGGCGAGCGCCACCTGGACGGTCCGGGTCCGCGGCAGCGACGGCGCCGAGGAAACCCTGCGGGCTCGCGGGCTGATCTGCGCCGTCGGTCAGTTCAGCAATCCCGTCATCCCGGACATCAAGGGCGCCAACACCTTCGGCGGTCCTAGGATGCACACCGCGGCCTGGGACGACGGCGTCGAACTGGCCGGCAAGCGGGTCGCCGTCATCGGCGCCGGCGCCAGCGGGTTCCAGCTCGTGCCCGCCATCGCCGGCATCGCGGACCGGGTCGACGTGTACCAGCGGACCCCGCAGTGGATGGCGCCCAACGTCAACTACCACGCACCCGTCGGCGCCGGGGCGCGCTGGGCGACGCGGCACCTGCCGTACTACGGGCGCTGGCTGCGGTTCGTGACGTGGTGGCCGATCGCCGACGCACTCGACGAACAGATCACCATCGACCCGGCCTGGGACAACGGCGGATTGTCGGTCAGCGCAGGCAATCACGCCATCCGGCAGATGTTCGTGGCCTGGATGCAGGCATTCGTCACCGACCCGCACCTGCTGGACAAGGTGACCCCGAAATATCCGCCGATGGGCAAGCGGACCCTGCAGGACGACGGCACCTGGCTGACCACGCTGCAGCGTGACGACGTCGAGCTGATCACCGACGGCGTCGCCGAGATCACCGCCGACGGCGTCGTCGATGGCACCGGTGTGCACCGGCGCGCCGATGTGCTGGTGTGGGCCACCGGTTTCGACGTCAACCACCAGCTCGGCCCGCTGGACATCCGGGGCGTCGACGGTGTGGCACTGAACGCGGCGTGGGGTGATGCCGCCTACGCCTACCTCGGTATCACGGTGCCGGGCTTCCCGAACTTCTATTGCATGTTCGGGCCGGGTACCAACGCCGTCAACGGCGCCAGCCTGATCTACAACTCCGAATGCCAGATGCGCTACATCTTGGGCTGCATCGATTTGGTGCTTGCCTCCGGGGCGGCCGCGGCGATGCCGAGAGCCGACGTGTGCGCCGACTATCGCCGGCGCAGCCAGCAGCGTCTGCAGGAGATGGTCTACGCGCACCCCGCGGTGAGCAGCAGCTACTACAAGAACTCGACGGGGGAGCTGCCCACGCTGTTCGCCTGGCGCATCGCCGATTACTGGAGATGGACGCACCGGCCGGACCCGGCCGACTACGACGTCATTGCGGCGACGTGAGGTCGCTCCGGCCTAGCTGAACTCGGAGCGGTCCTGGTCCATCCGCCGGCCCAACTCCGCGCGTGACCCGATGCCCAGCTTGCGGTAGATCCGGGTCAGGTTGTGCTCGACGGTCTTGATACTGATGAACATCGCCGCCGCGATGTCCTTGTTGGTGGCGCCCGACGCCGCCATCTCGGCGACCTGCCGCTGTGAGGGCGTCAGCTCACCCAGGTCACCGGCCGGTGCCACCACGGTGCGGGACAGCTCCGCCCGGGCGCGGTGCGTCCACAGCGGTGTGCCCAGCCGCTCGAATGTCCGCAGCGATTCGGTCAATGTCGCTGCTGCGGTGTGCTTCTGCCGTAGTCGCCGCTGGAGCTGCCCGAGCACCAGCTCGGTGCGGGCCCGCTCGAACGGCATCGGCAGTCGCTCGTGCTCGGCCAACGCCTGCCGCGCCATCTGTTCGGCCGCGGTGACGTCGCCGCCCGCGGCCAGCAACAGCGCCCGGCAGCGCGCCCCCACCGCCTTCATCCAGATGCGTTGATGCTCCGCACCGTTGCTCTCCAGCGCGGTGGTCAGCAGGTCGGCCTCGTCGAGGCGCCCGACCCCCACCATGGCCTCGATGACATCGGGCAGATGCCAGGACAGCATCAGCTCGGTGGCGGGCACCCGCCCGGCCGCCAGGAACGACATGTCCAGGGCCTCCAGCGCCTCCCGGTGCCGGCCCAGCGACACCTCCAGGAAGCACAACGTCATTCCGGGCCAGTCCGCCAGCTGTGACGACATCCGGTTCCGTGACGCCCGCTGGACCCACCGGGCGTCGGCCCTGGCGTCCGCCTCCCGCCCCGCATAGGCGGCCAGCGCCGCCCGCACGGTCATCGGGATGATCAGCACCTCGTCGCCGCCGAGCTGTTCGGCGCGTTCCACCGCCTCGGCCGCCTCTCGTTCGGCGGCGGCCAGGTCGCCGCGCCAAATATGGTTGATGGCAAGGAAACCCGCGATCGCCATGAGGTCGCTCTCGGCGCCGCGCTCGACGCACACCGCCCGCATCGCGGTGAACTCCCGGTGCGCCTGCTCCAGGCGGCCGGTCCCCGACAGCGCGAGCGCGTGCACCACCGGGGCCCGGAAGATCATCGGGACGTCGAGCGAGCTGTCGTAGAGCTCGAGCGCGCGGCGCAGCGCCGCCTCGTCCAGCCCGCGACCCCACTGGAAGTTCAGCTGCACCGACCAGGCCAGCGCAGCGCTGGTCAGCCCGGGCACCCCGAGCTCGTCGGCGAACTTCACCGCGTCCCTGGCGTGCCGGCGGGCGTCATCGAACTCGCCGATGCTGTTCTGTGCGAAGGACAGTCGCAGCAGTAGCAGCACCATCACCGGGATGTTGCCGGTGGCGTCGTCGAGGGCGCGGCGCAGCAACTCGACGGCGGCGCGGTGCCCGTCGTGATACATCTGCACCGTGGCCAGCGTCATCGAGGCCATGGCGCGCAGGATGCCGGGCTCCATCGTCTCGACCGCCGGGGTGATCACCTCGCCCGCCCGGACGGTGTCGCCGGCGAGGAAGTGGTTGTCGGCGGATCTGATCCGCCGCCACGGCGTGTCACCGCCCAAACTGATCGCCAGGTCCACCAGCTCGGCCGCCGCCGCGGGGGCGCCGCGGGCCCGGGCGGTGTCGGCGGCCTGATCGAGCGCGGCGAAGAGCTCCTCGCCGCCGCTGGCCGACGCCAGCGCCAGATGGCGCGCCTTGAGCTCGGGGTGCGGCTCCAGCGCGCTCACCGTGCGGTGCATGGCGCGCCGGCTGGTCGGCCCCGCGACCGTGTACACCCCGCTGGCCAGCAGCGGGTGGGTGAACCGCACCCGGTTGCCCTCGAGGGTGACGATGCCGTCGGCTTCCACCCGCTCCAACCGGGACATCAGCTCCTCGGTGCCGATTTCGTTGGCCGCGGCCAGCAGCTCCACCGTCGGCTCGGCCACGCACGCCGCGCTGAGCAGCACGGCGCGGGTGTCGTCGTCGAGCCGGCTGATCCGCCGGCGCACCAGATCCGCCAACGTGTCGGGCAGGACCTTCTCGGTGCCCGCCGGGCCGTCGACGACCGCCCGCGCCAGCTCGAGGGCGAAAAACGGGTTGCCACCTGAGATCTCGGCGATCCGCACCATCGTGGGGCGGGCGAACGTGCGGCCCAACCGCTCCGAGATCACCTGGTGCAGTCGCCGAATACCCAATGGGCGCACCGTGATTCGGTGCAGTGCAGCCGGGCGGTCCAGGTGTAGCCAGCGGGCCGTCGTGCCGTGGCCCACCGCGGCCCGTTCGGTGACCAGCACGCCGACCGGTCCGCGCAACCGCCGGGCGGCGAACTCAAGCGCGACGCGGCTGGAGCTGTCCAACCACTGGATGTCGTCGACGGCGATCAGTACCGGTGACTGCTCGGCCAACCCGTGCAGGATCGCCACGAGCGCCGCCGCCACCACCCGCTGATCGGTGACGGGGCCGTCCGCGCCGGCGCGCAGCAGCACCCGGTCCAGGGCCAGCCGTTGCAGCGCGGGCAGCGCTGCGAAGCACTCCGGTTCCAGCCCACCCACCAGGTCGGCCAGCGCCGCGAACGCCATCACCGATTCGGTCTGCCCGACCCGCGCCGCGAGCACCCGGAACCCCTGGCGCCGGGCCGACTCCAGTACCTGCTGCCACAGCGTGGTCTTGCCGATCCCTGCGTCGCCCTCGATCACCAGACCGGCGGGCCGCGACGCGGCGGCGGTCAGGAATCCGGCGACCTGCCCGTCATCGGAAGAGGTCGAGCCGGCGGGGGACACAGCGTTCATCATCGCAGCGCGGCGAACCCCGTGCAGAGGTTCCCCGGCTCCGGCGATTCAGCGAACCGCGACGACGACCTTGCCCTTGGCGTTTCTGCCTTCCAGCGAAGCGATCGCGGCGGCAGCCTGCGCCAGCGGATACACCACCGGTTCCGGTGCGGCGACCGCCCCGGACGCCAGCAGCGGCTCCAGCTCGGCCCACTGCTCCTGGTGATAGCCGGGATGGGTCATCGCCCACGCGCCCCAGCCGACGCCGACGGCGTCGACGTTGTTGAGCAGCAGCCGGTTCACCTTGATGGTGGGGATGTCCCCGCCGGTGAACCCGATCACCAGCAGTCGGCCGCCGGGGGCCAGCGACCGCAGCGAATCGGTGACCCGGTCGCCGCCGACCGGATCGACGACGATGTCGACACCCCGCCCGCCGGTCAGCTCCTTGACGGCGTCCTTGAACCCGTCGGCCAGCACCACCTCGGTGGCCCCGGCCGCCCTGGCGACGTCGGCCTTCTCCTCGCTGCTGACCACCGCGATCACCCGGGACGCCCCGAAGGCCGGCGCCAGCCGCAGCGTGGACGTCCCGATGCCACCTGCGGCGCCGTGCACCAGCACCGTCTCGCCCTGGGCCAGCCTGCCCCGTTGGCGGAGCGCGAAATGCATTGTCAGATCGTTGAACAACAGCCCGGCACCGGCCTCGAAGGACACCGCGTCGGGCAGCTTGAACACCCGGTCCGGCGGCAACACGACCACTTCGGCCATCCCCCCGCACAGCATCGTCAGCCCGGCGACCCGGTCCCCGGGCCGCACGTGGGCGCCGGCGGGTGCGCTGCGCACCACCCCGGCGATCTCCCCGCCCGGCGTGTAGGGCAGCTCGGGCTTGTACTGGTAGAGGCCGCGCGACTGCAGCGCATCGGGGAACGCCACCCCGGCGGCGTACACCTCGATGGCGACGGCATCGTCGGCGACGTCGGGTTCGTCGAGCTCGACCAGCTCCGCGGCCTGTGGTCCGTCGAGCGTGGCTATCTGTATCGCGCGCATGCTGGCCTCCCTGGGTCGTCGAGACATCATTTAACCCATCCGGTCGGTGCGCCTTGCGCCGGGTCGGCACCGGTACAGTCGGCGGACGCGGCAACGGTGCCGCAGTCAGGGAGTTCGAATGGCACGCAAGGTGAGTACGCGTTCCCGGGGTGGCGGTTCGGCGCCCGTTCCGGCGGTGCCGACGGGGCGGCCCGTCGACGTCCGGTCCATCGACGGGATCCGCCTGCACGCCGAGGTGTTCGGCCCGCCCGACGGTTACCCGGTCGTGCTGGCGCACGGCATCACCTGCTCCATCTCGGTGTGGGCGCACCAGATCGCGCACCTGGCCGAGCGCTATCGGGTGATCGCCTACGACCACCGTGGCCACGGCCGCAGCACGGTACCGCCGCGGCGGGCCGGCTACAGCCTGGACCACCTGGCTGCCGACCTGGACGCGGTGCTGGACGCGACGCTGGCGCCCGGGGAACGCGCCGTCATCGCCGGTCATTCGATGGGCGGCATCGCGATCACGTCGTGGGCCGAGCGGTACCCGGGCCGGGTCGGCGACCGCGCCGACGCGGTCGCGCTGATCAACACGACCACCGGTGACCTGCTGCGCAACGTGAACTTCCTGCCGGTGCCGCCGACGCTGGCCGCCGCGCGGGTGCGGGCGGCCGGGACGCTGCTGCGCACGTTCGGCGGGGCGCCGCTGCTGCGGGCCGCCGACGTGCCGAGCCGCCGGTTCGTCTCGACGATCGCGGTGGGCCGCGACGCCGCCCCTGAGGTGGTGGATTTCGTGTTCGACCTGTTCACCAACACCCCGGCGGCCGGGCGCGGCGGCTGGGCGCGGGTGCTGGTCGACCATCTGGGCCCGCGACATATCGCGCTGGCGAACCTGACGGTGCCCACCCTGGTGATCGGCAGCCGGGACGACCGGCTGCTGCCGCTGGTGTCATCGCGGCGCATCGCCGACACCGTGCCGAACCTGGCGCGGTTCGCCGAGCTGCCCGGCGGGCACTGCGCGATCCTGGAACGGCCTGCGGAGGTCAACGAACACCTGAGCTGGCTCATCGACTCGGTGCGGGCGGGGGATTGGACCGGGGCGAGCGAAGCGACGGGGGATTGGGCCGGGGTGAGCGAAGCGACGGGGGATTGGGCCGGGGTGAGCGAAGCGACGGGGGATGGGACCGGGGCGAGGGGTGAAGGTCAGGAGCGCCGGATCAGCTCCTGATGTGCCTCGGTCGCCGCGCGCAACCCCGAGCGCACCGCTCCGTCGAGGAAGCCGGTCCACTCGTCGGCGGTTTCGGTGCCCGCCCAGAAGATGGCGTCCACCGGGCTGCGCAACCAGCGACCGTGCGCGGTCCATGAGCCCGGCGGCACCGCGGCCGTCGGCCCGCCCGGTGCGAAAGGTTCTGCGCTCCAACACTGGTCGAGGTAGTCGGTGGGCTCTCTGGCCTTCTCACCGAACAGCGCGGCGAAGCCGGCCAGCGCGACCTCGCGCCGTTTCTCGGGTGGCAGCGGATCGAACGTGCGCGCATCGGTGAAACCCAGCAGGACACCGGGGCCGGCGTCGCCGGGGCTGACGTCGAAGGTGATGAACACCGGGCCCTCGTCCGACAGCGCCTCACCCGAGCAGCCCGCGTCGCGCCAGAACGGCCGCTGGTAGGCGGCGTAGGCCTTGCTCAGTTTGCCCTGCGGCCAGTGCCGGATCAGCTCCAGGTGTTGCGGCGGCAGCGGCGGGTCGAAGTCGATGTCGCCACGGTGCTGCGGCGGCACGGCGATCACGGCCGCGCGCGCCGCGAACGCGTGCGGCCCGGTGTGCACGGTCAGCGTGCCGTCGGGGCGCCGCTGGATGCGGCGCACCGGGGCGCCCAGCACGACCTTGTCGCCCAGCGCGTCGGCCATCCGCTGCGCGATCTGCTGGGTGCCGGCCGGGAAGCGGTCCTGCTGGGCACCACCCGCGACGTCGAGCATCCGGCCGAGACCGCCCGCGGCCTTGACGTAGCGCACCGCGTGCAGCATCGAGACGGCGTCGGGTTCGGCGCCCCAGGTCACCCGCGCCATGATCGCCATGAGATCGCGGGTCGACGCGCCGGCGTGCACCGACCGCAGCCACTGGTCGAGCGAGACCGCGTCCAGGTCGGCGGCGATCGGTGAGGTCCACGGCTGGGCGACCGGTACCCGCTTGCTGACGCGGTCGAAGCGCCACTGGATGCGCGAGACGTCCACCAGCTCGAGCATCGACAGCCGCGGAATCGTGCTGCGGTACGCCCGGACCCGGCCCCGCCAACGAATCAGGTTCTTGCCGCGGTTGTACGTCGGCACCGTCGGGCACCCGAGCTCGGCGGCCAGCGCGAGCACCGCGTCCTGGGTGGGGCCCACGAACGTCGCGCCGAGATCGACCGGCACCCCCGCGACCGTCGCCGTCGCCGATCGGCCGCCGACCCGGTCGCGGCCCTCCACGACGACGACGTCGCGGCCCAGCCTGGTCAGCTCCCGGGCCGCCGCCAGCCCGGCGAATCCGGCTCCCACGACGACGACGTCGGCCATGTGCCCATCCTCGCGGATTCGGGACGCGCACGTACCCGGTCGCGCGTTTTTCCGCGCGCATTAAGCTCGCCGGTTGTGCAGGTGATGACGGCGCTGTTCGGACCCACCGATGCGGTCGAGCGGGCGCACGCGCTGCGTGAGGCCGGCGTCAGTGGGGTGTTCACGTTCGAAGGTCCGCACGACGTGTTCACGCCGTTGACGCTGGCGTCCACCGTCGGCGGCCTCGATCTGATGACCAACGTGGCGATCGCCTTCCCGCGCAACCCGATTCACCTCGCGCATCAGGCCGTCGACCACCAGCTGCTCTGCGGCGGGCGGTTCACGCTGGGGCTGGGCACCCAGGTCAGGGCGCAGGTCGAGAAGCGTTTCGGCGCCGAGTTCGACCCGCCGGTGGCCCGGATGCGGGAACTGGTCGCCGCGCTGCGGGCCATCTTCGAGGCGTGGCGCACGGGGGAGCGGCTGCGGTTCGAGGGCCGCTACTACCGGCACACCCTGATGACGCCGACGTTCAGCCCGCCGCCGGGATTCGATCCGATCCCGATCTTCGTGGGTGCGCTGGGCCCCCGGCTTACCCGGATGACTGCCGAGGTCGCCGACGGGCTGCTGGTCATGCCGTTCGGGTCGAAACGGTTCCTGCACGAGGTCACCATGCCCGCCGTCGAGGCGGGGCTGGCGGCGGCGGGGCGGGACCGCGGCGCGTTCGCCGTGGTGCCCGAGGTCATCGTGTCGGTCGCCGAGGTCGACCCCGACCACACGGCCGCGCGCCGGCTGCTGGCGTTCTACGGCTCGACCCCGGCCTACCGGCCGGTGCTCGACGCGCACGGCTGGGGCGAACTGCAGCCGGAGCTCAACGCCCTGTCCAAGCAGGGCCGGTGGGCGGAGATGGGCCGGTTGATCGACGACGACGTGCTGCACACCATCGCGGCGTGTGGGTCGGCGGGTGACATCGCCGCGCACATCCGCGACCGGGTCGGCGGGGTGTCGGATCGGGTGTGTCTGTACCAGCCGGGGCCCATCGCGGTGGATTCGTTGGGCGAGATCATCGACGCACTGGGGGCTTGACCCATATCGTGGTACGTACGCGGACCACGGGAGGTTGCGGATGGACGAGCGGGAAATCACCGACGTGCTGATCATCGGTGCCGGGATCTCCGGCATCGGGGCGGCCTACCGGATACGGGAGCGCAACCCGCAGCTGAGCTACACGATCCTGGAGCGGCGGTCACGCATCGGCGGGACCTGGGATCTGCACCGCTATCCCGGCATCCGGTCCGACAGTGACATCTTCACGCTGTCGTTCCCGTGGGAGCCCTGGGACCGCGAGGAGAACGTGGCCGACGGCGAGGACATCCGCGCCTACCTCGAGCGGACCGCGCACAAGCACGACATCTATCGACACATCCGGTTCGACACCCGCGTGCTGACCGCGGAGTGGGATTCGGGCACCGATACCTGGGCGCTGCAGGTCGAGCAGGACGGTCAGCCCGCCACGCTGCGGGCGCGGTTCGTGTTCTTCGCCACCGGCTACTACGACTACGACCATCCGTACCGGCCGGAAATCCCGGGCCTGCAGGATTTCTCCGGTGAGGTGGTGCACCCGCAGCACTGGCCGGAAGACCTGGCGTACGCAGGCAAGAAGATCGTGGTGATCGGCAGCGGGGCCACCGCGATCAGCCTGATCCCGTCGCTGACCCGCACGGCCGCGCACGTGACGATGTTGCAGCGCTCGCCGACCTACCTGCTGTCCAGCCAGCGGATCAACCCGGTGGTGCGGATCCTGCGCAAGGTGCCGCCGCGCCGGCTCGGCTACCGGCTGGCCTGGCTGTACAACCTGGTGTTCATCGTGTCGGTCTATGCGCTGGCCCGTAAGGCGCCCGGGTTCACCCGCCGGATCATCCGCACGATGGCCAAGCACTATCTGCCCGAGGACTATCCGGTCGACACCCACTTCAAGCCCACGTACAACCCGTGGGATCAGCGGTTGTGTTTGATCCTGTCCGGCGATTTCTACAACGCCATCGCCGAGGGCCGCGCCGAGGTGGTGACCGATCGGATCGACCACGTCGACGCCGACGGGATCGTGCTCGCGTCCGGCGACCAAATCGACGCCGACATCATCGTCACTGCAACGGGTCTGCAGTTGCAGGCGCTCGGCGGGGTGCGGCTGGTCGTCGACGGGCAGGAGGTCAAGCCCGCGGACCGGTTCGTCTACAAGGAGCACATGCTCGAGGACGTGCCGAACATGGCGTGGTGCGTCGGCTACATCAACGCGTCGTGGACGCTGCGCGCCGATCTGACCGCGCGGGCGGTGGCCAAGCTGTTGGCCTACATGGACTCTCACGGCTACACCCACGCCTATCCGCACCTGGGTGGGGTGTCGATGCCGGAGAAGCCGGCGTGGAACATCAACGCCGGGTATGTGCACCGGGCGGCGCACGTGCTGCCGAAGTCGGGCACGCACCGGCCGTGGAACGTGCGGCACAACTATGTGCTCGACGCGATCGACCACCGCTTCGACCGCATCGACGAGTCGATGGTGTTCGGCCGAGTCGCGGTCCGTGAGCCCCACCCCGCCTAGCCGAGCTGCCGCCGTCCCGCCCAGCCCGAAGCGTCGCCGAAATTGCATTCCAGCAGCGAAAGTTCGAGTGAGGCCCTGCTGGAATGCAATTTCGGCGGGAGGCGTTACGGTCAGAGGCCGGCCGCGATGTGGTGGTACACGTCGTTCCACCGCAACGCCTGCCGGAACTGGCGCACCGTGGTGTCCTCGTCGATGACGAGCAACTCGGTGCCCGTCATCTCCGCGAAGTCCTCGATGGTCTCGACCCCGACCGCGGTCGTCATCACCGTGTGATGGGGTGCGCCGGCCATCAGCCACGCCTCGGTGGAGGTGGTCCAGGACGGCAGCGGTTCCCAGACGGCGCAGGCCACCGGAAGGTTCGGGAGCGCGGCGGTCGGCTCGACGACGCGAACAGCGTTGGCCACCAACCGGAACCGCGAACCCATATCGCTGATCCCGAGGATCACCGCGTCGGCGGGGGCCGCGGTGAACCGCAGCCGTACCGGGTCGTCCCGGTCGCCGATCGCGAGCGGGTGCACCTCGAGTGACGGCGTCCGGGCCGCGATGCTCGGGCACAGCTCGAGCATGTGCGCGCCGAGGATCCGTTCGCGCTCCGGCGTCAGGTCGTAGGTGTAGTCCTCCATGAACGAGGTCCCGCCGGGCAGGCCCTCGGCCATCACCTTGACCGCCCGCAGCATCACCGCTGTCTTCCAGTCGCCCTCGGCGCCGAACCCGTAACCGTCGGCCATCAACCGCTGCACCGCCAGCCCGGGCAGCTGGCGTAACCGGCCCAGATCCTCGAAGTTCGTGGTGAAGGCGTGGAAACCACCGTCCTGCAGGAACTTCCGCAGGCCCAACTCGATCTGCGCGCCGTGCCGCAGCGACATCTGCCGGGTTGCGCCGGGCAGGAGCTCGGGCGCGACGGCATAGGTGGTGACGTACTCCTGGATCAGCTTGTCGACGTCGGCGGGGCGGACCTGCTCGACGGCCCCGACGAGGTCGTTGACGCCGTAGGTGTTGACCGAGGCGCCGAAGTGCGCCTCGGCCTCGACCTTGTCGCCCTCGGTGACGGCGACTCCGCGCATGTTGTCGCCGAACCGGGCCACCTTCAACGTCGACAGCTCGGCGCGCCCCAGCGCGGCGCGCACCCAGGATCCGATGCGTGCGCGGGTGGTGGGCCCGCTGGTGTGCCCGGCGACGGTCTTGCGCGGTATTGACAGCCGCGACTGGATGTAGCCGAACTCGCGGTCGCCGTGCGCGGCCTGGTTGAGGTTCATGTAGTCCATGTCGATGCTATCCCACGGCAGCTCGACGTCGAACTGGGTGTGCAGGTGCAGCAACGGTTTCCGCAGGTTCTTCAGGCCGCGAACCCACATCTTGGCCGGGGAGAAGGTGTGCATCCAGGCGATCACGCCGACGCATTCCTCGCTGGTGTTCGCGTCGCCGAGCACCCGGGCGACCGCGTCAGCGTCGGTGACCACCGGCAGGCAGCGGACCTCCACCGGGATCTCACCGCTGCGGTCGAGGCGCTCGGCGATCTGGCGGGAATGCGCGGTGACCTGATCGAGGATGTCCTGCCCGTACAGGGATTGGCTGCCGGTGATCAGCCACACCTGGCTGGTGACGAGCCGGGACGCGATCATCGTGGAATCTCCTCGGAGGTCTCGGTGGGCCGGCCGGTTTGGCCGTACACGTTCTGGTAGCGGTCGAACAGGGCGGCCACGTCGGCCGCGTCCAGCGGTGGGGGGACACCGAGTTGGCGGGCGATGTGCACGGTGCGCGCGACGTCCTCGACCATCACCGCGGCTTTGACCGCGTCGCGGGCGGTGCGCCCGATGGTGAACGGACCGTGGTTGCGCATCAGCACGGCCGGGGATCGGCTGTCCCGCAAGACCTCGACGATGCCGCGGCCGATGGAGTCGTCGCCGATCAGGGCGAACGGGCCGACGGGGATGTCCCCGCCGAACTCGTCGGCGATCATGGTCAGCACGCACGGGATCGGCTCACCGCGGGCGGCCCAGGCCGTCGCGTAGGTCGAGTGGGTGTGCACCACACCGCCCACCTCGGGCATGTGGCGGTACACGTAGGCGTGCGCGGCGGTGTCCGAGGACGGGTTGAGCTCACCGTCGACCAGGTTGCCGTGCAGGTCGCACACCACCATGTCCTGCGCGGTCATCGTGGCGTAGTCGGCCCCGGACGGTTTGATCACCATCAGGTCGCGGCCGGGCACCCGCGCCGACACGTTGCCCGCGGTCCAGATGACGAGCTCGTAGTGGGTGAGGTGGGTGTGCAGGGCACAGACCTGGTGGCGCAGATCGGCGATGACGCGCTCGAGGTCGGCGGTGATCGTCATGCGGTGACGCCCAGCGGACGGTGGCCTGCGATGTCGCGCAGCCGGTGCATCATGTCCTCGGTGCGGCCGAACCAGTCGTGGGCGATCACGTACTCCCGGTAGAGCCGGTCGTACACCCCGACGTTCTCCGGAATCGGCCGGTAGGCGTTGCGTTGGCGGCCGCCCATCTGTTTGGCGGCGGCCTCGACGTCGGTGAAGACACCTGCGGCCGTCGCGGCGTGAATGGCCGCGCCCAGCGCCGGCGCCTGCGTCGACGGCACCACCGACAGCGGCAGGCCCACCGCGTCGGCGTAGATCTGCATCAGCAGGCGGTTCTTCAGCAGGCCGCCGGCCACGACGATCTCGTTGACCGGAACACCGCTGTCGACGAAGGTCGCCACGATCATCCTGGTACCGAACGCCGTCGCCTCCATCAGCGCCCGGTACATGTCGACGCACGTGGTGTGCAGGGTCTGGCCGATCATCACCCCGGACAGCTCGTGATCGACGAGCACCGAACGGTTTCCACTGTGCCAGTCCAATGCGATCAGACCGTGCTGGCCCACCCGCTGGCCGGCGGCTAGCTCGGAGAGGTGCTCGTGCAGCGTCTGACCGCGCCGGCGCGCCTCGACGTGGTAGCGCTCCGGGACACAGTTGTCGACGAACCAGCCGAAGATGTCACCGACCCCGGACTGGCCGGCCTCGTACCCCCAGCTGCCGTCGGAGATGCCGCCGTCGACCACACCGCACATCCCCGGAACCTCGCGCAGCGCAGTGGAATTCATCACATGACAGGTCGAGGTGCCCATGATGGCGACCAGCTGTCCCGGTGCCAGGGCGTCGGCGGCCGCGACGGTCACGTGGGCGTCGACGTTACGGCATGGTGGTGGCGCTGGTCCTGATCGTCGTGCTGTTCCAGCTGCTCACCGACGGGATCCTGCTCAAGCCCCTCAACGTCACCAACATCGTCCAGCAGAACGGCTACATCCTGATCCTGGCCATCGGCATGGTGATCGTGATCATCTCGGGCCACATCGACCTGTCGGTCGGGTCCATCGCCGGGTTCGTCGGGGCGATGTCGGCGGTGCTGATGATCAGCCATTCGATGCCGTGGCCGGTCGCGGTGGCGGTGTGCCTGGCACTGGGCGCGGCCATCGGGGCGTGGCAGGGTTTCTGGATCGCCTACGTCGGGATCCCGTCGTTCATCGTGACGCTGGCGGGAATGCTGGTGTTCCGCGGCGCCACGCAGTACCTGCTGCACGGCCAGTCGATCGCCCCGTTCCCGCGCACCTTCGGACAGGTCAGCAGCGGGTTCCTGCCCGAGCTCGGCACCGGCGCGCTCTACCACTGGCCGACCGTCATCATCGGCGTCCTGGTCATGGCCGCCGCCGTCTGGCAGCAGCTGCGGCAGCGACGTGCCCAGTCGCAGTACGGGTTCGACGTTCTCCCCGTCGGATGGTTCGTCGCCAAGTGCGCCGCGATCGTCGCCGCCCTGGCCGCGTTCACCCTGCTGCTGGCAAGCTACCGCGGAGTTCCGGTGGTCGG
>JBFWOX010000044.1:0-48448 GCA_050250295.1 Mycolicibacterium sp.
TCACGGCGGCTCCCTCGCTCGCCCACCCACCACACCCCCACCTAAAGTCGGGCCCTATCCGGGCACGTCGGGCGAACGCGCCCAATGGTGGTGGTACGACCCCTACCAACCACCACCCAACTGAGCCCGTCGGTCCCCGGGATGGGCCAGGGTCGAACCGACTTCCGTGGTGTAGCAGGCTCACTGGAACCGGTTAGTGTCGACCACGCCGTTGTCCCACCTGCCCCGGCCCGGTGTTGTGCGGTGGTCTCAGTGCGACGTCCGCGGGGTGAGGCGATAACACCGGTGATAGCCGATGCGCTATCGCATTGGCGGGACGTATCACGCTACGCAAACACTGGGAGGCGCTGGCGCCGGGTCCGCAGAGGCCCGAAGCGGGTGATCCGCGGGGCCGCCACGGACCGCCCCATCCCGACCCGAGACACCCCGCCTCGACGCACCTCGACCGCACGCCCCCCGCCCCGGCCGCACGCAGCCCGACCCGCCCCATCCCGGCCCGACGCACGCCCCGATCGAACGGTTCTGCCGCCACAGTCGTCATAGATGACAGACCGCCAACGAGGGCGGTTTCCCTGTCGCCAAATTATGGTTCAATAACTGAACCGGTTCGATCTGTGAACCTAGTGAGGTCTGATGACGTACCCCCAGGTGCTGACCGGCACCGACCACCTGTCCGCCGCCGCGACGCGGATCGCCGAGACCGCGGCCGCGCTGGCCGTCGAGATCGACACGCACCGTCGGTTGCCCGATCAACTGCTCACCGAGCTCGCCATCTCCAAGCTGCTGCGCGCAGGTGCCCCGGCCGAGACCGACGGCTTGGAACTCGATCCGCCGACCGCGCTGCGCTGCGCGGAGACCGTCGCGCGGGGAAACGCCTCGGCGGGCTGGTGTGTATCGATCGCGACCACCAGCAGCCTGCTGCAGGCGTATCTGCCGGACAGCAGCCGGATGGCGTACTTCGGCAACGGGATCGGCGTGGCGGCCGGTGTGTGGGCGCCACGTGGGCGGGCTCGCCGCGTCCCCGGCGGGGTGCGGGTCAGCGGCCGCTGGCCGTTCTGCAGCGGTATCACCCACTCGGACATGTTCTTCGGTGGTTGCGTCATCGACGACGGCCCCGAGGAGCATTTGGTGGTGGCGGTCCCCGTCGGGGACCTGCAGATCCTCGACACCTGGCACACCCTCGGACTGCGCGGCACGGGCAGCCACGACGCGGCCGCCGACGATGTGTTCGTCCCCGACGACCGGGTGCTGTCTCTGACCGACGGCCCGCGGATCGACCGCGCGCTGTACCGCTTCCCGATCTTCGGGTACTTCGCGTGCAGCATCACCGCCGCGGCGCTGGGCAATGCGCGCGCGGCGATCGACGCCTTCGTGGGCCTGGCCGCCACCAAGAAGTCAGCCGGGTCGACGCGCACACTCGCCGAGCGTCAGCGGGTGCAGGGCGCGGTGGCCATCGCGGAGGCATCCCTGCGCTCTGCGCGCGCGTACTACTACCACGCGATCGACAAAGCCTGGACAGCGAGCCAGCTCGACGCGGTCGGCGACGACGACCGGCTGCAGCTGCGGCTGGCCGCCACCCACGCCGCGCGCACCGCCACCGACGTCGTGCGCACCGTGTACGACCTGGCCGGCGGCAGCGCGATCTATGACGACGCACCCCTGCAGCGCCATCTGCGTGACGCGTTCACCGCCTCGGCGCACTTCCAGGTCAGCGAGACCTCGCTGGAGCTGTCGGGCCGGATCCTGATGCACTTGCCGGCGGACGTGGGGACACTGTGAGCCGAGCGAACCTGGGGACACTGTTTGCCGAGCGAACGTGGGGACACTTGTGAGCCGAGCGGTCGAGGCCGCGCTGCCGTTCTGGCTGGATCGCCCCGACACCGAGGCCCTCGACCTCGCCCGGGAGGCCTGGTCCGCGGGGCTGCACGGGCTGTGGATCGGCGAGATGGCCACCTACGACGCGTTCGCGCTGGCCACCGCGATCGGGATCGCGGCGCCCGGGATGCGGTTGAGCATCGGGCCGCTGCCGATCAGCGTGCGGACACCGGCCGGCATCGCGTTGGGCGCCGGCACCGTCGCGTCGCTGACGGGGGCGCGGGTCGATGTCGCGCTGGGCGCGTCGAGCCCGGTGATCGTCACCGGCTGGCACGGCCGGGACTGGGGCGGCAGCATGACGCGGATGCGCGAGACGATCGACGCGCTGCGGCCGCTGTTGGCCGGTCAGCGCACCCATTACAACGGCGATCTGGTGTCCAGCAACGGCTTCCGTGTGCGCCACCCGCTGCCGGGTACGCGCATCGCGGTCGGCGCCTTCGGAGACGACATGGTGCGGCTGACGGCCCGTCACGCCGACGAGCTGGTGTTGAACCTGGCTACGCCGGCGCGGGTGGCGAGGATCCGGGAGCACATCGACCGCCACGCCCGCGCCGCCGACCGACAACCGCCGCACCTGACCGTGTGGGTGCCCGCGGCGGTGGACCCTGGGCCGCAGACGTGGCGGCAGGTCGCCGCGCAGCTCGCGGTGTACCTGCGACCGCCCGGCTACGGGGAGATGTTCACCGGGCTGGGGTTCGGCGCGTTGGTCGACGACGCCCGCCGCGGTATCCCGCGCGCCCAGCTCGCTTCGGCGATACCGTCCGAACTGCCCCGGCTGGTGGGAGCCTTCGGCACGGAGGCCGAGGTCCGCGGTCGGATTGCCGAGTTCCGCGCGGCCGGCGCCGATACGGTAGCGGTGGTCCCGGCGACCACGAACGACCCCGACGATCCGAACGGCCGCGCCACCCTGCGGTGCGCGGCGCGATGTCTCACCGAGGAGATGGCGTCATGACCCGACTGAACACCCAGTGCCGGCTCGCGACGCGGCCGACGGGTCTGCCCGGCCCGGAGGTCTGGGACATCGTCACCGAACCCATGCTGGTACCGGGCGACGGCCAGTTCCTGGTCGAAGTGGGCTGGCTGTCCGTCGATCCCGCGATGCGCACCTGGTTGAACGAGGGCCGCTCGTACGTGCCGCCGGTCGGGATCGGCGAGGTGATGCGGGCCGGCGGTGTCGGGCGGGTCGTCGAGTCGTCCCATCCGGGGTTCCCGGTCGGGACCACGGTGTTCGGGCCGTTCGGTGTGCAGCGGTACGCGCTGTCCGACGGCACCGGCGTCACGGCCGTCGACACCGCGACGGCGGCGCCCAGCGTGCAGCTCGGGGTGCTCGGGATCAGCGGTCTCACCGCGTATTTCGGGCTTTTCGACATTGGCAGGCCGGAGCCCGGTCAGACCGTGCTGGTCTCCGGTGCAGCGGGGTCGGTCGGCACGGTGGTCGGTCAGCTCGCGCGGATCCACGGTTGTCGCACCATCGGCGTGGCCGGCGGACCCGACAAGTGCCGCTGGCTCACCGAAGACGTGGGGTTCGACGCCGCGATCGACTACAAGTCCGCCGATCTGCGTGCCGAACTGCGCATCCACGCACCGAACGGGATCGACGTCTTCTTCGACAACACCGGCGGTCCGATCCTGGAGGCAGCGCTCAACCGGCTCGCACGCGACGCACGAATCGTGTTGTGCGGGGCGGCCTCCCAGTACAACGACGCGCCCAGGGGCCCGGCCAACTACATGCAGCTGCTGGTATCTCGGGCGTCGATGACCGGCTTCGTCATCTTCGACTACGAGGACCGCTACCCACAGGCGCGCCGGCAGCTCGCCGAGTGGCTGGGCGACGGGCGGCTGTCTGCGCACGAGCACGTGGTGACAGGTACGGTCGCGGATTTTCCGTCCACACTGCTCGACCTGTTCGCGGGCCGAAACCGCGGCAAGCTCGTTCTGGAACTGCGCGACTGATCAGCGGTCGACGAATCCCGGCCCCGGCTCGGGGGTGACGTCGCGCGCGGCGAGGTCCTCACCGCAGTGCCCACACACCAGCCGGGCCTCGGCGACCTCACCGCAGTTACGGTGCCGCAACACCAGCGGCGGCCCCTCCGGCACGGGTAGATGCCTGTCCCCCCACTGCATCAGCGTCACGACCGCGGGGAAGAGGTCCCGGCCCGAGTCGGTGAGCCGGTACTCGAAGCGCTCCGGGTCCTGCGCGTACGGCACCCGCACCAGCAACCCGTTGTCCACCAACGAGCGCAAGCGCGCCGACAGGGTGGGCCGGGGGATCGTGAGGTTGCGCACCAGCTGACCGAAACGGCGTACGCCGAGGAAGATCTCGCGCAGGATCAGGAACGTCCAGCGCTCGCCGACCAATGCGAGGGTGCGCTCGACGGACTCCACCTCGAAACGGTGGGACAGATCATCGGGGCCGGCCATGACCCCACACTCTATCGGTTCACATACTGAACCGGTGGCCCGTCGCGCGACATCTCGATCGTCTGCCGAAATCGTCTCGCCACCAACGCCTTCGGCGGCACGACAGTTCGCGGCCACCCGACCGGATCCCCGAGCCAATCGGAACCTGCCCGCGAATCACCGACCCACGACACCGGGGCCGCTCACCCGGCGGTCCAACAGCTCCCGCATCCTGCCACGCGCGCGGTGCAGCCGGGACGCCACCGTACCCGCGGGAATGCCGAGGGCCTCGGCGATCTCGACGTTGCGGTACTCGAGGACGTGGGCGTAGAACACCGTGAGCTTCAGGTCGTCGGGCAGCTCGCGGACCGCGATGGCCACCTCTCCGGGCAGTGCGTCGAGCACATGGGCCTCCGCCGAGCGCACCTCTGTGCGGCGCGCGGCCGGGTCCTGGGCTACCGCCAGCGCCACGTCGGCGGTCAGCCGCGTCGACGGGCGCCGCCGCGCGCTGCGGTAGTTGTCGATGAAGACGTTGGACATGATGCGGTGCAGCCAAGCTCGCATGTTGCCGGCGGGCTCGAACGTCTCCAGCGCGAGGTAGGCCCTGAGCATGGTCTCCTGCACCAAGTCATCGGCGTCGGCGGGGCAGCCCGTCATCGCGCGCGCGTTGCCGCGCAAGTAGTGGACGTGCGGCATGACGTCGCGGAGGAAGCGCATCTCGGCGTCCTCACCTGAGGTCGCGGTCATCGGGGGTCCTCGATCCGGGGCAGCGGCGCGGTGTGCGCCTGCCCGAATCAACACCAGTAACATGCAATATATTGCGTGTTGGCCGTCCCGGCGAGCGTTGCGCCGAGCGCGAACGGATGTGAGCTCCCCCACACCACTGAATGGGTGTGCGAATTCGACCGTCTTCAAAGGCGTTACAGGAATTTAACTTCGGAGAGGCCCCATGCCCTATCCCTCCGCCACGGGAGTTCCGGACGTCGGTACGCGTCTCGTCGCCCGGCTACGCGCAACCACCTTCGACCACCGTCTCGCGGTCGGGGTGATCCCCCGTGCCGGCGCCGCGCTCGCGGTGCACGCCGAGCGGCTGCGGTCCGACCGCGAACGCCGCATCCTGGCCCGGGTCCTGCGGCAGGCCGTCGAACAGGCCGAATCCGTCCGGTCACCGTCCCGGTCGGCGGTGCGGCTGCACCGGCAGAACATCCGCGCCGCGGCGGACGTGATCGCGGCGCTCATTCGGCGACTCCAGGGTCCGCAGCCGGTCAACCCGATGGGGATGGCGCGGGTGCGCCGGATCCTGGCCGACGGACAGGGGCCGATGTACCACGGCGGCACCGGAGATCTCACCGGGCGGTTGTCGGCGGCGCTGGCGGCGTTGTGATGGCCGTCGTCCAGCTTCCGCTGTCGGCGCTGGGCCGCCTGTTCCGGCCGCCCGAGCACTGGCGCGACGAGACAATCGTCGATCCGGTACGCGTGCAGTTCGCGCGACGGCCCAGCTGGCCGTCACCCGGCGTGCTCGAAGAGCACCGCTGAATCACGCGCTCGGAGAGCACCGCTGAATCACGTGTTCGGAGAGCACCGCTGAATCACGTGCTCGGAGAGCACCGCGGAATCACTGAGAGGGCACCTCGACGTCGGACATCAGCACCCGTACCCCACCGGTCGACAGCCGGGCCAAGGCCTCGAAGAAGGCGGTGGCTTCGGGGGTGACCACGGCGTCGCAGGCGGTGTCGTAGTCGGGGTAGTACAGGTCGATCATCCGGTACGCCGGTGTCGGGCTGCCGTCTTCCTTCGGCCACACCTTCGACGCCTCGAACCGCAGATAGCCGGGGATCCTGCGGGCGGCGGCCAGCTGCTCCTCCGGGTAGGCGGCCTCGAAAGCCGCTGGGTCCGTAGGATTGTCGTAGATGACGGTGACCTTGGTCTCAGACACTCTTGTTCTCCATTCTTTCGAGGTTGATCAAAGACTGTCACAGCCCCCAGCGCTTCGCGATCAGCTGGTGCGACCGCAGCCGGTCGGCGTGGCTGTGCGTGACCGAGGTGATCACCAGTTCGTCGGCGCCGGTGACCCGCTGCAGCGCCGCCAGCTTGTCGGCCACCTGGTCCGGGTCACCGACGAATTGCGTCGCGATACGGTCGCGTACGGATTCGCGATCGGCTTCCGGCAGCGGTGCGACCCGATCGGGATCCGGGTACGGGATGGCACCGTCACCCGACCGGATGGAGTGCACCCAATGCTCGTAGCTGGTGGCCAGATGCACGGCGGTGGCGTGGTCGTCGGCGACCACCACATCGGCCGAGACCACCACGTACGGTTCGGTGAGCGCCGCCGACGGCCGGAACGCGGCACGGTAGGCCTCCACCGCATCCAGCGCCGTCGCCGGGGTGATGTGATAGCTCGCCACGAACGGAAGGCCGTTGGCCCCGGCCACCTGCGCGCTCTCCCCCTTGCTGCTGCCGAAGATCCACGGTGTCAACCCTGAGCCGGCACCGGGCACCGGATTGGCGTCCACGTCGTCGAACTGGTAGCGCCCGGCGAGCATCGCGAGGATGTCGTCGAGCTGGTCACCGAAATCGGGAGCGACCGCCTCGGGCTGCTGCAGTACCGCCAGCTGCGCGCGCAGCCGCGGATTGCGTGCCAACGCGCTCATGTCCCACGGCGGTGGCACCACGACGCCGTCGACCTCGCGCCACTCCTGACCGAGTTGCGTTGCGCCGCTGGTGCCCTGCATCGCGGCGCGGCGTCGCTGCGCGGACCGGCCGACTCCGAAGTCGATGCGGCCGGGATAGAACGCCTCCAGCGTGCCGAAGGCCTCCACGGCTGCCGCCGCGGTGGTGTGCCCGAGCTGCACCGCCGCGGCGCCGACCCGAATGGTGTTGGTGGCGGCGGCGATCGCCCCGATGAGGACGGCCGGTGCCGAGCTGGCGACCGCGACGAAGTGGTGTTCGGCGACCCAGAAGCGCCGGAACCCCCACCGCTCGGCGTGCTGGGCGAGATCGACGGTGTTGCGCAGCGCGGTGGGGGCGTCGGCGCCCTCCGGTACCGGCGACAGATCCAGGATGGACAGCGGAACGGTCATGACAGCACCTTTCGGAAGGCGATCGGGTAGACCTCGCCCTCGGCGGGGAGCGGCTCGTCGAGGCGAATGTAACCGAGCGAGTGGTACAGGGCCTCGGCCTCGGGCTGGCGGTCACCGGTGGTCAGGTAGACGCGCGCGTAGCCGCGGGCCGCGATCTCGACCTCCAGCTGGGTCACCAGCGCCTTCGCGTACCCGCGGCGGCGGTGTGCGCTGTCGGTCCAGATCCGCTTCAGCTCGGCGGTGTCCGGGTCGAACCTGCGGAACGCCCCGCCGGTGACGGGTACCCCGTCGAGCAGCCCCATCAGCAGTCCCCCGCCGGGCGGCGCGAACTCGGCCGCGGGGTACGCGCGCAGCCACGCGTGCACCCGATCCCTGGTGCCGCCGTAGCGGTGGGCGTACTCGTGGGCGAGCTCGTCGATCAGCGGTGCGGCCAGGGGGTCGTCCTGGCCGACCGCCACGAAGCGCAATTCACCCACCGCGGACACGGTCATCACCTCACTGTCTAACGCAGGCCGCGGTCGTGCATTCCGCGCCCGGTGATTCGCTCGCCGTGAGCGAATATCGTGCCAGCTCCGCACGCCCGCCGCGGCGGCCGAACCGACCCTTTCCAGACAAACTTGACACGTGTAAAGTTCGGCCGCATGGACAACATCCGGGGCAAGACCGTCGCCATCACCGGAGCCGCCAGGGGCATCGGGTTCGCCACCGCCCAGGCCCTGCTCCGGCGCGGGGCGCAGGTCGTCATCGGCGACCGCGAAGTGGCACTGCAGGAGTCGGCGGTCGCGAAACTGTCTGCACTGGGCCAAGTCTCGGGTTATCCACTCGACGTCACCGACCGCGAATCCTTCGCCGGATTCCTCGACAAGGCCCGCACCGACGGCCGCGGCCAACTCGACGTGCTGATCAACAACGCCGGCGTGATGCCCGTCGGCCCGTTCCTCGAGCATTCCGAGCAGGCCATCCGCTCGGCCATCGAGGTGAACTTCTACGGCGTGCTGACCGGCTGCCAGCTGGTCCTGCCCGAGATGACCGCCCGGCGCCGAGGGCACATCGTCAACATCGCCTCGGTTGCCGGCATGCTGGCCGTGCCCGGGCAGGCCGTCTACGCGGGCACGAAGTTCGCCGTGGTCGGCGTGTCCACCGCGCTGGCCGACGAGTTCGCCCCGCAGGGCGTCGAGGTCAGCTGCGTCATGCCGACCTTCACCAACACCGAGCTCATCGCGGGCACGCACCCCTCGGCCGCCCAGAAGCCCGTCGAACCCGCCGACATCGCCGCGGCCGTGGTCAAGGTGCTCGACAAGCCGACGACGCTGGTCTCGGTGCCCCCGGCACTGCGTTTCCTCAGCGCCGTCAACCCGGTCCTGGCGCCCAAGGCCCGGCGCTGGCTGTCGCACAAGCTGGGCAACGACACCGTCTTCCTGAACCTGGACACCACCGCGCGCGACGCCTACGAGCGCCGCGCGCAGTCCGCGCTCGGCGTGGTGGACACCCCGGAAGAGGATTGACACCACCGACACCTCGACGCTCAGTCGTCGAGGTGTTCGATCAGCAGCGTCAGGGTTTCCCAATTCTGCCGGGTCGCCTCGGCCGCGGCCTCGGCGTCGCCTTTGCGGCAGTAGTCGATGATTTTCTTGTGCTGCGCGATCGACTGGCGCCCCGACAGCGACGAGAACCGCAGGAACTCCAGGCGCCGCAGCACCGGGGTCACCTGTTCGAGCACGGCCGGGATCAGGCTGTTCTGGCTGGCGGTCACGACGACCCCGTGGAACGCGTCGTCGGCGCGGATCGCCGCGGCCGCATCCCCGGCCGACAGCGCTTCCGCGAAGTCCTTGTTGGCGCTGACCAATTCGGCGAAGTCGGACTTGTCCATCAAGGGCACCGCGACGCGGGCGGCCAGGGCGTGCATGTCGGCGGCGACGGTCTGCGCGTCGAGGATCGCCTTTCGCTCGATCGTCGAGACCACCGTCGACCGGCCCGGGACGGTGTGCACCAGCCCGGCGGCCTCCAGCCGGGCCAGCGCCTCCCGGATCGGGGTGCGGCTGATGCCGAGCCACTGCTCGAGCTCGGGATCGCGCAGCTTCTCCCCCGGCCCCAGCGTGCCGTCGATGATGGCGTCCCGGATCGACACGTAGGCCTGCTCGCGCAGCAGTGACCTCTTGTGCTTTCCGTGCTCGTCCGGGACCGGCATGCAAAATACTGTATCTCAGCAGGTTCCAGCGGCAGCGGCGATCATGTCGGCCGCCTTCTCACCGATCATGATCGCCGCCGCGTTCGTGTTCACCGACGGGATCTTCGGCATGATCGACGCGTCGGCGACCCGGATCCCGTCCAAGCCGTGTACGCGCAGTTCCGGGTCGACGACGGACTCCGGGCCGGTGCCCATCGCCGCGCTGCCCACGGGGTGGTAGTAGGTGCTGGTGGCCTGGCACAGGTACGCGCGCAACGCGTTCTCGTCGGCGGCGGCTGTACCGGGGAGCACCTCCGGACCGCGCCACGACGCGAACGGCGCGGCGGCGGCGATGCGCCGCGCCACCGACACCCCGTGCAGCATCCGGCGCACGTCCGATTCGGTGCCGAGGTAGTTCGGGTCGATGAGCGGCGGGGTCGCCGGGTCCGGGCCGGCCAGCCGGATCGACCCGCGCGACTCGGGCACCGTGGCCACCGCCAGGGTGAAGCTGTTCGGCGGGCTGACCAGGTGCGGCGGATGGAACGGGACATGGATGAACATCAGCTGCATGTCCGGGCCCGCCAACCCCGGATCGCTGCGCCAGAGCATCGACACCTCGGCCAGATTGGTGCGCCCCGGGGGGACGGGCCGGGCCGCTTCGTAGACGACGCCGCAGAACGGGTGGTCGTGCAGATTGCGGCCCACCCCGGCAAGGTCGTGCCGCACCTCGACATCCACCGCCTCGAGTTCGTCGGCGGGCCCGATGCCCGACAGCAACAGCAGCCGCGGTGTGTCGACCGCCCCGGCGCTGAGCACGACTTCACCCGCCGCATGGGCGGTCACCAGCCGGCCACCGTGGACGAATTCGACTCCGGTACAACGGTTCTTCGCGAAGAGGAGCCGGTGTGCGCGCGCATCGGTGCACACGGTCAGGTTGGCGCGCGCACGCGCCGGATGCAGGTAGGCCGCCGCCGTGCTCTGTCGCCGTCCGCCCGAGATGGACAGGTCGTGCCAGCCGGCGCCCTCGGCGTCGGCACCGTTGAAGTCACCGGTGCGCGGAAATCCGGCGGCAGCGGCGCTGTCGAGGAACACCTCGGACAGCGGGTTGGCGTCGGCCGGTGCGGCCGGGGCCGGGGCCATCGGCCCGTCGGTACCCCGATAGCACGGGTCACCTCCGGGGACGGTCTCCATGCGCCGGAAGTACGGCAGCAGTGACTCGTAATCCCATCCGGTACAGCCGGATCCGGCCCAGCCGTCGAAGTCGCTACGATGCCCGCGTAGGTACACCATCGCGTTGATGCTGCTGCTCCCGCCGAGCGTGTGCCCGCGCGGCCAACCGTGCGCCATCCCGGCGGTGCCCGGCTGCGCGACGGTGCGGTAGGCGTAGTCGACCTCGGTGCCGAACAGTTCCGGCCAGGCCGGCGGAGCGACGATTTCCGCCCTGGTGTCGGCCGGTCCGGACTCCAGTAACAGCACCCGCACATCGGGGTCCTCCGACAGCCGCGTTGCGACCACGCATCCGGCCGATCCGGCGCCGACGACGATGTAGTCGTAGCCGCCGAGCGTCTGGGATGTCACCGTCCGCCCACTGATCCGGCGGCCTGCTCGATCAGGTCCGCGACGACTTCTGGGCGCGACACCGTGACCGCATGCGAGGCGTCGACCTCGACGTTGCGCGCGCCGGCCCGCTCGCCCATGAACCGCATCGACTCGGCGGGGATGGCGAGATCCTGCAGCGTCACCAGGTTCCACGACGGGATGGTCTTCCACGCCGCCGCGGAGGCGGGTTCGCTCAGCGCGGCGGCGGTGATCGGGCGCTGGGTGGCCGCCATCAGGGCGGTGACGTCGACGGGGACGTCGGCGGCGAAGACGCGCTGGAACTCCGCCTGCCTGATGTAGAGGTCCTCGCCGGTTCCGTTGTCCGGCAACGGGAACGGGACGGTGTCGAGGGCGTCGCCGAGTTGTGCGCCGGGGAACTTGGCGGCCAGTTCACCGGTGCTCTCCCCGGGTTCCAGCAGGAAGCTCGCGACGTAGACGAGGGCCTTGACATTGGGCAGCCCGTCGGCGGCCTGGCTGATCACCGTTCCGCCGTAGGAGTGGCCGGCCAGGACCACCGGGCCCGGCACGTCGGCCACGACGCTGCGGACATAGCCGGCATCGGCCTGCAACCCACGCAGCGGGTTCGCCGCGGCGATCACCGGATATCCGTCGGCCTGCAACCGGGTGATCACGCCGTTCCAACTCGACGAGTCGGCGAAGGCCCCGTGCACGAGCACCACCGTCGGCTTGTCGGGGCCGGCGGCCGGTTCTGGGGCCGGACCAGGGTCGCCGGCGGCCGGGCCGCAGCCGGTGGCCGCCAGCGCCAGCAGCACGCTCGCGGCCATCGCCGTCAGGGCAGTTCGGATCGTCATCGGTTCTCCGTCTCGTTCGGTCGCCGCGGTGACCCGACGGCGAGAGATGCAACATCCAATATATTGCACACTACTAGATTGTCGGGACGCCCGGAAAGACCGCAGGTCAGACGACGGATGCGTGGGACATGGCGCGGCGCGATGTCATGAACGGGACCTCCTGGTGAAGTGCGAGCTGTCCAGAGGAACGCCGTTCACCGCGGAAGGCTTCGCCTCCCACCGCGCGGGCCGGCTAGTCGAAAACGGGCAGCGGATCGCCGATCCGGTATGCCTCGATCACGTCGAGGCTCTCGAAGAGCTCGTCGTGGTAGAACTGGTGGTCCACGGCGGTCCCGACGAACACCACGTGCGCGATCTCGCCGTCGTCGTCGGGGCTCAACATCACCACGGTCGCGTCGGCGCGTTGGGCCTCGTGGTCGACGTCGGCGACCGAGTCCGGCCACACCCAGAACACCCCCTCGTCGGGGTCGTCGTGGAACGTCCAGCCGCGTTCGGTCAGGTGCTCGTCGAAATACTCCAGCGCCGCGGCGATCTCGAGCTGCGCGGCCACCGCGTCCGGCACCCAGTCGGCGTCCCGGGCGGCTCGGCGCTTCTTGCGGCGGGCCTTCTTCGCCTCGGACTTCTTGGACACCTGAGACTTCCCGGACACCTAGGCCAGCGCCTGATCCAGGTCGGCGATCAGGTCCTCGGTGCCTTCCAGGCCGACCGAGATGCGGACCACCCCGTCGCCCAGGCCGATCGCGGCCCGACCTTCGGGCCCCATCGCGCGGTGCGTCGTGGTAGCCGGGTGGGTGATCAGCGATTTGGAATCGCCCAGGTTGTTCGAGATGTCGATGATGCGTAGCTTGTCCAGCACCTCGAAGGCCCGGGCCTTGGTACCGCCCACGAGCTCGAACGTGACCACCGTCCCGCCGCCGGTCATCTGCCGCTTGGCCAGGTCGTACTGCGGATGTGATTCCAGGAACGGATATTTCACCCAGCTGACCGACGGATGGTCCTGCAGGAACTCCGCGATCCGGTGCGCCGACGAATTCTGGTGCTGCACCCGCAGAGCCAGCGTCTCGAGCCCCTTGAGTAGGACCCACGCGTTGAACGGGGACAGCCCGGGACCGGTGTGGCGCATCAACTTCTGCACCGGCTCGTCGATGTACTCCCTGCTGCCCAGGATCGCCCCGCCGAGCACCCGGCCCTGCCCGTCGATGTGTTTGGTGCCGGAGTACACCACCACGTCGACGCCCAGCGGGAAGCCCTGCTGCAGGATCGGGGTGGCGAACACGTTGTCCAACACCACCTTTGCCCCGGCCGCGTGCGCCAGGTCGCAGACCGCGGCGATGTCGACCAGCGACTGCATCGGGTTCGACGGCGTCTCGAAGAACACCGCCTGGGTGGGGACCGACAGGGCCTGCTCCCACTGGGAGAGGTCGTCACCGTCGACGAACACCGTCTCCACGCCCCAGCGCGGCAAGATCTCGTTGCACACCACGAAGCACGACCCGAACAGGCTGCGCGCGGCCACCAGCCGGTCACCGGCGCCCAGCAGCGCACCCAGCGCGGTGAACACCGCGGCCATGCCGGTGGCCGTCGCGAAGCAGGCCGGCGCCCCTTCGATGAGCCGCAGCCGCTCCTCGAACATCGAGATGGTGGGGTTGCCGTAGCGAGAGTAGACGTAGCGGTCGATCTCGCCGGTGAACGCCTTCTCGGCGTCGGCGGCGGTCTCGTAGACGTATCCCGAGGTCAGGAACATCGCCTCGGCGGTCTCCTCGAACTCCGACCGCAGCAGCCCGCCGCGCACACCGATGGTGGCCTGGCTGACGCCGTCGGGCAGCTCGGCGGGCACCCGGACCGAGGGCACCTGACCGTCGGGGGAACTCACGACTGCCTCCAGGGCAGCCCCACGGCCTTCCAGCCGGTGCTGCCCCGGTGCCTGTTCTCGTCGAGGTTGCCCTCGAAACCGTCGAGCACGTTGTAGGACGGGCCGATGCCGGCCTCGGTGGCGGCCTCGGCCGCACCGATGGAGCGGTTGCCGGACCGGCACAGGAACACCACCGGACGTTCCCCGGGGGTGATGCCGGCCGCCTTGAGGTCCTCGACGAATCCCTCGTTGCGCGACCCGTCGGTGCGGCTCCACTCGATGTAGAGAACATCGCGCTGCAGCGAGGACAGATCGGGCACCCCGACGAACCGCCATTCCGCCTCGGTGCGACAGTCGACCAGCACCGCGTCGGCATCCTGGCTCAGCAGCCTCCAGGCCTCCTCGGGGGTGATGTCTCCTGCGTAACTCACGGTCGGAAGTCTCCCACAGCTAGCTGGGACCGGTCGAACAGACCTTCCAGCTGCCGCCCTCGCGCACGAAGGTCACCTCGACGGTTTCCTTGGCGTCGGTGTCCTTGTCGAAGTAGTAGGTGATGTCGGCGGTGGCCCGGTCGCCGTCGACGACCACGCCGCTGACCGCGTCCACCACGCGCTCACCACGCTTGGTCACCGAATCGCGCTGCCGCGAAAGGATTTCGTCCTCGGTGCGGTGCTCCTGGGCGCAGGTGAACTCGCGGAAGTCGGCGTAGTCGCCGCGCTGTAGGGCGGCGTTCTGCCCCGACGCGGCGCGCGCGATCAGCTGATCGTCGGTGGGCTCGTCGCCGGAGAAGACGTTCACCAACACGATTGCGATCACCACGGCGGCAATGATGGCCAGGGCACCCAGGAACGGGCCGGGTGACGTCCGCGACTCCGAGGGTTCGGTGGGTTCGGTGGGTTCGGTGGGTTCGGTCACGCTCAGCCAAGCCTGCGCAGCGCCGTCGCGACCCGGCGGACGCGGTCGCGCGCGACGATCGGATCGGGTGCGGTCGCCGTTGCCAGCGACCGCCAGCGCGGCGCGTCGGAGGTCGCCGAATCGGGGGATGAATCGGGGAACAACCGGACGTCGCTCTCGGCCACGGCCAGTGCGTCGGCCAGCACCAGCCGCCGCTGCGCGGGATCCGGTTCGGCGCCGTCGGCCGCCGGCTCCGCGTAGCCGACCTCGACGGCACCGGGCGAGATCATGATGGTGTCCACCGGCAGCCCGAGGATCGCGCGGGCGTGCAGCTCGAACTCCGAGAGCCGCTGCGAGCGCAGGGTCACCAGGCCGCTGTCCTGCGGGTAGGGCCGGACGTCGGAGAAGTACACCTCGTCGCCGCGCACCAGCAGCTCGACGCTGAACACCCCACGCCCGCCCATAGAGTTCACGATCCGCGCGGCGATGGATTTCGCGGCGTCCAGCGCGGACGGTGCGAGCTGCTGCGGCTGCCAGGCCTCCAGGGTCCGCTCGCCGGCCTGATGCCCGATCGGCTCGCAGAAGACGACCTCCGGTCCGGCCGGGCCGGAGGTGCGCACCGTCAGCATCGTCACCTCGACGTCGACCTCGACGACCGTCTCGGCCAGCACCCGCTTCAGGCTCAGCGGCCCGCCGGCCACCGCGCGCTGCCACGCCGGTTCGACGTCGTCGGGCCGCAGCAGCACCGACTGGCCCTCCCCCGGCGCGGCCGCCACCGGGGTGACGGTGAGCGGGAAACCCGCATGCCTGGCGATCGCGGTCAGCTCCTCCACCGAGCCGGCGAACCAGAACGGGGCGGTGGGCAGGCCGAGCTCATCGGCGGCCAGGCGGCGCAGTCCCTCCTTGTCCAGCGACAGCCGGACGGCGCGCGGGGTGGGGAACACCTCGACGTCGCCGCGCTCGGCGAGGGCGACCAGCGCGTCGGTGGGCACCGAGCCGGCATCGGCGACCAGGTACCGGGGGTTGGCCGTCTCGACCAGCGCCACCACCGTGTCGGCGTCGGCGTACCCGCCCACCGTCGTGACCTCGACGCCCAAGTGGCGGAACGCCTGGGCCAGTTCACCGCTGCGCTGGCCGGCCCCGAGCAGCATCACCTCCGCGGCGCCGGATGCGGGCGGGGCGGTCGGCTCGGGCGCGGTGTCGCTGTCCGTGGTGTCAGTCATCGACAAACCAGCCTGCCAGAACCCGCGACGCGATGAAGCACGCCATGCTGTCAGCCATGAACGCCTCCGTGCTGACCGTCCTAATCGTCTCGGTGTTGTTGGCGGCGGTGGCGCGCCGCTACGACAGGACAGCACCGCTGTTCCTGGTGATGGCGGGGTTGGCGGTCGGGTCGAGTCGTTCGCGTCCCTGCTCATCGGGCTGCAGCTGCCGACGGTCATCGCGCAGCTGGAGGGCATCCCGGCGGCGCTGATCGTGACGTCGGCGGCGGCGGTTGGCGACCGTGGTGCTGGTGCGGATCGCCCCGTACGAGGTCGACCGCCGGGCCGCCGACGTGCTGCGCCCGCTGCTACACAGCCCGGACCTGGAGGAGGCGACGCTCGCCCCACGGTGAGCGCGATGGGGGGTCAGCCGGGACGGACGTCGAGTTCGCCGGCCAACTCACCGAGGAAGGCCCGCATCGCGTCACCGACCGCGGTGAACACCCGGTGGGCGGTGGCGAGGTCGGCGTCGGGCAGGTCGGCCAGGCCGGCGCGGACGTGGCCGGCCAGTGGGGTGAAGAAGCCACGGGCGACGTCCATGCCGTGCCCGGAGACGCGCAGCTTCACCTTGCGGCGATCGGCGGGGTCGACGTCACGGCGCAGGTGTCCGGAGCCGATCATCCGCTCCACCAGGTAGGTGATCGCGGCGGCCGAGACCCCCATCCGCTTGCGCAGCTCCCCCGCGGTCAGCGGCTCACCGGCGGTCTCGGCGACCATCACGTGCAACAGGGCCCGGAAATCGTTGGCCGTCATCGCGTGCCGGGCGGCGAACGTGTGCCCGAGCTGATCGGACTCCGCCGTCAACGCCCGCACATCGGCGGCGATCGACGCCTCCAGCGCGGTGCGGTCGACCTCGTGCATCGGCCCAGCATAGAACAACTTAAGTTGATTAATTGTTAATTTTCTGAAATATTGACGGGATGAGCCGCCGATACTCCTGGGTGATCGCGCTCCTCGTCGTCCTCGTCTCCGGCGCCCTGATGGGCCTGCTCGGCGGCGGCGACTCCGCCTCGCAGTCCCCGCAGGCCGTACCGGCCGAGGCCGAGTCCGCCCGCGCCGACGCGGCCCGGGCGGCGCTGCCCGGCGGGGATCAGGTACCCGCGATCCTGGTGATCACACGCGCCGACGCCGCGCCGCTGAGCCCGGCCGACGTCGTGGCGGTGGACGCCGCGCGCCAGCGCATGATCGACGCCGCGGGTGCCGACGCCGGCGGACCGTCGCCGCAGGTCTCCGAGGACGGGCAGGCCGCGGTGGCCACCGTCCCGTTGTCGGCCGACCTGTCCGGGTTCGCGCTCACCGACAAGGTCACCGAGCTGCGCACGGCCGCGGCCGACGGCCTGCCCGGCGACCTGCGCGCCCAGGTGACCGGCGGACCCGCGTTCGGCGCCGACATCGCCAACTCGTTCTCCGGGGCCAACATCACGCTGCTGGCCGTCACCGCGACCGTGGTGGCGCTGCTGCTGATCGTCACCTACCGCTCACCGGTGCTGTGGCTGGTGCCGCTGCTGGTGATCGGGTTCGCCGACCGGGTGGCCGCCGTGGTCGGCACGGCCGTCGCCGAGGCGTTCGGCATGAGCCCGGACGGCTCCACGTCCGGCATCACCAGCGTGCTGGTGTTCGGCGCCGGCACCAACTACGCGCTGCTGCTGATCTCGCGCTATCGGGAAGAGCTGGCCCGCACCGAGTCCCACCGCGACGCGCTCGGCACCGCGGTGCGCCGCGCGGGTCCGGCGATCGTCGCCAGCAATGCCACCGTGGTGCTGGCGCTGCTGACGCTGCTGTTCGCGTCGTCTCCGAGCACCCGCAGCCTCGGCGTGCAGGCGGCCTCCGGGCTGGTGATCGCCGCGGTGTTCGTGCTGCTGGTGTTGCCGCCCGCGCTCGCGCTGTTCGGCCGGAAACTGTTCTGGCCCTTCATTCCCGCCGTCGGTGACCGGGCCCTGACCGAGGGCGGGGTGTGGCACCGGGTGGCCGCCGCGGTGGCCCGGCGTCCGGCGCGGGTCGCGGTGGTGTCGATCGGTGCGCTGGCGCTGCTGTGCACCGGGCTGCTCGGCACCCCGATCGGGCTGTCACAGACCGAGCAGTTCCGGGTCGAGGCCGAATCCGTCGGCGGCTTCGAGACATTGGCCGACCACTTCCCCAGCGGCCTGACCGATCCGGCCCGGGTGATCGCCGCGACCGACCGCGCCGCCGATGTGCAGCGCGCGATCGCCGAGACGCCGGGGGTGGTGTCGGCGATCCCGGCCGGCAGGCAGCCGGGTGAGCTCAGCCAGTGGTCGGTGGTCCTGGCTGCCGCACCGGCCACCGGCGAAGCCTTCGAAACCATTGACGGACTTCGGGATTCGGTGCACAGCGCGGATCCCGACGCGCTCGTCGGCGGGTCGGGCGCCACCGCGCGCGACGCGGCCGCCGCGGCGTCGCACGACCGGGCCGTGGTCATCCCCGCGATCCTGGCCGTGGTGCTGCTGGTGCTCTATGTGCTGTTGCGCTCGGCGCTGGCGCCACTGATCCTGGTCACGGTCACCGTGCTCAGCGCGCTGGCCGCGCTCGGGCTGGGCGGCTGGGCCAGCGTGCACGTGTTCGGGTTCCCCGCACTGGACAACACCGCACCGCTGTTCGCGTTCCTGTTCCTGGTGGCCCTCGGCGTGGACTACACGATCTTCCTGGTGACCCGCGCGCGGGAGGAGACCCCCGAACACGGCACCCGCGACGGCATCGTGCGGGCCGTGTCGGCCACCGGCGCGGTGATCACCAGCGCCGGCATCGTGCTGGCGGCGGTGTTCTGCGTGCTGGGTGTGCTGCCGCTGATCGTGCTGACCCAGATCGGCATCATCGTCGGGCTCGGCATCTTGCTGGACACCTTCGTGGTACGCACCGTGATCATCCCCGCGCTGTTCACACTGATCGGCCCGCGGATCTGGTGGCCGGCCCTGCGGGGGGACTACGGTGCCAACGGTGCGCAGCATCCGGGTCGACACCGAGCTGGGCGGGCTGCGGGTCCGTAGCACCGGCACCGGCGAGGCCATCCTGTTCTGGCCCAGCCTGCTGATGACCGGCGACATGTGGGCGGCCCAGGCCGACCACTTCGGTGCCGGCCGGCAGGTGATCCTGGTGGATCCGCCCGGCCACGGCGGCAGTGAGAAGCTCAGCGCCGGTTTCACTTTCGAGCAGTGCGCGCAGACCGTCGTCGACATCCTCGACGCGCTCGGCATCGCCCGCACCCATCTGGTCGGCAACTCGTGGGGCGGCATGATCGGGGCCACGTTCGCGGCACGGCATCCCGACCGCATCGGCCGCGCGGTGCTGATGAACTGCACGGCCTCGGCGGCGGGCCGCCGCCAGAAGCTCGAGTACGGCCTACTGCTGTGGCTCGCGGAGCGGTTGGGCCGCATCCGGCAGCCGCTGACCCGCTCGGTGCTGAACGCCTTCCTCGGGCCGACCACCTTCACCACCCGACCCGACGTCGTCGACTTCGTGCGCGCCGCCGCCGAATCCGTCGACATGGCCTCGGTGCGGTGGGCGGTGCGCAGCGTGGTCCCCGAACGGCCCGACCAGCGGGCCCTGCTGGCGTCGGTGAGCACGCCGGTGCTGGTGGTCGCCGGCGCCGAGGACTCGACGTTCCCGGTCGCCGAGACCGCCGCGATGGCCGACGCCATCCCGGGCGCGCGGTTCCGAGTGCTCGACGGCGTGGCGCACCTGGCCGGCCTGGAGAACCCGGGCCTGGTCAACGAGCTCATCCAGGAATTTCTCAGCGACGGGTAGCTTCGATAGATGAGCCAGGCCGTCCAACCCGAGATGCCGCTGCACATGCGTCGCGACGCCTTCGACCCCACCCCGGCGCTGAGCGCGATCCGCGAGGGCGAGGGCGTACGCACCGTCACCAACACGTTCGGCATGCAGGTCTTCCTCGTCACCCGGTACGAGGACGTCAAGACCGTGCTGTCCGACCACGCACGGTTCTCCAACACCCGCCCGCCGGGCTTCGTCATGCCCGGCGTCCCGCCGATCTCCGAGGAGGAACAGGCCAGCGCCCGGGCCGGCAACCTGCTCGGACTGGACCCGCCCGAGCATTCGCGGCTGCGCCGCATGCTGACCCCGGAGTTCACCCAGCGGCGGATGAAGCGCCTGCAGCCGCACATCGCCGAGATCGTCGACGCGCAGCTGGACGCGCTGGCCGCGGCCGGGCGCCCCGCCGACCTGGTGGAGCATTTCGCGCTGCCCATCCCGTCGCTGGTGATCTGCGAGCTGCTGGGCGTGCCGTACGCCGACCGCGACGACTTCCAGCGGCGCAGCGCTCGCCAACTCGACTTCTCGGTGCCGATCGAAGAACGCTTCGAGCTGCAACGTCAGGGCCGGGCCTACATGGCCTCACTGGTCCAGGGTGCCAGGGTGCGGCCCGGGGACGACATCCTCGGCATGCTGGTCCGCGACCACGGTGACGAGCTCACCGACGACGAGTTGGTCGGGGTGGCGGGCCTGCTGCTGCTCGCAGGTCACGAGACGACGTCGAACATGCTGGGGCTGGGAACCCTTGCGTTGCTTCGCCATCCCGACCAGCTCGCGAGGGTGCGCGACGATCCGGCGGTGGTGACGCCCGCGGTGGAGGAACTGCTGCGCTGGCTGTCGATCGTGCACTCGTCGATCCCGCGGATCACCACCACCGACGTGGAGATCGCCGGGGTCCCGATCCCGGCCGGGCAACTGGTGTTCGCATCGCTGCCCGCGGCCAACCGCGATCCCGAATTCACCGACGATCCAGATGCTTTCGACATCAACCGGGGTGTGCTGAGCCATCTCGCGTTCGGCCACGGCGTCCACCACTGTCTGGGCGCGCCGCTGGCCCGGATGGAGATGCGGATCGCGTTCCCGGCGCTGCTGCGGCGCTTCCCCACCCTGGCGCTGGCCGAGGACTTCGAGGACGTGCAGTTCCGGTCGTTCAACTTCATCTACGGTCTGAAGTCGTTGGCAGTGACCTGGAGCTAGACAATAGGAGGTGGCGGGGTGAGCAAGGTGTCCGCGGATCGCGAGCTGTGCATCCAGGCGGGTAACTGCGTGATGGTGGCCGGCGACGTCTTCGATCAGGACGACGAAGGGTTCGTGGTGATCCTCGCCGAGGAGGTCAGCGGCGAGCAGGCCGACCGCGCCCGCGAGGCGGTCAACCTGTGCCCGGCGCAGGCGCTGGGCCTGACTCAGGACTGACCTCGCGGCGCGCCACCAACAGCAGGCTGACCAGCAGCACCCAGATCGGGAAGGCCATGGTCAGCCACCGGCTGACGTCGCTGGCGATCAGAACCGCAAGGGCGACAAGGTAGGTCACCGCCACCAGCCAACCGGGCATCAGCCGGGTCTTGAGCCAGATCGTGGCCAGCGACATCATGAACACCGCGGCCATCCGCAGCGCATAGGTGCTCGACAACGCCACCAGCAGCTCCTGACCGAACACCGCGACCTCGGTGCGGGTACCGTCCGCGTGCTTGGTGGCGATCAGGCCGGCGCCGACGGCCGTCGAGGCGAAGATCATCGCCAGGAACAGCAGCCCGCTGCCGAGGAACACCGTCGAGAAGAATCGGTCCTCCAGGGCGCCGATGCCGTCGCGGATGACACCGATGAACCACAGGAACGCGATGCCCGCGAACGGCATCAGCACGACGGCCACCCGCAGCCGGGAGCCGGACCGGTCGGCCCACGGCGCGCCCAGTCCGGCACCGTCGGGCAGCGCGAGGCGGATCAGGACCAGCGCGGTGCCGAACAGCACCGCGAACAGCACACCGGCCAGCGCGGCGGCCCGCGGTGTGGTGAGACGGCGCAGATGACGGTCAGCCGGATGCTCCACCGCACCATGGTGGCACGGCAGCGGCCGGGTTCAGGGTTGGCCGGGCAGCAGCCGGATCATCAACCCGTTGGACTCGGCGAGCACGTTGCCGTCGCCGTCGAGCAGCTCGGCGTTGACGAACGCCTTGCGGCCGTCGGCCTCCCGCAGCCAGCCCCGTGCGGTCAGCACGGTGTCGATCGGCGTCACCCTGCGATAGTCCACGTGCAGGAACGCGGTCCGGCTGATCGGCCGCCCGGTCGCGTGGATCACCATGCCGAACATCGAGTCGAACAGCATCGGCAGCACGCCACCGTGCACCGCGGAGTTACCGCCCACGTGGAAGCGGCTGAACGTGACCTCCAGTTCGACACCGTCGGGGCCGAACTTGGTCACCGTCCAGGGCGGCGCCAACAGGCTGCCCGCGCCCGGCAGCGACGGCACCCGGTTGGCCGGGCCGACGCCCTCGGCGGCGCAGTGCGGCTCGAGCAGCTCCACCAGCGCCTCGATCCGGTCGGCGGCCTCGTCCCACACCTCCGGTTCCGCATCGGCGGACACCGCGAGATCCTGGGCTCGGCGCATCGCGGCCAGGAACCGCCCGAAGCCGGGCCCCGGCTCGGCGGCCTCGAACACCGGGAAGCCGCCGTGTTTGTGGTACTCCGGGTCGGTGCGCCGTGGATCCAGCCCGAAATCGGCGCTCACCGGGCGGCCAGCACGTCGCGCCGCACGATGGTCTGATCCCGGCCCGGGCCGACGCCGATGCATGAAACATACGCTCCGGCAAGCTCTTCGAGCCGCAGCACGTAGTCACGAGCGCGCGTGGGCAGGTCCTCGAACTCGCGGGCGCCGGAGATGTCCTCCCACCAGCCGGGCAGCTCTTCGTAGATCGGTTCGGCGCGGGCGATGTCGGACTGCGTCATCGGCATCTCGTCGGTGCGCTTGCCGTCGACGGAGTAGCCGACGCAGATCGGCACCGTCTCCAGGCTGGAGAGCACATCGAGTTTGGTCAGGAAGTAGTCGGTGATGCCGTTGACCCGAGTCGCATAGCGGGCGATGACGGCGTCGAACCAACCGCAGCGGCGGGCCCGGCCGGTGGTCACCCCGACCTCACCGCCGGTCTTGGCGAGATAGGCGCCGTGCTCGTCGAACAGCTCGGTGGGGAACGGTCCCGAACCGACCCGGGTGGTGTACGCCTTGAGGATACCCAGCACCGTGGTGATCCGGGTCGGACCGATCCCGGAACCGACGGCTGCCCCGCCCGCGGTCGGATTCGACGATGTGACAAAGGGATACGTGCCGTGGTCGACGTCGAGCAACGTGCCCTGCGAACCCTCCAGCAGCACGATCTCGTCGCGCTCCAGCGCTTCGTTGAGCAGCAGCCGGGCATCGGCGACGCGGTGCTTGAAACCCTCGGCCTGCGCCAGCAAATTGTCCACCACCTCGGCCGCGTCCAGCGCCTTGCGGTTGTAGATCTTGACCAGCACCTGGTTCTTGAATTCCAGTGCACCCTGGATCTTTTCGGCGAGCAGCGTCGGGTCCAGCACATCGGCGACCCGGATGCCCTGGCGGGCGATCTTGTCCTGGTAGCAGGGGCCGATCCCGCGCCCGGTGGTGCCGATCTTCTTGCTGCCCGCGTAGCGCTCGACCACCTTGTCGATCGCGACGTGGTAGGGCATCAGCAGGTGCGCGTCGGCCGAGATCAGCAGCCGCTCGGTGTCCACACCGCGGTCCTCGAGACCCTTCAGCTCGGTGAGCAGGACGCCGGGGTCGACGACCACACCGTTGCCGATCACGTTGGTCACGCCCGGCGTCAGGATGCCCGACGGGATCAGGTGCAGCGCGAAGTTCTCCCCCGTCGGCAGCACGACGGTGTGGCCGGCGTTGTTACCGCCTTGGTAACGCACCACCCACTGGACGCGACCCCCGAGCAGATCGGTGGCCTTACCTTTGCCCTCGTCACCCCACTGGGCGCCGATGAGGACGATTGCCGGCATGCTGACGTCTTTCGCTCGTACTGCCTCACACCGCGTGCAGCCGGTGAGCTACCTTATCTGATTCACTCCGACCCGATCAGACGCCGGTGACAAAGGAGCAGCGTGGATTCGTCGCAGGTGGCGGTCGTCGCCACAGGTGGCCGGCGGGTTCCGCGGGGTTTGCGGGGTCTGGCACTCACCGATCTGGACGGCCTCACCGGGTTCCGGCGCGTCGTGGTGGCCGGCTCACACGCCGAGCTGTCGGCGGTGCTGACCCGGCTACTGCGCGCCGACCGGCTCGACGTCGAGGTCGCCCACGTCGCCCGGCCGTGGCAGGTGCGGCGCGCGCTGACCGGGACCGCGACCCGGGTCCCGCTGATCAGGGACGAGACCGGCACCGTCCTCACCCGGGCGGCGTACTGGCTGCCGCCCGAGGGGCAGCAGAAGATCCGCGGCGAGGGCGTCGTCGACGACGACTGGCTGTTCGACGGCGAGATCACCGGCGTGCGGATCGAGCCGACGACGTCGATGCCCGGGCTGCGGGCCAGCGCGCTCAGCCCCCGGATGCGACCGACCCGCTGGATCGCCGGGCGCGCGGCGCAGCTCGGCACGACCGGCGCGCTGGTGGTGCGCGACGGGGTGGCGGGGCCGCGCCCGGTGCGCCGCTCGACGTTCTACCGCCATACCGCGGGCTGGTTGCGGGTAGCGTCGTGACGTGCGCGTTCGCCCACTGCACCAGTCGGTGCGGCCCAGCCCGATCTTCCTCGCCCTGATCGCGATCACGGCCGCGGGCGGGGTCGTCGCCTGGATCTCGGCATCCGACGTCCGGCCGCTGTCCTACGTCGGCGTGTTCGTCTTCGTCATCGCCGGCTGGCTGGTGTCGCTGTGCGTGCACGAGTTCGGCCACGCCTACACCGCGTACCGGTTCGGCGACCGTGACGTCGCCGCCCGCGGCTACCTGACGCTGAACCCGCTCAAGTACTCCCACCCGCTGCTGTCGCTGGGGCTGCCGGTGCTGTTCATCGCGCTCGGCGGCATCGGCCTGCCCGGCGGCGCGGTGTACGTACGGACCGGATGGATGACCGGCAGGCAGCGGACGCTGGTGAGCCTAGCCGGCCCTGCGGTCAACCTGGGCTTCGCGGTGCTGCTGCTGGCGCTGACCCGGTTGCTGTACGACCCTGCCCATTCGGTTTTCTGGTCGGCCCCGGCGTTCCTGGGGTTCCTGCAGGTGACCGCGTTCCTGCTGAACATGCTGCCCATCCCCGGGCTGGACGGCTACGGCGCGTTGGAGCCACACCTGAGCCCCGACACGCAGCGCGCCCTGGCCCCGGCCAAGCAGTGGGGGTTCTTCATCCTGCTGTTCCTGCTCATCGCGCCGCCGCTGAACCAGTGGTTCTTCGGCGCGGTGTACTGGCTGTTCGACCTGTCCGGGGTGCCGCCGACACTGTCGTCGATCGGCGGGGCGCTCACCCGGTTCTGGTCGGCCTGGCTCTGATTCTTGCGGCCCTTGCGATATATGCACGTTTTCGCATACATTGCTGGGCATGGGCGCGGGACACGATCACAGCCACGGCGCTGACACCCGGGTGTCACGCATGCTCGTCGCCGCGGGCATCCTGACGATCTTCTTCGCCGTCGAGCTGACCACCGCGCTGGTGATCAACTCGATCGCGCTGCTGGCCGACGCCGGGCACATGCTCACCGACCTGGTGGCGATGTTCATGGGGCTGACCGCGGTGGTGCTGGCCCGGCGCGGCAGCGCGTCACCGGCGCGCACCTACGGCTGGCACCGCGCCGAGGTGTTCACCGCGGTCGCCAACGCGGCGCTGCTGCTGGGCATGGCGGCGTTCATCCTCTACGAGGCGATCGAGCGGCTCGGCAACGCACCGGAGATCCCCGGCGTGCCGATGATCGTCGTCGCGCTGGCGGGGCTGCTGGCCAACGCGATCGTGGTGGTGCTGCTGCGGTCGCAGTCCAAGCAGAGCCTGGCCGTCAAGGGCGCGTACATGGAGGTCGTCGCCGACACCGTCGGCAGCGTCGGCGTGCTGATCGCCGGCATCGTCACCGTGACCACCGGGTGGCCGTACGCCGACGTCGTCGTCGCCGTGTTCGTGGCGCTGTGGGTGCTGCCGCGCGCGATCTCACTGGCCCGGGCCGCGCTGCGGATCCTGTCGGAGACCTCGCCGAGCCACATCGACGTCGACGAGCTGCGCGCGGCGCTGTGCGCCGTCGAAGGGGTCAGCGAGGTGCACGACCTGCACGTATGGACGCTGGTGCCGGGCAGGGACATGGTGACTGCCCACCTGACCAGCAGCCGCAACTCCGCGCTGGTGCTCGACGAGGCCCGCGCGGTGCTCAGCGCCCGCGGGCTGGACCACGCCACCGTGCAGGTGGAGCCGCCCGACACGGCCGCCGGCTGCGAGTGCGAGTCGAGTTAGCTCAGGCCGAGTTCGGCGCGCGCCACCGGGTCGCAGTCGTCGAGCAGATCCAGGCACCGCTGGTATTCGGGGGTCTCGCCGATGGCCTGCGCGGCGCGGGCCAGCGCCGCCACGGCGCGCAGGAACCCGCGGTTGGGTTCGTGCGCGAAGGGCACCGGGCCGAAGCCCTTCCAGCCGTTGCGGCGCAGCTGGTCGAGCCCGCGGTGGTAGCCGGTGCGGGCGTAGGCGTACGCGGTGACGGCCTGATCGTCGTCGAGGGCCCGTTCGGCCAGTACCGCCCAGGCGATGGAGGCGGCGGGATGCGCCGCGGCGACGAGGGCCGGGTTCTCGGCGGCGTCGAGTTCGGCTTCGGCCTCGGGATCGCCGGGCAGCAATACCGGTTCGGGTCCGAGGAGATCACCCATGCGAGTCATGGACCCATTGTGCAGTGCGCCGGTGACCGGTCGTCACCACGGATGGCTAAGCTTCGGCCGTAGCGTCTGTTAGGACCAGGAGGATTTCAGCAGGAATGGCGAACCCCACAGGGCCTGACCAACCAGAAGAGACCGCGGACGCCGAAACCGAGGTGCTGCCCGAGCCGCACCCCGACCACGAGCCCGCCACCGAGATCATGGCGCCCGCCGACCCTGCCACCCCCGACGAGCCCACCGTCACCCCCGGCGAGCGCCGGTTCACCGCGCCGTCGGGGTTCGACGCCGGCACCACGCAGATCATCAACCGGCCCTACGATCCGGCCGGCGCCCAGACGGAGGCCTTCGCCACGCAGAAACCCGCTGCGCCCCAGATGATCCCGCCGCGCGGGGAGGCACCCAAGCCGCCCCGGCGGCGGCGCAGCTGGGGCTGGGTGATCGCGATCGTGTTGATCATCGCGGCGCTGGCGGCCATCGCGATCCTCGGCACCATCCTGCTGACCCGGGAGAATTCGCCGGTAATCTCGCAAGAGGACAGGGTCCGCAGCACGATCCAGCAGTTCGACACCGCCGTGCAGACCGGTGACCTGGCCACGCTGCGCGGCATCACCTGCGGGACCACCCGGGACAGTTACGTACGCTACGACGACAAGGCCTGGTCCGAGACGCACCAGCGGGTGGCCGCGGCCAAGCGCTACCCCGTCGTCGCCAGCATCGACCAGGTGGTGATCAACGGCGACCACGCCGAGGCCAACGTCACCACGTTCATGGCCTACGCCCCGCAGACCCGGTCCACCCGCAGCTTCGACCTGCAGTTCCGCGACGACCAGTGGAAGATCTGCCAGGCCCCCAGCGCCTGACGGGCGGCGGCTGGGGCCGACAGGTCGAGCCGGCTTCTGCCCTATTGCCGGCTCAGCCGGCGGTCACACTCCGGCCCGCGCTGTGCAGGTCGTTGCACGCCTCGACCACCCGTTCGCTCATCGACGCCTCAGCCTTCTTGAAGTAGCTGCGCGGGTCGTAGACCTTCTTGTTGCCGACCTCGCCGTCGACCTTGAGCACCCCGTCGTAGTTGGTGAACATGTGCCCGACGATCGGCCGGGTGAACGCGTACTGGGTGTCGGTGTCGACGTTCATCTTCACCACGCCGTAACGCAGCGAGTCCTCGATCTCCGACTTCAGCGACCCCGACCCGCCGTGGAACACGAAGTCGAACGGCTTGGACCCCTCCGGCAGCCCGAGCTTGGCCGACGCCACCCGCTGCCCCTCGGCCAGCACCTCGGGCTTGAGCACCACGTTGCCCGGCTTGTAGACGCCGTGCACGTTGCCGAACGTCGCGGCCAGCAGATACCTGCCGTGCTCGCCGGCCCCGAGGGCATCGACGGTCTTCTCGAAGTCCTCGGGCGAGGTGTAGAGCTTCTCGTTGATCTCGGCCTCGACCCCGTCCTCCTCGCCGCCGACCACGCCGATCTCGATCTCCAGGACGATCTTGGCCGCCGCGGCCTGCTTGAGCAGTTCCTGGGCGATCGAGAGGTTCTCGTCGATCGGTACCGCCGAGCCGTCCCACATGTGCGACTGGAACAGCGGATTCCCGCCCGCCCGCACCCGCTCCGCGGAGATCTCCAGCAGCGGCCGCACGTAGGTGTCCAGCTTGTCCTTGGGGCAGTGGTCGGTGTGCAGCGCGACCGTGATGTCGTACCTGGCGGCGACGACGTGCGCGAACTCCGCGAGCGCCACCGCGCCGGTCACCATGTCCTTGACCCCCAGTCCGGAGGCGAATTCCGCTCCACCGGTGGAGAATTGGATGATGCCGTCGGAGCCGGCGTCCGCGAAGCCCTTGATCGCGGCGTTGACGCTCTCCGAGCCCACGCAGTTGATGGCCGGGAACGCGAACGAGTGCTCCTTGGCGCGGCTCAGCATCTCGGCGTAGACCTCGGGCGTGGCGATGGGCATGGCACTTCCTCTCCGCTGATCCGGCATATCTGCAGCAGTATCTCAAAGATCGACCGCCGCGGCGCCGTCGCGAGAAATCCCTCTAGCGTCCCAGCTGCGCCAGCGCCGCGAACAGCTCCCCCAGCCCGGACAGCGAATGCGCGGGCAGGAACACGTCACAGTACGGCAGCGCGGCCGCCATCGAACCCGCGAGCGGCTCGAAACCCGGCGCCGCCGCCCGGGGGTTGAGCCAAACCAAATGTGCAGCACGGCGTTTCACCCGGACCAGGGCACGCGCGAGCACCTCGGGCGGGTCGCTGTCCCAGCCGTCGGAGGCGATCACCACCACCGCGCCCCGCAGCGCGGCGCCGTGCGGCGGCGCCAGCAGCTCGGCGACCGCGCCGCCCAGGTGGGTGCCGCCGTAGCGGTCGGTGACCTTGGCGTTGGCCCTGGCCAGCGCGGTCTCGGCCGAACGGTGCGCCAGTACCGCGGTCAGCCGCGTCAGCGTCGTCGAGAACGCGAACACCTCTGGATGAAAACCAGCCTGCCGCAATGCCGTAGCCCGCATCAAGTGCAGATACATCGACGTGTACGGCTGCATCGACCGGCTGACGTCGCACACCAGCACCAGCCGGCGGCGACGGCGCCGCGGCCGGGTCCGGGACAGCTCCACCGGCTCCCAGCCGGTCCGGCGCGACGCCCGCATGGTGGCCCGCAGGTCGATCCGCTTGCCGTGCGGTGTGGCCTCCGCGCGCAGGGTGCGCCGCGTCGGCCACAGCGCGACCGCCTGCTCCAGCCAGGTCCCGATCAACCGCAGGTCGGCGTCGTCGAATGTCTCGAACGGCTCCTCCGCGCGGGCCACGATCCGGCTGGGCAGCACGTCGGGAATGGCGACCGCGTCGGCGGGGGCGTCGGCGCCGCGCAGCGACGGCGGTCGGGTGGTCCAGGGCAGGCCGTCGGCCTGCGGGCCGGTCTCGTCGCGGCGGCCGGTCGCGGGTACCGAGCCCGCCGCACCGCGCGCCGCGCGCAGCGCGACCGGGTCGACCGGCAGCACGGCGTCGGCGAACACCGCATCGAAAACCGCATCGAACGCGGGCAGGTCCCCGGCCCGGTTCACCAGGGTCAGGCGCGCCGCCCAGTACAGCTGCGTGCGCGCCGACGGCACCAGCACGCGCATCGCGGCGACGAATGCCGCCGGACCGCTGGCCGAGACCACCACCCCACCGGCACGCAGCTTGGCCACCAGCGCCGCCGCGAAGGCGGCCAGGTCGACGCCGCGCAGCAGCGCCGGTGTGCTTGTGCTCACTCGTCGTGCCGGCGCCGCAGGATCACCAGGAGCAGCACAAGCACCGCAGCGATCACGGCGGCCGCCGCGTACTTGGTCACCGCGGTGCCGCCGGCCAGCTGCAACAGGTCGATCGGTTCGGGCTCGGGCGCGGCGGCGATCCGGGGTGCCGGGGACTCGGCGGGCGCCGGGGGCGCCGACGACGCTGAAGACTCCGCCGGCGCCGACGGCTCCGATTCACCCGCCGCCAGCTTGGCCTCCAGCGAGTCCACGAACTGGCCGAGCAGTTTCTCCGACACCTGCTCGAGCATGCCGCTGCCGAACTGGGCCAGCTTGCCGACGATCTTGAGGTCGGTGTCGACGGTGACGCGGGTGTGCTCGCCGGCCTCGTGCAACTGCAGCGTGACGACGGCGGCGGCGTTGCCGGTGCCGCGGGCCTCCTTGCCACGACCGTCGATGAGCGCGCGGTGCGCGGCGTCGTCGCGTTCCACGAAGTGCGCCTTGCCGCTGAACTCGCTGGTGACCGGCCCGACCTTGACCTTGACCTTGCCGAGGTAGTCCTCCCCCTCGCGGCCGACGAGCTGCGCCCCCGGCATAAGCGGGACCACCTGCTCCATGTCGGTCAGCACCTCCCAGGCCTGCTCGACGGGGACGCTGACGGTGAACTCGTTGGCGATCTTCATGGGCTCTCCTATCCGGTGGCCAGTTCGGTGCGGTACGCGTCGAACTGTTCGCGCAACGCGGTGCTGTCGTCGGGGCTCTTGGCCAGGGCGCTGAGCCCGGCCTGGGCGGCCGGGTCCACCAGGTCGCCCACCCCGAGGGTGACGAGCGCGGCGACCCAGTCGATGGTCTCGGCCACCCCCGGCGGCTTGTCCAGATCGAGCTCGCGGGCCCGGCCGACGAACTGGGTGGCGTGCTCGATCAGCGGCGCGGCCGCGCCGGGCACACTGCGGCGCACGATCGCCGCCGCGCGGACCGGCTCGGGATAGTCGATCCAGTGGTACAGGCAGCGCCGCCGCAGCGCGTCGTGCAGATCGCGGCTGCGGTTGGAGGTCAGCACCGTCACCGGTGGCTGGTCGGCGACGAACGTGCCGAGCTCGGGGACGGTCACCGCCGACTCGCCGAGGAACTCCAGCAGCAGCGCCTCGAATTCGTCGTCGGCACGGTCGATCTCGTCGATCAGCAGCACCGGCGCGACGGGACCACGATGCCGCACACAGGCCAGGATGGGCCGGTCCACCAGATAGGCCTCGCTGTAGAGGTCGGACTCGTCGAGCACGGCGCCGCGGGACTCGGCCAGCTTGATCGCCAGCAGCTGGCGTTGGTAGTTCCAGTCGTAGAGCGCCTCGGCGGCGGTCAGGCCCTCGTAGCACTGCAACCGGATCAGCGGTGTGTCCAGCACGGCGGCAAGGGTTTTCGCCGCCGTGGTCTTTCCCACCCCGGGTTCGCCCTCCAGCAGCAGCGGCCGCTTCAGCGACGAGGCCAGGTAGAACGCCGAGGCCGTGCCCACGTCGAGCAGGTATCCGTGCTCGTCGAACCTGCCGATGACGTCGTCGACGCCGGTGAACCTCACGCCTGCGCCGCCGCGAAACCGTCCCGACAGCCCGGGCAGCAGAACCAGTGGTCCACCCCGGCGATCTGCAGGTGCGGGGTGTCCGCGGCGATGGTGACCGTCATCCCGCACACCGGGTCCACCGCGGTCGGCGGCGCATCCGGGCGCGGCGCCACCGGCAGGCCGTCGCGGCGGACCCCGGCGATCACCTCGCCGGCGATCGACACCGCGATCTCGGGCGGGGTCTTGGCGCCGATCGGCAGCCCGACCGGGGTGTGCACCCGGGCCCGCTCGTCTTCGGCGAGGTCCAGCGCGGCCAGCACCGCGGCGCCGCGGACCCGGCTGGCCACCAGGCCGACGTAGCCGACGCCGGCATCCAGCGCGGCCCGAATGGTCTCGGCTTCGGCGCCGCCGTGGGTGGCGATCACCACGGCGGTGGCACCGTCGAAGCCGCCGCCGTCGTCGTCGCGGCGCACGCCGTAGCCGAGCACGTCGCACACCCGGGCGAGCTCGTCGGCGATCGGGGTGGTGCCGCAGATCCGCACCAGCGGGGCCGGGAACTGCGGTGTCAGAAAGATCTCCAGCGCTCCACCGGACAGGCACGGGTTGACGACGACGCAGGCGCCGGGAGCGTCGGGGAAGTGCACGTCACCGTCGGGCAGCACCCGCAGCAGCACGCTCTGGCCGGCCTGCAGCGCACCCATCGCCGCCTTGCGCACCGAGTTCTGGGCGCACTGCCCGCCGACGAACCCTTCGATGGTGCCGTCGGCCAGCAGGATCGCCTCGTCACCGGCGTGCGCGGACGTGGGCGGCTGGGCGCGCACCACCGTCGCGTGGACGAACGGTCGGCGTTCGTCCAGCAGCTGTTTGGCCCGTTCGGCGATGCTCATGTCAGATGGGCGGGGTGGCCCGGCCCTGCATGGCCTCCCACACCCGCGACGGGGTCAGCGGCATGTCGGCGTGCCGGACGCCGAAGGGCGCCAACGCATCCACCACAGCGTTGACCACCGCCGGTGGTGAGCCGACGGTGGCCGACTCCCCGACACCCTTGGCGCCGATCGGGTGGTGCGGCGACGGGGTGACGGTGAACCCGGTCTCGAGGTGCGGCACCTCGACCGCGGTCGGGATCAGGTAGTCCATCAGCGACCCGCCCAGACAGTTGCCCTCCTCGTCGAAGGCGATCATCTCCATCAGCGCCATCCCGATGCCGTCGACGACGCCGCCGTGCACCTGGCCCTCGATGATCATCGGGTTGATCCGGGTGCCGCAGTCATCGACGGCCAGGAACCGGCGCACCTTCACCACCGCGGTGCCGGGATCGACGTCGACCACACAGAAGTAGGCGCCGTAGGGGTAGGTCAGGTTCTCCGGGTTGTAGCACACCTCGGCGTCCAGACCGCCCTCGATGCCCTCGGGCAGGTCCCCGGCGCCGTGTGCGCGCATCGCGATGTCCTGGATCGTCACCGACGCCGACGGGTCGCCCTTGACGTGGAAGGAACCCTTGTCCCACTCCAGGTCGGCCACCGACGCCTCCAGCATGCCGGAGGCGATGATCCTGGCCTTGTCGCGAATCTTGCGCGCCACCAACGCCGCTGCCGCACCCGACACCGGGGTGGACCGGCTGCCGTAGGTACCCAGCCCGAACGGGGTCTGGTCGGTGTCACCGTGCACCACGTCGATGTCGTCGGGCGGGATGCCGAGCTCCTCGGCGACGATCTGCGCGAACGTCGTCTCGTGGCCCTGCCCCTGGGTCTGCACCGAAAGCCGCAGCACCGCCTTGCCGGTCGGGTGGATGCGCAGTTCGCAGCCGTCGGCCATGCCCAGGCCGAGGATGTCCATGTCCTTGCGCGGGCCGGCGCCGACCGCCTCGGTGAAGAACGCCATGCCGATGCCCATCAGCTCACCGCGGGCCCGTTTCTCGGCCTGCTCGGCGCGCAGCGCGTCGTAGCCGATCATGTCCATCGCCTTGCGCATGGTGGCCTCGTAGTCACCCGAGTCGTACACCCATCCGGTCTTGGACTTGTACGGGAACTGGTCGGGTTTCAGCAGATTCGCCAGCCGCAGCTGCGCCGGATCCATCTTCAGCTCGTAGGCCAGGCAGTCCACCAACCGCTCGACGAAGTACACCGCCTCGGTGATGCGGAACGAACAGGCATAGGCCACTCCGCCGGGCGCCTTGTTGGTGTAGACCGCGGTCATGTGACAGTAGGCGGCCTCGAGGTCGTAGCTGCCGGTGAACACCCCGAAGAAACCGGCCGGGTATTTCGTCGGCGCCGCAACGCCGTTGAACGCGCCGTGGTCGGCCAGCACGGTGGAGCGGATGGCGAGGATCTTGCCCTCGTTGGTGGCGGCGATCTCGCCGACCATGATGTAGTCGCGGGCGAACCCAGTGGAGGTCAGGTTCTCGCTGCGGTCCTCCATCCACTTGACCGGCTTGCCGAGCAGCAGCGAACCCACGATCGCGCACACGTAGCCCGGGTAGATCGGCACCTTGTTGCCGAAGCCGCCGCCGATGTCGGGCGAGATGACCCGGATCTTGTGCTCGGGCAGCCCGGCCACCAACGCGTACAGCGTGCGGTGCGCGTGCGGGGCCTGGGTGGTGGACCACAGCGTCAGCTTGCCGGTCACCGGGTCCAGGTCCGCGACCGCACCGCAGGTCTCCATCGGCGCGGGATGCACTCGGGGATAGACGATCTCCTGTTTGACCACGACGTCGGCCGTGGCGAAGACCGCGTCGGTGGCGGCGGCGTCACCGGTCTCCCAGTCGAAGCAGTGGTTGTCGGTCTTGCCGTCCAGGTCGGTGCGGATCACCGGCGCCGACGGGTCCAGCGCGGTGCGCACGTCGATCACCGGGTCCAGCGGGCCGTAGTCGACGTCGATGAGCTCCAAGGCATCTCGCGCCGAGTAGCGATCCTCGGCGACGACGAACGCCACCTCTTGGCCCTGGAAACGCACCTTGTCGGTGGCCAGTACGGCCTGCACATCGTTGGACAGCGTCGGCATCCAGGCCAGGCCCTTCTCGGCCAGATCCGCGCCGGTGACGACGGCCTTGACCTTGGGGTGGGCCTGCGCGGCGGTGGTGTCGATGCCATTGATGGTGGCGTGCGCGTAGGGCGAGCGCAGGATCGCCAGGTGCAGCATGCCGGGCAGCTGCACGTCGTCGACGTAGTTGCCGCGGCCGCGGATGAACCGGGGGTCCTCCTTGCGCAGCATCCGGCCGTGGCCGCAGGGCTTCTGGTCGTTGTCGGCGGTGTCCTCCGGTGACGGCTGCCGGGATTCCAGGGTCGTCATGCCTGCACCTCCTCGGTGGCGTGCTTGGCGGCCCACTGGATGGAGCGCACGATCGTGGTGTAGCCGGTGCACCGGCAGATCTGGCCGGAGATGGCCTCGCGGATCTCGTCCTCGCTGGGATCGGGGTTGCGGTCCAGCAGGGCTCGGGCGGTGATCATCATGCCCGGGGTGCAGAACCCGCACTGCAGTCCATGGCACTGCATGAAGCCCTCCTGCACCGGGTCGAGCCGGCCGCCGTCGGCCAGCCCCTCGACGGTGCGGATATCGTGGCCGGAGGCCATCACCGCCAGCATCGTGCACGACTTCACCGGCTCCCCGTCCACGGCCACCACACACGTCCCGCAGTTGGATGTGTCGCAGCCCCAATGGGTTCCGGTGAGGCGGAGCTGGTCGCGCAGGAAGTGCACGAGCAGCATCCTGGGTTCGATCTCGGCGCTGACCTGCTCGCCGTTGACGGTCATCGTGACGTGCATCAGTTCCCCTTCGGTTCGGGAATGCTGCGCACCCGTTCGACGGACGTGCGCAGGGTCCGGATGGTCAGCTCGGCGGCCAGGTGCCGCTTGTAGTCGGCGGTGCCGCGCTGATCTGTGACCGGTTCGCAGGCCTGCGCGGCCAACCGCCCGGCCTGGGCGAAGGTCTCCTCGGTCGGCGGGGAACCGATCAGCGCGTCGCGCACCGCGGCCAGGCCGTCGGCATCGGCGTTGACCGCGGTCAACCCCACCCGGGCCGCGGCGATGTGGTCCCCGTCCAGCGTCACCGCGGCACCGGCCGCGGCCACCGCCCAGTCCCCGACCCGGCGCTCCACCTTGGCATAGGCACTGGAGGTGTTGTGCCGCAGCGGGATCCGCACTTCGGTGAGGATCTCGTTGTGCGCCAACGCGGTTTCGTACGGTCCGAGGATGAAGTCGTCGATGCCGATCTCGCGCTGGCCGCCCGGGCCGCGGGCGACGATGACCGCGTCGAGGACCTCGCACACGGTCGAGAGGTCCTCGGCGGGGTCGGCCTGGCACAGCGATCCGCCGACGCTGCCGCGGTTGCGCACCACCGGGTCGGCGATCACCCGTTCGGCGTCGGCGAAGATCGGGCACACCTGCGCCAGCTCGGCGGATTCGAGCACCTCGCGGTGCCGCGTCATCGCGCCGAGCCGGACCAGGGTCGGCTCGACCACGAGGTAGCCCAGCTCGCCGGCCAGGTCGTTGATGTCGATCAGGTACTCGGGGTTGGCGATGCGCAGTTTCATCATCGGCAGCAGGCTGTGCCCCCCGGCGACGACGAACGCGCCCTCCCCCAGTCGGTCCAGCAGTCCGACGGCGTGATCGACGCTGGTGGCTCGTTCGTATTCGAAAGGACCCGGAACTTGCATATGACGACCTCGCGTCCGAAGGGGACACCAGTGTCGGCCCGGGCTTTCAAGACCGTCAATAGTGACTTAAGCGATCGCTTAACTCCCCCAGCGCCGACGGGCTACCGTCGTCGTCGTGGTGAATGCGACCACCGATATCCGACAGCGGGCGTCCGCCGCCACCCCACCGGCGGGCGATGATCTCGGCGGCGATGGATACCGCCGTCTCCTCCGGCGTGCGGGCCCCCAGGTCGAGACCGATCGGGCTGGACAGTTTGCTCAGATCCGCCTCGGTCAGCCCGGCCTCGCGCAGCCGAGTCAGCCGATCGTCGTGGGTGCGGCGCGACCCCATGGCGCCGATGTAGCCGACGTCCAGCCGCAGCGCAACCTCCAGCAGCGGAACGTCGAACTTGGCGTCGTGCGTCAGCACGCAGATGACTGTGCGCGAGTCGATGGCCCCGGCCTGGACCTGAGCCGCCAGATAGCGGTGCGGCCAGTCGACCACCACCTCGTCGGCGGTCGGGAAGCGGGCCGGTGTGGCAAACACACCGCGGGCGTCGCAAACGGTGACGCGGTAGCCGAGGAACGAGCCCTGCTGGGCCACCGCGGCGGCGAAGTCAATGGCACCGAAGACCAGCATCCGCGGCCGCGGAGCATAGCTGGCGACGAACACCTCCATGCCCTCGCCGCGGCGTTGCCCGTCCGGGCCGTAGGTGATGACCTCGCTGCGGCCGGCGGCCAGCAGGCCGCGCGCGTCGTCGGTGACCGCAGCGTCGGCGCGCTCGGAGCCCAGCGCGCCGTCGACGTCGTCGGGGCCGATGACCAGCCGGCGGCCCAGCCAGCGCGGGTCGGGATGGGTGATGACGGTGGCGATCGCCACCGGGCGGTGCCCGGCGATGTCGTCGACGACCCGGTCCAGGTGCGGGAAGCTGCGCGGCGACACCGCCTCCACGAAGATGTCGAGGACCCCGCCACAGGTCAGCCCGACGGCGAAGGCGTCGTCGTCGCTGACGCCGTAGCGCTCGAGCCGCGGCATCCCGGTGGTGACGACCTCGGTGGCCGAGGTGTACACCGCGCCCTCCACACACCCGCCGGACACCGAGCCGGCGACCGTCCCGTCAGGCGCGACGACCATGGCCGCACCGGGTTGCCGGGGTGCCGAGGAGAAGGTGCGCACCACGGTGGCCAGTCCGGCGGTCCCGCCGGCTCGCCAGATCGCCGCCAGTTCGGCCAAAACGTCTTGCACGCCATCAAAAGTAGGCTGATTTCGTGACCCCGGCGCAACTTCGAGCTTTCTCGGCGGTCGTGCGGCTGGGCTCGGTCCATGCCGCCGCAGCGGAGTTGGGGGTGTCCGACGCCGGGGTCTCGATGCACGTGGCGCAGCTGCGCAAGGAACTCGACGACCCGTTGTTCAGCCGGACCGCGGCGGGGTTGGCGTTCACCCCGGGTGGGCTGCGGCTGGCCAGCCGGGCCATCGAGATCCTCGGGCTGCAGCAGCAGACCGCCATCGAGGTGACCGAGGCGGCGCACGGGCGCCGGCTGCTGCGGATCGCGGCGTCCAGCGCGTTCGCCGAGCACGCCGCACCGGGGCTCATCGAGCTGTTCTCCTCGCGCGCCGACGATCTGTCGGTCGAGCTGAGCGTGCACCCGACCAGCCGGTTCCGCGACCTGATCGAGTCCAGGGCGGTCGACATCGCGCTCGGGCCGGCCGCCGCCGACCCCGGGACCGCGATCACCGTGCGGCCGTTCCTGAAGTACCAGATCATCACGGTGGCCTCACCGGGCAGCGCGCTGGCCACCGGCACGCCGTCCCCGGCGCTGCTGCGCGAACAGCAGTGGATGCTGGGCCCGTCGGCCGGCGGGGTGGACGGCGAGATCGCCATCGCACTAAAGGCTTTGGCGATTCCGGAGGCGAATCAGCGGATCTTCCAGAGCGACGCCGCGGCGCTGGAGGAGGTGCAGCGGGTCGGCGGGGTGTCGCTGGCCGTTGGCTTCGCGGTGTCCAAGGATCTGTCGGCCGGCCGGCTCGTGCACGTGAAGGGGCCCGGGGTGCAGGGTGAGTGGTGCGCCTCGACGCTGCCGCCGGCCGCCCGCCAACCCGCGGTGACCGAGCTGCTGAACTTCATCACCACGCCGCGCTGCACTCAGGCGATGATCCGGGGCACCGGGGTGGGGGTGACGCGGTTCCGGCCGAAGGTCCACGTCACACTGTGGAGCTGATGCGGCTCAGACGGTGAGCACCATCCGGTAGCGGGCCCGGCCGGAGTCCATCGCCTCGAAGGCCTCCGCGGCCTGCGTCAGCGGGGCTTCCTGCACCTTCGCCCGCACCCCGGTCAGCAGCGCGAAGTGCATCGTCTCCTCGACGTCGCGCGCGGTGCCCGAGGGATGGCCGGTCACCGACAGCCCGGAGCTGATGAGATCGAGCGGGCTGATCGGAAGGTTCTCCGCGGTGACGCCGACGACCACCAGCGCACCCTCCGGTCCGAGGCCGCCGACGGTCGCGGCCATCGCATCGGCGTTGTTCGCGGTGGCCAGCACCACCGCTGCCCCACCGAGCTTCTTCATCTCCGCAGCCACGTCCTGCGCGGTGGAGTCGATGTAGTGGTGGGCGCCCAGCTCGGTGGCTTCCTGCGCCTTGCCGGTGCCCCGGCCGATCGCGACCGTCTCGAATCCCATCGCGCGCGACCACTGCACACCCAGGTGTCCGAGACCACCCACCCCGAGGACGGCGACCAGGTCCCCGGCCTTGGCGTGGGTCTTGCGCAGGCCGTTGAAGGTGGTCACCCCGGCGCAACCCATCGGCGCGGCTTCGACGAACGACAGCCCGTCGGGGATGCGGGCCAGGGCGGTGGCGGGCACGGTCGCCGATTCGGCGTAGCCGCCCGGGTAGTGCCAGCTCGGCACCTGGCCGCGCTCACATTGCATGAAATAGCCACTGCGGCAAGGGATGCAGCGGTTGCAGTTGCCGCCGAACCAACCGACGGCCACCCGGTCGCCGACGGTGAAGTCCTCGACTCCCTCGCCGAGCTCGGCGATGGTGCCGGCGATCTCGTGGCCCAGGGTGATGGGCCATTGCAGGCCGGGGAAGTGCCCGGCGTGGAACTCGCGGTCGGTGCCGCACACCCCGCACGCGGCGACCGCGATGCGGACGTGCCCGGCCGGCGGTGCCGTCGTGTCTACGTCGACGAGGGTCAGTGCGGCGCCGGCGGCGGCGACGTGGACTGCCTTGTGGGTTGCCATACCCGTGGACTTTAGGCGGAGCGACGATCAAGCGCCGAGGAACCGCTCTCCGGCCCCGCGCCGGTACCCTTGGGTCCCGTGGTCGTCGACACCCTCGCGCTGATGCCTGATTTCCTGGACCCGATCAACCTGCTTTCCTACTTCGGGACCTGGGCGCTGATCGGGTTGTTGGTGGTGGTGTTCGTCGAGTCCGGGGTGCTGTTCCCGGTGTTGCCGGGTGACTCGCTGCTGTTCGTGGCGGGTATGTTGGCCGCGGGGACGGCGGCCGCGGCGCAGGACGGCAGCGTGGACGCCAACTTCGAGCTCTGGCAGCTGCTGGTGTTCATCCCGATCGCGGCGGTACTCGGCGGCCAGGTCGGGTACTGGATCGGCCGCAACGTCGGCACCGCGATGTTCAAGCCCAACGCCCGGTTCCTCAAACAGCGCTACCTCGACGAGGCGCACCTGTTCTTCGAGCAGCGGGGCCCGTTCGCGATCGTCATCGCCCGGTTCGTCCCGATCGTGCGCACGCTGGCGCCGATCACCGCGGGCGCGGCGAAGATGAACTACGCGGTGTTCACGCTGTACAACGCCGTCGGCGCGGCGGTGTGGGGGATCGGGCTGACGTTGCTCGGGTACTGGCTGGGTCGGTTCGAGATGGTCCAGAAGCTGTTGGAGCCGATCGTCATCGCCATCGTCGTGGTCTCGGTGCTGCCGATGGCCATCGAGTGGTACCGGCGCCGCAAGACGGCGCGGCAGGCCGGCGGCGGGGCCGCCGAACCGGAGCCGACGGGTTAGGGCCGGTTCGCCCGGCTGCCCTCGAGCGCCCGGATCAGGCTCGCGGCGTCCCACGGGCCGCGGTGCCGCTTGCCGTTGACGAACAGCGTTGGCGTCGCGTTGAGGTCCATCGCGTCGGCGTCCTCGGCGTCGTCGAGCACCCGGTGCAGCACCTTCGACGAATGCACCCGCACGTCCATGTCGAACTGTTCGATATCGCATCCGGCCGCCACGGCGTAACGGTAGATGTCCGACCATTCCAGGTCGTCCTGGTGGTCGAACAGCTCGCGCGCCATCTCCCAGAACCGGCCCTGCACCGCGGCGGCCTCGCTGGCCCTGGCGGCGTCGAACGCCCGCGGATGTTCCCGCTCGAGCGGGAAGTGCCGCCACACGTAGAGCAGCTCGTCGCCGAAATGCGCCCGGACCTCGTCGATGGCGCCGGTGGCCCGACTGCAGAACGGGCATTCGAAGTCGCCGTACTCGACCAGGCACAGCGGCGCATCGAGGGGACCGCGGTAGTGGTCGCGCTCCGGGTCCACCGGCCGCAGCAGCTTGAGCCCGACCGGTTCGGGCGGACTCACCCAGTCGGTGATCCGGAAGATCGCAAACCCGAACACGAACGCGATCAGCGACGCGGCCAGCACGCCGATGCGGGCCTGGTCCTGCCGGGCCGGCTCGGCGATCGCGATGTCGACGATGAACAGCGAGATGGTGAAGCCGATCCCGGACAGCGCCGCCCCACCGGCGATCCGGCGCAGGGTCAGGCCGGGGGCCAGCGCTCCCCACCCGGTGCGCCGCATCAGCCAGGTCGCCCCGGTGATGCCGACGAACTTGCCGAGCACCAGGCCCGCGACGATGCCCCAGGTCAGCGGCGACCGCAGCGCGTTGGCCAGGCTCTGCCCGTCGAGCCGCACCCCGGCGTTGACCAACGCGAACAACGGCAGGATCACGAAGAACACCGTCGGCGCGAACGCGGTCTGTAGCCGCTCGTTGATCGAGATCGATTCGCGCAGTGCGCGACTGGCCGCTCGGGCGTACTGGGAGTTCGGGGACTGCCGGAACGCGCGGATCTGCTCGACCGCGTGCTCGACCGGGCGGCGCGCCGGGATGAACACCGGGATCAGCAGTGCCACGGCGACGCCGGCGAGCGTCGGGTGGATCCCGGCCATGAACAAGGCGATCCACAGCGCCACGCCCAACACCGTGTACGCGGGCCCGCGGAATCCCGGTGCCAGCCTGCGGACCAGCGCGAGCGCGCCGATCAGCGCGATCGATACGATCAGCGCGCCGACGTCGATGGCATCGGAGTAGAACACCGCGATCGCGATCAACGCCCCGACGTCGTCGACCACCGCCAGCGTGAGCAGGAACAGCCGCACCCGGGCCGGGAACATCGGCTTGATGATGGCCAGCGCACCGACCAGGAACGCGGTGTCGGTGGAGATCACCACGCCCCAGGCGTGGACGTTCTCACCGGAGGGGTTGAAGGCGACGAAGATCACGGCCGGCACGATCAGGCCCGCCGCCGCGGCGACGACGGGCACCGCGGCCCGGGACCGGTCGGTGAGCTCACCGATGGTGAATTCGCGTGTCACCTCCAGCCCGACGATGAAGAAGAAGAACGTCATCAGCGCGTCGTTGACAACGTGCTTGACCGACATGTCGAAGTGCCGGTCCCCGAAGCTGAGCCCGACGTGGGTGTCCAGCAGGGCCGAATAACTGTCCGCCCACGGCGAATTCGCCCACGCGATGGCGACGACGGTGGCGGCCAGCAGCAGTGCGGCGGCGGTGTTGTCGGTGGTCCTGGTGGCCTTGCTGCCACGGTTGGCGCGTGACGGAAGCAGTGGGAAGCCCCGCTGGGTCGTCGGTTCACTCACCGGCAGTGCTCTCCCCTGTGTCGTCGGTGTCGTCGCCGGCGACGGTGTGCGCGGCTTCCATCAGCATCCAACCCGCCAGCTGCACCGACAGGTCGCGTTCGGGGATCTCCGAGGAGTTGACGGCGCCGTCCACCAACTGGGCGTCCTCGGTGTCTGCCGTCGGGACCTGGGCCTGCCGGTCCCAGAACGCGCCGAACAGGGGCAGGCCGTCGACGGTCTGGCGGTTGTCCCACGCGGCGTGCGCCGAGGCCAGCACGACAGCACGCGCCGTCGCCCGGGCGGCCTCGTCGGCGGCGTCGCGGTGCGGCAGGTCGGTGACCACCAGGGCCAGGTAGCGGGCCAGGATGCCGTCGAACAAGCCGCCGTCACCGCCGCCGGCGCCGGTGATCACCCCGGCGGGCGCCATATGCTCGGCCACCGCGGCGACCAGCCGGTGCACCCGGGGCGCATGCCGGGGATCTCGCGTGCGCGCGGCCAGTTCGGTCTCCAGGCCCAGCACCACGCCCTGGCAGTAGGTGTACTGCGCGCGGACCAGCGAACCGGCCTTGACGCCGTCGAACACCAGGTGGGTGTCCGGGTCGATCAGGGTCTCGTCGATCCAGTCGGCCATCTGCTGGGCCCTGCGCAGCCGGTCTTCGTGGCGGGCCAGGAAGAGGCCGGCCGGACCGTTGGCGGGGGCGTTGAAGAACTGATCCTGTTTGCGCCACGGGATTCCGCCACCGTCCTCGGGCACCCACGCGGTCAGGAACTGGTCGGCGAGCTTGGTCAGCGCCTTCGGTCGGCCTACCCCGGCCAGCCGGCCGGCCCGTTCCAGCGCCAGCGCCAGCCACGCCATGTCGTCGTAGTAGTCGTTGACCCAGGACCCGATGTTGCGCAGCCGGTGCCCGCGGATCTGACGGGCGATCGAGGACTGGCGTTCGGGCTGGGGATCGCGGATCTGGGCGTCGACAAGGTTGTCCAGCAGGTGGGCCTGCCACCAGTAGTGCCAGGTGCCGAAGCGGCGGTGCCGCCCCGCGGCCGGCCAAGAGACCACCGCGAGCTGGGTGCCCGGCAGTCCCCACAGCCGCCGGAGGTGGCGGTTGGTGATCGCGGCTTCGGCGCTGGCGGCGCGGTTGGCCCACATCTGATCCATGGCCTCGATCCTGCCTCATCCAGCCAGCCTCCGGATGAGACATATTTGTCTCATTTGAGGTATTGTTGTTGCATGTCGGTGTCCCGCGACGCCCTGCTGCGCGCAGCGGCCGAGTTCCTCGGCCGTCGGCCGAATGCCACGCAGGACGAGATCGCCTCCGCCGTCGGCGTCAGCCGGGCCACCCTGCACCGGCATTTCGCCGGCCGCCTGGCGCTGATGACCGCACTGGAGGAACTCGCCATCTCCGAGATGCGAGAAGTCCTGAAAACGGTTCGGCCGCATGAGGGTTCGGCCTCCGATGCGCTGCACCGACTGGTGTCGGCGTGCCGGCCGGTGGCACCGTGCCTGGCGCTGCTGTACAGCCAGACCCAGGACCTCGACATGGACAACACGCTGGAGGTGTGGGAAGAGATCGACAGCGCGATCACCGCGCTGTTCCTGCGTGGGCAGCGCACTGGCGAGTTCCGGCCCGACCTGACCGCGGCCTGGCTCACCGAGGCGTTCTACAGCCTGGTCAGCTCCACCGCCTGGGCCATCCGCGCCGGCCGGCTGGCCGACCGCGATTTCGACCGGCACATCACCGACCTGATGCTCGAGGGAGTCCGCAACCCATGACCCGACGCTGGTTGGCGCTGTTCGTGCTGACCCTGGCCATCTTGATCATCGCCGTCGACGGCACCGTGCTGGCGCTGGCGACCCCGTTCATCAGCGCCGACCTGGACACCACCGGCACCCAGATCCTGTGGATCGGTGACATCTACTCGTTCGTGCTGGCCGCGCTGCTGATCACCATGGGCAGCCTCGGTGACCGCATCGGGCACAAGAAGCTCCTGCTGTGCGGGGCAACGGCTTTCGCGATCATCTCGGTGGTGATGGCGTACTCCACGACACCGCAGATGCTGATCGGCATGCGCGCTGCGCTCGGCATGGCGGGCGCGACGCTGGCCCCGGCCAGCCTGGCGCTGATCCGCGGTCTGTTCCCCGACCAACGCGAACGCAGCATCGCCGTCGGCGTATGGGCGGCGACCTGGTCGGCGGGCGCCGCGCTGGGCCCGGTGGTCGGCGGTGTGCTGCTCGAGCACTTCTGGTGGGGGTCGGTGTTCCTGATCAACGTGCCGGTGATGGTGCTGCTGCTCGTCGCCGGCGTCGTGCTGCTGCCCGAGCACCGCGACCCACAGCCAGGGCCCTGGGACCTGCCCAGCGTGGCCCTGTCGATGGTCGGCATGCTGGGCATCGTCTACGCCATCAAGGAGGCCTTCACCGGCCGCGCGCACGGTGTCGGCGTCGACGTCGTCGTCGCGGCCGTGGTCGGCGCGCTGGCGCTGACGCTGTTCGTGCGGCGCCAGCTGCGGCTGGCTTCCCCGCTGATCGACGTGCGGCTGTTCGGCAACCCGCGGTTCGCCGGGGTGGTGGCGACCAACCTGCTCTCGGTGCTCGGCCTGTCGGGGCTGTTGTTCTTCCTGGCGCAGTACTTCCAGTTGGTCCACGGATTCGGCCCGCTGAAGGCCGGTCTCGCCGAGCTGCCCGCCGCGGCGACCGCCGCGGTGGTCGGCGTCGCCGCCGGGGTGGCCGTGCGCTACGTGTCGCACCGGGCGATGCTCACCGCGGGGCTGGCCATGGTCGGTGTCGCGATGGCTGCGCTGACGGCGTCGCTGTGGATCTTCGCCCCGCTCGCCCCGTACCCGCCGCTGGGTGGCGCCCTGTTCGTCGTCGGCTTCGGGCTCGGCCTGGCCTTCACCGTCGCCAGCGACGTCGTGCTGGCCTCGGTACCCCCGCAGCGCGCGGGCGCGGCCGCGGCGATCTCGGAGACCGCCTACGAACTCGGGATGGCGCTGGGCATCGCGACATTGGGTTCGATCGTCACCGCCGTGTACCGCACCGCGATCCCGCCGCCGGGCCTCCCGGCCGCCGTGGCCCCGCAGGTCCGCGACTCGCTGCCCAGCGCGCTGGAAGCGGCCGAATCGCTGCCAGCGCCGCTGGCCGAGCAGGTGCTGTCGGGGGCCAAGGAGGCGTTCACCCACGGGCTGGCGGTCGCGTCCGGGGTCGGGGCGGTGCTGCTGCTCGCCGCGTCGGTCGCGGTCTGGTCGGCGCTGCGCCCCCGTTCACCAGGCCCGGCCGAGATCGGCGTGCTGGCGGATCCAGGTGTGCATGGCGATGCCGGCCGCGACCGCCGCGTTGATGCTGCGTGTCGAGCCGAACTGGGCGATTGACAGGGTGATGGCCGCACCGGCGGTCGCCGCCGGGGTGATGCCGGGCCCCTCCTGCCCGAAGATCAACAGGCAGTCCGCCGGCAGGACGGCGTCCTCGATGCGCGCGGCGCCCGGGATGTTGTCGATCGCCACCACGGTCAGCCCGGCCTGTGCCGCGAAGCCGAGGAGGGTAGCGGTGCTGTCGTGGTGGCGCAGCCGCTGATAGCGGTCGGTGACCATGGCGCCGCGCCGGTTCCAGCGCCGACGGCCGACGATGTGCACGGTGTCGACGGCGAAGGCGTTCGCGGTGCGCACCACCGCGCCGATGTTGGCGTCGTTGCCGAAGTTCTCGATCGCCACGTGCAGCCGGTGTCTGCGGGCGTCGATGTCGGCGATGATCGCCTCCCGGGTCCAATACCGGTATGCGTCAACGACATTGCGGGTGTCACCGGTGCGCAGCAGCTCCGGGTCGTAGCGGGGGTCCGCCGGCGGTTCGCCGGGCCACGGCCCGACACCGGGTCCCTCGCCCCATTCGGTGGGGCCCGGCTCAGTCACCCGACGTCCACAGTCCGGCGTGGGTGCCCGTCAGCGACACCGTCGCGTACAGCAGCGCCTCGTTGATCTCGCCCTGGGTGCACAGCGAGGCGCGGACCTGCACCGCCTCCCGCGACGCCTCGGGCAGCACCAGTAGCGACGCACCGTAGATGTCGCACGCGTGGCTCAGCCCGCGCCCAGTCCGGGTGGGTGCGGCCAGCACCATCAACGGACCACCGCGGGCTGCCGAATCCTCGCGGTATCGCGCTGCCAGCCCAGCGATTTCGAGTCCGATCAACATGTAGCCGTCGCCCTCGAACGCGGTGGGGTCGCCCAGCGCGGTCGGCGCCAGCTGCGCGCCGTCGGCCCGGAACGCGTCCACGCTGGTGGTCCGCAGCGTCAGGCCGGCGTCGTTGCTGTTGGTCGGCATCACCCCGACGGGGAACGCCGCGGGGTAGGCGACGGTGGTGCCGGCGATACGGTCGCGCGGCGAGTACACGTACACGCCACGCACCTGCGCCTGGTCGCGCAGCGGCCCGAGGCACACCGTTCCGGACATCCGGTCCGGGCTGGAAGCCGAAAGGGGTTGGATGTCAAGGGTTGTCACATCCTGGCAGCCGCCGAGCGCGGGCGCTTCGATGGGGTGGGCCAGCGCGCCGTACAGACCGAACCGGATGTCCTCCGGTTTGACGTGCGCACCGTCGGTCTCCGCCGGCGCCGCCTCGACGTCCACCAGCACGTAATCGGCGTCGAACCGCAGATTGGCCACCGACATGTTCCAGCCCAGGATGGCCAGCGACTCGCCGATCGCGGCTTGCGTGGCGGAGAACACGTCGACCCGGTCGTCCGCCGAACAGGACGTGGCGGCGAGCACGATCGCCACCAGCACCGCGATTACCCGCACTGGATCTCAGGTACGACCACGGCCCTTGCCCACCACTCTTGTCAAGGTGCGCACCACGTTTCGGGGTACCATCCGGCCACCGGTGGTCAGCGCCTTGTACTGCAGGCCGGGGATGATCACCACTTTTCCCTTGCTGACGTCGGCCATCGTCTCGCGCACCACGTCGTCGACCTCGAGCCACAGGAACGATGCGGTGCCCGCCATGTCGATGCCCGCGCGGGCGTGGAACTCGGTGTGCACGAAGCCAGGACACAACGCGTGCACGCCGACGCCGGTGCCGGCCAGCCCGTTGGCCAGGCCCTCGGTGAACGACACCACCCACGCCTTGGACGCCGAGTAGGTCGACCCGCGGCCCGGCAGCAGCCCGGCGACGCTGGCGACGTTGAGCACCGTGCCGCTGCCGGCGGCCAGCATGGCAGGCAGGGCGGCGTGGGTCAGCTGCATGACGGCGGTGACGTTGACGTCGAGCTGGGACTGCAACACCTCGAACTCGGTGGACCAGAACTCCCCCGAGGTACCGAAGCCCGCGTTGTTGACCAGCACCTGCACCCCGGCGCGCAGCCGCTCGGCCACCGCGCCGCGGTCGTCGGCGTCGGCCAGATCCCCGGGGACCACCTCGACCTGCGCACCGGCCTCGTCGCGCAGCTCAGCGGCCAGACATTCCAGCCGGTCCTTGTCGCGGGCCACCAGCACCAGGTCGAAGCCGTCGACCGCGTAGCGGCGTGCGAAACCCTCGCCGAGCCCGGACGTCGGCCCGGTGATCAGAGCGACGGGGCGTGGCATGCCCAGAGGATACTTACCGCTGATAGTTCGGCGACTGGCGGCCGTTGCGCGGGATCGGCGGGGCAGGCGGCTGCGGCCGCCGTCCCCCATCCGGGCGGGCCGGACCGGCGTATCCCGGCCCCGGGGGGACCGGTTCGGCGCGGCCGGCCGGTGCCGGGATGAGCGGCCGGCTCGGGGAACCGCTGCGGCGCGCAATGGGTTGCCCGGCGACCGCGGCGGGCACCGGCGGCAACACCCGCAGCAGATCGTTGAACTGGCGCACGGTGCGCAGACCCTCGTCCCACTGGGCCCGGGTGCTGGTGACCGGCATGCTGATCAGCGTCCAGTTCTGTTCGTTCCACATGATCTCGGCGCAGTCCGGCGCGGTGTGGGCGAAGGTCACCATCCGGCGGTCGCAGGCCCGGCGGGCCGCGTCGAGGTTGGTGGAGTACACCATCCGCGGGCCGATGGCCCCGAGCAGCCAGATGTCGCTCTCGCGGGGCTCCTTGATGCCCTTGAGCCGCATGTCCACCACGACGTTGGTGCCGACTTTGCGGTGCAGCGCGATCACCGTGGCGACATCGTCGAGGTCGAAGATGAAGACGGCCTCGCCGCGGATCTGACCGAGCACCACGTTTTTGGCCGTGACGTCGCCCACGGTCGACATCACGCCACGCTTCCAGCGCTTGAGGATGTCGCTGGATTCGTGCTCGTAGTCGAACCCGTGCGACTTTGCCCAGGATTTGCGGCGACGGCCCAGACCCCGACGTCGGTCGAGGTCGACATACAGCAGCACAGCCGCACCCACGAAACAGAGTGCGGACAGCGTGAACCAAAGCGGGACCATTGCGTCAAGCGTAACTTCTCTGCCCGCCGAACCCCGAACCGGCGAAGATCACAACCAGGTCTCGACGCCACCCACCCGCGAGCCCAGTCCCAGCCCCAGCACCCACCCCGCGAAATTGCATTCCACCCTCTTTGCCACGCTCGTTGTGAGTCAGTTCAACGGAGTGTGAAGGGGTTAGGTGTGTCGATCAGTGCCGGGTTCAGTGTCGCCGAGATTCGTGAGTTCGTCATCGAGTAT
>JBFWOX010000045.1:0-47660 GCA_050250295.1 Mycolicibacterium sp.
ACCCGCTGATACTCGATGACGAACTCACGAATCTCGGCGACACTGAACCCGGCACTGATCGACACACCTAACCCCTTCACACTCCGTTGAACTGACTCACAACGAGCGTGGCAAAGAGGGCCAGCAGGAAAAGTTCGAGTAGAGCCCTGCTGGAATGCAATTTCGGCGCGGGAGTCAGCGGCGGCGGATACCGCTGTCGACCACTTTCACCGGCTTGTGCGGATAGCGTTTCTTGGCGTGCGCCTCGGCCTCGGAATTCGGTAACACGTACAGCGTTTCGTGCTTGTCCTGCAGCGGTTTGAGGACCAGGTCCATGAAGCCCTTTCGGTCCTCGAGGTAGGGCTCGATCACCTCTTCACCGGCCGGGCAGACCGCCAGACAGTAGGCCGCCTTGTAGTTCGCCTTGAACGACAAGCTCTGCCACATCGACGCGTTCTCCGAATCGGTGACCCTGTTCCGGAAGTCCTCGGCGTCGGCGCTGTCGGCGATGGTCTGCACCCAGTCGGTGAACCCACCCATGAACTCCCGATAGTTGTGCACCGAGCAGGCCACGAAGTCGAAGTCGCCGTTCTTCTTGATCGCACCGACCGGACACGCTGCGACACACAGCTTGCATTCCAGACACGGTGAATAATCAAGCGGGGAACCGTAACTGCTGATCTGGGTGCCGACGATGATAGTGCCGAGCAGGATGAAGTTGCCGAACCGCGGGTGGATGACGTTGCGGTGGATACCCATCACCCCCATGCCGGAGGCGACCGCGACGGGCTTGTGGGCCACCACCCAGATCCGTCCCGGGAACCGGTCCATCTCCATCGGGAAGGTGGCCGACGGGTTCACTACACGGTGCCCGGCATCCTGCAGCACCCGGGTGATGCGGTGTGCCGCCTCGTTCATGATCTCGCCGCTGCGGTGGAACTCCTGGTTGGCCACGCTGCGCGCCGTGGAGCGCACGTTGTCGCGGTTCATCTTGACCACCAGCGATATATAGCTGCGCGCGCCGGGCAACGCCTGCTCGACGTGCTCGAGTTCCGACTTCAGCGCCTCGTTGTCCGCGCTGACGAAGCCGACGTCGTCGACCCCGGCATCCAGGCACACCTGCCGCAACCAGTCGGCGTCGATGACGCCCGGGGCGTGTCGCTCCCGGGCGCGCACCGCGCGCACGGTGGGATGCTCGGCCAGTCGCGGCGGCAGTTTGTCAACCATGCTGAGTATGGTACGCCATACTCAGCTATGTGCCACCCCGGGTTCCTAGTCGGCGGTCCGGCGGGCGTAAGCGTACAGCGCGACCGGAGCGAACAGCGCGGTCAGCGCCAGCGACCACAATATGGTCGCCAACACCGGATGGTGAAGCGGCAGTTGCGCACTCGCCGGGGCGGGCCCGCCGTTGCCCCACAGTTCCCGCATCGCCTGGGCCAGCGAGGACACCGGGTTCCACTCGGCGATCACCCGCAGCCAGTGCGGCATGGGTTCGGTCGGCACGAAGGTGTTGGCCAGGAACGTCATCGGGAACAGCGCGGTGAACATCACCCCGTTGACCGCCTCGACGGTGCGCAGCAGCGACCCGACGAGGATGCCGAACCAGATCATCCCGAACCCGAACACCAGCAACAGCGCGAACGCCAGCATCGCCTCACCGACGCTGCCGCGGATCCGCCAGCCGATGGCCAGCCCGGTGGCCGCCATCACCAGCACACCGAGCGAGGAGTGGATGACGCTGGCGATACTGCGGCCGATCAGCACCGAGGAGCGTGAGATCGGCAGCGACCGGAAGCGGTCGATGATCCCCTTCTCCACGTCGGCCGTGATGCCCGAGGCCACGACGAACGCCGAGAACACGATGGTCTGCGCCTGGATGCCGGGCAGCAGGAACTCCCGGTAGGACGCCCCACCGGTGTTGGTGATCGACGCGCCGAACACGAACGCGAACAACAGCACGAACATGATGGGCTGCGCGGTGACGTCGCTCAGCATCTCTGGCATGCGTTTGGTGTGGATCATGTTGCGCTTCACCATGATCCACGACTGCTGCACGATGTTGGTGGGCCGGATCGGCACCGCCTCGACGGTACCGGGTACGGTCTGCTCGGTCTGCACCGCGGTCATGCGCTCACCTCCTCGGTGTCCTCGGTGCGGTGTCCGGTCAGGGTGAGGAAGACGTCGTCGAGGCTGGGCCGGGACAGCCCGATGTCGTCGACCGCGATGCCGCTGTCCTGCAGCCGGCCCGCCACCTCGATCATGTCGCCGAGGCCGTCGGCCGACGCGGTGAGCCTGCGGGCGGCGGCGTCGACGAAGACGTCGGTACCCGTCCCGGCCAGCAGGGCTCGGGCGGCTTCGAGGTCGGCACCGTCGGCGACGGTGACCACCAGGCTGGCCCGGCCGGCCTGCTGTTTGAGCTCCAGCGGCGAGCCCTGGGCGATGATGCGCCCCCGGTCGATCACGACGATGTCGTCGGCGAGTTGGTCGGCCTCCTCGAGGTACTGGGTCGTCAGCAGCAGCGTGGTGCCCTGGGCGACCAGTGCGCGCAGCACCTCCCACAGCTCACTGCGGCTGCGCGGGTCCAGCCCGGTGGTGGGTTCATCGAGGAACAGTACGGGCGGGGAGGCCAGCAGGCTGACCGCCAGATCGAGGCGCCGACGCATCCCGCCGGAGTAGGACTTGACCACCCGCTCGGCGGCATCGGAGAGCGAGAACTGGTGCAGCAGTTGGTCGGTGAGCTGCACCAGGTGCTTGCGGCGGATGCCGAGGAGGCCGCCGATCATCCGCAGGTTCTCCCGGCCGGTGAGCAGCTCGTCGACGGTGGCCACCTGGCCGGTCAGGCCCATGTGCCTGCGCACCTGGTCGGGGTGGGTGCACACATCGAAGCCCGCGACCCGGGCGGTTCCGCTGGTCGGTTTGGTCAGCGTCGTCATCATGCGCACGGTGGTGGTCTTGCCGGCGCCGTTAGGGCCGAGCAGGCCGAGCACCGACCCCGGCGCCACGGCGAAGCTGACACCGTCGACGGCGGTGTTCGGACCGTACCGTTTCACGAGGTCGACGGCTTCTATCGCTGGAGGGGAGGCCATGAGCTCGACGGTATCGACGGGTGCCGACATCGGGCCACTGGATTACCGGACGAGCGCGCGCAAAATGTACACGTCCCGCGGCGTGTCCCCGTGCAGACCCGCGCGCTCGCCACAACGGGGCGGGGTGGGTGCGCTCGCCACAACGGGGCGGCGTTAGGTGACCAGCGAGACAGAGGTGGAGCGGCGCAGCTTGCCCGACGACGTCTTCGGGATGCTGCCCGGGCCGAGCACGACGACGTTGCGCGGCCGCACGTCGACCTCGGCGACGACCTCGTGGGCGACCTGATGCTCGATGCGGCGGACCTCGGCCGGGTCCTGCCAGTTGTTCGACTCCACCGCGACGGCGAACGTCTCGCGGGAGTGCCCGGCGTCCAGCCGCACCGCCACCGCGCACCCGGGCCGCACGCCCTCCACGCGGCCGGCGGCCCGCTCGATGTCGGTCGGATAGATGTTGCGCCCGGCCATGATGATGACGTCCTTGACGCGGCCGCAGACGACGATGTTGCCCTCCTCGGTGATGTAGCCGAGGTCGCCGGTGTCGTACCAGCCATGCTCGTCCTGCGCCGGGATGAAGCCACCCATGGTCATGTAGCCGGGGGTCACGCATTCACCACGCAGCTCGATGACGCCGACGCCGCGCGGCGGCATGACGTTGCCGTGATCGTCGATGACGCGGGCCTCGAGGTCGGTGAGCAGCGGGCCGAGCTCGGCGAGGCGCTTGGTGTGGCCCTTGGTCGCCGGGACGGCCCGGCGCAGCGCCGCCAGCAGGTCCGCGTCGACCTCGTCGACGACCAGGCCCTTGCCGCACGGCGAGAACGACACCGCCAGCGTCGTCTCGGCCATGCCGTAAGCGGGCAGGATCGCGCCCGGATCCAGGCCGAACGGCTTGCCGGCATCCAGCAGGTCCTCGACGTCGGCGGGCTCGACCGGCTCGGCGCCCGACAGCGCGAACCGCAGCGTGGACAGGTCGAACTCGCCGGGCTTGGCCTGGCGGCGCAGCCGCTTCGCGAACAGCGCGTAGGCGAAGTTCGGCGCCGCGGTCATGGTGCCCTTGTACTTGTCGATGAGCTTGGCCCACAGCAGGGTGTCCCGCAGGAAGTCCATCGGGGTGACCTTGACCAGCTCGGCACCGAAGTACATCGGGATGGTCAGGAAGCCGACCATGCCCATGTCGTGGAAGCAGGGCAGCCAGCTGATCATGACGTCCTTGTCGACGTCGTACTGGGCCCCGATGAACATCGCCTCGGCATTCGAGTGGATGTTGCGGTGGGTGATCTGGACGGCCTTGGGTGAGCCGGTGGACCCGGACGTCAGCTGCATCAGCGCCAGGTCGTCCTCGCCGACCTCGATCGGCTCGATGGGATCGGACTTCAGCAGGTCGGTGACGGTGAGGACCTTGACGCCTTTTTCCTCGAGCACCGGGATCGCGACCAGGAACGGCTCTGACACGATGACGGCCTTGGCCTCGATCATGCCGATGACGTTGAGGGTGTCCTCGGCCCAGACCACCAGGTCGGTGCGCGGGGTGGGCTGGTGCAGCATCGTCAGGCTGGCGCCGCGCATCCACAGGCCCTGGGCGGTGGGAGCGATCTCGACCGGGAAGCCCGCGAGCACGCCGACCGCGTCACCGAGACCCACCCCCGCCGCGGCGAGGCCGCCGGCGATGCGCTTTGCTCGCTCGTGCACCTCACCCCAGGTGTGGCGGACGGGCTCGTGCGGCTCGCCGGTCACCATGCCGCGGCTGCTCGTCCGGGCATTCAGGTACATCTTCTCGGTGAATCTGCTCACGACGACCTCCTCGCCGACATCTGCCCCGGTGCATACGCCCGTTTGCCATGGTCCGCCTGATGGCGGGGCATTTCAGGGAGGCGCGCACACATTTGAGCAGCAGTTGTGTCTCGAATCGGTGATGTCGAGAAGACGGTTGCTGTTCCAGCAACGTGCCCAGTCCGCAACCCACCATCGTCGTCGGCGGGGGAACTGTTCGCGTCCACTACTCGACCGCTAGCTCTCACCGCCGATCATCTTAAGCAACTCTTAAGTAGCTGCCAAACGGACGCGACAAATGAGGGATGTGTCACACCGAGGCCGACGGGCTCGGCACCACCCGAGCGCCGTGCACCGGGCCGCTGGCCACCCGGACCGTGCGGCACACCCCGGCTCCGGCCAGCTCGGTGCCGACGTCGACGGCCGCGCCGGCCGACGCGCACAGGAACGCGCAGGTCGGGCCGGAACCGGACACCACGCCGGCCAGCGCCCCGGCGTCCACCCCGGCGCGCAGCGTGCGGCGCAGCGAGGAATCCAGGCTCACCGCCGCCGCCTGCAGGTCGTTGCCGAGCAGCGGCGCCAGCTGCGCGGGGTCGCCGGAGGCCAGCGCCTCGAGCACCGGTTCGGGGCTCTGCAGTCGCGGCGGCAGGGTGCGCTCGGCGGCGCTGCGCAGCCGGTCGATCTCGGCGAACACCTTCGCCGTCGACAGCCCCCCGGCCGAGAACGCCAGCACCCAGTGGAAAGTGTTGCGGGACAACACCGTTGCCAGCTCCTCGCCGCGCCCGGTACCGAGCGCTGTGCCGCCGTGCAGCGCGAAGGGAACGTCGCTGCCGAGCGCAGCGGCCAGCGCGTGCAGGTCCCGCCGCGGCACCCCGAGTTCCCACAGCGTGTTCATCGCCACCAGCACGGCGGCGGCGTCGGCGCTGCCGCCGGCCATGCCGCCGGCGACCGGGATCGTCTTCTCGATGGAGATCGCGACGTCGGGGGCCCGCCCCACGTGCTCGGCGAGCAACTCGGCGGCCTGCCAGGCGAGGTTGTGGTGATCGGTGGGCAGGGCGTCGGCGCCCTCCCCCGAGATCTCCAGCGACAGCACGTCGGCGTTGCTGACCGTGACCTCGTCGAGCAGCGACACCGCGTGGAAGACGGTGGTCAGCTCGTGATAGCCGTCGGGACGACGATCCCCCACCTCGAGGTAGAGGTTGACCTTGCCCGGGACGCGGACACTGACCGAGCCGGTGGGCACCCATTCGGATGCGGTACTGCCGTCGCGCGCGGACACCGAACGACCCTAACGCCGCAGCGCTGGACCTGGGAAACCCAGCCGGTGCCTACCCGGCGGTGTTCTCGGCCGGCGTGACCGTCTCCGAGACCGTCTCGGTGACCGTCGGCTCCGGCTTGGGCGGGGCCACGTGCCAGTCCTCGGAGCGCTGCAGCAGCCGGACGAAGTCGTTGATGCTCAGCGTCTCGCCGCGGCGCGACGGGTCGATGCTGGCGGCCAGCAACCGGCTGGCGGACTCGTTACCCGAACCGGCCCACTCGGCGAACGCGTTGCGCGAGGTCTTGCGGCGCTGCGCGAACGCCACGTCGATGAGCTCGAACACCTGCTCGCGGAACTCGGTGTCGGTGGGCCACGGCGAGGTCTCGTACCGGTCGATGCGCACCAGGCCGGAGTAGACCCGCGGGATGGGCCAGAACACCGTCGGCGACACCATGCCGTAGCGACGGACGTTGCCGAAGAACCGCACCTTGACGCTGGGAACGCCGTAGTCCTTGCTGCCCGGCTCGGCGGCCAGCCGCTCGGCGACCTCGGCCTGCACCATCACCATGACGGTGCGGATGGAGGGGAACTCGGCGAGCAGGTGAAGCAGCGCCGGGACCGCCACGTTGTACGGCAAGTTCGCGACCAGCGCCGTCGGCGGCTCGGGCAGATCAGCAGCCTGGAACGTGAGGATGTCGCGGTTGAGGACGTTGAGCCGGTTGATCTCGCTGTGGGAGTGGTCGGCGATGGTGGTGGGCAGCTGCCGGGCCAACACCGGGTCGATCTCCACGGCGGTGACGCGGGCGCCGCGATCGAGCAAAGCCAGCGTCAGGGAGCCCAACCCGGGTCCGACCTCGAGCACGTGGTCTGACCGATTGATACCGGATGCCGATACAATGCGGCGCACGGTGTTGGCATCATGGACGAAGTTTTGCCCAAATGACTTGCGCGGCCGGAAGTCGATCGACTTAGCCAGGTGGCGAATTTCAGTTCGCCCGAGGAGCCGAATAGTCACGATGCACCAATCCTCCCGCTACAGGTTGGCCACGCGCCCCATCCTTGACGGGCCCGAGTAACCTCAGCAATCGCGATCTGCTCTTCCCGTGTAGCAAGATCCGCCCGCTGAGCATACCTCAGACCGCCGTTGCGCTCCCATGTGTTTTGGTCAAATTGCACGCCGCCGAAGTAACCGTTGCCAGTATTGATGGCCCAGTTACCTCCTGCTTCGCACCGGGCGAGGGCGTCCCATGTCGCTCCGTTGGTAACCGGAGGCACCTCGGTGCCCGGCTTCGCGCCGACTCGGAGCACACCGTCGCGGGCCGGCGATACGACGACACTGGCTACTGGCAGCCTCCCCGTCTCGACCCCGTTGACGGTGGCGACGGTGAACGTAACGTCCTGCACGCCGGGGCTGCCCGGGTCCTCGACGATCTGCCTGCTCATATTCAGCGTCACATCGTCGATGCGCTGGTTGTTCGGGGCGAGCGGCAGCCGCTGGGTGAGTTTTTCGAGCCGGATCCGGGTGACGTGGATCTGCATCCCGTCGACGATGGGTGACGAGGGTGCTGGAATCACGCGGTCGCTTTGCTGCAATGGCGCCCCGACGGCTTCCAGCAAGGCCGCGACGTTCGGTGCGGCCCGGCGTACCGTGCGCACCGCGCCACCGTCGTCGATCTGCACGGTCTTGGGGCTGACAACGGGCAAAGCCATGCCCGCTAGCGGAACTCGGCTGCTGCGCGAGGCAGCCATCGGCGCCCTGTCGGTCATCCGCAGCTGGGCCAGCGCCTCCTCGACGGTCGACGCGGTGGTCCACACCTGTTCGGTGCCGCCGCCGTCGGTCGAGATGTCCAGCGGACGGCTGCGGCGAAGCACGATCGTGTCGGACTGGTGCACGGCCGCGTCGGCGGCCGGATACAGATCGTCACGCTCGCCGACCTGGAAGCCATTCTCCTCCACCACGTCGATGACCCGGCTCTTCATCGTCGGCACCACCATCGAGGCGCCGTCGACGGTCAGCGTCACGGTCTTGTGCGTGGCTACCGCGGTGCCACCGGCGAAGATCAGGGCCAGCAAAGTCGCGGCGACCAACGCTCGCAGCAGCGGCGAGCGCGCCTGATGAAGTTTGTTCACTGCATTCAAAATGTCGTCTACCCCGGCTACGGCACTACTACGGCACTACGGACAGCGGCGGGCGGCCCAGCTTTATCACAGGACGGTAACGAAAAGGTCTAGGGGCGGCAACTCGCCATCCCGTACACCCGCTTCGCTGTGGCGGAAGTCTCCTCGGCGATCGTCTCCGCCGGCCGGCCCACGACCTCGGCCAGCGCCCGCACAGTGTAGGGCAGGCAGTAGGGCTCGTTGGGCGCCCCTCGGTAGGGGTGCGGGGTCAGGAACGGCGCATCGGTCTCGACGAGCAGCTGGTCGGCTGGGATGAGCGGCGCGGCCTCGCGCAGCTCCCGGGCATTGCGGAAGCTCACCGTGCCCGACAGGCTCAGCACCCAGCCCTGCTCGACGCAGACCCGCGCCATCTCCGGCCCCGACGAGAAGCAGTGGAAGATCACCGTCTGGGGCGCCCCTTCGGCGCGCAGCACGTCGAGCACCTCGACGTCGGCGTCGCGGTTGTGGATCATCAGCGGCTTGCCGGTCCGCTTGGCCAGGTCGATGTGCCACGCGAAGGCGTCGCGCTGCCGGCCGGGCTCGGCGCAGCCCTCCAGCCGGCCCGGCCAGTACAGATCGAGGCCGGTCTCACCGATGGCCACCACCCGGGGATGCTCGGCCAGGCGTTCCAGCACGGTGCGCGCCTCATCGGTCAGGGCGTCGGCCCGGGTGGGGTGCAGCGCGACGGCCGCGTACACCCGGTCGTCCGCGTCGGCGGCCTCGGTCGCCCACCGGGCGGCGGCGAGATCGTCGGCGATCGTGACGACGGCCTGCACCCCGGCCTCCCCGGCCCGGTCCAGCACCGCGCGCACATCCGCCGCGTCGTGGGCGCCGCAGGCGTCCAGGTGGGTGTGCGCGTCGATCAGCGGCGTCAACGGTTCTGGCAGCGGCGGCGGCTCGCCTCTCCTCTTCTGGGCACTCACGCCCACACCTTAGGGTGAACCTGAAATGAGTACGCCTTTCTACGTCACCACCGCGATCGATTACCCCAACGGCGCGCCGCACATCGGGCACGCCTACGAGAAGGTCGCCACCGACGCCATCGCCCGCTTCAAGCGGCTCGACGGCTTCGACGTCCGCTTCCTCACCGGCACCGACGTGCACGGGCTGAAGATGGCTCAGACCGCGGAGAGCGAAGGCATCCCCACCGCCGCACTGGCCGATCGCAACTCGAACACCTTCCAGGCGATGCAGGAGAAGCTCGACAGCTCGTTCGATCGCTTCATCCGGACATCGGACGCCGACCACATCGACGCGTCGGTCGAGATCTGGAAGCGGATGGACGCGGCGGGCGACATCTACCTCGACTCCTACTCCGGCTGGTACTCGGTGCGCGACGAACGCTTCTACACCGACGACGAGCTCGAGACCCGCGCCGACGGCAACAAGTACTCCCTGGAGACCGGCACCCCGGTGACGTGGACCGAGGAGCAGACCTATTTCTTCCGCCTCTCGGCCTACACCGAGCGACTGCTGGCCCACTACGAGGCGCATCCGGAGTTCATCGGACCCGATGTGCGCCGCAACGAGGTCATCAGCTTCGTGTCGAGCGGGCTTCGCGACCTGTCGATCTCCCGCACCACGTTCGACTGGGGTGTGCCGGTACCCGGGCACCCCGACCACGTCATGTACGTGTGGGTGGACGCGCTGACCAACTACCTCACCGGCGCCGGCTTCCCCGACACCGATTCCGAGTCGTTCCGCAGATACTGGCCCGCCGATCTGCACGTGATCGGCAAGGACATCATCCGGTTCCACGCCGTGTACTGGCCGGCGTTCCTGATGTCCGCCGGAATCGAGTTGCCCCGAAGGGTTTTCGCGCACGGCTTCATCAACGTCAAGGGCGAGAAGATGAGCAAATCGGTGGGTAACGTCGTCGATCCCATCCAACTCGTGGACGAGTTCGGGGTCGACGCCGTGCGCTACTTCCTGCTGCGCGAAGTCCCATTCGGGCAGGACGGCAGCTACAGCGAGGAATCGATCATCGGCCGCATCAACGCCGACCTCGCCAACGAGTTCGGCAACTTGGCGCAGCGCTCGCTGTCGATGGTCAACAAGAACCTCGACGCGCAGGTCCCGGAACCGGGTGCGTTCAGCGACGCCGACCGGGAACTGCTGGCAGCCGCCGACGAGCTGCTGCCCAAGGTGCGCGCCCATTTCGACGTGCCGGCCATGCACCTCGCGCTGGAGGCGATCTGGCAGATGCTGGGCGCGGCCAACCGGTATTTCTCGGCCCAGGAGCCGTGGGTGTTGCGCAAGTCGGAGGCCGAAGCCGACCAGGAGCGGTTCCGCACCGTGCTGTACGTGACGCTGGAGGTGGTCCGGATCGCCGCGCTGCTGAGCCAGCCGGTGATGCCGTCCTCGGCGGCCAAGCTGCTCGATCTCCTGGGCCAGCCCGAAACCGACCGCGACTTCGGCGCCGCCGCAATACGGATCAAGCCGGGCACCGCGCTGCCGGCGCCCTCCGGGGTGTTCCCGCGCTACCAGGTGGACTGATCATGTCTGAGCTGCACGCGAAACTGCACGACATCTACGACGAGGTGTCCCGGCGCAACCCCGGCGAGGACGAGTTCCACCAGGCCGTTTACGAGGTGCTCAACAGCCTCGGCCCGGTCGTCGACAAGCACCCCGACTACGTCGACACCGCGGTGATCCGGCGGTTGTGCGAACCCGAGCGGCAGATCATCTTCCGGGTGCCCTGGCTCGACGACTCCGGGGACGTGCAGATCAACCGCGGGTTCCGGGTGGAGTTCAACTCCGCGCTCGGACCGTTCAAGGGCGGGCTGCGCTTCCACCCGTCGGTGTACCTGGGCATCGTCAAGTTCCTCGGCTTCGAGCAGATCTTCAAGAACTCGTTGACCGGCATGCCGATCGGCGGCGGCAAGGGCGGCTCGGACTTCGACCCCAAGGGCTGCTCCGACGGCGAGGTGATGCGGTTCTGCCAGTCCTTCATGACCGAGCTGTACCGCCACCTCGGCGAGTACACCGACGTGCCCGCCGGCGACATCGGGGTGGGGATGCGCGAAATCGGTTACCTGTTCGGGCAATACAAGCGCATCACCAACCGCTACGAGTCCGGGATGCTGACCGGCAAGGGCATCACCTGGGGCGGCTCGCAGGTGCGCACCGAGGCCACCGGCTACGGCACGGTGTTCTTCGTCGACGAGATCCTGCGGTCGCGGGGCCAGTCCTTCGACGGCAAGAAGGTCGTGGTCTCCGGATCCGGGAACGTCGCGATCTACGCCATCGAGAAGGTCCGCGCGCTCGGCGGCACCGTGATCGCCTGCTCGGACTCCGGCGGCTACGTCCTCGACCGGGACGGCATCGACCTGGATCTGCTCAAGGAGATCAAGGAGGTGCGCCGCGGTCGGCTCTCCGAGTACACCGAGGCGCGCGGCGAGTTGGTGAGCAACCGCTCCGTGTGGGAGGTGCCCTGCGATATCGCGCTGCCCTGCGCGACGCAGAACGAGCTGTCCGGTGCCGACGCGCGGGCGTTGATCGAATCCGGCTGCCAGATCGTCGCCGAGGGCGCCAACATGCCGTGCACGCCGGAGGCGGTGAAGTACTTCGAAGAGGGCGGTGTGACGTTCGCGCCGGGCAAGGCGGTCAACGCCGGCGGTGTCGCGACCAGTGCGCTGGAGATGCAGCAGAACGCGTCGCGGGACTCGTGGACGTTCGACGAGACCGAGGCGCGGCTGGCGGAGATCATGGGACGCATCCACGACCGCTGCCTGTCCACCGCCGACGAGTACGGACAGCCCGGCAACTACGTGGCCGGCGCCAATATCGCCGGCTTCATCCGGGTCGCCGACGCGATGCTCGCGCTAGGCCTGGTGTAGGCGCCAGGGTGTGACCCGGGTCACCTTCTGTCACATCCGGGCCTCGGGCGGTGTCCCGAGGGCATGACCACACACCACACGCCCACCCGCACACGCGTCGTCGTCCTCGGCGGCGGCTACTCCGGAACCCTGGCGGCCAACCATCTGCGGATGCGCGCCGACGTCGACATCACGCTGGTCAACCCGCGTCCGCACTTCGTCGAGCGGATCCGGCTGCACCAGTTCGTGGCCGGCACCTACGTCCCCACGGTGGACTACGGCAGCCTGCTCGGCGACGGGATCCGGCTCGTCGTCGACACGGCCGCCCGCATCGACGCCGACGCCCGACGCATCGAGCTGGCGTCGGGCCGCACCCTGGACTACGACTACGTCGTCTACGCGGTCGGCAGCACCGCGACGCTGCCCGAGTCGGTGCCCGGCGCCGCCGAATTCGCCTATTCCGTCGCGGAATTGGAGTCAGCTCAGCGGTTGCGCGACGTGCTCGACACGCTGCAGCCCGACGTGCCACCCGCTCCGCCGGTGACCGTGGTCGGCGGCGGCCTGACCGGTGTCGAGACCGCGGCCGAACTGGCCGAGCAGGGCCACCGCGTCACGCTGATCGGCGGCGGCCGGGTGGTCCCGACGTTCTCCGGAGCCGGCCGGCGGGCTGTCGTCAGGACGCTGCGCCGCCTCGGCGTCACACTGCTGGAGGACGACGTCGTCACCGAGGTGCGTCGCGATTCGGTCGTCTTCGCCGACGGGGCCGTGCGGCCCAGCGCGGTGACCATCTGGGCGGCGGGCTTCGGCGTGCCAGCGCTGGCCGCGGCCAGCGAGCTGCGCACCGACGAGCTGGGCCGGCTGCTCACCGACGAGACGCTGACCAGCGTCGACGACGAGCGGATCGTCGCCGCCGGGGACTGCGCGTCGCCGTCGGGCGCGCCGCTGCGGATGTGCTGCGCGACGGCCACCCAGATCGGGCCACAGGCCGCCGACACCGTGCTGGCCCGGATTGCCGGCGAGGTTCCGTCGCGGTTCCACTTCGCCTACGGGGGCGCCTGCATCAGCCTGGGCCGGCGGGCCGGGCTCCTGCAATTCGCCCGCCGCGACGATTCGCCGGTCAACGTCTACGTCGGCGGCCGCGCGGGCGCCCGGTTGAAGGAGGCGATCTGCAAGGGCGTGGTCTGGGGGCTGCGCCGGGCCGCGCGTCACCCCGCGTTCGCGATCGCACTGCGGGGCGGGCCGCGACCCGAGCAGCCGGCCCCGGCGGGCGTGGCCCCGTGACCGAGTCCGAGCACGCCGAGCGGTTCACCCGGCTGCGTCCGCTGCTGTTCACCATCGTCTACGAGATCCTGGGCAGCGCAACCGAATCCGACGACGTCCTGCAGGACGCGTACCTGCGCTGGGCCGAGGTCGACCTGGCCACGGTGCGCGACACCAAGTCCTACCTCGGGCAGCTGGTGACCCGCGAGGCACTCAACACGCTGCGATCCCGGGCCCGGCGCCGGGAGGAGTACGTGGGCCCGTGGCTACCCGAACCGCTGCTGCTGTCGGCGGACGACGCGTCGGCCGACGTCGTGCTCGCCGAGTCGGTGTCGATGGCGATGCTGGTGGTGCTGGAGACGCTGAGCCCCGACGAACGCGCGGTGTTCGTGCTGCGCGAGGTGTTCGGCTTCGACTACGACGACATCGCCGGCGCGGTCGGTAAGTCGGTGGCGACGGTGCGCCAGCTCGCCCACCGTGCCCGCGAGCACGTCCACGCCCGGCGCCGCCGGTTCGGGCCCGTCGACGCCGACCGGGTCACCGACATCACCGATCGGTTCCTGACCGCCGCCAACACCGGCGACATGGACGGCCTGCTGGCGCTGCTGGCCCCCGATGTCGTCTGGACCGCCGACCATGGCGGCAGGGCCACCGCGATCCGCCGGCCGGTCAAGGGTGCGCGCCGGGTGGCCGCGTTGATGGCCCAGCTGTTCCGGGTCGCCCGCGACACCGCCGAGCTCCGCTTCGAGCGGGCGGTCTACAACAGTGCTCCCGCGGTGCTCATCTACACCGGTGACCACCTCGAGGGCCTGTTCGTGGTCGAGGTCGTCGACGACACGATCACAAACCTGTACGCGGTGCGCAATCCGGACAAGCTCGCCGGTGTCACCGTGCCCCGGACGATCACCCGCTAGTGATGTGCGACACATCGGGCGCTCGAGCTGTCACATTCTCGGCATGCGCGGTGTCTGGAGGGTGACCGGTTCAACGCAGGGCCGGGACCGACCCCAAGGAGATCGACATGACTGAACACAGCAATCAGGTAGTGGTGATCGGCGGCGGTTACGCCGGGGTGATGGCGGCCAACCGGCTGGCCCCGCACGCCGCCGTCACGCTGGTGAACCCGCGGCCGCGGTTCGTCGAGCGGATCCGGCTGCACCAGCTCGTCGCCGGCAACGACGACGCCGTCGCCGACTACGCGGCCGTGCTCACCGACGCGGTGCGGGTCGTGGTCGACACGGTCGACCGCATCGACGCCGACACCCGCACGGTGGCATTGACCTCAGGGACCGAGCTGGCGTACGACTACCTGGTGTACGCGGTAGGGAGCACCGGGACGGCACCGGCGGCCGTGCCAGGTGCGGCGGAGTTCGCCTACCCCATCAGCGAATTCGAGCAGGCGCAGCGGCTGGCCGCGCGGCTGGCCGGCGTGCCCCGCTCCGCACCGGTGGTGGTGGTCGGCGGCGGGCTGACCGGGATCGAGGCCGCCGCCGAACTCGCCGAGGCCGGCCGCCCGGTGACGCTGGTGACCGACGTGCTCGGACCGTCGCTGGCGGCCACCGGGCGCCGCTCGATCGCCAAGCGGATGGCCAAGCTGCGGGTCGCGGTGATCGAGGACGGTACCGTCGCACGGGTGTTCGCCGACCGCGTGGTGCTGGCCGACGGCCGTACGGTGCCCAGCGCGGTCACCGTCTGGACGGCTGGGTTCGGGGTGCCGGGGCTGGCCGCGGCGAGCGGGCTGAGCACCGACGAGCTCGGCAGGCTGCTCACTGACGAGACCCTCACCAGCGTCGACGATCCTCGCATCATCGGGGCCGGCGACGCAGTGTCCCCGTCGAACCTGCCGTGGCGGATGAGCTGCCAGGCGGCGATGCCCCTCGGTGCGCAGGCCGCCGACACGGTGGCGGCGCGGCTGGCCGGCACGGACCCGGCCGCGGTGAACCACGCGATGGCCGGCCAGTGCATCAGCGTGGGCCGCAAAGCGGGCGTCTTCCAGGTCGCCGACGCCGACGACACCCCCAAGCGGTGGTACATCGGCGGCCGCACCGGCGCGGTCGTCAAGGAGCAGGTATGCCGCTTCACGCTGAAGTGGCTGCGCGGGGAGGCCGACAAGCCGGGCTCCTACAGCTGGAAGACCAACCCGGCCCGCGCCCGGCAAGTGCAGGCGCAGGCGGTGTCGGTGCGATGAGCGCCCCGGGTGACGAGCACGCCGAACGGTTCACGGTGCTACGTCCGCTGCTGTTCACGATCGCCTACGAGATCCTGGGTAGCGCAACCGAATCCGATGACGTGCTGCAGGAGAGCTACCTGCGTTGGGCCGAGGTGGACCTCGCGACCGTCCACGACACCAAGGCCTACCTGGCCCGGCTCGTCACCCGGCAATCGCTCAACGCGCTGCGGGCGCAGTCCCGCAGGCGCGAGGACTACGTCGGCCCGTGGCTGCCCGAGCCGCTGCTGGTCGACACCGATGCCTCCGTCGATGTGGTGCTGGCCGAATCGGTGTCGATGGCGATGCTCGTGGTGCTGGAGACGCTGAGCCCCGACGAACGCGCGGTGTTCGTGCTGCGCGAGGTGTTCGGCTTCGGCCACGACGAGATCGCCTCGATCCTGGAGAAGTCGCCGGCCGCGGTGCGCCAGATGGCGCACCGCGCCCGCGAACACGTTCAAGCCCGGCGCAAGCGGTTCGAGCCCGTCGACCCCAAGGTGTCGACGGAGCTCACGCAGCGGTTCTTCACCGCCGCGGCCACCGGTGACTTCGACGGGCTGCTCGAGATGCTGACCGAGGACGTCACCTGGACCGCCGACAGCGACGGCAAGGTCAGCGCCGCCCGCAGGCCGGTGGTCGGCGCGGAGAAGGTCGCCCGGGTGCTCATCGGGTTGGTGCGGGTGGCCGGGGAATCCGGCCGGGTCGAGCCCGCGATGTACAACGGCGCCCCCGCGCTGAAGCTGTACCTGGGCGATCACTTCGAGGGCATCGTCACCGTCGAGATCACCGACGGCCGGATCTCGAACCTCTACGCGATGCGCAACCCGGACAAGCTGGTCGGCGTGGACGTCCCGCGCACGATCAGCCGCTGACTTGCACTGCTTTGCGTCCGCTTCCCTCACCTAGCAAGCTGAGGCGGTGCGAATCGACCGGCTCGGTGGTCTCGGCGACGCCCCCGCGATACTGCGTGCGCTGGCCGCGGCGGCCTCGCATGCCGGCCTGCCGTCGCCGGCGGCACTGATCGGGGACTGGTTCGGTTCCCGCGCGGTCATCGCGCCGACTGTGACCGCGGCGCCCGTCGCGCCGCGCGACGTCTTCGACGTCACCCCGGGCGGCCGGTCCGACGGCCCGGTGGGCGGCGGCTGGTTCGGCTACCTGTCCTATCCCGATGCCGGCGGCGACGGGCGCGGCCCGCGCATCCCCGAGGCGGCCGGCGGCTGGTCGGATGCGGTGCTCCGGTGTGACCGCGACGGCATCTGGTGGCACGAAAGCCTCACCGGCGCAATGCTTCCGGACTGGGTCACGCAGGCACTACAGTCCATCCCGGCCGAGCCGGACGCCGCGGTCGCCTGGGGGGTGGCCGACCGGGACACCCACCAGCGTGGGGTGCTGGCCTGCCTGGAGGCCATCGCCGCCGGTGAGGTGTACCAGGCCTGTGTATGCACCCAGATCACCGGCCGGCTGCAGGGCACCCCGGTGGACTTCTTCACCGAGGCCGCGGCGCGGACCCAACCGGCCCGGGCGGCGTACCTGGCCGGGGACTGGGGTGCGGTGGCGTCGCTGTCACCGGAACTGTTCCTGCGCCGCTGCGGCGAGGACGTCGCGTCCAGCCCGATCAAGGGCACCCTGCCCGCCTCCGCGGATCCGGCCGAGCTGCGCGCCTCGGTCAAGGACGTCGCGGAGAACATCATGATCGTCGACCTGGTGCGCAACGATCTGGGCCGGGTCGCGCACACCGGTTCGGTGTCGGTGCCCGAACTGCTGGCCGTGCGCCCGGCGCCTGGGGTGTGGCATCTGGTGTCGACGGTGACGGCGCGGGTGCCGGTCGAGCTGCCGATGGCGGCGGTGCTGGCGGCGACGTTCCCACCCGCATCGGTGACCGGCACCCCCAAGGCCAGGGCCCGCGAACTGTTGGCCGACTGGGAGCCAGACCGGCGTGGAATCTACTGCGGCACAGTCGGTCTAGCCTCACCGATCGCGGGGTGCGAGCTGAACGTGGCGATCCGCACGGTCGAGTTCGGCGCCGACGGCAGCGCGGTGCTGGGGGTGGGCGGCGGCATCACCGCGGACTCCGATCCGGCCCGTGAGTGGGAGGAGTGCCTGCACAAGGCGGCGCCGTTCACTGCCGCGCACGCAGCACCGCGTCATAGAGTTCCCGCCGCGACGGCGCCCCGGGGTGGGCCGCGACCACCCGCGCGCACGCATCCTTGACCCGCATGCCGTCGTCGACCAGCCGGTTCACCTCCGCAACCAGCGCGTCCGGGTCGGCCGTCGGCGTCGCGCCCGCGAGCACCACGGTGATCTCGCCGAGCACCCCGTCGGCGGCCCACTCCGCCAGCTCCCCGAGCGTGCCCCGCACGATCTCCTCGTGCGTCTTGGTCAGCTCCCGGCACACCGCCGCGCGGCGGTCCGCGCCGAGCACCTCGACGGCGTCGCCGAGCAGTTCGGCCAGCCGGCGCGGCGATTCGAAGAACACGCACGTGCGCGGCTCGGTCACCAGCGCCTGCAGCCAACTGCGGCGCGCCGCCTGCCTGCGCGGCGCGAAACCCTCGAAGCAGAACCGCTCCGAGGGCAGCCCGGCCACCGCCAGCGCCGTCGTCACCGCCGATGGGCCGGGCAGGCACTGCACGGTGAGATCGCTGTCCACGCACGCCGCCACCAGCCGGTAGCCGGGATCGCTGATCAGCGGCATCCCGGCATCGGAGACCAGCAGCACCGTCGCGCCGCCGCGGATGTCGTCGAGCAGGGCCGGCACCCGGGTCGCCTCGTTCTGGTCGTAGAGGCTGACGATCCGGCCCGTCGGATTCACCTCCAGCGCGGCCGCCAGCGCGCGAACCCGGCGGGTGTCCTCGGCGGCGATGACGTCGGCGCTGCGCAGGGCACGCACCAGCCGCGTCGACGCGTCCGACGGCTGTCCCAGCGGCGTGGCGCCCACCAGCAGTCGTCCGGCCGTCATGCCTGACAGCCTACGATCGCTGTCGTGACCGCCCCGCCCGAGCAACTCGAGAGGAGCGGGCGAACGGTCCCCGTGATCAGCCCCGGCCCCGTCGTTCCCGTCGCCGACTTCGGCCCGGTGGACCGGTTACAGGGCTGGCTGATGACCGCGGTCATCACGGCGCTGGCGGCGGTGACCCGCTTCCTGAACCTCGGTTCGCCCACCGACGCGGGCACGCCGATCTTCGACGAGAAGCACTACGCGCCGCAGGCGTGGCAGATGCTGCACAACGGGGGCATCGAGGACAACCCCGGCTACGGGCTGGTGGTGCATCCCCCGGTCGGCAAGCAGCTGATCGCGATCGGCGAGGCCCTGTTCGGCTACACCGGTCTGGGCTGGCGGTTCTCCGGCGCGGTGTGCGGCGTGGTGATGGTGGCGCTGGTGGTGCGGATCGCGCGGCGGATCAGCAGGTCCACCCTCGTCGGCGGGATCGCCGGGCTGCTGCTGATCGCCGACGGCGTCAGCTTCGTCACCGCGCGCACCGCGCTGCTGGACGGGTTCCTGACGACGTTCGTGGTGGCCGCGTTCGGCTGCCTGATCGTCGACCGGGACCAGGTGCGGGCCCGCATGCACGTTGCGCTGATGGCGGGCCGGATCGCCGAGACGCCGTGGGGCCCGCGGCTGGGCGTGCGGTGGTGGCGGTTCGGCGCCGGGGTGCTGCTGGGACTGGCCTGCGCCACCAAGTGGTCCGGGCTGTACTTCGTGATGTTCTTCGGCGTCATGACCGTGGTGTTCGACCTGCTGGCGCGCAAGCACTACCGGGTGCCGCGGCCGTTGCTGGGGGTGTTCCGCCGTGACGTCGGCCCGGCGCTGTACGCGCTGGTGCTGATCCCGTTCGGGGTGTACCTGGCGTCGTACACGGCGTGGTTCGCCTCCGAGACCGGCATCAACCGCCACGAGGTCGGCCGGTCGATCGGCCCGGACAGCGTGCTGCCGGTGCCCGACGCGATCCGCTCGCTGTGGCACTACACGCACGCGGCCTACCGCTTCCACTCCGGGCTGACCAACGCCGACGGCAACCACCACCCGTGGGAGTCCAAGCCGTGGACGTGGCCGATGTCGCTGCGACCGGTGCTGTACGCGATCGACACCGAGAACGTCTCCGGGTGCGGCGCCCAGTCCTGCGTCAAGGCGGTGATGCTGGTCGGCACCCCGGCGATGTGGTTCCTCGCGGTGCCGGTGCTGGCCTGGGCGGTGTGGCGGGCATTCGTCAAGCGGGACTGGCGCTACGCCGCGCTGCTGGTCGGTTACGGCGCCGGGTTCCTGCCGTGGTTCGCCGACATCGACCGGCAGATGTACTTCTTCTACGCCTCGACGATGGCGCCGTTCCTGGTGATGATCATCGCGATGATCCTCGGCGACATCCTGTACAAACCGGGGCAGAACACCGAGCGGCGAACGCTCGGGCTGCTGGTGGTGTGCATCTACGTCGCGGTGGTGATCACGAACTTCGCGTGGCTGTACCCGATCCTGACGGGGCTGCCGATCTCACAGAGCACGTGGAACATGCAGATCTGGCTGCCCTCCTGGCGCTGAGAACCCCGCCGCCGAGCACCCCGCTGAACCCCCGCCGAAATTGCATTCCAGCAGGGCTCCACTCGATCTTTCTCTGCTGGAATGCAATTTCGGCGGGGTGTGTGCTCAGAGGGGGTCGCGGGCGGCGGGGCACGACATGCAGCGTGGGCCGCCGCGGCCGGTGCCCAACTCCGAGGCCGCGATCGGCAACACCTCGATGCCCGAATCGGCAAGGCGGGCATTGGTTTCGGTGTTCCGCTCGTAGGCCACCACGACCCCGGGCGCCAGCGCCAGGGTGTTGTTGCCGTCGTCCCACTGCTCCCGTTCGGCGGTGACGGGATCGAGCCCGGTGTCGATGACACGCAGCTTGCCGATGCCCATCGCGTCGGCGGCGGCGTCGACGAACGGCGCCGCCCGGTCGATCGACACGCCGCCGGAGGTGCGGCGGATGGTGAACGCGGTCAGCGAGTCCACGATGTTGGGGTACATCACCACCGCGTCGGTGTCGACCATCGTGCAGACGGTGTCCAGGTGCATCTGCGCGCGCTCCTGCGCGATCGGCACCGCCAGCACGGTGTGTGCCAGGTCCTCGTCGAAAAGGCTGCGCGCCAATGCTTCCGCACCGGCGGGGGTGGTTCGCTCCCCCACCCCGACGGCCACCACGCCCGGGGCCAACAACAGCACATCGCCGCCTTCGACCGGCGCCGACCGGGATTCGTAGGCTCGCCGCACCCCGAGGAAACGCGGGTGGTGGGCGTAGATCAGGTCGGTCAGCGACGTCTCGCGGGCGCGGGCGGGCATCGCCAGCGACGTGATGGCCACCCGCGGCCCGATCCAGAACGACGAGTCCCTGGCGAACAACAGGTTCGGCAGCGGGTCGATGACGAAGTCGCCGCCGTGGTGCATGCGCCGCACCAGCGACAGTTCGTTCTCGCCGAACGGCAGCTCGTCGAACGTCATGCCCGCCATCAGCACCCGCGCCAGCGCACCGGCCTCCAACGTTCGCAGGTAGGCCGCGAGCTCCTGGGCCAGCGGGGCGCCGAGCCGCCGGGAATCCACCGCCGCGGAGATGCCGTGCATTCGGGCGGCGCCGCTGTTGGCCAGCGCTTCGGTCAGCAGATCGCCGAGCAGCAGCACCTCGACGCCGCGCGAGCGCAGCAGCGCGGCGAACGCGTCGTGCTCCTCCTGCGCCCGGGCCACCCACGGCAGCCCGTCGAAGAGCAGGGTGTCGTTGTTGCGCGGCGTCAGCCGCTGCAGCTCCGGGCCGGGTCGGTGCAGGATGACCGCCCGCAGCGTGCCGACCTCCGAATTGCACCCCAGCGCCGCTTGCGTCACGTCTAGCACCGTAACGCCCTCGGCCACCTCAACTAAGGTTGAGGTGATGGACACGGCCCAGTTGCTCTCCCCCGGCGAGATGTCGGCGCGCAGCGGGGTCGCGGTGTCCGCGCTGCACTTCTACGAGCGCGAGGGGCTGATCACCAGCCAGCGCACCGGCGGCAACCAGCGCCGCTACGCCCGCGAGACGCTGCGCCGGGTGGCCTTCATCCGGATGTCGCAGCGGCTGGGGATCCCGCTGTCGCGCATCCGGGAGGCGCTGGCCACGCTGCCCACCGACCGCACCCCGACCACCAAGGACTGGGCCCGGCTGTCCGCAGGCTGGCGGGAGGACCTCGACGAACGGATCCTGCACCTGCAGCGGTTGCGCGACAACCTGACCGGCTGCATCGGGTGCGGCTGCCTGAGCCTGAAGTCCTGCGCGCTGGCCAATCCGGGTGACGTCCTGGCCGACCGCGGACCCGGCGCGGCTCGCCTCTGACGCATCGAACGCTTGTGCGATACGCTGTTGGTCATGGAGCAGGCTCTGCAAAGCTCTCTGTTCGACCAGGCCGACCGCCGTGACCTGGGCCACGGTGCGTGGCTCGAGGTCCGCTCGGGTTGGCTGTTCCAGGGCGGTCAATCCGACGACTCGCTGTTCGCCGAGCTCCGCGACACCATCCCGTGGCGGGCCGAACGGCGTCAGATGTACGACCGGGTGCTCGACGTGCCGCGTCTGGTCAGCTTCGTGGATTTTTCAGACCACGACGCGCTGCCCGCACCGCACCCCCGGCTCAAACTTTTGCGGCGGCGCCTCAACGACGCCTACGCCGGCGAACTCGGCGAGCCGTTCGTCACCGCGGGCCTGTGCCTGTACCGCGACGGCAACGACAGCGTGGCCTGGCACGGGGACAACATCGGCCGTAGCAGCACCGAGGACACCATGGTCGCCATCGTAGGCCTCGGTGCGACAAGGGTTTTCGCGCTGCGCCCGCGCGGCGGCGGTCCGTCGTTGCGGATCCGGCACCACCACGGTGACCTGTTGGTGATGGGCGGGTCATGCCAGCGCACCTGGGAGCATGCGGTGCCGAAGACGGCGCGGCCCACCGGGCCGCGGATCAGCATCCAGTTCCGCCCGCACGACGTGCGGTGATCAACCCTTCACCAGGCTGACGGCCTGGGTGACCAGCTCCCTGGCCCGCTCCGTGTCCACGGGCACCACCGGTTTGTCCGGCGCCACAAGGGGGTTGGCGGTGACGATGACGATGAAGTTCCCGAAGTGCGCGACGTAGTTGTACAGATCGCCGGTGCGCGGACCCTCCGGGGTGACCGTCTGCAGGACGCGGTGGGTGCCAACCGTGGTGGTGCCGTCGATCTGCGGCGCGTCGACGACGTCGACCTGACCGCGCACACCTGGCCCGGTGAACGACACCTTCCGGCAGTGCTCGGCGGGGGTCGTGACGGGGACCGGCTCGGAGGTCTCGACCGCGATCACGATGTACCGCACGCCGTCGCCTTCGGCGGTGGTCGCGGCCATGTTGCCCTTCACCCCGGCCGGCACGGTCTGCCGGGCGGCTTCCGCCGCGCAGTCGGGTGGATCGAACGTCAGCCCGGGCGGCAGCGTCTGCGGGCCCAGCAGGCGCGGATCGATGGCCGCGGGGCCGACGGTGCGCACCGTGAAGGGCGGCCCGAAACTGGATTCGACCTCGGCGACGTTGGCGATGTCGGCCCGCGAGAGATCCTCGGCCTGTCCGGAACCGCACGCCGCCAGCAGCACCGACGCCGCGACGGCCAGTGCGATGTTCGGCTTCGACACTGGCGCCAATCTACCCGCGGGGGGCCGCATCACCGCGCACCGCCGAGACCGTTTCGGCCAGCAGCTGCGCCCCGAATTCGGGGTCCAGGGCGGGATAGGTCGAGCCGGGGTCGGTGACGAGCGCGACGAAGCACACGTGGTCGCCGAGGTAAGCGACGAACGTCTCGGCGTGCGTGCGGGTCTGCGTGCCGCCTTCGACGACGGTGGTGGCGACCGAGCTCATCGCCACGGTGTGCGCGGCATCGACGTCCGGTGCGGGCGCGCTGGTGACGCTGCCGGTGGTGCGTTCCGATCCCAGGGTCCACTGCGCGCATTCGGCGAGTACCGCGGGGTCGGGTGCCGCGGGTGAGGCCCCGGCGACGGCGTAGACGATGCCGCCGGGCCCCGAGGCCGACCACCCGCGGGCAGTGGCCGGGTCGATGGCCGGTGCGGCCAGTGCCTGGCACTGCGGCGGTTCGGCGACTGCGGGTCCGGTGAACCCCCACACCGACATCGGCACCGGCGGACCGGTATAGGCGGCCACCTCGTAGCCGCCCGGCAGTGCCGACCGCACCCGGTCGATCCGCGCGGGGTTCACCTCGGCGACGGCCGGGGCCGACGACGTCGGCGCGGACGTCGGTGGGGACGGCGGGGCGCAGGCCGCGGTCAGAACCGCCATCGCAGCGATCGCCCACAGCTTCACGGGCTGTTGATACCACGCGGCCTGCTCCCCGGCGGGTCAGGCGGCCGCGGCGGCATCCTCCGCGTCGCGGGCCGGCGCGGGGGCGGACTCGGGATCCGCGCGCGCGTCGGCATCGTCGGCCCCCTCGGCCTCGTCCGCCTCGTCGTCGGGCTGGGCGACCCCGGGTTCCTCGGCAGCATCGGCGCCGTCGGCTTCGGTGATCCCGGCGTCGTCGGTCACGTCGGTGACCGCCACCTCGTCGCCGGACGCGCCCGGATCGTCGGCGTTCCCGGTGATGTCCGCGTCGCCGGCCGGTACCGGATCCGCAGCGTCGGGCTCCGGGTCACCGGCTCCACCCCCATCCGACACTCGAATGGCTTGCGGTGCAACGGGTTCAGTTGCGGGTAGGGCGGACTCCGTGGGAGCGGGTTCGTCGGGCAGGGCGGGTCCCCCGACCCCGAACGGCCCCGGCCGGTCGGTGCCCAGCACCCGAGGCAGGCCGAAGCCTTCGATGAGGTTGTCCACGGCCACCGGAATGGCGGCGATGAGGTCGACGGCCAGCTTGGCGAGGTTCTTGATCGGCCGCCAGTCCGCCCGTGTCGGCGTCCCCGGGCTGACGCCGCGCTCGTAGGCGTCCTCGATGAGGACCCGCAGCGGTGCGTCGACGGCCGCCAGGATCGGCTTGGGGACGAAGAACGCGAAGGGCTGCAACAGCGGCACGATGTCGGTCGCGATCAGCCGGTAGCTGGTGTCGCCGACCTGCCCCTGATGGCGCGCCCGCGCGAACGGCACGTCGACGGTTTCCCCGTGCAGCAGCCCGTATCCCATCAGCGCGTTCACCAGCGCGATCAGGTTGAGCGGGCGGACCGGGAAGTCGCCGCCCAGACCGTCGTACTGGCGGACGACGTCGACGGTCGGGAAGGCCCAGCTCCCGTCGTCGAGTCTGGCGCTGTCGGTGGGCGACGCCCCGGGGAACGACACTCCGAGGATCGGGATGGTCGGCCACCCGAGGAGGCGCATCAGGATCCCGCCGTTGGGTCGCATCGGGTTGGCGATCAGCATGAACGCCACGCTCGGGTCGCCGGGTTGAAAGGTCCGGATCAGGTCGCTCTTGACCAACGAGGCGATCACGGCGCTCTGCGAGTAGCCGAACACCCGGAACGCGTCGCCGGGGTGCGGCGCCACGCTGCCCGCCCGGGGCAGCACACCGGCGTCGGTGTTGACCGCGCAATTCGGCGGCGTGGCGAGGCAGGTGTGCAGGATGACCCGACCCTCGGCGACCGATCTGTCGAGGGTGCGCCGCCCGATCGGGAAGAACTCCTGCGGGGTGACGACGGCGACGGCGTTGGTGATCGGTGTGCCGAATGCCGGATCGAGGTGCCGGTGCACCGCGTTGTCGAGGTAGCCGGTGACGTATGCCGGACTGTCCCTCGGGCCGGTCAACGGATGGAACGTGCCGCCCATGACCAGTGCCGTGGTGTTCCCCGCCAGCAATGGCACCGGTGTTGCCACCACGGAAACCGCCGACACGACACCGATACTTGCGAACGCAACGACGAGCGAAAACAACGACCGAGTTAGCGTCTTCATGCCCCGACCCACTTTCGCTGACGCTAAGCCAGATCATGCTCCGGTCGCCCGGTTCGCGAGGCGGAACGAGCGGCGAGATCCGCCCGATTGGCGCGCCTATCCGCGTGAACTTCGGGCCGGACGGTTATGCTGCGCTGCGATCCGGCCTTCGCGCGGGGTGACCGCGTTTGACGCCAACGGGGCGGACGGAATCAGGAGACGTCATGACCATCCCCATGCGGACCGGTGTCATCGCCATCGCGGCCGTCGCACTCGGAATCGGCCTCTCGGCCTGCGGCTCGGACACCACGACCGACGAAGCGACCACGTCGGCCACCGAGACCTCAGCGGCCACCGAGACCTCGGAGGCCACCGACGCCCCCACCACGACGCCCGAGGCCGCGGGCCCGGCGAAGACGATCGTCGACTACATCAAGGAGAACGGGATCACCGAGACGCCGGTCAAGCGCGGCGACCCCGGTGCCCCCACCATCGACCTGCCGTTCCCGCAGGGCTGGGAGGACGCCGGCGCCAATGCTCCCGAGTGGGCGTACGGCGCGATCGTGTTCACCGCCGACCCGGCGATGGCCGCCGACCCGCCGACGATCGTGGCGATCGTCTCCAAGCTCACCGGGAACGTGGATCCGGCCAAGATCCTCGAGTTCGCCCCGGGTGAGATCCGCAACCTGCCCGAGTACGAGGGCCCCGACGCCGGCCAGGAGAGCGAGCTCAGCGGCTTCGACGCGGTCCAGATCGGCGGCACCTATGTGCGCGACGGTGCGACCCGGCTGATCGCCCAGAAGACCGTGGTGATCCCCGGCCAGGACGGGCTCTACGTGCTCCAGCTCAACGCCGACGGCACCGAGGATCAGGCCATCCCGCTGATGGACGCCACCCAGGCGATCGACGAGCAGACGACCATCACGCCCTGACCCCTCAGGCCCGCGACACCGCCGAGGCCTCGGCGACCTGTTCGGGGCTCGGGCGGACCCCGGTGTAGCGGTGGAACTGTTCGGCCGCCTGCAGTGCGATGACCTGCGCGCCGGTGATGACGCCGACGCCCGCGGCGCGGGCGGCCTTGATCAGCGGCGTCTCCGACGGTAGCGCGACGACGTCGAAAACGGTGTGGGCCCGGCGAATTGCCTCAGATCCGAAGGCGTGCTGCTCGGTCTCCGGACCGCCGGCCATCCCGATCGGGGTGACGTTGACCAGGATCTGGCCGGCGGCAGCGCCGCCCTCGTCGGCGTAGGAGTAGCCGACCCGCTCGGCCAGGGCCCGGCCGGTGTCGCCGTTGCGCGCCATGATGGTGCCGGAGTGGAAACCGGCGTCGCGGAACGCCGCGGCAACCGCGCTGGCCATCCCCCCGCTGCCGCGGATCAACACCGGATCATCGGGATCCAGCCCGTTCTCGCGGATGAGTTGTTGCACGGCAAGGAAATCGGTGTTGGATGCGGTCAGCCGCCCGTCGTCGTTGACGATGGTGTTGACCGAGCGGATGCCCAGGGCCGACGGTTCGACCTCGTCGACGAGGCTCAGCACGTCCTCCTTGAACGGCATCGACACCGAGCAGCCGCGGATCCCCAGCGCCCGCACCCCACCGATCGCGGCGGCGATGTCGGTGGTGGTGAAGGCCTTGTAGATGAAGTCGAGGCCGAGCACCTCGTAGAGGTGGTTGTGGAACCGGGTACCGATGTTGCTCGGGCGACCCGCCAGCGAGATGCACAGCCGAGTGTCCTTGCTCAGCGGGGGTTGCCGCCGGCGCTCCGGCGCGGCGGGCTCGGTCATCCGACGGCCCTGATGACCTGGCGGGCCACGGCGCGGATCTGGGCGATGAGCTCGGCGGGCAGCGGCAGGTCCTTGGGGTCGGGGACGTCGAACTCGGTGACGACGACGTTGAGGTCGTCGCGTCGCCAGGTGGCGCCGAAGTGGTCGAGGATGGTGCGCATCGGCACGTTGTCGGCGAGCACCCGGGCGGTGAAGCGCCGCACCCCGTCGTATCCGGCGGCCACCGAGATGGCGCTCATCAGGAAGGTGCCGATCCCCCGGCCCTGGTAGGCGTCACCGACGATGAAGGCGATCTCGGCCTCGTCGGGATTGGCCTCCTCACGGACGAACCGGACGTCGGCCACCACCGGCCCGGCGGGCCCGTCGGTCAGCACGAACACGAAATGCTCGAGGTAGTCGACCTCGAAAAGGTAGGCCAGCAACGACTTCGTCGGCTTCCGGACCGATTGGAACCGGCGGTAGAGGGTTTCGGTGGAGAACTCGACCAGGCCCTCGGCGGTGCGCGCGACGTCGCCGGGCAGCACCGGCCGCAGGTACAGCAGCGTGCCGTCGCGCATCGTCACGGGGATCGGCGTGATGAAGGCGGCGACGCGCTGGCGGGCCGTGCGCACCAGCTGCTCCATCATGCCCGGCACCTCGAGCATGGTGGCGAACGCCTCCCGTCCGCCGACCCAGCCGGTCAGCGGTTCGGTGGCGACGACGGTCGCGGTACGGGGGGCGTCGCGCAGCAGCGCGATCTCGCCGATGATCAGGCCGGGGGTGACCGGGACGACGGTGTCGTGGCCGTCGGCGCCGGTGTGGGTGACCTCAGCGCGGCCCGAACCGATCAGCAGGAACGACACCGCGAGCTCGCCCTGCTGCATCAGCACCTGGCCCGCCGCGGCGGTCAGCGGCCGCAGCTGGCCCGCCAGCGGGATGAGGGCCTCGACCTCGACCCCGGCGAAAACATCGAGTTCGGCGAGGTCCTCGGCGCGGACAGCGGTCAGGCCGGACACGTCACGAGGCTACGGCCGGTGATGAACCTGGGCAAGCGGCGCAGATCGCCGAGAAATCAGCCCCCGATACCCCGGGCGAAGACACCCGGGCGAAAGCAGGAATTCTCACCCGCACCGAACGGGGCGCCTTTGATAGCGCAACTAGTGGGCCGCCTCGAATGCTTCGATAATCTCGGCTTTTATCCGGCCGCGATCGGCAACGTCATGGCCATTTTTGCGGGCCCATTCACGAATCGCCGCCAACTGCTCGGGTGAGGACTTACCATTGCCGCCGCCCTTGGCCCGACGACCGCGTCCGCCGCCCCGAACCCGTGCCGCCGCTTCGACGTACGGCTTCAACGCCTTGTCGAGTCTGGCGATATTGGCGTTGGAAAGGTCGATTTGGTAGTCGGCGCCGCGATAAGAGAATTCGATGCGCTCACCGGCGCCCTCACGGATTTCCGACCCGTCAATATCGTCGATCAGTTGGCGGACGATTTTCTCGGCCATGAGATCTCCTCGCAGTGCTCAATTACTGGCTGGTAACACTACCAGGAAATTACGGGGCCTCGTTACGGGATGGATATTCCCGGCGCTTTGTTAGCCCGTTCGGGGTGTGCCACCTAATCTCGAGGTGAGGCACTATTAGGGGGAAATAAGGAGCGTGCGGTGCAGACTACGGCGGTGAACCGCTAGTCATGGCGGTCAGCGAGCAGCGGGCGGGGGTGGACCTGACCAACCTCGACGAACCGTTGAGCCCGGAGGCGGGGGCCACCAAACGCGACCTGGTGGACTACCTCGACGCTGTCGCCGACCGGATGTTGCCGGCGCTGACGGGCCGGCCGCTGACGGTGTTACGGGTGCTGCGCGGGCAGCGCCCCTTCATGCAGAAGAACGTCCCGAAGTACACCCCGGACTGGGTGCGCACCGTGCCGATGTGGGCCGAGAGTTCCCAGCGCGAGGTGCGCTACCCGCTCTGCGACGACCGTCGCACGTTGCTGTGGCTGGCCAACCAGCGCGCGGTCGAGTACCACCCCACCCTCGGACTGGCCGACAACATCTACCGGCCCACGCACCTGGTCCTCGACCTGGACCCACCGGACGACGACTTCACCAAGGTGGTGGCCGTCGCGAATCTGGTGCGCCAGGCGCTGGCCGACGCCGGACTGTCCGGCGCGGTGAAAACCAGCGGCGCCAAGGGTATTCACGTGTTCGTGCCGGTGGACGACGCCGTCGGCGGCGACGACGTGGCCGCCGCGACCAGGGCGCTGGCCGCTCGCGCGGAAGCCATCGACCCGGCGCTGGCGACGACGGCGTTCATCGTGGCAGACCGCGGCGGCAAGGTGTTCGTCGACTCCACCCGCGCCGGCGGGGCGACGGTAGCCGCGGCCTACAGCCCGCGGCTGCGGCCCGGTACGCCGGTGTCGTTCCCGCTCGACTGGGCCGAGTTGGACCGAATCAGCCCGGGCGACTTCACCATTCACACCGCGTTGCGCACGCTCGACGGCCGTCCGGGCTGGGCCGAGGTCATGCCGGCGCCGCAGCGACTGCCCGCTGACCTGATCGAATTCGGCCACACCATCCCGGTTGCCCGGGTGGCGGCGATGCACGAGGGCAGGCGCCGCGCCCGCGCCCGCCGCAGCGACAGCTGAGCGCGGCGATCGCTGCCCGACCCGGGTCTGGCCGGTCCGGCGCGCCGCGGCGACGACGGCGCGTGCGTTGGCGACCATGCCGCGCTGGTAGTCGTCGAGCGCGCTGATCGGATCTTCGTTGCCGGCGGCCGCGGACGCCAGGTGCTCGGTCAGCTCGGCGGCGTCCTGGATCGCCGTGTTCGCCCCCATCGCCAGCACAGGGCTCATCGGATGCACGCCACGCAGCCGGCTGTCGGCGGCAGTGTGATCGGCGGGCGATGCCGCGACCCGGCCAGGTATGCCGTTGCACCGGGCACACCGACGTGGGGACGTCCCGGCCCGCCGGTGATCACGGCGAAGATCGACTCGAACACCCAGGGCGGCAAGGGTTCGGGATCGCCGGCGCCGAGGTCGATCTTGCCGTAGATCGAGCGCAGGCCGGCCTCGCCGATGTCGGCGTCGGGCAGCAGCTGGGAGCGCATTCGCGACCCGACACCGTCGGCACCGACGAAGATGTCGGCGATGGGGTGTGCACAGATTCCTGCCTTCAGTCGTGAGGCACTGGAACCCGGCAGGGTTGAGACGTCCGCTCCGAAACATCATCCGTGAGCGATTTTTCGAGCGCGTTGTTGAGTGGGGTCGGCACAGTCCTGCGTGCGCCGTTGAGGTTCGACGACTTGATCCGGACCGCACCCGGGCCACTTCGGGCCCGTCGGTCGTCCCGAGCTGCTCGACTCTGTGGAGCTAAGGGGAATCGAACCCCTGACCTACTCGATGCGAACGAGTCGCGCTACCAACTGCGCCATAGCCCCTGATACCGGTAGCAGGCTACCAGCCCGTGCGCGCGGGTCGAAATCCGTCCCGGCTACTGACCGGCAGCCCGCGGCAGGTCGTAGTGGCGGGAGAAGCGCACGTGGTCGAGGTGCTCGAACTCGGGGTCCTCGTCATCGATCTCCAGCACCGCCGCTCCCGGCCTGCGCAGCCGCGCCGGCACCACGTCGAACTCGCGGTCCTCGGTGTTCTCCACACCCAGCCGCGACCGGGCCATCCGCTGGGCGCGACGGCGGCGGACCTGCTCCTCGATGCGGGTCTGGCGGCGCAGGTAGGCCAGGTAGAGCAGGGTCAACGCGGCGATCGAACCGCACGCCCACCACATCGTCGCCGACCAGGTGTAGGCGGCGACCCCGCTGGCGAGCACCAGCACCGCCATCACCGACAGCGTCCGGGTGCGGAACCGGTACTTGCGGGCGGTGACCGCCGCGGCCGTGCTCGACTCGCGGCGGCGTCGGCGGGCGGCGCTCATCGAATCGGCCAGGCGCAGGTCGTCCTCGGCGGGCGCCTCCAACCCGGACGAGTCGTCGACGTACTCGTACTCCGCGTCGTCGACGGCCTCGACGCCTTCGTCGTGGTGGTCCTCGTCGGCGTCGTAGTCGGTGTCGTCGTAGTCGGCACCGTCGTCGTCGGCGTCGTCGTCGGCGTCGGCGTCGGCGTCGGCGTCGTAATCCAAAGTCAGCTCGTCGGTTTCGGTCGCGCGCACCGACACCTCGGGCTTCTCGGCGAGCACCTCAGCGCTCGGCGGCAGGGCCGCGGAATCCTCCACGACGTCGACGTCGAGGTAGTCGGGTTCGTCCGCGGCGTCGGCCGCCTCGGCGACCATCACCACCGAGCGGCCCGGCACCTCGTCGAGGTGGTCGGCATCCTCTCCGGAGGGCCGCCAATCCGGATCGCTGCGATGCCCGGCCGCGGGACCCGTGCGCCGGCGCAACCGGGCACTACCGCTGTTGAGCACCCGCGTCGCCAGCGCGACGTCACTGGTGCGACGGACCGCGTCGCGCTTGCTGATCAACATCGGAACCAGGACGAAGAGCCACAGCACGACGAGAGAGATCCAGAGAAGAGATTGGGGGATGCTTGGCATGGCGCCTGCTCCTTTCCCCATCAGGCTAGGTCCGTGACCAGCGCATCCATGGGCGGCGCGCCGACCCAATTACACACCTGTAATTCGCTGGAGACAAGCACCAACAGTCACATGTGTCACATCAGCAACAGGAGGTCGGCGGCGGTCAGTCCCAGGAGGCCTGGCCGGCGCGCACCAGCGCGGAGCTCACCGAGCCGTTGACCTCCTCTACCGTGATCGCCACCAACAAGTGGTCACGCCAGGCGCCGTCGACGTCCAGGTACCTCTTGAGCAGCCCCTCCTCGCGGAAGCCGGCCTTTGCCAGCACCGCGCGGCTCGCCCCGTTCTCCGGGCGCACCGTGGCCTCGACCCGATGCAGCATGACCGGGCCGAAACAATGGTCCAGCCCCAGCGCCAGCGCTGCGGTGGCGACTCCCCCACCGGTGGACGCGCTGGCCACCCAGTACCCGATCCACGCCGACCGCAGCGCACCGTGGGTGATGTTGCCGATCGTGAGCTGACCGCAGAACTCGCCGTCGAGGTCGATCGCGTACGGCAGCATCCGGCCCTTGCGGGCTTCCGAGCGCAACCCGGAACACACCGACGGCCACGACGAAACGGAGTGCCGCACTTCCCAATTCAGATCAGTGGTGGGCTCCCAGGGCTCCAGATGGCTGCGGTCGGCCAGCCGGATCCGGCTCCACTGCGCGGCGTCGCGCAGCCGGACCGGGCGAAGCCGGACCTGCCCGGCGGGCACCCGCAGCGGCCCCACCGGCATCGGCCACCCGGGATGCTGCGAACGCGAACTGAGCAGGTTCATCACGGCCGCGCTCAGCCGCGCTGCGCCAGGAAGGCGACGTCGACCACCTCACCGGTGCGGATCTGTTCCGCCTCGGTGGGCACGACCACCAGACAGTTTGCCTCGGCAAGCGTCGCCAGCAGATGCGACGACGCACCCGGCGCCCCACCGAGCGCCTGCACCAGGTACTCACCGGTGTCGTGATCGCGCATCAGCTGGCCGCGCAGATAACCCTTGCGCCCGGACACCGAGCTGATCGGCGACAGGGTGCGGGCCGACACGACGCGCCGCATCGGCTGCCGCTTGCCCAGCGAAAGCCGGATCAGCGGGCGCACCATCACCTCGAAGACCACCAATGCACTGACCGGATTGGCGGGCAGCAGGAACACCGGGACACCGTCGGGGCCGAGCTGGCCGAAGCCCTGCACCGAGCCCGGGTGCATCGCGATCCGCGTCACCTCCATATCGCCGAGCTCGGCCAGCACCGCGCGGACGGCCTCGGCCGCCGCACCGCCGACCGCCCCCGCGATCACCACCACTTCGGCCCGGCTGAGCTGTCCCTCGACCACCTCGCGCAGCTTGCGCGGGTCGGTCGAGACGATGCCCACCCGGTTGACCTCGGCGCCGGCGTCTCGGCCCGCGGCCGCCAGGGCATAGGAGTTGACGTCGTAGACCTGGCCGTTGCCGGGGGTGCGCGAGATGTCGACCAGCTCTCCGCCCACCGAGAGCACCGACAACCGCGGTCGGGGATGCACCAGCACCCGCTCGCGGCCCACCGCCGCGAGCAGCCCGACCTGCGCGGGCCCGATGATCGTGCCGGCGCGCACCGCCACATCACCGGGCTGCACGTCGTCACCGGTGCGGCGCACATAGGCTCCCGACCGGACCCCGCGCAGCACCCGAACCCGCGCGGCGCCGCCGTCGGTCCAACGCAACGGCAACACCGCGTCGGCCAATGTGGGCATCGGCGCGCCGGTCTGCACCCGAGCCGCCTGGCGGGGTTGCAGCCGGCTGGGCGTGCGCGCGCCGGCCTCGATGACGCCCATCACCGGCAGGCTGATCTCCCGGTCGCCGCCCTCGTCGTCGGCGTCGCCGTCGGTGTCACCGATGCCCAGGACGTCGACGCTGCGCACCGCGTACCCGTCGATCGCCGCCTGATCGAACCCGGGCAGCGGACGCTCGGTCACCACCTCTTCGGCGCACATCAGGCCTTGGGCTTCGGCGATGGCCACCCGTACCGGCCGCGGCGCCACCGCGGCGGCGGCTACCCGAGCCTGCTGCTCCTCCACCGAACGCAAGACATGCCTTTCATCCGTTCACACCGGCTGACGTCGACCGGCTCGGCGGATGCGGTCGCTGTGCAGCCGCTAGTGCTCGGTCGTCGCGGGAGCGAGCCCCAGCCGCTCGACCAGCCACCGGCGCAATTCTGGCCCGTAGTCGTCTCGCTCCAACGCAAAGTCAACCGCAGCCTTCAGGTAGCCGCCGGGATTTCCCAGGTCGTGTCGAGAGCCGCGGTGTACGACCACGTGCACCGGGTGGCCCTCGTCGATCAGCAGGGCGATGGCGTCGGTCAGCTGGATCTCCCCGCCGGCTCCGCGCGGGATCCGCCTGAGCGCGTCGAAGATCGCGCGATCGAGCACGTAGCGCCCGGCCGCCGCATACGGCGACGGGGCATCCTCGGCCTTGGGCTTCTCGACCATGCCCTTGACCTTGAGCACGTTGGGGTTGGCGGCGTCGGGAACCGTTTCGACGTCGAAAACGCCGTAGGCGCTGATGTCTTCGCTGTCGACCTCGATCGCGCACAGCACCGAGCCGCCGCGCTTGGCGCGGACCTTCGACATCGTCTCGAGCACCCCGGTGGGTAGCACGAGGTCGTCGGGCAGCAGCACCGCGATGGCGTCCTCGTCGGGCGCCAGCGCCGTCTCGACGCAGCTGATCGCGTGGCCGAGGCCGAGAGGTTCGGCCTGCACCACCGATTCGACCTTGATCAGCGCGGGTGCCCTGCGGACCTTCTCCAGCATCGACTTCTTGCCGCGGGCCTCCAGCGTCCCTTCCAGGACCAAGTCCTCGACGAAGTGGGCGACCACACCGTCCTTGCCCTCGGAGGTGATGATGATCAGCCGCTCGGCGCCAGCTTCGGCCGCCTCCGCCGCAACCAGCTCGATGCCCGGTGTGTCGACGACCGGCAGCAGCTCCTTGGGCACCGTCTTGGTGGCCGGAAGAAAGCGTGTCCCCAAACCCGCCGCGGGCACGACCGCGGTGAGCGGAATAGAAACCTCAGGCTGATTCATCGTTCACACATTAACCTCTCTGCGGCGGTTGTTCGCCGCGTACCCGACCGTCGAGGATTACCCGGTGCAGCTGACGAAATCACAGGTGCGGGCCAAGATCGTGGCCGCCCGCAAGTCACTGAGCCGAACCACCCGCGACACCGAGGCCGAGGCGCTGGCCCACCACCTGGACGAGGTGATCGCTCCGTCGTCGACGGTATGCGCGTACGTCCCGGTCGGATCCGAACCGGGTTCACTCGCCCTGGTCGACGGCCTGGACCGGCGCGGCGTCGTCGTCCTGCTGCCGGTGGCCCGCCACGACGCTGCCGGCGTCCCCGAGCCGCTCCGGTGGGGCCGCTACCGGCGCGAGGCCCTGGTCGCGGCACCGTTCGGGCTGCGCGAACCGGGGCCGCCGTGGCTGCCCGCCGACGCCGTCGCGACGGCGTCGGTGGTGCTGGTGCCCGCGCTGGCCGTCGACCGCACCGGCGTGCGGCTGGGCCGCGGGGCCGGGTTCTACGACCGGACCCTGCCGCTGGCCGGTGCCGGCGTCCGGCTGGTCGCCGTGGTCCGCGACGACGAGGTCGTCGACGAACTGCCGGCCGAACCCCACGACGTCCGCATGACGCACGTTTTGACCCCGGGGGCGGGCCTGGTGCCGCTGGGGGCCACCCCGCCGTTGTGAGCAGGGAATCACCGTGCCCGCCTGGCGGTTCTAGCACTTGACCCGGTAGAGTGCTAAGTAGTTTGACCACCTCGGAGGTTTTTCGTGCCCACCTATTCCTATGCGTGCACCGAATGCGGTAACAAGTTCGATGTCGTGCAGGCGTTCACGGACGACTCGATGACCGAATGCCCTCAATGCAGCGGCCGGCTGCGCAAGTTGTTCGGCAAGGTGGGCGTGGTCTTCAAGGGCAGCGGGTTCTACCGCACCGACAGCCGGGAAGCGTCCAAGAACACCGGCAAGAGCTCCAGCTCGTCGAGTTCGTCCAGCTCGGACTCGTCTTCGTCGTCGTCCTCGTCGGACAGCTCGAGCTCGACCAGCACCGCCTCCGCCCCCGCGGCCGCCGCGTCCAGCTGACGCGCCGCGACGTTATCCACAGCCGACTGCCCGAGGGCTGACCACCGCCCCGGCGGCGCCTTAGCGTGTCGGCATGGGGGAATCGCTCGACCCGTCGTGGCTGAGCCGGCTGAACCGTTGGCTACGACCGGACTGGTCACGCACGCTGGCCGCACGCCGGGTGTTGGCCGCCGCCCTGGTGGTACTGGCCGCCGTGGCGGCCTGGCGTGACGATCCACGGGTGGATCAACGCCGGATCGTCGTCGCGGCCCGCGACCTACCGCCCGGGGTGAAACTCTCCGCCGACGATGTTCGTGTCGAAATCTATTCTGCTGCAACCACTCCCGACGGTTCGCAGAACGACGTCGAGGCGGTGGTCGGTGCCACGCTGGCGGGCCCGACCCGGCGCGGCGAGGTGTTGACCGATGTGCGCCTGCTGGGTCCGAGGCTGGCCGAGTCGGCGGCGGGCCCGGATGCGCGGATCGTACCGCTGCCTCTGGCCGACCCCGCTGTGGTCGATCTGGTCCGGCCCGGTGACATCGTGGATATCGTCACCGCACCGGCCTCCGCCGGCGTCGGGGCGGAGGCGCGGCTGATCGCCACCGGTGCGGTGGTGGTGCTGGTGTCGGCATCGGACACCGGCATGACGGGGCGCGGCGCTGACCGAATCGTGCTCGTCGCACTGCCGGCCGCGGCGGCCAAGACGGTGGCCGGCGCCACCCTGGTCGACACCGTGACGGTGACCCTGCACTGACCGCGGGGACCACCGCACAAAAAGACGCCGCCCGGGTGGATCACCCGGGCGGCAGTCTCACGACCTACGTATCACCAGTCGCCGATGGCGGGACCGGTCGGGTAGGCACCCTCGAACGCGGCGGCGGGACCGCCGACGACCGCCTTGGTGGCGTCGCGGACCTCGCCCTGGGCATGGATGACGCCGGCATCGGCGAGGCGGGTCTCCGACAGACCGCGCGCGACACCGTAGTCGTTCGGACGGATCGCCAACTCGGACACGACAGTGGCCTGCCGGCTCGTGACAGTGGGGCTCGGTCCGACCTCGGTGATCTCGGCGCTGGCGGTGCCGCTACCCAGCGAGACGAACGCTGCGGCAGCCAGAAGCGATCCGGAACCGACCAGCCCAAGTCTTATCGACTTGCGGGCGCGGTTCGTGACGTGTGCGGTCATCGGGGCCTTTCTCGAGAGATCTGTGCGGAGCGGGCGCAAACATTGTCGCATTGTTTGTGGCGAATTTACAGCTAAGTCACAGAATTTTTTAAGCCGATTACTCACGACCGCGAACCCCAACTCCGCCGCCCGAAAACTCCCCGAAAACAAATCCACCCCCGTCAAGTGCCCGGGGGTGGAGATGCAGATCGTCGATCACCAATCGCCGATTGGCGGACCAGTGGGCCAATTGCCCTCGAACGCCGCTGCGGGCCCGCCGACGACGGCCTTCACGCCGTCACGGACCTCACCAACCGCACTGATCACGCCCGCGTCGGCCAACCGAGTCTCCGACAGACCGCGCGCGACGCCGAAATCATTCGGGCGGATCGCGAGCTCGGAGACAACCGTGGCTTGGCGGCTCGTGACGGTGGGGCTAGGGCCAGCCTCCTCGATATCGGCATTGGCGATTCCGCTGCCGAGACCGATGGACGCCGCGGCGACGGCGAACGAGCCAAGACCCAGAACACCCAACTTCCTGGAGAAGCGGGACCGAGCTTGGGCATGTGCACCCATCAGCATCCCCTTATTTCATAGATGGGGCCGAGGCCCCTTTCTTGTGCTTGTCAGGCTTCCTCAGACTAGCAGCCGGCGGGGCGATCCGCGTGTTCAGTCCGGGATTCTTAGATAGGCCAAGCACCTGCAGCCAGTCCACAGTCGTTTCTCAGCGAATGCCCAGCTCAGGACGGTGATTCAGGGTTCGCGACGCCCTGGTGCGCGACGGTCGGTCAGCACCGTTCGACCGACGTTTGCAGGCACTCCCATCGTCGGAAATCACGGTGTCGATCTGCTGGCTCGCCTCGACGCCGGGAACCGCCTTCGGCGCGGAGCTTGGCGCTGCGCTCTCCCGGATCAGCTGAACCATGAAATGCCCCTGCCTGCTTCGTCTTTCGCCGATATTTCGACATCTTCGATGCTGTGGAGCGGGTGGGCGCGGTGCACCGCACACCAGCATCCCGTCCCGGCGTTCCAGGCTTTCCCACGGCTTCGTGGTTTTGCCCGGGAGCGGGGTTACGGTTCCTATTACGGACCAACATCGAACGAGAAAGGCCGACTCCATGTTGAAGGGGTTCAAGGAGTTCATCTCGCGAGGCAACGTGATCGACCTGGCGGTGGCGGTCGTCATCGGCGCGGCGTTCACCGGATTGGTGACGGCGTTCACCGAGAACGTGATCCAACCGCTGATCGACCGCATCGGGGCGGGCCCGGAAACCGAATACGGCATCCTGCGGATCCCGCTCGGTGGCGATCAGTACGTCGATCTGAATGCGGTGTTGTCGGCGGGCATCAATTTCCTCATCGTGGCCGCGGTGATCTATTTCGTCATCGTCGCCCCGTTCAAGAAACTCAAGGAGCGCGATAAGAAGGTCGAGTCCGCCGAAACGGAATTGACCCTGCTGACTGAAATCCGCGACCTGCTGCGCGAAGGCTCACCGGCGGCGGCTGGCAAACTCGGATCAAAGGAGGACCACAGCGGAGAATGACCAACGCGCAAATCGGCCCCCGGCGAGAATGCCGGGGGCCGATTTGTTCACCGACTTTGTGTCAGTCCTGGCTTTAGTTCATGTTCCAGGGCTCGCCGTAGGTGCTGACGCTGTCACCGCTCGACGAGATCAGCCGGGCGAACGGACGCAGCAACACACCACCGGCAGCACCGGTCACCGTGCCATGAGCGTTGGACACCGCGACCGAACCACCCGGGCCGGCCACGTCCACCGAGAACGTCGCCACTTCCTGGATGCCCGGGCCGTTGCCCAGGTCAGCCGAGATCGACACACCGGGGAACAGCGGCGGGGTCACGATGCTGTCGGCCAGGTTGCCGTCCAGGCCCCAGCCGTCGAACGCGATGTTCGGGGTGGTGTAGCTGAAGTTGATGCCCACACCCAGCGACCACGGGAAGCCGACCTGGTAACCCAGCTCCAGCGTGCCCTCGAAGTCATCGGCACCCTCACCGGCCACGATGTAGGTCGCCTTGCCGGAGTGGAACCACTCACGGGTCAGCCGGTTGCGGTCCAACGGAAAAACACCATTCAGAAACGTGTCCCACTGCTGGATCGTCAGCGTCCGACCCTGGCCATCGACCAGGCTCAGCTCGTTGTCCAGCCCTGCATGCGACGTGCCAGTGCTCACGAAGAGCGCGGCAATGGATGCGATCATCGCGACCAGCACCCGACTGATTACCTTCATCATCTCCCTCAGTGTGTAGTTGTTGTTGTTGTTGTTGTGGTTGTGACGCGTACGCCAACCCGGGAAAGCAGGCCCCCACCCCCGGGTGGAAGATCGGCCCCCGGCGTTTCGCCGGGGGCCGACCCACATCTATGTCAGTTCATGTTCCAGGGCTCGCCGTAGGTGCTGACGCTGTCACCGCTCGACGAGATCAGCCGGGCGAACGGACGCAGCAACACACCACCGGCAGCACCGGTCACCGTGCCATGAGCGTTGGACACCGCGACCGAACCACCCGGGCCGGCCACGTCCACCGAGAACGTCGCCACTTCCTGGATGCCCGGGCCGTTGCCCAGGTCAGCCGAGATCGACACACCGGGGAACAGCGGCGGGGTCACGATGCTGTCGGCCAGGTTGCCGTCCAGGCCCCAGCCGTCGAACGCGATGTTCGGGGTGGTGTAGCTGAAGTTGATGCCCACACCCAGCGACCACGGGAAGCCGACCTGGTAACCCAGCTCCAGCGTGCCCTCGAAGTCATCGGCACCCTCACCGGCCACGATGTAGGTCGCCTTGCCGGAGTGGAACCACTCACGGGTCAGCCGGTTGCGGTCCAACGGAAAAACACCATTCAGAAACGTGTCCCACTGCTGGATCGTCAGCGTCCGACCCTGGCCATCGACCAGGCTCAGCTCGTTGTCCAGTCCTGCATGGGAAGTGCCAGTGCTCACGAACAACGCCGCGACGGCCGCCGCCATCGCAACCAGCACCCGACTGATTGCCTTCATGTTCTCCCTAGCTTTCTCGACGGAACCCCGGGAGGGGCGCCGTAGTCCGTGCCTGGCTATTGATCACCACACACCTCGCAAGAGCTTCATGTGAGTGGAATTAAAAATCCCACATGTTGTTCTTACGATTCGCTCATCGTTGACACGAGGAGCATAACGGGGAGGCATCGGACCGGCAACGCGAACGCGTGGTGGTGTCGTTCGGCCGGTCGCGCGGCGCGTGGTTTGCTGAAGTGCCCCCGTCGACCCCCGACCCCCTCACTGCGACGGCGGGGGTTCCGGGTTGGAGAACGTCGCAGTCATCGACCCCGCACCATGATGTTCGTTACAGGCGTGGTCGGCGTTACCAGTGTGCTTTCTGCAGCTTTTGCGAAATCACACTTCAATCATGGTGAGGCGGGATGTTGTCGCGGAGCCACCGCTCGCGCTCGGCATCGTCGTCCGGCGAGCGGTCATCGCGTTCATCAGCGGTGGTCTCGGGCAGGGGATCGCCGAAGATCTTGTTAACTGCATCTCGGGTCCGCTTGTCGGGCTGCGTCACATCGGACTCTTCTCTGTGATTAAGATCACATTAAAGCAGCGTTAGGAGTTAACCGATCGTTAACCCTGAGTCCCGGCGCACGAACCAACGCCACTCGGCGGTGGGCGTCGAAAGCTCGATGTGGCGGCGTCCGCGCGAAGGGCCAGGCCCCTCGCGGCGGTTAGATCTCCAAGCTGGATAGCTGAGCGATGATCTGGGCGGCGAGCGGGCCAAGGGTCGCCATGCCGTCACGGACGGCGGCGCGGGAGCCGGCGAGGTTGACCACGAGCGTGCTGCCCGAGATGCCGGCCAGTCCGCGGGACACCCCGGCGTCGATGATCCCGGCCGACAGACCCGACGCCCGCAGCGCCTCCGAGATGCCGAGAAGTTCCCGGTCGAGCAAGTCGCGGGTGGACTCCGGCGTGACGTCACGCGGGGTCACGCCGGTGCCGCCGACCGACACCACCAGGTCGACCCCGCCGATCACGGCGGTGTTGAGGGCGTTGCGGATCTCGACTTCGTCGGAGGAGACCACGACGACGCCGTCGACGACGAAGCCGGCCTCCCCGAGCAGCTCGGTGACCAAGGGACCGCTGTGGTCCTCTTCGTCGCCATGGGCGGTGCGGTCATCGACGACGACGACCAGCGCGCGGCCGACCAACGCGTGAGGCTGTTCCATGAGCTCAACCGTATAGCCCGGGCCGGACAACGGCGCAGCCAGACGGAGTACCGGACCCGACCGATCGACCGTCACCTTCACTGGCCGGCCTTGCCCAGGGTGACGTCGACGGTCTGCGGCTTGCCCGCCTCGTCGAGGAAGGTCAGCGTCACCTTGTCGCCCGGCGCCTTGGACCGCACGGCCGCGACCAGCGCATCGGCGCTGCCGATCGGCCGGTCGTCGAGCTTGGTGACGACGACCCCGCTGGGCAGCCCCGCGGCCGCGGCGGCACCGCCCTCGGTCACCTCGACGATCTTGGCGCCGTCGACGGTGGCGTCGTTACCGACCTGTACGCCCAACGAGGCGCGCGAAGCGCTCCCGGTTTCGATCAGCTCGTCGGCGATGCGCTTGGCCTGATCCACGGGGATGGCGAAGCCCAGCCCGATGGACCCGCCCTGCGCCGCGCCGGCGTTGGCACCCAACGTGGCGATGGCGGAGTTGATGCCGACGAGCTCACCGTTCATGTTCACCAGCGCGCCGCCGGAGTTGCCCGGGTTTATCGCGGCGTCGGTCTGGATCGCGTCGAGCACGGTGTTCTGGTTCTTGGCGTCACCGCCGGCGGCCACCGGCCGGTTCAGGGCGCTGATGATGCCGGTCGTCACCGTGCCTTCCAGGCCCAGCGGAGAGCCGATGGCCACCACGTCCTGACCGACGCGCAGGTCCGCCGACGAACCGACGGTGATCGGGGTCAGGCCGGAGACGTTCTGGGCGCGAACCACTGCGATATCGCTGCTGGGATCGGTGCCGACGACGGTGAACGGGGCGGTCTTGCCGTCGGAAAAGGTCACCTTGGTCCGCGGTTCGCCACCGGGGCCGCCGGGGATCTCCGCCGCGGCGGAGACGACGTGGTTGTTGGTCAGGATCAGCCCGTCGCTGGACAGGATCACCCCGGAGCCCTCTTCGGACTGCCGGCCCAGGTTGACTTCCAGCTTGACCACGCTGGGCACCACCTTGGACGCCACCTGCTCGACCGTGCCGGCGGGCACACTGGCCGCGGGCACGGTCTGGGCGGCATCGGACGCGCCGACGCCACCGACGCCGTGGTCGGGGTGAACCAGTGTCGCGACACCGCCGCCGATGCCGCCGGAGACCAGCGCGATTGCCACCGCACCGGTGATCAACGCCCCTGCGCGGGAACGCTTCTGGGGCACTGCGGGCACGTTGGGACGCGGGTAGGGGCCAGGAGCGCCCGGCATCGGAGCGCCCTGATAGGGGTCATACGGCGCCCGAAACGCTTGGCGCTGTTGCTCGGTCGCGTAGCGCCAGTCGTAATGGGGCCGCTCGTAGGACCCGGTCTGCTGCGGGCCGGCTTGACCGGAAGGCACCTGCGGATGAATACCGGGGTGACGTCCCGGCTGCGGGGGCGGCGAATACCTCGGGTGGTTCGTCATATCGCTGAGATGCTCTTCCTTCGAGTAGGTTCTTCTCGCCTGAAAACGACGGGCGCTCGTCCAGAGTGCCCAGATGTGCTGAGAATCCCCTTAGAGCTCGGTTTGAACACTAAGAACATTCGGTTTCTGGCTGTAGTCCATCCTCGCGCGTGACGAGGCTCACCGCTGCGCGCGCCGCCCGCGTGTCGCGGGCGGGGTCACTGCCGGCCGGTCGGCGGCGCCGAGGGCCGCCCGGGCAACACGACGTGCATCGAGGTGCCGGGCGGATCACCGCCGGGCACGGTGTCCCTGACCAGTAGGGTCCCGCCGTGCTTGAGCACCACCTGTTTGACGATCGCCAAACCCAGGCCCGAGCCCGGCATCGCACGAGCCGCCGTCGACCGGTAGAACCGTTCGAAGACCAGATCCCGCTCGTGCGGCGGGATTCCGGGCCCCCGGTCAGAAACCACGAACTCGACGTGCAGCGCGTCGATCTGGCTGAGCCGCACCCCGACCCGGCCGTCGGGCGGGCTCCACTTGGCGGCGTTGTCCAACAGGTTGAGCACCGCGCGCGACAGGCCCGCCGGGTCACCGTAGAGCTGCCAGGGCGTCAGCGTCACGTCGAACTCGATGTCGTTGCGCCGCCGCCGGACCCGCTCGAGCGACCGCTCGATGACGTCGGCGAGCTCGACGGTCTCGTGCACCACTCCCCCGGCGTCCTCCCGGGTCAGATCGACCAGATCACCTACCAGGGTCGACAGTTCCTCGATCTGCGCGATCACGTCGGCGCGCAGACCTGTCATCTCTTCCTCCGGTAGCCGGGGCGCCCCCGGCTGCATGGCGGCGATCAACAGTTCGACGTTGGTGCGCAAGGAGGTCAGCGGGGTTCGCAGCTCGTGGCCGGCGTCGGTGACCAATCGGGCTTGGCGCTCACGGGATTCCGCCAGCGCCCGCAGCATCATGTTGAAAGATTCGGTGAGGCGGGCGAGTTCGTCGCTGCCGTACACCGGGATCGGGCGCAGGTCGTCGGTGCGGGCGACGCGTTCGGCGGCCTTGGTCAGCCGGGCCACCGGCCGCAGGCCAGCGCGGGCCACCATGCCACCGGCGATGGCCGCGATCGCCACCCCGATCCCCCCGACGATCAGCAGGACACTGCCCAGCCGGCCGAGCACCTCCCCCGTCGGGGCCAGGCTCTTCGACAGCAGCAGGCTGCTGCCGTTGGTCAGGTGCCGGGCGAGCACCCGCTGGTGGTTCACCGTACGCAGCGACATCAACAGCTCGCCCTCGATGACCGCCTTCTCCGGCGCGCCCAGTGGAAGGGTCTGGCCCTGCTGGTTGGTGGCATAGATGGACCGGCCCGGGATGACGAGCATCGCGTTGAGGTCGGTATAGGCGGTGCCCTCGATCGCCTTGCCCGGATCGGCGGCCAGCGAGCCGCTGTCGATGAGCAGCTGGGCCCGGCTGTGCAACTGGGTGTCGATGTCGTCGTAGAGCGCGTGCGAGACCACCGCGTACACGGCAGCGGCCATCAGCACCACCACCATCGCCACCATCGACATCGCCAGCAGCATCACGCGCCAGCGCAGGGACAGCGAGCTCACCGTCGCCGGCGCGCGAACGAGACCGCCCGCCGGGGTGACAATGCCCGGAGCCATCAGGGCGGAGTCTCTCGCAGCACGTAACCCACCCCGCGCACGGTGTGGATCAGCCGCGGCTCTCCTTCTGACTCGGTTTTCCGCCGCAGGTATCCGACATAGACCTCGAGCGCGTTACCCGAGGTCGGGAAGTCGAAGCCCCACACCTCCTCGAGGATGCGGCTGCGGGTCAGCACTCGGCGGGGGTTGGCGATCAGCATCTCCAACAGCGCGAACTCGGTCCGGGTCAGGCTGATCGCCCGGTCTCCACGGGTGACCTCGCGCGTCATCGGGTCCAGCGACAGGTCCGAGAACGTCATCGCGGCCGACTCGGTGCCCTCCTCGGGGCTGGTGCGGCGCAACAGCGCCCGCATCCGGGCCAGCAACTCCTCCAGCGCGAACGGCTTGGGCAGGTAGTCGTCGGCCCCGGCATCCAGCCCGGCCACCCGTTCGGACACGGAGTCACGCGCGGTGAGAACCAGGATCGGCAGGTCGTCGCCGGTGCTGCGCAACTGCCTGCACACCTCGAGGCCGTCGACCCGCGGCATCATCACGTCGAGCACCACGGCATCGGGACGGTCACTGGCGATCATGTCGAGCGCTTCACGGCCGTCCTGGGCCAGCTCGACCGAGTACCCGTTGAAGGAAAGCGACCGTCGCAGAGATTCGCGCACCGCGCGATCGTCGTCAACGACAAGTATGCGCACCGGCACAGTGTCAACCCCGCGTCTGAGAGTGACCTGAGAGGCGGGCCGAGCCCGCCCGCCCGGAACTAGCGGCGGTCGAGATCGATCAGCCCCAGCCGGGCGGCCTTGAGCAGACGCCGCGGGACCTTACGCTGCTGACCAGCGACATTGACCGTCACCAGACCGGGGGCCTCGGCCTTCCACTGCGCGCGGCGGCTACGGGTGTTCGCGCGCGACATCCTGCGCTTGGGCACAGCCATGATCGAGCTCTCCATCTATCGGGGTGGCCTACGGGGGCACTGCCGGCGAGCCCGGCCCTGCCTGGCGCTGGCAATTGCTGACCAGGATAGCCGGTGGGTTGTACCGGCTCCAAACTCCGCCCCACCGCACGCGACGCCGAACTCCGCAGCGTCGATGGCCGTCAAGGGGTTGACGGGCGACCAGCGGTGGCCAGTAACCTACCGGTTGGTTGGCCGGTCGACGACGACGGGAGTGCGGGTGAGTTCATCGGGGCTCGATCCGGTCCGAATCGGGAATTGTTCCGGCTTCTACGGCGACCGGCTCTCCGCCATGCGGGAGATGCTCACCGGCGGCGATCTCGACTACCTGACCGGCGACTACCTGGCCGAACTGACCATGCTCATCCTCGGCCGGGACCGGATGAAGGACCCCGCGCGAGGCTACGCCAAGACCTTCCTGCGCCAGCTCGAGGAATGCCTGGGCCTGGCCACCGACCGCGGGGTGCGCATCGTCACCAACGCCGGCGGCCTCAACCCGGCCGGGCTGGCGGACGCGGTGCGAACCCTGGCCGATGGGCTGGGCATCGCGGTCTCGGTCGCCCACGTCGAAGGTGACGACGTCCTGCCCCGCGCCGACGAGTTCGGGTTCACCGAGCTGTGCGGTGGGGTCGCGCCGCTGACCGCCAACGCCTATCTGGGGGCGTGGGGCATCGTCGAGTGCCTGCGGGCGGGCGCCGACATCGTCGTGACGGGCCGGGTCACCGACGCCTCGGTGGCGGTCGGGCCCGCGGCGGCACACTTCGGGTGGAGCCGCGCCGACCACGCCGCCATCGCGGGCGCGATCGCGGCGGGCCACATCATCGAGTGCGGCACCCAGGCCACCGGCGGCAACTACTCCTTCTTCGCTCGTGATTTTCCCGATCTGACGACCTTGATCCACCCCGGCTTCCCCATCGCCGAGATCCACGCCGACGGCACCTCGGTCATCACCAAACATCCCGGCACCGGCGGGGCGGTCACCGTGGACACCGTCACCGCGCAGCTGCTGTACGAGATCGGCGGCGGGCGCTACGCCAACCCCGACGCCACGCTGCGGGTGGACTCCATCGCGCTGTCCGACGCGGGTCCCGACCGGGTGCGGGTCAGCGGTGTCGCCGGCGAACCGCCGCCGCCCACGCTGAAGGTGTCGCTCAACAGCATCGGCGGCTTCCGCAACGAGACCACGTTCATCCTCACCGGCCTGGACGTCGAGGCCAAGGCCGAGCTGGTGCGTACCCAGCTGGAGGGCAACCTGGCGGTCCGGCCGGCCGAGCTGCAGTGGACGCTGGCGCGCACCGATCATCCCGACGCCGACACCCAGCAGGCCGCCAGCGCGCTGCTGCGGTGCGTGGCACGCGACCCCGACCCGAAAAAGGTCGGCCGCCAGTTCTCTTCGGCGGCAGTGGAATTAGCGTTGGCCAGCTATCCGGGGTTCACCAGCACGGCGCCACCGGGCGACGGTCAGGTGTACGGCGTGTTCACCGCCGGGTACCTACCGGCCGACCGGGTCCCCCACGTCGCGGTACTCGCGGACGGCAACCGGGTCGAGGTTCCCGCCGCCGAGCGGACCCGCGAGCTCGCCGCGCTGCCGGACGCCCCGCTGCCTCCGCCGCCGCCGACGGGTCCGACGCGGCGCGTTCCGCTGGGCACCATCGCCGGTGCACGCAGTGGCGACAAGGGCGGCAGCGCCAATGTGGGGGTCTGGGTCCGCACCGACGCGCAGTGGCGCTGGCTCGCCCACACCTTGACGGTGGCCAAGCTGCGCGAACTGCTCCCCGAGACGGCCGAGCTCCCGGTCACCCGGCACGTGCTGGCCAAACTGCGCGCGGTGAACTTCGTCGTCGACGACATCCTCGGCAAGGGGGTGGCCTATCAAGCCCGCTTCGACCCGCAGGCCAAGGGGTTGGGCGAATGGCTGCGCAGCCGCGTGGTCGACATCCCCGAGGAGTTGCTGTCATGAGCATCTGGACCACCCCGGAGCGGGACGCTCTGCGGAAAGCGGTGCGCGGCTTCGTCGAACGTGAGGTCCTGCCGCACGCCGACGAGTGGGAGCGCGTCGGTGAGTTGCCCCGCGACCTGCACCGCAAAGCCGCCGCGGCCGGCCTACTCGGCGCCGAGTTCCCCGAGTCCGCCGGCGGTGGCGGCGGTGACGGCGCCGACGCCGTGGTCATCTGCGAGGAGATGCACCAGGCTGGGTCGCCGGGTGGGGTGTTCGCCTCGCTGTTGACCTGCGGGATCGCGGTGCCGCACATGATCGCCTCCGGCGACCGACGGCTGATCGACGAGTACGTCCGGCCCACCCTGCAGGGCGAGAAGATCGGTGCGCTGGCGATCACCGAACCCGGCGGCGGCTCCGACGTCGGGCACCTGACCACCCGGGCTGAGTTCGATTCTGGCGGCGACGGGCCGTTCTACATCCTCAACGGCGCCAAGACCTACATCACCTCGGGGGTGCGCGCCGACTA
>JBFWOX010000046.1:0-24236 GCA_050250295.1 Mycolicibacterium sp.
AACCCGGCGGCGGCTCCGACGTCGGGCACCTGACCACCCGGGCTGAGTTCGATTCTGGCGGCGACGGGCCGTTCTACATCCTCAACGGCGCCAAGACCTACATCACCTCGGGGGTGCGCGCCGACTACGTGGTGACCGCCGCACGCACCGGCGGTCCCGGGGCAGCCGGCGTCTCGCTCATCGTGGTCGACAAGGGCACACCGGGTTTCGAGGTGAGCCGCAAGCTGGACAAGATGGGCTGGCGCTCCTCCGACACCGCCGAGTTGTCCTACACCGACGTCCGCGTGCCAGCCGCGAACCTGGTCGGCGCCGAGAACACCGGCTTCGCCCAGATCGCGGCGGCGTTCGTCTCGGAACGGGTCGGCCTTGCCGCGCAGGCGTATTCGAGCGCCCAGCGCTGTCTGGACCTCACCGTCGACTGGTGCCGCAACCGGGAGACGTTCGGCCGAGCGCTGATCTCGCGGCAGTCGGTGCAGAACACGCTCGCCGAGATGGCGCGCCGCATCGACGTCGCCCGCGTCTACACCCGTCATGTGGTCGAACGTCAACTCGACGGCGACACCAACCTGATCCCGGCGGTGTGCTTCGCCAAGAACACCGCCGTCGAGGCCGGTGAATGGGTGGCTCACCAGGCGGTGCAGCTGTTCGGTGGGATGGGCTACATTGCCGAATCGGAGGTCGAACGGCAGTACCGCGACATGCGGATCCTCGGTATCGGCGGCGGTACCACCGAAATCCTCACCTCGCTGGCCGCCAAGACGCTTGGATACCAATCATGACCGCGCTGAGATCGACGCTGGACCCACGCTCGGACGCTTACTCCGAAGCCGCCGAGGCGATGGCGGCCAAGCTGGCCGAGCTGGCGACCGAACACGACAAGGCGCTGGCCGGCGGCGGCGAGAAATACGTGGCCCGCCACCACAGCCGCGGCAAGATGACCGCGCGGGAGCGGATCGAAGCCCTGCTGGATCCCGATTCCCCCTTCCTCGAGCTCAGCCCGCTGGCCGCCTGGGGCACCAACTTCGCCGTCGGCGCCAGCGTGGTCACCGGCATCGGCGCGGTCAGCGGTGTGCAATGCCTCGTGGTGGCCAACGACCCGACCGTCAAGGGCGGCACCAGCAATCCGTGGACGCTCAAGAAGATCCTGCGGGCCAACCAGATTGCGCGGGAGAACCGGCTGCCGGTGGTCTCGCTGGTGGAATCCGGCGGCGCCGACCTGCCCACCCAGAAGGAGATCTTCATCCCTGGCGGGCGGATGTTCCGCGACCTCACCCAGCTCTCGGCGGCCGGGATCCCGACCGTCGCCCTGGTTTTCGGCAACTCCACCGCTGGCGGCGCCTACGTCCCCGGTATGTCCGACCACGTGGTGATGATCAAGGAACGCTCGAAAGTGTTCCTGGCCGGGCCGCCCCTGGTGAAGATGGCCACCGGTGAGGAATCCGACGACGAATCGCTCGGCGGGGCCGAGATGCACGCCCGCACATCAGGTCTGGCCGACTACTTCGCCGTCGACGAGCTCGACGCGATCCGGATCGGGCGCCGCATCATCGCCCGGATGAACTGGCAGAAACAGGGGCCGACGCCGCTGCCGGTGCGCGAGCCGCTGTTCGACCAGGACGAGCTGCTCGGCATCGTCCCACCGGACCTGCGGGTCCCGTTCGATCCGCGTGAGGTGATCGCCCGCATCGTCGACGGATCGGAGTTCGACGAGTTCAAGCCGCTCTATGGCGCCTCACTGGTGACCGGCTGGGCGTCACTCTACGGCTACCCGCTGGGCATCCTGGCAAACGCCCGCGGGGTGTTGTTCAGCGAGGAATCGCAGAAGGCCACCCAGTTCATCCAACTGGCCAACCGGTCGAACACCCCGTTGTTGTTCCTGCACAACACCACCGGCTACATGGTGGGCAGGTCCTACGAAGAGGGCGGCATGATCAAGCACGGGTCGATGATGATCAACGCCGTCTCGAATTCGACGGTGCCGCACCTGTCGTTGCTGATCGGCGCGTCCTACGGCGCCGGGCACTACGGGATGTGCGGGCGGGCCTACGACCCCCGGTTCCTGTTCGCCTGGCCCAGTGCCAAGTCCGCGGTCATGGGAGGTGCGCAGCTGGCCGGGGTGCTGTCCATCGTGAACCGGGCCGCCACCGAGGCCCGCGGGCAGGCGGTCGACGAGCAGGCCGACGCCGCGATGCGCGCCGCCATCGAGGGCCAGATCGATGCGGAGTCACTGCCGATGGTGCTCTCGGGCATGCTCTACGACGACGGGGTGATCGACCCCCGCGACACCAGGACGGTGCTGGGAATGTGCCTGTCCGCCATCGCCAACGGGCCGATCGAGGGGACGTCGAACTTCGGCGTCTTCCGGATGTGATAGCGACTTCGGCGTATTTGGTCACGCTGAGCGTGACCAAATACGCCGAAATCGCGGAGGAGGTGAGATGATCACTCGGGTTCTGGTCGCCAACCGCGGGGAGATCGCCCGCCGGGTGTTCGCCACCTGCCGGCGGCTGGGCATCGGCACCGTGGCGGTCTACACCGATCCCGACGCCGGCGCACCGCATGTCGCCGAGGCCGACGCGCGGGTGCGGCTGGACGGCACCCGCGGCTATCTCGATGCGGCGCAGCTGCTCACCGCGGCTCGGGCCGCCGGGGCCGACGCCATCCACCCCGGTTACGGTTTCCTCTCGGAGAACGCGGATTTCGCAGCGGCCGTGCAGGATTCGGCACTGACCTGGATCGGCCCGCCGGTGGCGGCGGTGGCGGCGATGGGTTCCAAGATCGAGGCCAAGAAGATGATGGCGGCCGCCGGGGTGCCGGTGCTCGAGGAACTCGACCCCGACGCCGTGACGGCCGACCAGCTGCCGGTGCTGATCAAGGCGTCGGCCGGCGGCGGCGGCCGTGGCATGCGGGTGGTGCGCGAGCTGGCCGAGCTGCCCGGTCAGGTCGAGGCCGCCCGGCGGGAAGCGCAGTCGGCGTTCGGTGATTCGACGGTGTTCTGCGAGCGCTATCTCGACGCCGGGCACCACGTCGAGGTGCAGGTGATGGCCGACCAGCACGGCACCGTGTGGGCGGTCGGGGAACGGGAGTGCTCGATCCAGCGCCGCCACCAGAAGCTCATCGAGGAGGCCCCCTCGCCGTTGGTCGAGCGTGTTACGGGCATGCGCCACAAGCTGTTCGAGGCCGCTCGGTTGGCCGCCTCGGCGATCGGCTACACCGGTGCGGGCACCGTGGAGTTCATGGCCGACGGCAACGGTGACTTCTTCTTCCTGGAGATGAACACCCGGCTGCAGGTCGAGCACCCGGTCACCGAGCTCACCACCGGGTTGGACCTGGTCGAGCTGCAGATCGCGGTCGCCGACGGTGTCGCGCTGGATCCGGCGCCGCCGCCGGCGCGGGGGGTCTCGATCGAGGCGCGTCTCTACGCCGAGGATCCGGCCGCGAACTGGCAGCCGCAGGCCGGAGCCGTGCATCACTTCGCGGTGCCCGGCGCGGCCGCCGAGTTCGGTCCGATCGAGCGCGCCGGGGTGCGCCTGGATTCGGGGATCACCGACGGGTCGGTGGTCTCGGTGTTCTACGACCCGATGCTCGCCAAGGTCATCTCGTACGCGCCGACTCGGCAGCGAGCGGCCGCCGTGCTCGCCGAAGCGCTGTCCCGCAGCCGTATCCACGGCGTGCGCACCAACCGTGACCTGCTCGTCAACGTGCTGCGCCATCCCGGCTTCCTCGATGGCAAGACCGACACGGCGTTCTTCGACACCCACGACCTGGCCACGCTGGCCGCACCCACCGCCGACGCCGCCGACACCGTCCTGGCCGCCCTCGCCGCGGCGCTGGCTGACGCCTCGTACAACCGCAGTACGGCAACGGTTTTCGCCGCCGCGCCGAGCGGGTGGCGCAACCTCGGCTCGGGGTATCAGGTCAAGCGCTTCGAAACCCCCGACGGCGCGCATCACGAGGTGGCCTACCGGTTCACCCGCTCCGGGCTGGAGGTCGCCGACCGCGACGACATCGCGCTGGTCGCGGCGACGCCGCGGCACGTGGTGCTCACCGTCGCCGGGGTGGACCGGCCGTTCGACGTGGCCCGCTACGGCGACGACGTGTTCGTCGACGCACCGGGCGGTTGCGTGCGCCTGACCGCGCTGCCCCGGTTGCCCGAGCCCGACGACGCGCTGGCGCAGGGCTCGCTGCTGGCCCCGATGCCCGGCTCGGTGCTGCGGGTCGGGGCCGCCGTCGGCGATCACGTGCGCGCGGGCCAACCGCTCGTCTGGCTGGAGGCGATGAAGATGGAGCACACCATCACCGCACCCGGCGCGGGCGTGCTCGTCGAACTCAACGTCGAACCCGGCCGCCAGGTCGAGGTCGGGACCATTCTGGCCCGAGTGGAAGGAACAGGAGAGCAATCGTGAGCTTCATCGAGACCGAGGAACAGCGCGCGCTGCGGGCGGCGGTGGCCGCGATGGCCGCCAACTACGGCCAGGAGTACTACCTGGAGAAGGCCCGCTCCGGTCAGCACACCACCGAATTGTGGAACGAGGCTGGCAAACTCGGCTTCATCGGGGTGAACCTGCCCGAGGAGTACGGCGGCGGCGGGGCGGGCATGTACGAGCTGAGCCTGGTGATGGAGGAGATGGCGGCGGCCGGCTCCGCGCTGCTGATGATGGTGGTCTCCCCCGCCATCAACGGCACCATCATCGGCAAGTTCGGCACCGAGGAGCAGAAGCGACGATGGCTGCCCGGCATCGCCGACGGGTCGCTGACAATGGCGTTCGCGATCACCGAGCCCGACGCCGGCTCGAACTCGCACCGGATCACCACCACGGCGCGACGCGACGGCAGCGACTGGATCCTGTCCGGGCAGAAGGTCTACATCTCCGGTGTGGACCAGGCCCAGGCGGTGCTCGTCGTCGGCCGCACCGAGGACCACAAGACCGGCAACCTCAAGCCAGCGCTGTTCGTGGTGCCCACCGACACACCGGGTTTCACGTTCACGAAGATCCCGATGGAGATCATCAGCCCGGAGTTCCAGTTCCAGGTGTTCCTCGACGAGGTGCGGCTGCCCGCCGACGCGCTGGTCGGTTCGGAGGACGCCGCGATCGCGCAGCTGTTCGCCGGACTCAACCCGGAGCGGATCATGGGTGCGGCCAGCGCGGTCGGCATGGGCCGCTTCGCGATCAGCAGGGCCGTCGACTACGTCAAGACCCGGCAGGTGTGGAAGACCCCGATCGGGGCACACCAGGGACTCTCGCATCCCTTGGCGCAGAACCACATCGAGATCGAACTGGCCAAGCTGATGATGCAGAAGGCCGCCACGCTGTACGACCTCGGTGACGACGCCGGCGCCGCGGAGGCGGCGAACATGGCCAAGTACGCCGCGGGTGAGGCCTCGGTGCGGGCGGTGGATCAGGCCGTGCAGTCGCTGGGCGGCAACGGGCTGACCCAGGAGTACGGCATCGCCGCGGCGCTGGCCGCGTCCCGGCTGGCCCGGATCGCCCCGGTGAGCCGGGAGATGATCCTGAACTTCGTGGCGCAGACGTCGCTGGGCCTCCCCCGGTCGTACTGATGAGCGCTGGCGCGAAGAAGAGACGGTACTGATGAGCGCTGGCGCGAAGAAGAGACGGTACTGATGAGCGCTGTGCTGGTCCGGTACGAGGCCGACGGGGCCGTCGCCCGGTTGACGCTGGATTCGCCGCACAACCGCAACGCGTTGTCCAGCGCACTGGTCGAGCAGCTGCACGACGGCTTCACGCGGGCGGCCGCCGAACCGGACGTGCGCGCCGTGGTCCTCGGGCACACCGGGACGACCTTCTGTGCCGGTGCCGATCTCGGCGAGGCCAGCGACCGCGATCCCGCCGACCTCGCGCTGGACCGGGGACGGGAGATGACCCGCTTGCTGCGCCGCATCCTGGAGTTCCCGCTCCCGGTGCTCGGCGCCGTCGACGGCCACGTCCGGGCAGGCGGCCTGGGCCTGATCGGGGCCTGCGACATCGTCGTCGCCGGGCCGGCGAGCACGTTCGCGCTCACCGAGGCGCGCATCGGGGTTGCGCCGTCGATCATCTCGCTGACGCTGCTGCCGAAGATGACCGCGCGCGCCGCCGGGCGCTACTTCGTCACCGGTGAGAAGTTCGGGGCCGCCGAGGCGGCGGACATGGGCCTCGTCACGATCGCGGCCGAGGATGTGACAGGACAAATCGACGAGCTGGTGTCGGCGATCTCACAGGGCTCGCCGCAGGGGTTGGCCGCGTCCAAGGCGCTGACCACGGCGGGTTTGCTCGACGACTTCGATCGGCTGGCCGAAACCCTGACCCGGCAGTCGGCCACGTTGTTCGTCTCCGCCGAGGCGCGCGAGGGGATGTTGGCGTTCCTGCAGAAGCGCAAGCCACATTGGATCCGGTAAGGCAAACAGTCTCGTCGAGAAGCTTGCATGTGCTCGTGTTCGCCGTAGGCTCGTGGTCGATGTGCGCTAGCGCCGACGTGAGAAGGTTCCGATGAGCAGCCCGGCATCGAGGCACGGGTCGCTGCCGCGGCACGGGTCCATGCGTGCCGGTGACACCGACCGGATCCAGGTCGCCCAGCTGCTGACCGACGCCGCGGCGTCGGGAACGCTGCGGCTCGACGAGTACGAGGACCGCCTGACCAGGGCTTACGCCGCGCAGACCTACGACGAGCTGGAGCGGTTGTCCGCCGATCTGCCCGGGGCGGTCACCCGTGGCCGCAGCGGCCCGTGCCGGCCGGCCCCGTCGACGCTGTTGCTGGCGATCCTGAGCGGGTTCGAACGGCGCGGCCGCTGGAACGTGCCGCGCCGGATGACGACGTTCGCGCTGTTCGGCGGCGGCGTCGTCGACATGCGCTACGCCGACTTCACGTCCCACATCGTCGACATCCGCTCGTATTCGATCATGGGCGGGCAGACCATCATGGTGCCGCCAGAGGTCAACGTCGACCTGCGCGGCATCGCCGTGATGGGCACCTTCGACCACACCGTCGGCGGCCAGGGCTCGCCCGGCGCGCCGCTGATCCGGGTCCGGGGCTTCTCGCTGTGGGGCAGCGTCAGCGTCAAGCGCAAGAAGCGCAAAGCCCCCACCCGCTGAGCCGGGCTAACGCCGCCGTTTCGCGCTCAGGTAGTCGCCCACCACCGCCGCGCCCAGTCCGTCCAGATCTGGGACGACGACGCGTCCCCCGACCCGCCGGGCCACCTGGTCGATGAACCGCGCCAAACCCGGGTCGCTGCCCAGCCGGAAGATCGTGACCTGCGCGCCCAGCCGGGCGACCTCGTCGAAGCCGCGCACGGTGTGCGCGATGGTGCGCGGGTGCGGCGGGTAGTCAAAGAACACCGCGGGACTGCCGTTTCCGTCGAAATCCTCCAGGTGCGCGGTCGGCTCACCGTCGGTCACCACCAGCACCACCGGTTGGGCGTTGGGGTGCCGCCGCAGGTGCCGGGTGGCCAACGCCAACGCGTGGTGCAGGTTGGTGCCCTGCTCGTACACGCCTTCCAGACCGGTCAGTTCGGCGGCGGTCACGGTGCGCGCGTACCGGCCGAACGCCACGATCTGCAGCGCGTCGGAGCGGAACCTCGTGCTGACCAGGTGGTGCAGGGCCAGCGCCGTGCGCTTCATCGGCAGCCACCGGTTCTCCATCACCATCGAGAACGACGTGTCCACCAGCAGCGCCACCGCCGCCTGGGTGCGGGTCTCGGTCTCGGAGATCTCGACGTCGTCGACGCTGAACCGGATCGGCGGCTCCACGAGCCCGGTACCGGCCTGCCGCAGCACCGCGTTGGTCACGGTGCGGGTCACGTTCCACGGCTCGGTGTCGCCGAACTGCCACGGCCGCGTCGCACCGGTCAACTCACCGGCAGCGCCGGCGCGTCGGGTGTCACGCTCCCCGTGCCGGCCCGAGAGTTGTTGCGCCACATCACGCAAGGCGGCCTGCCCAAGCTGGCGCATCGCCTTGGGTGACAGCCGCCACTGCCCGTCGGAGCCGCGGTCGAGGAAGCCCTGGTTCATCAGCGCGCGTTCCAGTTCGGCCAGTGTCCGCGCGTTGACGGCGGCCTCGTCGCCGAGCTGACGGGCCAGCATGTCCAGGTCGACGTCGTCCATGCTGGCGCCGGCGTAGCTCTGCGACAGCTGCTCGGCGAGCTGTTCGAGCTCGGCGATGTCGGCCAGCGCCTGGGTGCCCTCGCCCATCCCCAACGGGTCGTCGCCGGAGAACCGTTGCGACCCGGTCCAGTCCTCCCCCGGGCGGGCGGCCTGCAGATGGGCGTCCAGCCGGTTGAGCGCGTTCATCAACGACGGCGACCCGAACGCCTGCTGCGCCAGCGCATCCAGTTCGGCGCGCTGCTGCTCGGACAGGCTGTTGCGGAACCGCTGCGCGGCAGCGGCGCGCTGGGCCAGCGAGTCCAGCAGCTCGTCGATGTTGCGCGGGTTCTCCGGGAAGAACTCGCCGTGCTTGGCCATGAAATCGTCGAAATCTTGTTGGGTGTCTTCGCCGTTGGCGTGCTTGTCCAGCAGGTCGTTGAGGTCGTCGAGCATCTGGTTGACCCGCTGCCGGTCCTCGTCGGTGGCGTTCTCCAGCGCCTGCTTCATGCCCGCGAACCGCTGGTCGAGCATCTCACGGCCCATCAGGTCCTTGATCTGCTCGTACTTCTGCCGCGCCTCCGGTGAGCGCCAGTCGTACTCGGCGAGCTCCTGCACGGCCTTGGCCGGCGACGGCGACAACGAATCCAGCTGCAACTCCCCGAAGCGGGCGTCGTCGTCGAGCGCGCGGGCCAGTTCCTTGCGTTCGGCCAGCACCGCCTCGTCGAGCAGCTTCTTGATGTCGGCTAGCGTGCCGTCGAGGTTGTTGCGCTGCAACAGCTCCCGTCGGCGCCGGTTGGCCTCGGCGGCCAGCCGGTCGGCGCCCGGCATGTTCGCCGACCCGCGCCGCAGCAGCTCCGCCAGCGCCCGCCGCGGCGACGTGCCCTCCATCACGTCGCGGCCGATGGCCTCCAGGGCCTCCCGCAGGTCGACCGGAGGGGCCAGCGGATCGGGGCCACCGGTGTAGCGCGAATACTGCGCTGTCCGAGTGTGTTTCATGCTCGGCGCTCCTTGTGGCGGTGCGCGCGCTCAGCCATAGACCGTTTCACCTTCGTCGGAGACCTTGTCGATCCGCTTGGCCAGATACAGCGCCTCCAACGCCAACTCGGCGGCGGCGGCGCGTTGCCCCTCGGAGCGGGCGTCGAGGCGGCGCTGGATCTCGGCGACGGCGGGCACCTCGGGCAGCGCGGCCAACACCTCGCGGGCCGACACCCGCTCCCCGGTGGTCACCGGGGAGCCGCTCTCCACCGCGGTGACGATCGGGCCAACGTCGATGCCGCCCAGCAGCCGCTGCGCCGTCTCGGCGGTGGCGCGGCGCAGCAGGTGTTCCAGCACCGCCTGCTCGCGGCCCTCCTCCCCGGACTCGAATTCCAGCTTGCCGCGCAGCACGTCGATCACGGTGCCGAGGTCCACCACCCGGGCGACGGGGTCCTCTTCACCGAGGATCGCGGCGCGGTGCCGGGCCGAGGCGGCGACGGTCTCGGCGGCGGCGATGGCGAACCGGGCGGACACCCCGGAGCGCTGATCGATCGAGGTGGACTCCCGCAGGCCGCGGGCGAAGCGGGCCAGGATCTGCAGCAGGTAGGTGGGCACCTCGGCGGCCAGGTGGGCTTCCTGGACGATGACGCCGACCTCGGCGTCGAGCTCGAGCGGATAGTGGGTGCGGATCTCGGCGCCGAACCGGTCCTTGAGCGGGGTGATGATGCGGCCGCGGTTGGTGTAGTCCTCGGGGTTGGCGCTGGCGACGACGAGCACGTCCAGCGGCAGCCGAAGCGTGTAGCCGCGGACCTGGATATCGCGCTCCTCCATCACGTTGAGCATCGCCACCTGGATGCGCTCGGCCAGGTCGGGCAGCTCGTTGACCGCGACGATGCCGCGGTGCGCGCGGGGGATCAGACCGTAGGCGATGGTCTCCGGGTCGCCGAGGCTGCGGCCCTCGGCCACCTTGATCGGGTCGATGTCACCGACGAGGTCGGCGACGCTGGTGTCCGGGGTCGCCAGCTTCTCGCTGTACCGCTCGCTGCGGTGCCGCCACGTCACCGGCAGGTCCTCACCGGAGTCGGCGGCACGGCGGATCGACTCCGGGGTGATCGGGCTGTACGGGTGCTCGCCGAGCTCCGCGCCGGCGATGACCGGCGTCCACTCGTCGAGCAGACCGGTCAGCGCCCGCAGCAGCCGGGTCTTGCCCTGGCCGCGCTCGCCCAGCAGCACGATGTCGTGCCCGGCGATCAGCGCGCGCTCCAGCTGCGGGATGACGGTGTCGTCGAACCCCAGAATGCCTGGCCACACCTCGTCGACGGGGGCCCCAGAACTGAGCGCGGCCAGCAGGTTCTCCCGTATCTCGGCCTTGACGCTGCGCTCGCGATGCCCAGCCGCACGCAGCTCGCCGACGGTGCGGGGAAGGTCGTTAGGTGAAGTCACCACTCCACGCTACGACTGCTGTCCCGGCAGGGCATGTCCTTACCCTGTTTCCGCTGGCCCGCGGTGCGGAGCTCACCCAACCGCGACGACGAGGTCCGACAGCCGCACGATGGCGCCCTGCGTCAGGTCCACCACGGTCGGGTCCAGGAAGTGTGAGCCGCCCTCGGTGCCCAGCACCTCCGGGGCTACGGTGACGAACCGCTGTTGCGCGGAGGCCACTGCGCCCAGCGGCTGGGTCAGCAGGACCTCCCGGATGAACACCGAGCCCAGGATCTCCGCGCGCGCCACCTCCACGTCGCCGATGCTGAAGATCAGCCGCACCGCCGTCAGCGCCAGGGCGGTGAAGTCGATGTCGTTGCGGACGATCACGGTGGTACGCAGGTTCTCCAGGAACACGCTGCGGGTCCTGATCACGGTGGCGTCGGGGGCGGCCAGTTCGGCCTGCAGCAACTGGGCTGCCGACGCGCCGGACGGCAGGTCCACCGTCCTGGCCGCGCCGACGAGCAGCGGCGGGTCCAGCGCGGTGGAGGTCCAGTCGCCGTCGCCGTCCGGCGTCCACAGCGCGGTCACCCGCGCGGCGGTGTCCGCGGCGTTGCGGATCTTGCCGTCGGCGATGGTCACCGGCCCGGCAGGATACGGGCCGGCGAGTTCGCCGACCCCGAGGTGTGCGGTGGCGCCAAGCGCCAGCTGATCGTCGCCGGTGTCGAAGCCGAGCGCGATGGTGGCGTCGCCCTCCTTGATGAGCACCGACATCACGACCGCGTCCGGATAGTCCACCCGCAGCGCCAGCCGGACGGTGTCGTTGTCGATCACGGCCTGCACCGGGTGGCCCAGCGTCGACGCCGACACCGTGACCCCGGTCGACCCGGCCGCCGGCGAGGTGGGCAGCAGCAGGGTGGGGGTGACCGCGATGTCGTCCTTGATCCGCCGGCTCAGCAGCGCCAGCTCGACGGGGGTGAGGTCGGGGACGCACTGGGCCTGCAGCAGGCAGGGCTCGGCCGAATCGCCATTGGAGTCGAACACCTGCAGCCACTCCAACGCCGGTCCCCCGCCGGCGCGGCGGCTGACCCGGTAGTGCATGGGCACCACCAGGTACATGCCGCTGCGGTGCAGCGACTGCCACACCGTGTACCGGTGCTCGAGGTCGTACTGGGTTGCCGGGGCGAAGCGCCGGCCGTCGACGTTGCCCAGCCGCAACGCCTCCCGGCAGCCGATCGGCATCGCGTTGCCGTCGGCCTGCTGCTCGCGGTACAGCGTGGGATGGTCCTGGCAGGGCACGAACACCGGCACCCGATGTTCGACCTCGATGCTCACGGTGCTGGTGTAGGTGATCGCCGAATGGTATTCCCATTCCCAGTGCCCGCCTGGATCGCCCGGAGGTGGCGGCGGTGCATCCCATTCGCGTGGTGGGTCCGGAACCCATCTGCGCTCATGGCGTTCCGGGATGGTGGCGGTCTGGCCGGCGCTGAACGTGGTGTCGATCACCAGCTCCGCGGTCCGGTCACCCTGGAAGCCAGGGGTGCTCAGCACACCGTACGCCGCCCGGACCACGGCACCGGTGATCTCGACCGTGCAGCGCAGCAGGTCGCCGTCCTCGGCCACGGTGACCGGGAACTCGACCACCGATTCCGCGCCGGTGACCGTGTCGGTGACGGGCACGGCCAGCCGGGCTCCGACCGAGGTCCACGCCACCGGCGTTGCGGTGGGGCTGCCGGGTGCGCTTTGCGGAAACCGCACGGTCAAAACTACTTTCGCCGCAATGGTCGGCTGCCCGGTGGGATCGTGTCCGGCCACCCGGTAGTCGAAACCGAACGTCAGCTCGTCCGGGGCCACCAGCTGCGCGGGCGGCACCCACCACGGCGGGCCGCCGTCGAAGTCCGCGAGCACTCCCGGCACGGCGTCGGGGGTCTCGGGGACCCGCGGCAGGCTGTCGGCCGGTCGCGGCGCGGCCGCCCGGATCACGGCTGCGGGCTGCAGGGCATCGACGATCGACGGGCCGCGGTCGGCTCGCACACTCCAGCTGAACATGACGGCCTCCATGGCTCGGCGTGCTGACGTGATCCATCGTGGGCAGCGCCAAGCGATTTCACCTGCGTAGTCCGGTACCTGCATCCGATCCGCCCCACCGAGGACGCGGCACCCGGAATTCGCACCAAGTCGAGTAGTGCACTACTCGGTTGCATCGGCCGCGGCGGTCCCAGACTTTTCTTCGCGCGCTCCGATGTGTTCGAGCGACTGACCGGCAAGCACACGCAGCAACGAGGGGAAGCTCATGGTCCAAGCAGTCGGCCCGATGTGGCCCGGTGGTTTCGAGACGATCACCACGATGAAAGACGGCTCCCGGTACGAGATCCTGTACCTGCCCGACCTGCACAACGACGAGTTGCAGGCCGAGGGCAAGGCACCGGTCTACTACTGGTTGCCCAATGCGGTCCGGATCGCCCGGCAGGGCGACGTCGGAGATTACAAATTCCATCTCATCCATTTCGTCGGTGTGCGCAGCGACGAAACCACGGTCGGCGGGTCCGATTCCGGTGAGGTCGCCGGCGGTGTGCTGGGCGTGACGGTCACGGCGGCACCACCGCTGGACGTGCTGGAGAAGTCGCGGGAGGAGATCAAGAACCGGCTCAAGAACGACGGCCGCCGCTACTGGCGCTGGGGTGGTGCGGTGGACCCGCAGTTCGCTCCGGTGCCGATCTCCGATTCGCGGACCCACATGTCGAACCTGAGCCCCGGGCTGGACGGGACGGTGCCCAGTGCGGTGCCGCCCGCCGGTGGTCCGGGCGGCCCCAGCCGGGCCGTGGAGCTGTCCCGGCGCTTGGCCCCGCAGTTGGTGCCGGACAACACCCGGGTCCGCGCCGACCGCGACGCCGCGCCGGGCGGCCTGGGCGCCTGGTACATGCGCATCGAGGGCGACGGGCCCGGATCGGTCAACCCCGCAGGCGAATCCGCGTTCACCGCGCTGTGCGGCAGCCTGCCCACCGCGATCCTGTGGGCCGGCTTCCACGGCACCTACAGCCCGATCACCGTCGCGCAGACACTGAACCTGAAGGTGTGGAGCGAAACCCTGCGGATCAAGATCAACGGCAACTGGGACCGGGTGTTCCAGCATTTCTCCGCCGCCGCGCAGGGCCGAGCCTGGTGGTGGTCCGCCGACATCAAGGCGGAGTTCAACAACCTGCGCATCGGCGGCGGTATCACCGTCGAGGTCGAGATCGACGGGACCAACCCGGGGGCGGACAAGATGAAGGAAGAGGTCGACAAGCGAATCGACCTGATCGTCAACAAGTTCACCGAGCTGGCCAAGGCCCGCATCTTCGACCCGGCGCCACCGGAGGTCAAACCGGCCGAGGCCAGCAGCAGCGGCGGCGGCATCCTGAGTTCGCTGTTCGGCGGTTTCGGCGGCGGCTTCGCGCTGAAGTACCGGCGCGACGAGACCAAGCTGAACATCAGCTACAACGAGGAACGCCAGGAGCGGTTCAACCTGTCGACCACGATCTCGAGCTCGCTGGAGGGTTTCTTCAACGAGATCAAGCGCGACCCCGAGGCCGAACGCAAGTACTTCACCACGCTCTACCTCGACGACTGGGACCGCAAGATCACCCACACCGTCAAGCCGGTGGTGAAATGGCCCGACCCCGGCAAGCAGTTCGTCGGTGAGCCGGTGGCGTTCGTGGCCTGCCAGATCGGCTACCCGTCGGCCACCGGTGATCTGCAGTGGACACCCAAGGTGTTCCAGAGCACCGATCCACGGGATGTGACGTGGACGCCGGCGTTCGCGAAGAAGAATGCCGCCGATGTGGTGAACCCGCCGCCGGGCTGGAACCCGGACGTCTCCTACATCAAACGCAGCATCCACTTCACCGAGCCGCCCAGTGAGCTCGAAAACCCCTATGTGCGTTGCTTTGTCGAGACGAACGTGGTGGAACTCGACCCGGAGCCGCACGGCACCGCGACCACCGACCAGAACATCGAGGTGCGCGCCGACTCGGCGGGCAAGCTCGAGGTAGGGCCGATCTCGCTGGGCGCCGAACTCGAGGACACCAAAACCGTCATCGAGGTCGAGTTCAAGGCCGAGGGCACCACGATCGACGGCCACGAGCGCCCGGTCGTCCGGTTCTCGTTCAAGCAGGCCGACCAGGGCACCGACCGGTTCTGGACGATCTTCACCGGTCAGCCCGACTTCCTGCCCAAGTACCGCTACCGGGTGCACGTGATCGTCAAGGGCACGATCTTCAGCCACGGCATGGAGTGGTGGGGCGACTGGCAGGAGACCTCCGGCAACGGCCCGCTCAGCGTGGTGGTGCCCACCCAGGAGGAGGCCGCCCAGATCCGGCGCTTCGTGCCGACGGACCGCGCTCCCGCCGTCGAGCTGCCGGCCGGCACCGGCCCGGTTCCCGTCACGTCGGGATCGTCGTCGACCGCGGGACGGCCGGCTTCGTCGACGACACCGGCGGGGTCAGCGTCGGTGGCCGGCCGGCCACCGGGCCGCAGCACCGACGGCGACCGCGACGTGCAGGGCTACGGTATCGGTGCCCCGGGCACACCGGCGAGCACCAAATCGGTGGGCACCAAACCGAAAGCGGTGGCGAGCAAGGCCGCGGTCGGTAAGTCGGTGACGGCCACAGCCACAGCGCCGGCCGCCACGCCGTCGGACAGGAGCGACGACCTCGTTCTTGCCGACGGCTGGTCCCCACGGCGCCCGTAGCGAGCGCCACGTGGCCATGGCCCAGCCAGCCGGTCCGACGACCGAATCCGAATGGACGAGCCGGGTGGTCAGCGGGTTCGCCCCGCTGCTCACCCGGCCGTCCGACGGCGACGGCGCGGGGTACGCCGTCGCCGCTGCCCACCGCGTCGTGCGCGATGCCGCCGGGGACCCGGTGCTGTCGCTGACGCTGCTCCTCGACGGGGTCCCCGACCCGGCCGAGCACGACGTCACCCCGAGGGTGCGCAGGGGCACCCTCGGGGTGCGGGTGAGCCTGGATGCGCCGGTGGAGGCGTTGGCCGCCACGGGACTTCGCCCGCTGTACGTGCGCGACGGCAGCACCAGGATGACCGCGGGTGAGTCCACCGAGTTGGCCACCGCCGCGGTGGCCGGCGCCTCCAGCGCGGCGTCGCTGAGCGTGTCCCTGGACCGCGACCAGACGCTGGCGGTGCTGGCCGCCCTCGACGGTGCGGGAGACGACGGCATCACGGTCGCGTCGACGCTGTGGTACCGCGCGGTGGAGCCGCCGCGCCGGGTCCACCTGACCGGCAGCTGGGCCGAGGTCCACGATGTGCTAGCCACCCAGCAGGGCCCGCCCGACCTCGGCCGGCTGTTCAACGACGTCCTCGCCCAGGGCGTGGTCAGGGCCGATCCGCCCGATCGTCCGGAAGCCGCTCTGCCGACGTTCCTTTCGATGGCCCGGGCCGTGCTGCTGGATCGCGACGGCTTGCTCGGGCCCCGCCCGTCGCCGTACTTCGGGCTGGACATCGACGCCCGCTCCAGCGGCACCGGCGTCGACCGCTACCTGACGGTGGTCACGCCACTGCGGGAGGTGCTCGGTGGCTGCCTGGCCGGGCGGGACCGGTCGAGGTTCATCTCGGTGGTCGCGCTGAGCGCCGAACATGATTCCGCGACATCGGACCCGGTGCGGCGGCCGCGGCGGGTGCGCTCTCCCCGGGCCTCGCGCGGCGATCTCGACGCGGCCGGCCGGGACCCGCGTTTCGTGCAGACCGCCGACGACCGGCTGGTCAGCACGGCGGCTCGGGTGGGTGCGGTCCGACCCGCGGCCGGCGTGATCACCGCGCACCTCGCCGAAATCGTCGCCGCACACCACCACTGGGCCGTCGGTTTGGACGACGCCGCCGACGCGGGCGCTTCGGAGCCGGATCTGCCCGTCGTCAGTGATCCGCAGGCCGCGACGTTCCCGGGCCGATCGGGTGCCGCCGGGTGGTACGCACCGGCGTTCACGGTCGTGCAGCCGCGCCCGGACCAGGACGCCTCGACGAGCCCGTTCGTGTTCGAATTCGCCCGCACCGGAACCACACTGGCCGGCCTGCCCGGCTTGACCGCCACCGTGACGTGGCGGTTGCGCGCCGCCGCACCCCCGGGCGCCGACGGCCTGCGCCCGATCGCCGTCGGCGATGTCGGTGTGGTGCTCGATCTGCCGTTCCGCGACGCCGCCGGAACCGATCAGCGGCAACGGTTCCCGGCCACGGTCGAGTGGGACGGGGAGGACCTGGTAGCCCGGGTCGAACTGCTCGACGACTGGGCCAGGATGGCCTACGGCGCACTGTCACGGCCAGACTTCCAGACCGAACCGGCCCGGGTCGCGCTGACGTGGTCGTTCACCGGCTGCCAGCGGACCGCGGTGCGGCCCAACTGGGTGGTGTCCGGCGGGAAGACCTCCCTGGTGCCGGTCGTGCACGACGATGCCCATCCCGGCGGCACCAACGGTGTCCGGCCGGGCCCGGGCCCGCGGCCCGAACAGGTCTACGTCGACGCGTCGACGGCGACGCTGAAGACGTCCGCCGGCGACTACCGGTTCCGCACCGGTGCGGTGGGCGGCGCGCGGGGTGCCACGGTGCTGGTGCATGCGCCGCTGATGGCGCCGACGCTGCGGGCGCTCCGGGGCCCCCTGGTGCGGCCCACGATCGCCCTGGAACACCTTGTCGAACAACCCCTTCTGGCGCATCCGGAGCGGGTGACCCGGCTGGTGCAGCGGACCTTCCTGCGCGGCCAGACACTGGACGTGCTGTTCCCCTGCGACCAGCTGGGGGCCTGTTACGTCGAACGCAGACCCGAAGGGCTGGTGGCGGTGGGTTGCCGGGACACCCTGCAACTCGGCCAGACCGAGTGGCGCCAGTATGAGGAGATCACCGCGCTGACCGACCCGGCCTACCGGGTGTTCCGGTCCCTGCAGCAGCCCGGCCGGTTCGTCGTGCTGCCCAAGCGGTACGTGGTGGCGCGCAGGCGCGCCGACGAGCCGGAGGCCTGGACGCCGGCGATCCTGCTCTACAGCCTGGTCGACCCCGACGACACCGGGGACAACCACGTGGTGGTGGACGCCACGCTGGCTCCGGACGTCACCCCGTGGGCGATGGCCTCCCTGCGGGCCGCGCTGCGCGGCTATGCGGCCGATCCGATCCTGACCTTCGCCACCGACGTCGAATGCACACCGACGTTCACCTGGACCGTCGTCGGCATCGACGGTCTCAGTGTCGCAGCGTCATTGGTCGACGGCGGGGTCCGGGTCGGTATCCAGTCCGACCTGAACCACGCGTTGCTGCTGCGCGACATGCTCGAGCACAGCGGGCTGCCCGGCGCGGTCACCCTGCGGCTGCCGGACGGCACCGAGATGCGGTCGACGCTGCAGGTGGATCTGCGGGCACAGGCCGGTCCGCAGCCGAAGGGCCCGGTCGAGCTGTCCGCCACCGGCCGGCATATCACCGCCGTCAACCGCATCGGGCGTCGCGTCGACCTGGCCGCACTGCGGATCGACGGCGGCACTTCGACTTTGACCGACCATCCCGTCGAGACCAGCCTGGCCCCGGGAACCGCGACCACCGTGACCCTGCCCGGCGACGGCGCGATCGACCTCGACCGCTGCTGGCCGGTGTACACGGTGCCCGACCTCGACCCGGCCGAGCTGCCCGAGATCCGCAGCTACGTCGAGGACATCCGGATGAACGTGGTGTTCCTCGATCTGGTGGACCACCCGTCACGGGGCGTCACCCGGCTGGACGTCACCGCGCAGCTCGCCGGCGCCGGTGACCCGCAGCCCGTGGCGATGTCCGGTGATCCCGCGGTCGGTTCGGCGGTGTTCGTGTTGCCGCTGACCACCTACCTGGGCGCCCGGCAGGTCCGCTACCGGGTGAGCGTCACGGGCACCGACGGCACCACCAGGTCCTCGGACTGGCTGCAACACGACGTCGCCTCCGGCGGCAGCCTCATCGCCCTCGGCTGGGAGTCTCTCGGACTGGGCTAGCCACCGCGTCATCACCCAACGATCAACCACCACAAAAGGAGTCATCATGGCCACCGCCATCACCGTGCATCCCGACAGCAAGGGCACTGCCCTGACCCTGGTGCCCGACGAGACCAAGTACACCGTCCGCTTCGGCACCAGCCGGGAACCGCTGCGCCGGGAGACCAAGACCCTGCTGCAGGACCGCTCCGAACCGGTGGCGCAGTTCCCGCGCTATGGCATCCGGGTGTTCGACGGGTCCTCCCGCGACACCCGCGACCGCGCGGTGGACCTGCTCAACGCCGAACCGTCCGTCGACAACGCCGCACCGGTGTTGCACCGGCACACCCGTGACGGTGACGAGGTGTACGTCACCCGCTCGGTGCTGGTCCAGTTCGACGCGCAGGTCTCACGGACCCGCATCGACGAGGTACTGGCGGGGCTCGATGCGTCGGTGATCGAACCGCTGGACTACGCCCACAACGGCTTCCGGGTGCTGGCACCCGCGACCGTCGACGGGCTGGGGGCGCTGCACCTCGCCGAGGCACTGCGTGAGACCGGGCTGGTCGTCTTCGCCCACGCCGATCTGGTCAGCACCCGGCACCGCCGCTCCACCGCCACCCTGGACCGTCCCACGCTGACCCGGCGCGACGGCACCCTGCAGGGCCAGCAGTGGCACCTGGACCACGCCAGGGTTCCCGACGCCTGGACCGTCACCCGCGGCGACTCCGGCATCTACATCGCGATCCTCGACGACGGTGTCGACGTCGACCACGTCGAGTTCGCCGGCCGCGTCGTCGCGCAGTACGACTTCACCGACGACGTCGCCGACGCCACCCCCAAGACCGCCGACGACAAACACGGCACCGCGTGCACCGGCGTCGCGGCCGCGGGTGGGGTCCACGCGTCGGGGTCGGCGCCGGAGTGCTCGATCGTCGCGGTGCGCTACCCGAGCGCACTGGGTGACTCCGACGAGGCCGCGATGTTCCAATGGGCGGCCGATCAGCAGGCGGACGTCATCAGCTGCAGCTGGGGCCCCGCCGACGGCACCGGTCAGGCCGATCCGCTGCCAGGGGCCACCCAGGCCGCGATCCGCTACTGCCTGACCACCGGGCGCGGCGGCAAGGGCATCCCGATCCTGTGGGCGGCGGGCAACGGCGACGAATCGGTGGACCTCGACGGCTACGCGGCCAACCCCGACGTCATCGCCGTCGCCGCCAGCACCAACGAGAGCACCCGCTCGTGGTACTCGGACAAAGGGGCGGCGCTGTGGATCTCGGCGCCGTCCAGCGGTGACCGGCAGGCCGGGCAGAAGGCCATCACCACCACCGACCGCACCGGGACGGCCGGCTACAACGACGGCAGCCAGGGCGTCGGCGCCGACTACACCAACACCTTCGGCGGCACCTCGTCGGCGACACCGCTGGTCGCCGGGATCGTCGGGCTGATGCTGTCGGTGAACCCGGACCTGACCCACACGGAGGTGCGCAACATCCTGCGCGACACCGCCCGCAAGATCGGCACCGGCTACGACGCGGCCGGGCACAGCACCGAGTTCGGCTACGGGCTGGTCGACGCGTGTGCGGCGGTGACCGCCGCCAAGGCGGCCGCGGGCGGGGCCACCGGCGGGCGTCCGTCCATCGTCGGGCCGCAGCAGGCCGACCGCGCCGGGGCGCCACCGCAGTTCCAGCTCGATCCCGGTGCCGGCGCGTCGATCTACTGGCATGTGGAGGTGGCCACCGAGGCGCACCTGCTCGACGGCGGGGACTACGGCAACGATTCCCGCTTCTACGCCACCTGGGTCAGCGAGCCGTTCGGCGCCACGAGTTCATGGACCATGCCGCAACAGGTCTGGGAACAGATGTGCTCAGCCGACGCGATCTACTACCGGGCATTCTTCAGCTCCAGCTCCACCTCCTGGGAGGATCTGGTCGGCACGCTGGACAACGACGACTGGGCGTCGGCACCGTCCGTCCAACTCGGCGGGGTCAGCGGTGGCGGCACCGGCAGCACCGTCGGGACCATCACCGGACCGGACGCGGTGACCCGCGGCGGTGACGGCCCCGGCTTCGAGGTCAGCGCCGCGGCGGGCTCGCCGAACCGCTACTACGCGGTCGAGTTCGCCGCCGACCCGGGCCTGTTCGACGGCGCCTCGCATGCCCTCGAGGACGGGTTCTACGGCTCCTGGACCGACAGCCCGTTCCTGACCGACGGCTACTACCAGATGCCCAGCCACATCTGGGATGTGCTCAGCGGACACGACCGGCTGCACTACCGGGCCTGGTTCAGCTCGTCACCGTCGTCCTGGCAGGACACCGTGGTGACCACCGCCGACGGCGACGGGCACCTGGCGCCGTTCGTCACGATCAGCGCGGACCGGTCCAGGACCGAGGACGCTGCCGCCGCGGCGCATCCCGAGGTCACCGCACCCACCGAGGTGCGGCGGGGAGACCCGGCTCCGGAGTTCGTGGTGCAGCCCAAGATGCGGCGCGGCTCCTGGGTGCTCGAGCTGGCCAGCAGCCCGCAGGAGTGGGAGCAGCCCTCGGGCACCGGCGCGGCGTGGCGCTCGGAGCCCATCGACGTGGCGGTCGGCTCCACGACAGTGCCTGCGGCGCAGTGGAAGCGGCTCAGCGCCCATGACCGGCTGTACTACCGGGTCGGCACCAGCCCCGCCGCGGTGGGCACACCGTGGTACCCGCAGGACTGGTCGACCTCCCCGCGGCTGCCCGAAGCGGCACCGTGGATCGAGATCGTCGGGCCCCGCAACCGGGCCGCCGTCATCACTCCGCTGTCCCGCGACGAGCGGCTCTGGCGCGGGACGGCCAACGGAGCCCAGGCCGTTCGGGACCGCTGGGGCACGCCGCTGGAGTCCGGTGATCACATCTGGTACTACGACGGGCTGGGCAATGCCGACGCCATCGCAGGCGAGCAGGTGTCGACCGACAAGAACATCCCGCGGCTGACCTGGTTCCCGTCCGCCGATCCCCACGATCCGAATGACTACCGTAACAACGGCATCCACATCTACCACTACGTGGTTATGGACTACGAGCTGCGGATGGGCCAGCCCCACCTGCGCAACAAGCCCGGCAGCTACGCCTGGCTCAACAACAACCCGGGCAACCTGACCGGGGTGCCGGGTGGACCGGACTTCGGGCAGTACTACGGCAAGTTCAGCTGGCACAACTTCCTGGTGTTCCCGGACTACGACACCGGGTTCGCCGCGATCGGGGCGTTCCTGCAGCAGGGCCCCTACCCCAACCTGACGATCCTGGAGGCGTTCCGCAAGTACGCGCCGGCCGGTGACGGCGGCAACCGTCCCGACGAGTACGCCGCCAAGGCCGCTGCCGCCGCGGGGGTTTCGATCGACACCCGGGTCGGGGACCTGACGGCGGACGAGCTGTGGCAGGTCCAGGTGCAGATCGAGGCCATCGAGGGCAGCCTGCCCGGCTGGCAGTACACCTACGACTCGCCGGACATCCCGCAGATCGTGCGCGACATGGTCCTCGAGTTCTGACCGAGGTGGAGCCCGAAGGCCTCCGGCCCGGGACGCGGAGCCCGACACCGCGCACCGGCTGGGGGCCTTCGCCGCGCTAGTGCGCGAAGTGCCGAGCCCCCGTCAGGTACAGCGTCACACCGGCGGCCGCGGCGGCCGCGGTCACCTCGTCGTCGCGCACCGAACCGCCCGGGTGCACAACGGCTTTCACACCGGCGTCGATGAGCGTCTGCAGCCCGTCGGGGAACGGGAAGAACGCGTCGGACGCGGCGACCGCGCCCTCGGTGCGGTCCCCGGCGCGCTCCACCGCCAGCCGCGCTGCGTCCACCCGGTTGACCTGCCCCATGCCCACCCCGACGGTCGCGCCGTCCTTGGCGACCACGATCGCGTTCGACTTGACCGCCCGGCAGGTGCGCCACGCGAACGTCAGATCGGCCAGGGTGGCAGGATCGGCGGGGTCCCCGGTGGCCAACGTCCAGTTGACCGGGTCGTCACCGGTCGCGTCGACCGCGTCGCGCTGCTGGATCAGCAGGCCGCCGCTGACCTGACGGAACTCCGCACCGCCGGGCTGGGGTTCCGAAGCGACGAGGACCCGGATGTTCTTCTTGGTGGCAAGCACTTCCACCGCACCGGGCTCGTAGGCCGGCGCGACGATGACCTCGGTGAAGATGCCCGACACCGTCTGCGCCATCTCGACGCTCACCTCGGTGTTGGTCGCGATCACCCCGCCGAACGCCGACAGCGGGTCGCATTCGTGTGCCTTGCGGTGCGCATCGGCCACCGACACCGACGACACCGCGATGCCACACGGGTTGGCGTGCTTGATGATCGCGACGCAGGCCTCCTCGTGGTCGAACGCGGCGCGCCACGCCGCGTCGGCGTCGGTGTAGTTGTTGTAGGACATCTCCTTGCCGTGCAGCTGCTCGGCCTGCGCCAGCCCGGGCCAGCCCGCGTCGTCGCGGTACAGCGCCGCCTTCTGGTGCGGGTTCTCCCCGTACCGCAGGACTGCGGAGCGCCGGAACGTCGCACCGAACCAGACCGGCAGCTCGCCGACCGCCTCGTCCTCGGGGGCCAGCACCGATCCCATCCACGACGCCACCGCCACGTCGTATTCGGCGGTGTGCCGGAAGGCCAACGACGCCAACTTCTTCCGCTCGGCGTAGGTGAATCCGCCGGCCCGCACGGCCGCGAGCACGCCGTCGTAGCCCAGCGGGTCGACCACCACCGCGACGCTGGGATGGTTCTTGGCGGCCGCCCGCACCATCGACGGTCCGCCGATGTCGATCTGTTCGACGCACTCGTCCACGCCGGCACCGGAGTTGACGGTCTGGGTGAACGGGTAGAGGTTCACCACCACCAGTTCGAAGGCCTCGACGCCGAGTTCGGTGAGCGCGGCGACATGCTCGGGCTTGCGCTGGTCGGCCAGCAGGCCAGCGTGCACGCGCGGGTGCAGGGTCTTGACCCGGCCGTCGAGCACCTCGGGGAAGCCGGTCACCTCCTCGACCGGGGTCACCGGCACCCCGGCGCCGGCGATGGTCTTGGCCGTCGACCCGGTGGAGACGATGGCGACGCCGGCGGCGTGCAGGCCCTGCGCCAGCGGCACCAGACCGGTCTTGTCGTACACACTGATCAGGGCACGCCGTATCGGCCGCCGGAATTCGTCGGTCATCCCAAGGTCGCCTTTCGTCCCGTCCAGTTCACGCCGCGCGTGGCCACCGCGGCGAGAACCTCCACCAGAAGCTGTCTCTCGATCACTTTGATCCGTTCGTGCAGGGTGGCCTCGTCGTCACCGTCGAGCACCGAGACCGCCCGCTGCGCCAGGATGGGCCCGGTGTCGGTACCCGCGTCGACGAGGTGGACGGTGCAGCCGGTGACCCGGACGCCGTAGTCCAGCGCGTCGGGCACGGCGTGCGCGCCGGGGAAGGCGGGCAGCAGCGCCGGATGGGTGTTGACCACCCGCCCCGGGAACCGTGAAAGAAATTCCGGGCCAAGTATTTTCATGAACCCAGCGGACACGATCAAGTCCGGCTGGTGCGCGGCCGCGGCCTCGGTGACCGCGGCGTCCCACGCCGCACGGTCGGCGTAGTCCCCCACCCGCACCGTGAACGTCGGCACCCCGGCGGCCGCGGCGATGTCCAGGGCCGGGCAGACCCGGTCGGTACCGACCGCGACGACGCGCGCGGGGTAGTCACCGACCGCGGATTCGAGCAGCGACGCCAACAGCGAACCGGTACCGGAAGCGAGCACCACGACCCGCGCCGGTGCACTCGGGGGCACACGGACCGCTGGCACGCCTGA
>JBFWOX010000046.1:24336-47094 GCA_050250295.1 Mycolicibacterium sp.
CGACGCGCGCGGGGTAGTCACCGACCGCGGATTCGAGCAGCGACGCCAACAGCGAACCGGTACCGGAAGCGAGCACCACGACCCGCGCCGGTGCACTCGGGGGCACACGGACCGCTGGCACGCCTGAGAGCCTAATGGGTGGCTATCGGGGCCCGTCCCCGCGGTTGCCATGTCCGTCCGCTTCGTCTACGACGCTCCGGTGCTCTGCTTCGTCTACGACGCTCCGGTGCTCTGCTTCGTCTACGACGCTCCGGTGCTCTGCTTCGTCTACGACGCTCCGGTGCTCTGCTTCGTCTACGACGCTCCGGTGCTCTGCTTCGTCTACGACGAAGTGCTCCTCCGGGTCCAGGTCGTCCACATACTCGGCCGTGTCGACCTCGGCCGGCTCCGGCTCCCGCTCCGGTTCGGTCCCGGGGTCGCCGGCCGCCGAGATCTCGACGGTGGCGGGATCGGCGTCTGCGTCGGTATCCGGAACATCGAGGGCGTCGGGCTCGGGCTCCGGGGCGGGTGCCGCGGGCCGCACCCGTCGCTGCAGGCCACCGGACATCACCACCGTCAGCACGCCGATCCCGGCGAACCACAGGAACACCGCGGGGCCGAACGTGCTCTGGTCGACGCCGATGTCGCCGAAGTTGCCCAGCTCGCCGCCGCCGGCGTAACCCAGCAGCGCCATCGTCGCGGCCGCCAACGCCGCCGCGACGATCACCTTGCCCATCGCGGGCAGCACTGGCAGCGGTCGGCGCGCGCACTGCTGTCCGAGGGCCACCCCGGACACCGCGGCGACGATCAGCAGCGCCACCCAGATCGGGCCGAGCGGCGGCGTCGGCACCGCGGCGAGCACCGGCAGCGCCGGGATGTCACCCCCGAACACCGTGAACGCACTGAAGGTCGCGAGCCCGACGTGCGCGCTGGAGCCGACCGCCACCGCCGCCGCGCCGACGATCACGTTGGGCGCGTACAGCACCGCCAGCACGGTCAGGCTCAGCTGGCCGAACATCGAGTCGGTGATCGAGTACAGGTCGTGCATCGTCGCCCAGTGCACGATCAGCGATCCGGCGACCACCGCACCGGACAGCCCGGTCAACGCCAGCACCCCGGCGGTGGCCGCCCGCACGGCATCAAACAGCCACGACGGCAGCCGGGCGGCCGACAGCAGCCGACGCCCCATCCGGGACCCCACCCCGATCACCGCACCCAGCGCGTGCACCACGAACACGCTGCCGAACGCGCGCAGCGCGTCGGGGGTCTGTAGCTGGGTCAGCACCGACGCGGCGTCGTGGATGACGGCCAGGCAGATCGCCGCGATCAGCACCGGTCCGCCCAGAGCGGAGGCCACCACCCAGCGGGTCACGAACCACGACGAACTCGTCGTCGCCGCGGCCGTGGTGCGGGCGGTGCCGTACACCATGGCCAGCACCGGCAGCAGCGGCATGACCCCGAGCGCGCTCCCGGCGATCGACACCGGCACCTGGTGCACGCCCAGCCACATGCTGGCGATCGCGCCCAGCGCCCCGGTCATGTCGCTGTTGGCGATCAACAGCTGCAACAGCACCACCGCGGCGATGATCACCAGCGCGACCAGGGAGGGCCCGAACGCCACCCGGAGCAGGTCACGCGCCTGACGTGTCCCGACGGGTCGGGGGGAACCACCCGCGTGCGGGGGATTGTTCACAGGCAGGGCCGCTCCTCGCGCAAGCTGCGGTACGCGAGGTTCGCGCACGCGCGGCTCAGACTACGACGACGACTGGTCGGACTGCGAGGATGACGACGGCTGGTGTTGCGTCGGTACCTGGGTCGTCGGCGCGTTGCTGGCCGGCGGCTGACCGTAGGTTGGGAACCCGGTCGGTGGGGTGGGCGGCCCGGACTGAGCCGACGACCCGGGTTGCCCGGACGGTGCCTGCGGCGCGAAGCCACCCGTGGACGGGCCCGCGCTCGGGTAGCCGCTGCCGCCGTACGGCGTCGGGTATCCCGGCCGCTGCGACTGCGGTGCCTGGTGCTGCGGGGTGTGTTGGGGCTGGCCCGGCGGCGGCGCTGTCGGCTGGCCGTAGTACGCGCCCGGGTACTGGCCGTACTGAGCCTGGGGGTCGTACTGGGACTGTTGGTCGTACTTGGGCCGCGGCACTGGCGGTGAGATGACGCCGGAGTCCAGCAGCAGGGCGCCGACGGCCACGATCGCCTGGATCGCGCTGAACGCGACCACGAGGTAGAGGCCCCAGTCGATGGTGATGCCGGTGGGGGCGGTCAGCACGACCGAGATGACGAGCAGGAAGCCCAGCAACGACAGGACCGCGATCAACCCGGCGTGCAGCGTCTGCTTCGGCAGCGCGCCGACGGCGGCGATCAACGCGGCCAGCAGCGAGGCCGCCACCGCGATGTCGATGCGCACCGGGGTGAGGAACACCTCGCTGGCCACGGTGAACTGCGGACCGTAGCTGGACAGGTACACCAGCAGACCGAGCACGGCCACCGCCGCGCCCAGGTAGACGGGCAGTTTGCTCGATGCCTCGGCGGCCGGCGAATCCGCCTCCGGCTGCCTGCTGAACTGCTGGGTGGGCGCGCTGAACTGCGGGTTCTGCTGCTGGGCGGGCGGGTAGCCGGGACTTCCGGGCGGGCCTTGTGGGTACGACATGACCTCTCCTGTGCTGTGCGGGCATCGGATCGACGGCGACGTCGACGTTGGTGCCGGCAGGAACGACGTTGTCGTCGCTCCCGTGCCGACCGACCGCGTGAGCGATTCGATGATCCACGCTAGCGCACCGCGGGCCCGCACTGTCACGCCTCGACCCCCGCCGAAATTGCATTCCAGCAGGCCGCTTCTCGGCCTTTCGCTGCTGGAATGCAATTTCGGCGGGGGTCGGGGGTGGCGGGGAGCGACTCAGATCATCACGATCGGGGTGGCGGGGATGCCGTTGAACCGCGACGCCGTGACGCTGGTGTAGGCACCCATCATCGGGCTGACCACCACATCGCCGACGTCCAGCGCCGGCATCGGGTAGCCGCGGGCGATCACATCGGCGCTGTCGCACGTCGGGCCGGCCAGCGTCACCGGCTCCAGGTCCACCGCCGTCGCGGCGGTCAGCTCGCTCAGCGCCAGGATCGGCGGGTGCACATCCTCGGTCATCACGTTGGAGTAGCTGCCGTAGACCCCGTCGTCGAGGTAGTGCCAGAGCTGGCCGTCGCGCACCGCCGTGCCCACCACGCTGGTCAGCAACGTCAGACAGTCCGCCGCCAGGAAGCGGCCGGGTTCGGCCAGCAGCGTGAACCGGTCCCTGGCGACCCCGAACTCGCCGAAGACGTCGTCGACGACCGAGGCGATCGCCCCGATCGGCGGTGCCGGCCCGCGGTAGCTGACCGGGAAGCCGCCGCCGATGTCGATCACCCGGGTCGGCACGCCGTGCCCGTCGCGCAGCTCGGCGACCAGCCGCAGCGTCTGACGCAACGCGTCGCCGAACGGTTCCACCCGCGCGCTCTGGCTGCCGACGTGGAAACTGAACCCGGCGAACCGCACACCCGCGGCCAGCACGTGCTTGACCAGCAGCTCGGCCTCGGCGGGGGCCACCCCGAACTTCGACGACAGATCCGACTTGGCTGCGGCGTTGCGGTGGGCCAACCGGACCAGCAGCTCGACATCATCCGGGCGGCCCGCGAACTTCTGGACCTCGCAAGCGTTTTCGACGACGAACGTGCGGATGCCGGCCGCGTAGGCATGATCGATGTCGGCCGGCTTCTTCACCGGGTGGGTGTGGATGCAGCGGTGCATGGGCAGTCCGAGTCGGCCCAGCAGGTCGATCTCACCGCGGGTGGCGACGTCGAACCCGCCACCGCAGATCGCGATCGTCGACAGCACGATCGGATGGGGCAGCGCCTTGACCGCGTAGTGCAGGTTCACGTCGGGCAGCACCTGCGCCAGTTCACGGTAGCGCCGCGCCGCCAGGTGCGGTTCCAGGACCAGCAGCGGGGTGCCGTGGCGCTCGAGGAGGCCGGCCCAGCGTGCGGATCGCTGCCGTAGTTCGTCACGCAGGCGCGCGCGTCGTCGCCGATTCATGTCCGTCCCCCTCCCCCGCAACGTCCGGCTCGACCCGGCGGTGCGCCAGCAGCGTGGTGAAGCGCTCATAGCTGAGGATCGCGCAGCCGTAGAACGCGATGTCGGACACCACCTTCCCGGCGATCCAGCCGGCCGCGACGCCGCCGAAGAGCGCCGGACCCAGGTAGAAGGCCAGCGGGCGCACCGCGACGCTGTCGATCAGCTCGGCGGGCCCGAACTCGACGGCCACGCTGCGCAGCGCCAGCAGCCCGGCGAGCACCACGCGCGGGACGAACCGGCGCCCGCCCTGGTCTGCGTAGCTCCAGCGCAGCGCGGCGAGGTAGGCGGTGGCGTAGTAGCCCACCGACGCGCCGATCGAGGCGGCCACCGCGGCGGCCGCCAGCGAGTCGGTCACCAGATAGGCGACCCCGGCAGCGCCGAATTCTCCTGCCGTGCCTGCGATCTCGCACGGCAGATAGCGTCGTATCCACTGCCCGACCCGGGCCCTACGCGGCGTCGCGTCAACCACGTATCGAACTCTCGTCCGCGGCCGGACCCAGGTCGTGAGTAGTGGGCTACCCGCATTTCGGCAAACTCCGCCGACGTCGCCGCGAGGACGTCCGGGCACCCACCTTGCCAGCACGGACTGGAACACGTTCTAATTCACGGTATGGACTTTGGTTTGGTGCTGTTCACCTCGGACCGTGGGATCGCTCCGGCGGCGGCGGCGAAGCTGGCCGACGAGCACGGCTTCACCACGTTCTACGTGCCCGAACACACCCACATCCCGATCAAGCGCCAGGCCGCGCACCCCACCACCGGCGACGAGACCCTGCCCGACGACCGCTATATGCGCACACTGGATCCCTGGGTGTCCCTCGGCGGTGCCGCGGCGGTGACCTCACGGGTCCGGTTGTCGACGGCGGTGGCGCTGCCGGTCGAGCACGACCCCATCACGCTGGCGAAATCCATCGCCACCCTGGATCACCTCTCCGGCGGGCGGGTCTCGCTCGGGGTGGGGTTCGGCTGGAACACCGACGAGCTGGCCGACCACAACGTGCCGCCCGGCCGCCGCCGCACCATGCTGCGCGAATACCTGGAGGCCATGCGAGCGCTGTGGACCCAGGAGGAAGCCTCCTACGAGGGCGAGTTCGTCAACTTCGGGCCGTCGTGGGCCTGGCCCAAGCCGGTCCAGGCCCATATTCCGGTGCTGGTGGGGGCCGCGGGTACCGAGAAGAACTTCACATGGATCGCCCGCTCGGCCGACGGCTGGATCACTACGCCGCGGGATTTCGACATCGACGCACCGGTCAAACTGTTGCAGGACGTCTGGGCCAGCGCCGGACGCGACGGCGCCCCGCAGATCGTCGCACTGGACTTCAAGCCCGACCCGGACAAATTGGCCCGCTGGGGTGAGCTCGGGGTCACCGAGGTCTTGTTCGGCCTGCCCGACAAGTCCGAGACCGAGGTCGCCGCCTACGTCGAGCGTCTCGCCGGCAAGCTCAGCGCGCTGGTGTAGCAGCTCAGCGCAGCACAGCGCGGTTCCCGTCGGCGGTGGCGCTCACGGCGATCTTGGCGCCCAGCGGGTCGCCGTCGGACATCAGCGCCACCAGGTCGTCGTCCTCGGTGGTGGCCATGAAGCGGGAGTCGTCGGCGTCCAGGCGGCCGACGATGATGCCGGTGCGCACCGGCCAGTCGTAGCGCACCGAGTACGTCTCGATGACGCCGTCGCCGTCGGCGTTCCTGGTGACCGGCACCGTCGGCAGCGCAGCCACCTCCGCGGCGAGTTCGGCGCTGCGCGACGTCGGCCAGCCGGTCGGTTCGGTCGAGTAGATGCCGACCGAGTACTTGCTGGCGATCCCGCCGTTGGCCCCGACGAAGCCGAAACGCCCTGGCCTGTTCCGCATCTGGGTGACCGTCTCGGCGATGCCGTGCAGCGAGTAGCTGTTCCCGGGTCCGCCGAAATAGGGCAGGCCGCCGGTGAGGGTGAGCCCGCGGGGATCGTCGGGAGACAGGCCCAGCGCCTCGCAGATCACGAAGACCGGGAACGGGAAGCAACTGTAGAGGTCGAACGTGGCGATGTCGTCGACGCCCAGGCCGGCCACCCGCAGCGCCTCGCGCGCCGCACGCACCGCGGCCGGGGCGGCGCCCAGATCGGCCCGGGTGAGCAGCGGCTGTTCGACGAGGTCGGCGTGGCCGTGCACGAAGACCCACTTCTCCTGCGGCACACCGATTCTGCGCGCCGCCTCGATGGACATCAGCATCGCGGCCGCACCCTGGTTGACGGTGTCACGGGCCACCAGCAGCCGCGGGTAGGGATCGGAGATCATCCGGTTCTCGTCGGTGACGGTCTCGATCTCGGTGACCGTGCGCCGCACCGGCGACGACGAGAACGGATTGGCGGCAGCGACTTCCGACATGGGGGCGAACAGCTCGGCCATCTGCCGCCGGTACTCCAGGACGCTGATCCCGAGCCGTGCCCGTCGCGCGTTGTCGAGCAGACCGTACTGCACCGGCGCGCCGGTGAGACCGTGCTGCACCGTGTATTCGTCGACGTAACTGTAGATCTGGTGCCCGCGGTCCTCGAGCTGGCCCTCGATGTGTTCGGTGAAGTCGGGTTTGTCGTCGCGGTCGGCGAAGAACTTGGCGGTGGATCCCGGCTCCGATCCCATGATCATCACCACGTCGGCGCCGCCCGCGGCGATCGTGGCGCCCGCTTCGGTGACCAGCTTCTGCGGCCCCTGCCCGCCGACGGGTTCCAGCACCACCCGGGCCGGGTCCCCGCCCACCCGCCGCATCACCGACCGCGGGTAGTTGTTCGACTTGCCCAGCGTCGCCGGCACCGGACCGGAGATCTCGAACTGGCGCAGCCCGAACACCGTGTCGATCGCTGCGGCGACGGCGGCGGGGTCGGCGCCGGTGTCGGCCAACGCGGCCCGCGCCGCCTCGACCGCCAGCTCCACCGCGGACATGCCCCGGTACCCGGCGGGGTCGTCGATCCGCTCGGTGAACTGTCCCACGCCGACGAGGATCGGGGTCCGGGGATCGACTGCCATGCGCTCGTCCTCTCAGGCTCACCGTATTAGTTCGAAAGGCTAATAGAACCTGTTGCAGTTCAGTCATCCGGGTGGGCTTCTACGTCACCACTCACGTACATCTTGATTGATGTACGTCAAATTAGACGTACACTGGGTGGCGTGAACTGGGAACCCCGCCCGATGTCCCTGGTCGTCGGCGGCGTCGTCCCCATCGAGGATGTCGTCGGCCGGGTCCGGGAGGCCAGCGAGGTGATGGCGTCCCTGGCCCACTCCGGAGCGGTGCTGGTGGGTGACCGCAGGCACGGCAAGACCTCGCTGGCCCGACTGGTGCAGCGGCTCGCCGCCGACCAGGGCGCGGTCGTGGTCTCGATCAGCGCCGAACGCGAGACGTACGCCGAGTTCGTCTCCGCGCTGATCGCCGAGCTGGCCCGGCTGGACCCGGCCTGGGCCCACGAACTCGCCCGGATCCGGCTCACCCTGACCGCGGGCCCGGTCCGGTTGGAGCGCGACAACCGCGCCGCCGCCACTCTCGACGACCTGCTCGACCGTGCGATCCGGCGGGCGCGGGGACGCACGCTGGCGCTGTTCATCGACGAGGTGAGCGTGCTGGCGCGCAACCTGGAACGCACCGAACCGGGTTCCGGGGACACCTTCTTGCACATGCTGCGCCGGGTGCGTCAGGAGAACCCGGGCCGAGTGGTCACGGTGCTGTCGGGGTCCATCGGTTTCCACCACGTCTCGGCCGACGCGCCCGCCACCGTCAACGACATCCCCAAGATCGCGGTCGGTCCCATCCGTTCCGACCACGCCACCTATCTGGCCGAATGCCTGCTGCTGGGCAGCGGCACCCCGACCACCGATCGGCACGCCGTCGCGACGGCCATCGCGGCCGCCGCCGAGAACGTGCCCTACTACATCCAGCACCTCGTCGCGGCCGGCCGCAAGTCCTGGCAGGACACCCAGATCGCGCCATACCCGGAGCTGATCGACCTGCTGGTGCTCGATGCCATCGAAAACCCTTATGACCCATGGGATCTGCGCCACTATCGGGACCGGCTGCCGCAGTATTACGGCGCCGATGCGCACGCCATCGCCGGCCTGCTCGACATCTACGCCCACGCCAACCGTCCGCTCGACGTCGACACGGTGCTGATGCGGTTGCGCGCGGAGGGCAGCGAGATCACCGATCGGGCCCGGCTGGTGTCGTCCATCGAGCGCCTGACCCTGGACCACTATCTGGTGCGCGCCGGCGACGCCGACCGATTCTCCTCACCACTGCTACAGCGGGCTTGGAAGGCCATGCGCCGGTGAGTATTCCGCTGCTGTACACCCCGTCGGCGGCCGACGTCGACGAGCTCGAGGCCGTTACCGTCGGGCGCACCGACCTGCTCGACATCCTGACCCGGCGCATCACCGCCTCCGCGCGCGACGGGTCCCGGCCGCACACGCTCGTGGTGGCCGGCGCCGGCGCGGGCAAGACCCACACCATGCGCGTCGCCCTGCACCGCGCGTGCGCCGACGCGGCCACCGCGAAATCCGTTCTGCCGGTGGTGGTCAGCGAGGAAGCGCTGGCGATCGGGTCTTACGTGGACCTACTGGTGGAGGCCGCCCGGGTGGTCAGCCCGCAGCTGGCCGAGACCGCCAAGGCGCTGCGGCTGGCCCGGGATCCGATCGGCATCGAGGCGGCCATCCTGGCGGCCGCGGGCGACCGGATGGTCCTGCTGGTCATCGAGAACCTGGACCGGGTGTTCGACGCCCTCGGTGCCACCGGGCAGGGCAGCCTCCGCGCCTGGGTCGAAACCTCAACGGCGATAATGCTGTTCGGTACGGCACCGACGCTGTTCCCGGGAGTGTCGTCTCGGGAGTACCCGTGGTACGGCTCGTTCATCGTCGAACGGCTCCCCGATCTGGCCGTCGACGACGTCGCCGCGCTGCTGCGGCGGGCCGCGCAGCGCCGCGGAGATGCGACGCTGATGGCGTTCCTGGACTCCGAGGCCGGCCGCGACCGCGTCGCCGCGTTGCACCGCCGCGTCGGGGGCACGCCGCGCAGTTGGCACCTGGTGGCCGAGCACCTCGACGCCGCACAGCTCGACGCGGTGACCCCGGCGGTGCACGCGCTCCTCGACCGGCTGGCGCCCTACTACCGGCCGCGGCTGTGGCAGCTGCCCGCCGGCGAGCAGCGGCTCATCGTCGAGCTGGGCCGCGGGCCTGGCCGCCGGTCGGTATCCGAACTCGCTGCAGCCGTGGGGGTTTCGAATCAGTCGGCGTCGGCGGCGCTGGGTCGGCTGGCCGCGGAGGGCTGGGTGACGTCGTCGAAGTCCGACGGCGATCGGCGCACCTCCTGGTACGACCTCACCGACCCGCTGCTGCGCGGCTATCTGCAGTACCGAGACGCCTGACAAACGCGGCGAGCGCGCGCATTTGCACGGTTGGCGACGGTGTGTCGCCGGGCAAACACGCGCGCTCGCGGTGCAGAACCGCGGGGCAGAACTGCGGGACGACCGGCCGGGGTTAGAGGCTCTCGAGGATCTCGCGGGCCAGCTTGGCGGTCTCCGACGGGGTCTTGCCGACCTTCACACCGGCGGCCTCGAGTGCCTCCTTCTTGGCCGCGGCGGTGCCCGACGAGCCCGACACGATGGCGCCGGCGTGGCCCATGGTCTTGCCCTCCGGGGCGGTGAAGCCCGCGACGTAGCCGACGACCGGCTTGGAGACGTTGGCCTTGATGTAGTCGGCCGCGCGCTCCTCGGCGTCGCCGCCGATCTCGCCGATCATCACGATGACCTTGGTCTCCGGGTCCTTCTCGAACGCCTCGATGGCGTCGATGTGGGTGGTGCCGATGACCGGGTCACCGCCGATGCCGATGGCGGTGGAGAAGCCGAAGTCGCGCAGCTCGAACATCATCTGGTAGGTCAGCGTGCCCGACTTGGACACCAGGCCGATCGGGCCCTTGCCGGTGATGTTGTTGGGTGTGATGCCGACCAGCGACTCACCGGGGGTGATGATGCCGGGGCAGTTGGGGCCGATGATGCGGGTCTTCTGACCCTTCTCGACGTTATAGGCCCACGCATACGCGGTGTCCTGCACCGGGATTCCCTCGGTGATGACCACCAGAAGCGGGATCTCGGCGTCGATGGCCTCGATGATGGCGTCCTTGGAGAACGCCGGCGGCACGAACGCGATCGACACGTCGGCGCCGGTCTCCTTGATGGCCTCGGCCACCGAAGCGAACACCGGGAGATGGATTGCCGCACCATCTTTGTCCACGTGCTCCACGGTGGTGCCGGCCTTGCGGGCGTTGACGCCGCCGACCACCTGGGTGCCGGCCTTGAGCATCAGCGCGGTGTGCTTGGTGCCCTCGCCGCCGGTGATGCCCTGGACGATGACCTTGGAGTCCTTGTTCAGAAAGATCGACATATCAAGTGTCCCTTACTTGTTGGCCAGCTCGGCGGCCTTGTCGGCGCCGGAGTCCATGGTGTCGGCCTGGATCACCAGCGGATGGTTGGCTTCGGCCAGGATGCGCCGGCCCTCGTCGACGTTGTTGCCGTCCAGGCGGACCACCAGCGGCTTGTTGGCCTCGTCGCCGAGGATCTGCAGCGCCTGGACGATGCCGTTGGCCACCGCATCGCACGCGGTGATGCCGCCGAACACGTTGACGAACACGCTCTTGACCTGGCTGTCGTTCAGGATGACGTCCAGACCCGCGGCCATCACCTCGGCCGAGGCACCGCCGCCGATGTCGAGGAAGTTGGCCGGTTTGACGCCGCCGTGCTTCTCCCCGGCGTAGGCCACGACGTCCAGGGTGGACATGACCAGGCCCGCGCCGTTGCCGATGATGCCGACGGCGCCGTCGAGCTTGACGTAGTTGAGGTCGTGCTCCTTGGCCTTGAGCTCGAGCGGATCGGTGGCGTCCTTGTCCTCGAACTCGGCGTGGCCGGGCTGGCGGAAGTCGGCGTTGGCGTCCAGGGTGACCTTGCCGTCCAGCGCCAGGATCTGATCGTCGGGCGTGCGCACCAGCGGGTTGACCTCGACCAGCGTGGCGTCCTCCTTGACGAACACTTCCCACAGCTTCTGGATGGTCACCGCGGCGGCGTCGAGCACCTCGGCGGGCAGGTGGCCCTTCTCGGCGATCTCCCGCGCGAAGGCCAGGTCGACGCCCTTGACGGCGTTGACGGGTACCTTGGCCAGCCGGTCGGGCTTGGTGGCGGCGACCTCTTCGATCTCCATGCCGCCCTCGACCGAGCACATCGCCAGGTAGGTGCGGTTGGCGCGGTCGAGTAGGAAGGAGATGTAGTACTCCTCGGCGATGTCGCTGGCCTCGGCGACCAGCAGCTTCTTGACGAGGTGGCCCTTGATGTCCAGACCCAGGATGTTGGTGGCGTGCGTGAACGCGTCATCAGGGGTGGCGGCGTACTTCACACCACCGGCTTTCCCGCGCCCACCGACCTTGACCTGGGCCTTGATCATGACCGGCTTGCCGATCTCCTCGGCGATCGCCTTGGCGTCCGCCGGGGAATCGGTCACCCGGCCGGGGGTGGTGGGAACGTTGTGCTTGGCGAACAATTCCTTCGCCTGGTACTCGAAAAGGTCCATGGGCTCTGCCAGATTCCCTGTCTGTTTACGACTAGATGTTTGTGCCCGACGGGCTCGTGGGAACTGTATCGACACGGCCGCAGAGCATTGCTATCGCCTCCCGCTCATGTGGTCGATCTCACCGTCGGCTGATTCGTGATTCAAGTCACAATCCCCGACGGAATATCCGCACGGGTTGCCACTCGTATTGGAATTTGGTTAACGTCTCGGGGTCTAGATAACGGTCTGATCACGACGACAAGGACATTTCAGCTTGGCTGCGCATCGTTCGCCTCGATCCTCCCAGCGAGTTTCCGCGAACAACCGCACCAGCCGGGTCAAGACCAAACTCGCTGCCGCCGCCCCACCGCCGGGCGCCAACGACGTCACCCAGATCATCCCGTTCAACGAGTTCGGTGATCTGGACGAGCTCGACTTCCTGCCGCACGCCGCGTTCGACCGCGAGGCCCGCGTCATCGCGGCCCCCGAACTCGACGACCTGCACGACACCGACGATCTCGAACCGCTGGACCTCGAGATCCCGCGGGAGTTCCGCACCCGCCGGGAGAACCGGCACGCTGCGATGCGCGCCTACCGGGCCAGCCACACCGATGTCAGCGACGGCATGGCCGCCACCGACATCATCGACATGCGCGGCCGCACCGGTGCGCACCGCAAGACCGAGGTGCCGGTCAAGGGCCGCCTGATGGTCGCCGCGATGGCCGTAGGCGCCACCGCGGCCGGCGCCTACACGATGACCAACGGCGCCCCCAAGGCGCCCGCGGAGACGGTGCTGGCCGCCGACACCACCGGCATGGGCGGCGTCACCGGCTCGAGCGACGGCATGCAGCTCGTCACGGTGGCCCCGGCCGCCATGTCGTCGGTGCACGCCGAGGAGATCACCAAGGCCGCCGCGTTCGCGCAGGAGCGGGCCGAACGGGAAGCCCGGCTGGCCCGCCCGCAGTTCGCGATGCCGACGCGCGGGGTGTGGACCTCCGGGTTCGGCTACCGCTGGGGTGTGCTGCACGGCGGCATCGACATCGCCAACGCGATCGGCACCCCGATCCTGGCCGCGGCCGACGGCGTCGTCATCGAGGCCGGGCCGACCGCCGGATACGGCGCCTACGTCAAGCTCAAGCACGCCGACGGCACCGTGACGCTTTACGGCCACATCAACTCCTGGCTGGTCAGCGTCGGCGAGCGGGTGATGGCCGGCGACCAGATCGCCACCATGGGAAACCGGGGCAACTCGACCGGCCCGCACCTGCACTTCGAGGTGCTGGTCAACGGCAGCGACCGGATCGACCCGGTCGGCTGGCTGTCCAAGCGGGGGCTCTCCCCCGGCAGCTACGTTGGCTGAGTGCCCAGCGACGACCCCGACGAGAAGTCCGAGGGTGCTCATTTCGACGGTGCCCGTTCCGAGGATGCCGACAGCGACGCCACCCGCATCCTGCGCCGCGCGCCGCGCAGCGGTCCGCTGAACACCCCTACCGAACCGCCGACCAGCATCCTCCGCCGCCACCCGACCGGTGAGCTGCCCGTCGTCGCCCCCGGGCCGGCCGCTCCCGAGCCGGCGACCACGTACCTGCCACGCGCCAAGCCCACCGCCATCGGCCCCACCCGCGCCCGCCCCGCCGACCCCAGACCGGCGATCGCCGCGGCAGTGGTGAGCATCCTGTCGGGCTGGGCGACCGCGGTCATCGCGACCGATCTGATCACCGGGTGGTGGGCGACCGATCCGCTGTTCTGCGTCGCGGTCGGCTTCCTGGCCGCGATCTCCGCGGCGGCCAGCATCACGGGCCTGATCGGGTTGCTGCTGCGGCGGCGCACCAGCCGGCTGCTGATCGTCGTCGGCTCGGTGGTGGCCCTGTTGATCTTCGCCAGCCTGTTCCTCGCGGGCGCAAAGCTACCCGGGCTGGTGTACGCGATGCCGCTGCTGCCGGTGACCGCCGTGGTGCTGACCCTGCTGCCCGGCACCGCGCGGTGGAGCCGGTCCAGAGAAGCGGACCTCGGGTGACTACAGCTTGCTGATGGGCGCGTGGTTGTGCATGAGTTTCACCCGTCCGGCGCTGCCGAAGTCGATCAGCGACATGGCGGATTCGCCGACGCCGGAGACCTCTTCGACGCGGCCCAGCCCGTACTTGTCGTGGGTGACGCGGTCGCCGGGCTCGAGCACCACCAGCGGGCGTTTGCCCGCGGCCGGCCGGGTGGGCGACGGACGTGGTGTGCCGAACCGGCCGGCCCCGCTCACCGGCGCGGAGAACGACGAGGCGGGCGCCTCGGTGCGCCGCCAGGCGATCAGTTCCTGCGGAATCTCCCGCAGGAAGCGCGATTCCGGGTTCAGCATCGGCTGGCCCCAGGAGGAGCGGACCTTGGCCCGGCTGAGGTAGAGCCGCTTGCGCGCCCGGGTGATCCCCACATACGCCAGCCGGCGCTCCTCCGACAGCTCCACCGGATCGCCCAGCGCCCGCATGTGCGGGAACATGCCGTCCTCCCACCCGGTGACGAAAACCACCGGGAATTCGAGTCCTTTCGCCGTGTGCAGCGTCATCATGGTCACCACGCCCGAGCCGTGCTCGGGGATGTCGTCGGCGTCGGCCACCAGCGACACCCGCTCCAGGAACGCCGCCAGCACCCCGGTGTCCGGGATGTCCTCGTCGTCGGGCGCCTCGTCGGTCAGCGCCCGCGCGTTGGCCAGGTCGATGCTGAACTCGTGTGCGACGCTGACCAATTCGTTGAGGTTGTCGAGCCGGGCCAGATCTTGCGGATCGCTAGAGGCTTCCAGTTCGGCGCGGTAGCCGGTGCGGTCGAGCACGGCCTCCACCAGGTCACCGAGCTCGTCGTCGAGTTTGCCGCGCAGTTCGTCGAGCAGGGCGACGAAGCCGGCGATCGCCTTTTCCGCCCGGGTGTTGAGCAACGGGACCTTGCCCTCGGCGGCGGCGACCAACGCGTCGTTGAACGTCGCCCCGGTGTTCTCTGCGTAGACCGCCACACAGGCCTCGGCGCGGTCGCCGATGCCGCGCCGCGGCGTGTTGAGGATGCGCCGCATGCTCACCGAGTCACCGGGGTTGTCCAGCACGCGCAGGTAGGCGACGATGTCGCGGATCTCCCGGCGCTCGTAGAAGCGCACTCCCCCAACGACTTTGTAGGGAATGCCGGCCCGGATGAAGACCTCCTCGATGGCGCGTGAGGAGTTGTTGGTGCGGTAGAACACCGCGACGTCGTTGTAGGAGAAGTCGCCCTCGGAGTCGGCGAGCGCGTCGATCTCCTGCGCAACGAAGCGGGCCTCGTCGTGTTCGTTGTCGGCGACGTAGCCGACGATCAACTCACCCTCACCGGCGTCGGTCCACAGCCGCTTCTCCCGCCGGCCCGCGTTGCGCGCGATCACGGCGTTGGCGGCGTTGAGGATGGTCTGGGTGGAGCGGTAGTTCTGTTCGAGCAGAATCGTGGTGGCGTTGGGGTAGTCGCGTTCGAAGTCCTCGATGTTGCGGATCGTCGCGCCGCGGAACGCGTAGATCGACTGGTCGGCATCACCCACGACGCACAGCTCGGCGGGCGGGACCTCACCGTCGGCGACGTCGTGGCCCACCAGCTCACGCACCAGCACGTACTGCGCATGGTTGGTGTCCTGGTACTCGTCGACCAGGATGTGCCGGAACCGGCGGCGGTAGTACTGCGCGATCTGCGGGAAGGCTTGCAGCACAGCGACGGTCTCACCGATCAGGTCGTCGAAGTCCAGCGCGTTGGCCGCCCGCAGCCGGCGCTGGTACTCGCCGTAGACCTCGGCGATGATGCGGGCCAGGTCGTCGGCGGCCTCGGACGCCTCGGCGGTGGCCTGCTCGGGGCCGATCAGCTCGTTCTTCAGGTTCGAGATGCCGTTGGCCAGCAGCCGCGGCGAGTGCCGCTTGGTGTCCAGCCCCATGTCCTTGCCGATCATCTGCAGCAGCCGGCGCGAGTCGTCGGCGTCGTAGATCGAGAAGTTGGAGTTCAGCCCCGGCAGCAACGAGGCCTGGTTGCGCAGGATCCGCACGCAGGTGGAGTGGAACGTCGACACCCACATGTTGCGGGCCCGCGGACCGACCAGTCCGACGACCCGCTCGCGCATCTCGGCGGCCGCCTTGTTGGTGAACGTGATGGCCAGCACCTGACCCACCCCGACGTCGCGCGCGGCCAGCAGGTAGGCGATGCGCCGGGTCAGCACCGCGGTCTTGCCGGAGCCGGCGCCGGCCACGATGAGCAGCGGCGTTCCTTCGTGGAGCACCGCTTGGCGCTGCTGCGGGTTCAGCCCCTCGAGGAGCTGGTCTGTTTCAGTGGCGATCGACATGTCGCACCTAACTTACCGCTGCGCGCTGACATCGCCGCGACGGCACGAGGCCCCCGTTCTGCTCGCGTGAGCTGCGTGCGCGCGGATGGCCGTGACCGGCCAAGCCCCCGGGACCGCGTTGTCCCGGGGGCCTGTCGGGACTGCTACTCAGCCCCCGCCGTGACGGTCAGCCGAGACCGCTGTCGTCGTCATCGTCGTCGTCGCCGAACCGGCCCGACGTCCCGTCCTGGCCGTCGTCGCCGCGGCTGCCGGCGAGCCCGCCGCGGCCACCGTCACCGCCGAGACCGCCGGACGCAACCCCGGTGCCCCCGGTCGGCGGCTCGGTGTCCTTGAGCTCGGGGATGGTGGCGTCGCCGCCGTCACCGCCGTCACCACCCTGACCGGCGATCAGGCCGCCGTTGCCGCCGCGTCCGCCCGTGCCGCCGTTGGCGTTGCCGTCGGAATCGCCGTCCGCGTCGCCGAAGACGCTGGCCTCACCGCCGACGCCGCCGTCACCGCCGGTACCCGCGAGCCCGACGTTGCCACCCTTGCCGCCGACGCCACCGGTCCCGGTGCCGTTGTAGGCGTCGGCCACGCCGCCGTCACCGCCGTCACCGCCGTTGCCGATCACCGTGTAGCCGCCCTCGCCGCCGAAGCCACCGGCGGCGTCGGCCTCGTCGGCGGGCACCGCGTCGCCGCCGCGGCCGCCTTCACCACCGTCCCCCATCAGGGTGCGTCCGCCGGCGCCCCCGTCGCCACCCATGGCCGTGGTGTTCTGCGCATAGGCCCCGGCGTCACCGCCCCAGCCGCCGTTGCCGCCGTTGCCGTTGACGGCGGTGCCGCCCTTGCCGCCCGCGCCGCCGGTGGCGTTGCCGATGAAGGCTTCGGCGTTGCCGCCGTCACCGCCCCAGCCGCCGCTGCCCATCTGGGCGGCACCGCCGTCGCCGCCGGCGCCCGCGGTGGCGTTGCCGTTGGCCGACCACGCATCGCCACCCCAGCCGGCGTCGCCGCCGTTGCCGCCGAGCAGGCCGGCGCGGCCCCCGTTGCCGCCGCGCGCACCGAGGGCGTTGTTCGCCCCGGGCGCGTCGGAATCCAGCCCGTTCTCGTCACCGCCGCCGTCGCCACCGTTGCCGCCGTTGCCGAACAGGAAGCCGCCCCGGCCGCCGTTGCCGCCCGCGGTCGGTGCGTACCGTTCCCCCGTCTCCGGGTCGTAGTACGCGTTGAGCCCGGCGCCGCCGTCACCGCCGTCGCCGAAGAAGAAGCCGGCGTTGCCACCGTCCCAGCCGTAGAGGCCGTTGCCGCCGTTGCCCCACAGCATGCCGCCGTTGCCACCGCGGCAGTCCCGGCCCTCGCAGTCCACGTCGGCGTCCAGGCCGTTGCCGATCAGCCAGCCGCCGGGTCCGATCATCGGGGGCAGCGCAAAGGCGGCGTTGCCCAGCGCGTTCGACGCACCGCCGCTCGGGGTGAGCAGGGTGCTGCAGGCGTCGGTGGCGGTGCTGCCGGCGAGGCACTCCGGCGGGGCGGCGGGGAACATCGACTCCGTCGACATCAGTCGCACTTCCCGTGTCACCGTGGCCGATTCAGCCGGGGCGACGGTCAATGCCAGCCCAGCACCGACCATCGCGGTGCCCAGCACTCCTGTGGTGAGCCATCGGCCTGCCGATGATGGTGTCTTGCGGTGTGTGGCCACCGTGCCCCCTCTGATCTCCCGGTCCGCTCGGTCCCCGGCGAACCTCGTCAAACCCCAACGTAGTACGGGTGGAAACAATCTAAGGTTCTTCTCAGCAACGTGTCAAGGAATGTCAGAACAACGTCGGCATTTTGGGGTCGACGTGTCCGCCCCGGGGGCTCCGAAGGAACGTCGCCGCATTCCACAGCACACCACGTCACTACGAATTCCAGTTGTGTGCACGCTATTTAGGCCATCTGCCGCAGTACTGACAGCATGCCTCGCCAGCCCGGACCGCACAGGGTGCAACTCGTGACAGTCGATCGATCGATCCGGGATCGTCGATATCCAGCAAACAATATTCCGGGGTTATCGGCGCCTGTCCCGACGCCGGGCGTCCGCCGACTCGCGGCGCGGCCGCACCCGCGACCACGGGACCGGTGGCGGCGCGGGTGCGCCGGTCAGCTCGGCCACGATCGCCACGAAACCCGCTGCGCGCCAATCCCGCAGGAACTCGGCCACTGGTACCGCCAGTGCGGCGGGCCGGGGCCGGCCGGACTCGGCGTCCGCGTCGGTCCACGTGCTGTCGTCCAACCACACCGTGCCGGCCGCGACATCCAGCCCGGTCACCACCACGTGCCGGTCGTCGGGCGCCGCCGATCGCAGAGCCACCAGCACCGCCTTGCCCGGGTCGGCCACCGCCGCCGACAGTTCGGCGAGCGCCGCCGCACCGTCGTCCTGGCCGAAAGTCGTGAGTGCCGTGGCGATTCCGTGGTTGCCCAACAGCACCAGGGCGTCGACGACGTCGACACGGTCGTCGGTCTTGCGGCCCCGGTACATGGCCCGGCCCGGCTTCACCGCGCTCGGGGTACGCATGGCCTCGAACACCAGTTGCGCTTCCCGCGGGGTGGTGCCGGTCAAGCGACCGATGGTGGTCGCCGTCGCGAGCAGGACGTCGGTCATCAGCGGTTCACCGTCACCGGATCCGATGCTGCTGGTCAGCGGATTGCTGGCTGGGTACCACCGACCGCGCGGGGTCGTACGCGGCGGCGTCACGGCGCGGCATGAGGTTGAGCCACTTGGTGATCGGGACCACCAGCTCCTCGGGGCGCTCGGCCGCCAGCGACAGGTATCGGCTGCGCGCCCAGGCCGCCATGAACACCTCCCGGGGCACCTCCATGGCCTGGCCATACGGCCGGCCGGTGTCCGGGTTGGGCCACCACGGGGCGCTGTCGTTGAGGATGATCGTGTCGGTGTCGGGGTTGTAGCCGGTGACCACCACCGCGTGGTTGGAGGGCGCGTTCTCCGGGATGTCGCCGTGGACGCCGGGGATGACCTCGTTGTAGATCGTGTAGTTGTGGATGGCGACCATGACCGCCTTGTCCGGGTCCGACAGCGCCGTCTTGAGCTTGTCGAGTGCGGCATCGGCATTGTTCGCGTCGAACGTCGGGAACCAGTGCAGATCCGTTTGCAGCCCATGCTGATTCAACAACTGAGCGGCATCCTCGTAGAACGCCCACTTGCCCACGTTCTTCAGGCCGCGGTACATCATCTTGCCCGCGTATTCCATCCGCACACTGGGCGTGCGCATGGCCCGGAACACGATCTGCGCCTCGGTCGGGGTCCTGCCGGTGAGCTGCCCGATGATCATCGCCACCGACATCAGCACGCAGTCCCCCGAGGTCTGCCGACGCCAATAGGCGGCGCTCTTGGCGGGTTCGCCGTAGATCTGCTGGAGCTCCATATCCCGCCGGGTCATGGTCAATGAGCTGACATAGCTGACCGCGACCGGTGCCACCGGATCCGACGGGGAGCTCGGCAGCACGGGCAGCACAGGGGTCGCCACGGTGACCGTCCGCATCATCTGCAGTCGGCTGCGGTCGACGGCCGAGCCCGCCGAACGCTGTGCGGGCAACTCCGTCACCGCGGCAGGCTGCACCTGTACCGGTGCCGGGGGTTCGACAGCCGGTTCCGGAGTGTCCGCTGCCGGCTGCGGATCCGGTTCGGGCTCAGCGGCATTGACCTGCGTGCCCCCCGCCGAGGCCCCTTCGGTCGACGACTCCACCGCCGGTTCCTCGTCGTCGGACGCGCGTGCGGACGTGCGGGTGCCACCGGAGGACGCCGACCGACCCGACGCCGGAGCGTCGTCACCGTCGACTCCGCCCGGATCTCTGCCGGCCGGCTCGTCGTCCGCACCCTCGGATGGGTCGGCCGACCGGTCCCGGCCGGCTCCGGACGTGGATTGTTTCGCCGACTCCGAGGACGACTCCCGCGTGCGTTCCCGGTTCGCGGCCGACCGGTCCTGGTTGGTCTCGCGGGTGCGCTCCCGCTCCGACGGTCCCCGATCCGATGACGCCGACTCCGACGACGAACTCGACGACGATCCGCCCGAGTCGTCGGCGGCCGAGACCGCTATGCCGGGGCCGCTCGCGACCAGCAAACCCACACCGAGAACGAGAGCACCCGCGCCGGTACGCGCCAAGTTTCGATCAGACCTCACGACGAACCCCAAACCCCGACTGATGCACGTCTCCCCGTGCACTCGGCAATCTACCTGAAACTTGACTTTGTAGAGATCGTTTCGCCAAATGTTGAACGAGTGTCCGGGTGGCCCCCGCGCGCCGCGGCATGCCCGGACACCCGTCGGCGCACCCATCCGCTCGACCCGCCCAGCCCCAGGCAAGCATCCCCGTCAGCAAACGTCACTTCACCGGAAGTGGACGTAATGCGCCTCGGTGCCGGGATCACCGAACATGCGCCGGGGTGTCAGGTCCCTCTCCCAGGCCGGGCTGAAGTACTCGCGGCGCGGCATCATGTACAGCCAGCCCGTGGCGCGCGGCTGCGGATTCTCCGCCGCCTGCGCGGTGATGGTCTCGTAATTGCTTGTCCGCCAAGCGTCCATGAAGATCTCGCGAGGCACCTTGAGCATCTGGCCCCACGGCATACCGGTGTCGGGGTTGATGTTGTCCCATGCGCTGTCGTTGATGTAGACGACATCCTCGATCGAGTCGTAGCCGAGCACCGTGATCATGTGGTCGGAATGCGTGCCCAGCGGCGGTGACGTGGGATTCTCACCGCGGATCACGGCGTTCCACACGGTGTCGGCATGGATGCCGGCGATCACCGCCTTGGCCGGGTCGGCGATCGTCGTCTTGAGCGCCTCGAACGCCTCGTCTCCGGCGTCGAGCTGGTACGACGACCGCGTCGCGCTGAGGCCGTGCAGTTCGAACAGCGCGATCGCGTCCGCACTGTAGGCCCACTTGCCGCTGTTCTTGAGGCCGCGATAGATCATGCGATCGGGGTCGACCCGGCTGGGCGTGTTCATCGCCTCGAAGACGATCTGCGCTTCGGTGGGGGTGCGTCCGGTGAGCTGTCCGATCGCCATCGCGGTGGACATCAGCACGCAGTCCCCGGAGCTCTGGCCGCGCCAGTACTTGGCATTCTTCGTCGGCTCGCCGTAGACCTGCTGCAGCTCGAAGTCCCGCCGGATCAGCGCGAGGCCTCCGGTGATCAGCTCTGCGGAGGGCATCGCTGGGTTCGACGGCAGCCGGTCGTGCAGCGTGGTCCGCAGCGTCAGCAGCCGCGACCGACTCGCCACCGCGCGGGTCTTGGGCTGCACGATCCGGATGGTGGGAGGCACCACTTCGGGCGCGGGAACCGAAACCTGATCGATCACCGGCGCGACCACCGGGTCCGGAGCCGCCGCCGGCTCGGCCGGGACGACGGCCGGCCGCTCGGCCTGCGCTTCGGCGACGACGGACTCGGAGGTTGCGGCGCTGACGACGCGGCTGGCCTCCGGTTCGGGCGTCACTCGGCGGTCGCGCTCCGAGGCGTTGGACGCACGCTGGTTCCGGGTGGGCACGTCCTCGGATTTCTCGCTGTCGGTGTCGGCGTCTTTGCCAGTGGCGGGGTCCTTGCCGGTGCCGCCCTCCGCCGAGGGCTTGCTGCGGGGTGCAGGCGACGATTCGCGTGAGGACTTCGAGGCCGACTCTCGGGTGCGCTCACGCCCGGCCGACGACCGATCGGAGCGCTCCGACGAGACGCGATCGCGCCGATCTGGGGACGAAGTCGACGACGCACCACCCTCACCGCCGTCCGGCGACGCTGATGCCACACCCCCACCGGCGACTACCAGCAACCCCACACCGACGGCAAACACCCCCGCGCTGGCGCGTGCCACGAATCGGTCAGCCTTCACCCACACACCCCCCGCAACCCGATCATGCAAATTCAGCTACGGTCAGTACCGTAGCGTCGCCTGCGTCAATATTCCAGGGAATCGCGAAGATCTTCTGTGATCTCCCCGCGGCATTGGCATCATTGCTGAGATTCGCCGCCCCCGTGGAATTGGGTCATCATCGCTAATATCGGCTGCCATTGGCTAATGGCTGACATAGCGCGTCACAGCGCTGGGCGAAATCTCGTTCCATAACCGCTGGCAGCGCCCCTGGATGGCAGCGGCAAACAATGAAGATCAACGAACCGATGCGGCTGTCCGGGACCGGGAGAGCCGCCCCGGGCAGACCCCCTCTTTGCGCTGGCACGCCAGTCAATGGCACACTCATTGGGTGCTTTGTCAGCCGTGGCGATTTTTCTACGGGTACCGGCCAGCGGTGCCCGTGGTTTAGCTGCTTCCCAGAGCCCCGCGGTCCGCTTCCGGATCCGGGGCTCGTCTCTTGTGTGAGGCCCGAAACCGGATGAGACCGCAGCCATCACACAACGAGGATCCGGAGAACGACGACATGACGACCATGGAAACCGCCCAGGTGCCCGACATCGACGAACTGCGCCAGGAGATCGACCGCCTCGACGCGACGATCCTGGAGGCGGTGCAGCGCCGCACCGAGGTGTCCAAGCTCATCGGCAAGGCCAGGATGGCCTCCGGCGGCACCCGCCTGGTGCACAGCCGCGAGATGAAGGTCATCGAGCGGTACAGCGTGCTGGGCGCCGAGGGCAAGAACCTCGCGATGCTGCTGCTTCGCCTGGGCCGCGGCCGCCTCGGCCACTAGACCTGCCACTAGACCGGCCGCTAGACGGTATGGGGAGGCTGGGGCCTCACTGCATGTGAACGTGGGTTGCCGACAGGAATTGGGTCCTGGCCGGTAGAGCCACAGATGTAGGAGGCCCCAGTGGGTATTCAGCGTACGAGTGTGGG
>JBFWOX010000047.1:0-24470 GCA_050250295.1 Mycolicibacterium sp.
GTCGCAACCCGGCGGCTCGAGCGAGACCGCCGGGTCGCTCGTCATGGGGCCCGCTCCCGTCAGCTCACACCATCCCGTTGATCACGAACTTGCTGAGCTCGCGACCGGTCTTGCCATCGTAGGCGTGCACGGTGCACACCAGGCACGAGTCGAAACTGCGTGCCACGTGCCCCAATTCGACCGGGTCGTCGGGGTCGACGATCGGCGAGCCGACCATCGCCCGTTCGATCGGGCCGAGTACCTGCGAACCGTCGCGCGGCCCGATGTTCCACGCCGTCGGCGTGACCACCTGGTAGTTCTTGATCTTGTTGTCCTCGATGACGATCCAGTCCGACAGCGACCCGCGGGCCGCCTCGGTGGAGCCGAAGCCCTTGCCCTCGGCGTACTCGGTGGGCTTGCTGTAGAAGCTCTCCTTGAGCTCGAGCGAGTCGAGCCACTGCCGGACCCACTTGTAGTACTTGGGTGCCTCGTGCATGCGGGCCAGCTGCCGAACCATCACCGACGGGCCGATGGTGCGGTAGATGTCGCCGAAGAGCGGGTCGTCGTCCTGGTGCGGCGCGGCGTTCGGGCCGGCGGCGGCCATCCGGCGGGCCAGCGGTCCGGCCTCGAGCGGGATGTTGCCCAGATCGCCGACCGCGTACCGCGGCGACTTGGCCCAGCTGTACTTGCCCTGCTTGCGGCCCTCCTCCGGGTCGATCGGGATCGTCTCGCCGTCGAACGGGTGCAGCGGCCGGTCGCCCTGGTAGAAGGAGTGGGTGACGTCCTCGCGGACGTTGGCCTGGTCGAACTCGTAGTACTGGCCGTCGGCGAACACCCCGGAGCGCCCGATCAGCGCCGCGTTGCGGCCTTCGATGGTGGGGTGCTCGTAGAGCGTCGGGTCGAAATACGTTCCGGTGGCCAGATAATTGCCGACGCCCTGGCCGTACTTGTCCAGGCCGACGTCGAGGCAGTAGCGGATGAAGAAGCCGCAGTCGCTGTTGTACTGGGCCTCGTTCTCGTCCACCCAGGCGAGCACGTCGGCCCAGGTCTTGTTCTCCAGCCAGCGGTCGACCGAGCAGCCCAGCCACTGCTTCTCGAGCCAGTTGTCGTTCCAGTGCTCGAGGATCGCGATCGAGCGGGTGACGTCCGAGAGCGTCGGGGCGCTCATCACGCCGCCGGGCACCATGAAGCTCGAGTGCGGCCACTGTCCGCCGAAGATCGCGTACACCTCGACGGGCTTGGCCGAAAGCACCACGCCCGGTTGGTAACTGGTGCCGACGTAGGGCGCGAACCGGCGGACCGCCTCGTCGTAGAGCTTCGACTTGGCGTAGTTCTTGTTGGTCAGGTCGATAGCGAACAGCGCGTAGAAGTAGCGCGGGATCGACTGCAGCGTCTCGCACGCCTGGCAGATGTTGCGGATCAGCGTCGCGTTGGGCGGCATGTGGGTGCGCCACGCGGTGTCCAGCGCATAGGCGGACTTGTAGAGGTGGCTGCCGCCGCAGATGCCGCAGATCCGCGGGCACACCACCAGTCCGGCCTGAGGATCCTTGCCGCGCAAGATGATCTCGAAGCCGCGGAACATCGCGGCCTCGGTCCAGGCCGAGGTGACGACGCCGTCGTCGATGGTGACCCGGACGTCGAGGTCGCCCTCGACCCGGCCCAGTGGGCTGACGAAGAGATCGAGCTGATCGGTCATGCGAAGTTCCCTTTCTACCGGCCCTAGACCACGAACATGTCTTCTTTGGACCACTGCGGTGCCGCGATGCGTGCCGCCGCGGCCAGGCCCATATACGTGAGATGGTCGGTGCCCTCGGGCACTTCCTTGGGAATCATGCCGCTGACCTTCTGGGTCTTGAACACCGTCCCCGGCGCGAGGTCGAAGTGCGGGAACTCCGGCTCGGTGCAACCCAGGCACGGCATGCCGGCGCGGGTCTTGCTGCTCTGCCGGTTCCACAGGATCCGGTTGCACGGCGAGTGGGTCATCGGTCCGCGGCAGCCGAATTCGTAGAAGAGGCAACCGGTTCGGGTGCCCTCACCGAAGGACATGGTGGACTGCTTGTACTCGAAGAACTGGACCCGGGTGCAGCCGGTTTGGGTGAAGGTCTTGAAGAAGGTCTCCGGCCGGTGCAGGTCGTCGAGGGTGATGTCGCCGGCGCGCCCGGTGGCCAGTGCCACGATGATCTGGGTGATCCAGTCCGGATGTGCGGGGCAGCCCGGCACGTTGATCACGGGCAGGCCCATCTTGGACCGGAAGTCCGGCCCGAGGAAGCCGCCCTTCTCCCGCTTGTGGAACTGCAGGCCGGTCGACGCCGACGGGTTGGGTTCCATCGCGGGAATGCCTCCCCAGCAGGCACAGTCGCCGATCGCGACGACGATCTGCGCGGCTGCGGCCAGGTCGGTCACCCAGTCCTTCATCGGCCGGTCGGCGAACATGTCCATCCGGCCGGTCCCGTTGGGCGCCTCGATCACGGATCCCTCGAACACGAAGATATCAAGGGGCCGTGTGCCGTTGGCGCAGTCCCAGAACACCTTCTGGGCGTTCTGGCCCAGCTCGAGGCCCAGCGAGGGGTGCCACAACAGGTCGAGCCCGAAGTCCACGATCAAGTCGACGACATTCGGCTCTTCGGCGTTGAGGAAGGACATGGTGTTGCCACTACACGCCCCGCCCTGGAACCAGAGCACTGATGCCATGAGAACTCCCTTCGAAGACCGGACGGGCTGCGTCCGGACTGGATGGTTTATCTGGTTCTGTTGTCAAGCAGCGGTTTTCACACCGCGCGCCCGAAGTGCTTGGCCACTTCGATCAGGTAGACCAGTCCCTTGGATACGTCGGGGTCCTTGGCGGCCACCCGCATCGTCTTCCACACGCCGCGCAGTCCGCGCGGCGCGGCGGGCACCGTGTCACGCGCCTCGACCAGTGCGTCGCCCAGGGCGGTGATGACCGCGATGGCCCGCTGATCGGCCAGCGACGACGTCAGCAGGGTGTTCAGCGCGGGCGCCGCCTTCGTCAGCCCGCCCGACAGTTCGCCGAGGCTGGCCGCCAGCCCGGCGAGATCAATGTCCTTGAGCCCGGCCAGACCTGAGAGCTGGCCGGTGCTGCCGCTGAGCTCGCCGATGGCCGAGCTGAGGTTGGCGGTGATGTCGTCGCCGCGTCGGACCAGCCCGTCGAGCCCGGTGACCAGCACCGCCAACAGGTCCGCGTGGTCGAGCAGATCGTTGAGCGCTTCGGCGACCCGGGGATCGTCGAGGCGAGCGCGAACGGTGTCCGCGGGCGACCGCGTGTCCAACACGGGAGAAGTCGACCGGCCGTTGCCCACCATCCGAACCTCCTGCGGGGGTGTGTCCGTTGTTTGCCCCAAGGTACTCAGCAGGCACGGCGCTGCCTATCGGTTTCGCGCAACTGCTATCAGGATTGCGCACAAATGGTTACGCTGAAGCGAGACCGTTGAGCAGGAGTCTTGCCTTGTTGCTGCGAATTCGCCTATCAGGCGCTCAAGTTAGCCTGCCCTACGTTCCACCGAAGGGCTGTCGCACCTGATGTCCCGATTGACCCGCCTCGGCTTCATCGACATCCGGCGGACCAGCGACCCGGTGCGGCGCAAGGTGCGGTCGCGCGGTGTGCCGCCGGCGCTGGCCGACCACGAGATCTTCTACTCCGAGGACATCAACAAGGCCACCCGGCTGGTGAGCCGGGCACTTTCACCGTTGACGCTGTCCGTCGACCCGGTCGACGCGGACGGGTTCGCGGCCACCATGCACGGCGTCCGGCTGCGGAATGTGAGCATGCTGTACCTCGATCTGCACGTACCGGTCACCATCGACATCCCGGAGTCGGGCCGCTACTACGCCGTGCACATGCCGTTGAACGGCGTTGCGCAGGTACATCATCCGGCATCGACATTCGAGGCGAACACGATGCGCTCGTTGGTGTCCAGCCCGGGGGTGCCGCTACGCATCGAATGCGGGGTGGACGCCCCGCAGTTGGTGATCCGCATCGAAGCGCAGGCGATGACCGCCCATCTGACCCGGTTGATCGGGCGGAATCTGGGCCGCCCCCTGGTGTTCGAGCCGGAGTTCGACCTGGCCACCGAGGCCGCGATGCGCTGGCACGCCGCCGTGCAACTGGTGCACACCGAGGTCTACCACGCGGGTTCGTTGATCCAGAAGGGCCGTGGCATCGGCCCGGTCGAGGAACTGGTGATGAGCAGCCTACTGTACCTGCAGCCGTCGAACTATCACGCCGACGTCACCCAGCCGGCGTCGGCGGACCCGCGGCGCACGGTGATCCAGCAGGCGATGGATTTCATCGATGAGCATCTGGCGGAACGGATCACGATGGAATCCTTGGCGCAGGCGGTGCACATGAGCGTGCGGTCGGTGCAGCAGGGTTTCCGGTCCGAGCTGGGCATGTCGCCGATGGCGTTCGTTCGGGAACGCCGGCTCGAGCGGGTGCACGAGGAACTCACCGACGCGCTGCCCTCCGACGGGGTCACCGTGACCGCGGTCGCCGAGCGGTGGGGCTTCCACCACCTGGGCAGCTTCGCGGTGGAGTACCGGAAGAGGTGGGGGGAAGCCCCCTCGGAGACCCTGCGGCGCTGAGCGTCGCGAACAGCCTGAGCGGCGCTGAGCGCAACAGACGTTCAGCAGATCCGGGGAAGCTGTTCGCCGAGTTCGCGTTCGACCACCCGGGTGGTACCGAAGGCGGTGCGCACCACCGCCATGCCGGGATGCTCGGCGACGACCCTGCCGATCACCGCGGCGGCGGATCCCTCCGGCCGGGTCCGCATCGCCGCGAGCACCGCCTCGGCGTGTCCGGGGTCGACGAACGCGACCAGCTTGCCCTCGTTGGCCACCTGCAGCGGGTCCAGGCCGAGGAACGAGCACGCCGAGGCGACCGTCTCGGGTACCGGGATGGCCGCGTCGTCGAGTTCGATGCCCACGGATGCGGCCCTGGCGATCTCGACGACGGAGGCCACCAGGCCGCCGCGGGTGGGATCGCGCAGCGCGTGCACGGCGCCGGTGTCGCCGGATTCGCCTGCGGCGGTCAGCATCGCGGCGACCAGCCGGTGCAGCGGCGCGCTGTCGGTGGTCACGACCGTGCCGAAGTCGACGCCCTCGCGCACGCTCATGATGGCCACCCCGTGCTCCCCGAGCGCACCGGAGACGATGATGACGTCGCCGGGGCGGGCCCGCTCGGGTCCGATCGACACGCCGGCGGGTACCAGGCCGACACCGGCGGTGTTGATGAAAAGCTGGTCGGCGCTGCCTTTTCCGACGACCTTGGTGTCGCCGGTGACGATGCCCACGCCCGCGTCGGCGGCGGCCGCGCCCATGGTCTGGGCGATGGCACCGAGGATCTCGAGCTCGAGGCCCTCCTCCAGGATGAACCCGGCGGTGAGCCCGAGCGGCTGCGCCCCGCTGCAGGCCAGGTCGTTGATGGTGCCGTTGACCGCGAGGTGCCCGATGTTGCCGCCGGGGAAGAACAACGGCTGCACCACGTACGAATCGGTGGTCACCGCGATGGTGGCCCCGGCGGCGGACAGCAGCGCCGAGTCGCGCGATGGGCCGCCCGCGGACCCGAAGGCCGGCAGGAACAGGTTCTCGATGAGTTCCTCGGACAGCACCCCGCCGCCGCCGTGCCCGAGCACCACCCGCTGGGTCTCCCGCAGCGGCAGCGGGCACACCCAGTCGGACGGGTCGATCGTGGTGTCAGACACCGGCGCTGGCCGCCAGCCGGCGGAACTGGTAGTAGGCGGCGCAGGCCCCTTCACTGGACACCATGGTGGCGCCCAGGGGGGTGCGCGGGGTGCAGGTGCGGCCGAACGCCGGGCACTCGTTGGGTTTCAGAAGGCCTTGCAGCACTTCCCCACTATGGCACTCGGTGGATTCGGCAACCTGCACATGGCCTACGCCGAACCGCGTTTCGGCGTCGAACTGCGCGTAGCGCGGCGACAGCGTCCAGCCCGATCTCGGGATCAGCCCGATGCCGCGCCACTGCCGGTCGGTGACGGTGAACACGTCGGCCAGGGTCTGCTGGGCCACCACGTTGCCGGCGTCGCTGACCGCGCGGGGATAGGCGTTGCGCAGGTGCGGCGTACCGTCTTCGAGCAGGTCGACCACCTGGCGCACGCCCTCGAGCAGGTCGAGCGGTTCGAACCCGGTGACCACGATCGGCACGCCGTATTCCTCGACCAGCGGGGCGTATTCGGCGGTGCCCATCACCGAGCACACGTGCCCGGCGGCCAGGAATCCCTGCACTCGGTTGGTGGGCGAGGACAGGATGGCCGTCATCGCCGGCGGCACCAACACATGGGAGACCAGCATCGAGAAGTTGGTCAGGCCGAGGCGCTGGGCGTGCACGACGGCCATCGCGTTGGCCGGTGCGGTGGTCTCGAACCCGACCCCGAAGAACACCACCTGTTTGTCGGGATTGTCGGCGGCCACCCGGGTGGCGTCCAGCGGCGAGTACACGATGCGGACGTCACCGCCGCGGGCGCGCACCGAGAACAGGTCGCTCTCACTGCCCGGCACCCGCAGCATGTCCCCGAACGAGCAGAAGATGACGTCGTCGCGGGCGGCGATCTCCAGCGCCCGATCGATCATCTCCAGCGGGGTCACGCACACCGGGCAGCCGGGACCGTGGATGAACTCCACCGCCCCGTCGAGCAGTTGGTCGATGCCGTTGCGGATGATCGAATGTGTCTGCCCGCCGCAGACTTCCATGATCGTCCAGGTCTGGGTGGCCCGCCGCCGGATCGCGTCGACGAGCGACTTGGCGGCCGCTGGGTCCCGGAATTCGTCGAGGTACTTCATGCCAGCCTCCTGTCCTGCGGGCCGACCTGACCCTCGGTGCCCGCGAGTTCCTCGTCGAGCACACCCAGCTCGGCGAACATCCTCAGTGTCTCGTTGGCCGACGCCTCGTCCAGCCGGGTGATCGCGAATCCGGCGTGCACGATGGTGTATTCGCCGATCTCCATGTCGGGCAGATAGGCCAGGCACACCGTCTTGGTGGTGCCGCCGAAGTCGACGGTCGCCATCCGGGTGCCCGCCTCGTCCCAGATCCCGATCACCTTGCCGGGTATTCCGAGGCACACAGGCCGCTCCTTTCCCGCACGGCCGGCGCATCGCCGGCCGTTCCCACGGCCATTCGCATGGCCACCACGAGCTGGCCGAGTGCCAGCCCGCCGTCGTTGCACGGCACCACCCGGTGGGTGAGCACCTCGAAACCCCGCTCGCGCAGGCCGCCCGCGATGCCGCCGAGCAGGATCCGGTTGGCGAACACGCCGCCGGTGAGCCCGACGGTGCCGATACCCGCCGACGCGGCCGCCTCGGCGGCGACGCGGACCGTGGCCCGGATGACGGCGCCGTGGAACGCCGCCGCCAGGTCGGCGACCTCGGCGCCGGCCCGCAGCCCGGCGACCAGGGCGGCGATGACCGGGGCCGGGTCGAGCACGCCCCCGGTGATCACGAAATCGGTTGGCCGGTGGTCGTGTCCGGTGCGGGCCAGGTGTTCCAGTTCGACGGCCGCCTGACCTTCGTAGCTGACCGACTGGCACACGCCGAGCAGGCTGGCCACCGCGTCGAAGAGCCGGCCCATGCTGGTGGTCGGCACGCACCGGACGTCACGTTCGAGCTGCTGGGTGACGATGCGGGTGCCGGTGGCGCCCAGCTCCCGGACCGGCGGTAGGTCGTCGGCGGGCTCGATCCCGGCCCGGCGCAGCAGGTCCAGCGCGATGCGGGCCGGTTGCCGCACCGCACCTTCGCCGCCGGGCAGCGCGAACGACGCCAGATGCGCCACCCGGGTGAACTGCCGGGGGTCGGCGATCGCGAGCACCTCGCCGCCCCAGATGGTGCCGTCGGTGCCGTAGCCGGTGCCGTCGTAGGTCACCGCGATGACCGGCTCACCGAGGCGGCGGTGTTCGGCCAGCAGCGACGCCGCGTGCGCGTGGTGGTGCTGCACCGTGACGGTGTCGGTGCCGCGGCGCCGAGCCCAGCCCGTGGTGGCGTAGCCGGGGTGAGTGTCGTGCACGACGACGGCGGGCCGGCGCCCGGTCATTAACGCCAGGTGCTCCAGCGTCGCGGTGAAGCAGCCCTGGGTGCGCGGGTCGGCCATGTCGCCCAGGTGCGAGGACAGGTGCGCCAGCCCGTCGGCGCCGGCCAGCGCGAACGTGGTCTTGAGGTCGCCGCCGGTGGCCAGCAGCACCGGCGCTTCGGCGGCCCGCGGCCCGACCGTCACCGGCAAGGGGGCGTACCCGCGGGATCGCCTCAGTGGCAGCTCGTTCCCGTCCGCGTCGACGGTGACGACGGAGTCCTCGCACGGGACGCCGATGGGGCGGTCGTGGCCCAGCACCGCGTCGGCCAGGCCGTCGATCCAGTCCAGGTCGGCCTCGCGGAACACGATCGGCGACCCGCCCTGGTTGGCCGAGGTCATCACCAGCGGCAACCCGCCGAGCTCGGCGAACAACAGGTGGTGCACCGGCGAGTAGGCCAGCATCACCCCGAGGTCGCCCAGGCCGGGGGCGACCTGGGTGCTGACCGCCGCGGTGCGCGCCGGCAGCAGCACGATCGGGGCGGCCGGTGAGGTCAGTGCCCGCACCGCCGCCTCGTCGAGATGCACCAGCGCGCCCGCGGCCGCCACGTCGGCGGCCATCACCGCGAAGGGTTTGGCGGGGCGGTTCTTGCGCTGCCGCAGCCGCGCGACGACGTCGTCGGCGTCGGCGCGGCAGGCCAGGTGGTAGCCGCCGATGCCCTTGACGGCGACGATCAGGCCGGCGCGCAGCGCGGCCGCGGCGGCCTCCAGCGGGGCGCGGTCGGCGCCGGGCCCGGTCCAGGTCAGCGCCGGGCCGCACTGCGGGCAGGCGATGGTCTGGGCGTGATAGCGCCGGTCGGTGGGGTCGTGGTACTCGGCGCTGCAGGCCGGGCACATCGGGAAGCCGGCCATCGTGGTGGCCGGGCGGTCGTAGGGCAGGTCCGTGATCACGGTGTAGCGGGGCCCGCAGTTCGTACAGGTGATGAACGGGTGCCGGTAGCGGCGGTCGGCCGGGTCGAACAGCTCCCGCACGCAGTCCGCGCACGTCGCGATGTCCGGCGGCACCAGCGTGCGGGTGTCCCCGGCGTGCGCCTGGCTGGCCAGGATGCGGAAGCCACGCTCGCCGCGGGCGGGTACCGGGTCGACGCTGAGCGAATCGATGCGGGCCTGCGGCGGCGGCTGGTCGCGGAGGGCAGCCACCGCGGCGGCGACGGCGGCGGGCGCGCCCTCGAATTCGCACTGCACCGAGCGGCTGTCGTTGCGGACGAAGCCGCTCAGCCCGTGGTCGGCGGCGACCCGGGCGACGGCAGGGCGGAATCCGACCCCCTGGACCACCCCCGTGATGTCCAGGCGCACGCGCACGGCGCCATCCGACACGCTCAACTCCTTCCCGGCACACCTGGCGTGACGCCCCGGTGTCCGACACCGTCGAGGCCAGTGGGCTGTCGGCCCGATCGGTGAAGTGCCAGGCTAATCCGCCCCGTTTGCGGCAACAATCACAATTTCGCACACAGTTCTTCGCTTTTCCGTTCGGCCTCACCCTTCGGCTGGGCGGCCCCCGGTACTACTGTCTGGGGCAGCAGGAGGACCACCGTGCACGAATTGTCGCTGTGCCACGCCATCGCCGGGGTGGTGAAGAGCCATGCCGCGGGCCGGCCCGTCGAGGTCGTGCGGGTGCGGGTCGGCGCGCTGCGCCAGGTGGTGCCGGATTCGCTGCAGTTCTGCTGGACGATCGTGCGGGAACACGACGGTCTGGGAGCCGCCGAACTGGAGCTGGACCTGGTCACCGCGGCCGTTCAATGCCGGTCCTGCAACACGGAATCGGAGATCACGTCACGGTTCTCGGTGTGTTGCCCGGCCTGCGGCAGCGCCGATGTCACCGTGCTGCGCGGTGAGGAGTTCCTGGTGACCTCGATCGACGTGGCAGGGGCGGGGGTGGCCCATGGGTAGGTTCCACCGCCACGACGACGGCACGGTGCACGATCACGACCATCACCATGATCATCACGGCCACGACCACCATGACGGCCACGGTGACCACAGCGGCTACGCCACCGGGTCGCAGCGTATCGACGTGCTCGAGGCCATCTTCTCCGAGAACGACCAGCGGGCCGCCGTCAACCGGGAGCTGTTCGCGGCCAACGGCGTCCGCGTGCTGAACCTGATGAGTTCACCGGGCTCGGGGAAGACCACAGTGCTGGCCGCCACGCTCGACGAACTCGCCGCCGACGTCGCGGTCGGGGTCATCGAGGGTGACATCGCCACCGATCTGGACGCGGCCAGGCTCGCCGGGCGCGGCGCCCAGATATCACTGTTGAACACCGACAACGGTTTTGGCGGCGAGTGCCACCTGGACGCTCCGATGGTCAACCGCGCGCTGGCCGGCCTCGAGCTGACCAGCCTGGACCTGGTGATCATCGAGAACGTCGGAAACCTGGTCTGCCCCGCGGAGTTCGACGTCGGCGAGCACGCCAAGGCGATGGTGTACTCGTTGACCGAGGGCGAGGACAAACCGCTCAAGTACCCGGTGATGTTCCGCACCGTCGACGTGGTGCTGCTCAACAAGATCGACCTGGCACCGTACCTGGACGCCGACGTCGCGACCTACACCGAGCGGATCCGGCAGGTGAACCCGACCGCGACGGTGCTGCCGGTCAGCGCGAAGACCGGTGCGGGCATGGCCGATTGGTATCGCTGGCTGCGCGACTTCACCGCGGGTGGCTCACAGCGGTGACGCCCCGCGCAGGTGCTCGAAGATCAGCGAGGTCTGCGTGCCTGCGACGTCGGCATCGGCGTTGAGGTTCTCCACCACGAACGCCCGCAGGTCGTCGGTGTCACGCGCGGCGACGTGCAGGAAGAAGTCGTCGGCCCCGGCCAGGAAGTACACGTCCATCACCTGCGGCTTGCTGCGGATCTGCTGGATGAACTTGCGGATCCGGCCGCGCGCGTTGGACTGCAGGCTGACCGAGATCATCGCCTGCAGGGTGAGCCCGATCGCCGCCGGGTCGATGTCGGCGTAGAAGCCGCGGATCACACCGAGCTCCTGGAGCCGGCGCACCCGGCCGTGGCAGGTCGATTGTGCGATGCCGACCAGCTCGGCCAGCGCGCTGTTGGGCATCCGGGCGTCGGTGTGCAGCGCGGTCAGGATCCGCCGGTCGATGTCGTCGATCGCCGCCGGTCGAAAATCCTTCGATGAGCGGTTCGCCAAGCCGGCAATTCCTGATGATTCCTCTGACATATCCATATCCTAGTGAATCATTCTCATAGATATTGCCGACATATCGATGTTTCTTCACAATCAGTGAAGCACGTCTCAACTCGAAGGAGCGATCATGCGCGTCGGCGTCCCGACCGAGATCAAGAACAACGAATACCGGGTCGCGATCACCCCGTCCGGGGTGGCCGAGCTGGTGGCGCGGGGCCACGAAGTGTTGGTCCAGGCGGGCGCGGGCGACGGGTCGGCGATCACCGACGCGGACTTCAAACGCGCAGGCGCGCAGCTGATCAACAGCGCCGACGAGGTGTGGGCCGAGGCCGAGCTGCTGCTCAAGGTCAAGGAACCCATCGAGCCCGAGTACCGCCGGATGCGCGAGGGCCAGACCCTGTTCACCTACCTGCACCTGGCCGCCTCCAAACCCTGCACCGACGCCCTGATGGCCTCGGGCACCACCTCGATCGCCTACGAGACCGTGCAGAAGCCCGACGGCTCCCTGCCGCTGCTGGCGCCCATGAGCGAGGTCGCCGGCCGGCTCTCCGCCCAGGTCGGCGCCTACCACCTGATGCGCAGCCACGGCGGTCGCGGCGTGCTGATGGGTGGCGTGCCCGGCGTGGCCCCCGCCGAAGTCGTCGTCATCGGCGGCGGCGTGGCCGGCTACAACGCCGCCCGCATCGCCAAGGGCATGGGTGCCCACGTCACCGTCTTCGACCTCAACGTCAACACCCTGCGCAAGATCGACAACGAGAACAGCGGCGTCATCGAGACCCGCTACTCCTCGGCGCTGGACCTCGAAGACGCCGTCAAGGCCGCCGATCTGGTCATCGGCGCGGTCCTGGTCCCCGGCGCCAAGGCGCCCAAGCTCGTCACCAACTCCACCGTGGCCGCCATGAAACCCGGTGCGGTGCTGGTCGACATCGCCATCGACCAGGGCGGCTGCTTCGAGGACTCCCGGCCCACCACCCACGACGACCCGACCTTCGCCGTGCACGACACCGTGTTCTACTGCGTGGCCAACATGCCCGGCGCGGTGCCGCGCACCTCCACCTGGGCGCTGACCAACGCCACCCTGCCGTACGTCCTCGAGCTCGCCAACAAGGGCTGGCAGCAGGCGTGCCGCGAGGACGCGGCGCTGGCCAAGGGGCTGTCCACCCACGAAGGCGCGCTGCTGTCGACACAGGTCGCCACCGACCTCGACCTGCCCTACACCGATCCGGCCGGCCTGGTCTGATCCGGTCTACTCGACCATCTCCCCGTCCAGGTAGAACCAGCGACGGGCTCTCACAGCGAACCGGGACCGCTCATGCAGCGTCCCGGTTCGTTGGCCCTGCCGGTGGTGCGCCAGGAACTCCACCTCGTCCGGGCCGGCGTCGACGATCTCCAGCCCCGTCCATACGACCGCGGGATCGACGTCGACGGTGCCCGGGCGGGTGCTCGGGTGCCAGGTGCGCCAGAGGTAGCCGGCGTCGCCGACCGCGAAGGCGCTGTAGCGCGAGCGCATCAATTCCTCGGCCGTGTCGGCCTGGCGCTCCCCGCGGTGCAGCGGCAGGCAGCACCGGCCGTAGGACGTGTCGGCACCGCACGGGCAGGGATTCTCGGACCGCACGCCACCAGTGTGCCCGAGCGGTTCCCGTACAGTCGCCGCATGGGTCCGCTCACCGATGCCCCCACCACCACCGCAGAGGCCCTGGCGCTGTTCGACTCGTGCCCGGCCGTCGAACCGGACGACATGATCGGCACCTGGCACGGCGCGGAGGTGCCGACCGGCCATCCCCTCGACGGCCTGCTGGCCGCCTCGGGCTGGTGGGGCAAGGCGTTCCTGGACACCGAGACCGTGCACCCGCTGCTGTTCCCGACCCGTGACGGCACCGCGCTGTGGGCGCTCAACCCCGTGCTGGCGTTCGCCGGTCTGGGTCCGGCCACCAGAGTGCCCGCGGCCCGCAAGCTTCCGCTCTCGCGCATGATCGGCGCGCTGAAACCGGTCCTGGCCACCCGTGCGCCCAGGGCCCGGCTGCGTACCACCCGCTATCGGGGCGTCGACACCGCCACCATGATCTACGACCAGCTGCCCATCAACGACGTGTTCCACCGCATCGACGACGAAACCCTTTTGGGTGCAATGGATCTGCGTGGGATCGAGGTGCCGTACTTCTTCGTGCTGCGCCGCGAGGACTCACTGCGGTTACAGTAGTTCGGCCACCGTCAGCGTCGTCAGCTCACCGATGAGCGGGCGCAGGTCCCCTGCGTCCGGGTCGTCGCCCGCGGTCCTGGTCATCATCGCCAGCAGCAGCCGCCGGCCGTCCGGACCGTACCCGACGCCGACGTCGTTGGTGCTGCCGTAGTCACCGCCGCCGGTTTTGTCGGCGCTGCTCCAGCCGGGTGGCAACCCGGCCCGCATGCTGGAGGTCTGGTTGGCCAACATCCAGTCGGTCAGCTGTTGGCGCCCGGCCGGGTCGAGCACGTCGCCGGTCAACAGCACGCGGAACCCGTCGCCCAGCGCACGCGGTGTGCTCGTGTCGCGGGGATCGCCGGGCACCGCGGAGTTCAGTTCGGTCTCCCAGCGGTCCAGCCGGGTCTGACCGTCACCGATCCCGCGCGCGAACTCGGTGATCACCGGCGGCCCGCCCAGCACCCCCAGCAGCGCGTTGGCCGCGGCGTTGTCGCTCTGCTGCAGCGCGGCCTCGCACAGCTCGGCAAGCGTCATCGCGGTGCCGACCCGGGGCTCGGTCACCGGTGAGTGCGAGCGGATGTCCTCCGGCCGGATCGGCACCGTGTCGCCCAGCCTCAGCCTGCCCTGCTGGACCCGCTGCAGCACCGCTGCCGCGGCGTACGCCTTGAACGTCGAGCACATCGCGAACCGCGCGGTGTCGCCGTGTGCGATGCTCCTACCGGTGTCGAGATCGGCTGCGTACAAGCCTATTTGCGCGTTGTACCGGCGTGCCAGCGCGTCGATGGGCTGCGCCAGCGGTTCGGCCGGGTCGGCGAGGGCGGTCCCGGGGGCACCCGCGGTCAGTGCGACCAGCGACAGCCCACCGAGCAGGACGTGGCGTCGGGAGATCTCCGGCATCACCGGCCAGGCTACCGGTCGATGGTCTGCAGCGGTTTGGGCAGCGACCGCTTGCCGCGCACCGATCCGAGCACCGCGGCGCCGAACGGGCGGTTGAGCAGCAGCCGGGCCACGGCGTTGACCTCCTCGAGCGTGACGGCGTCGATCTCGGCCAGCGTCTCGGAGATGCTGCGGTGGCGCCCGAAGTTCAGTTCGCTGCGCCCGATCCGGTTCATCCGGGAGCCGGAGTCCTCCAGCCCGAGCACCAGGCCGCCGCGCAGCGAGCCCTTGGCGATCCGGCACTCGTCGGCGGTGATGCCGTCGCGCGCCACGTCGGCGAGCACGTCGGTGGTCACCTGCACCACTTCGTCGAAGCGCTCCGGCAGGCAGCCCGCGTAGATCGACAGCGCACCGCTGTCGGCGAACGTGTCGACCGTGGAGTACACCGAGTACGCCAGCCCGCGGGTCTCCCGGATCTGTTGGAACAGACGCGAACTCAGGCCGCCACCGAGGGCGGTGTTGAGCACCGACAGCGCCCAGCGGTGTTCCCAGTGCCGGCCCGGGGTGCGCACGCCCAGCGACAGATGGGTCTGCTCGGCGTCCCGTTTGACCAGCTGCAGGCTCGGCTTGCCCTGCACCCGGCCGGTGCCCTTGCGGGGCGGCACCGGGGCGCGCCCGCGCACCAGGTGCGGCCCGAAGTGCTCGCGCACCAGCCCGACGACCTCGTCGTGGTCGACGTTGCCGGCGACGGCCACCACCATCCGGTCCGGGGTGTAGCGGCGCACGTGGAACGAGTGCAGCTGATCGCGCGTCATCGCCGAGATGGACTCCACGCTGCCGATCACCGGTCGGCCCACCGGATGGGATCCGAACATGGCCTCCAGGAAGACGTCACCGAGGGTGTCCTCGGGGTCGTCGTCGCGCATCGCGATCTCTTCGAGCACCACGTCGCGTTCGATCTCGACGTCGTCGGCGGCGCACCGGCCGCGCAGCACCACATCGGCCACCAGATCGACCGCCAGCGCCAGGTCGGAATCCAGCACATGCGCGTAGTAGCAGGTGTGCTCGCGGGCGGTGAAAGCGTTGAGCTCGCCGCCGACGGCGTCGACAGCCTGGGCGATCTGCACGGCGGTGCGGTTGGGGGTCGCCTTGAACAACAGGTGTTCCAGGAAGTGCGCCGCACCGGCGACGGAGCGGCCCTCGTCGCGCGAGCCCACGTTCACCCACACCCCGACCGACGCGGAATGCACGGCGGGGATGTGCTCGGAGACCACCCTCAGCCCACCCGGCAATTCGGTGCGGCGCACCGCCGCGGTCGTGTCAGCCGATGAGCTGCGACGTCCGCGGCGGAGCGCCCCCGAACTAGCTGCTGGCCGTTGCGGCATCAACAGGCGCGGCCGCCGGAGCGGCGGCGTCGGCGTCTTCGTCGACCAGGACCAGCGAGATCTTGCCGCGGTTGTCGATATCGGCGATCTCCACGCGCAGCTTGTCGCCGACCTTGACCACGTCCTCCACCTTGGCGATCCGCTTGCCGCGGCCCAGCTTGGAGATGTGCACCAGGCCGTCGCGGCCGGGCAGCAACGACACGAACGCACCGAAATCGGTGGTCTTGACCACGGTTCCGAGGAACCGCTCCCCGATCTTGGGCAGCTGCGGGTTGGCGATCGCGTTGATCTTGTCGATCGCGGCCTGCGCCGAGAGCCCGTCGGAGGCACCGACGAACACCGTGCCGTCGTCCTCGATGGAGATCTGCGCGCCGGTCTCCTCGGTGATCGAGTTGATCATCTTGCCCTTGGGCCCGATCACCTCGCCGATCTTGTCCACCGGCACCTTGATCGTGGTGATCCGCGGTGCGTAGGGGCTCATCTCGTCGGGCGCGTCGATGGCCTCGGCCATCACCTCGAGGATGGTCAGCCGGGCGTCCTTGGCCTGCGACAGCGCACCCGCCAGCACCTGGGAGGGAATCCCGTCCAGCTTGGTGTCCAGCTGCAGCGCGGTGACGAACTCCTTGGTGCCGGCGACCTTGAAGTCCATGTCGCCGAAGGCATCCTCGGCGCCGAGGATGTCGGTCAGCGCGACGAACCGGCGCTCGGTCTTGCCGTCGGTCTCGACATCGTCGGACACCAGCCCCATCGCGATGCCGGCCACCGGCGCCTTCAGCGGCACACCGGCGTTCAGCAGCGACAGCGTGGAGGCGCACACCGAACCCATCGAGGTGGAACCGTTGGAGCCCAACGCTTCCGACACCTGACGGATGGCGTACGGGAATTCCTCGATGCTGGGCAGCACCGGCACCAGCGCCCGCTCCGCCAGTGCGCCGTGGCCGATCTCGCGACGCTTGGGTGAACCGACGCGGCCGGTCTCACCGGTCGAGTACGGCGGGAAGTTGTAGTGGTGCATGTAGCGCTTGGTGGTCTCCGGTCCCAGCGAGTCGATCTGCTGGGCCATCTTGATCATGTCGAGGGTGGTGATGCCCAGGATCTGGGTCTCACCACGCTCGAACAGCGCGCTGCCGTGCGCCCGCGGGACCACCGCGACCTCGGCGCTCAGCGCCCGGATGTCGGTGATGCCACGGCCGTCGATGCGGAAGTGATCGGTCAGGATGCGCTGGCGCACAAGCTTTTTGGTCAGTGACCGGAACGCGGCGCCGATCTCCTTCTCCCGGCCCGCATACTGCTCGGCCAGCCGGTCGAGCACCTCGACCTTGATCTCGTCGGTGCGGTCGTTGCGCTCGTTCTTGCCGGCGATGGTCAGCGCCTCGGACAGCGCGTCGGTGGCCACCGAGGCCACCGAGTAGTAGACGTCGTCGCCGTAGTCCGGGAACAGCGGGTACTCGGCGGTCGCCTTGCCGGCGGCCGAGGCCAGCTCACCCTGGGCCCGGCACAGCTCGGCGATGAACGGCTTGGCGGCCTCCAGCCCCTCGGCCACCACGGCCTCGGTCGGCGCACCCGCGCCACCGGCGATCAGTTCGATGACGTTCTCGGTGGCCTCGGCCTCGACCATCATGATCGCGACGTCGCCATCCTCGAGCGCACGCCCGGCGACGACCATGTCGAACACCGCCCGCTCGAGCTGCTCGACGGTCGGGAACGCCACCCACTGGCTCTCCACCAAGGCGACGCGCACGCCGCCGACAGGGCCGGAGAACGGTAGCCCGGAGATCTGGGTGGACGCCGACGCGGCGTTGATCGCCAGCACGTCATAGAGGTCCTTGGGATCCAGGCTCAGCACGGTCACCACGACCTGGATCTCGTTGCGCAGGCCGGACACGAACGACGGGCGCAGCGGCCGGTCGATCAGGCGGCAGGTCAGGATCGCGTCGGTGGACGGGCGGCCCTCCCGGCGGAAGAACGAGCCGGGGATGCGGCCGGCGGCGTACATCCGCTCTTCCACGTCGATGGTCAACGGGAAGAAGTCGAAGTGGTCCTTGGGGGTCTTGCTGGCGGTGGTCGCGCTCAGCAGCATGGTCTCGTCGTCGAGGTAGGCGACGACGGCGCCCGCCGCCTGCTGGGCCAACCGGCCGGTCTCGAAACGAACGGTGCGGGTGCCGAAGCTCCCGTTGTCGATGGTGGCGGTGGCTTCGAACACGCCGTCTTCGATTTCAACTACAGACATGGACGTCCGTACGGCCTCTCTGGGGTCATCATTCAGCTGTTTTGCGTGAGCACGCGCAATGAATGCAGACATCCCCCGGGAATCTGGTCCCGGGAAGCCCGGCCCGGATGCGTCGACGGCCGTCGATCGAAGCTGTCGGAGGTTCCTCCGGCAGCCACTACCGAAGACCGCGCGATCGGGCGGTTCCTGTTCGTGCTACGCGGGAGCGGTCTCGCGGTACTGCGGGCACCACACCCGGGTGTTCGCGCCATACGGCGATCGAACGCACCCATGGTACAACGCGGTATGCGCATTTCCCCTAATCCGGGCCCATCCGGCCGGCGCGCGGCGACCGCGCCGGTCAGGTGACATCCTCCACGCACACGGTGAAGTTGCGCTCGTCGTAGGCATATCCGACGCCGCTGGCGCACTGGTCGACGTTGGCCACGTCCTGCAAGATCTCGGTGGCGCGCTGCCGGCCCGGCGCCGCGGCGTCGGCGCAGTCCACCCGCAGCGGGTCGCGCCCGTTGTCGGGGTCGATGCTCATGCAGCCGCCGACCACCCAGTCCACGTCCAGGCAGACCGTGGTCTTGGTGTCGGAGAACGTGCTGATCATCGAGTAGTACGAGTCGACGTCCACCGGGCACTGCTCGGTCCCGTCGTCGGGACCGGAGATCACCTCGACCACCCGGAAGTTCGACTCCGGGCTCCCGCAGACCGCCTTGGTGGCCTCCGGCCGCTCCGGTGTGCCACCCATCTTGACGCAGTCACCGACCACCAGATCGGCGGCGGCCGCCGACGAACACCCCGTCGATCCCCCCACCGCAGCGACCGCGACGGCCGCCACCGCGCACAGGGTACGCATGGCCTGTCGGGCGAGCGGGCGTCAGCGACGCAGACCGAGGCGCTCGATGAGCGAGCGGTAGCGGGCGACGTCGACCTGCGCGACGTACTTGAGCAGCCGGCGGCGACGGCCGACCAGCAGCAGCAGCCCGCGCCGCGAGTGGTGGTCGTGCTTGTGCTGCTTGAGGTGCTCGGTGAGGTCCGAGATCCGTTTGGTGAGCAGCGCGACCTGCGCCTCCGGGGAGCCGGTGTCGGTGTCGTGCAGGCCGTACTGGCCCAGGATTTCCTTCTTCTGTTCGGCAGTGAGCGCCACGAGACAACTCCATCGATTCGGTCCGCGAACATCGGGGCTGACGCCCCGGAGAAGCACGGCCACCGCGAACTGCAGCACGTGCCGGGTCGGCAGGCAGCTTAGCAGCGCCGACGACTCCCCCGCGAATCCCGCTACTGCGCCGCGAGGATGGTCCGGGCCCGTTCGGTGTCGGCGCCCATCTGTTCGATCAGGTCGTCGACCGAGTTGAACTTCTCCTGGCCGCGCAGCCTGGCCACGAAGTCGACGGCGACGTGCTGGCCGTACAGGTCCGCGCTGGTGTCCAGGACGAACGCCTCGACGGTGCGGGTGCGCCCGGAGAACGTCGGGTTGGTGCCCACCGAGACCGCGGCCTGATACCGCTCACCGGGGATGACGCTGCCCACCACCGGGCCATGCCCGAGCACGGTGAACCAGGCGGCATAGACCCCGTCGGCAGGGATGGCCGAGTACATCGGTGGGGCGACGTTGGCGGTCGGGAAGCCCAGGCCCCGGCCGCGGCCGTCGCCGCGCACCACGACACCCTCGACCCGGTGCGGCCGGCCCAGCGCCTCGGCGGCGGCGACCATGTCGCCGGCGTCGACGCAGGACCGGATGTAGGTCGACGAGAACGTGACGGTCTCGTCGCGGTGGTGCTCGGCGACCAGCGACAGCGAATCCACCGCGAAGCCGAACCGCTCCCCGGCCTTGCGCAGCAGCTCCACGGTGCCGCCGGCCTTCTTGCCGAACGTGAAGTTCTCCCCGACCACGACCTCCACCACGTGCAGCCGCTCCACCAGCAGCTCGTGGATGTAGCGCTCGGGGGTGAGCTTCATGAAGTCCGACGTGAACGGCATCACCAGGAAGACGTCGACGCCCATTTCCTCGACCAGCTCCGCGCGCCGGGTCAGCGTGGTCAGCTGCGCCGGGTGGCTGCCCGGGAAGACGACCTCCATCGGGTGCGGGTCGAACGTCATCAGCACGGTGGGCACCCCGCGCGTCCGGCCCGCCTTCACCGCACGACTGATCAGCTCCTGGTGTCCGCGGTGGACACCGTCGAACACACCGATCGTGACGACACATCGGCCCCAGTCGGTGGGGATTTCCTCCTGCCCCCGCCAGCGCTGCACGCCGCTAGCCTACGACCCGTGCTCGACACCGACCCAGCAGCACCGCCGGATCAGGTGACGATTGCCTAAACTCTGACCCGTGAGTCCTGACCAGAGCCCCGCCGAACTGACGACGGTTGCGCAGGACTACCTCAAGGTCATCTGGACCGCCCAGGAGTGGTCGCACGAGAAGGTCAGCACCAAGTTGCTGGCCGAGCGCATCGGCGTGTCGGCGAGCACCGCGTCCGAATCGATCCGCAAGCTGGCCGACCAGGGGCTGGTGCACCACGCCAAGTACGGCGCGGTGACGCTGACCGACGCGGGCCGCCGTGCGGCGCTGGCGATGGTGCGCAGGCACCGGCTGATGGAGACGTTCCTGGTGCGCGAGCTCGGCTACAGCTGGGACGAGGTGCACGACGAGGCCGAGGTGCTCGAGCACGCGGTGTCGGACCGGATGCTCGACCGCATCGACGCGAAGCTGGGTTACCCGACCCGCGACCCGCACGGCGATCCGATCCCCGCACCCGACGGCAAGGTGCCCACCCCCCCGGCGCGGCAGCTGTCGGCCTGCCAGGACGGCGACGCCGGCACCGTGGCGCGGATCTCCGATGCCGACCCCGAGATGCTGCGCTACTTCGACAGCGTCGGGATCGCGCTGGACTCGCGGCTGCAGGTGGTGGCCCGGCGGGATTTCGCGGGGATGATCTCGGTGACGGTGCAGAACCCCGACGAGGTGGCCGCCGGCGACCCACCCGAGACCACCGTCGAGTTGGGAAGCCCTGCTGCACAGGCCATCTGGGTGATCGCCTGAGCCTGGGCGTCGATACTACGCCGGGGTGGTCAACCGCCCGACCAATTCGGCGAGCTCGACGAACTCCCACGAGCCGCCGCCGTGTTCCTTCCACGCGTCGTAGGCATGCTCCAGCGCGGCCGGCGCCGCCACCCCGTGGGCGCACTGCAGCGCGGTCATCGCCAGCAACAGCGCACTCGTCTCGGGTGAATAGCGGATGTCGTCTCTCATGGCTGCAGTTCTACAGCGTGGCCGGGCGGATCACGACCACCGACGTGGTCCGCGATCCACCGTCGCGCAACAGCGCGATCACCCGGCCGTCCGGTGCGGTCGCGGCGTACACCCCGTCGATGCCCGCAGGCTGCAGCGGACGGCCGTGGCTCGCGTCGAGCGCCTGGGCCTCGGTCAGCGCCCGGCGTGGAAACGCTTGCAGGCAGGCCTCGTCCAACGTGTAGGACGGCCGCGGCGCCTCGGCCAGCTGCTCCAGGGTGCGGGCTTGGTCCAGCCCGAAGCCGCCGACGCGGGTGCGGCGCAGCGCGGTGAGGTGACCGCCGACGCCGAGGGCGGCGCCGACGTCACGGGCCAGCGCGCGGACGTAGGTGCCCGACGAACAGTCCACCTCGACGTCGACGTCGATCAGGTCGCCGCACCGCCGGACCGCACACACGTCGAACCGGTCGATGCGTACCGGGCGGGCCGCGAGCTCGACGCGCTGCCCTTCGCGCGCCAGCTTGTAGGCCCGCTGCCCGCCGACCTTGATCGCGCTGACCGCCGACGGGACCTGCGCGATGTTCCCGCGCTGCGCGGCGACCGCGGCCTCGATCTGCTCGCCGGTCAGGCCGGCGGCCGAAACACTCTGCAGCACTTCACCTTCGGCATCCTCGGTGGATGTCGTATGACCCAGCCGGATGGTCGCGGTGTACGACTTGTCGGTGGCGGTGAGCAGGCCGAGGATCTTGGTGGCCCGCTCGATCCCGACCACCAGTACACCGGTGGCCATCGGGTCGAGGGTGCCGGCGTGGCCGACCTTGCGGGTGCCGAACAGCCGCCGGCAGCGGCCCACCACGTCGTGGCTGGTGAGCCCGCCCGGCTTGTCGACGACGACCAGGCCCGGCGCGGTCACAGCACGATGGCCGTCAGCGCGATGCCGTCCCGGACCGACCACCGGCCCGACAGCTCCTGCAACGGCGGCCCGAACTCGGCGGCCGGGTCGATCAGGATGCGCGAGGTGAACGTGCCGGCCTGCCCGGAACCGTCGACGTCGAACACGATGTGGGCGTCCTCGAAACCCAGCCACCGGTGCGTCAGCGGGTACCACGCCTTGTAGGTGGCCTCCTTGGCGCAGAACAGCACCCGGTCCCAGTGCACGCCGCCGGGCAGCTCGCGCAGTTCGCGGCGTTCGGCGCCGAGGCTGATCGCGTCGAGCACACCGTCGGGCAACACGTCGTGCGGTTCGGCGTCGATGCCCACCGAACGGACCGCCTCGCGCCGTCCCACGGCGGCCCCGCGGAACCCCTCGCAGTGCGTGAGGCTGCCGACGATGCCGTCGGGCCAGCAGGGTTCGCCCTTGTCGCCCTTGAGGATCGGCACGGGCTGCTCGCCGAGGTCGACCAGCGCCTGGCGGGCGCAGTAGCGCACGGTGATGAACTCGTTGCGCCGCTTGGCCACCGACCGGGCGATCAGCGGCTCCTCCTCGGGCAGCGGGGCCAGCTCCTGCGGGTCGGTGTACATCTCGGCCGCGGCCAGCGCGTCGGAGGAGTCGGGCAGCACACCGGAGAGCAGCGCCGCGGCGATCACGCCCGGTCCTTGATCCGCTGCTGCATCTTCTCGGCGTGCTCGCGCATCTCTTGGGTGATCTGGAAATGGCCGCCGAACTCGTTGAGGTAGCCCGGGCTGTACTTCGGGTCGGGCAGGATCTGGCGCAGCCACCGGTAGGGCCGCCGGCGGCGCCACTCCCGGGGGTAACCGACCGACACCTCCTCGAACCGCACCCCGTCGTACCAGGTGGTGCGCGGGATGTGCAGGTGCCCGTAGACCGAGCAGACCGCGTTGTAGCGGGTGTGCCAGTCGGCGGTCGCGGTGGTGCCGCACCACAGCGAGAACTCGGGATAGAACATCGCGTCGCAGGGCTCGCGCACCATCGGGAAATGGTTGACCTGCACGGTCGGCATCATCCAGTCCAGTTCCTCCAGCCGCTTGCGGGTATAGGCCACCCGGTCGCGGCACCACGCGTCGCGGGTCGCGTACGGCTCGGAGGACAGCAGGTATTCGTCGGTGCCGACGATGTTGCGTTCCTTGGCGATCGCCAGACCCTCGGCCTTGGTGCCCGCGCCGGCCGGCAGGAACGAGTAGTCGTACAGCAGGAACATCGGCACGATGGTGGCCGGGCCGCCCTCCTCGGTCCACACCGGGTACGGATGCTCCGGGGTGACGATGCCCATCTCGTCGCACATGTTGACCAGGTAGTCGTAGCGGGCCTTGCCGAAGATCTGCATCGGGTCGCGGTTGGTGGTCCACAGCTCGTGGTTGCCTGGCACCCAGATCACCTTGGCGAACCGTTTGCGCAACACGTCCAGCGCCCAGCGGATCTCATCGGTGCGCTCGGCCACGTCACCGGCAACGATCAGCCAGTCGTCGGGCGAGGACGGGTGCAGCGACTCGGTCACCGGCTTGTTGCCGGTGTGTCCGGTATGGAGGTCACTGACGGCCCACAAGGTCGGACGTCGGTCGTCACTGGTCACAACCCGTCAGCCTACTGGTGGCCGCCGGGTCGGCACCTCCCGGCAACTAGAACCTGTTCTAAGTTTCTGCCCTGGCGGGCCCGGCGGGCGGCTACACTCCCGGCAGGTCGGTCGACGAGGTGAGGGGATGCGATGGTCGCCAAGGTGCGACTGCTCTGTGCGCTGTGTGCGCTGGTCGCGGCGGTCGTGGTGGTCGCCCAGGCGAACCCGGCCGACTCCGGCGCCCCCGCCCGGGTCGAGCTGCGCTCCACCGACGCGCCGATGACCACGATCAAATCGCCGGTGATCGACTTCACCGACCCCGATCCGTTCGATCCGTGCCGGGACATCCCGCTCGATGTCATCCAGCGCATCGGGCTGGCCTACACCCCGCCGATGCCCGAGGACGGCCTGCGGTGCAAGTACGACGCCGGCAACTACCAGATGGCCGTCGAGGCGTTCGTGTGGCGCACCTACGAGCAAACGCTGCCGCCGGACGCCGTCGAGCTAGAGATCAACGGCCACCGGGCCGCCCAGTACTGGGTCATGAAGCCCACGGACTGGAACAACCGGTGGTGGATCACCTGCATGGTGACGTTCCAGACCAGCTACGGGGTCATCCAGCAGACGCTGTTCTACTCCCCCATCTACTCCGAGCCCGACCCCGACTGCATGCAGACCAACCTGCAGCGCGCCCACGAGCTGAGCCCGCACTATATCTATTGATATCTATTGATATCTATTGATATCTATTGATATCTATTGATATCTATTGATATCTATTGATATCTATTGATATCTATTGATATCTATTGATATCTATTGATATCTATTGATATCTATTGATATCTATTGAT
>JBFWOX010000047.1:24480-46510 GCA_050250295.1 Mycolicibacterium sp.
TATTGATATCTATTGATATCTATTGATATCTATTGATATCTATTGATATCTATTGATATCTATTGATATCTATTGATATCTATTGATATCTATTGATATCTATTGATATCTATTGATATCTATTGATGCGTGGGCCCCGTTGCAGCCCTGATACGTAGCCTCGCAGTCGTGCCCTCCACTCTCGCCAGGAAAGCCAGGACCGCGCTCAGCGGCGTGCTGAAACTGCCCCCGCCGAGCACCGATTTCGTCGTCGACCGCGGGCTGCGGGTCCCGATGCGCGACGGCGTCGAGCTGGTCGCCGACCACTACGCCCCCGACACCGCGACACCGGCGGGCACGCTGCTGGTGCGGGGGCCCTACGGGCGCGGCTTCCCGTTCGCCACGCTGTACGGATCGGTGTACGCCGCGCGGGGCTACCACGTGGTGGTGCAGAGCGTGCGCGGCACCTACGGTTCGGGCGGCCGGTTCGACCCGTTCGTGCACGAGGTCGACGACGGCGCCGACACCGTGGCCTGGTTGCGCGAGCAGCCGTGGTTCACCGGCACGTTCGCCACCATCGGGCTGTCGTACCTGGGTTTCACGCAGTGGGCGTTGCTGGCCGACGCGCCACCGGAGATGGCGGCCGCGGTGATCACCGTCGGCCCGCACGACGTCAGTGGACCGCGGTGGGGCCCGGGATCGTTCGGGCTCAACGACTTCCTGGGCTGGAGCGATCTGGTGGCTCACCAGGAGGATCCGAACCGTGCGGCGGTGCTGCTGCGCCAGCTGCGGTCACAGCGCATGGTCACCGAGGCGTCGCTGGGACTGCCGCTCGGATCGTCCAGCCGCGCCCTGCTCGGTGCCGGTGCGCCCTGGTTCGAGGAGTGGCTGAACCATCCGCAGGCCGACGATCCGTTCTGGACCGGGGTGCACATGCGCGACGCGCTGGACCGCTCCACGGTTCCGGTGCTGCTGCTCAGCGGCTGGCAGGACCTGTTCGTCGAGCAGACGGTGCAGCAGTACCGCCGGCTGCGCGACCGCGGCGTGCCCACCGCCGTGACGATCGGCCCGTGGACCCACACGCACCTGACCTCCAAGGCCGCACCGATGGCCATCCGGGAGACGCTGGAGTGGCTGGCCACCCACCTCGTTGGTGCGGCACCCACCCGCGACAACCCGGTGCGCATCCACCTGGCCGAGCGGGGCTGGCTGGAGCTGCCCGACTGGCCGCCGACGATGCCCGAACGGCGGCTCTACCTGCAGCCCGGGGGCAAACTCGGTGCCGCGGCCCCGGATCCGGTCGCCGGGGCGGCGACGTTCGTCTACAACCCCGCCGACCCCACCCCCACCGTCGGCGGCCGGTTGCTGTCGCCGGTAGGCGGATACCGCGACGACACCGCCCTGGCCCGCCGCGCCGACGTGCTGACGTTCACCGGCGCGCCGCTGCCCGCGGACCTCTACGTCGTCGGGACCCCGGTGCTCGAGCTGGACCACGGCTGCGCCAACCGGCACAACGATCTGTTCGTGCGGATCAGCCGGGTCGACGCCGACGGCGCCTCCCGCAACGTCAGCGACGGCTACCTGGCCTCGGCGGGCGACTCCGGTGTGGTGCGCATCGACCTGGACCCCGTCGCCTACACCTTCCCCGCCGGGTCCCGGATCCGGGTGTTGGTGGCCGGCGGCTCACACCCACGGTTCCTACGCAACCTGGGCACCGGCGAGCCGGTGCTGTACGGGGAAAGCTATGTCACCCAACGTCATTCGGTGCACTTCGGGGAGAGTTCACGGCTGCTCCTGCCGGCCGGGGACCGGCCGCCGGGCTCAGCGGGGGCCGACTGAGCGGCGCACCGTGGCGGCCGTGCCCTCGAGCGTGGCGTCGTCGTGCACGGGGCCGGCCCACTGCGGATCCACCGGCAGGTCGACCCAACTCGTACAACCCTTGTAGTCGGGGGTACGCACCACCCGCACCGGCTCGACCAGCGGGCAGGCCTGCACGACGAGGACCGTGAGCCGGTGCTTGGGCCGGAAGTCCAGACGGTCTTCGCGTACCGACTCATCGGTCCAGATATGCAGGGGCGCAATCGCTTCCAGCCCCTCCGGGTTGTCGACGGGGATCGCGGCGACGACGCGGGCGCCGGCGCGCACCACGACGGCGTCCTCGGTGCTGTCGGCGGCGGCGGGGGCGAGCAGGTCACGGTGCTCGGGGCGGACCCGCTCGGCGTGGCTGTGGGCCACCGTCGGGAACAGCAGGAAGCGCGAGGCGGCCACCTCGAAGCGTTTCTCGTGGATGCCACCCTTGCGCAGCAGCAGTGTCTGCCTGCCGTCGAGCAGCGCCTGGATCGCCGCGCTCCACTCCTTGAGCGCGGGGTGGGTCCCCTTCGCCGTCACGCGAGGTTCAGCCGGGCCCGGACCTCGGGGCGGCGCAGCGGCGGAACGGTTCTCGGTGGCTGCTTGCGCGGGGCCAGCCCGTCGAGCAGCCGCGTGGTGGTCGCGGTGACCTCGGCGACCGCCGCCTCGAAGGCCTCGCTGTTGGCGCCCGCGGGCCGGGTGATGCCGCTGACCTTGCGCACGTACTGGCGCGCGGCGGCCTCGATCTCCTCGGCGGTGGCGGCCGGCTCGAGACCGCGCAACTCGGTGATGTTTCGGCACATGCCCTCCACGATAGGTCGTTGACAGCTGTCGATACGGTGGGCGGATGACCTCTTCGGGCGATGACGTGCTGCTGATCGACACCCGCGACCGGATCCGCACCTTGACCCTGAACCGGCCGCAGGCCCGCAACGCGCTGTCGACGGCGCTGCGCGGCGCGTTCTACCAGGGGCTGCGCGACGCGCAGGCCGATGACGGCGTCGATGTCGTCATCGTCACCGGCGCCGACCCGGTGTTCTGCGCCGGTCTGGACCTCAAGGAGCTCGGTGAGCGCACCGAGCTGCCCGACATCTCGCCGAAGTGGCCGTCGATGACCAAGCCGGTGATCGGCGCGATCAACGGCGCCGCGGTCACCGGCGGGCTGGAGATCGCGCTGTACTGCGACATCCTGATCGCCTCGGAGCGCGCCCGGTTCGCCGACACCCACGCCCGGGTGGGGCTGCTGCCGACATGGGGGCTGTCGGTGCGGCTGCCGCAGAAGGTCGGCGTCGGGATGGCGCGCCGGATGAGCATGACCGGGGACTACCTGTCCGCCGAGGAGGCGCTGCGCTGCGGGCTGGTCACCCAGGTGGTGGTCCACGACGAGTTGCTCGGCACCGCCCGCGCGGTGGCCGGCTCGATCGTCGGCAACAACCAGAAGGCGGTGCGTGCGCTGCTGGCCTCCTATCACCGCATCGACGACGCGCAGACCGGCGGCGGGCTGTGGCTGGAGGCCGGCGCGGCCCGGGACTGGATGGCCACCGCCACCGGCGACGCCGTCGCGCAGAGCCGGGCCACCGTCATCGAGCGGGGCCGCGCGCAGATGCGGTGATACCGCGCTGAACCCTGTCCCGCGAGCGCGCGGGTCTGTGCGCTCCCGCGCGGCGTGTCGCGGCATTTCGCGCACGCTCGCGCGAGGTTCTCCGCGCTGTTCCGGCCGCACTGGCACGTGACTCGGCCCCCACCGCGCGGCAAGGTGGTGGTCATGAGCGAACCAGCACCGCTCCCGGTCAACCACCACGCCGATCACCCCGGCTTCTCGGGCGTGACCGGCACGCTGTTCGGGCTGGTGTTCCTGCTGACCGGTGGCGTGACGGCCCGCCTGGCCGCCGATCTGACCGGGGTCGGGGCCGCCGACCACGTCGTCGACATCGGGTGCGGACCCGGCACCGCCGCCCGGGTGGCGGCCGGTCGCGGCGCATCCGTCACCGGCGTCGACCCGTCGGCGGAAATGCTGCGGCTGGCACGCCGCGTCAACCGCGACGCCGCCGTCACCTTCGCCCAAGGCAGCGCCGAGGCGCTGCCGGTGCCCGGCGCGTCGGCGACCGCCGTGTGGGCGCTGGCGACCGTGCACCACTGGCGCGACGTCGACGCCGGACTCACCGAGATCCGCCGCGTGCTCGCCCCGGGCGGACGGCTGCTGGCCGTGGAACGCCAGTCGCCGCCGGACGCCACCGGCATCGCCAGTCACGGCTGGACCCGGGATCAAGCGGAAACCTTTGCCGACCTGTGCCGTTCGCACGGCATGAGCGATGTCCACGTCGCGGACCGGCACGCGGGCCGCAGAGCGGTGTGGGCGGTCAGCGCTACGATCCGGTCGTGAACGAGGCGCATCAGTACTGTGGCAGCGACGAGTGGCGCCAGATGATCCGCGATGTGATCCTGCCGTGGGCCCTCGGTGACGAGCAGCTCGGCGACGACGTCCTCGAGGTCGGGCCCGGCTACGGGGCCACCACGGATGTGCTGGGCGCGGCCGTGCCCCAACTCACCGCGGTGGAGATCGACCCCGAGCTGGCGGCGCTGCTGGTCGAGCGGTTCGCCGGTGTTGCGTCGGTGCGGATCGTCAATGCCGACGCCACGGCGCTGGGCTTCCCGGACGGCCGCTTCACCGGCGCGGCCTGCTTCACGATGCTGCACCACGTGGAGCCGGCGCAGCGCCAGGACCGGCTGTTCACCGAGATCGCCCGCGTGCTGCGGCCCGGAGCGACACTGGTCGCCGGCGACAGCCTGGCCAGCGAACCCCTGCAGCAGATGCACGACGGCGACACCTACAACCCCGTCGACCCGGCGGCGCTGCCTGCGCGGCTGGTTGCGGCGGGCTTCACCGACATCGAGGTGCGCACCAACGAGTTCGGGTGGTCGGCGGTGGCCCGCAGGGGCTGAGCCCCGGCCCTCAGTGTGTGCCGGGAACCAGCCAGCGCCCCGAGAACGCCCGCCAGCCCACGAACAGCAGCCGCAGCAGCATGAACGTGCTCAGCCCCGACCAGATCCCCAGCAGCCCCCAGCCGAACGCCAGCGACAGCCAGATGAGCGGCAGGAACCCGGCGAGTGCACTGATCACCGTCGCGGTGCGCATGAACCGGGCGTCGCCAGCGCCGAGCAGCACCCCGTCGAGCGCGAAAACGATTCCGGCGACCGGCAATTGACCCACCAGGAACCACCATGGCACCCCGATCTGGTCCAGCACGGAGCGGTCGTGGGTGAACAGGCCCGGCAGCACCGCGGCCCCGACCGCGCACAGCGCGGCCAGCACCGCACCGGCCACCGCCGAGAAGATCGTGACCCGCCACGCCACCGTCTTCGCATGCTGCAGCTGACCCGCCCCCAGCGCCGCCCCGACCAGTGACTGCGCGGCGATGGCCAGCGAATCCAGCACCAGGGCAAGGAAACTCCACAGCTGCAGCACCACCTGGTGCGCGGCGACGGCCGCCGCCCCGAACCGGGCCGCGACCGCACCCGCCGACACGAAGCACACCTGGAAGGCCAGCGTGCGCACCACCAGATCCCGGCCCATCACCAGCTGCGCGCGCAACACCGGTGGCTGCGGCCGCAGCGGCACCTTCTCCACCACCAGCGCCCGCACGAACAGGGCAGCCGCCACCCACTGCCCCACCAAGTTGGCCACCGCCGAGCCGGCCAGCCCCAGCTCGGGGGCGCCCAACCAGCCGTACACCAGCAGCGGGCACAGCACCGCCGACATCGAGAACCCGAACACCACGTAGCGCAGCGGGCGCACGGTGTCCTGCACCCCGCGCATCCAGCCGTTGCCCGCCGCCGCGGTCAGGATCGCCGGCACACCGAAGCTGGCGATGCGCACCCAGGGCAGCGCCGCAGCGGCGATCCCGCCCTGGTCGGATCCGCCGGCCAGCACCGACACCAGCGGTTCGGCGGTCAGCTGGACGGTGAGCACGATCGCGGCGCCGACTCCCAACGCCAGCCAGGTGGCCTGGACACCTTCGGACACCGCCGCCGTCCGGTCGCCCGCCCCGTAGAACCGCGCCGCACGCGCCGTCGTGCCGTAGGACAGGAAGGTCAGCTGTGAGCTGAGCACGCTCATGATCAGCGCCCCGATGGCCAGGCCGGCCAGGCTCAGCGCGCCGAGCCGGCCGACCACGGCCAGGTCGAACAGCAGATAGAGGGGTTCGGCGGCCAGTACGCCGAGTGCCGGGAACGCCAGCGCGGCGATGCGCCGGCTGGTGGCCGGCCGGATCGGATCGGTCAAGGCGCCTGGTGCCGGCCTCAGCCGAGGGACTGGAGCAGGGCGGCGACGACGTCGTCGGCCGTCCCCGTCGCCGAATACCCGGCCGCCAGCCGGTGCCCGCCGCCGCCGAACCCGCTGGCGACCGCCGCGAGGTCCAGCGATTTCGACCGCATCGACACCGACCAGCGCTGCGGTTCGATCTCCTTGAGCACCGCGGCCACCTCGGCCTGGGCGGTGGTGCGGACGATGTCGACGATGCTCTCCACTTCCTCCGGCCGCGCCTTCACCCACTCCTGGTGCGGCACCACGGCGTAGACCAGTCCGCGCCCGCCGGCCGCCGCCGGCAGCAGCTGCGCCGACCCGAGGACCCGCGAGAGCATCGGCAACCACTCGAACGGGTGGGTGTCGAGCAGGGTGCGGCTGATGGCGGCGTTGTCGATGCCGAGCTCGACCAGCCGGGCCGCGAGCCGGTGCGCGCGCGGGCTGGCCCACCGGAACGAGCCGGTGTCGGTGGTCAGCCCCGCGTACAGACAGTGCGCGACGGCGGCGTCGATCGGCTCGCCCCACGCGTCGAGCAGCTCGGCGACCAGGACCGTGGTGGAGTCTGCCGACGCGTCGACGAAGTTGGCGGTCCCGAACAGCAGGTTCGAGGCGTGGTGGTCGATCACCAAGACGCGGCGGCCGTCACCGGCCAGATCCCGCAGCGTGCCCAGCCGGTTGACGCTCGGGATGTCCACGGTGACCACCAGATCGGCGTCGCGGTCGACGTCGTCGGGCGCCACCAGCAGGTGAGCGCCGGGCAGCGATTGCAGCGATTCGGGCAGTTCGGCAGGGGCGGCGAAGCTCACCTCGACGGTGGTGCCGGCCCTTTCGAGCACCAGCGCCAGGCCGAGCCCGGCACCGATGGTGTCGGCGTCGGGGAAGACGTGACAGACCACGCAGACGCTGCGCGCTGCCGACAGCAGGGCGGCTGCGCCGTGGGCGTCGACGCGCACCCCCGTCACGGGGGTGTCAGTCGTCGAATCTGTCATCGAGCGTGTCGCGGTCACCCGTGTCCCTAGCGTCCGGCCGGTCCGTGCCCTCCGGGTGGTCCCCGGTCGGGTCGTTGTCCACCCCGCTCACACGGTACGGGTCGGCGTCGCCGGCGTGCTTGGCGCCCTGGCGAACTCTCGCCAAATCCTCATCCGCGGCTCGGGCCCTGGCCAGCAGCTCCTCCATGTGCTGCGCGGTGTCGGGCACCTTGTCCAGGACGAAGCTCAGCGTCGGGGTGAACCGCACGCCGGTGGCCGCACCCACCTTGCTGCGCAGCACGCCCTTGGCCCGTTCCAGCGCGGCCGCCGCGGCGGCGTAATCCGGTTCGTCCTGCAACGTCGCCCCGCGCACGGTGTAGTACACGGTGGCGTCGTGCAGGTCTCCCGTGACCTTCGTGTCCGTGATGGTCACGAAGGCCAGCGGGGGATCCTTGATCTCGAACTCGATGGCGGAGGCGACGACCGTGCCGATGCGCTTGGACAACCGGCGCGCCCGACCGACGTCAACCATCGCTGTGCACCGCCATCTAGGTCCGCACCTTCTCGACCAGTTCGTAGGTCTCGATGACGTCGCCTTCCTTGATGTCGGAGTAGGTCAGCGTCAGACCGCACTCGTAGCCGTCGCGCACCTCGGTGACATCGTCCTTCTCGCGCCGCAGCGACGAGATGGTGAGGTTCTCGGCGACCACCACGTTGTCCCGCAGCAGCCGGGCCTTGGCGTTGCGCCGCATGATGCCGGACTGGACGAGGCAGCCGGCGATGTTGCCGACCTTCGACGACCGGAAGATCGCCCGGATCTCGGCGCGGCCGAGCTCCTTCTCCTCGTAGATCGGCTTGAGCATGCCCTTGAGCGCGGCCTCGATCTCGTCGATGGCCTGGTAGATCACCGAGTAGTACCGGATCTCCACACCCTCGCGGTTGGCCAGCTCGGTGGCCTTGCCCTCGGCGCGGACGTTGAAGCCGATGATGATCGCATCCGAGGCCGACGCCAGGTTGACGTTGGTCTCGGTGACGCCACCGACACCGCGGTCGATGACCCGCAGCTCCACCTCGTCGTCCACCTGGATGCCGAGCAGGGCCTCCTCGAGGGCTTCGACCGTACCGGCGTTGTCGCCCTTGAGGATCAGGTTCAGCTGGCTGGTTTCCTTCAGTGCCGAATCCAGGTCCTCCAGGCTGATCCGCTTGCGGCTGCGGGCGGCCAGCGCGTTGCGCTTGCGTGCGCTGCGGCGGTCGGCGATCTGGCGGGCGATGCGGTCCTCGTCGACGACGAGGAAGTTGTCACCCGCACCTGGCACCGAAGTGAAGCCGATGACCTGCACCGGACGCGACGGCAGTGCCTCGTCGACGTCCTCGCCGTGCTCGTCGACCATCCGGCGCACACGCCCGTAGGCGTCGCCGGCGACCACCGAGTCGCCGACCCGCAGCGTGCCGCGCTGGATGAGCACGGTCGCCACCGGGCCGCGGCCCCGGTCCAGGTGCGCCTCGATCGCCACGCCCTGGGCCTCCATGTCGGGGTTGGCCCGCAGGTCCAGCGACGCGTCGGCGGTCAGGATGACCGCTTCGAGCAGCGCCTCGATGTTGGTGCCGTTCTTGGCGGAGATGTCGACGAACATCGTGTCGCCGCCGTACTCCTCGGGCACCAGGCCGTACTCGGTGAGCTGACCGCGGATCTTGGCCGGGTCGGCGCCTTCCTTGTCGATCTTGTTGACCGCGACCACGATCGGCACGTCGGCGGCCTGCGCGTGGTTGATCGCCTCCACCGTCTGCGGCATGACACCGTCGTCGGCGGCCACCACCAGGATCGCGATGTCGGTGGCCTTGGCACCGCGGGCACGCATGGCGGTGAACGCCTCGTGACCCGGGGTGTCGATGAAGGTGATCGGCCGTTCGGTGCCGTCGAGTTCGACGGTGACCTGGTAGGCGCCGATGTGCTGGGTGATGCCGCCGGCCTCGCCCTCGCGGACGGTGGCGTTGCGGATGGTGTCCAGCAGTCGGGTCTTGCCGTGGTCGACGTGGCCCATGACGGTGACGACCGGCGGACGGACCTCCAGGTCGCCCTCGTCGCCGGCGTCCTCGCCGTAGGACAGATCGAAGGATTCCAGCAGCTCGCGGTCCTCGTCCTCGGGCGAGACGACCTGCACGACGTAGTTCATCTCGCTGCCCAGCAGCTCGAGGGTCTCGTCACCCACGGACTGGGTGGCAGTCACCATCTCACCGAGGTTGAACAGCGCCTGCACCAGCGACGCCGGGTTGGCGTTGATCTTGTCGGCGAAGTCGGAGAGCGACGCGCCGCGGGCCAGCCGGATGGTCTCGCCGTTGCCGTGCGGCAACCGCACGCCACCGACGACCGGGGCCTGCATGTTCTCGTACTCGGCCCTCTTCGCGCGCTTCGACTTGCGGCCACGCTTGGGGGCGCCGCCGGGACGGCCGAACGCACCCGCCGCGCCACCGCGCTGGCCGGGACGGCCGCCGCCACCGCCGGGACGGCCGCGGAACCCGCCACCGCCGGCCGGGGCGCCACCGCCAGCGCCGGCGCCGCCGCGGTAGTTACCGCCGCCTCCGCCACCACCGGGACGACCGCCACCGGCGCCGGGCGCCGGCCCACGGCCACCGGGACCGGGGCGCGGCCCACTGCCGGGGCGCGGACCGCCACCGGGGCGGGGGCCCTGCGGGCGGGGCGGCATGTTGCCGGGGGTGACCCCGGGGCGCGGTCCGCCACCGGGGCGCGGTCCGCCACCGGGGCCGGGCCGCGGGCCCTGCGGGCGCGGGATCGGCCGGTCGACGGGCTGCTGTGAGGAGAACGGGTTGTTGCCGACGCGCGGGGTCCGCGCGGCGGGCTTGGGGGGTCCGGGCACCGGGCCGGGGCGTGGGCCCGGCGTGGGGCCGGGCCGGGCCGGGGGCGCGGGGGGTGCCGGCCGAGCGGCGGCCGGCGGTGCCGGCGGCGCGGGGGCCGGAGTGGGCGCCGGAGGCGCCGCGGGCGTCGCCGCTACCTGGGGCGCGGCCGGCTTGGGGGCGGGCCGACGCTCGGGCTCGGCCGGCTTGGCGGGGGCGCCGTTACCGGCGCCGGCGGACTTGCCACCTGCGGGCTTGCCGCCACCGAAGGACTCCCGGAGGCGACGCGCGACCGGCGCTTCGACGGTGCTGGACGCGGACTTGACGAATTCACCCTGCTCGCTGAGCCGGGCCAGTACTTCCTTGCTGGTGACACCGAGTTCCTTTGCCAACTCGTGCACGCGGGCCTTACCTGCCACTACATCTCCTGTCTGGAGGCACAGCGGTGGTAGGCGCCGCGCCCCGGGTTAGCTATGACGCATGGTCATCGGGACTTCACGGTGTGCTCATGTTCTTCGCTACCTGTTCTCTTTCCGGGTGCCGCTGGCGTTCCCGAGATCCAGTGACCTCATCGTTGTCCTGTCCTCGAAAACTGTCTAGCACCGCGGTGATGTCCGGGGTACCGGTGATCCGGAGCGCTCGGCCGAAAGCCCGCCGGCGAATCGCGGCTTGCAGGCACTCCGGATCGCGATGCAACCATGCACCACGCCCCGGGAGCGTCCTCGCTGCGTCAACGGTCACGGCGTCGCCGCCATTCCCGCCGCCGACAGCAACCACTCGGAGCAATTCGACGGCCAGCTCGCGTCGTCGGCATCCGATGCAGGTCCGCACCGGGCCCTTGGCAGGGTCGATGGTGCGTTCTCGCGTCCGAACCGATGTCTCGCGCTGGATCACGGTTGAGTCTACCGTCACGGCCGACCAGAACTGAAAACCGGGCGGGCGCCGGCGCGCTACTGCTCGCCGGCCGCCGCGTGCGGGCCGTCTTTCCGGGGCCCGGTGCGGACCGAGGTCGCGTCGTCGCTGCGGATGTCGATGCGCCACCCGGTCAGCCGGGCCGCCAGCCGGGCGTTCTGCCCCTCCTTGCCGATGGCCAGCGACAGCTGGAAGTCGGGCACGATCACCCGCGCCGCCCGCGCCGCCTCGTCGATCACCGTCACCGACACCACCTTGGCCGGTGACAGCGCGTTGGCCACGAACCGGGCCGGGTCCTCGTCGTAGTCGATGATGTCGATCTTCTCGCCGGACAGTTCGCTCATCACGTTGCGCACCCGCTGCCCCATCGGGCCGATGCAGGCCCCCTTGGCGTTGAGCCCGGGCGACCGCGACGCGACGGCGATCTTGGAGCGGTGCCCGGCCTCCCTGGCCACCGCGACGATCTCGACGGAGCCGTCGGCGATCTCGGGGACCTCCAGCGAGAACAACTTGCGCACCAGGTTGGGGTGGGTACGCGACAGCGTGATCAGCGGCTCCCGGGCGCCGCGGGTGACCCCGACGACGTAGCAGCGCAACCGGTCGCCGTGTTCGTAGCGTTCCCCGGGCACCTGCTCGGCCGCCGGGATGACACCTTCGGAGCCCTTGGTCTCACTGCCCATCCGGACCACCACGAGACCGCGGGCGTTGGCCCGGGCGTCGCGCTGGATGACCCCGGCCACGATGTCGCCCTCGCGGGCGGCGAACTCGCCGTAGTTCTTCTCGTTCTCGGCGTCCCGCAGCCGCTGCAGGATGACCTGGCGAGCGGTGGTGGCCGCGATCCGGCCGAAACCCTCTGGGGTGTCGTCCCATTCGTGCAGGACGTTGCCGTCGGCGTCGGTCTCGCGAGCGATCACCTTGACGATGCCGGTCTTGCGGTCGACGTCGATGCGCGCGTCGGCCTGGTGCCCCTCGGTGTGCCGGTAGGCGGTCAGCAGGGCCGACTTGATGGTCTCGATCACCACGTCGACGGAGATGCCCTTGTCCGCTTCGATCGCATGCAGGGCCGCCATGTCGATATTCACGGTCAGGCCTCCTTCCCGGACACGCCGGCCAGTTCCAGCTCGCGCGGGTTGGGCGGCGAAAATTCAACCTGCACAACAGCATTGACGATATCTTCGAACGCGATGTCGCGGACGGCCAGCGTACGGCCGTCGCGCACCACCACCCCGACGGCACCCGCCGCGGTGCTCCCCAGCCGCCCGGTCAGCGTCGAGCCGTCGGTCAGGGTGATCTCCACCTTGCGCCCGCGGGCGCGGCGGAAGTGTTTCTCCGTGGTCAGCGGGCGGTCCACCCCAGGCGAGGTCACCTCGAGGACGTAGGCCGGGGTGTCCAGGTCGTCGAGCAGCCGCGAGGCGATGCGGGACAACTCGGCGACGGCGTCGAGGTCCAAGCCGTCGTCACCGTCGGCCACCACGGTGATGCGTGGCGGGCGGGCACCCGCGTCGACGACGACGTCCTCCAGGTCGAATCCGGCGCGCGCGAACTCCCCGTCGAGCAGTTCGATCACCTGTCGTTGCGACGGCAATCCCGTTGACCGCTCCGCCACGGCGAGCTCCTCGTCTTGAGTTGTCCGGACCCGGCCCCGTCGGAATGTCACATCCAAAGAACCGACTCCCCACGATACGCCAGCTGAGCAACCACAACCGCCGAAAGCCGGTCGCGCCCGCCGCCGTCCCCGGGGCGGACCGCGGGCAATGGCAGGATGTTGCACGTGCCGAGCCCTCCGCCGACCCTGAGCCGCCGCCGCGTGCTCGCCGGGGCGGCCGCACTCGCGGTGGCGGGCGCGACGACCTGGGGCGCCACCGCCTGCGGTTCCGCCCCGCCGCCACCGGATCTCGACGACCTGACCACCGCGCTGGACCGGGCCCGTGCCGACGCCGAGCTGGCCGCCGATGCCGCGGCGGCAGCGCGCGGCGGCGTCGCCGACACACTCACCACGGTCGCCGCCGAGCGAGCCGCCCACGCCGAGGCGATCGCCGAGGAGATCGTCCGGCTGACCGGCCGGGCCGCCCCCACGACCACGGCGGTCACCACCACGACGACGGCCGCGGCGCCGCCGCCGGCCCCCACGGTCGACGACGTGATCGGTGCGCTGCGGGCCTCGGCCGAGAGCGCCACGCAGGCCGCCGGCGCGCTGGCCGGGTATCGGGCCGGGCTGCTGGCCTCGGTCGCCGCCGCCTGCACCACCGCCTACCGGGTGGCGCTCGATCCGCCGGGAGCCGCGCAGTGACCTCCCCGCAACCCGCCACCACCGCACCGGCCCGCCCCGACGACGCCGCCGCCGGCGCGTTGTTCGACGCCGTGGCCACCGAGCACGCCACCATCTACGGCTACGGCGTGGTGTCGGCGCATTCGGACCCCGAGATCAACTACCTGGTCTCCGCGGCCATGCGCGAGCACCGCGCCCGGCGGGAGGCCGCGATCGCGCTGCTCGACGAGCAGGGTATCGCCGCGCCACTGCCCGCGGCGGGCTACTCCTTACCGATCGATGTCCAAACCCCGGCCGAGGCAACCAATCTCGCGATCACGATGGAGCAGGACACCGCGACGGCGTGGCGGGCGGTCGTCGAGCAGGCCACCGATCCGGCGGTGCGGACGTTCGGGGTGACCGCGCTGACCGAATGCGCGGTGCTGGCCGCACGCTGGCGCCGGGTGCGCGGCGACACCAGCGTGACCGTCGCGTTCCCCGGCGGCGCCGAGTAACCGGGCCGCTCAGCCGATGACCGTCGAGATCTCGGCGGCCGCACCGTCGACCGGGACGTCGCGTTTGTCCCCGGTGAACCGGTCGCGCAGCTCGACCACACCGTCGGCCCAGCCGCGGCCCACCACCACGATCCAGGGCACCCCGAGCAGTTCGGCATCCTTGAACTTCACCCCCGGTGAGGCGCTGCGGTCGTCGAGCAGCACGTCGGCGCCGAGCCGGTCCAGGTCGGCGGCCAGCTGGGTGGCTCCGGTGCGCGCGTCGGCGTCCTTGTTGGCGATCACCACGTGCACGTCGAACGGCGACACCGAGGCCGGCCAGCGCAGGCCCAGCTCGTCGTGGTGCTGTTCGGCGATGACCGCGACCAGTCGCGACACCCCAATTCCGTAGCTGCCCATGGTGAGCCGCACTGGCTTACCGTCCTCGCCGAGCACATCGGCGCCGAAGGCGTCGGCGTACTTGCGGCCCAGCTGGAACACGTGGCCGATCTCGATGCCGCGCGCGGCGACCAGCGGCCCGGCACCGTCCGGGGACGGGTCACCCTCGCGGACCTCGGCGGCCTCGATGGTGCCGTCCGGGGTGAAATCGCGGCCGGCGACCAGGTCGACGTAGTGCCTGCCGGGCTGATCAGCCCCGGTGATCCACCGGGTGCCGTCGACCACCCGCGGATCGACCAGATAGCGGACACCGTTGGCCAGCAAGGCTTTCGGACCGATGTAACCCTTCACCAGGAACGGGTAGCGGGCGAAGTCGGCGTCGTCGAGCATCGTGTATTCGGCCGGTTCCAGCGCCGCACCCAGGCGCTTGTCGTCGACCTCGCGGTCACCGGGCACGCCGACAGCCAGCAGCTCCCAGTCACCGCCCGGCTCACGGACTTTCATCAGCACGTTCTTCAGGGTGTCGGCGGCGGTGACGGCCCGCCCGGCGAAGCTGGGCAGGTTCGCGCTGTTGGCCCAGTCGACCAGCGTGGCGATGGTCGGGGTGCCGGGGGTGTCGTGGGCCACCGCGTCCGGCAGCCCGTCCAGCGGGATCGGGTCGGGCACCCTGGTGATGACGGCCTCGACGTTGGCGGCGTAGCCGGACTGCAGGCAGCGCACGTAGGTGTCCTCACCGACCTCGCTCTCGGCCAGGAACTCCTCCGACGCGCTGCCGCCCATCGCACCCGAGACCGCCGAGACGATCACGTAGCGGACCATCAGCTCGCTGAAGATCCGCTGGTAGGCCTCCCGGTGGGCGTGGTAGGCCTTCTTGAGGCCGTCGTCGTCGACGTCGAAGGAATACGAGTCCTTCATCAGGAACTCGCGCCCGCGCAGGATGCCGGCCCGCGGCCTGGCCTCGTCGCGGTACTTGTTCTGGATCTGGTAGAGCCGCAGCGGGAAGTCCTTGTACGACGAGTACTCCCCCTTGACCGTGAGGGTGAACATCTCCTCGTGGGTGGGGCCCAGCAGGTAGTCGTTGTCGCGGCGGTCCTGCAGCCGGAACAGCGTATCGCCGTACTCGGTCCAGCGGTTGGTCGCCTCGTACGGCGCCCGCGGCAGCAGCGCGGGGAACAGGATCTCCTGTCCGCCAATGGCATTCATCTCCCGGCGGACGATGCCCTCGATCTTGCGCAGCACCTTCAGGCCCAGCGGCAGCCAGCTGTACAAGCCGGGTCCGACGGGCCGGACGTAGCCGGCACGGATCAGCAGTTTGTGGCTGGGCACCTCGGCGTCGGCGGGGTCGTCGCGCAGGGTACGCAGGAACAGCTCGGACATGCGGGTGATCACAGCCGCAACCCTATCCAGTGCCCGCGCACCGTTTCAGTCGCGCCCCTGCCATGTGCAGATGCAGGCTTCGTTGCCCTCGGGGTCGGCCAGCACCCAGAAGGCCGGTGCAGCACCGGCGTGGACCAGCGTGCCGCCGGCGGCCAGCGCCGCCTCGATGCGGCCGGCGGCGGCCTCCGGCGGCACGTCGACGTCGACGTGGATGCGGTTGCGTTGCGGCCGTGGGGCATCCATCTGCTGGAACCAGATCGCCGGCCCGCGCCGCAGCGGATCGAGCAGTGCGCCCGCGGGCAGGTCCGGCGGTGCCGGGTCGTCGACGTACCCGGTGACCGCCTGCCAGAACGGCCGGATCAGCGGGATGTCGAGCGCGTCGATCGCGATCTCGAGGGTCTGCGGTACCGCCGCCGGGGCACCGGGCACCGTCACGTGGCCGTGTTCGGCGAGCGTGGCAGTCAGCGTTGCCGCCAACCGCAGGTCACGCTCCGTCACCGCACCCACCGCGCGGGTGTGCAGGTAGAGCACCGTCAGGTGCTCGTGCAGGTCGGCGCCGAGGTGCCCGTGCGCGTCGACGGCCGCGGCCACCGTCGCCACCTGCGCGGCCTCCCGCAGCGAGGCGACCGGGACGTGGGTGATGAGCCGGCCCAGGACCAGTCGCCAACCGAGCGGATCGACCGCCGCCGAGATCGCCGCGCGGGTCGGCAGGGGCGCGGCGTCACCGCTCACAGCTCACCGGCCTCGACGGCTTCGCGGGTGTGCTGGGCGGCGGCGATCTGGCGGGCGGAGAAGCCGATCAGCAGGGCCGCGGCGCCCACCAGCACCGAGACCGCCGCGATCCACAGCAATGAGTAGGTGTAGCCGGCGTCCAGCGCATCGAGCTGCGCCGGCGTCATGTCGGTCACCGAGCCGGTGGTGCCGCCCAGATAGAGCGTGCGGGAGGTCTGCACGGCCTGAATGACGACGAGCACGATCGGGCCGCCGAGGTTCTGCACCATCAGCGTGATCGACGAGACCGGGCCGATCTCCCGCGGCCCGACGTCGGCGACCGCGCACAGCGGCAGGATCACCGAGATCACGCCGGTCCCGAGGCCGCCGACCACCAACGGCAGCACCAGATCCGGGAAGTACGGGACCCCGCGGTTGAGGGTGGATCCGTACACCATGGCCGCGGGGACCAGCAGCCCGGCGCCGAGGATCACCCAGCGCGGCGCGATGAACGGCGCCACCCGCGCGGCGACCACGGTGCCGGCGCCCAGCGCAAGCGCGAACGGGATGAAGCACACCCCGGCCCGCAGCGCGGAGTAGCCCATCACGTCCTGGACGTAGAGCCCGATCATCACGGTGGCGCTGAGCATCACCCCGCCCGCGAGGAACAGGCAGATGAACGTCGCCACCCGGTTGCGGTTGCCGAACACCGACAGCGGGACGATCGGGTGCTCGGCGGTGCGCTCGACGAGCAGGAACGCGACGAAGAACAGCGCCGAGGCCACGCCGGCGCCGATGACGACCGGATCCATCCAGGCCCGCGCGGGGCCCTGGGTGAACACGACCACGGCCGAGGTGCAGCCCAGGGTCGCCAGCAGCGCCCCGGTGACGTCCAGCGGCAGCCGCTCATGGCGGGTCTCGGCCAGCCGGGTCACCGCGATGACGATGATCAGGATGCCGACCGGGACGTTGATGAGGAAGGCCAGCCGCCAGGACACCACGGTCACCGCGCCCCCCAGCGCCAGGCCGAGGACCGAGCCGGTGGCCTGCATGGCCGCCGACACCGCCAGCGCCCGGTTGCGGGCGTGGCCGGCGGCGTAGGTGGTGGCGATCAGCGCCAGGCCGGTCGGGGCGGACACTGCGGCGCCGACCCCCTGCACGGCACGCGCGCCGATCAGCGTGACGTCGTCGGTGGCCAGGCCGCACACCAGCGAGGCGATGGTGAAGGTGCCGACCCCGGACAGGAACGCGCGTTTGTGCCCGATGGCGTCGCCGATGCGCCCGCCGAGTAGCAGCAGGCCACCGAAGGCCAGCACGTAGGCGGTGATCACCCAGCTCTTGCCGGCATCGGAGAGGTCGAGTTCGGCCTGCATCCGCGGCAGCGCGACGATGACGATGGTGCCGTCCAGAGTGGACATCAACTGCATGCCGGTGATCGCGATGATCGCGACACCCAGCACGGTCGAGGACAGCGGCGCGGACGTGCGCTCACCGCCGCCGGACGACATGGTCAGCCACCTTACCGAGCAGCGGAGCGGGCGCGTCGACCGTCGTTCCCGGCGCGCCCGCTCCGCTGGTGGCGCTACTAGGCCACGACGCTCGTCAGCCGTGCCGCGGCACGCTCGACCGCCTCGACGTAGACCCTGGCCTGCACGGCGGCGTGGTCGAGGGCGCGCTGGGTGAGTTCGGGCCCGGCCAGATCGGGCCGGCCGACGCCGAACAGCGGCTGCGGGGCGTACTCGGCCTGCAGCTCCATCTCGCGGGCCACCTCGTCGCCGTAGAACTGCTGCGCGAGGTACAGCGCGGCCTCCACGCTGCCGGTGAGCGGCCCGGCCGTGATGCGGTTGCGGTCGACGACGACGTTACCGTCGGCGGGGGTGGCCCCGAAGTGCGGCAGCAGGTACTTCTGCTGGAAGTTGCTGGTCGCGCGATAGCCGCGGAGCAGCCCCGCGGCGCCGAGCAGCAGCGTGCCGCCGCAGTTGCCGCCCACCCAGCGGGCTCGGCTGCCCCGGTCGGCGAGGAAGTCCAGCGTCTCCTCGTCGTCGAACAACTCCGGGGCGGTGGCCCCGGTCCAGATGACGTCGAGGTCGGCCGGGCAGTCGGCGAACGTGGTGGTGGGACGCGTCGGGAAGGTCGGGAACCCGACGACCTCGTCGAGGGTCTTCCACACCAGGTGCACGGTGGCGTTCGGCGCGGTGCCGAACACGGTGTGGATCCCGATGATGTCGACGGGCATGTACCCCGGGCACACCAGGATCGCCACCTGCACCGGGGGCAGTTCGACGTCGTACTCGAAAGTGGGTGTCGCTTCGGTCATGTGGATGCTCCTCGGTTTCGGCGAATCTGACATCAGCTAGACTAACAGTCAGACTTAAATAGGGTCAACGCCTTCCCCCGCAGGTACCGTGACCCGACGGCGGACAGGCCCGACAGCGGAGCGAGGACATGGCAGCACCCGACGAGCCCAAAGCGCAGAGCGCCAGCGGAACCAGCGTGGCGACCAGCACCACCATGCTGCTCATCGCCGCCGGGCGCTCCGCGCAGCGGCGGTTCGAATCCGCACTGGCCGAACAGAAACTCACGATGCGCCACATCGGGGCGCTCGGGCACCTGGCCCATTCGCCGGGCCTGTCCTACAGCGACCTGGCGCGGCGCGCCCACGTCACCCCGCAGAGCATGCACGCCACCATGACCCAGCTCGTCGAGCTGGGTGCCGTCGTCACCGAGAACCGCGGACGAGCCTCCCACGCCCGGCTCACCGCCCGTGGCGTCGAGCTGCTGGCGTTCGTCGCCGACACCGCGGGCGCCTGCGATGCGTCGTTCGGCATCGCCGACGACGTGGCACCACAGCTGCGGGACGAATTGAAGAAGATCGCGATGCAGGCCTTCACCGCGGGCGAGAGCTAAAGCTCTCCCCTGCCCGATGTCGAGCTAAAGCTCTCCGGCGTCCAGCGCGTCCTTGACTTCCTGCGCGTGCGCCACCTGCTCGGCCGTATAGCCGATGAACAACGCCGCCCCGCCGACGACCACCGCGACCGCGGCCACCCACAACAGGCCGTAGGTGTACCCCTGGTCCAGCGCGTGCAGCTGCGCGGCGGTCATGTCCTTCACCGGCCCGTTGGTGCCGCCCAGGTACAGCGTGCGCGACGTGATGACGGCCTGGATCACCGCCAGCACCACCGGCCCGCCGAGGTTCTGCAGCATCAGCGCGATCGCCGACACCGGACCGATCTGGTCGAAACCGACCCCGGCGATCGCCGAGATCATCAGCGGCACCACGATCATGCCGATGCCCAGCCCACCGACCGTGATGGGCAGCACCAGGTTCGGGAAGTACGGGATGCCCGCGTCCAGCGTGGAGCCGTAGATCATCGCGCCCAGCACCAGCACACCGCCGCCGATCACCAGCACCCGCGGCGGGAACTTCGACACCAGCGCCGAGGACAATCCCAGCCCGATGCCCAGGGCGATGACGAACGGGATGAACCCGATACCCGCACGCAGCGCGCTGTAGCCCATGATGTCCTGCACGTACAGGCCGATCAGCACGGTCAGCGTGAACATCACGCCGCCGGCCAGGAACACCGCCGCGAACGTGGCCAACCGGTTGCGGTCGAAGAACAGCTCGAAGGGCACCACCGGGTTCTCCGCGGTGCGCTCCACCCACAGGAAGGCCAGCAGGCAGCCCACCGCGGCGACACCGGCGGTGATCGTCACCGGGGACACCCAGCCGGCTTCCGGCCCCATCGAGAACGCGAACACCGCGGCCGTGCAACCCATGGTCGCCAGCAGCGCGCCCGCCGCGTCCAGCTTGAGCCGCTCGCGGTTGGTCTCGCGCAGCGTCCTGCGAGCCAGGTAGATCATCAGCAGGCCGATCGGGACGTTCACCAGGAACGCCAGCCGCCATGACACCTCGGTCAGCGCGCCACCGACCACCAGGCCCATCACCGAACCGACGCCGGTCATCGCGGCGAACACCGCGGTCGCGGCGTTGCGGGCCGGCCCCTTGGGGAAGGTGGTGGCGATCAGCGCCAGCGCGGTCGGCGACGCGATCGCCGCGCCGACGCCCTGCAGCAACCGTGCGATCACCAAGGTGGCCTCGTCCCAAGCAATGCCGCACAGGACCGAGGCGATGGTGAACAGCGTGACACCGACGATGAAGGTGCGTTTGCGGCCGATGGTGTCGCCGAGGCGGCCACCGAGCAGCATCAGCCCGCCGAACGTCAACACGTAGGCGGTGATGACCCAGCTGCGGCCGGCGTCGGACAAGCTCAGCTCGTCCTGGATCTTGGGCAACGCCACGATGGCGATGGTGCTGTCCATCGTGGCCAGCAGCTGCATGCCACCGATCGCGATGACTGCGGCGATGAAGCGTCGCGACGGCAGCCACGCCGGCGTTCTGCCCGGCCGCTGACCGCCTTCTCCTGACCCGGCGATCCGCGCGGGCAGTGCTCGATTCGCCCGCATTCCCCTACCTTCGGCATCGCGCTGGATGGCGGCACGCTCCGCATCGTTGAGAGCCGTCATACCCGGTTACCTTACAGTAATCTTAAGAATCCTTTAACCGACGAAGCCTGCCACCGGCCCGATCACGATGATCGCGGGAGGTCTGATGCCCTCCGAACGGATCCGTTCCGGCGCGTCGGCCAGCGTCGCCCGCAAGGTGCGCTGCGCGGCGGTGCTGCCATGCTGGACCACCAGCACCGGGGTTTGCGCAGGTCGGCCGCCTTCTCGTAGGACGCGGACGAATTGTTCGATGCGTTCGACGGCCATCAGCAACACGATCGTGCCCGTCATCGCGGCCAGCGCATCCCAATTCACTAACGATTCGGGGTGCCCCGGCGCAACATGCCCGCTGACCACCACGAACTCGTGCGTCATCCCCCGATGGGTGACCGGAACACCCGCCAACGCGGGCACGGCTATGGCACTGGTCACACCCGGCACGACCGTGACCGGGATCCCGGCCTCCGCGCACGCCAGGACCTCCTCGTAGCCGCGAGCGAACACGAACGGATCCCCGCCCTTGAGGCGGACCACGAACTTGCCCGCCCTGGCCCGGTCGACGAGCACCTCGTTGATCGCGTCCTGGGCCATCGCGCGGCCGTACGGGATCTTCGCGGCGTCGATCACCTCGACCTCCGGCGACAGCTCGGCCAGCAGCTCCTGCGGTGCCAGCCGATCGGCCACCACGACGTCGGCGTGTGCCAGCAGCCGGCGCCCGCGCACGGTGATCAGCTCGGGGTCGCCCGGGCCGCCGCCCACCAGCGCCACCCCGCCGCGCACCACCCCGGGCACCTCGGCGGCGATCAGACCCTGTTGCAGCGCCTCGTGGATGGCCGACCGGATGGCCGCCGACCGGCGGTGCTCGCCGCCGGCCAGCACGCCCACCGACAGCCCTTCGTATTCGAACGACGCCGGCGTGACCGCCGTGCCCTCGACCGCCACGTCGGCGCGCACACAGAACACGTGCCTGCGGTCGGCCTCGGCGACGACGGCGGCGTTGACCGCCGGGTCGTCGGTGGCCGCGATCGCATACCACGCGCCGTCGAGGTCACCGTCACGAAACTCGCGCAGCGTCAAGGTGATTCCGTCGATCGCCTCGACCACCGGCGTCGCCTGTCGGGCGATGACGTGCACGTCGGCGCCGCTGGCCACCAGCAGCGGCAGCCGGCGCTGGGCCACCGAGCCCCCGCCCACCACGACGACCTTCTTGCCCGCCAGCCGCAGGCCCACCAGATACGCGTTGTCGGAACTCATCGTGCCCTTCGCGTCCGATGCAGTCACCCGGCGAGCTTAGAGGTTGCCGCGGCTGCGACGAACCGGGCTATCGCGTGCGGGTGGGCGGCCGGGTGGGTGTGCAGGTAGCCGGCGTGCACCCCGGCCAGCACGGCGCCGTCCTCGACGACACCGCCGCCGCGTCCGCGGTAGCGCCACGCCG
>JBFWOX010000048.1:0-43884 GCA_050250295.1 Mycolicibacterium sp.
TAGAGTTACGGCGGTCCATAGCGGCAGGGAAACGCCCGGTCCCATCCCGAACCCGGAAGCTAAGCCTGCCAGCGCCGATGATACTACCCACACGGGTGGAAAAGTAGGACACCGCCGAACACAAATTGGAAACGCCCCCCGCATTACGCGGGGGGCGTTTTCCTATTTCGCCAATTGACTTCTGCCCTTCTCAAACGGATTACCGCCCGCGGCGGAGAAAAGTCTCCCGGGAAATCCCTCAATTGTGGGCGGATCGGGCCACACCGTATCCTTTCCATAACGAGCAACGTGCACCACGAGCAAGTGAGGAAGGGCCTAGTGCCCCACGACAAACCCGCCGGTCGCGGTGAGCGACGTCCGCAGCGCTCCTCGAACGGACAGCGGCCCGGCCGCGACAGAACGTCGGCGCCCCGCCGATCAGGCCCCAATCGCGCCCGGCCGACCCAGCCGAACCACGACACCGATGAGGCACGGCCCACCGGTCCGCCCATTCCGTCGCACATCGAGGCCAAGCAGCTCTCCCCGGAGATCCGCGGTGAGCTGACCACCCTGGACCGCGCCACCGCCGACACGGTAGCCCGGCATCTGGTGGCCGCCGGTGAACTCCTCGAAGAGGACCCCGAGGCCGCATTGGCCCACGCCCGCGCGGCACGTGCCCGGTCCGGCCGGATCGCCGCCGTCCGGGAAGCGGTCGGCATCGCCGCCTACCAGTGCGGCGACTGGGCGCAGGCCCTGGCCGAGCTGCGCGCGGCCCGCCGGATGGGCAGCCGCTCACCGCTGCTGGCGCTGATCGCCGACTGTGAACGCGGGGTGGGCCGGCCGGAGCGGGCCATCGAAGTCGCCCGCAGCGACGATGCCGCGCAGCTGACCGGCGAGGACGCCGACGAGCTGCGCATCGTGGTGGCCGGGGCCCGGTCGGACCTGGGCCAGCACGAGCAAGCCCTGGCGATCCTGTCCAGCCCCCAGCTCGACCCGTCGCGCACCGGCCAGACCGCCGCGCGGCTGTTCTACGTCTACGCCGAGACCCTGCTGACCCTGGGCCGCCGGGACGAAGCGCTGCAGTGGTTCCTGCACGCCGCCCGCGCCGATGTCGACGGTGTGACCGACGCCGAAGAGCGCGTCACGGAGCTGTCCTGACGTGAGTAGCCTTGCGCAGCAGCATGATTGCCTGCTGCTCGACCTCGACGGGACGGTGTTCCGCGGTCACGAACCCACGACCGGCGCGGTGGCGACGCTCGATGCGATCGAGCCGCGGGTGCTGTTCGTCACCAACAACGCCTCCCGCAGCGCCGCCGAGGTGGCCGGGCACCTGCGCGAGATCGGCTTCACCGTCGATCCGGACGACGTCGTCACCAGCGCGCAGAGCGCGGCCCGGATGCTGGCCGAGCAGCTGCCGCCGGGCGTCAACGTCCTCATCGTCGGTACTGATTCACTGGCCGCCGAGGTCAGCGCCGTCGGGCTGAAACCGGTCCGGCAGTGGTCACAGGCCCCGGTGGCGGTGGTGCAGGGCCACTCGCCCGAGACCGGGTGGCCCAATCTGGCCGAGGCGGCGCTGGCCATCCGTTCCGGGGCGCTGTGGGTCGCGGCCAACGTGGACAAGACGCTGCCCTCGGAACGTGGGTTGCTGCCGGGCAACGGGTCGATGGTGGCGGCGCTGCGCACCGCCACCGACCAGGAGCCCCAGGTGGCGGGCAAGCCGTCCCCGGCGCTGATGCGCGACGCGCTGTCCCGCGGCGCCTTCGACGCACCGCTGGTGGTCGGGGACCGCCTCGACACCGACATCGCCGGCGCCAACGCCGCCGGTCTGCCCAGCCTGATGGTGCTCAGCGGGGTGAACACCGCCGCGGACGCGATCTGGGCGATCCCGTCGCAGCGGCCCGTTTACGTGGCCGAGGATCTGCGCGCGCTGACCGCCGACGCGGACACGTTGCGCATCGGACCGCAGCCCGGCTGGGCCGTCGACGTCGACTCGACCACGGTGACGGTGTGTGCCACCGGCGCCGACCAGAACGACCCCCTGGCGGTGGTGCGCGCGATCGCGGCCGCGGTCTGGGCGGCCGACACCGGCCCGCGACCCAGCGTGATCACCGCGGGCGACGACGCGGCCCGACAGGCCGTCGCGCGGTGGTCGCTGGTGTCGGCCGACATCGACTAGCGTGAACACCGATATGACCAACGACCCTGACGACATTCGCGCCCAAGTGGCCGACCTCTTGGGTGAGCCGACCGATCCGGTGGAATCCGACCTGGACGACATCGCCGCGCGCCTCGAGGAGGCGCACGATCTGCTGGTGCGTGCGCTGGAATCGGTCGAGAAGGGCTGATCCGCGTGACGCGGCGCGCTCGTGTGGACGCCGAGCTGGTACGACGCGGTCTGGCCCGGTCCCGCCAGCAGGCTGCGGAACTGATCGGCGCGGGCCGGGTCAGCATCGACGGGATGCCCGCGGCCAAGCCGGCGACCACGATCCCGGTGGGGGCCAACCTCACCGTCGCCGACGCAGAGGATCAGTCCTGGGTGTCTCGCGGGGCGCACAAACTCATCGGCGCCCTCGAAGCGTTCGGGCTGACGGTCGCCGGCCGCCGGTGCCTGGACGCCGGCGCGTCGACCGGCGGGTTCACCCAGGTGCTGCTCGACCGCGATGCCCGCGAAGTGGTCGCCGTGGACGTCGGCTACGGACAGCTCGCCTGGTCGCTGCGCACCGATCCGCGGGTGACGGTGATGGAGCGCACCAATGTCCGTGAGCTCACCCCGGAGGCCATCGGCGGCCCGGTCGACCTCGTCGTCGCCGACCTGTCGTTCATCTCGCTGGCCACCGTGCTGCCCGCACTGACTGCCTGCGCGTCACCGGGCGCCGATATCGTTCCCATGGTGAAGCCACAGTTCGAGGTCGGCAAGGACCGGGTGGGCGCGGGCGGCGTCGTCACCGATCCCGCGCTGCGCGTCGACGCTGTGCTCACCGTGGCCCGCCGCGCCGTCGAACTGGGCTGGCACGCCGTCGCGGTCAGCGCCAGCCCGTTGCCCGGGCCGGCGGGTAACGTCGAGTACTTCCTGCAGCTGCGCGCCGACGCTGGCCGCGCGATTCCACCGGGGTCGCTCCACGAGGTCGTGCAGCGGGCCGTCGAAGAAGGACCGCAATGACGCACGAACGCACGATCCTGCTCGTCGTCCACACCGGTCGCGAGGAGGCCACCGAGGTGGCTCGCCGCGTCGAGAAAGTGTTGAGCGACAACGGAATCGCGCTCCGGGTGCTGTCCGCCGAGGCGGTCGACCGCGGGCCCGTGCACCTGGCACCCGACGATATGCGCGCCCTCGGGGTGGAGATCGAGGTGGTCGACACCGACCCGCGCGCCGCTGAAGGGTGCGAGCTGGTGCTGGTGCTGGGCGGCGACGGCACCTTCCTGCGGGCCGCCGACCTGGCCCGAAACGTCCAGATCCCGGTGCTCGGGGTCAATCTGGGCCGGATCGGGTTCCTCGCCGAGGCCGAGGCCGACTCGATCGACACCGTCCTCGAGCACGTCATCAAGCGCGACTACCGCGTCGAGGAACGGATGACGCTGGACGTGTCCGTGCGCGCCGGCGGGGAGCTGCTGCAGCGCGGCTGGGCGCTCAACGAGGCCAGCCTGGAGAAGGGCCCGCGGCTGGGTGTGCTCGGAGTGGTCGTCGAGATCGACGGGCGGCCGGTGTCGGCGTTCGGCTGCGACGGTGTGCTGGTGTCCACCCCAACCGGGTCGACGGCGTACGCGTTCTCCGCGGGCGGCCCGGTGCTGTGGCCCGACCTGGAGGCGATCCTGGTGGTGCCCAACAACGCTCACGCACTGTTCGCCCGGCCCATGGTCACCAGCCCGGAGGCCACCATCGCGATCGAGATCGAGGCGCGTGGCCACGACGCGCTGGTGTTCTGCGACGGCCGCCGCGAGATGGTGGTGCCGGCGGGGGGCAGGCTCGAGGTGACCCGGTGCGGGACCCCGCTGAAGTGGGTGCGGCTGGACAGTGCGCCGTTCACCGATCGGCTGGTGCGCAAGTTCCAGCTGCCGGTCAAGGGGTGGCGCGGACAGTAGTGCTAGCCGAGATCCGAATCGAGTCGCTGGGGGCGATCAGCGTCGCGACCGCCGAGTTCGACGGCGGTCTGACGGTGCTGACCGGGGAGACCGGCGCGGGCAAGACCATGGTCGTCACCGGGCTGCACCTGCTGGGCGGTGCGCGCGCCGACGTCACCAAGGTGCGCTCGGGCGCCGAGCGTGCGGTGGTCGAAGGGCGGTTCGTCACAACGGAACTCGGTGCCGGGGTGGCCGCGCTGGTGGACGGCATCCTGGAGTCGTCCGGGGCCGAGCGCGACGACGACGGCAGCGTCATCGCCGCGCGGTCGGTCAGCCGCGACGGCCCGTCGCGGGCCTATCTGGGTGGGCGCAGCGTGCCGGCCAAGTCGCTGAGCGAGTTCACCAACGAGCTGTTGACCCTGCACGGGCAGAACGACCAGCTGCGGCTGATGCGCCCGGATCAGCAGCGGGCCGCGCTCGACCGGTTCGCCGACGTCAGCGCGAAGCTGCAGCGCTACCGCACGGCGCGCGACGAGTGGCTGCAGGCCCGCCGTGATCTCGAGGACCGCCGCCGGCGCGCCCGCGAGCTGGCCCAGGAAGCCGACCGGCTGACGTTCGCGCTCAACGAGATCGACGTGGTGGCGCCGGAACCCGGCGAGGACGACACCCTGGTCGCCGACATCCGCCGGCTCTCGGAGCTCGACGCGTTGCGCGAGGCCGCACAGACCGCACGGGCCGCGCTGTCGGGGGACACCGACGACGGTTTCTCGGCGGCCAATGCCGTCGGCCAGGCGCGCACCGCGCTGGGGGGCACCGACGACGTGGCGCTGGTGGCGCTGGCCGACCAGCTCGACACCGCGCTCACGGTGCTGGTCGACGTGGCCGGTGAGCTCAGCCACTACCTCGACGAACTGCCCAGTGATGCAAGCATTCTGGAGACGAAACTGGCCCGGCAGGCCGAGCTGCGCACCCTGACCCGCAAGTACGCCGCCGACATCGACGGGGTACTGGCCTGGGCGCGGGAGGCGCGGGACCGGCTGGCCCAGCTCGACGTCTCCGAGGAGGCGCTGGCCGAGCTGGAACGCCGCGTCGACGCGCTGCGCGGCAAGGTCGTCGACGCCGCCCAGGACGTCACCAAGGTCCGGGTCAAGGCCGCCAAGGGGCTGTCCAAGGCGGTGACCGCCGAACTGGGTGGGCTGGCGATGGCCGGTGCGCGGCTCGACATCTCCGTCGTCCCGCTCGAGGCGAGCACAGACGACAGCGCACCGCTGACCCTGCCGTCGGGGGTGACGGTGCACGCCGGACGCGACGGCGTGGACGCGGTCGAGTTCGGGTTCGCCGCCCACCGCGGCTCGGACATCCTGCCGCTGCACAAGAGCGCCTCCGGCGGCGAGCTGTCGCGGGTGATGCTGGCGCTCGAGGTGGTGCTTGCGGCCTCGAGTGAAGGCACCACGATGGTGTTCGACGAGGTCGACGCCGGCGTCGGCGGGCGCGCCGCCGTGCAGATCGGCCGCCGGTTGGCCCGGCTGGCGCGGACCCATCAGGTCATCGTCGTCACCCACCTGCCGCAGGTCGCCGCCTACGCCGATGTGCACCTGCTGATCGACGTCGACGCCGGCGGCGGCAACGGCCGGGCCAAGTCCAGCGGGGTGCGGCGGCTCGACGACGACGACCGGGTCGCCGAGCTGGCCCGCATGCTGGCCGGGCTGGGGGAGTCCGACAGCGGCCGCGCGCACGCCCGTGAGCTGCTGGATGCCGCCCGGGCCGAGCGCGTCGGCGCCTGATCTCAGCGGCCGAGGACCGCGTCGAGCAGGCCCGCGACGAAGCCGTCGTCGGGCGGGTCCGGGGTCATCAGAGCGCGGTAGAACACCCCGCCCGACAGCGCCACCGACGCCGCCTCCGGATCCAGCGTCGCCGGGAACTCGCCGGATCCGACCCCGGTGGCGATGACGTCGGTGAGCCGGCGGCGGCGCTGCGCCGAAAACCCGTGCAGGCGGTCACGGAAGCCCTCCTCGGTCGCGGCGGCGTGGATCAGCGCGGGAACGGCGGCCGCCACCGGCGAGTCGGTCAGCGCCCGCGCGAGGTGGGTCAGCAGGATCTCGGCGCGCTCGCGGGCGGTGCCGGCGCCGCCGCCGGGGCCGGGGCCGGGTCCGGAGGCGGGCTGACGGCTCAGGCCGGCCAGCGCGTCGGCGACCAACGCCGCCTTGTCGGGCCAGTGCCGGTACACCGTGCTCCTGCCGACACCGGCGCGGGCGGCCACCGACTCCATCCGGAAGCCGGCGTGACCGACGGCCGCGAACTCGGCGAGCGCCGCGCGCAGGATGGCGCGCCGTGAATGCCCGATCCGCGGGTCTTCTCTGGGACTACTTGTCTCGCTGTGTGACACAGACGTATCATAAACCTTCGGAGGTGCAATTATGTCCGAATCTAGCGTTCGTTACCTCGTCGAGGACGTCGACGACGCGATCGACTTCTACACCCGCCATCTCGGATTCGAACTGGTCATGAAACCCGGCCCCGGCTTCGCCATGCTGCGGCGCGACGGACTGCGGCTGCTGGTCAACGTGCCCGCGGGCGGAGGCGGCGCCGGACAGCGGCTGTCCACCGGCGAGCTGCCGCAGCCGGGTGGCTGGAACCGTTTTCAGCTGCAGGTCGGCGACCTCGACGCGGTGGTCGAGACGCTCCGCGACGCAGGCGTGACCTTCCGGGGCGACGTTATCGAGGGGCGCGGGGGCCGGCAGGCGCTGGCGGCGGATCCGTCCGGGAACCTCGTCGAGCTGTTCCAGCCATACCCCGTGTGACCCTGTTACTCGTGTGACAAAAGGTAACTTCTGGGGCTGGTGTTACGGCGCGCCTCCGACGATTTTGCGACGCCGCTGGACAGAATCGGCCCATGAAGATGTCTGCGCTGCTATCCCGAAATGCCAGCTCACGGCCGGGTATCACCGGCACCGCCCGAGTTGACCGCGACATCGATCGGTTGTTGCGCCGCGTCGGCCCCGGCGACATCGTCGTCATCGACGCCCAGGACCTGGACCGGATCACCGCGGACGCACTCGTCGAGGCCAACATCGCCGCGGTGGTCAACGCCTCACCGTCGATCTCCGGGCGCTACCCCAACCTGGGTCCCGAGGTGCTGGTCGCCAACGGCATCGTGCTGGTCGACGAGACCGGACCCGAGGTGTTCAAGAAGGTCAAGGACGGCGCCAAGATCCGCATCAACGAGGGCGGCGTGTACTCCGGGGAGCGCAGGCTGATCCTGGGTGTCGAGCGCACCGACGCCGACATCCACGAGCTGATGCAGGAGGCCAAGGGCGGTCTGGTCGCGCATCTGGAAGCGTTCGCGGGCAACACCATCGAGTTCATCCGCAGCGAGAGCCCGCTGCTGATCGACGGCATCGGCATCCCCGACATCGACGTCGACATGAACCGCCGCCACGTGGTGATCGTCGCCGAGGAGGACAGCGCGGCGGTCGACCTCAAGGCGCTCAAACCGTTCATCAAGGAGTACCAGCCGGTGCTGGTGGGGGTCGGCACCGGCGCCGACATCCTGCGCAAGGCCGGCTACCGCCCGCAGCTCATCGTCGGCGACCCGGACAAGCTGAGCACCGAGGTGCTGCGCTGCGGCGCCCAAGTGGTGCTGCCCGCCGACGCCGACGGGCACGCCGCCGGGCTGGAGCGCATCCAGGATCTCGGGGTGGGAGCGATGACCTTCCCGGCCGCCGGTTCGGCCGCCGACCTGGCGCTGCTGCTGTGCGACCACCACGGCGCCGCGCTGATCGTCACCGTCGGCCATTCGGCCAGCATCGAAGAGTTCTTCGACCGCGCCCGCCAGCACAGCAACCCCTCGACGTTCCTGACCCGGCTCAAGGTGGGCGAGAAGCTCGTCGACGCCAAAGCCGTTGCGACGCTGTACCGCAGCCGGGTGTCCGGCGGTGCGATCGCGCTGCTGGTGCTGGCCATGCTGGTCGCGGTGATCGCCGCGCTGTGGGTCTCGCGCGCCGACGCCGCGGTGCTGGACTGGGTGATCGAGTACTGGAACCGCTTGACGCTCTGGGTCCAGGGCCTGGTCTCCTAGAGGTGGTGTCATGATCTCCCTGCGCTCGCATGCCATCTCGCTGGCCGCGGTGTTCCTGGCGCTGGCCATCGGTATCGCCCTGGGCTCGGGGCTGCTGTCCAACACCGTGCTCTCCGGGCTGCGCGACGACAAGCAGGAGATGCGGACCGAGATCGAGTCGCTGACCCGCGACAAGAACATGCTCAACGAAAAGCTCAGCGCTGCAGGCGACTTCGAGGCGCAGATGGCGCCGCGCATCGTGCGTGACAGCCTGGCCAAGAAGTCGGTGATCCTGTTCCGCACCCCCGATGCCGCCGACGACGACGTCGCGGCGCTGACCCGGCTGGTCGAGCAGGCCGGGGGAGTGGTCACCGGCACCATCGGGCTGACCCGGGAGTTCGTCGACGCCCACTCGGCGGAGAAGTTGCTCTCGGTGGTCAACTCGCCGATCGTGCCCGCTGGGGCCCAGCTCAACACCACCACCGTCGACCAGGGCTCCCAGGCCGGTGACCTGTTGGGCATCACGTTGCTGATCGACCGGGACCCCAAGACCCCGACGGTCGACGACATCCAGCGCGACACCGTGTTGACCGCGCTGCGCGACACCGGCTTCATCACCTACGGTGCCGACCGGATCGGACCCGCCGACACCGCGGTGGTGGTGACCGGCGGCCCGCTCGGCGAGGACGCCGGCAACCAGGGTGCCACCGTCGCCCGGTTCGCGGCCGGGCTGGCCCCGCACGGGTCGGGCACGGTGCTCGTCGGCCGGGACGGATCCGCGTCCGGGACCGCCGCGGTGGCGGTGACCCGCGCCGACCCGGCGCTGGCCAACGTCGTGAGCACCGTCGACGACGCGGACCGCGAATCCGGCCGGATCACCACGGTGCTCGCACTGAGTGCGCTGGTCAACGGGTCGCGGCCGGGCCAGTTCGGTATCGGGCAGGGTGCGGCGGCGGTCACCGTCGCCCAGTGAGCGCCACGGCTACGGCGCGTCAGCGCCGCCGTGTCGGAGTCGGTGTTAGGGTGGGGTTCCGTGGGTCGGCAGGCCCCAACCGGGCTTGAATCACGAGGACAGCCCAGCAGAAACCAAGCCCTGCCCGTCATCACGGAGGTTGCTGTTGCCAGCGTTACGCAAGCACCCACAGACCGCCACCAAGCACCTCTTCGTGACCGGCGGTGTGGTGTCGTCGCTCGGCAAGGGGCTCACGGCGTCCAGCCTGGGGCAGCTGCTGACCGCGCGGGGTCTGCAGGTGACCATGCAGAAACTCGACCCGTACCTCAACGTGGACCCTGGCACGATGAACCCGTTCCAGCACGGCGAGGTGTTCGTCACCGAGGACGGCGCCGAGACCGACCTCGACGTGGGCCACTACGAACGCTTCCTGGACCGCGACCTGTCCGGCTCGGCCAATGTGACGACGGGACAGGTCTATTCGACCGTCATCGCCAAGGAGCGGCGCGGCGAGTACCTCGGTGACACCGTGCAGGTCATCCCGCACATCACCGACGAGATCAAGCGCCGCATCGTGGAGATGGCCAAGCCGGACAGCAGCGGCAACCGGCCCGACGTGGTGATCACCGAGATCGGCGGCACCGTCGGCGACATCGAATCGCTACCGTTCCTCGAGGCCGCCCGCCAGGTGCGTCACGAAGTGGGCCGGGAGAACTGTTTCTTCCTGCACTGCTCCCTGGTGCCCTACATGGCGCCCTCCGGTGAGCTCAAGACCAAGCCGACCCAGCACTCGGTCGCCGCGCTGCGCAGCATCGGCATCACCCCCGACGCGCTGATCCTGCGGTGCGACCGCGACGTGCCCGAGCCGCTGAAGGTCAAGATCGCGCTGATGTGCGACGTCGACATCGACGGCGTCATCTCCACCCCCGACGCGCCGTCGATCTACGACATCCCCAAAGTGCTGCACCGCGAGGAACTCGACGCCTACGTGGTGCGGCGGCTGAACCTGCCGTTCCGCGACGTCGACTGGACCCAGTGGAACGACCTGCTGCGCCGGGTCCACGAACCGCGCGAAACCGTGCGAATCGCTTTGGTGGGCAAGTACATCGACCTGTCCGATGCCTACCTGTCGGTGGCCGAGGCGCTGCGTGCGGGCGGATTCGCCCACCACGCCAAGGTGGAGATGCGCTGGGTGGCCTCCGATGACTGCGAGACCGACGCCGGTGCGGCGGCCGCGCTGTCCGACGTCGACGGCGTGCTGATCCCCGGCGGCTTCGGTATCCGCGGGATCGAGGGCAAGATCGGCGCCATCCGGTACGCCCGCAAGCGGGGCCTGCCGGTGCTCGGGCTGTGCCTGGGCCTGCAGTGCATCGTCATCGAGGCCGCGCGGTCGGTCGGGCTGACCGAGGCCAACTCCGCGGAGTTCGACCCGGCCACCCCGGACCCGGTGATCTCCACCATGGCCGATCAGCGCGACGCCGTCGCCGGCGAGGCCGACCTGGGCGGCACCATGCGGCTCGGCGCGTATCCCGCTGTGCTGGAAGAGGATTCGCTGGTCGCCAGGGCGTACGGGAGTACCGAGGTGTCCGAGCGGCACCGGCACCGCTACGAGGTCAACAACGCCTACCGGGACCGCATCGCCGAGAGCGGGCTGCGGTTCTCGGGGACCTCCCCGGACGGTCACCTCGTCGAGTTCGTCGAGTACCCCGCCGAGGTGCACCCGTTCCTGGTCGGCACCCAGGCCCACCCGGAACTCAAGAGCCGGCCCACCCGCCCGCATCCGCTGTTCGCGGCGTTCATCGGGGCGGCATTGGACTACTACACCGCCGAGCGGCTGCCCGTGGAGATACCCGAGCCCGCCGAACTGAGCGCCAACGGCGCCGAACGCACCCTCGAAGACGCCCCCGCCCGTGGCTGACCCCGGCGGGAGCAACCACGAGTTCTCCGTCGCCGAGTCGCAAACCCTCTACGTCGGAAAGATTTTCGCGCTGCGCGCCGACGAGGTCGTGATGCCCGGCGGCGGCACCGCCCGCCGCGAGATCGTCGAACACTACGGCGCGACCGCCGTCGTCGCGCTCGACGACGAGCACCGGATCGTGCTGATCTACCAGTACCGGCACGCGTTCGGCCGGCGGTTGTGGGAGCTGCCGGCGGGGCTGCTGGACCTCGACGGCGAGCCGCCGCACGTCTCGGCGGCCCGGGAACTGGCCGAGGAGGCCGGCCTGGCCGCCGACACGTGGCGCACCCTGGTCGACCTCGATTCGGCGCCCGGGTTCAGCGACGAGAGCGTGCGGGTCTACCTGGCCACCGGGCTGCGCGAGGTGGACCGGCCGCAGGCCCACGACGAGGAGGCCGACCTGACGGTGGCCCGCTTCCCGCTCGCCGAGGCCGTCGCCAAGGTCTTCTCCGGTGAGATCGTCAACTCCATCTCGGTGGCCGGCATCCTGGCCGCCCACGCGATGCCGGACCCGGATGCGCTGCGGCCGGTCGACGCCCCCTGGACCGACCGGCCGACCGCGTTCGCGCGGCGCGCGAGGGCTACGTGACCTCGGTGGTCTCGGCGCTCGACGGTCAGCTCCAGGGGTATCTCGATCACCTGGCGATCGAACGCGGCGTGGCCGCCAACACCCTGAGCTCCTACCGGCGCGACCTGCGCCGCTACGGCGAGCACCTGGCCGCCCGCGGTGTCGCCGACCTGGCCGCGGTGTCCGAGGAGGACGTCAGCGAGTTCCTGGTGGCGCTGCGGCGCGGCGACCCCGACAGCGGGGTGGTGCCGCTGTCGGCGGTGTCGGCGGCGCGGGCGCTGATCGCGGTGCGCGGCCTGCACCGGTTCGCCGCCGCCGAGGGCATCGCCGCCCTCGATGTGGCGCGGGAGGTGAAGCCACCCACCCCGGGCCGGCGGCTGCCCAAGAGCCTGAGCATCGACGAGGTGCTGGCGCTGCTCGACGGTGCCGGCGGCGACAGCGAGGCCGACGGGCCGCTGACGCTGCGCAACCGGGCGCTACTGGAGCTGCTGTATTCGACCGGCGCCCGGATCTCCGAGGCGGTCGGGCTGGACCTCGACGACATCGACACCCAGGCCCGCTCGGTGCTGCTGCGCGGCAAGGGCGGCAAGCAGCGGCTGGTGCCGATCGGGCGGCCGGCGGTGTCCGCGCTGGACGCCTACCTGGTGCGCGGCCGTCCCGGCCTGGCCTCCCGCGGGCGCGGGGTGCCGGCGATCTTCCTCAACGCCCGTGGCGGCCGGCTGTCCCGGCAGAGCGCCTGGCAGGTGCTGCAGGACGCCGCCGAGCGAGCCGGGATCACCGCGACGGTGTCCCCGCACGTGCTGCGGCACTCGTTCGCCACCCACCTGCTCGACGGCGGCGCCGACGTCCGCGTCGTGCAGGAACTGCTCGGCCACGCGTCGGTGACCACCACGCAGATCTACACCATGGTCACCGTCAGCGCGCTGCGCGAGGTCTGGGCCGGTGCGCATCCTCGGGCGCGGTAGCCGACTCGGCGTGGCGCGTCTGCGCGGGTCTGCCGGATCCGCAGCACGCTGCCCGTTAAACTTGCCCGGATGTCCGCCAAGCCTGTGGGTTGCCTGACCAGCGAAGGTCGGGCATGAGCGACGACGTGGGCGGCCTCGACCCGGAGCCGGCGCCCGGCCTGACCGGCCGCATTCCGCGCCACATCCCCGAGCCGTTGCCGCGCACCTCGCACGGCCCGGCCAAGGTCATCGCGATGTGCAACCAGAAGGGCGGCGTCGGCAAGACCACCTCGACGATCAACCTGGGCGCCAGCCTGGCCGAATACGGGCGCCGGGTGCTGCTGGTGGACCTGGACCCGCAGGGTGCCTTGTCGGCGGGGCTGGGCGTGCCGCACTACGAGCTCGACAACACCGTGCACAACCTGCTGGTGGAGCCGCGGGTGTCGGTCGACGAGGTGCTGATCAGCACCCGGGTGCCGGGCCTGGACCTGGTGCCCAGCAACATCGACCTGTCGGCCGCCGAGATCCAGCTGGTCAACGAGGTGGGCCGGGAGCAGTCGCTGGCCCGGGCGCTCTACCCGGTGCTGGACCGCTACGACTACGTGCTGATCGACTGCCAGCCCTCGCTGGGCCTGCTCACCGTCAACGGGCTGGCCTGCAGCGACGGGGTGATCATCCCGACCGAGTGCGAGTACTTCTCGCTGCGCGGGCTGGCGCTGCTGACCGACACCGTCGAGAAGGTGCACGACCGGCTCAACCCGAAGCTGTCGATCAGCGGCATCCTGATCACCCGTTACGACCCCCGCACGGTGAACTCCCGTGAGGTGATGGCGCGGGTGGTCGAACGGTTCGGCGATCTGGTGTTCGACACCGTCATCACCCGCACCGTGCGCTTCCCCGAAACCAGCGTCGCCGGCGAGCCGATCACCACGTGGGCACCGAAATCCGCTGGGGCCGAGGCATATCGAGCGTTGGCCCGTGAGGTCATCTACCGGTTCGGCGCGTGAGCGAGGCAGAGCCCACCGAGGAGTCGACCAAGACGGGCTTCCAGGTCCGGCTGAGCAATTTCGAGGGCCCGTTCGACCTGCTGCTGCAGTTGATCTTCGGGCACCGGCTCGATGTCACCGAGGTGGCGCTGCACCAGGTCACCGACGAGTTCATCGCCTACACCAAGGAGATCGGCGCCCAGCTGGGGCTCGAGGAGACGACGTCGTTCCTGGTGGTCGCGGCCACCCTGCTGGATCTGAAGGCGGCCCGGCTGCTGCCCGCCGGGGAGATCCACGACGAGGACGACCTGGCGCTGCTCGAGGTGCGCGACCTGTTGTTCGCCCGGCTGCTGCAGTACCGGGCGTTCAAACACGTCGCCGAGATGTTCGCCGAGCTGGAGGCCGCCGCGCTGCGCAGCTACCCCAGGGCGGTGGCGCTCGAGGAGCGCTATTCCGACCTGCTGCCCGAGGTGATGCTCGGGGTGGACGCCGAGCGGTTCGCCCAGATCGCCGCGGCCGCGTTCACCCCGCGACCGGTGCCCACGGTGGGCACCGACCACCTGCACCAGGTCGCGGTGTCGGTGCCCGAACAGGCCGCCAACCTGATCGCGCTGCTGGAGGCCCGGGGGATCGGGCACTGGGCGTCGTTCTCGGAATTGGTGGCCGACTGCCAGGTGCCGATGGAGATCGTCGGGCGGTTCCTGGCGCTGCTCGAACTGTACCGGGCCAGGGCGGTAGCATTCGAACAACCAGAACCACTTGGTGTGCTCCAGATTTCGTGGACCGGAGAGCGCCCGACCAGCCAGCAACTGGCGACCGCTGACGCGGAATAGAAAGACCGATGACTGACGAGTTCTCCGAACCCCCGGCCGACCTGGACGCCGACGACGCCACCGACGAGGCGCTGTTCGGCGGCGCCCCGGAATTCGACGACGCCGAACTGACCGCGGTGCTCGAGGCGCTGCTGCTGGTGGTCGACACCCCGGTCAGCGTCGAATCGCTGGCCTCGGTCACCGAGCAGTCCGCCGAACGGATCGCCGAGCGGCTGCACGCGATGGCCGACGAGCTGGCCGCCCGCGACAGCGGGATCGACCTGCGTGAAGCCGGCGGCGGGTGGCGGATGTACACCCGGTCGAGGTACGCGCCGTACGTGGAGAAGCTGCTGCTCGACGGCGCCCGGTCCAAGCTGACCCGCGCCGCGCTCGAGACGCTGGCCGTGGTGGCCTACCGCCAGCCCGTCACCCGGGCCCGGGTCAGCGCGGTGCGCGGCGTGAACGTCGACGCGGTGATGCGGACCCTGCTGGCGCGCGGCCTGATCACCGAGGCCGGCACCGACGCCGACTCCGGCGCCGTGACCTTCGCCACCACCGAGCTGTTCCTGGAACGGCTGGGCCTGACATCGCTGTCCGACCTGCCCGACATCGCGCCGCTGCTGCCCGACGTGGACGTGATCGACGACCTCAGCGAAACCCTGGACCAGGAACCGCGTTTCGCCAAACTCAACGGTGCACCGGCACCCGAGGTGGCCTCCTTCGATGTGGACCAGGACTGAACCATGACCGACGACGAAGGCGTACGCCTTCAAAAAGTGTTGTCCCAGGCAGGAATTGCGTCCCGACGGGTGGCGGAGAAGATGATCCGCGACGGCCGGGTGGAAGTGGACGGCATGGTGGTGACCGAGCTGGGCACCCGGGTGGACCCGTCGGTGTCGGTGATCCGGGTCGACGGCGCCCGGATCGCCCAGGACGACACCCTGGTGTACCTGGCGATCAACAAACCCAAGGGCATGCACTCCACGATGTCCGACGACCGCGGCCGGCCCTGCGTCGGCGATCTGGTGGAGCATCGAGTTCGGGGCAACAAGAACCTCTTTCACGTCGGGCGGCTGGACGCCGACACCGAAGGACTGCTGCTGCTGACCAACGACGGTGAGCTCGCGCACCGGCTGATGCACCCGTCCTTCGAGGTGCCCAAGACCTACCTGGCCACCGTGCAGGGCGCGGTGCCGCGCGGGCTGGGCCGCAAACTGCGCGACGGCATCGAGCTGGACGACGGCCCGGTGGTGGTCGACGACTTCGCGGTGGTGGACACCGTCCCGGGCAAGTCGCTGGTGCGGGTGACGCTGCACGAGGGCCGCAAACGCATCGTGCGCCGGTTGCTGGCGCAGGTGGGGTTCCCGGTGCTCGAACTGGTCCGCACCGACATCGGCGCGGTCACCCTCGGGGACCAGCGCGCGGGCAGCATCCGGGTGCTGACTCAGAAGGAGATCGGCGAACTGTACAAGATGGTGAGGCTGTGAGCGGTTCGTTGGTGATAGCGATAGACGGGCCCGCAGGGACCGGAAAGTCCTCGGTGGCAAGGGGTTTGGCGGAGTCGCTGGACGCGCGGTATCTGGACACCGGGGCGATGTATCGCATCGTGACGCTCGGGGTGCTGCGCAGCGGGGTCGATCTGGCCGATCCGGCGGCCATCGGCGCCGCGGCGGAGAACATCGAGCTGGCGGTCGGTCACGATCCGCGCGAGGACCGGTCGTATCTGGCCGGTGAGGACGTGTCCGCCGAGATCCGCGGCGACGCCGTCACCAAGGCGGTGTCGGCGGTGTCGGCGGTGCCCGCGGTGCGGACCCGGCTGGTGGCGTTGCAGCGCCGGCTGGCCGACGCGGCGGGCAGCGTCGTCGTCGAGGGCCGCGACATCGGCACCGTCGTGCTGCCCGACGCCGACGTCAAGATCTTCCTCACCGCCTCGGCCGAGGAACGGGCCCGGCGGCGCAACCACCAGAACATCGCCAACGGATTGGCCGACGACTACGAGGCGGTGCTGGCGGATGTGAAGCGCCGCGACCATCTCGACTCGACCCGCGCGGTGTCGCCGCTGCGCGCCGCCGACGACGCGGTCGTGGTCGACACCAGCGAGATGGACCAGGCGCAGGTCATCGAGCACCTGACCGCGCTGGTCCACCAGAAGGCAGGGGTGAGCCGATGAGCGAGGACGGCACCTGGGTCGACGAACGCGAGTGGGAGCTGGGCGCCGAGGAGGTGGCCGAGGCCATCGAGGAGGCCTCGGCACCGCCGCCGGTCGTCGCCGTCGTCGGCCGGCCCAACGTCGGCAAGTCCACGCTGGTCAACCGGATCCTGGGCCGGCGCGAAGCCGTCGTGCAGGACGTCCCCGGGGTGACCCGGGACCGGGTGTCCTATGACGCGCTGTGGTCCGGTCAGCGGTTCGTCGTGCAGGACACCGGCGGCTGGGAACCCGACGCCAAGGGCCTGCAGCAGCTGGTGGCCGAACAGGCGTCGGTGGCCATGCGCACCGCCGACGCGATCATCTTCGTCGTCGACGCCGTCGTCGGCGCCACCGCGGCCGACGAGGCCGCGGCCAAGCTGTTGCAGCGCTCGGGCAAGCCGGTGTTCCTGGCGGCCAACAAGGTCGACACCGAGCGCGGCGAGGCCGACGCGGCCGAGCTGTGGTCGCTGGGGCTGGGGCAGCCGCACACCGTCAGCGCGATGCACGGCCGCGGGGTGGCCGATCTGCTCGACGCCGTCGTCGACGCGCTGCCGACGATCTCCGAGGTGTCCGGCGGCGGGGGCGGGCCGCGCCGGGTCGCGCTGGTCGGCAAGCCCAACGTCGGCAAGTCCTCGCTGCTGAACCGGTTGGCCGGCGACGAGCGCTCGGTGGTGCACGATGTGGCGGGCACCACGGTGGACCCGGTCGACTCGCTGATCGAAATGGATGGCAAACTCTGGCGATTCGTCGACACCGCGGGCCTGCGACGCAAGGTGGGGCAGGCCAGCGGGCACGAGTTCTACGCCTCGGTGCGCACGCACGGGGCGATCGATGCCGCCGAGGTGGCGATCGTGCTCGTCGACGCGTCGCAGCCGCTGACCGAACAGGATCAGCGGGTGCTGTCGATGGTGATCGAGGCGGGCCGGGCGCTGGTGTTGGCGTTCAACAAGTGGGATCTGGTCGACGAGGATCGCCGCTACCTGCTGGACCGCGAGATCGATCTGCAGCTGGCGCAGATCCAGTGGGCGCCGCGGGTCAACATCTCGGCCAAGACCGGCCGCGCGGTGCAGAAGCTGGTGCCGGCGCTGGAGACCTCGCTGGCGTCGTGGGACAAGCGGATCACCACCGGGCAGCTCAACACGTTCCTCAAGGAAGTGGTGGCGGCCACGCCGCCGCCGGTGCGCGGCGGCAAGCAGCCGCGGATCCTGTTCGCCACCCAGGCGACCACCCGGCCGCCGACGTTCGTGCTGTTCACCTCCGGGTTCCTCGAGGCCGGCTATCGCCGGTTCCTGGAGCGCCGGCTGCGCGAGACGTTCGGTTTCGAGGGCAGTCCGATCCGGATCAACGTGCGGGTCCGCGAGAAGCGAGGCGCACGCTCGCGCACCCGGTGACGTCGGCGCGCTGACGTACCCGGGCGGTGCGTCAGCGCGCCGAATCCGCTCGGTAGGGTGAGCCAAGTGCCCGTCGTCGACATGCTGCTCATCGCGTTGGCGGGCGTCGGAGCCGGGGCTATCAACGCCATCGTCGGCTCCGGCACCCTGATCACCTTTCCCACCCTGGTCGCACTGGGCTATCCGCCGGTGACCGCGACCATGTCCAACGCCGTCGGCCTGGTGGCCGGCGGGGTGTCGGGGACGTGGGGGTATCGCCGCGAGCTGCGCGGGCAGGGCCGCCGGCTGGCCTGGCAGTTGCCGGCGTCGTTCATCGGGGCGGGCTGCGGGGCGTGGCTGCTGCTGCACCTGCCGGAGAAGGTGTTCACCCAGGTGGTGCCGGTGCTGCTGGTGGCGGCGCTGGCCCTGGTAGTGGTGGGGCCGCGGATCCAGGCCTGGGCGCGGCGGCGAGCCGAGGCGGCCGGCCGGTCGGCCGATCACGTGTCGGCGGCGCGGATGACGGCGCTGGTGGCGGCGACGTTCGCGGTCGGGGTGTACGGCGGCTACTTCACCGCCGCCCAGGGCATCCTGCTGATCGCGGCGATGGGGGCGCTGCTGCCCGAGGACATGCAGCGGATGAACGCGGCCAAGAACCTGCTGTCGCTGGTGGTCAACGTCGTCGCCGCGGTGGCCTACACCGTGGTGGCCTTCGACCGGATCAGCTGGGCGGCGGCCGGGCTGATCGCCGTCGGGTCGCTGATCGGCGGTTTCCTGGGTGCGCATTACGGCCGGCAGCTCTCGCCGACGGTGCTGCGCACGGTGATCGTCGTGGTCGGATCGATCGGGTTGTACCGCCTGGTGACGGTCTGACACGCGGCACGACTGTGGCGGTTGGGATTCCGACGGTGCCCTGAGGTAGGCTTTCGACCGCCTACCGGCGATCCCGGAGGCACCGCGGGCTGTGGCGCAGCTTGGTAGCGCACTTGACTGGGGGTCAAGTGGTCGCAGGTTCAAATCCTGTCAGCCCGACCATAGAAAACGTCTTTGACCTGCTCTTTTCTGAAGAGTAGGTGTCGAACGAAGTTCGACAGCTCGAAATTAGTCACAGATTGTCACAGAGCACAGTGGGTGTTACCGCACGCGTGTGCGAGGTGCTTCAGTCGCCAGGATCCGCCAGCGGCGGAGCAAAGCTTTGCGCCGCCAATGCGAGCGCCTCGGGCTGTGGGTGGACATAAGTCCGCATGGTGAACGACACGTCGGCATGGCCGAGCCATGCAGCCACGAGTGCGATCGGGACACCCTGCAGATGCATGAGCGTCGCGCAGGTGTGGCGAGCGTCGTGGAGACGGATCTGCGGCACGTTGAGGTCGCGGATGGCGGCCTGCCACAGCGTGCTCAGCGTTGACGGGGGATAGGGCTCGCCAGCCTCATTGCAGACGACGTTACCCAGGTCGGAGTAGGCCTCGCCCAACGCGAGCTTCTCCGCGGCCTGCCGGTTGCGGGCTGCGGCCAGCTCACCCAGCTCGCTGCGTACGGGCTGAAGGATGAAGCGGTGGATCTCGGCTGACGTGACGCGGCGGGCAGCCCCGATCTGCACCCAGGCGAGCTCGCCAGCGTCGAAGAGCCGGTAAATGGACGAGCGCGAGATGCGAAGAGCACCAGCTGCTTTCGAGACTGTCGGCAACAAACTGCCGTTGATGGGTCTCCCGTTGAAGGCATTATGATCAGGTGCACCGGGGGAGTGGTGGTGGGTCATAAGGTCCCCTCGTGTTGGGTTGTATTCCACCACTGTATTTCGGCCCCATGACTACTTTATGCACAATTTTCTCTGGTACCCAGGCCCGCGAGGATGATAACGCTTGCCGTTAATAACGCCTAACGTTACTATTGAACTGTGATCCGCTCGTTCGGGGATAAGGACACCGAGGCGATCTGGCAGCGCCGGTACGGCAAGAAGCTCAGTCCCGAGCTCAGCAGGCTCACCTACAACAAACTCGTCCTCATCAATGCGGCCGAGAACATCAACGACCTGCGAGTCCCGCCGGGCAATCGGCTGGAGAAGCTGTCTGGCAACCGCGCCGGACAGTACAGCGTCCGCGTCAACGACCAGTGGCGCGTGTGCTTCACCTGGAGCGCCAGCGGCGCTTCGCATGTTGAGCTGGTCGACTATCACTGAAAGGAGAGAGCAATGCCCGACTTCGCCCCCACTCACCCCGGCGAGATCCTGTTGACGGAGTTCCTTGAGCCCATGGGCATCTCCCAGTACCGGATCGCCAAGGCAATCGACGTACCCGCGCGCCGGATCAATGAGATCGTCCACGGCAAGCGGAGCATCACCGCTGACACCGCGCTCCGTCTGTCGCGTGCTCTGGGGTTGAGCGACATGTTTTTCATCAACATGCAGGCGCAGTACGACGCCGAGATCGCTCGGGAACATCTCGCTTCTGCGCTCGCGACTATCGAGCGAATCGCATGATCCTGGCCCGCAACCCGGCGGCCTCGGTGCGCATTGAAAAGGGTCTGCTGCACGAATAGGTGACACCTGAGATGGCTTGCCCGGGGTGGGCGGGCTGGAAGGATGTCCCTGTGGCAAGGCCTTATCCCAAGGAGTTCCGTGAGACGTTGTCCGTGTCGCCCGCGACCGCGAAGAAGGCGTGACCATCGAGCAGATCGCCCACGATTTCGGCGTGCACCCGATCACGTTGTCGAAATGGATGCGTCAGGCCGACGCTGACGACGGCGGTAGATCGGGCAAGACGACCAGCGAGTCAACCGAGCTGCGGGAGCGCGTCGCCGCAATCGGTTGTTGGAGCAGGAGAACGAGGTCTTTTGCCGGGCCGCAGCGTATCTGTCGCAGTCGAACCTGCCGGGAAAAGGCTCTACCCGCTCGTAAATGAGCTCGCCTACGACGGAATCCCCGTGTCGGTGACGTGCCGGGTACTCAAGCTCGCCCGCCAGCCCTACTACCGCTGGCTGTCGGGCCAACGCCCTGTTCGACGCTCACCGTGATGATCCGGAGTTCGGCTGCCGCTTCCTGGTCGACCGACCCTGTGACCGACGCCGAATACCTCGAGGCATGTTGGCGATGACTGCCCGGTCCTGGCAGTGCGGAGGTCAGGGGTCTGAACTTCCCTGCTTGCGCGCCCGGCAACTTGGCTACCTCGGCAGTGCCCAGCAAATAGGGTCAAAGTCAGCCCGAAACGCCACGGGGGCAACGCGTTGTCACGTCGTTGTCACAACTAGGTGCAAACTCATGGGAGTTGTGAGAGACGGCGTGAGACGGTTATCGCTGGTCACGTGGCATCGGGACCCGTTGCAAGACAAGCAAAATCAGCCAATGTCCGACTGGGGGTCAAGTGGTCGCAGGTTCAAATTCTGTCAGCCCGACAGATGAAAACCCGCTCCGACCAGCGTCGGAGCGGGTTTGCTGCTGCTCGGGGGAGTTCCGCCGAGACGGTCCGGTGTCCGACTGTGCCGGAGTGGTTATCGAGGTTGTCGCGGTCCGAACAGTGACTACGCGATCAGTGCCAGCAGTTCGTCGCGCACCGCGCGCAGGGCGGGTTCGGCATCGTCGCGCCGCCAGGCCGCCCGGAGATCGACATCGGGTACCTCGTCGGCCACTGGGACGAAGACGACATGCGGGTCGGTGGCGTTGCGCGCCACCGACGCCAGCGTGAGATGGCAGCCCACCTCGGCGCTGACCAACGCCAGTGCGGTCTGGGTGTCCGGCGCGATCTGGATGACCTCGGCGACGAACCCGTTGGCGTGCGCGAGCCTTCGCAGCCGATCGGGCAGCACCGCGCCTTCGTGCGGAGGCAAGGACACGAAGACCTCGGTACTCAGCTCGCCAAACGGCAGAGCGGTCCGGCCGGCCAATCGGTGGGTGTCCGGTAGGGCCAGCATCAGAGAGTCCGGCATCACCACCTGCGTCGCCACCTCGGCCGGTACGACATCCCAGCGCCCGAGCGCGATGTCGGTGTCGCCTTCGACGAGCTTCTTCATCGCCGGCTGCGCGTAGTTCTGACTCGACAACTCCAGCTGCACCCCCGGACGCTTGGATCGCACCACCCGAGCCAACCGCGCGACCAAGCCGTGCGTCGAGGCACCCGCGAACGCGATACGCACCAGCCCGACGTCACCGTCCTGGGCGGCGCGCACCGCGGCCTCGGCACGGCGCAGCGCGTCGATCACCTCCCGGGCCGGTTCGAGCAGGGCATGACCGGCCGGGGTGAGCGCCACCGATCGGGTGTTGCGGTCGAACAGACGGGTTCCGAGCTTGCGTTCGAGCCGCTTGACAGTGCGGCTGAGCGGCGGCTGAGCCATGTGCAAACGTTGGGCGGCGCGGCCGAAGTGCAACTCCTCCGCCACGGCGAGGAACGCTCGTACGTCGTCAAGGTCCACCGAGATCACCACCGCTCACCAGCAATTTATGACTACAGAGTATTGCAGAGCGACCAACTAGATATTGGACTGTTATCAATCGGGCCGAGATAGTTGAGCCGTGACCACCGACCCCGACGTCCCCGACGACGTGTTCGCCGACGTTCTCAAGCAGATCACCCACTTCGTCCACAGCCGGGTCGTCCCCCGCGAACTGGCGATCATGGCCACCGACGCCATCCCGGACGACCTGCGCAGGCAGGCCGCCGAAATGGGGCTGTTCGGCTATGCCATCCCGCAGGAGTGGGGCGGACTGGGCCTGGACCTCACCCAGGACGTCGAGGTCGCCATGGAACTGGGCTACACCTCCTTGAGTCTGCGGTCGATGTTCGGTACCAACAACGGCATCGCCGGCCAGGTACTCGTCGGGTTCGGCACCGACGAGCAGAAGAGCCAGTGGCTGCCGGGCATCGCCTCCGGGGAGATCGTGGCGTCCTTCGCGCTCACCGAATCGGGCGCGGGCTCCAATCCGTCCGGCCTGCGCACCACCGCGAAATCCGACGGCGACGACTGGGTCATCAACGGCGCCAAGCGATTCATCACCAACGCCACCACCGCCAGCCTGTTCGTCGTGTTCGCGCGCACCGATCCGGCGCCGGACAGCGGTAACGGGATCGCCGTGTTCCTCGTGCCCGCCGGCGCGTCCGGGGTAGAGGTCGGCGTCAAGGACGCGAAGATGGGCCAGGAAGGCTCGCGGACCGCCGACGTCACCTTCGACGACGTCCGGGTCGGGCCCGAGGCGCTGGTCGGCGGAGACGCCGCCGTCGGGTATCGCGCCGCCATGACCATCCTGGCCCGTGGCCGCATCCACATCGCGGCACTGGCGGTCGGGCAGGCCCAGCGCGCCCTGGACGAATCGGTGGCCTATGCCGCCACCTCCACCCAGGGTGGAGTGCCGATCGGTGAATTCCAGTTGGTGCAGGCGATGCTCGCCGACATGGCCACCGGGGTGATGGCGGGCCGCTCCCTGGTCCGCGACGCCGCACGCGCCTGGGTGGACGGCACCGACCGCCGCATCGCCCCGTCGGTCGCCAAGCTGTTCTGCACCGAAATGGTCGGCAAGGTCGCCGATCTCGCGGTTCAGGTGCACGGCGGCACCGGCTACATGCGCGAGGTTCCGGTGGAGCGCATCTACCGCGACGTGCGTCTGTTGCGCCTCTACGAAGGCACCAGTGAGATCCAGCGGCTGATCATCGGCGGCGGGTTGGTGCGCGCCGAACAGAAGAAGACGTCATGATCCGTCCACTCGACGGGTACACCGTCGTCGCCATCGAGCAGGCGGTCGCCGCGCCGCTGGCCACCCGCCAACTGGCCGATCTCGGCGCGCGGGTCATCAAGGTGGAACGCGCCGAGGGGGGAGACCTCGCCCGTGGATACGACCACGTGGTCCACGGCACCGGTGCCCACTTCGTATGGCTCAACCGTGGAAAGCAATCCCTGGCGATCGACCTGAAGAGCGATCGGGGACGCGAGGCCGTCCGGACGCTCATCGGGCAGGCCGATGTATTCGTACAGAACCTGGCGCCGGGCGCGGCAGCCCGTCTCGGCCTGGACGCCGCGACCCTGCGGGCGTCTCACCCCCGCCTGGTCGTGGCGAACCTGTCCGGCTACGGGGTCGGCGGGCCGCTCGAGCAGCGCAAGGCCTACGACATGCTCGTGCAGGCCGAGTCGGGTCTGATCTCGATCACCGGAACCCCCGAACACGCAGTCAAGACCGGAATTCCCACCGCCGATATCGCAGCCGGAATGTATTGCGCCCAAGGAATCCTCGCGGCTCTGTTGCGCCGCGCCCGGACCGGGGTAGGTGCCGCGATCGAGGTGTCGATGCTCGAGGCCACCGTCGAGTGGATGGGCCACGCGCTCTACACCCAGATGTACACCGGTGTGCAGCCGCCCCGGATGGGCGTCGGCCACGCCGCGATCGCACCGTACGACTCGTTCCCGACGGCCGACGGCGAGATCCTCATCGGCGTCCAGAACGACCGGGGCTGGCGCACTTTGGTCACCGAGGTGCTGGGCCACCCCGAACTCGCCGACGACGAACGGTTCCGGACCAACGTCGACCGGGTTCGGCACCGTTCCGAATGCGACTGCGCCATCGCCGAACTCACCCAGCGGTACACCGTCGCCGAACTGGACGCGCGGCTCGCGGTCGCCGGCGTCCCCGCCGCCCAGATCAAGCAGATCCGCGACGTCGTCGATCACCCCCAACTCGCGGCCCGGAATCGCTGGAGGACCATCGAAACCGAGAACGCTGTGGTCGACGCGCTGCTGCCGCCGACCACGTTCGACGACCACGAAGCCGCGATGGGAGCGGTGCCCGCGCTGGGCGCGCACACCCGCACCCTGTTACGGGAGGCCGGCATGGACGACGAGACGATCGCCGCGTCCCTGGCGGACGGGGTTGCCCACCAGGCGACTGAAACCGCTGTCGCGCAGTCATCGTGAACGAGTACGGAAGGAAAACCGCCATGTTGCACGGCAGAACGGCAATCATCACCGGTGGTGCGCAGGGCATCGGCCTCGCCATCGCGCAGACATTCGCCGGACACGGCGCGCGCGTCGTCCTCGGCGACCTGGACGAGGCGCACGTCAAGGAAGCGGCGACGGCGCTTCCAGGCCCCGCCATCGGTGTGGGCTGCGACGTCACCGTCGCCGCAAATGTCGACGGTCTGATCAAGGCTGCCCTCGACGCTTTCGGCACCGTGGACATCATGGTCAACAACGCCGGCATCACCCGTGACGCGACGATGCGCAAGATGACCGAAGACCAGTTCGACCAGGTGATCGCCATCCATCTGCGGGGAACCTGGAACGGAACACGTTCGGCCGCCTGGTATATGCGTGAGCACGGTGGCGGATCGATCATCAACATGTCCTCGATCTCGGGCAAGGTCGGCTTCGTCGGTCAGACCAACTACTCGGCCGCCAAGGCGGGCATCGTCGGGCTCACCAAGGCGGCGGCCAAAGAGGTTGCTCACCTTGGTGTTCGCGTCAACGCCATTCAGCCAGGTTTGATCCGTACCGCTATGACCGAGGCGATGCCGCCGAAGGTCTGGGACCAGAAGATGGCTGAGATCCCGATGCAGAGGGCCGGCGATCCCCATGAGATCGCCTCGGTTGCCTTGTTTTACGCCTCCGATATGTCGTCCTACATGACCGGGACCGTCGCCGAGGTCACCGGCGGCCGCTACATGTAGCCGGCCGGCCACTTCCCTGTTTCATTGTGGAACACAGCACGCCCTGTGCGCCGGGTCACGATCGACGGTGACAGAACGCCTAGACAGGAGCAACGATGCGCACATTCGCCGTCACCGAAGGTGAGGCAGCAGTGACCGAACTCGAGGTGCCGACTCCGGACCCCACCGGATCGGAGGTGCTGCTCGAGGTGCTGCGCTGCGGCGTCTGCCACACCGACACCCACCTGCGCGACGGTGGCTAGCACGGCGATTGGCTTCGTAGGACTGGGAACGATGGGCTTCCCGATGGCGGTGAACCTGCGCAAGGCCGGTTTCGAGGTCATCGGCTCTGACGCCTTCACAGGGATCTACGACGGCCTGGCGAGCCGCGGATTCCTGTTCGCCAGTGGCGGCCGTGCCTGTTGGCGTCGGCAGAGCGGGTGAGTCGACCTCCGCGATGGCCGCAAACCCTTCCCGACCGGCACCGATGTCCCGATTCCGGAACACCTGCGGGCAGGGTCGACGGCATAGATTCGAGCCGACGATCACCCAGAACCTTTGACGGGAACACACTTCCGCGACAGCGGATCGAGGAGATCATGTTCGGGCGGCTACACCGATGACCGGCCTACCACACTGGCGCATGCCCTACGACACGGCAGAGCGCATCTTGCGCCGGTAGCCGAGAAATGGGGCTACAGCTGCGAGTTCGCGCAACTGACGGCCGTGCTTTGTGGGCTGCGGGGCGCCACCACCGAACCGGCGGCGCCGAGTGTGATCTGCCCGCGTGGCCGGTGGACAAGCACCACCGTGAAACGGGTTGCCGCTACCGGCCCTCAGAGCTGCTGCGGCAGCGCATCTCCACGGCAGCTATGTGAATTCGCAGCCGCCGGCCGTTCCGGCGCGCCTGGTTCGCATCCGACCGCACCGCCCAGCGGGTGATCTTGCGATCGCTCACCCGTGATGCGAACAGTGGCAGCGAGATCGACGAGGACGTGATCGACAACCGGCAGGCACACCGCTTCGCGACCTACGGTGGCGGCGGGTGGTGGGACTGACCGTAAGGTCCGCCGAGCAGTGCCTTGCGGCATACCTGCCCCGGGTATACGTTGGATGTGACTATACCCCAAGGGGGTATTTGGGCGTCGGATCGGGAACGGAGGGCCGAGGTGAACACCAGGGAGTACGCCACATCGCACACGCACGGCCGGGCCGGCCACGACCACCACCAGGCCGACGGCGACCCCGGCCGCCAGGCCCATTCCGGCCATGCCGGGCACGGCGATCATGTCGCGCAGTTCCGAAAGTTGTTCTGGGTCAACCTGATCATCGCGATCCCGGTGGTCGCGTTCTCGACCATGTTCGCCATGCTGGTCGGCTACCACATCCCCGACTTCCCCGGCGCCCGCTGGATCGCGCCGGTGCTGGGCACGATCATGTACGCCGTCGGTGGGCGGCCCTTCCTCACCGGCGCCGTCAGCGAGATCCGTTCCCGCAAACCGGGAATGATGCTGCTGATCGGCCTGGCCATCACCGTCGCCTTCGTCGCGTCCTGGGGTGCCAGCCTGGGCCCGCTCCATCACGAACTCGAGTTCTGGTGGGAGCTGGCGCTGCTGATCGTCATCATGCTGCTCGGCCACTGGCTGGAGATGCGCTCATTGGCGCAGACCACCTCCGCGCTGGACTCGCTGGCCGCACTGCTGCCCGACGAGGCCGAGAAGGTCGACGGCGACCGCACCGTCACGGTCTCGCCGGCCGACCTACAGGTCGGTGACCTCGTGATCGTCCGGCCCGGCGGCAGCGTGCCCGCCGACGGCAGGATCGTCGACGGCCGAGCCGACATGGACGAGTCGATGGTGACCGGCGAATCCCGGCCGGTGGCCCGCGGCGTCGGGGACGCCGTGACGGCCGGCACCGTGGCCACCGATTCCGGGTTGCGCGTCGAGATCACCGCCACCGGCGACGACACCGCCCTGGCGGGGATCCAGCGCCTCGTCACCGAAGCCCAGAACTCGTCCTCCCGAGCCCAGCGCCTGGCCGACCGGGCGGCCGGCTGGCTGTTCTGGTTCGCCCTGGTCTCCGCCGCCGTCACCGCCGTGGCGTGGTCGATCGCCGGCGATCCCGACGCGTCGGTGATCCGAGCGATCACCGTGCTCGTCATCGCCTGCCCGCACGCGTTGGGGCTGGCGATCCCGCTGGTGGTGTCGATCGCCACCGAGCGTGCCGCGCGCGGTGGCGTGTTGGTCAAGGACCGCCTCGCCCTGGAGGCCATGCGCACCGTCGACGCCGTGCTGTTCGACAAGACGGGCACGCTCACCAAGGGAGAACCCACCGTGACCGCCGTCGCGGCCGCCGGGGATGCCGACGACGACACCGTCCTCGCGCTCGCCGCCGCGGCCGAGGCCGACAGTGAACACCCGCTGGCGCGGGCCATCGTCCGCGCCGCGCAGGAGCGCGGACTCACCATTCCACGCGCGAGCGGCTTCTCGTCCTCACCGGCGGTCGGTGTGACCGCCACGGTCGACGGGCACCAGATCCGCGTCGGCGGCCCTCGCCTCCTCGAGGAGGTTGGCGCACAGGAAGTCTCCGCGGCCGCCGGCTGGCGCGACGACGGCGCCATCATCCTGCACGTCGTCCGCGACGGCGCCGTGCTCGGCGGCCTGCGCCTGGCCGACGAGATCCGCCCCGAATCGCGCGACGCGGTGGATGCGCTGCACAAGCTCGGCGTCGAGGTCGTCATGATCACCGGCGACGCCGAGGCCGTCGCCGCGGCGGTCGGCGCCGAACTCGGCATCGACCGGGTGTTCGCCGGGGTGCGCCCGGAAGACAAGGCGTCCAAAGTCGCTGCGCTGCAACACGAGGGCAAGAAGGTCACCATGGTCGGCGACGGCGTCAACGACGCCCCGGCACTGGCCCAGGCCGACGTCGGCATCGCGATCGGCGCCGGCACCGACGTCGCCATCGCCTCAGCCGGGGTCATCCTGGCCAGCTCCGACCCGCGCTCGGTGCTCTCGGTGATCGAACTGTCCCGGGCGAGCTACCGCAAGATGAAGCAGAACCTGTGGTGGGGCGCCGGATACAACCTCATCTCGGTGCCGCTGGCCGCCGGGGTGCTCGCCCCCGTCGGGCTTGTCCTGCCCATGTCCGTCGGCGCGATCCTGATGTCGCTGTCGACCATCGTCGTCGCGCTCAACGCGCAGCTGCTGCGCCGCCTCGACCTGACGCCCGAGGCGAGCACCCGCGCCGTGCTCGACCGCTAGCGGTACCTCTCAGTGCGCGTGGAAGTGACCGTGGTGACCCGCGAGCGGCTCGGCAGCGGCGGGATGTCCGTGCTGCAGACCCGACGCGGCTCCCACCGTGGCCGCCAGCGTCACCACACCGACTGCTCCGGTCAGGATGAGCGCCCTGCCGACGGCCGGCACCGGATGCCCTTGCAGGCCGCGGTACACCACCCAGCCGGCGCCCATCACGACGTAGATCTGCAGCAGGAGCGCACACAGGTCCGCGCCCTGCACCATCTCGGCCTCGCCCGCGTGGGGGCCGAACGGTGCCCCCGCCGTTCTCGACACCGTCCACAGGGCGATCGCGCCGAGGTTGACCATGATGCCGGCGGCCAGCACCGACGGCGTGGTCCGCACCAGGACGACCGTCGCCCAGATCGACTGGAACAGCGCGATCGCCACGAAGAACAGGCCAGCCGGCGCCCACTCCTGCCAGTGTGCGGGCACGACGGCGACGTGGATGATCGCGGCGCCCAGCGACGCCAACGCGGCGAGCCGGGCTGCCAGCCTGCTGTCAGACTTCTTCGCGGTCCTGGGCGCCACCGGAACAGGATGACAGTGCATGCGCCGAGCCTCATTGTCCGACGCCACATCTCAACCTGACCGAGACACATCCGTCACCGACAGCGCTCAGCTCGTCGCGGTGATCGCGCGCAGCACCAACTCGATGACGTCGTCGATCCGCTCGTGCAGCACCGTGTCGGGTTCGCGCACCCAGCGAAATACCGCGCCCTGCAACACATCGCTGAGCGCGCGCGCCGCCACCGCGAGGTCGACACCGGCGGCGATCGTCCCGCGTTGCTGCCCCTCCTCGAGGATCGGGGCCAGGTCGGCCAGCAACTGCGACTCGTACAACGCCGGCCCGAGCGCGGCGGTCCACCCCAGCATCATCTGCCGGCTCAGCTCCGGCTGCGCCTCCACCGCCTCGCTCAGCAGGTGGAAGTAGGCGCGGATCCGCTCCGGCGCGTCCTCGATAGTGCTCGCCGCGATCTCCTCGATCACCCGGTCGGCCATCTGCCGCACCCACACCATCGGGATGTCGCCCTTGTTGGGGAAGTGGTTGAACGCCGTCCTGCGCGACGCCCCCGCCTCCGCGGCGATGTCGGCCATCGTCGTTTCCTCGTAGCCCTTGGCGACGAAAAGCCTTGCGGCGGCGTCGTACAGCGCCTTCCTCGTCCGTACCGCGCGCGGGTTGGACAGCGGAGGCGGTGGCGCAGTGGGCAATGTTCGGCGCTCCTTCGGGGTCCCCTTGACCAATGTTCACTCGAGTGCAAGTATGACACAGACCACATCTGCACCCGAGTGCAAATCCGTTCCGATGAAGGAGTGGCATGGCAAGTCCCGTTACCACCGCGGAGCCCACCGACCTGGACCCGTACTCACCGCCGGCGCAGCTCGACCCCTATCCGTACTACGACCGACTGCGCGACCTCGGCCCGGTCATCCACGTGCCGCACCGCGACGTCTGGCTGGTCCCCGGGCACGCCGAAGCCGTCCAGGTCCTGCGCAACCCCGCCGACTTCGTCTCCGGCGACGGCGTCACCTTCGAGGTGGCCACGCTGCGCACCGAGCGCTACCCGCTGATCGAGAACGACCCGCCGGTCCACGACCGCATCCGCCGCTCCCTGCAGCCCTCGTTCAGCAAGAAGGCGATCGACGCGCTGCGCCCCGGGGTGGAGGCGGCCGCTGCCGCCATCGTTGAGGGGGCCGTCGCGCAGGGCGAATTCGATGCCGTGAAGGTCGTGGCACAGGAGATGCCCGACCGCGCGATGACCCTGCTGACCGGGGTCACCCCGCCCACCGCGCAGACCCTGGCCGACTGGAGCGACGCCACCAGTCGCGCCGAGGAACCCGCCGGCACCGAGGAACACGCCGCCCTGGTGGCGCAGTCGGTGACGTGGCTGGTCAGCGAGGGCCTGCCGAACATGCCCGCGCACTGCCTGGGCCGGTTGATCGTCGACGCCGGCGGCAACGACGGCGCCATCGACGCCGACGGCTCACAACGGCTGATGACGCTGGCCTCGATCTGGTTGGCCGGCATCGATTCCACCGGCGCGCTGCTGGGCAACGCGATCAACGCCTTCATCGACCACCCCGACCAATGGGAGTTGCTGCGCCGCCGGCCGGACCTGATCCCGAACGCCGTCGAGGAGCTGCTGCGCTTCGGCGCCCCGTTCCGGGCCTTCTTCCGCCGCACCCGCGCCGAGGCGGTCATCGGCGGCGTCACCGTCCCGGCGGGCGCCCGTGTGGCCGTCATGCTTGCCGCCGCCAACCGCGACCCGCGGCAGTTCCCCGACCCACACCGGCTCGACATCACCCGCGAGAACGCCCGCACCCATGTGGCTTTCGGCAACGGGCTGCACGTGTGCCTCGGCTCACCGCTGGCCCGACTCGAAATCGCCTCGCTGCTGGCCGAACTCACCCGCCGGGTGGTCCGCTTCGAACGCGCCGGGGAGGCTCGGCGCAGCCCCAGCCAGACCGTGCACAAGTTCGAGACGCTGCCTGTCCGCGTCGTGGTCGAAGGAGCCTCGAAATGACTTACGAGAAGGGCCCATACGACCTCGACGGCGGCTGCTTCGCCTGGTTGTTACCCGACGGCGGCTGGGGGATGAGCAACACCGGCCTGATCCGCGGCGACGGTGAATCGCTACTCGTGGACACGCTCTACGACCTGGCACACACCCGGGAGATGCTCGCGGCGTACGCCCCGCTGACCGCCGGCCACCCGATCCGCACCCTGGTCAACACCCACTCCGACGGCGATCACTGGTTCGGCAACCAGCTGGTCGCCGGCGACGGCGTGCAGATCATCGCCTCGGCGGCAGCTGCCGCCTCGATGACCCAGCACAGCGTCGACGAGATGATCGCGTTGCCGCACCGGCACGACCAGGTCGGGGAGTTCATCCGCCCCATCGCGGCCCATTTCGACCTCGACGGCATCGTGCCGACCCCGCCGACCCGCACGTTCAGCGGCCGGCTTGACCTCGACATCGGTGGGCGCGAGGTGCGGCTCATCGAAGTCGGGCCCGCGCACACCGACGGGGACGTGCTCGTCCACGTCCCCGAGGCCGAGGTCGTCTACACCGGCGACATCGTCTTCATCGGCGGCGCACCGCTGGTCTGGACCGGGCCGCTGTCGGCGTGCATCGCGGCCTGCGACCGCATCCTGGCCCTCGAGCCCGCCGTCGTCGTCCCCGGCCACGGCCCGGTGACCGACGGCGCCGGGGTCCGCCGGGTCCGCGACTACCTCGAACACGTGGCCACCGAAGCTACGGCCCGCTTCGCGGCGGGCCTGACCGTCGAGGAGGCCATCGACTCCATCGACATGACCCCGTTCGACGACATGTCCGAGCGGGGCCGCATCGCCGCCAATGTGCTCAACGTCTACGAGGAACTCGACGCCGCGCGGCCGCGGGCCGGCCGGCTCGAACAGTTCAGCCGCATCGCCGCTTTCGAACTGGGGGCGCGCGCATGAAGATCGCCCGCATCGAGCTCGACGGCGCCACCCGGGTGGGCATCGTCGACGGCGACCACGTACACCCGCTGGGCGCCGATGTCGCACTGCTGGACCTGCTTTCGGCCGCCCCGGGCGAGCGTGCGCAGATCGTCGAGCGCGGCACGGAAGGCGCGCCGCTCGAACTGTCCGAGGTCCGGCTGCGGGCGTCGATCGAGCCGACGACGCTGCGGGACTTCCTGACCTTCGAGGAACATCTCGAAGGCAGCCTGAAGATCCTGGGTGCCACCGAACCGCACCCGGTCTGGTACGAGATGCCGGTCTTCCTGTTCTACAACAGCAATGCGGTACTCGGACCCGGTGACGAGGTCGCGGTGCCGCCCGGCTGCGCGCTGCTGGACTTCGAACTGGAACTCGGCGTGGTGATCGGCAGGGCAGGAAGGGATCTGACCCCGGAGCAGGCCGGCGCCCACATCGCCGGGTACACGCTGTTCAACGACTGGTCGGCGCGCGACCTGATGGCGCCGGTGATCCCGTTCGGCATGGGGCCGATGAAGGGTAAGGACTTCGCCAACTCGTTCGGGCCGTGGATCGTCACCGCCGACGAGCTCGAGCCCTACCGCCGGGACGGGCGCCTGGCGCTGGACCTGCACGTGGAGCTCAACGGTGTTCCGTTGCCCGCGGGTGGGGACAACTCGGTGAACATGGCGTGGTCCTTCGAGGAGATGATTGCGTTCGCCTCCCGGGGTACCGAGCTCAAACCCGGTGACGTGCTGGGCTCCGGGACGTGCGGCGGCGGTTGCCTGCTCGAGTACTGGGCGCGCCTGGACACCGAGCAGGTCCCGCCGCTGCAGCCGGGCGACGTGGTGACGCTGGTCGCCGAGGGGATCGGCGCGCTGTCGAACACCGTCGTGGCCGGCGTCGACCCCGTCCCGCTGCCGAAGGCGCGGGTGGACCGGCACCGCAGGCACCGCGACTGGGCCCCGGTAGGGCGGCGATGACGGGCGAGTCCGCGCTCGCCGAGTTCACCCGGTTCGCCGCTGCTTACGGCGGGCCCGGCCCCTCGGCGACCTACGAGCAGCTGTGGGAGTGGTCGGTGGCCGACACCACCGGGTTCTGGAGCGCGGTGGCCGACTTCTGCGAATTGCCCTGGGAGACAGTGCCCGACGCGGTCACCGACGGCGCCGCGATGCCGGCGACGCGCTGGTTCCCCGGGGGCCGGCTCAACTACGTGTCCCAGGTGTTCGCGCACCGCGGCACCGGCCCGGCCGTGGTGGGGCACGACGAATCCGGCATCAGCCAGACCCTGTCCTGGTCGGAACTCGAACAGCAGGTCGGCGCGGTGGCTGCGACGCTGGCCGGGCTCGGCGTCCGCGCCGGTGACCGGGTGGTCGGCTACCTGCCGGACCGTCCCGAGGCGATCGTGGCGTTCCTGGCCGCCGCGAGCCTTGGCGCGGTGTGGGCCGGCTGCGGCGCCGACCTGGCCGCCGACGCCGCGCTGGCCCGGCTGGCCCAGCTGGAGCCGACGTGCCTGATCGCCGCCTCCGGCTACTGGCACCGGGACCGCTGGGTGGACCGCACCACCGACGTCAAGGCCGTACGGCACGAGCTGTCCACGCTGCGGGCCACGGTCCTGGTGGGCGACGGTCACGCCACCGACGGCAGCACCCTCGACTGGGATGCTGTGGTGAAATCACCTGCACCGGAACATGTCCGGGTAGCCGTGCCGTCGGATCATCCGCTGTGGGTGCTGTTCAGCTCCGGGACTACCGGACCGCCCAAGGGCATCGTGCACGGCCACGCCGGGGTGGTCGTCGAGCACCTGAAGGTGCTGCGGTTGCTGTTCGACATGCGCCCGGGCGACCAGTTCTTCTGGTACACCACGCTGAACTGGATGATGTGGAACCTGCGGCTGGGCGGATTGCTGTGCGGCGCAACGGTGCACTGCTTCGACGGCGCTCCGACCGCCGGCGCGCTGTGGCAGCTCGCCGACCGCGGGCGGATCACCCACCTCGGCGTCAGCCCGGGCTATCTGAGCGCCACCCGCGACGCCGGGCTGCGCCCCGCCGCCGATTTCGACCTCGGGTCGCTGCGGATGCTCGGCTGCACCGGCTCGGTGCTCACCGCGGCGCTGCACCGGTGGGCCGCCGAGGAACTCGGGCCGGAGGTGTCCGTCAGCTCGTCGTCCGGCGGTACCGACGTCGTCAGCGGCTTCGCCGGCGGTGTGCCGACGGTACCGAGTCGACCCGGGGAGCTCGCGGCACGCTACCTGGGTGTCGCCATGCAGTCCTGGTCGATCGACGGTGAGCCGCTGATCGACGAGGTCGGCGAGCTGGTGGTGACCGAGCCGATGCCGTCCATGCCGATCGCATTCTGCCGCGATCGTGACGGAAGCCGGTATCGCAGCGCCTATTTCGACACCTACCCGGGTGTGTGGCGGCACGGCGACTGGGTGACGGTCACCAGCCGGGGCAGCGTCGTCATCCACGGCCGCTCCGATGCGACGCTGAACCGGCACGGCATCCGGATGGGCAGCGCGGACATCTGCGAGGCCGCCGAGAGCCTGCCCGAGGTGACCGAGGCGCTGGTGGTTGGCGTCGAGGAGCCCGACGGCGGCTACTGGATGCCGATGTTCGTCACCCTCGCCGACGGCACCCGACTCGACGACGGACTCTGCGCGCAGATCAAGACCGCGGTGCGGGACAAGGTTTCGGCACGACACGTGCCCGACGACGTGATCCACGCGCCGGGCATCCCGCACACGCTGACCGGCAAGAAGCTCGAGGTGCCGGTGAAGAACATCCTGCGGGGCGCCACGGCCGCCGCACAGGTCAGCGCGGTCGACCGGCCCGAGCTCCTGGACTTCTATCGCGCGGTGGGCGCCGACCGCCGCGCCCGCCGATGAGGTGAGACCATGACGACTCCAGACATATTGGACCTGGTCCTGCGCCGGAAGGAGACCATCGCCACGGGCGTCGTCCGGCTCACGCTGGAGCGCCCCGACGGCGGGCTGCTGCCGGCCTGGGAGCCCGGCGCGCATATCGACGTGCACGTGGGGGAGCGGCCGACGCTGATCCGGCAGTACTCGCTGTGCTCCTCGCCGGCCGACCGCGGCCACTACCAGGTCGCTGTCCTGCGCGAACCGCACAGCCGGGGCGGGTCGGCCTACATCGCCGAGCGCCTCGAACCCGGAACCACCGTGCCGGTCGGCCCGCCGCGCAACCATTTCGCGCTGGTGCCGGCCCCGCGCTATGTGTTCGTGGCGGGCGGCATGGGCATCACGCCGCTGATCCCGATGATCGACGCCGCCGCGGCCGCCGGCGCCGACTGGACCCTGCTCTACGGCGGGCGGACCCGCCAGTCGATGGCCTTCGCCGACGACCTCGCCCACCGGTGGGGCTACCGCGTGTCGGTACGCCCGCAGGACGAGCACGGCCTGCTCGACCTGGCGGGTCTGCTCGGGCAGCCCGCACCGGACACCGCGATCTACTGCTGCGGGCCCGGACCGCTGCTCGACGCGGTCGAGACCGTGTGCGCGCCGTGGCCCGACGGGGCCCTGCACATCGAGCGGTTCACCCCGGGCCCGGCAGGCACTGGCGAGGACACCGCGTTCGAGGTCGAATTCGCCCGGTGGGGCGGCACTCTGACGATCCCGGCCGACCGGTCGATCCTGGAGGTCGCCGACGAGGCCGGCATCCCCCTCGTCTACTCGTGCGAGGAGGGCACCTGCGGCTCGTGCGAGGCCGCGGTGCTCTCCGGCGAGCCCGACCACCGCGACTCGGTGCTGACCGAACCCGAACGCCGCGCGGGCACGCGCATGATGATCTGCGTCTCGCGGGCTCGCTCGTCGCGTCTGGTGCTGGACCTGTGACGGGCCTGCGGCTGGACGGCCGGCGCGTGGTCGTCGTCGGCGGTGGTTCCGGAATCGGCTACGCCGTCGCCGAGGCCAGCCTCGCCCTGGGCGCCGACGTCACCATCGCGTCGACGAACATCGATCGCGTCACCGCCGCGGCCACGGCCCTCGGCGGCGCGGGTGGACGTCACCGACGAGGACCGGGTGCGGCGCTTCTTCGGCGAGATCGACCGCGTCGATCACCTCGTGACGACCGCGGGGGACTGGGCCGGTCAGCGCAACCAGACGCTGGCCGACATCGACGTCCCCACGGCGCGAGCGATGTTCGACGTCCGGTTCTGGGGAGCGCTCACCCTCGCCAAGCACGGCGCCGACCACCTCGCCCCCGACGGGTCGGTCACACTGACCAACGGCATGATCGCGGTGAACCCGCGGCCCGGCTCGCTGGTGGCCACCGCGGTCGCCGGCAGCATCGAGCACATGGCGCGGGCATTGGCCCTCGAGCTGGCGCCGGTGCGGGTCAACGTCGTCTGCCCCGGGATCACCCGCGTCGGCGGCTGGCACAGCCTGACACCTGCCGACCGGGACTCGCGGACGCGGGCGCTGCAGCGCACCAATCTCATCCGCCGCCCGGCCGAACCCGGCGAGGTCGTGCAGGCCTACCTCTACCTGATGCTCGCCGGCTACACCACCGGACAGGTGATCAGGGTCGACGGCGGCAGCACGCTGGGCGGCGCATCGGCAGAGGTTCCGGCACCGGGCCGGAGCACCGAGCAATACGGAGGTCACAACACATGAAACTCGACGAATCCGCCCGCGCGTTGATCGGCGCCGGGGCCGACGCCACCCTGGTGACGCTGAATCCCGATGGCAGTCCCCAGGTCTCGGTCGTCTGGGTGGCGGTGCGGTCGACGCCCGACGGCGACGAACTGGTCACCGCACACCTGCACGACTACCGCAAGACGCGCAACATCCGCCGCGACGGCCGCGTCGCCGTCACGATCCTGGCACCGCCGATCGCGGGGGTGCCCACGCCGTACCTGTCCATCACCGGTACGGCCGCGGTGATCGAGGGCGGGGCGCCGGAGCTCTCCGTCGAGCTGGCCGAGGCGATGCTGGGCTCGAGCGAGCACTTCCCGCCGCCCGACGCCCCGCCCGGTTTCGTGACCCGTATCCGGATCGAGAAGGTCGGCGGCAGCCTCATCAAGCCCCCGGTCGCGTGGGGGTCCCTGGACCGGGTGTGACGGATCGGTCGTTGATCTGCGTGACGCAGTGGCGATTTCGCGGCGGGTTCTCCGCCGTGGTGTCACGCAACATCCTGCCGGGCGGTGCCGGCACGGTCAGGCGTCGCGGTCGTCCATGTCCCCGGTGCCCGGAACGCCCTCGGCGAGACCGTATTTCAGGTGCACGGTGCCGTTCGGGCTGGCGGCCGGCGGTTCCAGCAACGTGAGGTTGGTGGGCACGGCGCCGCCGTCGAACACCTTCTTGCCGACGCCCAGCACGATCGGGTTGACCCACAGGTCGAGCTGGTCGAACAACTTCTCGTGCAGCAGCGTCTGGACCAGGTTCAGGCTCCCGACGACCGTGACGTGCTCGTGCCGGTCGCGGACCTCGCGCACCGCGGCGGGCAGGTCCGGGCCCAGCTGCGTGGACCCCTCCCACGACAGGTCGGGCTTGCCGCAGGACGCCACGTACTTCGGGACGCTGTTGAACAACGCGGCGAACGCGTCGTCCTCACCGCCCTGGTACTGCGGCCAGTAGGCGGCGAAGATGTCGTAGGTCCGCCGGCCGAGCAGCAGCGCGTCGGTGCCCCGGTAGGCGGCGTCGACCTGAGCCCCCGTGACGTCGTCGAACAACGGTGCCTGCCAACCCCCGAACGGGAAGCCGATCGGGTCCTCGTCGGGCCCGCCTGGCGCCTGCCCGACCAGGTCGAGGGTGGTGAACAGTTCGATATGGATGCGGCCCACGCCGTCCTCCCTGACAACTCGTTGATGCGGTCAGAGGGTAGACCCGCGACGGGGCCCAGATTCATCGGCGTCACCCCTGAAGTTGCGAAACGGGGTGACGAATTTGGGGCTGTTCGCCGCCACGGCGTTACGCATCTCCGGGGTGCGGCATCGCGCGCTCTCAGTTCTGGCGCGGCAGCAGCTCGGTGACGAACCGGTCGATGAACGCCTCGCTGTCGATGCCGCCGGCGGGCCGGATGACGAACTTCGTCAGCCCGGCGGCGAGGTACTCGTCGAGTTGCCGGTGCAGGGTCGGCCAATCGGGGGCGATCAGCTCGGCCGGGTCGAGATCGGGCCGGCGCTTGCGCACCGCGGCGAGCACCGGCGCCGGCAGCTCCCCGTCGCCGACCGCGAGGTTGATGCCGTAGTGGTCCTCCGGGACGGTCCGGCCGGCCTCGTCGGCGGCCTCGGCGATGGCGACGCGGGCCTGCCGCGCCTCCGCGGGCGTGACGAAGCTGCCCAGCCAGCCGTCACCGTAGGCACCGATGCGGCGGAACCCGGGCAGCGACTGACCGCCGAGCCAGAAGTCGAGCGGGGGAGCCGGTCTGGGCAGGATCGACACGTCGCGCACCGAGAAGTAGGTGCCCTCGAAGGTGACGTTGTCCTCGCGCAGCACCGTGCGCAGCAGCCGCAGCGCCTCGTCGAACACCGCGGCGCGCTGCCCGTCGGGCACCGGGAACAGGTCCCGCTCGGCCGGCAGCGCCGAACGCAGCCCGAACACCGGCAGCACCCGCTTGGGCGCCAGCGCCGCGAGCGAGGCCAGCTGCTTGGCGACCAGTACCGGATGGCGTCCCGGCAGCACCGCGACCGAGGTACCGACCTTGAGCTCGGTGGTGCGGGCCAGCGCGTACGTCATCCCGACGAACGGCTCCACCGACTGCGAGTACACCAGCTCGGAGAACCACAGCGAGTCCACCCCGGCCGACTCCAGGTGATCGACGATCCCGGCCAGCCGATCCGGACCCGCATCGACACCCACACTGACTCCGAACCGGATCTTCACGTTCGGCCCAACGCGCCGCAGGGACGGTTTATTGCCTCCGTGCCGGTCACGGCTCCACCCCCTGGCGCAGGTACGCCCCTGGAGCGTACGACGAAATTGTTTGCCAACTCCGGTGATTCCCGGCCACGCAACCGTGCCGGAGGCGTAATTTACGGCTGAGCAGAAGCACCACGAGTGCTGACACGCTACGCGGCCACGGCGACAGCAGACCACACCCAGGCTGACTGTGCGGTCCGCTCCACATCGGATGCCGCCCGTCGGGGTTCGGGCCAACGAAAGGATTCTCACCATGGGCTACGCCAAGCACATCGGCCGCGTCGGAGCATTGGCGATCACGCTGGGGGTGGGGGTGGCCCTGGGCTCCTCACCGGGCGTCGCCTATGCCGATCCATCGACGACGTCGTCGTCGAGTGAGACCTCGTCGACCAGTGCGGGCGGCACCGGCGAGGGCGCCAAGGGCAGCGAACCCTCCGGCGCGAAGGGCAACGAGACCACGGACTCGGCCGGCGGCGATGCCGACGACACTGGCACCGACGAGGACGCCGCCGACGACGAGGACGCCGGTGACGTCGACGAGGACGCCGGTGACGTCGACGAGGACGCCGGCGACGTCGACGAGGATGCCGGTGACGTCGACGAGGACGCCGGTGACGTCGACGAGGGTGACGACTCCGGTGCCGGTGACCCACCCGCGGCCGAAGACGACACGACGGGCGACGACCGGACCAGCGACCGCAAGTCCTCGGCCGACACGCTGAACACCGCGCCGGCCACCGGCGCCGACAACGGCGCTGCCCAGGACGACGACGCCGACCCAGCGGAGGACGCCGCCGACGCGACCCCCGCCGATCCGGCACCCGCCGCCACGGCCACCACCACCGCGGCCGATACGTCCACCCCGACCACCACGAGCACCACCGCGAAGACGATCACGCCGATCGTGCCCGAGCCCGCAGCCAAGCCGCGCCCCACCTTGGTCAGCATGGTGTCGGACTTCCTGACCGCCGTGTTCAAGCCGCTACCCAAACCGGCTCCCGCCGCACCGACTCAGTCCGCGGCGTTGCTGGCGATGCTCGGCGCGGTGCGCGACGAACTCGAGCGCAGCGCCGCCCGCCGCGCCGGCGCGGTGACCGCGCAGGCCTCCGCGTTGGACGCCGACGACACGCCCAACGTGCTGGTCATCGGCGTCGACGGCACCAACTTGAGCCGGGTGCTGGCCAACCCGGAGCTCACCACCAACTTCTTCGAGCTGATCAAGGGCGGCACCACCGCGGCGTCCAGCATCGTCGGACACACCACCATCTCCAACCCGTCCTGGTCGGCCATCCTGACCGGGGCCTGGGGGGAGAAGACCGGCGTGATCAACAACGTGTTCACGCCGTGGACGTATAACAAGTGGCCGACGGTGTTCAACCTGCTCGAGGGCGCGTCGCCGAACATCTATACCCAGACCATCGCGAACTGGGACGTCATCACCGGCATCGCCGGCGCCGGCTCGACGCCCGCCGACAACATCGTGTTCGTCCCGCACGTCGCCGGCGACACCGACTGGTTGCTGACCGACGACGCCGTCGGCGACGCCACCGAAGCGGTGATCAAGTACGCCGACCTGGACGTGCCCAACTTCGTGTTCAGCTACTTCGTCGGCGTCGACGAGAACGGGCACATGTACGGGGGTGATTCCCCCGAGTACCTGGCCGCGCTGGCGAACTTCGACCGCAACCTCGGCGAGATCATGTACGAGATCGGCCAGTCCGCGGAGCCGTGGACGGTGATCATGGTGACCGACCACGGTCACCAGCCGCAGCAGGGCTTGGGTCACGGCTTCCAATCACCGGACGAGACCTCGACGTTCGTCATTGCCAACGGCGGCCTGTTCACTCCCGGCAACATCAACCTGAAGTACTCGATCGTCGACGTCACGCCCACGGTGCTGACCCTGTTCGGGGTCGACGTCCCCGACGGCCTCGACGGGGTGTCGCTGACCGGCCTCGGCGGCAGCGACGTCACCCCCGTCGACAACGACGAGGCGCTGCGCAAGGCGCTGCAGGACGCGATCGCCATGTACGGCTACCCCGACATCGGCACCACGATCGCGCTGAGCGTGCGCACCATCGCCACCGCCATCCCGTACTACGTCTACGGGTTCACCGGCCAGATCGTCGACGGGCTGCAATCCATCGCCGACGCGGGCATCTTCCTGATCAGCCCGCTGGCCCAGCTGGCCATCGTGCCGGTGCAGTTCTTCGGCGATCTCGCCTATGTGGCAACGAATTTCGTCGCCCAGATCGTCGCGCGGCTGACCGGGGTGACCGGTGCCAGCATCTTCCCGCTGTGGCCGCCGGCGCCGCCGTCGTGGACCCAGGGGGAGGTGCCCTCAGGCGATGCGATCGCCATGGCGTGCGGCAGCGGCTCGGGCCTGACCGCGGCGTGGTGGTGCGGGGAGGCGGCGCTGGCCGTCTGATCCGCCGCCTCAGTTCGACGGCGCGGGCTTCATCGACCCCAGGAAGTACGTCTCGTCCCCGGTCGGGTAGCCGCCGCCGTTGGTGGCGATGTGCACGTGGTCGAAGTGGTTGGCGGTCTCGTTGCCGTAGTCGGCCGTCCAGCTCGGCGCGCCGATGCCGGGGTAGAACCCCTGGCGCCAGATCACGTGGATGACGCCCCAGCGGCGGGCGTTGGCCAACGCCAGGCCGGCGATCTGGTTACCCAACGCGATGCCTTCCGCACTGTTGTGGTTGGGGATCATCACGTCGATGGCCAGCCCGTTGGGGTGCCACGGCAGCGGATCCTGCCGGTAGCCGCCGATCGTGGTGATCTCGGGGAACATCACGCTGATGGCACGCGCCGTCCAGATGGTCTTGACCTGCAGACCGCCCTCCGCGGCCACCCCGGCGGGCAGCTCGACCTGGTAGTCCTGGGCGATCACCGGGGCGCTGGCGGCCAGCAGCTCGGCCTTGGCGGCGACGTCGACGGGCGGGCCTGCGCCCAGATCGATGGGGGCATCGGCGGCAGCGTCGGATCCGGTGGCCGGGGCGGTCGCCGCAGAGTCGGCACGTTGGGGCGCATCATTGGTCTGGGCGTACACCATCCCGGCGGACACCACGACCGATACCACGATGGCCAGCACACGACCGCGGCCGCTGCCCGACCCGTTGTTACCCACGCACAGCACTGTAAGTCCCGCACCGCAGCCGCAGCGTCGTCTTCACCAACCGTGTCGACGGCCGCGCGCGGAGAGCATCACGGAATCGGGTAGTGCGGTACTCATGTGCCGGCCCCGGTGACGCGTCATCCTTGACGTTATGGATCCGTTGACCTTGGTGATCTCGGCGTTGGCCGCGGGTGCGAGCACGGGCTTGACCGGTGCCGCCGGGACGGCGATCTCCGATGCCTATACCGCGCTGAAGGACCTGATCCGCCGGCGGCTGTCCGATAAAGGGAAGGACCCCGGCGTCGTGGACCGGCCCGAGACGGACCCGGCAAAGGTCAAGGCCGACCTGGCGGGCAAACTCACCGCCGCCGATATCGATGAGCAGATCATCGCTGCGGCGACCGCGTTGCTGCAGCGGACCGACCCGCAGGGCGCACAGGTCGGCAAGTACGTGGTCACCATCGAGAACTCGAAGGGGGTGATCGTCGGTGACGGAAACACCGTCAACCAAACCTTCACCTGAGACCGTCCACATCCGCGATTCTCCGGGGGCGATCGCCGGCTCGCACAACAAGATCAAGCAGTACTTCCAGGGCCGGGCGCCGGTTTCCTGGCCGCAGCAGATCGGGGTGCCGCCGCGGCCCAAGGACTTCCACAGGCGTTCGGCAACAAAGGAATTCGAACTCGACGGCTGGGGCAGGACGGTGATCGCCACCGGCCTGGGCGGGGTGGGTAAGACGCAGCTGGCCGCCGACTTCGCCCAGCGGGCCCAGCAGGGCCGACCAACGCTGGACCTGCTGGTATGGGTGGCTGCGGACAGCTCGGCGAGTATCACCGCTCTGTTCGGCGAGGCCGCCCAGCGCCTGCAGCTCGAAGGCGCCGACACCGCCGGGTCCGCGCGCCGCTTCGTCGATTGGCTGGCCACCACCGAGCGGCGATGGCTGGTGGTGCTCGACGACCTGTACGAGCCCGCCGATGTCGGCGACCTGTGGCCGCCCGACCGGCCCAGCGGGTGCACGGTGGTGACCACCCGGCGCCGCGACGCAGGACTGCTGGCCAGGGGTGCCGCGGTGCAGGTCGGCGCGTTCAGTGCCGAGGAGGCGGTGACGTTCCTGCGGGACAACCTCGGACCGTCGCCGAGCGCCGAGCTGCTGGCCGCGGATCTGGGCTACCTACCGCTGGCGCTGGCGCATGCGGTGGCCTACATACGGGACCTCGACCTGAGCTGTGACGAGTACCGCGAGCGGCTCGCCGACCGCGGTCGCCGCCTCGACGAGTTGTTCGCGGAGTTCAGCGCCGGCTCCGGCCATGCCCGCGCGGTGGACAGCACCTGGCAGGTCTCTATCGACGCGGCCAACCAGGCCCGCCCCAGCGGCATCGCACGTCCCGTCCTGGAGTTGGCCAGCCAACTCGACGCCAACGGCATTCCGACCCTGCTGTTCACGACACCGCCTGCGCAGCAATGGATCTCCGCCCGGACCGGGGACCCGACAAAGTTCCGGCCCACCGACTGCGCGGACGCGCTGGCGGTGTTGCACCGGTTCAACCTGCTCGTCAACGAGCGGGCCACCTCGCTGGCCCGGGTCCACGCACTGGTGCAGCGCGCCGTGCGGGAGAGCCTGCGCGCCGACGGTCCGGCCGCCGC
>JBFWOX010000049.1:0-41325 GCA_050250295.1 Mycolicibacterium sp.
GGCCGAGACCTCCCGGGACAAAACGGCCGCCAGATACTCTTCGTGAGTCCAGCCGGCGTCGCGGGCTTGCTCGGCCAGCCGGGCGGCGGAGTCGCGGATGCGGGGTGCCTTGAGTGCTTGGGCGTAGTGCAGGACGGCCTTCATGGGATCTTCGGCCATGCTCATGCCACCTCGCCGTCGGAAGTGACTGCAGCAGTGGTGAAGTCGACACCGAACGCTCGGTCGTAGTCGGCGAGGTCCCGCACCAGCTGATCCCCTGGCGCCGGCGGTGATCCGGTCTGGAACTGGTGTCGCAGCGCTGAGGCGGTCGCGACGTGGGTGGGGTCGGTGAGGGTTTGGCGCGTCGCCCAGCAGCGGTCGTGGGCCGCCAGTAGGCGCCCTGCCCGTCTCACGGTCACCGCGGTGAGGGTGGTGTGTACCTCGACGAGTTGGCCGATCGCAGTCGGGTCGACGGAGTAGTCGTTGCCGGCCACCCGGACGTAGTAGTCGCGTCCCAGTCGCACCGAGGTCACCGTCTCAACGGTCGGCGCCACCGGTGGCAGGGGCAGCATCTGGGCTCGATCGGCGTCCAGGAAGTCGATGGGACGACCGTCGAGGACCCGCACCCGTCGCGCGTTGGCGACTGGAAGCCACTGAGCTAGTTGATCATTGAAGTCAGCGGGTGAGGCGAAGCTCCGTCCGGACAGGAACGAGGTCTCCAGATAGCGGTTGGCTCGCTCCACCATGCCCTTCGATTCGGGGTCATAGGGTTTGAGTTGCACCAGTCGCGACCCCAGGGTGCCCATCAAGGCAGTGACCGGTTCGGTCAACCGGCCGCGGCGTCCGATCCCGGCTTCGTTGTCCCACCACAACTCGTGCGGAGCCGCGGTGAAATTCTGGGAGAGCAGCTGCCACATTCCGGCCACCAGATCCATGGTCTGGCGCGAGGGCAGCATCACCGCGGCGATGAACCGCGAGAACGCGGCCACCATCACCAACACCGGCAACATCGCTTCCTGACCGAACCCGACCGGAATCTTCGGGGCCGGGAACCACAGGTCGCACTGCATCGCCCGCCCCGGCGGATGCTCGAGACGATCCACCGGATCGGCGGGCAGGTACTCCGGGCGGATCGCCCGGACCCGCTCCCGGAACCAGGAGATCGAACCCGTCCACCCGACCCGCTCGGCGAGCACCGTCGCCGGCATCCGGGGGTACGCCGTCAACAGGGCCCGGATGCGCGGCTCCACCTCGCTGATCGCCGACGGCGGCGAAGCCCGCTCGTACTTCGGCGGACCATCATTGGCCAGCGCACTGGCCACCGTGTCTCGCGCGATGCTCAGCTTCCGTGCGATAGCCCGCTGCGACAACCCTTCGCTGAGGTGAAGATGCCGGATCAAGGCCCAGTCTTCCAAGGAGATCACCCATCCAATCTGATTGGGTGGCCTACTTTTCAACCGTCGCGACTGGCCGGATTTTCAACCGTCGTCAACAGATGCCCGGTTGTCTGCGCCGGGGGCTACGGCCAGTTTCTGACTTCCGCGCAGATCGATGCGGGACCTACGGCCCTGCATCGGAGTTCGTTGGACTCTGGTGTCTGCGGTCGGGTCACGACGATGCTCGGGAAGCGTCGCCACCACGCGTCGCTGTCATGCAACTGCCGCGGTGTCAACGGCTATGTCCTGAACCGGGTTACGGTCTGGAGCTCGGCCCCACGCGGGATCTGTTCATCGCCCCTGACCGCCGCGCACCGCGCCTCACGCAGACATCGGCGGCGTACCGGAGTTCAAGGTGTTCAGCCGCCGCGCATACTCCTCGTCGTCGATCTCACCACGGGCATACCGCTCGGCGAGTCCCTGCTGCGGGGTCGGCGGATGCTGTGGGCGCAGGGCCCGGTGCAGCCAAGGCCGCCTGCTGCTCCGGCGTCAACCCTTCGTACTGCGCTTTGACCGCGCCGATTTGCTCCTGCAATCGACTCTGTTTGGCTTGCAAGTCGGCCCGCACGGCGCCGGCATGCTCAGCGGGCCCCATGTCGACCCGTTGGGGCATGTCGGGCCGGGTGGGAGCGAAGAGAGCGGATGTCGCAATCCCGAACTGTCGTACAGCGCTTACCGCTGCCTCCGTAGCTCGGCCCGCTTCGAGGCGCACCTCGATCTCATCGCAGCGCCGCGCCCAGTTTGACCATCGCGAGCATTTCCATTGGGACCCGCCGGGGCCGGACGCAGCGGCCGGCAACAAAGTGAGCGGCGGGCCGGGCGAGTAACCGCTGTGTGGGCTCCGCGCTGGGCCGCGGGGTCAGTGGCCGGTCGTGCCGTCCTGCGAGTGCGACCGGTCTTCGGTGCTCGGGTGCTGGTGACCGGAAGGCGCCCCGCCATGACCGCCATGACCGCCATGACCGCCAGCGTGCATGAACACCATCGCGGCCACGGCGCCGATCCCCAGCAGTACCGACACCGAAACCCCGGCGAACACCAATCCGACCACGATCGCAATCACGGCCGCAGCGACAAGCAGCTGCTTTTGTTGACGAGTCATGGTTACCTTCTTCCGTGTGCCGCCATGCTGCACCCGGCGACAACGCCCGCGATAGATGTACTAAGCCACTTAGTATTAGGTCGAAAGTCCCCCTTGGGCCCTTAGAACGGTGGATGCACGGCGACAGCGCAGGGCACTGGGAGGCCAACACGAAGCCGAGTTCTGTCATCGGTGTCGAGACCGCACAACCTGCAACTACTACTATGATGCATAGTAGTAGTAAGGAAGGTTAGCAGGGCGGAATGTGAGTAAAGCAGCACGAAGCGGTCCTCGGTGTCCTCGAACGTCGTCGGGCCCGTACGCCCCCGCCCCGCAGCCGGCCGCCGAGCAGCAGGTCTCCAGCGCTCTCTTGAATCAATCAGCAACACAGCGCTCGGAAGACGGAGCGTCGGTCAATTGATTTGTCGCACACGAGCCGCTCTACTTGCAGCGCGGCAGATTAGCGTGACCGACTCGGAGCATTTGAGTCACCCAATGTGTCGTGGAACGACCAATCTGACCCGTCCCGGTGAGTCCGGAGGCTGCTTTTGAAGCCTCAGCGGCCTATGCCGGCGGCGTCTTTCCTTGCGCGTGACGCGGGTGTGCGAGGAAGTCTTGTCGGACACCCAGGGTTTCATCGGTACGGCGGATGGATACGGTGGCGTCGGTGACCATTCCGGACAGGGCGCGGATCGCGTCGATGTTTTCCGGGATGACGATCGCTTGGTTGTCGACGGTGTAGGTGTAGAAGAGTTCAGTGCCGTCGACGGTGAGGATGTCTTCCCACAAGCCGACCTCGTACATGTCACCGCGGGGCCGGCCGATATCCCTCATCAATTCGATGGTGCTGTTGGGCGCCACGATGCCATCCGCCTGGCGGATCAATGCGATCCGTGGCACCGCCCGCAGCGCGTCGAGTATTTCGTCCCGAGCGGCGCGGCGCGCCAACTGCACGGTCCAGAAGTGCAGGTGGTTCTGCGTGTGCGAGCCCTTGGCCGCCATGGTGACGACGTCCAGGTCGGGGTCCACCGTCTGAGCGTCCGGACCTTGATGGCTCGGGATGCGGCTCTCCGGGAGAATGGTGTTCATGATCCCGGAGTGATCGGATTCCCACGGGTCGGTGGCTCGGCGAATGAGAACGCCCCGGGCTTTCACCAGCAGGCCTGCGTCTTTCAACGCGGTCAGGGTCCGCACGGTCGCGGTGGTGTTGCACGACACCACTCGGGTGGTCTCGCGACCCACAGCGGTGGTGTAGTTGGCGTGGGCGACGAACGAATGACCGGTCATCGCGTGGTTTTCGCCGCCCTGGAAGACGGCCTTGACCCGGTGCTGGCGGTAGAGGTCGAGGTTGGCGGCACCGATCTTGGCCGGTGTGCAGTCCACGACCACGTCCACCGCCTCGAGGAGGTCGGGCAGCGCGCCCGCCACCGGTATCCCCGCCGCCCTCATCTGGCCTGCGTGTGCTGCCGTCGCAGCGTAGACGGGCATATCCAACCCGACGGCGGTCTTGATCCGGTAATCCGCGATCACGTCGCTGACCCCAACCATTTCCATGTCGGGCTGGGCCTGTACCGCATCGGCGACGCGTTTGCCAATGACTCCGTACCCGTTCACAGCGACGCGAACCTTCTTGGGCATATCGGCATCCTTTCTTTGATCATTTACATCTTTGATTTGCACCGGTTCCGCCGATCGGCGGTGTTTCACCGTGGGCGACCAGCCCGCACGAGATGGGCGCCGAATGAGCCGGCCGTCCGCCAGCCTGCCCGCAGCAGCGGGCAGCTCCAGGTTTTCGCCGGGCCCGGTCGGCCACCCCTACTGGCCAATCAATCGCGACGGTCATCACCGTCGAATAAGGGACGTGCGGGCCGGTTTACGCGTAAGCGAGCGGATATGGGGTACAAATGCGGGAGTTCGCGCCGCATAATCGCTCCACTGCTGGCCGAATCGTTCTGCCACCGCGTGTTCTTCGCCGCGAGCCAGTCGCGCGTAAACGTACACCAGCACGGGGAACATGATCAGGGTGGGGATCGTCGGCCACTGCAGCAAGAAGCCGATCATCACGAGCAGAAAGCCGTATTGCGGATGCCGTACCCAGGCATACGGTCCGGTGGTCGCGAGGCGATCGGCCTGGGACGCCTCGTGCAGACGCCGCCAGCCCGCTGCGATGAGCCAGAAGCCCGCGCCGATTGCCACATAGCTGGCGAGATGGAAGGGGCTTAGATGTGGGTCGCCGGTCCAACCGACGCGGTCATTCCACAGGTGCCCGCCGGCGTGGGTGTCGCGCAGCAGCGGGAACCGGGACCCAAGCCAGCTCCCAAGCAGATACACGGTTAACGGGATGCCATACATCTCGGTGAACAGCGCCACCAAGAAGGCGGTGTATGCACCCATCGCCCGCCAATCACGATTTGTTCGTGGGTGAAAGAAACTCAATCCAAATGCCGCGAATAGCAAGGTGTTCACGATTACTAACGGCCACAAGCCGTAGGCTGCATCTGCCATCACGCACCTTCTGTGATTGTTCTAGCTGTGACGTTTCAACCTTGCATCGGCCAGCTGCGCGAGCCGATGGGACAACGTCCGCGATGGGGTGTCCATTAGGCACAATCTCGGACTAACCAAAGACCTTCACGTGTCCAAAACCGTCAAAGGCGCTGCGTCCGCTCATGCCCTCATTGGTTACTCATGCCCTCCTTGGTTACTCATGCCCTCCTTGGTTAATGGTGCGCAGTGTGGTCTTGGACGCTCGGGGATTGTGCGGGGATGTCCAGCGTGGCGGTCGTTGTGCCGGATGCGGCCGGAGGGCGCGACGTGTAGCTGACCCCGCTGGGACCGGTGCCGACAGCGATTGTCGCCACAATCGACCGGCTGGGCAGGTCGATGACGGAGACCGTGTTGTCGTAGGTGTTTGTGACCCATGCCCGCGTTCCGGAAGTGTCGATGACTACTCCGTGTGGCCCCGAGCCGGTGCCGACAGTGCCGCGAATGGTCATTGCTGCGGTATCGATCACCGACAGCGCATGTCCGGGCTTTTCTGCAGTGCCCTGATCGGCCGACAACACAGTTGCCTCGTCCGGTGTCAGGTACACCTGGGCTGGAGCGGCTGACACCTGTGCGGTGCCAACTACCTTGCGGGCGGTCAGATCCACTTTCACCACTGCTGGAGGGTCGGTGATGCCGGCGTAGGCGTACCGTCCATCGGCGGTGACTGCCACCTGCGCCGGGCCGGGGCCCACCGGGACAGAGCCCAAGAACCGATCGTTGGCAGGGTCGATGAGATCGACCGTCCCAGCCATCGTGTTGGCCACCACGATCAGCGAGCCACCGGCGGCGGGCCGTAGTCCGTGAGGCATCCCGCCCAGGTCGATCCGGCCCGTCGCCTCGAGCCCCCGAGCCTGGTACACCGACACAGTGCCATCCCCGGAGTTGGAGACATAAACTTTGCCGTTCGGTGCCTCGATCACATGGGCCGGAGCTGATCCTGTGGCTGCGACCGCGGCGACCGTGTATGTGGCTGCGTCGATGGCCATCACCGTGTTGCCCTCGCTGACGGCGTACACGGTTGCCCCCGCGCGGCCGATTTGAACATTGTGCGGTCCTTTGATGCCGGTCACGGTCATCGCCACGGTGTTTGTGGCCGCATCCACGACGGTCAGGCTTTCACCGCCCTCGTCGGCCACCCACACCGACCCGGAGACGGCTCTGCTCGTCCCTACTGGCGCTGTCGTCGTCTGTGGCTGCTTCGGCGACACCGTCGTTGCGCCGGAACAGCCCGCCAGCGCTGCAGCGAGCGTGACAACTGCGGCAGCGGCAACAAGCCGAATGTTCATGGCATGTAGTCCTTTCGGCTCGATGTGCTCGATCTCCTGATGTTCGATGTCACTGTGCCACCAGCGAGACGACGTTCAAGTGCGTCGGACGTGTCCTCGGCGCCGAGCGCCGCGTCGATCTTGTCGGCGATAAGCTCCGTGTCGCTAAGGGCGTAGTGCATTACGTCGCCAACGTTGCACCCCTCGGGCGAGCAGCCCAATGGGACAACGTCGGCTGTCGGCCCACCTAAAGGCCCAAATCCGACTGACGAAAGTCCCTGAACTTGTCGGTCCGCCGCCAACCAGCAAATCGGGCACCTACGCTCATGCGCACCTGGCCAGTACTGTTGGCGCTAGTAGATGGCGCACGCCACGATCAAGGACCGATAACGACGATGGCTGTCTTTCCCGAGGACCGGCCTCAACCGGCTGCCGAGATCCTCCTCCAGCCGCATCCGGCAGGACCCCGATTGGGCCCTGCGTCGGCGCACGTTTGGCCCGGGGACCGCCGGTTCACCGCGACCCGCTGCGGGGTGGCCGGGTCCGGCAGTCCCGGTCGGTGTTGCTGATGCACCTCGACCACCTGCCGGTGCCTGCCGGGCGTACCCGCAACGGCTACGGCGCGGCGATCTTCGACATGGACGGGGTGATCACCGACACCGCAACCGTGCACGCGGCGGCGTGGAAGAAGCTGTTCGACACGGTCCTTCCCGCCATCGGGAGTGACCGCCAACCGCCCTTCGACGCGGATCGCGACTACCGCACCTACGTCGACGGGCGCACCCGCGAAGGCGGTGTAAGCGCATTGCTGGCCTCGCGCGGTCTCAAGGTGCCGGTCGGCAGCACCGATGATGGCCCGGAGCAACTGACCGTGTACGGACTCGGCGCACTCAAACAGCAGATCTTCGAGGACCTGCTTGCCCAGGCAGGGGTGTCGGTGTTTCCCGACGCGAGAAAACTGCTCGTCGAACTGCAGGCACGCAATGTGCCCGCCGCGCTGGTGACCTCCAGCCGCAACAGTCAGGCGGTTCTCGACGCGGGCGGGGTGACGCATTTCTTCTCGGTGCGTGTCGATGGCATCGACGCGATGCGGCTGTCGCTGCCCGGCAAACCCGACCCGGCGATGTTCATCGAGGCGGCCCGCCGGCTATCCGTGCCGCCGTGCGATGCGATCGTGTTCGAAGATGCCACCGCCGGTGTCAGCGCCGCCGCAGACGGAGGTTTTGGTCTGGTGGTGGGGGTCGACCGCACCGGAGCCGGATCAGCGCTGGCCGACGCGGGAGCGGACGTGGTGGTAACCGATCTCACCCAGATACCGCCGACCCGGCCCGGCCGAGGCCACACAAACCGGGCATGGTGCGGAGGCGCGACGGTCCCCACCCAGGCCGGGTGGCAGCTGGTCTACGACCACTTCGACCCAGCACAGGAAGGGACACGGGAGGCTCTGTGCACGCTCGGCAACGGCTATTGGGCTACCCGCGGCGCCGTTCCCGGCAGCACCGCCGACAACGTCCATTACCCCGGTACTTACCTCGCGGGGGTCTACAACCGGCTCACCACCGATCTGAAGGGAGCCACCGTCGAGACTGAACACCTCGTCAACGCCCCGGACTGGACGCATCTAACGGTACGGTTCGCGGGCGGGGGGCCGTTGCGTCCAGGATCGCCGGACATGGTCAGCCACGATCAGACACTCGACATCCACGCCGGCGTACTGACACGTACCAACCGCTACCGCGACGCGGCCGGCCGCACTGTGCGAATCACGTCACGACAGATACAGTCCCTGACCCATCCACACCTGGCCGCACTCGAAGTCATGCTCGAATCCGAAAACTGGTCCGGGGACATGATTGTCGAGTCCGGGATCAACGCCGCCGTCGCCAACCGCAATGTGCCCGCCGACCACGAGCTGGCCCACCACCATCTCATCCCCACAGCCACAACAGAAGTCGACCGCGAAACGGTGCTTGCCGACGTTGCGACAAGCCAGTCTCACATCAGCATCGCCACCGTCGCGCGCACCCGTGTCCGCGGCGTTGACGCAGTGATCAACCGCGAGCCTGTGCTTGCGCCCGCCTACGCAGGACACACCTTGACTGTGCGCCTCGAGCCGGGCACACACGTGGCGATAGAGAAAGTCGCGGCGGTGGCGACCTCTCGGGACCGGGCCATCTCGACCGCCGCCGCAGACGCATGCAACCGCATCGGCTGGGCTCCCGAATTCGGCGAACTGTTCGAGGTCCACGCGCAGGCGTGGGAGCAGATGTGGCAGCGATTCGGGATCGATATGGCCGCGAGCCCGCAGCAGTCACTGGCATTGAATCTGCACATTTTCCATGTGCTGCAAACCATTTCGGCCGCAGAACCAGACCTCGATGCCGGCCTGCCGGCCCGAGGCCTGCACGGCGAGGGCTACCGGGGCCACATCTTCTGGGACGAACTATTCGTCTATCCGATGCTGACCCTGCGCCAACCCGAACTGACCCGGTCCTTGTTGCTGTACCGCCATCGCCGCCTGGACGCCGCCCGCGCCGCGGCCCGCGCCGCAGGCCTGGCCGGGGCGATGTTCCCATGGCAGTCCGGCAGCGAGGGCCGCGAAGAAACACCCACACAGCTGCTCAATGTCCGCAACGGACAATGGGTACCGGACAACTCGCACCGTCAGCGTCACGTCGGGCTGGCCGTCGCCTACTGCGTGTGGCAGTACCATCAGGCCGCCGGCGATATCGGATTTCTCGCCGACTACGGGGCGGAGATCCTGGTCGAGGTGGCGCGGCTGTTTGCCAGCTTGGCGGCACACGACCCGGCCGATGACCGCTTCGACATCGTCGGGGTGATGGGACCCGACGAATATCACGACGGCTACCCCGACACACCCGGGCAGGGACTGCGCAACAACGCCTACACCAATGTCCTGGCCGCCTGGGTGCTTGCCCGCGCGCAGGAGACGGTGGCGCTGTTGGCACACCGTGACTGTGAGCAACTCTGGCGTCGCCTCCAGCTACAGCCCGAGGAGCCGGCCCATTGGCGCCGAGTCAGCAGCAGGCTGCGCGTTCCCTTCCACGACGGCGTCATCAGCCAGTTCGAAGGCTACGGCGAGCTGTCCGAATTCGACTGGGGTCGCTACCGCAGCCGCTACGGCAACATCGGACGCTTGGATCTGATCCTGCAAGCCGAGGGCGACACCACCAACCGCTACAAGCTCTCCAAGCAGGCCGATGTGCTGATGTTGTTCTACCTGTTTTCGGCCGAGGAACTGCGCGCCGTATTCGCCGAACTCGGCTACGAGCTGCCGCCGGAGCTGATCGTTCGCACGGTTCGCTACTACCTGGCCCGCACCAGCCACGGGTCCACGTTGAGCAGGCTGACCCACGGGTGGGTGTCGGCGCGCACCGACCGGCGACAATCGTGGTCGCTGTTCACCGAGGCGCTGCAGGCCGATCTGGCCGACACCCAAGGAGGCACCACCCGCGAAGGCGTCCACACCGGCGCCATGGCCGGCACCGCCGACATGGTGATCCGCTGCTATGGCGGCGTGGAGACCCGAGGCGATGTGCTCTGGCTACACCCGGTGTTGCCCGCCGAACTCACCGCGGCGTCGTTTCGGCTGCGCTACCGCGGTCAGCCGATCAGCGTCGATCTGACTCAGCAGCGGGCACGACTGCATCTGCCGCCGTGTTCGGCCGCCCCGGTCCAACTCTGCGTCGAGGGCATCGAAAAAACGCTGAACGCGGGCGACGTCTGGGAAGTGCCGTTATCGTCTGCGGCGTCGGAGCCCTCCCCCACTGAGCTGAAGATGTAGGCCATGGCCCACGGTGAGCGGTACCGACAGATCGCAGAAACCCTGGCGCGCCATGGTTTTGGATTCTTCATCGGCGTGACGGGTCTGCAACGATGGGTGCCGCTGCACCACGGACTGCTGGGTCATGAACGCCGCGAACAGCCGTATTCCAACCCCGACCACCTGAGGCTGGCTCTTGAGCAGCTCGGCCCCAGCTTCGTCAAGCTGGGCCAAATCCTGTCCACCCGCCCCGATCTGCTGCCCGAGCCCTACCGGCAGGAATTGGCCAAGCTGCAGGACTCGGCCCCACCGGTGCCTGCTCCGGTGATCGCCGAGCTTATCGAGCGTGAGCTTGCAGGTCCCCCGTCGCAGATCTTCGCGACCTTCGACCTGCAACCGTTGGCCAGCGCCTCACTGGGGCAGGCGCACGCCGCCACCCTGCACGACGGGACCGAAGTCGTGGTCAAGGTGCGCCGCCCGCATGTAGTCGAACAGGTCGAGCAGGATTTGGAGATTCTGCGCAATCTCGCGGCACGCGCGAGTCGGCGCTGGGAGGCCGCCGCCGACTACGACCTGGTGGGCATCGCCGAAGAGTTCGCCGATACCTTGCGGGCCGAGCTCGACTACCTGCACGAAGCCCGCAACGCCGAGCGATTCGCCGCCAACTTCGCCGCCAGCCCCACGATCCGGATCCCCCGAATCTATTGGGACACCACCACCTCGCGCGTGTTGACCATCGAGCGCATCAGGGGAATCAAGATCAATGACGTGCACGCGCTGGACGCCGCCGGTATAGATCGGCGAGTCTTGGCGGACAACGCGGCGCGGGCGGTCGCGAAAATGATCTTCGAGGACGGGTTCTTTCACGCCGATCCCCACCCGGGCAATCTCTTCGTCGAACCTGACGGCCGCATTGGCCTGATTGATTTCGGCATGGCGGGCGAGATCGATGAACGCCTTCGCGAGCAACTCGCCGCGCTGCTTGTCGCGCTGGCCGGGCAGAATCCTCGCCGCGTGGCTTCGGCTGTCGCCGAACTGAGTTCAACCAAGGGCACGATCAACGTGTCCGCACTTACCGCGGACCTGGCGCCCATCCTGCAGCGTTACACCGGACGGGCGCTGGGGAACATCCCGGTCGCAGCGTTGATCCACGATGTACTCGCAGTGGTCCGCCAGCACCACCTGAAACTGCAGCGCGAACTGGCGTTGCAGTTGAAGATGCTTGTCATGGCCGAAGGCCTAGGGGCAGAGCTCGATCCGGCATTTCAGCTGGCCGCGATCATCGGTCCCTACGCCCGTCGCCTTGTCGCCGGCCGGTATTCGCTGGACGCATTGGCCCGTCGATTCAGGCAAGCCGGCGTCGACGTGCTCGACGTTACCGCGGAACTCCCTGACCAGTTACGCCGGTTGCGGGACGTGCTCGATGCGGGTGGACCCGAAGTTCACCTTCGTGCAGCCGAGTTGGAGCCATTCGTCGGCAGACTCGAGGCGACCGGTCTCCGGTTAGGTGCCGCGCTGATAATCGCCGCTCTGGTGCGCTCTATCGGGGACGTCATGGCCGCCGATCCGCGCCACCGACGGTCCCAGGCCCTCTCTGTCTTGGGTGCCGGCCTGGGATCATTGGGCGCCTACCTCGCGTTGACGTCGCGCCCACGCCGAAGTTAGCGCTCGTGGCTGGCCGCGCATGCGGAAAGACCAAAAGTGTTCTGCCTTCGAGGAAAAGGATGTACTGACCGGTCCGCGTGCCGGCCCGATGACCGTTCACGCCTGCGTGCTGTGCGGATCGAGTTCATGTCGTTGCAGGATCCGGGGCGGGTTTATCTAGTGTTGTGTCCGCCCCAAGCAAGCCGCTCAGTATGTCGATCACCGTAGCGGTCAGCGCACCGAGGCGGTTCAGCGCTGGCTCCGTGCCGCTATTCGAATGCTGTTGTTGTGGGCCCGGATTGGCGTCGCACAATCGAGTACCGATTGCGCGCACGTCCAGCTCGAGAATCGAGGCGACTTCAGCGAGGTTGACTGGCCCGCTGTATTCCGGGTGAGCACACCAGGTGAGTACCGGGGTCACCAAGAACTTCGATTCCGGGTCGGTCATCGCGGGCAGGGCGCCGAGGAGGTGCACGCTGTGCGGGTTGAGCCCGATCTCCTCGGCCGCCTCGCGCAGGGCGGTGTCGATCGGGCCGGTGTCGCCCGAATCCTGGGCGCCGCCGGGAAACGTCAGTCGCCCCGGGTAGTCGCGCAGATCCGTGGCGCGTTCGGTGAGAAGCACCCGTGGCCCCGCCGGCCCACTGGTGAGCACTACCAATACTGCCGCCGGCCGCAGCGTGACGACCTGCCGGGGTTCTTGCGTGAGCTGCGGGTAACGCCGGGCCATTGCCGCGGCCAATGACTGCGCCCACGGCGGAATCACCGCCGGTGACGCTGAACCCGAATGCGATGCCCGGTCAGGCCCGGCCTGGGCGTCGATGCTGGTCCAGCCGATCAGTGCTGACCGCACGTGCATGGTTGTGAAACCGGCCGCGGCGTCCGCGGACGCGACCAGGCGGGTCTGCTGCCCCAGACCGGGGTGTCCAAACAGCGCGCGCGCCGGACGATGCACGGCATGGTTGTCGGGATCGGCCCAGTCCGCAGGGTTGTTGGCCACCGCGACCAGCGCCTGAGAAGAACCGACGAGGTGGGCGATCTGGCCGGTGAATGGGGTCAGACGTTCGCTCATCGCGGGAACCAGCACCAGGTTGGCACCGGCCTCCGTTAAGGCGTGTACTGCCTGCGGGTTGAGAAGATCGCGGCAGATGGCCACCACAATATGCCAGCCCGCGGCTGTGACGTACACCCGCAACTCTGGCCAACCCTGCGGTTGGATGTCTTCGAGGATCGGATGCTGTGCGGGAGAGTGTTTTTCGTGGATCAGCGGGTCTGGATGCCCGCGCACCCAGGCGGCCGCGGTGTTGCGCCGCCGGCGCGGTGAACCTTCGCTGTGGTGGTAGCTGCCCGCGACCAGTAGTCGAGGTCCGTCCGGGCGGCGCACCCACGCCTGCAGTCGTCGCGACAGCGACTCGGTGACACACAGCTCGGGGAGCACCACGATCGAGGCGCCGGCGTCGGCGGCGGCACCGATGAGCTCATCGAGGATGCGGCGTTGTTGACGTACATTTGTTGGCCGGACGGGGAACGCGGGTTGTGCCGGATCCGCAGGCAGCGTGAACTCCGTTAAGGCCGTGTTCGGGTGGCACGTGGCGATAATGGTGTCGATGGTGACTAGATCCGCCAAAGCGTCAAACAGGCTGTAGTCGAACACGATTCGAAATTGGGTGGCCCACCCGCCAGCCAGCCGAACTCGGCGGATTTCGTCTAGGCGGTTGGCCAACCGCCACGGCGGCGCGGTGGGCCGCATGTCCATCACAGCGCGAATGTCGGGCACTCCCAAGGGAATCGGGTCACCAACTGCTGGCTGATACGGACTGCGCCGTCGGAACGAGTCGGCAAGAAAATCCCCGTAGTGTTGGTCCACGAACCGCGCCAGCGCGTGGGCGATCATCACCGGCGCGACGCCCTCGACAGGAATCAGCGCCTCAGCCAGCGCACTGCGCATAGGCGTGTCTAGGGTTGACTCAGCTGGCCGGGACACGGCGATCGCCTCAATCGGACGAAGAATCGTGGTGAGAATCGCCCGTATCCGCGGATCGGTGACTTGGGCCCACAACACCTGGTGTTCGTCACGGCACAGATGCAGCAGGTGCGTCAGTGTGACCAAGGGGTCCGTCTGTTCGAGGATCCTCTCCCGCAGCCTTTCCAGCCGTTCGGCAGGCGACTGTAGCCGAGCCACGCACGGCGAGCACGGCCCCACGTTCGGATCAAATCCGGTGGGCATGTCGTCACCAACGATCTTGACGGGATGGATCATGGTGCGCCTCATGGCTGGATCGTGTGTGCCGCATGCGTGTGCTCACCCGGGCCAGGGCCAATCCGCGACTTTCGGGGATCAATGTGACGGTGTCCATCGATCCACTGCGTCATCGAGCGGAGTGCAGTCCAGCACCCGCTTGCGGCCCAGCAGACCCGGCAGCCTGGCCGCCTCCACAGTGACCTCGAGGATCCGGTTCGGCCGCCTCGACCGGGCCAGCCGGGCGCGCATGTCTATGAACACCGTGTGGTCTCCCTCGAGGTCCTGACTGTCGAGCACGAACAGAATCTGCTCATCGCCCGCGATGCTCTTCTGGGGTGCCTCGCTGCTCAGACGACTATCGCGCAGCGCTTACTGCCCGGGCGACATACCGCCAGGCGCCATTTCCCCGGGCGCCATAGCTCCAGGCGCCATACCCCCAGGCGCCATACCCCCGGGCATCATGCCTTGGTGCATGGGCAGGCCGCACCTGGCGCTCAGATCCCTGACCGGTTGACGGATGTTCTGGAACGTGGCCGCCACGTCTGGGTGGGTGTCGGTGTAGGCCTTGATCGCGGCCCGCCGCTCCTCGGGTGTGCCTTGGCTCCTGGCATCAATGAACACCTGCTGGACGTCTGGACGGGAGTCCAGATAGTCGGCCATCTGGGTCATCGCGGCGGCGTGTGCCCGCATCACCGCTGCCGGAGAACACGGATCTTGCGGTGGCTGCGCAGCCGCCGCACCCGCTGCTGCGAATGCCACGATTCCCACCGCCACGCCGGCTGCTGCCGCGCGAACCACACGCCGTGGAACCCGCCCGCCATGCATGCGCTTATTCACTGTCATCACTCCTTCCGAACGGCTGCTTCTGATGACCGCCCATGATTACCGCTGAACGCATCGCCTGAAGTCCGCGTTGACCCGGCGTCGGGCGCCGACACCCTCGTGGTGTCGGTTGCCCACGTAGTCGCTTCCCCTGAGGTCTAAGCCGGGGCCCAGCCGACACGGCTTCGCTCCGGGAAGATGCCCGGCGCGCAGTCTTGCGATAGTGCCGCCGCCCACGCAAACCGTCCACTGCAGCAGCGCCACGGGTGTTCGGAGGCTTATTTGATCGACGCTCAGGAATATCTCCCATCGGGCCCCTCTATGTCGGCGCCAAACCCCAACATTCCCTGCAGCCGTATGTCAGGGAACATCTGGATTCACGTCCACCATGCACGATCGTGATGCCGCTTTCGTAACCTATCTGGGATCTACGCAGTTGGTCCATACTTCGCGAAAGTCGACCGCGGCGAGCCGTACCGATCACCGCGGTCGCCGACGATGATGGAGGACCTCACTGCGGCGCAGGCCCGTGCTTACAATGCCTGGTTCCAAACGTGCTGGGGCGCTCATCGGTGGGCAGTGGAACTGGGTGCGGTTGATGATGCCCTCTCGGATATATCGCTGATCTCGTCGTGGTGGAAATCGGGTGCGGCACCGAACGTTCGCGCCATTTCGCGAGATCGGCCGGCCCGAAACGGTTTCGGGCTCCGCGTCGATCGCGTCGTGCCGCAAAGGCGCGGCAGACGACGACCTTGGCCTCCTTGTTCTCATGAGCGAGGGCATGATTGTCGCGAGTCCACCTCGAAGGGGACTCCCCTGTTGCTCGATGGCGTCAATCACATCGCCTGGATCTCGAAAAACGTCGCCCGACTGGGCTTCTACGCCGACGTGTTCGACGCCGAAGTCGGACCTACCCGACCCCACGGAGAGAATCCCGGCGAGACAATGACTGTGCTTCGGATCGGGCCCACACCTTGCTCAACATTGTGGCGATCGAGGGAAACACCGAACCCGACCGGCAATCGCCTTTGTGGGGCCGTGGCCGCATCGAGCACTTCGGCCTCCAGGCCGCCTCACCGGACGCTTTCGAAACGATTCGGCGGCGACTCATCGACCAAGGCGCCAGCGACGGCACCATTAACGACTTCGGCACGGTGCACAGCATATTTTTCCGCGACCCCGATGGACTCGAAGGCGAGGTCCTTGTTCCCAACGTCTAGCTTCCGCCCTGGCTGCATCATGGCCAGGCGTCCGCGAGCCAGGTCGGGCATGCGCGACCGGCGGTGCGGGCATCGATGTGGCCGGCGAGTCGGTCTCGGACGCCGAGCGGTGGCGCCGCGGCACCCCAACCAATCTCGATGTCACCCCTTGCCCTTTGCACGCCGAGCCAGGCCGGGTGCGGTGCGAGTCACCTGGCATTGACAGCTGGCTTGCTGTATGCCGCTGGGACGGCCGGATCGGACCCACAGCCGGTGCAGGATGAGCGCGATGAGCCCGGTGGCCGCCATGGACGCCAGGGGTGCGCCCCGAGTGAGGTTGACCGCGAGGGTGAAGCCGACCACGAGCGCTCCGGCGGCGTTCACGGCCAGCGTTGCGGGTTGTCGGGCGCGGTAGGACAAGCGAGTCATCGCGAGCATGCCAGCGAGAAAGCTGAGGAACACCGCTACGGCGTAGAAGAGAACCAGGCGTTGATCGTTGCCACCGGCGGCGGTGACCAGCGCCGCGGAGCCGACGACGAAGATCAGCACTCCCCAGTAGGGGGTGTAGTGGCTGTTGGTGCGGCCTAAGCCGGCAGGCAGGATCCCCAGCGACGGCTCTGCCGAGTCGTGTCCGGCCGCGAGCGCCTTGAGCAGGCCCGGCCCGGCTTGGAATGACGAACTCGCCGCCGACAACAGCAACAGCGTTGTGGCGAGCTGGAAGGCGGCGAACACTGGCCCGGGGGCGGCGATGCGGGCCAGTTCGGCGATCTGCGTGCTGTCCGGACCAGGGACACCTATGCGCAGGTGAACGGCTTGGGCGGTCAGCCCCAACGTGATTATCCCGACGATCGCCAGGGTGAGCCACAGCGTGATGCGCCCGAACCTGCGCCGGCCCGTGCCATCGAGTTGGTCCAGTTGGGCGATGGCCGATGCGGGCGCCTCGACCCCGGTTGCCAGCGCCATGGCCACCGGGAATGCCAACACCACCGCTGCCGCAGGCGAACTGGTAGCTGGGACGCTGGTTGCCTGCGGTTGTGGGTGGGCAGCGAGCCCATACACCAGTACCACAACGGCGAGCGCGAGGAAGGTGAGGGTCATCGTGGCGAACACCGCACGGCCGAGATGGCCGAACCAGGTCAGACCAGCCACCCCGACGATCAGTGCCAATGCCAGTGGGAGGCGCCATCCGCCGAGCGCGGGTAGGTACGCGATGATCGCTGAGGCGCCTGCGGCGGCGCTGATCGCGATGGTGAGGGTGAAATCCACCACCAGGGCTGCGATCGGCACGAAGGCCCACCGCTCCCCGAATGCGTCTCCCACGGCCGCTGCGGCACCACCACCTGCGGGGTAGCGCGCCACGATCTGGTGATAGTTGAGGGTCACCACCGCTATGACGGCGATGACCATAGTCATCGTGGGCAACAGCAGCCCGAGATCGCCGTCCAGCGCCCGCAACGCAGCCTCGATCGCATAGGCCACCGAGGACACCGGGTCTGCCATCACCGCAAAGGCGAACGCCACCAACAACAGCACCCGCTGGGGCTGCAGACCACTCTGTCGCGGTCGCATGACGAAAGCCAGCCTCCGACTTCCTCTTAATCAGAGGGTGAGCATCGCATCGAAACGGCCTGCGCGACTGCGGGAACCATCTGCCGGGTGACACTCGCAGTCACAACTACGGACGCGCCGGCGCGATGTCACCCCGCCCCGCCGCTCACGGTTTCGACGCCCGGGACCGCAGAAGGTCGGTGCGGGTGGCAGGCATGCCACTGTGACCGCGTGCATCGCATTTGACTGCCAGAATCTGGTTGACCCCGAGCCGGTTCGCCATGAACCCCAGCGCCGAGCCCGCCATGAACAGGCGCCAGACCCGTGCCCGGCCGGCGCTGCTCAGCGCGACCGCCTCCTCCCAGTTGCCTTCCAGATTCGCCACCCAGGCCCGCAGCGTCAGCGCGTAGTGTTCGCGAAGCGCCTCGACGTCGCGGATCTCGAAGCCGGCCCCTTCGAGCGCTTCGATCATCGTGGCCATCGGTTCGAGTTCCCCGTCGGGGAAAACGTAGCGATCGATGAAGGACGTTTTGGAGAAGCCCGCCCGTTTGCCTGGTCTCCGCGAGATCGCGTGGTTGAGCAACCGGCCCTGTGGGCGCAGCAGCGCGTAGAGTTGCGCGGCATATGTCGGCAGCAGCGCGACGCCGACATGCTCGGCCATGCCGATACTGGAGATCGCGTCGAACGGCCCGTCGTCGACGTCTCGGTAGTCCTGCACTCGGATCTGCACCCGCTCGGCGATGCCCTCGGCGACCATCCGTTTACTCGCATACCCCGCCTGCTGGTGCGACAACGTCACGCCCACGAGATGTACACCGTAGTTGCGCGCCGCGTGCAGGGCGAAGGTCCCCCATCCGCAGCCGACGTCGAGCACCCGCATGCCCGCAGTCAGGCCGAGCTTGCGCGCCACGAGATCGCACTTGGCGTACTGAGCCGCGGCCAGATCCTCGCCGGGTTGCGCCCAGTACCCGCACGAGTAGGTCATCGACTCACCCAGCACGAGCCGGTAGAAGTCGTTGCCGACGTCGTAATGGTGGCTGATCGCGGCAGCGTCGCGCCGCCTGTCGTGCCGGTGACCGCGCGCCAGTTTCACCTCCTCTGCCGGTGGCTTGGGTGGCGGACCGATAATCCCCAGCCGCAGCGCCGCTTTCGCCAGTGCCTTCTTCATCTCGGCGTCGGTACGCACACCGGGACCGCGGCTCGGGTCTGACATCTGCTCCAAAACATCCAGCCCGGCGAGCAGGTCTCCCTCGATGTCGATGTCGCCGGATACATAGGCTCGTGCGAAGCCGAGTTCGTTCGGAGCCCACAGCAGTCGCCGCAGACCCCGGCGGTTGACGAGGTTCAACTGCCATTGCGCGGACGCGGGTCCCGACCGGCTGCCGTCCCAGCATCTGATCTTGACCGGAACGTCCCGGCCCACGGCCGCGCGAACCAGTGGCGCCACCGTTTCAGCGATCGTCATGGGCAGAAACCTTCCGTGCAGAACCTGACACTTATCTGTCGGGGCTAATCAGTATTGGTTTAGCGGCGAGGTGCTGGTCTCACCGGCCGCGATGACGCAACTCCCCCACCGCCGGTTAGCGCCTGGCGGTGAGGAGATCGGCGGCCTTGGCGGCCAGGGCCGGCGTGCACACGATGTCGTAGCGCTCGGCGGCCAGGGTGGAGACGGACGTGAAGTCCCGGCGGCCGTGGGTGGCCCAATGTTCGACGAACCCGAAGATGGCGCCCCACACGGCGCCGATGAGCAGGCCGGCGAGCATGACGCCTAACCATGCGGCGCCGGCGGCGAACATTCCCAACAGCAGGCCGATGAACAAGCCCCACCATGCGCCGCCGGCCGCACCGGTGAGGGCGGCGCGTGCAGGGGTCATGCGGCCGGTGATGGCCTCCACGGTGCTCACGCCGTGGCCCACGATGCGTAGATTCTCCACGGGGAAATCCGCATCGGAGAGATAGTCGACGGTGCCCTGCGCCTGGGTGTAGTCGCGGTAGCTGGCTATTACCCGATACTCGGCGCTGGCAGCGGCTTGGCTGGCCGGGTCGTCGAAAGATTGATCGCGATGGCTGTCCATGGTTTCTCCTCCTTGGTGGTTGGGTTTGGGTTCGGATGCCGACGTTCCGGGCGGCTCGACCCGGCGGCGACAGTCGGGATCTGGCCTAAGAGGGCCAGGTCCAGCCGCTGATGGCGGGGTCGTCCTCGCCGTGGGCTCGGGTGTAGGCGCGGGCGCGCAGCCGCGCGTCAACCATCCGCTGGCGCAGCGCCGCCGCGGCGGCGCCCAGGCCCGGTACCCGGTCGATGACGTCGATGACCAGGTGGAAGCGGTCCAGGTCGTTGAGCATGACGAGGTCGAACGGAGTGGTCGTGGTTCCTTCCTCCTTATAGCCGCGGACGTGGATGTTGACGTGGTTGGCCCGCCGGTAAGTGAGCCGGTGGATCAGCCACGGGTAGCCGTGGTAGGCGAAGATGACCGGCCGGTCCGGGGTGAACAGTGCATCGAACTGGGCGTCGGGCAGCCCGTGCGGGTGTTCGGTATCGGGCTGCAGCCGCATCAGATCGACCACGTTGACGACCCGCACCCGCAGGGCGGGCAGGTGTTGTCGCAGCAGCGCCGCGGCCGCGAGCGTTTCCAGGGTCGGGACGTCGCCCGCGCAGGCCAGCACCACGTCCGGCAGCCCGTCGGCGCCGTCGCCGCCGTCGTTGCCGGCCCATTCCCAGATTCCCAGCCCGCGGGTGCAGTGCGCGACCGCCTCCTCGATGTCCAGATAGGACAGCGCCGGCTGCTTGCCGGCCACGATCAAGTTGATGTACTGGCGGCTGCGCAGACAGTGATCGGCCACCGACAGCAACGTGTTGGCGTCCGGCGGCAGATAGACCCGCACGATCGCCGCCTTCTTGTTCACCACATGGTCGATGAACCCGGGGTCCTGGTGGGAGAACCCGTTGTGGTCCTGGCGCCACACGTGCGAGGTCAGCAGGTAGTTCAGCGACGCGATCGGCGCCCGCCACGGTATGTCGTTGGTGACTTTGAGCCATTTCGCGTGTTGGTTGACCATCGAATCCACGATGTGGATGAACGCCTCGTAGCAGGAGAACAGGCCGTGCCGGCCGGTGAGTAGATAGCCCTCCAGCCAGCCCTGGCACAGGTGCTCGGAGAGCACCTCCATGACACGTCCCGCCCGCGCGAGGTGCTCATCGGTGGGCAGCGATTCGCCTTGCCACACCCGGTCGGTTTGCTCAAACACCGCGCCGAGCCGGTTGCTGGCGGTCTCGTCGGGGCCCATCAGCCGGAAATTGTGGGGGTTGTCCCGGATGACGTCACGCAGGAACGCCCCGAGCACCCGCGTCGCCTCGTGCAGCGCCGTGGCCGGCGCGGGGACCGCGACGGCGTAGTCGCCGAAGTCGGGCAGCCGCAGCGGCTTTAGCAGCTGCCCGCCGTTGGCGTGCGGGCTGGCGCTCATCCGCGCACACCCGGTCGGCGGCAGCGCCGCCAGCTCCGCGATCAGCGCGCCGGCCTCGTCGAACAATTCCTCGGGCCGGTAGCTGCGCAGCCACTCCTCGAGCTGGCGCAGATGCTCGGGATTGTCGGCCAGATTGGCCAGCGGCACCTGATGCGAGCGCCAGGTCCCCTCCGTGGGGAGGCCGTCGACCTCCTTCGGACCGGTCCATCCCTTGGGGGTCGCTAAGACGATCAGCGGCCAGCGCGGCCGCTGCGTGTCTCCATCTTCTCGAGCGGCTTGCTGAATCCTGGCGATCTCGGTGACCGCGTCGTCCATCGCCGCGGCGAGGTCCTGGTGAACCTGTGCCGGGTCGTGGCCTGACACCACATACGGCCGGTGTCCGTAGCCCTGCAGCAGGTCGATCAGCTCGTCGTCGGGGATGCGTGCCAGGACCGTCGGGTTGGCGATCTTGTAGCCGTTGAGGTGCAGGATCGGCAGGACGGCGCCATCGTGGACCGGGTCGAGGAACTTGTTGGACTGCCAACTCGCCGCCAGCGGCCCGGTCTCAGCCTCGCCGTCGCCGACGACGCAGGCCACCAGCAGGTCGGGGTTGTCGAACGCGGCACCGTAGGCGTGCGCCAACGCATAGCCCAGCTCGCCGCCCTCATGGATGGAGCCCGGGGTTTCCGGGGCGACGTGGCTGGGGATGCCGCCGGGGAAGGAGAACTGCCGGAACAGTCGGCGCAGGCCGTCGGCATCGCGGCTGATGCCGGGGTAGACCTCGCTGTAGGTGCCCTCCAGGTAGGCGTTGGCTACGAGTCCCGGGCCACCGTGGCCCGGACCGATCACATACATCGCGTTCAGCTCGCGCCCCCGGATGACCCGGTTGAGGTGGGCGTAGATCAGGTTGAGTCCGGGCGTGGTCCCCCAATGCCCGAGCAGCCGCGGCTTGACATGATCGAGCTGCAGAGGCTCCCGCAGCAGCGGATTATCCAGCAGATAGATCTGCCCGACCGACAAGAAATTGGCCGCCCGCCAGTACGCATCCAACAGACGCAGATCGTCGGGTGACAGCGGGCCGGATGCGCCTGGCCGGGCGGTGCTGAGGTCGGAAGTCGGGGTGGTGACGCTCATGAGTTGCTCCTTGAGTATTGGCGGTAGACACGAAACGGGTGTGACGCATCCGCGGTGTCGGCAATGGGTCAGCCTCGGCGCGCGTCCAGCCGCGCCGTCGCGGCTACTGAACGCCGACCGGTGATGGCTCTCCGGATGGCTTCACCGCGGCGGCATCGGGTTGTGGTGGTTGCGGTAGTCGCAGCCGTTTGAGCATCAGGGCGTTGACCGCGACGATCAGGCTGGACCCCGACATCGACAGGGCGGCGATCTCTGGGCGAAGCACCAGGCCCAGTGAGGGTTCGAAGACGCCGGCGCCGATGGGCAGGGCGATGACGTTGTAGCCGACCGCCCATCCCAGGTTTTGCCGCATCTTGCGCAGCGTGCCCCGCCCGATCCGCAGCGCGATGGGCACGTCGAGCGGATCCGAACGCATCAGAACCAGGTCGGCGGTTTCGATCGCCACATCGGTGCCGGCACCGATCGCGATGCCCAGATCCGCCTGCGCCAGCGCGGGGGCGTCGTTGACGCCATCACCGACCATCGCGACCTTCTTCCCTGAACGCTGCAGCTCGGCGATTTTGGTGGCCTTGTCGCCGGGCAGCACTTCGGCGATGACGGTGTCGATGCCCAGCTGCCCGGCGATGCGCTGGGCGGTGGCCTCGTTGTCACCGCTGAGCATGACCACCTCGACGCCCAATTCATGCAGCGCGGAGACAGCGTCTGCGGAGGTTTCTCGGGCGGCGTCGGCCAGGGCGATCACCCCGATCCCGCGCCCGTCGACGGCCACCAGCACCGCGGTCCGACCGGTCGAGGCCAGCTCGTCGCGCCGATCGATCACCGAACTGAGGTCGACGTTGTCGGTGGCCATGAGTTTGCGGTTGCCGACCGCGACGCGGCGGCCTGCCACGTCGGCGGTGGCGCCGTGCCCGGGCACGTTGCGGAACCCGTCCAGCGACAGCCGCGGCACCCCACGGTTGGCGGCGTAGCGCACGATCGCGCCGGCCAGCGGATGTTCGGATTCGCGTTCGACGGCCGCGACGAGGGCGAGCAGCTCGTCCTCGCCGATGCCGTCGGTGACCACGTCGGTGACTTCGGGTTCGCCCTTGGTCAGGGTGCCGGTCTTGTCCATCACCACGGTGTCGATGCGCGCCGAGGTTTCCAGCGCGGTGGCGTTCTTGAACAGCACTCCGCGTTTGGCGCCCAGTCCGGTGCCGACCATGATCGCGGTGGGAGTGGCCAAACCGAGCGCGTCGGGGCAGGTGATGACGACCACGGTGATCGCGAACAGGAGTGCCATCTGCACGCTTTCACCCGCCAGTAGCCACACCAGGAAGGTGCCGGTGCCGCCGATCAGCGCGACAAATACCAGCCAGAACGCGGCCCGGTCGGCCAGCCGCTGTCCGGGGGCCTTCGAATTCTGGGCCTCCTGCACCAAGGCCACGATCTGGGCGAGCACGGTGTCGGAGCCCACCTTGGTGGCACGCACCCGCAGGGTGCCGGTGGTGTTGATCGAGGCGCCGATCACGGCCGAGCCGGGCGATTTGGTTACGGGCAGGCTTTCCCCGGTGACCATGGACTCATCGATTTCGGAGTTGCCGTCCTCGACGGTGCCGTCGACCGGGATCTTTCCGCCCGGCCGGATCAGCAGCAGGTCTCCGACCACGACCTCGGCGGTGGGGATCTCGATCGGTTCGCCGTCGCGCACGACCACCGCCATTGGCGGCGCCAGCTCCAGCAGGGTGCGGATGGCGTCGTTGGCGCCGCCGCGGGCGCGCATCTCGAACCAGTGCCCGAGCAGCACGAACGCGGTCAGCACGGTGGCGGCCTCGTAGAACACCTCGCCGCCGCCGGTGACGGTGATGGCGAGGCTGTAAAGCCAGCCGGTGCCGACGGCCACCGCGACCAGCACCATCATGTCCAGGGTCCGCGCCCGCAGTGCCCGGTAGGCGCCGTCGAAGAAGATCCAGGCCGAGTAAAAGATCACCGGCAAGCTCAACAGCAACGTGAACACGTCGTCGCGCAGCCCGAACGGTGCCGGCACTGCGAATCCGAGGACGTCACGTCCGATCGGGGACCACAACAGGATCGGGATCGACAACACCGCGGCCACCAGGAAACGGTTGCGCATATCGCGCACCATGTCCTGCATCGACGCCCCCGCATGTCCGCCGTGCCCCATCGCCTCCTGCGGGGTTCGCACCGCCGCCGCCCCCGCCTGGGCTTCATGTCCGGTGTGGCCGTCGGCGACTGCCACCGCTTCGTCGTGGGCCTGCTCGGTGGGGTGGGCGTGTGCGGTGGGGTGGGCGTGTGCGGTGGGGGGTGGATCCGGTTCCTCCATCGGGTCGCACACGTGGTGGGGCACCGACTGCCCGGCGCAGTGGAAGCCGCAGTCGCGCACCCAATCGCGCAGCTGCGCCAGCGACGTCGCCCGCGGGTCGAACACGACCGTCGCGGTCTGCGCCACCGGGTTGGCATCCACCTGCAGGACGCCGGGGCGGCGGCCCAGCACCGCGGTGATCCGGCTTTGTTGCGACGCCCACTGCATTCCCCGCACGTCGAGCACGGCGGTGCTACGGTCTTTCGGCTGTTCGGTCATCGCAAAGCCCTTCATGTCATTGGGGATTCGGCAGCTGGGTGGAGGTGGCTCGGCTCGGCGCGCGGATCGCGACGATGGCGAGCCCGGCGGCGGCGACCGCCAGGACGGCGTTGACCCAGAAACCCATGGCGATGCCGGTCGTGAACGCGGTGGCGTCGACGGCCGATCGCGCGAGGTCTCCGGGCCAGTGGGCGGCCACCACCGCCCCCATCACCGCCACACCCAACGAGAGCCCCACCATCCGGGAGACGTTCAGCGTCGCGCTGGCGATGCCGGAGCGCTCGTCGGGCACCTGCTGCATCGCGGCGGTGGTGATCGGGGTCGTGGCCAGCCCGAGGCCCAGACCTTCGATGAGCAGCCCGGGCAGCAGCCGCCACATTCCCCACCCGGGATCGACGCCGGCCAGCAGCACCAACCCCGTCGCCGCCAGCACCATGCCCGCACCGATCAGGACGCGCGCGCCGACGTGCGACACCAGCCATCCGGCCAGCGGCGCGAGGACGGCGATCAACACCGTCATGGGCAACAAGACAAGGCCGGCACGCGTCGGGGAGAACCCGGTGACCAGTTGCAGGTACAGCGAAAGAAAGAAGAACACGCTGCACATGACGGCGAGGTTCAGCAACGCCAGCACATTGGCCGCCGCGACGTTCGGGATGCGAAACAGCGACAGATCCACCAACGGCGCCGCCGACCGCCGCTCCGCCACCACGAAGATCGCAGCGCTAGCCGCGGCGATCGCCAGCATCGCCCACAGCCGGATCGAGGTCCACCCAAGGCTGTTGGTTTGCGTCAGCGCGAGCACCAGCGCGAACAGGCCGATCGCGGACGCGATGAGACCAACCACATCCACCGGCGCACGCAGCGGCCGCCGAGCCGGCCGCGGCCTGGGCAGCGCGGCGTAGGCAAGAATCAACATCGCCACCCCGGTCGGGAGATTGAGGAAGAAGATCGACTGCCAGCCAAACGCGTCGGTCAGCAGCGCCCCCAACAGCGGGCCGACCGCCAGTGCCGCGGCACCGACGCCGGACCACACGCCCAAAGCGAAGCCGCGCCGCGCCCCGGAGAACGACGTGATGAGCAAAGTCAACGCGGACGGCGCGATCAGCGCCGCCGCAGCACCCTGGGCCGCGCGCATCCCGAGCAGCATCGCGCCCGTCGAGGAGAATCCGGCCAGCACCGAAACGACGGTGAAGGCCGCCACTCCTCCCAGGAATACCGGTCGTGCACCGAACCGGTCGGTCAGCAGGCCACCGGCCAGAGTGAGCACGGCGAAGGGCACCGTGTAGATGTTGATCACCCACTCCAGCCCCGACAGGCCCAGACCGAGCTCACGGCCTATCGACGGCAGCGCGATCGCCACGGCGGTGTCATCGAGCAGAACCAGAAACGATGCGACCGCCACCACTGAGAGCACCCACCACTGCCGACTCACCACAGCGGTGGGCCCTATCCCGTGGGTCGCTATGTTCATCGGATCCCCGTCTATCGCCTCGCCGGCCGGCGTGTGGTCTCTGGCAAGACTGCCAGCGGATCATCGGGTACCCAAGGGACTTTAGACCTAAGTACTAAATAACTTAGTAGAGATTTCGGCAGGCGGCGCGGGGAGACGATGGGAAACCTCAATAAGACCAAGTGGCCCAGCTCCGAGGATCGCCCGGATACGCGTGGCATCCCCCGCGTTCTCCCTTCAGTATCCACGTCCTACGTACGTAGATAGTAGCTTTCAGCGTTCGACTGTGCGCAATCGCGGATTCGGGACCCGCGTCACCGGCCGTACGAACAAGTGCCGCCAATACACGTGCGATCGCGGGATACCCGAACCTGTTGCCTCCGCGCGTCCGCCGCCGCGACGTCGGTGGCTAACGAGCCGATGCATACGTGGCCCGCTCATAGCATCTGGTGGCGTTGGAGTGATTTGAAGGAGAAGAAGCCGGCCGCCGCCGGGAGCCAGAAGGTTGCCAGCCGGTAGGCCAGGACGCCCGCGACGGCGGGTGCGCTGGCGACGCCGCCCGCGATGAGGCCGGCGACGAGAGCGGCTTCGACCACGCCGAGGCTCGCAGGCGTCGGGCTGGCGGCCCCGAGTGCCGAACCGCCAAGGAATACCGCGGCGACCAAGGCGGCCGGCGCGTGACCGCCAAATGCGTGCACCGCGAAGCCCAGCGCCGCAATATAGGCCACGTTGGTGCCTAGTTGCCCGCCGAAAACCAGAACTGCCCGTCGCGGGTGGCGGACGATGTCGGCCATCGAAGCGGCGGCTTTGCGCACGTCGGCCAGCCAGTCCCGGCGCCGGATCAACACCGCGATTGCCACGCCGAGCACCGTCATGACGGCGACGAATCCGATCAGCAGGCCCCAGCCGCTCGGCAGTGCCGAGGCGAGCAACACGCGCGACTGGCCGAGCCACAATCCGACGCCGAGCAATTCGAGGATGTGCAGGACCGCGCCCACGGTCACCGTCACAGCGACGGCGGCAACGGCAGTGGCGCGCGACAGCCCTGCTCGCTCCAGGTACCGCTCGTTGACGGCCGCCCCTCCCAGCCCGTAGGGCATCAACCGGTTCGCGAACGAGGTCGCCAGCTGCACATTCAGCGTGCGGCCAAACGCGAGTGGACGCGGACTGGCCCCCATCAGGACAAGGGCCGCCGCGACATACGTCGCAGCCGACATCGCGAATGTGCCTGCGAGCCATTGCCATTGCGCCTCGTCGAGGGCAGCGATCGTATGGCCTAGATGACCGACCTGGGGCAGCAGCACATACGTCGCGAAAATCGTCGCCGCGATCCACCCGAGCGTGCGCCAGCGGAACCGCAGCAGGACCTCGCGCTGCGCCAGTTCCGCGCCGGCGGCATCGGCGACGGCGGAGCGCAGCTCGTCGAGCAGGCCCGGGCGATGTCGGATTGCCTTGCGCGTCGCCGAAGCAAGTGCCAGTGGCTGCAGCAGCGGCGCCGCGCCGCGCAACGGATCGGGGCCGATGATCTGAAGTGCGGTTGCCACAGCGCGTTTCACGCCGACGTTCAGGCTCATCGAAACCAGCAGCTCGGCCACATCGGCGTCGAGCCGATGGTCGGAGGCGCCGGACTCGCCGAACCCGAAGTCGACGATCCACGGTTTTCCGTGCTCATCGATGAGCACGTTGGCAAGGCGAAGGTCGCGGTGCGCGATCCGGGCGGCCCGCAACAGCGGGACCTGGCACCACACGTCGCACAGCACCTCATCGGACACCGGCACGGACATCGAGCGAGCGAGGTTACGGCCCGGAATCCGCTCCTCGGCCAGCCAGGCGTCGCCGTTCTCGGCGACTCCGACCGAGACGATGATCGGGGTCCGCACACCTGCCTGCCGTGCGAGCAACGCGATGAAGGCTTCGTGTTCGGCCTGCTGTTTAGGTGTGGCGAACGGGGATTCGTCCTCGACGTTCCGGAAGACGATGTGGCGGAACAGTTTGAATAGCAGGTCTGCGTTGCGTTCGTGGTAGCCGATGACTTTCACGAACAGGTCGGTGCAGTCGCCGCAATTCTCGGTGGTGACGAGAAACGGTCGCGAGCCTCGCGCATCCAGGGAGACGGGTGCGACCCGGATCGGGCACAACCCGGCGGCGGCCAGGGCCCGCTTGATCGCGGGCGCCTCAGCACGGTGCACCGGGGCACCCCACAGCAGGTGCAGGCCGGCGGCGACCGTCCAGCCCAGCGCGGCGCCACCGAAGACGTCCAGAACGAAATGTGCCCCGGCGAAAACGCGCGCCACGGCGACCATGGCCGCGGCCGCCCATGCGACCCGGCGCCACGGACGTGGCAACCATGGTCCCGCCGCGGCGGCCATCGCGGCCGCAACCGCCGCGTGCCCCGAGACGAACCCCAACCCGCCCTGAAGAGTACGCAGCGTCATCTCATCGAGCAGGACGTCGGGCCGTGCCCGTCCGACCAACGTCTTCACCACACGCGCGAGGAGATAGGCGAGCACGCCCGCAGCGGCCAGGTCACGGGCAAGACCGATCCGCCGCGCGGCCAGCGCCGCCCCGGCCGCGACGCCGACCGCGCCGATCGAGCCCAACTGCATTACCGCCAGCAGGACGGGCGACACCCACGAGGGCAGGTCGTTGATCAACCGGAACACGTCCACCTCAAGGCGAGGCACGTGCACGTCGGTGGAGCGCGCCACCAACGCTGAAATCACCAGTGCCACAACGCCGAGTACAACCCGGACGGAATCACCCGCATGCCGCTGGATGACGGTGGCATACGGTGGCTCGCCGCCCGCGATCATTGCGGGCGACGCCGAGTCCTGTGTTGCCTCCGACGTCATCGCCTGAACGGTCCCAGGGGCATCTGCGTGCGGACTAGGGGATTTCGGCTCCGGTGACAAGGACGATGTGCCCCCTTTGGATTCTCACTCCGCCCGGCCTACCCGATCCGCGCGGCACCGGACACCGACAAGGAGATTCAGCAGGGCACCCACGGCGAGACCGGCCGCGGCCCCGCCGATCACATCGAGCGGCGAATGCGCCCCCAGGTAGATGCGCACCGCGGCCGCCACCACCGCGATGACGAGGATGACGGCCCGCCAACGACGGCTCAGATATGGACTCAGTAACGCCACCATGCCGAAGAGGATGACGGCGTGGCCCGAAGGGAACGACAACCCCGCGGCGGGCGCGTCACGCAGGACCGCCCCAGGTATGGATGCCCCGGGCCGCTCGCGGTTCACGAGAGCTTTCAGGATGCCCCGCTCGACGATCAGCTTCGCCGGAACCAGCAGCACCAGGGCGGTGGCGAGCCGAAACTTTCGTGCGCCCAACGCGACAACCGCGACGACGACCGGTGCGCCGAGCACGCCCGTCAGCTGAGATACCCAGAGTGGCCGATACAGCATGTCGGGCAGCGAGTTGATGCGAGTAAACACCTCGCGGTCGACGCGGCCCGCCACTGAAGAACCGGAAAGCCAGACCGACACCGCGGTCAGCGCGAGGCCACCGGCAACAAGCCAGAGGTCGGCGGTCCGCCGATGCGCGGGCTCGCCCACCGATGTCGTCGTCTCCGAACTACTAACTGAAATAGTATGTTGCCGGCCGGGCCGACGGTCAACACCGGCACTAGCCTAAGAATAGGATCTAGGTCCCCGCTCGATCTGGTGCATCCGCCTACGCGCTGGGCTGCACGGTCGAGCGGGAGACCGGCGGTGAGCCGTCGCGAGCACCCAATCTCCACGCTCGTCATCGACACACCCCCGCGCCCGCGGGCGCCCCGGTCAGGTCGCGTCACCCAGCTCGATCGGAACACCCACGAGCGAACCGTATTCGGTCCAACTTCCGTCATAGTTCTTCACGTCGGAGTGACCGAGCAGCTCCCGCAACACGAACCAGGTATGCGAGGACCGTTCACCGATGCGGCAGTAGGCGATCGTCGGCTTGGATCCATCCAGCCCCACGTGGGTATAGATGGCCGTCAGGTCGTCGTCGGACTTGAAGGTGCCGTCCTCGTTGGCGGCCCTGCTCCACGGCACGTTCATCGCGGTGGGGATGTGGCCGGCGCGCTGCGCCTGTTCCTGCGGCAGATGGGCGGGGGCGAGGATCTTGCCGGAGAACTCATCCGGCGAGCGGACGTCGACCAGGTTCTTGTTGCCGATCGCGGCGAGGACCTCGTCGCGGAACGCACGGATTGTGTTGTCGGGCGCCTTGGCCTTGTATTCGGTGATCGGGAGGTTCACCGTCTCGGTGGTCAGCGGGCGGCCATCGAGTTCCCACTTCTTGCGGCCGCCGTCGAGCAGCTTGACCTTGTCGTGGCCGTACAGCTTGAAATACCAGTACGCATACGCGGCGAACCAATTGTTGTTGCCGCCGTAGAGGATCACGGTGTCGTCATTGGAGATGCCGCGATCGGACAGCAGCTCGGAGAACTGGTCCTGGTTGATGAAGTCGCGGCGCACGGGATCCTGCAGGTCGGCCTTCCAGTCGAGCTTGACCGCGCCTTCGATATGACCGCCGTCGTATGCCGTGGTGTCCTCGTCGACCTCGACGAACACGATGTTTGGATTGTCGAGGTTCAGCTCGGCCCACTCGGCGGTGACCAGAACGTCCTTGCGGCTCACTGCGGTGACTCCTCACATCTGGTTGGAATGGCTCTTGCCCGTCACACCATCTACGTACGTCACTAGTAGATATGCTACTGGCGTGATTGGGCCGGACGGTTTCCGGCCAGGCACGCACCCGTCCCAAGACCCGCCTTCGGCGATAAACCTGCTCCTCGCGCCACCGCACCCAGCTGCGGTATCTGGGCGGTGTTCCACGAGCGTTCTGATCTGGTCGGTCATCGCCGGCGATGGGCCACCAAAGCGGGTGCCTAGTCGGGTTTGAGACTTCATAATGCAAGAACCGCAACGTGATTGAACACTCGTTCGACACCGTCAAGATCTGGCGAGGCGGGCGCCGCGCTACGACAGATTCGCCATCATCCACCCATGCGGCCCGTTCGAGACCGGCCACCCTATCGACCCCTGCGCTGTTTTCAACGCTGTTCGGCGTTGGAGCGGGCCACAACGGATGGTCTAGCTTTGCTACGGTCGTGCGTGATCACGCAATACTGCCAGTCGATCACGGAACTCCGATTCACTGATCTCTCCGCGCGCGAACCGGGCGGCCAGAGCCTGCTCTGGCGACGGCGCATCGGGCGGAAGCGGCGGACGATTCCGCTGATTGCCGATGGCGTATCGGATCAGCGCGACGATTCCGACGATGAGCAGGGCCCAAAACAGCACCATCCCCACGCCCATTCCCGCATAACCCCACCAACCCATATCAGGGCCATACCAAAACATCATGGCGCCTCCTCCAACTCGCTGTTGTACCGCATGACTGAAGGACAGTCTGGTCGCTGAGCCCGCATGTACCGCAGGGTCATTAGCACTACGTTGAAAGGACCTTCGCCACTCCTACGGTCGCGGCTGCCGAAGGTGACACCGGATCAGGTCTGTCGTGGGTGGCCAGGATCGGCAGCATCCCCCCACACAGCACGCGGCCCGGGGCATCGTCGCGGTGATCGCCGGTCTGACTGCTGCGACGACCATGGCATCATGTTTCGTCTGATGATGTGTCGTAAGCGATAAGCGCGGGGATACGCAGTGCCACAATAGGTGTGACGGTTGACATGGGCCTGTACCTCGTTGTCGGTATTCTGATCTCTGCGGGGAAATTAGGACCAGACATGTCGTGTTTCAGTTGACTGCCGCGTGGTGATGCGTTTCGCGTCTGTGACGGCATGCCGCCGTATTGCTCGGTTTATCAACGTATCTGGGAGTCCGTCTTTGTCGCGGGCACGGATAACGCAATACGTACGACCGCCAAGGCATGCAGGAATACCTGTTCGACCAGGGCGGTAAGGGCCGGGTACACGGTGGCCAAATCAGGCGGCTGGGCCCCAACAGTGACGGACTCAACCAGACGCCGGTGGGATCTCGGCGACGCTCAGAACCCCGTCAACCGGTTCCAGCGTTGCCAGCACCGCGGGATAACCTGGTCGGCCCAGCGGTGTACTACAGCGTCGCCAGGACGCCCTGCATGGTGTTGATCTCCTTCTGCTGGGTGTCGATGATCGAGCGGGCCAACGTGACCGCGGGATGAGACTGACCGGAGTCAATTTCGGTCTGCGCCATGGTGATTGCGCCCTGATGGTGCTGGATCATCTGGGCGAGAAAGAGCCTGCTGGCCTCCACGCCTTGGGCGTTCTGCAGGGCCGCCATATCCTCGGGCGACATCATGCCGGCCATCCCCGGCATGTCGGGCATTCCCGGCATCTGGGGCCCAGGCATTCCGGTCGGACTTGGCTGACTTGGCGTCGTGGTCGGCGTTGCTCCCGGACTCTCCCTGTCTGGCATCCCCGGCATACCTGTTTGTCTGGGCATCCCCGGCATACCCGTCTGTCCGGGCGTACCCGGCATGCCGGTCTGTCCGGGCATACCGGTTTGTCCGGGCATCTCCATGCCCGGCATCATCGGCATCGTCGGCTGTCCCCACTGCGTCAGCCAGCCCTGCATCTGCTCGATCTCCGGTCCCTGTGCCGCCTTGATCTGATTGGCCAGCTCCACCACCCGGGGATCGATGCCCTGCTTGGCGAGCACGACGTCGCTCATCTCGATCGCCTGTTGGTGATGCGGAATCATGTGCTGCGCGAACGTCACATCCGCCTGGTTGTGCGCCTCGGCCGCCGCCGAGGTGGTCGTCGAGGTGGTCGTCGGGCTCGCCGATGTGGTTTCTTGACCAGCCTGCTCGCTGCCCGAGCCGCCACAGGCCGCCAACGCGAGGAGGGCGGCGAATGCCACCGCACCGATCATCAGGGATCGCTTCTTCATCACGGGATGAGTTCCTTTCTTCGGATCACCGACGGGAGTCGAGATCGCTTGTCATGCGGGAGTCAATGCCAGCGTTGCGGTTTCGTGCGCCGCGGGAGCGGACAGTGTGGGCAGGCGTCGCCGCTTGAGCATCAGCGTGTTGACCGCCACGATCAGACTGGAACCAGACATGGACAGCGCGGCGACCTGCGGCGCAGCACCAGACCGAAAGCGGGCTCGAACACGCCGGCGGCGATCGGCAAGGCGATGACGTTGTAGCCAGACAACCCAGCCAAGATCTTGTCGCAAATTGCCTAGGGTGCCGCGGCCGATCCGTAGCGCGATCGGCACATCGAGCGGATCTGACCGCATCAACACGAAATCGGCCGTTTCGATCGCGACGTCGGTACCGGCACCGATCGCAGCCCCGAGGTCGGCCTGCGCCGGGGCATCGTTCACTCCGTCGCCCACCATCGCCACCTTCTTGCCACCGCGTTGCAGTTCGGCGACCTTGCCACCGCGTTGCAGTTCGGCGACCTTGCCGCCGTGTCGCCGGGCAACACCTCTGCGATGACGGGTGTCGATGTCCAGCTGCTCGGCGATGCGTTTCGCGGTGGGCCGCATTCGCCTCCACCGATTCGACGCCCGGGCGGCGCAACAATGTGGCTTCACCGATGCGGTCGAAGTCGCCCACTGCAGCCCGCCCACGTGCAGAACGGTGGTGCCATTCATTGACTGCGACACCTGGACAGCCTTTCGCGCGCCGATATGGTGCCGCTAGTCATTCCATAAAGATTTCGTGAAGAACTCGTCGCGACTGTTCGCGGTCTGTTCCCCTCCCGCTGCGCGATGACGCGTCCGACGAGCCCGAACCTGAACCGGTGCCGCAGAATGTGTTCGCCAGCCGCTGCACGCCACGCGCCATTCGAGACGAGCTGACGGGCCTGATCAACCAAGGTCGGCTTCCGCCTGGGCGCAACACGGGGGGTATCTCGTCCAGCGCGGCGGCGGCACCATCTCCCTAAGTCGCCACCTAACGCACGCAGGGCGGCGATCCGCAGGCGTGTTTGGGTTTCGTTTCCTGCAAGCTGGGCGCCCGAGGGCTGCTTGCGGTCATCGTGGGTCATCGCGCGGCGGGCTCGAATTTGTCGGCCCCGGTTTCCACCTCGGGTTCGATCATCGCGAGTTCGGCCGGCGGTGGGGGTTCGACGCGGTGACGGCGCAGGCGGTTGGCGTTGCTGACCACCGAAAGCGAGGACAGGGCCATCGCGGCGGCGGCGATCATCGGCGAGAGCCGCAGCCCCAGCAACGGGTAGAGCACTCCGGCGGCGACCGGGATACCGATGGCGTTGTAGATCAACGCGAAGAACAGGTTCTGGCGGATATTGCGCATGGTGGCGCGGGAGAGCCGAATCGCGGTGACTACGCCGGCCAACGAGCCCGAGATGAGTGTGATGTCGGCGGCCTCGATGGCGACGTCGGTTCCGGTGCCGATAGCCAGCCCGACGTCGGCCTGGGCCAGGGCGGGCGCGTCGTTGATGCCGTCGCCGACCATGCCGACCCGCCGGCCTTCCGCCTGCAGCCGCCGGATCTCACCGGCCTTGTGCTCGGGCAGTACCTCGGCGAGCACTCGCGGGACGCCGACCTGGCGGGCGATCGCCGCAGCGGTGCGGGCGTTGTCCCCGGTGATCATGACCACTTGCAGGCCAAGCTTGCGCAGCGCGGCGATCGCGGCCACCGAGTCATCCTTGACGGTGTCGGCGACCGCAAGCACCCCTGCTGGTTCACCGTCGACCGCCGCGAGGATCGGGGTCTTGCCCTCGGCGGACAGCCGCACGCTAAATGGATCGAGTTCGTCTGCGTTGATGCCGCAATCCGTCAGCAGTTTGGTGGTGCCGACGAGCACGGTGCGCCCCGTGACGGTGGCGCGCACCCCCTTGCCGGTGATCGACATGAAATCGTCGGCCGGGGGAATTGTGAGACCGCGGTCGCGTGCTCCCGCCACGATGGCGGTGCTCAAGGGATGCTCACTATCCGCCTCGGCTGCGGCTACCAAGCTGAGAAGATCGTCCGCCCGCATCGTCGCGAGCACGTGGACATCGGTGAGCGCCGGTTTGCCGGCGGTGATGGTGCCCGTCTTGTCCAACACGATCGTGTCCAGCTTGTGCGCGGTCTCCAGGGCCTCGGCCGAGCGGATGAGAATGCCTGCGCGGGCGCCCTTCCCGGTCCCGACCATGATCGACAGCGGGGTGGCCAGCCCGAGCGCGCAGGGGCAGGCGATGATCAGCACCGCCACCGCCGACACCAGCGCCAGCGTCAATGCGGGAGCCGGGCCGGCCACGAACCAGACCGCGAAGGTGGCAATCGCGATCGCGATCACTACCGGCACGAAGTACGCAGACGTTGCATCGGCCAGCCGCTGGATCGGAGCCTTGGACGCCTGTGCCTGCTGCACCATGCGGATGATCTGCGCCAGCATCGTGTCCGCGCCGACCTTGACCGCCCGCACCCGCAGCGAGCCGGTAGTGTTCATCGTCGCGCCGATGACGGTGTCCCCCCCGTGTTTGGTCACCGGCATCGATTCCCCGGTCACCATCGACTCGTCCACCGCGGACTGCCCGGCCAGGACCGCGGCATCGACCGGGATCTTCTCGCCGGGGCGGATGAGGATCTCGTCGCCGACCACGACCTCATCGATCGGGATTTCAGCCTCCTGACCCGCGCGCCAGACGCGGGCGGTACGGGCCTGCAACCCGAGTAGCGCGCGGATCGCTTCGCCGGTGCCGGCCTTGGCTCGCGCTTCCAGCAACCGGCCCAGCATGATCAGGGTGAGGATCACGCCGACGGCTTCGAAGTACACCTCCCGCACTTCCATCGGCAGGACCGCGGGGGCGATAGTGACGACCAGGCTGTAGCCGTAGGCGGCGACGGTGCCAAGGGTGATCAGGCTGTTCATGTCGGCGCTGCGATGAGCCAGGGCCAGCCAGCCGATGCGGTGGATCGGCCATCCTGTGTAGAACATCACCGGGGTTATCAACGCGAGCTGCAGCCAGTGGTTAAGGAGCACGGCGGGCACCCAGTCCGCGCCCAGCAGCGACTGGGCCATCACGGCGAACAGCACCGGGCCGGTCAGCGCTGCGCCGGCCACCACCCGGCGGCGCAGATCGGCGAGCTCGGCACGCTGTTCCTCGGATTGGGCGGCTTCGACCTGCGCGGCCGACTCCCGCGCCGCATCCGTCGGCGTTTGCGAAGCGGCTTGGCGGTGATCTGGTGCGGCGCTGTGGCCATTGGGGGTAACGACGAGGGTGCCGTGGATCATGTTCATGCCGCAGGCGAACCCAAAGGATCCCGCCCGCTGGGGAGTGAACCGGACAGTCGTGTGCTGGTGCGCGGGCAGCACGGCGGACAGCTGCAGGTCGGGGAAGACCACCCGTGAGGTGCAGTCCCCGCTTTCCTGCCGATCGAAATCGATCTCGACCGGAACACCCTGACTGACCTGCACCACGTTGGGGCTGTAGCCACCTCGCACCGTGACCTGCACACGCTGTACCCCGCCGCTCACCTCGGCGGTGCGGGCGCGACGCGGTGCAAAGAAATACCACCCCAACCCGCCGATCGCCACCACCGCGACCACCACAACGACAACGTCAACACTCGACATGAGTACCTCCGTGACAGCAGGGACGGGGCAACGCGGCTTGCACGGGGGTCACCGACGGCCGCCAGCGACGAGGTCGTTCATCCGTGCCTGATACGTGGCGGCATCGATCTGACCGGACACACGCTGCCGAACGACGAGCGCCTCCGCGATCAACCCCCAGCATCGCGCGACAGCCGTCGCGTCATGACGCCGGCGGCGCGCACGCAGCGCCGCGGCAACAATCGCCACCAGCAGGACCAGCAGCAACGCAGCCCCGATCACAACGGCTAGCCAGCCCTCCCCATATGCCGCCATCACCGTACTCACCTCTTTCCCGGATTCACTCCCGGCCCGGCGCGGCTTCTTTCGGTGTCGTAAGCCATTCTGCGCGCCCATACCCGACCGGGGTAGGGGCCTAGGCCCAATACCGTTCAGTTAGTGGCTGATGACGGTGACGCTGGGTGGGTGTTCGGGTTGTGGCCAGTGTTGGTGCGCTGATCTTTTGACATGCCACTTGGGCATTTTGCGTTTGATCACGCGGGGAGCTGACCGTGTGCGGCGTGCCGGGTTGATGCGGTCGAGGAGGCGACGGAGGAACGCCTGCCAGTGAGGGTCGGCGGATCGGCGCCGGTTAGGGGGAAAAAGCGCCCTGATGGGCGACGGATTGGCGCACGACGCGCAACGCGGCGGTGAAGCTGAGTCGGTCCGGGTCGTGTCCGCTGTGGTGTGCGGCTTGGCTCATCAACGAGCGAATCGCGTAGTGGCAGCACAGGTATCCCCAGATCTCCTGCAGGACGAGGTCGGGCGACTTCGACCGCAGCACCACCTTCGACCCACGCTGGTGGGTCTTGAGTTCGTCGAAGACGCTCTCGATCTCCCAGCGCTGGGCGTACGCGGCCGCCAACTCGACCGCGGGTGCGGTGTCCGGGTCGGTCAGCGTGGTGAGCAACCGGTAGGCCACGGGGTTGTCGCGGCCGTCGTCGACGGTGTAGTCGATGACGCGAGCCAGCATTGGCTCGCCGTGTCGGTCCTTGGCCGCGCGCAGGTGGGCCAGCCACGAACCGTCGGCGAGATCCTCGACGTGAGTGGGGGTCGGGCCGTTGCGTCCGGTGCTCACGCGCCACAGCAGATCGGCTCCGGTATCGGAAGCGTTACGCCACAACGCGTATGAGAAGAATCCACGATCAGCCAGCACGAGCATTTCCGGTGTCAGTGCATCGAGCACGTGCTCGACCATCGTGGACTCCGCGTCGCGGTAGGCGCCGATCGTGGCGGCGAAGATCGCATGAGTGCCGCACTCGGCGACCGCCAACAACCGCGCCTGCGGAAACGCCGACTTCTCACCCTTGTTCACCCCCGGACGCCCGAAGAACTCCTCATTGACCGGGCTATCCGCCACATCCAGGCACGTCCCGTCGATCGCGACCACCCTGCGTCCGGCCACCCACGTCCCCGGCGTATCCGCCGCGCCCAACGGACGAGCGACCCTCGCGAACAACGCAGCCAACGGCTGGGACCCCAATCGCTCCCGCGCCTGGAAAATGGCCGACTTCCCCGGCAACTGATACTGCTCACGCCACCCGGAAGCCCACGCTAAACCATCCGTGAGCTGGGATAACACATCCTCGTAGGAGCCATCGGAGTACAGGCCCATGCCGATGGCGAAATACGCCATCACCCGTGCCGGCAGTGCACGATGACGCACCTGAGTACGCCCCGTCGCCTCGATCACCTCATCAACCATCGCCGGCGGGAACACCCTCGTCAGGACACCCACAGACACCAGATCCGACAACCGACGATCCGATTCAGGCTTCCGCCAACCCGCGCGAGGCATACCAACAAACTACACCCATGTAGTCTTAACTAAACGGTATTGGGCCTAGGCCACCTTTCGCAGGGGCAAAAGTCTCTTCTCGCAGCGGCCCCGACGGTGAATGTGATCATCCCTCTGTATAGCCAAAGGGCTTGGTGGTCAACACCCTTGGCACCGCCACATCGAGTGAAGCCAGCACCGGCTATCACCGTTTCTCTTGACCAGCCGAGCCACCGGCATCCAGGACGGACCCCGGTCGAGCGCGTCAATCCATTAAGCAATTCCGGCCGCCGCGTGGGCGCCATCCGCCTCGGTGATGGCCGCGAAAACCGTGAGGTCCGCGAAAAGTTGGCCGAAGCCTGCCGGTCCGAGGATCAGTTCACGGAGAACGGCGCCGCTCTTGCGGGTCGGGCACGACGACATGGTCGGGGCAGCTTTCCATGGCGGTGCGGAGCTCCACACTCGGGTTCGCCGATGCTGATTTTGCGCTTCCGGTAGTCGATATTGCCGGGCTGGGCAGCGTGACCGTCGGCGCCGGGCGTTGCCGGTCATCGCCTCCCGCGCGGTTTAACCACCTGAGCCGCCCCTGACTCCATCCGATTCCTGAGTTGCCAGATGCTGGAGCCGACCATATACGTGTTGATCACGGGATCCGGCGTGATCTTCAGAAAACAGATCCGTGTTTCCCCGCGGCGGTGAGACTCTTGATACGCCTTCAGGATTCGGCGACCCATCCAGAAGCCCTCGAAGACATCGGTCCCGTCTTCATCAGTCCAGTCCACAATCTCGGCCTGCCCGTGCAGTTGGATAGTGGGTGGTGGCAGAGACCATAGAAGCCGTCTCGTCAACGGGATCACCAGTGAGACGGCGGGATTCTGCGCGATGTTGCGCGCCTTCCGTAGATGTCGTCGTGTCATCACATACAGCACAACCTCACGACCCGCGCCCGACACGCCGTAGTTCACCCCCGCCGAGTGCGGCGTGCCCGCTTCGTCACTCGTGGAGAGCACAGCGAAGTTCCGCTTGCGTAGGTAGCTCAGCACCACGTCCCAGGTCACCTGCTGGGCCGTCATGATTTCGACGCCAAGCATGAAGCGAGTAGCGACGCGGTCGGGCGCCGGCGCATCGGGTAGTCGGCTCGGACGCTGAGCCTGAACACGGCGACACCCACTGTGATACATGGTCGCGCCGCGCCATACATGAGGAAACCTTCCAGGCCTGTGTTGGTGGCGTTAGTCGGACACGAAAAAGGTATGCCACGTTGAGCAATCGCGAGGTCGGATGGGGCGGGAATTCTCTCGGAGCGAGAGGTGGCGCGCAGAACCAGCGCGACGATAAGGAGGATGCCCGGCTCTAGTGAGTCGTCACCGGCCCCAATAGCGGACATGCGATTGGCTTCGCCGACCTGCGCCTGAAACCGATCCGCTGTCAACACTTCTCGTGCTTGCCATGGCCATCGGTCTTGCGCCCAAGACGCCGCTGGACGTGATCGAACCCGCCGCCGCCACGCTCGTCGCGCTCGTCGGGAGATATGCTGTGACCCCCGACGCGCGGCACTGCGGCCACTGCTCATGGCTCCGGAAATGATGCTGTCCGGCGCCGGCCTAGTGGTGCTTGTCACCAATTCCCTCCTGCACCACCAGCGGCAACAGTGGATCGGCTGCATGGCGTACGCGGCGCCGATCGGCCTCATCGGCGCAGCCGTAATCCAGATGGTCGAGCCGGGCGCGTTGACCGTAGCCCGCCTCGGTCTGGTGGGCCCCCGCCGACCGCGGTGTTCATGGGAAAGTGACTAGCGCCCTCGCGGCGTCGGACGGCCGTACGCGTGGGCTGGCCGTCGTCGTGTTCGTCAACCCGCTGGTCAGCCTGTTCTAATACCTGCGCTGGATCATCCCTGCCTTCTGGAGCCCCGAGGAAATCGGGTATGCCGACGAACCGGCGGCCAGCATTCGCCCGCCCGCGCCGTAGTACAAGCCGGCGCGATCAGCCCCATCCTGGGCATCATCGCCGGCCCAGTTTGGCAACTGCTCGCCTGAGGCGCATCCATGTCAGCGGAGGTCCTTGCGCTGCAGCGCGTGAGCAATCCGTTGACAGTTGAACGCCCCATCACACCATCCGGCGACGGATCGCGTGGCACCTAATGTGCGCGAGCCACTACATGTTTCCCGCGCAGCAGGGACAATCGGCCATCGACATCGGCATCGGCATCTCCATTGGCATCGGCATCATCATGTCGCCGTTGCAGCACCACATCATCGCCGGAGTCGACCCGCCATTGGTATAGATGACCGCCATCGGATCGGCACCCGTCACATCGAAGTACACCTTGCCCGTCGAAGTCTGGCCCTGGCTGATGGTTGCACCCGAAAAGGAGCTGGGACTCGCCACCTGCCACAACACCTGATAGCGCTCACCGGAAGCCGACACCGCATACACGTTGGGAATGATCGGTGTCACAGCGCCCGTCAACGCCTCCACCGACGCTGTGGCCTCCCACAGTCGGCCGACGAGTGGGTAGCCGGGCACTGGGTCGGTACTGGCGCGCAGGTCACTGACCGACCACTGCTGGACCACCGCACCACCGGCATCACTCAGCTGTTGAGGTGAGCCGAACCGATGAGGGCAGCTTTCAGGCGCCGCGGTCGCCGTCGGCATACCGACGCCTATCGCCACCAGCATCGCCGCCCCGGCGACAAAGATCCTTGCCGATCTGCGCACGAATGTCGTCCTTAAGTTCGTAGTTGCAGTTACTTCGTGTTGTTACGTTGGGCTGTGACCCGGGTGGGTCGGGTGAGGCTGCATGGTCGTAGCCGGCCCTGGTGGTGCGGCTTGAAAGGACTGGCCGCCCGGCCT
>JBFWOX010000050.1:0-14764 GCA_050250295.1 Mycolicibacterium sp.
CTGCCGCCACCCGCGCCGGCGTCGAATTCGTCTACGACGCAACGGTATCGGAGCTGGAGTTCACCGGATCCCGGGTGGCTGCGGTGCACGTCGCCGACGGCGGTCGGGTACCGGCCGACGCGGTGGTGCTGACCACCGAGCTGCCCGACACCTACCGGCTGATCGGGCGCACCCCGCGCCGGCCGCTGCGGCTGCGGCCAGCCCCGTCGGCGGTGGTGGCCCACGTCGGCTGCGCGGCCGTCGGCGACAGCGCGGGCCACCACAACATCCTCTTCGGTGCCGCCTGGGACCAGACCTTCCGCGACATCATCGACGACGGACGGGTGATGGGGGACCCGTCGCTGCTGGTGACCCGCCCGACCGCAGGCGATCCGAGCCTGGCCCCGGCCGGGCGGGACCTGCTCTACGTGCTGGCACCCGCCCCCAACACCGACGTCGGCACGCTGGACTGGGACACCGCCGGCCCGGGATACGTCGAGCAGATGCTCACCGCGGTGCGCACTCGGCTGCCCGGTGTCGGCGAGGACGCCGAGCTGCTGCACGTAGTGACACCGGCCGACTGGCGCCGCCAGGGCATGGCCGCCGGGACGCCGTTCGCGTTGGCGCACAACTTCTCCCAGACCGGCCCGTTCCGCCCGGCCAACACCGTGCGCGGGATCGACAACGTGGTGCTGGCCGGCTCGTCCACCGTGCCCGGGGTCGGTGTCCCGACCGCCATCCTGTCCGGGCGGCTGGCCGCCGACCGGATCACCGGAATCCCCGCCCGTCGCCCCGTTTCGGAGGTCCACCGCTGATGATCAAGATCGAACTCGACGCGGCCGGGGTGCGCGACCCGGAACTCCGCGAGGCCTACCGGTACTGCCGGACCATCAACGCCCAGCACGGCAAGACGTTCTACCTGGCCACCCGGCTGCTGGCGCCCCGACAACGCCCCGCCGTGCACGCACTGTACGGCTTCGCCCGCGTCGCCGACGACATCCTCGACGACCTCGCCGAGAGCGTGCCCATCGAGCAGCGCGCGGCACGGCTGCAGGAGCTGTCCGCGAAGCTGTTCGCCTGCCTAGTGGAAAGCCAGTCCTGCCAAGGGGATCCGGTGCTGACCGCGGTGGTGCACACCGCCCGTTCCTACGACATCGGCTGGGACCTGTTCGACGACTTCCTGGCCTCGATGCGGATGGACCTGACGGTGACCGACTACCCGGACCGGGCGGCGCTGGAACGCTACATGTACGGCTCCGCCGAGGTGATCGGACTGCAGATGCTGCCGGTGCTGGGCACCGTCGGCCCCCGCGAGGAGGCCGCCCCGTACGCGGCCGCACTCGGGAAAGCGTTCCAGCTCACCAACTTCCTGCGCGACGTCGACGAGGACCTGACCCGCGGCCGGGTCTATCTGCCCGCCGACGAGCTCGCCGCCCACGGCGTGGACCGCGACCTGCTCACCTGGTGCCAGGCCAAGCAGCGCACCGACAGCCGGGTCCGCGCCGCGCTGGCCGAACAACACGCGACCGCCCGGGCCGTGTACGAGGAAGCCCGCCCCGGCATCGCCGCACTGGCGCCGGCGTCGCGGCCCTGCGTCGCGGCGGCGCTGACGCTGTACTCGGAGATCCTGGCGCGCATCGAGGCGCTCGGCTTCGAGATCTTCGGCCACCGCGCGACGGTGGGCAAGCCCCGGCGGCTGGCGGTCGCGGCCGCGGGCATCGGGCAGGCGTGGGTGCACCGACTCAGGAGCGCATGAAGGTGGAGCACTGGCACTATCTGCTGGTCCTGGCCGCCTGCCTGCTGATCACCGCGCCGCTGGAGTTCTTCGGCGCCGGGGTCTACCGGCGGCCGACCCGGCTTGCGCTGGCCCTGCTGCCGGTCATCGCGGTGTTCGTGGTGTGGGACCTGATCGCCACCGCGGCCGGGGTGTGGTGGTTCAACCCGGCCTACATCACCGGGGTGATGCTGCCCGGTGGACTGCCGCTCGAGGAACTGCTGTTCTTCGTCGTGGTGCCGCTGTGCGGGCTGCTGACCTACAACGCGGTCGACACGCTGCTGGGCGCGCTGCGCCGGCGCCGGCTCGAGGAGCAGATCCGGTGATGTGGCTGGGTTACACGATCCCGGCGATCCTGTCGGTGGTCGCGGTGTGTGCGCTCGAGCTTGCGGTGTGGCGCACCGGGCTGTTCCGCCGCGCTGCGTACTGGATCTCGATGGTGATCGTGCTGGGCTTCCAGATCCCGGTCGACGGCTGGCTGACCAAGCTCAGCGCCCCGATCGTGCTCTACCACGACGACCACTTCAGCGGCATCCGCTTCCCGTGGGACATCCCGGTCGAGGACTTCGCGTTCGGGTTCGCCATGGTGACCGCGGTGCTGCTGCTGTGGGAACGGTCCCGGCTCAGGGAAGTCAAAGAGAAGGAGAAGCTGTGAGCCGCAACGGTTCCGACCGTCGACGCCAGGCCTGGCCAGGCCCGCCGGGACGCGCCTCGGCCGGCGAGCAACGGCCCCGGGTGGTGGTCGTGGGCGGCGGCATCGCCGGGCTGGCCGCGGCCACCGGGCTGGCCGAACGGGGGGTCGCCGTCGACGTGGTCGAACAGTGCGATCACCTCGGCGGTCGGGTGGGCGGCTGGCCGGATGCGCTGCCCGACGGCACCCCGGTCGCGATGAATCGCGGGTTCCACGCCTTCTTCCGCCAGTACTACAACCTGCGGGCGTTGTTGCGCCGCAGCGATCCAGCGCTGTCGGCACTGACCCCGGTCGAGGACTATCCGCTGATCGACGGTGCCGGGCGCCGCGACACGTTCCGCGGGCTGCCGCAGACGCCGCCGCTGAACGCCGTGGCATTCGCGTTGCGCAGCCCCACGTTCCGGCTGCGCGACCTGATCCGGTTGGACGCCAGGGCCGCCGCGCCGCTGGCCGCGGTGTCGGTGCCGCAGACCTACGAGCTGCTCGACGACCTGGACGCGGCGACGTTCCTGCACGACATCAACTTCCCCGAGGCGGCCCGGCACCTGGCGTTCGAAGTGTTCGCGCGCAGCTTCTTCGCCCGCCCGGAGACGCTGTCGGCCGGGGAGCTGGTGACGATGTTCCACATCTACTTCCTGGGTTCCAGCGAGGGCCTGATCTTCGACGTGGCGAACGCGAATTTCGATGTCGCCCTGTGGAACCCGTTGCGCCGGTACCTCGAGAGGGAGGGTGTGAGGTTCCACACCGACGCGCGGGCCGCGGCGGTGACGCTCGACGGCGCGATGACGGTGACCGGCACCGACGGCCGGGTGTGGACGGCGGACGCGGCGGTGCTGGCCACCGACCCGGCGTCGCTGCGCACGCTGGTGGCGTCCTCACCGGAGCTGGGCGATCCGGACTGGCGCGCGCGGGTCGCCGCGATGGGATCCGCGCCCCCGTTCGTGGTGCTGCGGTTGTGGCTGGACCGCGCCGTGCGGCCGGACCGGGCCGCGTTCGTCGCCACCGGCGGCCGGGACCCGCTGGACAACATCAGCGTCCTGGACCGCTACGAACGCGAAGCAGCCGAATGGTGTTCAGCCACCGGTGGTTCGGTGGTGGAGCTGCACGCCTACTCGGTCAGCGCCGACGACACCGAGGTGCGCCGCGGCCTGCTCGCCCGGATGCACGAGCTGTACCCGGAGACCGCCGCCGCGTCGATCGTCGCCGAACGGTTGCTGCGCCGCGACGACTGCCCCCGGTTCGCGCCAGGCGATTTCGCCGACCGGCCCACCGTGGCCACGTTCGACCCCCGGCTCAAACTCGCCGGCGACGGCATCCGCATCGACCTGCCCGTGGCCCTGATGGAACGCGCCGCAACGACGGGCTGGACCGCGGCCAACGAACTGCTCGCCGGTTTCGGCCTGGCCGGGCACACGGTGCACACCGTCCCGAACCGGGGCCGTTCGGCGGTGCTGCGCCGGCTCGCCACCGCGGGGAGCGCCCGATGAGCGCGCTGTCGAACCTGCGGGCCCGGGCCGCCAAGGCGTGGCCGTTCGAGTTCCTGCCCACCACCACGTGGTCCGCGCAGACCCCCACGTACCAGGACGCCAACCCGGCGGTGATCGCGGCGGCCCTGCAGCGGGCGCAGCGGCGGCCCGGCGGCAACTGGTTCGTCATCGCCGCCAGCACCGACGTCACCACCAAGGCGTTCGGCACCACGGTGGCCGGCCACCAGCTGGTGGCCTGGCGCGGCCGTGACGGCCGACTGCTGGTGGCGCCGCGTGCCTGCCCGCACCTGGGGGCGGACCTGGCGACCGCGCCGGTGGACCGCGGCACCCTGGTCTGCCCGTGGCACGGGCTGCGGCTGGGAGAGCGCCGGCACGGCAGCTGGAAACCCTTGCCCGCCCACGACGACGGCGTGCTGTGCTGGGTCCGGCTCGACGACCGGGCCGGCTCCTCGGCGCCGACCGAGTCGCCCGTCGTCCCGGTCCGGCCCGGGCCGCCGACATTGGCTGCCGTCGCCCGGCTGGAAGGCGTGTGCGAGCCGCGCGACGTCGTCGCCAACCGGCTGGACCCGTGGCACGGGGCGTGGTTCCACCCCTACTCGTTCTCCCGGCTGCGGGTGCTCAGCGCGCCGCCGGCCGAGGACGACCTCGCCGAGGACCTGGACCGCTTCGTCGTCGAGGTGACCTTCCACATCGGCCGGCTCGGCGTGCCGGTGATCGCCGAGTTCACCACGCCGGGGCCGCGGACCGTGGTGATGCGCATCCTGGAGGGCGAGGGCCGGGGCAGCGTCGTCGAAACCCACGCCACCCCACTGGGTCCCGGCCTCGACGGGCGGCCCCGCACAGCGGTCATCGAGGCGGTGATCGCGCACTCCGACCGGCCCCGCTTCGGTGTCGGCCTGGTCGCGGCGCCGCTGATCCGGCCGCTGATGCGCTACGCGGCCCACCGGCTGTGGCGCGACGACCTCGCTTATGCCGAACGGCTTTTCGAGCTCAGGTGCTAGCGCCGGTGCCCCACCCCAGCCTCGTCGAGCAGCGGAACCTGCTCGGCCGCCCACGGGCTGAGCGCCCAACCGAACCCGGCGGCCGCCCGCACCTGGGCCCACGGCACCCACGCGTAGTCGGCGACCTCGTCGGCCGCGGCGTGTACCGGACCGACCGCGCGCCCGCAGAACACCGGGCACACCTCGTTCTCCACCACACCGTCGGCGGCGATCGCGTAGTAGCGGAAATCGGGCAACACACACCGCAGCTCGGCGATCGCCAGCCCGAGCTCCTCACGCACCCGGCGGACCACCGCATCGGCCGGTGCTTCCCCCGGCGCGGGGTGCCCGCAGCAGGTGTTGGTCCAGATGCCGGGGAACGTCCGCTTGTGCAGCGCCCGCCGGGTCAGCAGCAGCCGGCCGGCGTCGTCGAACAGATAACAGGAGAACGCCAGATGCAACGGGGTGGCCGCGTGGTGGACATCGGATTTCGGGGCCGAGCCGATGGTGGCGCCGTCGTCGGCGAGCAGGACCACGAGTTCGGTGGTGTCGAGGGTGCGCATGCCGGTGATTCGGTGCCGCGGCCCGCCCGGATCGGTGCGCGGTGGCGGTAGTTCTGGCCTACACCGCCCCGGCCATCGGTCACCTGTACCCGTTCTGCGCGGTGCTGGGCGAGCTGGCCGCCCGCGGCCACGACGTCCACGTCCGCACCCTGGCCGCGGGCGTGGACCTGTGCCTGGCGGAGGGGTTCAAGGCGGCCGCGGTGGCGCCGCGTATCGAAGAGCTGCAGAGCGACCCGGGTACCCGCGGGGTGTTGCGGTCGGTGCGCGAGACGGTGCGGCTGCTGACCGACCGGGCGGTCGCGGAGGTCGACGACCTCGCCGACGCGGTGGCCGCGGTGGACCCCGACGTCGTGCTCGTCGACGCGAACTGCTGGGGTGCGATGTCGGCCGCCGAGGCGAATTCGGTTCCCTGGCTGGCCTTCTCGCCGTTCATCCCGTATTTGCGGGCGCCGGGGTCACCGCCGTTCGGTCCGGGCGCACGGCCCTGGCCCGGCCCGGTGGGCGCGGTACGGGACCGGGGGATCGGCCTGGTCACCCGCCGGGTGTTCGACCGCCCGTTCCGCGCCGGGATGGCCCCGGTGCGGGCCGCGCTGGGGCTGCCCGCGGTGCCCACCGCCGACGCGCTGATGCGCCGCGCCCCGCGGCTGCTGGTGGCCACCGCGAAGCCGTTCGAGTACCGGCACACCGAGTGGGGGCCGTCGGTCGAGCTGATCGGGCCCGCGGTGTTCGACCCGCCGGCACAGCCTCCGGACTGGCTCACCGACATCGACCGGCCCATCGTGGCGGTGACGACGTCGTCGGTCGGTCAGGCCGACCGGGCCCTGGTGGCCGCCGCGACCGAGGCATTCGCCGGTGACCCGGTGCACGTGGTGGCCAGCCTGCCCGCCGACGCCACCGCGGCGGTCCGAGCGGCTGGGAACGTCACGCTGGCGGGCTTCGTGCCGCACGCGCCGGCGCTCGACCGCGCGGTCTGCGTCATCACCCACGGCGGCATGGGTATCACGCAGAAGGCGCTGGCTCGCGGGATCCCGGTGTGCGCGGTGCCTTTCGGCCGTGACCAGTTCGAGGTGGCGCGCCGAATCGAGGTGGCGCGGTGCGGCACCCGGCTACCGGCCCGCCGGTTGACCGCGCCGCGGTTGCGCGCGGCGGCCCGGGCCGCGATGACGATGACCGACGGGGCGGCCGCGGTAGCGGCGGGTTTCGCCGCCACGGGCGGCCCGGCCCGCGCCGCCGAGGCCGTGGAACGCCAACTCTGGTGATTTCGGCGTGGAAACCGTCGCTCAGCGACGATTTCCACGCCGAGATCGCGAGGAGTCTAGCGCGCGAACATCAACGCGCGCTTGACTTCCTGGATCGCCTGGGTCACCTGGATGCCACGCGGGCAGGCTTCGGTGCAGTTGAACGTGGTGCGGCAGCGCCACACCCCGTCGACCTCGTTGAGGATGTCGAGGCGCTCGGCGGCGCCCTCGTCACGCGAATCGAAGATGAACCGGTGCGCGTTGACGATCGCCGCAGGCCCGAAGTACGAGCCCTCGCTCCAGTACACCGGGCAGCTGGTGGTGCAGCAGGCGCACAGGATGCACTTGGTGGTGTCGTCGTAGCGGGCCCGGTCGGTCGGGCTCTGGATCCGTTCGCGGGTGGGCTGATTGCCCGACGTGATCAGATAGGGCTTGATCGCGCGGTAGGCGTCGAAGAAGGGCTCCATGTCGACCACGAGGTCCTTCTCCACGGGCAGGCCGCGGATCGGTTCGATCGTGATCGTCAGCTGCTTGTTCGGGTTCTTCGGCAGCATGTCGCGCATCAGCACCTTGCACGCCAACCGATTGACGCCGTTGATGCGCATGGCGTCCGAGCCGCACACCCCGTGCGCGCAGGACCGGCGGAACGTCAGCGTGCCGTCCAGGTACCACTTCACGTAGTGCAGCAGGTTCAGCAGCCGGTCCGACGGCAGGCACGGCACCCGGAAGCTCTGGAAGCCGGCGGCGTCGGGGTCCTCGGGGTTGAAGCGGGCGATCTTCAGCGTCACCATCACCGCGCCGTCGGGCACGGGCGGCAGCTCGGGGTCGCCGGCTTCCGGCTTGTCTATGACGGGTGCACTCATCGTGACTTCTCTTCGCGCAGTTGGCTCTTCATCGTCAGTACTTCCGTTCCATCGGCTCGTAACGCGTCATGACAACGGGCTTGTAGTCCAACCGGATGTCGGAGAGCAGCTCGGTGCCCTCCTTGTAGGCCATGGTGTGGCGCATGTAGTTGGTGTCGTCGCGGTTGGGGTAGTCCTCGCGGGCATGCCCGCCGCGGGACTCCTTGCGGTTGAGCGCACCCACCACGGTCACCTCGGCCAGCTCCAGCAGGAAGCCCAGCTCGATGGCCTCGAGCAGGTCGCTGTTGTAGCGCTTGCCCTTGTCGTGCACCGTGATCCGCGAGTAACGCTCCTTGAGGGCGTGGATGTCGGTCAGCGCCTGCTTGAGCGTCTCCTCGGTGCGGAACACCGCGGCGTTGTTGTCCATCGACTGCTGCAGGGCACCGCGGATGTCGGCGACGCGCTCGTTGCCGTGCTCGGAGAGGATGTCGCCGACCCAGTCGACCACCATGCCCGCCGGGTTGTCCGGCAGCTCGACGAAGTCGTGGCCCAGCGCGTAGTTCGCGGCGGCGATGCCGGCGCGGCGGCCGAACACGTTGATGTCCAGCAGCGAGTTGGTGCCCAGCCGGTTGGCCCCGTGCACGGACACGCACGCGCACTCCCCGGCCGCGTACAGGCCGGGGATGACGTTGGTGTTGTCGCGCAGCACCTGCCCGTTCACCGTGGTGGGGATGCCGCCCATGACGTAGTGGCAGGTCGGGTAGACCGGCACCAACTCCTTGACCGGGTCCACGCCGAGGTAGGTGCGGGCGAACTCGGTGATGTCGGGCAGCTTGGCCTCGAGCACGTCCTCGCCGAGGTGGCGCACGTCGATGTAGACGTAGTCCTTGTTCGGGCCGGCACCGCGGCCCTCGAGCACCTCGAGCACCATCGAGCGGGCCACGATGTCACGCGGGGCGAGGTCCACGATCGTCGGCGCGTAGCGCTCCATGAACCGCTCACCCTCGCCGTTGAGCAGCCGCCCGCCCTCACCGCGCACGGCCTCGGAGATCAGGATCCCCAGGCCGGCCAGGCCGGTCGGGTGGAACTGGTGGAACTCCATGTCCTCCAACGGAAGTCCCTTGCGGAACACGATGCCGAGGCCGTCCCCGGTCAGCGTGTGCGCGTTCGAGGTGGTCTTGTACATCCGGCCCGACCCGCCGGTGGCGAACACGATCGCCTTGGCGTGGAAGATGTGGATGTCGCCGGTGGCCAGCTCGTAGGCGATGACACCGGTGGCCACCGGCCCGCCCGGGGTCTCGGTCAGCGAGATGTCGAGGGCGTAGAACTCGTTGAAGAACTCCACGTCGTGCTTCACGCAGTTCTGGTACAGCGTCTGCAGGATCATGTGGCCGGTGCGGTCGGCGGCGTAGCAGGCCCGGCGCACCGGCGCCTTGCCGTGATCGCGGGTGTGCCCGCCGAAGCGGCGCTGATCGATCTTGCCCTCGGGGGTGCGGTTGAACGGCATCCCCATCTTCTCCAGATCGAGCACCGCGTCGATGGCCTCCTTGGCCATGATCTCGACGGCGTCCTGATCGGCGAGGTAGTCACCGCCCTTGACGGTGTCGAAGGTATGCCACTCCCAGTTGTCCTCTTCGACGTTGGCCAGCGCGGCGCACATGCCGCCCTGGGCCGCGCCGGTGTGCGACCGGGTCGGGTACAGCTTGGTCAGCACGGCGGTGCGCGCCCGCGGCCCGGCCTCGACGGCCGCGCGCATCCCGGCCCCGCCTGCGCCGACGATGACGACGTCGTAGCGATGTTCAACAATCATCAGCCGTCCCCTATGTGATGTTCGCGTCGAAGGTGACCAGCACGTAGCTGCCCAACACCAGCGTGAACCCTGTCGCCAGCAGCAGGATCGAGTTCAGCCAGAACTTTGTGACGTTCTTGCGGGCGTAGTCGCCGATGATGATGCGCAGCCCGTTGGCGCCGTGGATCATGGCCAGCCACAGCAGCGCCATGTCCCAGATCTGCCAGAACGGGGACGCCCAGCGTTCGGCGACGTAGTTGAAGTCGATGCGGTAGACGCCGTCTTCCCAGATCAGCATCACGAACAGGTGGCCCAGCGCCAGGAAGACCAGCGCGACGCCGGAGAACCGCATGAACAGCCAGGCGTACTTCTCGAAGTACGGGATGCCGCGCGGGCGGCGCGGCGCCCGCGGGTGGTCCAGGCTGGCCGGGCGGTCGTGCTCCTTCTCCAGCACCGGGGCGATGCGGCCTTCGCGGTGGTGTGGGGTCCAGGCGCCGCCGCCTGCCGACCCGCCCGCCGGGGCGCTCACAGGAACCGCTCCACCATGTGCATACCGATCACTCCAAGCGCTGGGATGAAGACTGCCAGGAAGACGCCGATCACGATCCACAGCATCAGCCGCTGGTAGCGCGGCCCGTGCTGCCAGAAGTCGATCAAGATGATCCGGATGCCGTTCAGCGCGTGGTAGAGCACCGCCACGACCAAGCCGATCTCCATCAGCCCGACGATCGGCGTCTTGTAGGTCTCGATGACCTCGTTGTAGGCCTGCGGGCTGACCCGCACCAGCGCGGTGTCGAGCACGTGCACGAACAGGAAGAAGAAGATGGTCGCGCCGGTGATGCGGTGCAGCACCCAGGACCACATGCCCGGGTCGCCCTTGTACAGGGTGCGTCTGCGCCGGGTGCGGGGAGCGGGAACCCCGTCAGTGTCCGTCAGACTCGGTGTACTCATCTGGCCTCCAACGACATCGGTGGACGCTTGGGGTGGGAATCACACAGGCTGTCTCGGTATGGTGGCCGCCCCAAACCTCGGGGCGACTCTAAACCCACTTCTGCCGCGAATCGAACTAGCGTGGAGCCGATCGAGCCGCTCGGAAGAGGAATTTAGGGTCACCTGCCCACGGTACCCCTGCCGTACGCGGGTTTTCGGAATGCATTCAGAAATGCGGTCAGTGAGGCACATGTGAACCCAGAGATCGACTGGAAAACATTGCGGGACAAGGCAATCGAGGTGTCACGGGCGGCTTACGCGCCGTATTCGGGGTTCCCGGTCGGCGCAGCAGCTCTGGTGGACGATCACCGAATAGTGGCCGGGTGCAATGTGGAGAATGTCTCATATGGCCTAGGTCTCTGCGCGGAGTGTTCCGTGGTCTGCGCCCTGCATTCCGGAGGTGGCGGACGGTTGCTCGCGCTGTCGTGTGTGGACGGCTCCGGCCGCCTCCTGATGCCGTGCGGGCGCTGCCGGCAGGTGCTCCTCGAGCACGGCGGACCGGAGCTGCTCATCGACCACCCCGACGGCCCGCGCCGGCTGGCCGAGCTGCTGCCCGACGCGTTCGGACCCGACGACCTCGCCCGGATGGCGCCGTGACGTCCCCGGACGCGCCCCGGCCCGATGTCGCGTTCGACGCGCCCCGGCCCGATGTCGCGTTCGACGCTCCCCGGCCCGATGTCGCGTTCGACGCTCCGACGATCATCCGGGTCAAGCGCGACGGCGGCGTCCTCTCCGATGCGGCCATCGACTGGGTGATCGACGCCTACACCCACGGCCGGGTGGCCGAAGCGCAGATGTCGGCGCTGCTGATGGCCATCTTCCTGCGCGGCATGACCGGCGCCGAGATCGCCCGCTGGACCGCCGCGATGGTCGCGTCGGGGGAGCGGCTGGACTTCACCGACCTGCGCCGCCCAGGTTCTCCTGGCAAACCGCTCTCGCTGGTGGACAAGCACTCCACCGGCGGGGTCGGCGACAAGATCACCATCCCGCTGGTGCCGGTGGTGATGGCCTGCGGGGGCGCGGTGCCCCAGGCCGCCGGCCGCGGGCTCGGCCACACCGGCGGCACCCTGGACAAATTGGAGTCGATCCGCGGATTCACCGCCGAGATCCCCAAAGCGCAGATACGCCAACAACTCTGCGAGCTCGGGGCGGCCATCTTCGCCGCCGGCGAGCTGGCGCCGGCCGACCGCAAGATCTACGCGCTGCGCGACGTCACCGGCACCACCGAATCGTTGCCGCTGATCGCCAGCTCGGTGATGAGCAAGAAGATCGCCGAGGGCACCCGCGCGCTGGTGCTCGACTGCAAGGTCGGCTCCGGGGCTTTCCTGGCCACCGAGGCCGAATCCCGGGAGCTGGCCCAGACCATGGTCGCGCTGGGCACCGAGCACGGGCTGCGCACCCGGGCCCTGCTCACCGACATGGAGGTGCCGCTGGGCCGCACCGTCGGCAACGCCGTCGAGGTCGCCGAATCGCTGGAGGTGCTCGCCGGTGGCGGACCCGACGACGTCGTCGAGCTGACGCTGGCGCTGGCCCGGGAGATGCTCGACGTCGCCGGCCTCGACGGCGTCGACCCCGCCCAGACCCTGCGCGACGGCACCGCGATGGACGCGTTCCGCGCGCTGGTGTCCGCCCAGGGCGGGGACCTGTCGCAGCCTTTGCCGGTCGGGGCGCACACCGAGACCGTGACCGCGCCGCGCGGTGGCACGATGGGAGACATCGATGCGATGGCAGTGGGTCTGGCGGTGTGGCGGCTCGGGGCGGGCCGCTCGACGCCGGGTGAGCAGGTGCAGTTCGGCGCCGGCCTGCGCATCCACCGCAGACCCGGTGAGCCCGTGGCCGCCGGCGAGCCGTTGTTCAGCCTCTACACCGACACCCCGGAACGGTTCGGGCCCGCACTGGCCGAACTCGACGGCGCGTGGCGCATCACCGACGCGGCACCGCCGCGGCGGCCGCTGATCATCGACCGAATCGGCACATGAGGAGATTCCGTTGCCCACCCCGTTGACCCTCGACACCATCCGGCAGGCACCGAAGGCGCTGCTGCACGACCACCTCGACGGCGGGCTGCGGCCCGCGACGGTGCTCGACCTGGCCGGCCAGTACGGCTACGACGACCTGCCCGCCACCGACGTCGACGAGCTGGCGACGTTCTTCCGCACCGCCGCGCACAGTGGATCCCTGGTGCGCTACCTCGAGCCGTTCGCCCACACCGTCGGCGTCATGCAGACCGCCGACGCGCTGCACCGGGTGGCCTACGAATGCGTCGAGGACCTCGCCGCCGACAACGTCGTCTACGCCGAGATCCGGTTCGCTCCCGAACTGCACATCGACGAGGGCCTGTCGCTGGACGCCGTCGTCGACGCGGTGCTGGCCGGGTTTGCCGACGGGGAGAAGGCCGCCGCGGCCGACGGCAGCCCGATCACGGTGCGCTGCCTGGTCACGGCGATGCGCCACGCCGCCCGGTCCCGCGAGATCGCCGAGCTGGCCATCCGGTTCCGCGACAAGGGTGTGGTCGGTTTCGACATCGCCGGCGCCGAGGCCGGCTACCCGCCCACCCGGCACCTCGACGCGTTCGAGTACATGCGAGGCAACAACGCGCGCTTCACCATTCACGCCGGGGAGGCCTTCGGCCTGCCGTCCATCCACGAGGCGATCGCGTTCTGTGGCGCCGACCGGCTCGGCCACGGGGTGCGCATCGTCGACGACATCGAGATGCACGACGATGGCACCGCCAAGCTGGGCAGGCTGGCAGCGCTGTTGCGGGACAAGCGGATTCCGTTCGAGATGTGCCCGAGCTCGAACGTGCAGACCGGGGCGGTGAAGAGCATCGCCGAGCATCCGTTCGACCAGCTGGCCCAGCTGCGCTTCCGCGTCACCGTCAACACCGACAACCGGTTGATGAGCGACACCACGATGAGCCAGGAGATGCTGCGGCTGGTCGAGACGTTCGGCTACGGGTGGAGCGATCTGCAGCGCTTCACCATCAACGCGATGAAGTCGGCGTTCATCGCGTTCGACGAACGGCTGGCGATCATCGACGAGGTCATCAAACCCCGCTACGCCGTCCTGATCGGCTGACGTCCGCGAGTACGGCTACTCCTGACGCAGCCGTGATTCGATGAAGCGTTCCAGGCTCTCCCACTGGGCGACGGCGTCGGCGTACGGCGCGTTCGGCCGCGGCACCGACCTGGGGTCCAGGGCGTGCCCGATCAGCCGGCCCAGCGGGGCGTCGGGTGCCAGCTTGGCCGAAACACTGGACTCCTCGGCGTAGTCCCCGATGTCGCGGACCAGCTCGACCACCAGTTCCAGCTGCTCGCGGTCCAGCGCGTCGGGGCCCTCGGCCAGGTCGTCGACCAGATCGGTCAGCACGTAGACGTTGTCGTCGGTCACCTCCACGCGCAGCGAACCGTCGGTGGCCGCGGTCCGGATGTCGTCGTAGGTCGCCAGATCGGACAGGTCGTGGTCGTGTTCGTCGGCCAGATAGCGCGCCAGCGCCCGCTCCGAGCCGAATACGCTGATGCGGCCGTTGCGGCCCAGGAAGATCGGCTGGTCGTCGAGGTAGCAGCGCAGGGTGAAGTACGTGCCGCCGTTGGTCATGATCCGGACCGGGTCGATGCCCACCCGCGCCCAGAAATCCTCGTCGCTGCCCAGCACCTTGTCCTCGGCGACGGCGGCCAGGTGGTCGACCTCCGCGTCGGTGTCCACGGTGCCCTCGATGGCGACGACGTCGTCGACGTCGATCTCGTCGGGTTCCGGTGCGGGACCGTCGAGTTCGGTCTGCGCCTTGTCCACCGCGGCGCTGTCCACCTCCGGGGTGGAGATGATCGCGTCGAGTTCGTCGAGCACGCTGTCCCAGCCCTTGGCGATGATTTTCTCGATCTCGGCCCAACGCTTGCGCCCGGCCCGGCCGGAGAACACCTCGAGCCCGCCGCCGACGGTGCCCAGCACCGGGTTGCCGTTGAAGAACTTGGTGATCGACGGCAGCTCGCACACCGACCCGATCGACGACACGATGGCCAGCGCACTGTGCAGGGTGCGCACGCTGTCCTCGGTGGGTTTCTCGGCGAGCAGCTCGGCGAAGCCCACTAGGTCGTGGGTGTGCTCCTCGTCGGGCTCGAGCCGGTGCGCGTTGGACCCGACCAGCTTGTCCCACGCCGGGTGGTCGGCGATGTCGTTGTCGGTGTTGGTCCGCACGAAGGCGGTCAGGTCGGCCACGGAGTCGAACACGTAGAGGTCCTCGTCCTTGCCGAGGAAGGCCTCCCATTCGTCGCCGTCGGCGCGCCACCGCGGCGCCCACAGCGTGTACACGTCGCCCTTGGTCAGCCGGAGCCGGATGGGCACGATGTCAGCAGCCATGCGGCACAGCCTAACCACCCCGGTCGCGCGGTCCGCCGCGCTCCCTGTGACACCGCGTCCGCTCCGTTCCCTAAA
>JBFWOX010000050.1:14864-40539 GCA_050250295.1 Mycolicibacterium sp.
TCAGCGTCCGCTCCGCTCCCTACGACTTCAGCGTCGCCTCGGGAGCCGCCCCGTACGCCCTGCGGTACATGGCGTCGAATCGGCGGAGATTCCAGAAGCCCCATCTGCGCGCGACCGCGGCCACGCTGCCCGTCACCGGGCTGGAGGCGGCCAGATCGCGGTGCGCGCACGACAGCCGGACCTTGCGCAGGTAGTGCGCCAGCGAATGGCCCCGCTGCCGCTGGAACATCACCTCCAAGACGCGCGTCGGCACCCGGGCCGCCGTGGCGATGTCCGCCGGTGTGATGGCGGTGCAGGCGTTGTCGTCGATGAACGCGACCGCGCGGCGCAGCGCGTCGTGGTTGTCCTCGTCGCGGGCCCCATGCGGGCCGTCGCTGCAGGTGTACGGGAACGCCGCGAGCATGGTGGCCACCAGGTACTGCCGGATGCCCTCGGCGATCAGCGGATCCTGGGCGGCGAACGGGCTGCCCATCAGGCTGTGGCGGATGTGGTCGATGACCTCCACCAGATGTCGGTTGGCCTCCTCGGACACCGGCGCGGTGTCGGCCAGCTGCACGACGGCGTCGGGGTCGTCGCAGGCGGAGGCCACCAGGGCCCGCCGCGGCACGTTGACGATGTGATAGCGGGCCCGCAGGACCCGGCCCCGCACCGGTCCGTCGGCCAAGGCGCCGAACGCGACCACCGAGCCGGTGCCGTAGGCACGGCTGTCCCGCCCGGGCTGGGACTCCTCGAGTACGCCGGAGTGCATGCGGCACAACAGGATGTTCTGCGGCGCAGCCATCTCGTAGCTCATCGAGTAGGTGTACTCGGCGTCGTCGACGTCCAGCCCGCCCACCGAGGTGCGCCACACCCGGGTCCGGGTGGACGAACCCGACACCGACCGGTCGATCCGGATCCGACCGAACTCGGTTCCAATTTGCTCCTCGATCTCGTCGAGGTCATCGGCGTCGATCAGGAAGTGACCAGGTCGGGACGTGGAAGTCCTCTCCATGGCGGTCACCTACCTGCGGTCATGTCTGCTTTGCAGGGTTCACTGTACGGCCTGCGTGGCGCTGAACACACATCGTTTGGCGCACATTTCCGCAACCAGGGGGTTGCTGGATACTCACCGGGCGGTCACGCCGTCGGGCGCCAGAACCCCTGGAAACCCTGACCGGCGTTGCTCGTCCTGATCGGGGACAGTTTGACCGGGTCACCCGCCTCGATCATCAGGCCGTCGCCGACGACCATCGCCACGTGCCCGTCCCACACGGCCAGGTCGCCCGGCGCCAGCGCGCCCGGAGCGATCGCCGCCCCGACGTCCTGCTCCTGGGCCAGCCGGGGCAGGTTCAACCCGGCTTCGTGATACGCCCACTGGGTCAGCCCGCTGCAGTCCAGGCCGACACCGGGGCTGGTGCCACCCCACCGATACGGCACGCCGAGCTGGGTCAGCGCATGCCGGACGGCCTCGGCGGCCACCGCGTTCGGTGCCAGCACCACCGAGCCGTCGGGCAGCCGCACCGCCACGCCCTCACCGAAGGTCGCGGCGTCCGGCGTCTCCGCCGGATCGGGCCGGGTGAAGCCGGCCAGGTCCGCCGGTGTGCCGAGACCACCGCTGCTGCCGGACCAGCCGGGGAAGCCGCCCGAGCCCGGAAAGCCGGACGACGCCGGTGGCGCCTGGCCACTGCCGCCGGGGCTCGGCGGGACGGCCCCGGCCGGTGCGGTGCCGGCCGGGGCGTCCAGGGCGGCGGCGTGCCCGTCCAGCTCGGCGAGCAGCTCCTCGACCACCGCGATCGCCTGCCCCAGTGCATCGCGGGCCTCCGCGAGCAACTGCGCGGCGACCCCGGGGCTGTCCAGGCGCGGTTCCAGCGCGGCGGCTCTGGCCTCGAACTCGTCGACGATCGCCTGCAGCCGGCGACGGGCACGGGCCACCGCCGCGGCCGCGTTCTCGGCGGCCGCGCCGAGCCGACCGGCGCGCTCGGCGGCGTCGTCGATCGCGGCCACGGTGCGCGACGCGAAGTCCGCCGCGGCATCGGCACCGGCCCCCGACCAGCCGGCCCCGGTCCGCTGCCACGCCGCGGCCACCGACTGCGCGACGTCGGACAGCATGGCGCGCACCCCGGCCAGCACGACACCAGGTTCGGCCGCCGGGCCGGCCGCCCAGCCCGGCCCGACCAGGGCCTGGACCCGCCGGATCGGCGCCGACAGCGTCGTCACCAGGGCGCTGGGCATCACCACGCCCCGGTCAGCCGCGCCCCGGCGCCCGCGTCGGCGTCCTCGTAGTCCCGCGCGGTGTGCCCGGCGGCGTGCCGGCCCGCCGCGACCGCTGCCGTCAGCCCGGCGATGTCGCGCGCCTGCCTGCCCGCGGCGGCCGTCAGCGCGGCCAGGAACCGGGCACCGGCCGGCCCGAACACGACGTCCGAGCCCTCGCCGACCCCGGCCAGCCGGGTGGCCGCGGCGTGCAGGTCCTCGGCGTGGGCGGCCGCGGCGGCGCCGTACGCGCGGATCAGATCGGTGTCGGCGGACAGGCGGACGTGCATAACGTTATGACGCTGCGAACCGGCGGTCGGTTCCCATTAAGGTCTGAGCCCATGGACGTGCGCGTTGTCGACCATCCGCTGGCCGCGGCGCGGCTGACCACACTGCGTGACGAGCGCACCGACAACGCGGTGTTCCGCGCCGCCCTGCGCGACCTGACGCTGATGCTCGTCTACGAGGCCACCCGCGAGCTGGAGCTCGACACCGTCTCGGTGCGCACCCCGCTGGCCGACACCGCGGGCGCCAAACTGGCCAACCCGCCGCTGCTGGTACCGGTGCTGCGCGCCGGCCTCGGCATGGTGGACCAGGCGCACGCGCTGATCCCGGAGGCCCGGGTCGGTTTCGTGGGGGTGGCCCGCAACGAGGAAACCCACCAGCCCACACCGTATTTGGAGTCGCTGCCGGAGGATCTCAGCCACCAGCCGGTGATCGTGCTGGACCCGATGCTGGCCACCGGCGGCTCGATGGTGCACACGCTGGAGCTGCTCTACGCTCGCGATGCCGTCGACATCACGGTGATCTGTGTGGTGGTGGCCCCGGAAGGCCTTGCGGCCGTGGAGAAAGTGGCGCCGACGCTGCGGCTGTTCACCGCCACCGTCGACTCGGGCCTCAACGACATCGCCTACATCGTGCCCGGCCTCGGTGATGCCGGCGATCGGCAGTTCGGCCCGCGCTGATCACCAGCGCCGGATCTCGGCGGCCAGCGCGTCCTGGACCCGCCGAGCCCGCGCCCGGGCGTCGGTCAACCCGCCGGTGCAGCGGACCTCGAGGTAGGACTTGAGTTTCGGTTCGGTGCCCGACGGCCGGATCACCACCCGGATCGTGGTGTCGGCGTCGCCGCCGGCGAAGATCAGCGCGTCGGTGCGGGGCATCAGATCGGTTGCGGTGACGTCGAATCCGGCCAGGAGCGCCGGGGCGCCGGCGCGCAGCCGAGCCATCGCCTCGGTGGCGGCGTCGGGGGAGTCCAGCCAGCGGGTCACCGCGGTGGTGGTGTGCACACCGTGGCGGCGGGCCAGGTCGTCGAGCACGTCGAGCACCGTGCGGCCGCACCGGCGCAGCGTGCCCACCAGGTCGCACGCCAGCACGGCGGCGCTGATGCCGTCCTTGTCGCGGACCGCGGCCGGATCCACGCAGTGGCCGATCGCCTCCTCGTAGGCGTACACCAGCGTGGCGCCGGGCACGTCCTCGTCGGCGCGGGCCAACCACTTGAAGCCGGTCAGCGTCTCGACGTGCCGGGCCTCGGCGGCCTCGGCGATACGCGCCAGCATCCGTGAGGACACCACCGTGCTGGCCACCACCGCCGTCGTTGGATCGCTGTGCGACAAGATGTAATCGCCCAGCAGCCAACCGGTTTCGTCTCCGGTCAGCATCCGCCAGCCGGTCGGGGTCGGGACGCCGACGGCGCACCGGTCGGCGTCGGGGTCCAGCGCGATCGCGATGTCGGCGTCGACCCGCGCGGCCAGTGCCAGCAGCGCGTCGGCGGCGCCGGGTTCCTCCGGGTTCGGGAACGGCACCGTCGGGAAATCCGGGTCGGGCGCGAACTGGGCGTCCACCACGTGCACGTCACCGAACCCGGCCAGCGCCAGCGCGTCGAGAGCGTAGTCCCCGCCGACGCCGTGCAGTGGCGTCAGCGCCACCCGCACCGAACCGGTGCCGCGCCGCACCGAGGCGGCGCGGTCGAGGTAGCCGCGCAACAGCGCGGTGCCCGACGGGGTCACCGGTGCGCGGGGGATCTCGTCGGCGGGCGGGGCGGCGCCGATGGCCCGCTCGATGTCGGCGTCAGTGGGTGCGACGATCTGCAGGCCACCGGGGAAGTACACCTTGTAGCCGTTGTCGGACGGTGGATTGTGCGATGCGGTGATCTGCACGCCGCCGGCCGCGCCCGTGCGCCTGACCGCGTAGGCGACCGCGGGGGTGGGCACCGGCGCCGGCATGAGCGTGACGGAAAATCCTTGGGCGGCAAACACTTCAGCGACGGCCCGGCCGAACTCGGCGGATCGGTGCCTGGCGTCGTAGCCGACCACCACCGCCGCGCCACCCAGCCCCCGGTCGGCCAGCACCCGGGCCACCGCCCACGTCGCGCGCAGCACCACCGCCAGGTTCATCCCGTTGGGCCCGGCGCGCAGCGGCCCGCGCAGACCCGCGGTGCCGAAGGTCAGGCCGTGGGCGAACCGCTCCGCCAGTTCGTCGTCGGTGCACGCGGCCAGCTCGGCGGCGGCCCCCGGATCGGGATCGTGTGCGATCCACTCCCGCACCGCCGTTGTCAGCTCACCCATGCTGCACACCCCAGCAGAGCCGGAGTCGGCGCGCAAACACCGTCAGCGCGCCGAATCCGCCGAGGCGAGCTTGCGCAGGATCGGCGCCACCAGCATCAGCAGGTCGAACTCCAGCGTTGTGAGCGTGTCGCGCATGGTGTCGCGCAACCAGGCGTCGCGTTCGGCCCGGTCGGACGCCACCATCGCGAGCCCCTCGGCCGTCATCTCGACCAGCTGGCGGCGCCGGTCGGCCTCGTCGGCCCGGCGCGCGATGAGCCCGCGGCCCTCCAGCTCGTTGAGCGAATCGGTCAGCGACTGCGTCCGCACCTGCAACCGCGCCCCCAGCTCGGCCGGTGTGGTCACCCCGGCCCGGCTGATCTCGCCGAGCAACTGCATCTGGCTCAGCGTCAGCCCGTTGTCGGGGCGATGCCTGCGCATCTGCCGGGCCACCGCCATCACGGACTCCCGCAGTTCGGTCGCCGCGGAGATCTCAGAGACGTTCATGATTAACAAGGTATACCTTGCTAATCATCACCATGTCTGCTGGTTTGCGATCGTGATTTCATAAGACAATACTTGTCATCGATGACATTGAAGCTGATCCTGCGGTGGGCCGGCCTGCTGGCCGCGACCGTGGCCGTCACGATTCCGCTGAACCTGCTGGGGGTGCCGTCGGCCGCGCTGTTCGCAGCCCTGGTCGTCGGCATCGTGCTGGCGCTGCTGACGCTGGGCCCGGCCGGGGTGCCCCGCAAGCTGGGCACCGCGGCGCAGGGCGTGCTCGGCGTCTATATCGGCACCATGGTCCAGCAGGACGCCCTCGCCGAACTCGGCGGTGACTGGCCGATCGTCATCGGGATGGCGGTGGCGACGCTGCTGCTCAGCATCGGCGCCGGGGTGCTCCTCGGCCTGCGCCGCGACGTCAGCCCGCTGACCGGCTCGCTGGCCCTGGTGGCCGGCGGCGCATCGGGGCTGGTGGCCATCGCGCGCGAACTCGGCGGCGACGACCGCGTCGTCGCGGTCGTGCAGTATCTGCGGGTGGCGCTGGTGACCGCGTCGATGCCCGTCGTCGTCACCCTCGTCTACCATGCCGACCGCACCCAGAACGTTCGCGAGGTCAGCCAACATGCAGCCGCCCCTTGGTATCTCAGCCTCGCCATGATGCTGGGCCTGGTGCTGGTGGGCGGCACTGCGGCCCGGCTGATCCGGCTGCCGGGCGCCGGCCTCTTGGGCCCGCTGGCGCTGACGGTCGCCCTCGAGGTCAGCGGGCTGTCGTTCGGGCTGTCGGTCCCGGTGCTGCTGGTGCAGGCCGGCTACATGCTGATCGGCTGGCAGGCCGGGCTGGCGTTCACCCGGGCGTCGCTGCGCAGCGTCGGCAGGCTGCTGCCCGCCGCGATCGCGCTGATCGTGGTGCTCGGCGTCGTGACCGCGGGACTGGGCCTGGTGCTGGCCCGGGTCACCCACCTGACGCCGCTCGAGGGCTATCTGGCCACCAGCCCCGGCGGGGTGTATGCGGTGCTGGCCACGGCGGTGGAGACCGGATCCAACGTGACGTTCATCATCGCCGCGCAGGTGGTGCGAATCCTGTTGATGCTGTTCGCCGCACCGCTGCTGGCCCGGGCCGTGGTGTGGGCCGGGCGGCGGCTCGGCCGTCAGAGCCGGGCGATCACGGACGCCAGCAGGGAACCCATCCGGGTGGCGGACTGACGCCCGGCCTCGAGCACCTCGTCATGGTTCAGCGGCAGTCCCGTCATCCCCGCCGCCAGGTTCGTCACCAGCGAGACCCCCAGCACCGCCGCGCCGGCCGCACGGCCGGCGATCGTCTCGTGCACGGTCGACATCCCGACCAGATCGGCGCCCAGCGTGCGCAGCATCCGGATCTCCGCCGGCGTCTCGTACTGCGGTCCGGGCAGACCCGCGTAGACCCCGTCGGCCAGCGTCGGGTCCACCTCCCTGGCCAGCTCGCGCAGCCGCGGCGGGTAAGCCTCGACCATGTCGACGAACTGTGCGCCCACCAGCGGCGAGCGCCCGGTCAGGTTGAGGTGATCGCTGATCAGCACGGGCTGGCCCACCGTGTACTCGGGCCGCAGCCCGCCGGCGGCGTTGGTCAGCACTACGGTGTGCACCCCCGCCGCACAGGCTGTGCGCACCGGGTGCACCACGTGGCGCAGGTCGTGGCCCTCGTAGCCGTGGATCCTGCCGAGTAGGACCAGGACCCGGTGCGTGCCGATGCGCAGCGAGAGCACCTGGCCGCGGTGGCCGGCCGCGCTGGGCGGGGTGAAGCCGGGCAGGTCGGCCATCGGGACGACGGCGGTGGGGTCGCCGAGCCGCGCCGCGGCTGGCGCCCACCCCGAGCCGAGCACCACCGCGACGTCGTGGGCTGGCACGCCGGTCCGCTCGGCCAGCGCGGCCGCCGCCTGCTGGGCTTGCTCGGCCGGGGTCACGACCGGAAGCCTAGACGGGGCGAGGGGCGAACCGGTCTTTGGTGCAGCGCTCGAGCGCCGATCAGCACAGCGCTCGGGCGCCGATCAGCACAGCGCTCGGGCGCCGATCAGCACAGCGCTCGGGCGCCGATCAGCACAGCGCTCGGGCGCCGATCAGCACAGCGCTCGGGCGCCGATCAGCACAGCGCTCGAGCGCCGATCAGCACAGCGCTCGAGCGCCGATCAGCACAGCGCTCGGGCGCCGATCAGCACAGTGGGATACTGACCCACATGCCCACCGCTGCGTCGACCCGCGTCCAGGACGTGGTGCAGCGACGCCGCACCGACCTCGTCGAGCTCTCCCACACCATCCACGCCGAGCCCGAGCTCGCGTTCGACGAGCATCGCAGCTGCGCCAAGACGCAGGCGTTGGTGGCCGAGCGGGGTTTCGAGGTCACCGCCGCCCCGGCCGGGCTGGACACCGCGTTCCGCGCCCGGTACGGCAGCGGTGCGCTGGTCATCGGCATCTGCGCCGAGTACGACGCGCTGCCCGGGCTCGGTCACGCCTGCGGGCACAACATCATCGCGGCCGCGGCGGTCGGCACCGCGCTGGCGCTGGCCGAGGTCGCCGACGACCTCGACCTGACGGTGGTGCTGCTGGGCACGCCCGCCGAGGAGGCCGGCGGCGGCAAGGTGCTGATGCTCGACGCCGGGGTGTTCGACGACATCGCCGCGACCGTGATGCTGCATCCCGGGCCGATCGACATCGCCGCCGCGCGGTCGCTGGCGCTCTCGGAGGTGACGGTGCGTTACACCGGCCGCGAATCGCACGCCGCCGTCGCGCCGTACCACGGCGTCAACGCCGCCGACGCGGTCACCGTCGCTCAGGTGGCGGTGGGGCTGCTGCGCCAGCAGCTGGCCCCCGGGCAGATGGTGCACGGCATCGTCACCGACGGCGGCCAGGCCACCAACGTCATCCCCGGTCGCGCCGAGTTGCGCTACACGATGCGGGCGACGGATTCGGAATCGTTGCGGCAGTTGGAATCCCGGATGGCCGGTTGCTTCGCCGCCGGCGCGGTGGGCACCGGTTGCGAGCACTCCGTGACCGAACCCGCACCGGCCTACGCCGAACTGCGGCCCGATCCGTGGCTGTCGTCGACGCTGCGGGCCGAGATGGAACGCTTCGGCCGGCACCCGGTGCCCGTCGAGGTGGAGGCGACGGTGCCGCTGGGCAGCACCGACATGGGCAACGTCACGCAGCTGATGCCCGGCATCCATCCGATCGTCGGCATCGACGCCGGCGGGGCGTCCATCCATCAGCAGGAGTTCGCGGCCGCCGCGGTGTCGGCCAGCGCGGACACCGCCGTCATCGAGGGCGCGATCATGTTGGCGCGCACGGTGGTTGCGCTGGCCGAGACGACGGCCGAGCGGGACCGGGTGCTCGAACTGCAGCGGCGGCGGGCATCGTGAGGACCTTGGCGGGCGTGGCCGATGCGTGGCTGAGCGCGCACTACGACCAGCTCGTGGGATGGCGCAGGCACATCCATGCGCATCCCGAGCTGGGCCGCCAGGAGTTCGCCACCACGCAGTTCGTCGCCGCCACGTTGGCCGACGCCGGCCTGAACCCGAAGGTGCTGCCCGGCGGGACGGGTCTGACGTGCGACTTCGGTCCCGACGACGGTGCCCGGGTGGCGTTGCGCGCCGACATGGATGCACTGCCGATGGCCGAGCGCACCGGCGCGGAGTACGCGTCGCTGGTACCGAACGTGGCGCACGCGTGCGGGCACGACGCGCACACGTCGGTGCTGCTGGGTGCGGCGCTGGCGCTGGCATCGGCACCGGAGCTGCCGGTCGGGGTGCGGTTGATCTTCCAGGCCGCTGAGGAGTTGATGCCCGGCGGCGCGATCGACGCGATCGCCGCGGGCGCGCTGACCGGGGTGTCGCGGATCTATGCCCTGCACTGCGATCCGCACCTGTCGGTGGGCCGGGTCGCGGTCAAGCCGGGGCCGATCACCTCGGCCGCCGACCACATCGAGGTGACGCTGCACTCCCCGGGTGGGCACACCTCGCGCCCGCACCTGACCGGCGACCTGGTGTACGGGCTGGGCACGCTGATCACGGGGGTGCCCGGGGTGCTGTCGCGGCGCATCGACCCGCGCAACAGCACCGTGATGGTGTGGGGCGCGGTGAACGCCGGGGTGGCAGCCAACGCGATCCCGCAGACCGGCACGCTGGCCGGCACCATCCGCACCGCCAGCCGTGAGGCCTGGCTGGCGCTGGAAGACATTGTCCGGGAAGTGGTTTCCTCGCTGCTGGCCCCGCTGGGCATCGAGCACACGCTGCTCTACCGGCGTGGGGTGCCGCCGGTGGTCAACGAAGAGGTGTCCACGCGGGTCCTCACCCACGCGATCGGGGCCATCGGACCCGACGTGCTCGCCGATACCCGCCAGTCCGGCGGCGGCGAGGACTTCTCCTGGTACCTCGAAGAGGTGCCCGGTGCGATGGCGCGGCTAGGGGTGTGGAGCGGGCGCGGTCCCCAGTTGGATCTGCACCAGCCCACGTTCGACCTCGACGAGCGTGCGCTCGGCGTCGGGGTGCGGTTGTTCGTGAACATCGTCGAGCACAGCGCCACCGCCCAGTAGCAGCATCCTCCGTCTCCTTTGGGCACGAGCGAACGAGCGGGGGAGCGTAGTCTCCGCGAGCGCGCGTGTCTGCACGCCGACACGCCGCCACATCTGGCATTTCGCGCGCGCTCACGGCAGTCGAGCGCCCGCATTGTGTCGCACGTCACTATCGCGACGTGATTGGGGAACCGGCCACAGCAGGGCCCATCGGTTTGGCCGGCACGCAGTAGGTTAGCTAGCCTAATTAGGCCGATCCGGCTGTCACTGTCGAACGCGGTACCGCCGTAACGATTTTCGGAGAGATCCCTGGGGAGGAGTCGCACGGTGGACGCGCTTGGGTCGGGCCGCTCGCGCGCAGACGCTCACCCGAAGCCGCACTTCTACCGCATCGCCCGGGTGATCCGCAAAGCCTCGATCCCCCTGATCCTGATCTGGGTCGCCATCGCGGCGTACCTGAACATCGCGGTGCCCCAGCTCCAAGAGGTCGGCGAGATGCAGTCCGTCTCGATGAGCCCCAAAGAGGCGCCTGCGGTCATCTCGATGGAGCACGTCGGCAAGGTCTTCGAGGAGTACGAGTCCAACAGCTCGGTGATGATCGTCCTCGAAGGGCAGGAGCCGCTCGGCGACGACACCCGCGCTTACTACGCCGACCTGATCCACCGGCTCGAGGCCGACACCACCCACGTCGAACACGTCCAGGACCTGTGGAGCGACCCGCTGACCGCCGCCGGCGCGCAGAGCGCCGACGGCAAGGCCACCTACTTCCAGGTCTACCTCGCCGGCAACCAGGGTGAGGCGCTGGCCAACGAATCGGTGCACGCCGTACAGGAAGTCGTCGACGCCAGCCAGCCGCCCGACGGGGTCGCGGCCTACGTGACGGGCGCGTCGGCGCTGTCGGCCGACCAGCAGGAGGCCAGCCACGGCAGCATGCGCTTCGTCGAGGCGCTCACCTTCCTGGTCATCATCATCATGCTGGTGCTGTTCTTCCGGTCGATCCTCACCACGGTGCTGATCCTGGTGATGGTCGGGCTGAGCCTGGTGACCGTGCGCGGCGCCGTCGCGTTCCTCGGGTTCCACGACATCATCGGGCTGTCGACGTTCGCGACCAGCCTGCTGGTCACGCTCGCCATCGCGATCGCGGTGGACTACGCGATCTTCCTCATCGGCCGCTACCAGGAGGCCAGGGGCAAGGGCGCCACCGCCGAAGAGGCGTACTTCACGATGTTCGGCGGCACCGCGCACGTCATCGTCGGCTCCGGCCTGACCATCGCCGGGGCGACGTTCTGCCTCAGCTTCACCCGGCTGCCGTACTTCCAGAGTCTCGGGGTGCCACTTGCTCTGGGCATGCTGGTGCTGATCGCCGTGGCGATGACGTTCGGGCCCGCCGTGGTGACCGTCGCGACGAGGTTCGGGCTGCTGGAACCCAAGCGCGCCATGCGTGTTCGGGGCTGGCGCAAGATCGGCGCGGTGACCGTGCGGTGGCCGGGCGCGATCCTGGTGGCCAGTGTGGCGGTATCACTGGTGGGGCTACTGGCCCTGCCCGGCTACCAGACCAGTTACAACGACCGCAGATACCTGCCGGCCGACATCCAGTCCAACATCGGCTACGCCGCGGCCGAACGGCACTTTTCACCGGCGCGGCTCAACCCCGAGATGGTGATGGTCGAGACCGATCACGATCTGCGCACCCCGGCCGACTTCATCGTCATCGAGAAGATCGCCAAGGCGCTGTTCGCCGTCGAGGGCATCGGCCGGGTGCAGACCATCACCCGGCCCGACGGCACACCGATCGAGAGCACCTCGATCCCGTACATCATGAGCCGGCAGAGCACCACCTCCCAGCTCAACGAGAAGTACATGCTCGACCGCATGGACGACATGCAGGCCCAGGCCGAGGAGCTGCAGACCACCATCGACGTGATGGAGAGGATGCAGAGCCTGATGGGGCAGATGTCCGAGATCACCAACAGCATGGTGGTCAAGATGAAGACGATGACGATGGACATCGCCCAGATGCGGGACCAGATCGAGGTTCTCGACGATTTCTTCCGCCCCATCCGCAACTATTTCTACTGGGAACCGCACTGCTACAACATCCCGGTCTGCTGGTCGATGCGCTCGATCTTCGACCTGCTCGACGGCGTCAACCTGCTGACCGACAGCGTCGAGGACATGGTCCCCGACATGGAGCGCCTCGCCGCGCTGATGCCGCAGTTGATCGAGCTGATGCCGTCGCAGATCGAGACGATGAAGTCGCAACGCGACATGATGCTCACGCAGATGCAGACCAACAAGGGCCAGCTGGAGGCCGCGGCCGACATGCAGGTCGACGCCGGCGCGATGGGTGATGCGTACAACGACGCCTGGAACGCCGACTCGTTCTATCTGCCGCCGGAGGCGTTCGAGAACGCCGACTTCCAAAGGGGCATCGAGCAGTTCATCTCACCCGACGGTCACGCGGTGCGGTTCATCGTCGCCCACGAGGGTGATCCGCTGAGCCCCGAAGGCGTCCAGAAGATCGACAAGCTCAAGACCGCTGCCAAGGAGGCCATCAAGGGCACCCCGCTGGAGGGTTCGAAGATCTATCTCGGCGGCACCGCGGCCACGTTCAAGGACATGGCCGACGGCACCCGCTACGACCTGTTGATCGCCGGAATCGCTGCCATCGGACTGATTTTCATCATCATGCTGATCCTGACCCGAGCCGTCGTCGCGGCCGCGGTGATCGTCGGCACGGTGGTGTTGTCCCTGGGCGCGTCGTTCGGGTTGTCGGTGCTGGTGTGGCAGCACCTGGTCGGTATCGAGCTGCACTGGATGGTGCTGCCGATGGCGGTGATCATCCTGCTGGCCGTCGGTGCCGACTACAACCTGCTGGTGGTGGCGCGGCTCAAGGAAGAAGTGCATGCGGGCATGAAGACCGGTTTGATCCGCACGATGGGCGGCAGCGGGTCGGTGGTGACCGCCGCGGGCATGGTGTTCGCGCTGACCATGATGACGATGGCAGTCAGCGACCTGACCATCATCGGTCAGGTCGGGACCACGATCGGGATGGGTCTGATCTTCGACACGCTGGTGATCCGGTCGTTCATGACACCGTCGATCGCCGCGCTGCTGGGCCGGTGGTTCTGGTGGCCGCAGCAGATCCGCACCCGCCCCGTCCCGTCGCCCTGGCCGCCGGTTCCGCGAGCGCGCGCGTCTGAACAGTGACACGCCGGGAGAACTGGCATTTCACGCGCGCTCGCGACGCGTGAGTTCTCCCCAATGACCGATTCATCCACAGATCGCCGCCGACACCTGGTCGCACCGCCGCCGACGTCGCAGCATCGGCGTCATGAACGACGAACTCAGGGCCCTGTTCCACGCGCAGCGCGGTGTGGCGACCACCAGCCAGATCCTGACCCACCTGCGTCGGCGGCGCTTCGAGAAACTCGTGGAAACCGGTGTGCTGGAACGGATCTGGCAAGGAGTCTACTGCCTCGGTGAACCGACTGACGAGTTGCGGCTGCGGGGTATGGACCTGTCGGCGGGCACCAAGGTGGCGGTCTGCCTCCACACGGCCGCCGCGATGTACGGGTTCGACACCGAGGAACCCGACGATCTGCACGTGCTCAACCCGCCCCGGCACGCGCTGCGTGACGCCGACGGTTTGGTGGTGCACCGCCGCGAGGGCGCCCCGCTGGTCGTCGTCGACGGCCGGCGCGTGACGACGCCGGCATGGACGGCGGTGGAGGTGGCGCGCAGCCTGCGTCGGCCCAGGGCGTTGGCGACCCTCGACGCGGCCCTGCGCAGCGGCACGTGCAGCCGCCCCGATCTCTGGCGGGCGGCCATCGAGCAGAAGGGACGCCGCGGCATCGTCGCAGTGCGCGGCCTGCTGCCGCTGGCCGATCCACGGTCGGAGTCACCGCGGGAAAGCGAGGCGAGGTTGGCGATGATCGACGGTGGCCTGCCGACCCCGCACCTGCAGTACGAGCTGCTCGACGGCAACGGGGAGCTGCGTCGACTGGACTTCGCGTGGCCCGACCTGCGGGTCGCCGCGGAGTACGACGGGCTGGACTGGCACTCCGACCCGGAACAGATGCGCAAGGACCGTCGCCGTCAGGCAGCGCTCATGGCGGTCGGGTGGACGGTGATCCCGATCGTGGTCGACGACCTGCGTGACGGCGGGCGCACGATCGTCGGCCGGATCGGAGCGCAGTTGGCGCGCGTTCGCGCGGCGTGAGCGCGCGTGAAAAGACAGAAAGGTCGGCGTGTCGGCGTGCGGACGCGCGCGCTCGCGAAACCGGGGCGACGCCGCGAGACCGGGGCGACGGACCTATGACGTCGGCGACGAGCCGGGGCCGATGTTCACCGACGGCCGGGTCCGCAGGTGGTGCACGTAATCGGCTGGGGCCCCGGCGATCTCGGCCGCGTCGGCCATCACCCCCAGGTACCGCGCCGACGGCAGCCCGCCTTCCCAGGCGTCCAGGACGTACAGCCAGGCCAGCACCGGGTCGGTCGTGGTGTCCGATGACAACCGCTCCACCCGGCAGCGGATCTTCTTGTGGATGCCGAGCTCGGAGCCCTCCCAGCGGTCCAGGTTGGCCTCGTCGTCCTTGGTCATGTCGTAGAGCACGACGAACACCTTCGACGTCGGATCCTGCACGATGGTGGCCAGCGCACCCTCCCAGCCGATGTCCTCACCGCCGAAGGTCAACCGCCAGCCGTGCAGCCAGCCGGTTCCGGCCATCGGCGAGTGCGGAGCCCGCTCCTGCATCTGGTCGGGATGCATGTTCGACCCATAGGCGGCGTAGATCGGCACCCGAAAAGCTTAGACGCAACCTCTGAGCCAGGCCGAGAACCGGAGTGTTCGGGCGCCGCCGGGGTGGAATAGGTTGATGGCCGTGGCTACGCGCATCGTGATCATCGGCGGGGGACCGGCGGGCTATGAGGCGGCACTGGTGGCCGCCGCCCACGGGCGGGACGTGGTGCAGGTGACGGTGGTCGACTCCGACGGGGTCGGCGGCGCCTGTGTGCTGTTCGACTGCGTGCCGTCGAAGACCCTGATCGCCTCTACCGGGGTGCGCACCGAGCTGCGCCGCGCCGAGGGCCTGGGCTTCGACATCGGCATCGACGCCGCCAAGATCTCGCTGCCGGCCATCAACAACCGCATCAAGACGCTGGCCGCGTCGCAATCCGCCGATATCGGCAGGCAGCTACTCAACCAGGGCGTCACGATCATCGGCGGGCGCGGTGCGCTCGTCGACGACATCGCCGGCATGGCCCATCACCGCGTCAAGGTCACCACCCCGGACGGCAAGGTCGGCATCCTCAAGGCCGACGTGGTGCTCATCGCCACCGGCGCCAGCCCGCGGGTGCTGTCCAACGCCGTGCCCGACGGGGAACGCATCCTGACCTGGCGGCAGCTCTACGACCTCACCGAGCTGCCCGAACACCTGGTCATCGTCGGCTCCGGCGTCACCGGCGCGGAGTTCTGCAACGCCTACACCGAACTGGGGGTGACGGTCACCGTGGTCGCCAGCCGCGACCAGATCCTGCCGCACGAGGACTCCGACGCCGCCGCCGTGCTCGAGGAGGTCTTCGCCGAGCGGGGCGTCACGCTGGTCAAGAACGCCCGCGCCGAGTCGGTGGCCCGCACCGACACCGGGGTGAAGGTGGCCATGGCCGACGGCCGCGTCGTCGAGGGCAGCCACGCGCTGATGACGGTCGGGTCGGTGCCCAACACCGCGGGGTTGGGCCTGGAGCGGGTCGGCATCGAGCTGAACCCGGGCGGCTACATTCCGGTGGACCGGGTGTCGCGCACCCCCGCGGCCGGGATCTACGCCGCCGGCGACTGCACCGGCCTGCTGCCGCTCGCCTCGGTCGCCGCCATGCAGGGCCGCATCGCGATGTATCACGCCCTCGGGGAGGGCGTGTCGCCGATCCGGCTGCGCACGGTGGCATCGGCGACGTTCACCCGGCCCGAGATCGCCGCGGTCGGCATCCCGCAGTCGGCGATCGACGACGGCAGCGTGCCCGCCCGCACCCTGGTGTTGCCGCTGAACACCAATGCCCGCGCGAAGATGTCGCTGCTGCGGCACGGTTTCGTCAAGATCTTCTGCCGGCCGATGACGGGTGTGGTGATCGGCGGGGTGGTGGTGGCGCCGATCGCCTCGGAGTTGATCCTGCCCATCGCGCTTGCGGTGCAGAACCGGATCTCGGTGACCGATCTGGCGCAGACGCTGTCGGTGTATCCGTCGCTGTCTGGATCGATCGTGGAGGCCGCGCGCCGGTTGATGGCGCACGACGACCTCGACTGACACGTAGCCTGGGACCAGACAACCGTACTGACGAGTAACGAGGAGCCGGTCAACGTGAGTGACCCGATCCCCGCTCCGGGCAACGGGCAGACGTTCCTGGGCCCTGACCAGCGCGGCCGCGCCTGGGAACGGCTCGGCAGCGAGCAATTCGACGTCGTCGTGATCGGCGGCGGTGTGGTGGGCGCCGGCTGCGCGCTGGACGCGGCGACCCGGGGGCTCAAGGTGGCGCTAGTGGAGGCCCGCGACTTCGCGTCGGGCACCTCCAGCCGGTCGTCGAAGATGTTCCACGGTGGGCTGCGCTATCTCGAGCAGCTCGAGTTCGGGCTGGTGCGCGAGGCGCTGCACGAGCGCGAGCTGTCGTTGACGACGTTGGCGCCGCACCTGGTCAAACCGCTGCCGTTCCTGTTCCCGCTGACCAACCGATGGTGGGAGCGACCCTACGTGGCGGCCGGGATCTTCCTCTACGACCAGCTCGGTGGCGCGAAATCCGTTCCGGCGCAAAAGCATCTGACCAAGGCCGGGGCGTTGCGGCTGTCCCCGGGGCTCAAGCGCAGCTCGCTGATCGGCGGGATCCGCTACTACGACACCGTCGTCGACGACGCCCGCCACACCATGACGGTGGCGCGCACCGCGGCGCACTACGGGGCGGTGGTGCGGACGTCGACGCAGGTGGTGGCGTTGCTGCGGGAGGGCGACCGGGTCACCGGGGTGCGGGTGCGCGACTCCGAGGACGGCTCGGTCACCGAGGTCCGCGGGCATGTCGTGGTCAACGCCACCGGGGTGTGGACCGACGAGATCCAGGCGCTGTCGCGTCAGCGCGGCCGGTTCCGGGTGCGGGCGTCCAAGGGGGTGCACATCGTGGTGCCCCGCGATCGCATCGTCAGCGAGGTCGCGATCATCCTGCGCACCGAGAAGTCGGTGCTGTTCGTCATCCCGTGGGGCACGCACTGGATCATCGGCACCACCGACACCGACTGGAACCTCGACCTGGCGCACCCGGCGGCCACCAAGGCCGACATCGACTACATCCTGGGCCACGTCAACACCGTGCTCGCGACCCCGCTGACCCACGACGACATCGACGGCGTGTACGCCGGGCTGCGGCCGCTGCTGGCCGGGGAGAGCGAAGAGACCTCCAAGCTGTCCCGCGAGCATGCCGTCGCGGTGCCCTCCCCGGGCCTGGTGGCCATCGCCGGCGGCAAGTACACCACCTACCGGGTGATGGCCGAGGACGCCATCGACACCGCCGCCGAGTTCGTGCCCACCCGGGTGGCGCCGTCGATCACCGAGAAGGTCCCGCTGATGGGGGCCGACGGGTACTTCGCGCTGATCAACCAAACCGAAAGCGTGGGAGCGCATTACGGCTTGCATCCGTACCGGGTCCGGCATCTGCTGGATCGCTACGGCGCCCTGATCGGTGAGGTGCTGGCACTGGCCACCGACCGCCCGGAACTGTTGGAGCCGATCACCGAGGCGCCGGTGTACCTGAAGGTCGAGGCGGCCTACGCCGCGGCGGCCGAAGGGGCGCTGCATCTCGAGGACATCCTGGCCCGGCGGATGCGGATCTCGATCGAGTATCCGCACCGCGGTGTCGAGTGTGCCCGCGAGGTCGCCGAAGTGGTTGCGCCCGTTCTGGGTTGGAGCGCCGAGGACGTGGACCGGGAGGTCGCGACGTATCTGGCGCGGGTGGAGGCCGAGGTGCTCTCGCAGACCCAACCCGACGACGAGTCCGCCGACGCGTTGCGGGCGGCCGCGCCGGAGGCCCGCGCGGAGATCCTCGAACCGGTGCCGCTGACTTGATCCCACCGCTCCCGGCGCGTGACGGCATCGGGCCGGCCCGGGTCCGGATGCGCGGCGGCAACGTGGCCGAGGAGTTCGAACGGCGCTGGGGCAGCGGCGCGAAAGTCCTTGCCGGGGAGGTGTTCCGCGCCGACGGCACGGTCGTCGACGCGGCCACGGTGCTCCCCGCCGGTGCGGTGGTGTATCTCTACCGGGAGCTGCCCAACGAGGTCGTCGTCCCGTTCGACGTCCCGATCCTGCACCGCGACAACGACATCGTCGTCGTGGACAAGCCGCACTTCCTGGCGACCATGCCGCGCGGACGCCACGTGGCCCAGACGGTGGTGGTGCGGCTGCGCCGCGAACTCGATCTGCCCGAGCTCAGCCCGGCTCATCGGCTGGACCGGCTGACCGCCGGGGTGCTGGTGTGCACGGTGCGACGCGACGTGCGCGCGGCCTATCAGACGATGTTCGCCCAGGGCCGGGTGCACAAGACCTATCTCGCGCACGCCGGCGTCGACCCGGAGCTGACGTTCCCGATGACGGTGCGCAGCCGCATCGTCAAGCGGCGCGGGTGTTTGCAGGCATTGCAGGAACCCGGAGAATCCAACGCCGAGACCGTCATCGAGCACCTGGGAAACGGGCGTTATCGGCTGACCCCGCGCACCGGCCGCACGCACCAGCTGCGGGTGCACATGTCGTCGCTGGGTCTGCCCATCACCGGGGATCCGCTGTACCCCGAGGTCGTCGACGTCGCCGTCGACGACTTCTCCACGCCGCTGCGGCTTCTCGCGCACAGCCTGGAGTTCCCGGACCCGATCAGCGGGGCCCGCCGGCGCTTCGTCAGCGCCCGCGAACTACCTGCGGACTAGTGTGCGCGCAGATCGCAGTTCCCCTCGCAACTACTGCGATCTGTGCGCACACTGGGCATGTCCAGACGAAAATGTACGACATCGTCAACAAATTCGCTGGGCAAATCAGTGAACCTATGAAATGCCTGGTCGGACGTTTTTACCACGAAATAGCCAATGGCAACCAAATTTGCCGGGATGATGCACCACCGGCTAATCGAATGCCATTCTGTAATGGCATCGAGCTATGCTGTAGTCCAGTGTGGATGTGTTCTCCTCGCACGTGGGCAGCCGATTCTGGCAAATCTTGACGGCAGTCCGGACTCGGGCGGCCCTCGGTGGCTGGGCGTGTTCGACCCCGTGCGGGCGCGGTGGGCTGCCACAATCGGCACAAGTGCGCGGCCGCGGCCGCAGGGAGACAAGGGGGCTCACGTGCGTCAGTTCTGGCTCGTCGCGGCAGCGGGGTTGTTCGTGGGTGCGGTGGTCAACGCCACCCCACCCGCGCAGGCGGCGATATGCGGTTCCGTCGGCGGGGTGCACATCGACGTCACCGGCTGCGCAGACCCGCTCTACGAACTGAACGCCGCGTTGGCGGCCCCGCCACCGCCACCGCCTCCGCCACCTCCGCCCGGCGCGCCACCGCCGCCCCCTCCGCCACCGCCGCCGCCGCCGGCGTACGTGGCACCCAACGTGGACGTCTGCGCCAACTTCGGCCGCCGGATCAGCGTCAGCGGTTGCATCTAGATGGACCGCTCGTCGTTCGAGGCGCTGTTCGACATGACCGACCGCACGGTCATCGTCACCGGGGGTACCCGCGGCATCGGGCTGGCGCTCGCGGAGGCCTACGTGCTGGCGGGTGCCCGCGTCGTGGTGGCCAGCCGCAAGGCCGACGCCTGCGAGCGCACCGCCGAGCACCTGCGCGAACTCGGCGGCCAGGCGATCGGGGTGCCCACCCACATGGGGGCCGTCGAGGACCTCGGCGCCCTGGTCGCCCGCACGGTCGAGGAGTTCGGCGGCATCGACGTGCTGGTGAACAACGCCGCCAACCCACTGGCGCAACCCCTGGGGCAGCTGACGGTCGAGGCGCTGACGAAGTCGTTCGAGGTGAACCTGCGCGGCCCGGTGCTGCTGGTGCAGGAGGCGCTGCCGCACCTGCGGGTCAGCGAGCACGCCGCGGTGCTGAACCTGGTGTCCACCGGGGCGTTCCTGTTCGCGCCGCTGCTGTCGATCTACGCGTCGATGAAGGCCGCGATGATGTCGTTCACCCGGTCGATGGCCGCCGAGTTCGTGCACGACGGCATCCGGGTCAACGCGCTGGCGCCCGGCCCGGTCGACACCGACATGATGCGCAACAACCCGCAGGAGGCGATCGACCACATGATCGGCACCACGCTGCTGGGCCGGTTGGCGTCCGCTGACGAAATGGTCGGTCCCGCACTGCTGTTGACCTCCGACGCGGGGAGCTACCTGACCGGGCAGGTGATCATCGTCGACGGCGGCGGGACGCCGCGCTAGCTGATCCGGCGCCGGTGCTCGATGGCCGCGCCGTCCCAGCGGCGCAGGTAGTCGCGAAGGTCCGGCCCGACCCGCGGCGGGCGGCCGGGATCGACGAGGAAGGACTGCAGCGTCCGCAGCATGTGTTCGGCGATGTCGTCGAGGTCGGCGTCGGTGAATCCCTCGGCTGCCCAGTCGACGGCGTACCTGTCCAGCATGGTGCGGGCCAGCTCCCGCGCGGCGTCGGATGTGACACTGGCACTGAAGATTCCGCTGCGCCCTGACAGCAGCACCCGCATGTACGGGTCGCCGGGTAATGACTCGAGGGTGTAGGCGACGCCCTCGACGACGGCGGTCGCCGGGTCGGTGATGTCACCCAGATGGGCGGCCATCTTGTCCAGGAAGCCCGACGCCGAGTCCATCGCCGCGGCCATCAGCAGCGCGTCGGTGCTGGGGAAGTAGCGGTAGATGGTCTGCCGGGTCACTCCGACCGCCCGCGCGATGTCGGCGATGTTGACCCCGCCGTCGCGGTCGATCGCCGTCTTGGCCGCGGCCAGGATCCGTTGGGCGGCCTCGCTGTCGCTCGTCGGTGCGGCGCCGCTCCAGCCTCGGGTGCGGGTCACGTCACTCAACCTTCTGGTGCCGATCGTCGTCCATGGGGGAACGCTAACCGCTGCGCCGCCCGGCCCGCTCGATCCCGCTGAAATCGAACCCCGCATCCCGTCCGCTCGATCCCCGCCGAAATTGCATTCCAGCAGGCCTCCACTCGATCTTCTCCTGTTGGAATGCAATTTCGGCGGGATGACCGGGGCTCAGCCCCTGCGCAGGACCTTCGCCGCAGCCTCGCGCATCTCACCGCTGGTCGACGCCAGGATCTGGCTGCGGTTCTCCAGATGCAACGCCGCCTCCAGGCTGGTCGCCTCGAGGTTGGCCCACAGCACCTGCTTGGTCGATTCAACCCCGAACTTTCCGTAACTGCACAGGGTCTCGGCGATGGAAGTGGCCTCGAAGAGGCAGCTGTCGGTGACTCGGGACACCAGCCCGAGCCGCAGGGCCTCGTCGGCGTCCACGGTGCGCGCGGTCAGGATCAGGTCGAAGGCCGGCCCCGCGCCGATGAGGCGGGGCAGCGTGTAGCTCACGCCGATGTCACAGCCGCCGAGGCCGAGTTTGATGAACTGCGTGCAGAACCGCGCCGACGGGGACGCGACGCGCAGATCGCAGGCGGCGGCGAGGCCGAGCCCGCCGCCGTAGGCGACGCCGTTGACGGCCGCGATCACCGGCTGGCGCAGCCGGTGGATCTTCGCGGTGAGGTCGGCGATGCGTTCCTGCCAGCGCATCCCCGACCGGGGGAACTCGGTGCCGCTACCGGCCTGCTCGGGATTGGGGGCACCGAGGTCCAGGCCTGCGCAGAACCCGCGGCCCGCACCGGTGAGTACCACGGCGCGGCAGTCGTTGTCGACGGTGAGGTAGTCGAGGGCGGCGTGCAGCGCCTCGACGAGCTCGTGGTTCAGCGCATTGAGCTTGTCCGGTCGGTTGAGCGTCAGGACGGTGATCTCGGGCGTGGGCCGGGCGACCTCGAGTGCGGACGACATGCCCGTCACGTTAACTGCTGCGCCAGCCCGCCACGCCGATGGTGATCATTCGCAGTTGCTTGACCGCGATGCGCCGGGTCTCTTCGACGGCGGCGGGGTCGGTGGCGTCGTCCAGTGATTCGGCGATGACGATCATGGTGTTGACGAAGACGCTGGCCAGGATGTTGAGGTCTTCGCTGCTCCAGGTGTTCAGGCCGGGGAAGCGGGCCAGATCGATCGCCAATTCCGAAGTGATCAACCGTATTTCGGTGCGGATCGCGTAGCGCAGCACGGTCACGCCGGTGAACCGTTCGCGTCCGATGAACCGCCAGTGCTCGCGGCGGGCCTGCACGCCGTCGATGAGGATGTCCACCGAGGACTCGATGACCCGGTTGGGGTCGAGCTTGCCGGTGCGGGCGCTGCGCAGCATGTCGCGCAGCGTGCGGAAGGACTCGTCGATCAGGACCAGGCCGAGGGCCTCCATCGACTCGAAATGGCGGTAGAAGGCCGCGGGCACGATGCCGGCCTCCCGGGTCACCTCGCGCAGGCTGAGCGCGCTGAAGCTGCGATCGGCGAGCAAACGCAGTGCCGCCGCCACGATGGCCCGCCGGGTGGCTTCCTTGCGTTCTTCTCGGGACAGGCCGCCCCTGTCGTCCCTGCGTGAACGACCGGAGCGTGAATTAGGCGTACGACTGTTCACTGTGTGAAACCTACCACAACCTGCCTCGATCGGTTGACGCGGATCTACCACCCGGTTCACGGTGTACATATGTTCACTGAAACTTTGACCCGGCCGGGCCGGCTGCTGGACCTGCTGACCGGTCCGCACGGCCTGGACCGCTACACCGAGCTGGTCGACCGGACCTGGATACGTGGCCAGGCCCGCGCCCGCGTCGTCGCGGTGCGACGGACGACCCCGCGCAGCGTCACGCTGACGCTGGCGCCCAACGCTGCGTTCCCGGGCTTCCGGGCCGGCCAGCACGTCAACCTGTCGGTCGAGATCGACGGGCGACGACGCACCCGGCCGTACTCGCTGGCCAACGCCGAGGGCGATGCCCGCCTCGAGCTGACTGTCGGCCGCCATGAGGGCGGCCTGGTCTCGACCTACCTCTACGAGCACGCCCGCCGCGGCATGGTCGTCGGACTGGATTCCGTCGCGGGTGACTTCACGCTGCCGACGGTGGCGCCCGACCGGATCCTGTTCGTCTCCGGCGGCAGCGGCATCACCCCGGTGATGTCGATGCTGCGCACGTTGCGGGCGCGCGGGCACCGCGGCCAGGTCACCTTCGTGCACTACGCCCGCTGCGCGGACGAGGCCTGCTATCGCGGCGAACTGACAGCGTTGACCGCGGCGATGCCGAATCTCGCGGTGCGGCACGGCTATACCCGGGACACGAGGGGCTCGCAGCTGCCGGGCCGCTTCGGGTCGACGGATCTGGGCCGCTACGACGCGGTGTTCGCGTGCGGGCCGGCCGCGCTCGTCGACGCCGTACGCGCGGTGTATCCCGACGCGGAGTCGGAGAGCTTCGTGCCCCCGGTGTACGCGGCGCGGTCCAGCGGCGGCAGCGTGGTGTTCGCCGGCAGCGGCGTGGCGGTCACCGACGACGGCCGGCCCCTGCTCGACCAGGCCGAAGCCGCCGGCCTGCGCCCGGAGAGCGGGTGCCGCATGGGCATCTGCTTCTCCTGCACCCGCCGCAAGACCAGCGGCACCGTGCGCAACCTGATCAGCGGCGCCGTCTCCTCGGCCGACGCGGAGGACGTGCAACTCTGCGTGTCGGCCCCCGTCGGCGACGTCACCCTCGACCTCTGACCCGCCCCTTCGCACACCCACCCACTCCTCGCCGAAATTGCATTCCAGCAGGTCTTTTACGAGTACGCGCCTGCGTGGACGCAATCTCGGCGGGCACCGAAAGGCACAATCATGACCGAAACCCTGACCCGAACCCCGGTGACGCTCACCAAGACCGTCGCCGGAAGAACCGTCACGCTGACCCCGGAGCAGGCCGAGGCCTTCGGCCGGGAACTCGACGCCCTCAAGGACAGCGTCATCGCCGACCTCGGCGAGCGCGACGCCCGCTACATCCGGCGCATGATCAAGGCGCAGCGCGGTCTCGAAATCGGCGGCCGCGCACTGCTGTTCGGCGGCATCTTCCCGCTGTTCTGGCTTGCCGGCACCGCAATGCTGGGGCTGAGCAAGATCATCGACAACATGGAGATCGGCCACAACGTCATGCACGGCCAGTACGACTGGATGGGTGACCCGGCGATCTCCAGCCGCGGTTTCGAGTGGGACACCGCCTGCCCGGCCGACCAGTGGCGGCACTCGCACAACTACATGCACCACACCTACACCAATATCGTTGGGCTGGACCGCGATATCGGCTACGGCATCCTGCGGATGAGCGAGGAGCAGAAGTGGCGGCCGTACTTCCTGGGCAACCCGGTGTACGCGTTCCTGCTCATGGTGCTGTTCCAGTACGGGGTCGCGCTGCACGAGCTGGAAACCGAGCGGATCCGGGCCGGCGAGATCACGCTCGCCGACAAGAGGGAGATCCTGGAGGGTATCTGGCGCAAGACCAAACGGCAGACGCTGAAGGACTATGTGGCGTTCCCGCTGTTGGCCGGACCGTTCGCGCCGTGGGTGTTCGCGGGGAACCTGACCGCCAACCTGATGCGCAACGTCTGGTCGTACATGATCATCTTCTGTGGGCACTTCCCCGAGGACGTCCAGGAATTCTCCATCGAGGAGACCAAGGCCGAGACCCGCGGGCAGTGGTACTTCCGGCAGATCCTCGGGTCGGCGAACCTGACGGGCGGCAGGCTGTTCCACATCCTGTCCGGCAACCTGTCGTTCCAGATCGAGCACCACCTGTTCCCGGACATCCCGGCGTTCCGGCACGCGGAGATCGCGCCCCGGGTCCGCGAGATCTGCGAGCGTTACGGCGTGCCGTACAACACCGGACCGCTGCCGCGCCAGTTCGCGACCGTGGTGCGCAAGATCTTCAAGCTCGCGCTGCCCTTCTGACCCGATACCCGCTAGCTGTAGAGCGGGTTTCTCTCCTGCGGCAATGGCACCGGGGCGCTCGCAGGGGAAGGTTCTTCCCAACGGTGTAGGTCGGGTGAGGGAGGTACGTCATGCTCAGACCGGTGCTGTCCACCATCTCGATGATGACGGCGGCCGCGGCACTGCGGGAGGACGGCTACACCGTGCGCGCCATCGCGAACCCGGTTGCGCGACTTGACGACCGATGCCGCCGAGGTGACGGCACGGCGTTCGTGCGCGCGGTCGACGGTCCGGTCGTGCTGGTCGGGCTTTCCTACGGCGGCACCGATCTGTACCTCCGCCAGGACGTTCTTCGTGCAACACTTCGCCAACGACCTACCCAGTGACCAGGCCACCGATCTGTGGGCTTCACCGCGCACCGCGTCGACCACCGGGCTCGACACCCCGGCCACCCGGGCCGCCCGGCACGACATCCCGTCGTGGTACTTCATCAGCAGCGGTGACCAGATCATCACGCCCACCGCCGAGCACGCGAGGGCCGAGCGGGCCGGCTCCCACGTCACCAACTTCCCGGGCGGCTCCTATCTGAGCCTGGTCAGCAATCCCGACGCGGTGTCATCGGGTCCGCGCTGCGGACCGTGGCCCGAGTACGGGGGTCGCCCGCCGAGAAGCGCACGCTCAGGCCGGAAGCCAATACCGCCGAAATTGCATTCCAGCAGGCGTCCACTCGGATTTTCGCTGCTGGCGGGCGATGTCAAGCTGCGTGGAGTCGGTCGGGGTTGTTTTCAGCGGGGAGGTTGATGCCGACGACGGGGCTGGGACTCTTGGTTCGTGGACGGCTGCGGAACCGTTCGGGGTGGGCGT
>JBFWOX010000051.1:0-4614 GCA_050250295.1 Mycolicibacterium sp.
ACTGCTTGACGACCATCTTCGCCACTGCGTCCGTGACGCCGCCGCCACCGGCGGACCGGCCGCTGACGCCAAACTCACAGAAGCCTCTGAAGCCATCGCCCGCTTGGTGCGTTCCTAACACCCACATTATCAATGCGCGTCGACTGAAACGCGAAGCCTCACAAGGAAAGAACATGACAAACCGCGATGACCACGGCGTAGCAACATCCCACCCTGGCGGGCACGCCCACCACCAATTCCCCAGCGCACACCCTGACACCCACCCACACGGCGAACACCACGGCCATGACAATCACACCGGCCACACCGGCCACACTGGCCATAGCGGCCACGGCGGTGACCACGTGGCCCAATTCCGCAAGCTCTTCTGGATCAACCTGATCATCGCCATACCGGTCGTCGCGTTCTCGACCATGTTCGCGATGCTGCTCGGTTACGACGTCCCCGACTTCCCCGGCGCACGCTGGATCGCGCCCCTGCTCGGGACAGTGATGTACGTCGTCGGTGGCCGCCCCTTCCTCACCGGTGCGCTGAACGAGATCCGTTCCCGCAAACCAGGAATGATGCTCCTGATCGGACTGGCGATCACCGTCGCCTTTTTCGCGTCCTGGGGCGCGAGCTTGGGCCTACTCCACCACGAGCTGGAATTCTGGTGGGAACTCGCCCTTCTCATCGTCATCATGCTGCTCGGCCACTGGGTAGAAATGCGCTCGCTGGCCCAGACCACCTCAGCGCTGGACTCACTGGCCGCACTACTTCCCGACGAAGCCGAGAAGATCGACGGCGACCGCACCGTCACCGTCTCGCCGACCGACCTGCACGTCGGCGATGTCGTTGTAGTCCGACCGGGCGGCAGCATCCCTGCCGACGGCAAGATCGTCGACGGACGCGCCGACATGGACGAGTCCATGGTGACCGGCGAATCCCGGCCCGTTACCCGCGGCGTCGGGGATCCCGTCACAGCCGGCACCGTCGCCACCGATTCCGGGCTTCGGGTCGAGATCACCGCCACCGGCGACGACACCGCCCTAGCAGGCATCCAACGCCTAGTCACCGAAGCGCAGAATTCGTCCTCGCGTGCCCAGCGCCTTGCTGACAAGGCCGCCGGCTGGCTGTTCTGGTTCGCCCTGATCACCGCCGCGATCACCGCGGCGGCATGGACAATCGTCGGCAATCCCGATGCCTCGGTGGTAAGAGCGATCACCGTGCTGGTCATCGCCTGCCCTCATGCGCTGGGCCTGGCGATACCACTGGTCGTGTCCATCGCCACCGAACGCGCCGCCAGAGGCGGCGTCTTGATCAAAGATCGGCTGGCCCTGGAAGGTATGCGCACTGTCGACGCCGTGCTGTTCGACAAGACCGGCACCCTGACGAAAGGCGAACCCACCGTCACCGCCGTCGAGGCGACCGGAGACGACGACGGCGACACCGTGCTCGCGCTCGCCGCCGCCGCCGAGACCGACAGTGAACACCCCCTGGCGCGGGCCATCGTGAAAGCCGCCGAGGATAGGGGATTAACGGTGCCGCGCGCCAGCGGCTTCTCGTCCTCTCCTGCCGTCGGTGTGACTGCGACGGTCGACGGGCACGAAATCCGAGTGGGCGGCCCCCGACTTCTCGAAGAAGTCGGCGCCCAGGAGGTCCCCGCGGCCACCGCGTGGCGCGGCGAAGGCGCCATCATTCTGCACGTCATCCGCGACGGAGAGGTGCTCGGCGGCCTGCGCTTGGCCGACGAGATCCGCCCCGAATCCCGCGAAGCCGTCGATGCGCTTCACAAGCTTGGCGTGCAAGTCGTCATGATCACCGGCGACGCCGAAGCCGTCGCCAATAGTGTCGGCCACCAGCTGGGCATCGACCGGGTGTTCGCGGGGGTGCGCCCCGAAGACAAGGCGTCGAAAGTTGCTGCCCTGCAAGACGAGGGCAAGAAGGTTGCCATGGTCGGCGATGGAGTCAACGATGCCCCCGCCTTGGCGCAGGCCGATGTCGGCATCGCCATCGGTGCCGGCACTGACGTCGCCATCGCTTCCGCCGGTGTCATCCTGGCCAGTTCCGACCCCCGCTCGGTGCTGTCGGTCATCGAGCTGTCTCGCGCCAGCTACCGCAAGATGAAACAGAATCTCTGGTGGGGCGCCGGGTACAACCTCATCTCTGTGCCCCTGGCTGCTGGTGTGCTGGCACCCATCGGCATCGTGCTGCCCATGTCGGTCGGCGCCATCCTCATGTCACTGTCAACGATCGTCGTCGCGCTCAACGCGCAACTTCTGCGCCGCCTCGATTTGACGCCCGAGGCGAGCACCCGCGCCGTTCTCAACCGTTAGGGGACGGCCCACCATGTGGAGCAGCCGGCGGCCATGTGAATTCGAATCGCCGCTCCCAACCATGTGGGGCTTCGCACGAAGAAAGCAAATGCAGTCGCCGGTCGAATTCTCGATTATCCGTCGACCGCCGGTACCTTCGGATGCGCCGTAGACGGCGTGTAGCTGAGCGACAAGCCACCCAATCGGAGCCGGGGAAGCGGAGGAAGGAGCACCAGTGACCGACCTCGCCACTGTCGAAAATTCGATTCGACGACGGTCGTTCGGCACCCTGTCGACGCTCGATAGCAGCGGCAACCCCCACGCGACGGCCGTCACGTACGCAGCGGCCGGTGAAGGCACAAACCTGACGTTGTACATCACGACCCGTACTACGAACGTCAAGGTTAAAAACATTCGACGACGACCACAGGTAGCCTTCGTCATTCCCGTGCCGCACCGCTTTCTCCCCATGATGCCGCCGGCAGCTGTGCAGTTTGCGGGGTCGGCCGAAATACTGAACCACGAAAACGCCGACGCGCGAGGGGCATTCCATGCGGACTGGTTTCTCCGTCGCATTCTCGCCGCCGAGGAGCGCATCGTCGCTCAGCGTGCTGAGCTGTGCTTCATCGCGGTCCGGCCGAGGCGATGGTTATCCACCTACGGCATCGGAATGTCGGTCCTCGACATCGTGCGTCATCCGGGCGACGCCATCGGGCGGGCAGACCTGACGGGCGGAAACTAGCCGTCAGGCCGTGGATTGGCCATACAGACGTAGGTCAATGCACATGGTCGTGGTCTTGGTGGTCGTCTAGCGGCGTCGCCGCTGGAAGCGGCTCGCTGATGGGCACGGGCGTAGCCTGCTCAGGCGCGCCGCCAGAGCCAGCGCCTGGTGCAGGAGCTTCGACTGGGAGCACGGCAGGCGGGGAAGACGTCGGCTCCGGATCGTGATTGTGATGGTCGTCGACGTGTTCTGCACTGGTTGCGTGATCTTCGGAGGCGGGCTCCCCAGCGGGCGCTGCAGGGGATGGTTCAGGATGGCTGTGATGGTCGTCAGTCTGCTCTGCACCAGGTCCGTGGTGATGAGCCCCTGCTTCAGCGCCGGCTGGGGCGTGGTGGCCGTGCCGTAGACCAGAGGCAGCGCCCACTGTGGACGCCAACGTGACGATCCCAATCGCGCCCAGGAGCACCATGGCACTGCCGAAGGCGGGCACCGGTTCTCCTTGAAGGCCGCGGTGCCAGACCCAGCCAGCGCCCATGACGACATAGATCTGAAGCAGCAACGCGCATAGGTCCGCGGCTTGTATCAGTTCGGCTTGACCGGCGTGGGGCCCGAGCGGCGCTCCCGCGGTTCTCGACACGGACCAAAGCGCAATAACGGCAAGGTTGACCAAGATGCCAAGAGCTAGCACCGGGGTGGTGGTACGGGTGAGTACTAGCCGCGCCCACGACAGTTGGAACAGCGCGATGGCAGCGAAAAACAGGCCCGCTGGCATCCATTCCTGCCAGTGGGCGGGAACGACGGCGAAGTGGATGACAGAAGCACCTAGTGAGGCGAGCGCGGCAAGCCGAGCCGCTAACCGGCTGTCGGTTTTCTTCGCTGTCCTAGGCGCCACCGAACCAGGATGACAGCGCCGCCCCCGACACTGGCTGCATGAGGCCACATCTCAATACGACCGAGATTCATTCGTCACTAACTACTGCCGTCCTACGTAGATGAGTGGATGCGACCCTTAGTCTGCGCGTCTCAACCACCGCCGTTTGGCGATAACCAACACCGGCTCCTCTTGAAGCCTCGCCGATGCGGCTCGACCCGCGGCAGCGGGAGGTGATTGCTCGACGGACAGGACGCCGGCAGTTACTGTCAGCCCAACGTAGACCAGAGCATTGAGCGGAGGTAAGCGACGTGGCGATGCGCGGCGAGCGAATTTTGGCAGCCGCAGCGGCCGCTGCGGTGGGCGGTCGGCGATTCCGGAACCGGATCACCGAGGAAGCCACCCGCTACTGGTCGGCGCCCACAGGATCGGCCTGGGAAGCGAACTCGCACTGGCGCAACGGAATCGGCGATCAAGCCTGGCTGGAGGTTGGTGACCACCACTGGAAGATCTATGAAACCTTCGCCCGAGCCCTCAAATCGCCCAGCCCGAACACGGTGATGGAGTGGGGCGCCGGCGGCGGGGCGAACGCCGTGGCTTTCGCCCCCCATACGCAGCGCTTCATCGCCGCCGACATCTCCCAAGAAAACCTCGACGAATGCGTCCGACAAGTCCGCGCAACGTGCACGACACCCGTCGAGACACGGCGCATCGACTTGGCCTGCCCC
>JBFWOX010000051.1:4714-40300 GCA_050250295.1 Mycolicibacterium sp.
CGCCCCCCATACGCAGCGCTTCATCGCCGCCGACATCTCCCAAGAAAACCTCGACGAATGCGTCCGACAAGTCCGCGCAACGTGCACGACACCCGTCGAGACACGGCGCATCGACTTGGCCTGCCCCGTACAAGCCACCGTCGGATTGGCGGGCAGCTGCGACGTCTTCCTGTGTCTATACGTGATCGAACTAACGACGGGCGCGGACGCCGTACGGGCCATCCTTGATATCGCCCGCACCGTGTTGGCCCCCGGAGGCATGGCGCTGGTCCAAATCAAGTACCACACCAGCGATCGTCGGACCCGCGGCTTCGCCGGAATGGCCTACGACCGAAACCTGGCATCGACCACCACCTTTACTCTTGAAGAGTTTTGGAAGCTGGCCGCCGATTGCGGCCTCGCCCCACGGCTAATCACGTTGGTGCCGGAAAACCGTCTCGACAGCCGCTACGCTTACTACGCCCTAACCACCCAAGCCGCCTCTACATAGCACCGGCGGCCGCGACTCGCGATTAGCACACACAACATTTCGGCCAAACCGAGCGCGTCCACAGTCGGCGTTGTCATACTGTTGTCACAAGTAGGTGCGGACGCAGCTGGCGGGCAAGCTAGGAATACCGAAGACGAGTCCTGCGTGTCGCACCCGGTCCAGAAGCATTGCGCAACGGGCGGAATGGGCCGACATCGGTCACATGTTCGGGGGCCATTCGATGTGAACGCATTCTGTGAACGAAGCTGTGCGCAACAAAGCTGACCGCTCCGAAGCGGCGCGACGTGCGAGACGCGAATGAGCCTCCGACCTGCACGTCAGCGACTTGGGTGAAAGGCGAGACCGCAACCGGACGGCTGCATAGCCCCAGAGGGCGCCGCAGAAACAGGTCGAGGGCATCTGTGTATCGGTCGATGGAACGAAACCGCTTACGGCGCCCAACCTGAGAGCAACATACCGGTAATCCTGCATATTCGAGTTCCGCGCATTCGCGTTCGTTGCTTCGATCTGATCATGATCGCAGGTCTTGTGGGCCGCATTCGCACGACTCCATTGGCCGCGCTCACTCGATGTCTTATCAACGTCCCCTACCGCTGCACCACCTCGGACCGGTGCGGGTTTTTGGGGCGCATCGGAGCCGCCGACGACACCCACCAAGGCACTCGCCTGTTGTCGCCCTTTTAGCCCTTCGGGGGGTACGGGTCCTTTTTTTCCGACCGTGTCGGTGTTGCGAATCCGGTTGTTGTCCTTGCGGTGGTCTCGAACCTCGCCACCGCCGCTGCGTTCGGCAAACCCCCGCGCCGCGTCGTGCGCCTCAGCCTGAGTCTCGTAGCGTCCGGCAGCTCTGTCGGCCTCCGCGCGTTTGGCGGCCCCAGTCATCTGAATCTCCGTCGTATTGCACGTCGTAGTCAGCCACTATGCCGCCTCCTCTGTGTGTTGGATCGGCTGTTGTCGAATTCAGTTCCACAGGAGGCGGTCTCGGTCAGGAGGCTTGCTGCTGTTCGTGTTCGATCTCGTCGATCAAGCTGCGCAAGGTGCGCGTGCGAAGTTTGTGGACGTCGTCGCTGAGGTAGTGCTGATTGACGCGGTCGCGCAGTGAGATCGCCTCGGTGAGACGGTCGATTTCCATTGCCCCGCGCCACTGCTGCGGCCGCCGCAGCGTCTCGGCCATCTCGCTGGACCGGGAGTGCAGATAGTGAGCCCAACGGTTGTCAAGCGGTCCTGTCACGCTGTTGCGGCACGATCCGATACGACACCCGACGCGGGTGCGGATATCGGTGTGGTTCAACAGTTGTTGGGCAGCCTTGGCCGATACGGTGGATCCGAGCCGGGACAGGTAGATGCCGCCGACCGCGCCGCCGCCTTGCTCCTTGTCCGGGTCAGGCTCCTTGCGCAGGCGGGCCATGGTTTGGGCGTGGTTGACCCTTTCGAGCATCCCCAACCCGACTGAGTAGGCGTCGGCGTGACCCATGGCCACGGCAGCACGACCGATGTTGCCCGACAGCCCCAGCGTGACCGACAGGTCGTGTTCCCGGAACTGGTCGAGCACCCCGAATACAGTGCGGATCTTGCGGATACCTTCGTCGTCGCCACCGAGGGGGGAGAAGCGGATCTCAAGGTCGCTGATCCCCGCGCCGGCGTACTCAGCGGCAAGATCGGCGGCAAAAGTAGTTCCCAGACGACTCGCGGCGGCAGTCGAGACGGTGATCACGGCCCGGGTGGGCTTGTCCTTGCCGACGGCCAGGCGGGTGCGCTCGGCGAGATCGACGTTCAGTCGTGCAGTGCGTTCGTCGGTGACGTAGAAGTGCGGGGCCGTGACGTGGGTGACGAGCGCCGGGTGCTTCTCCACCGTCAGGTCTACCAGCGCGGCGCGTGCCGACCGATCCTCGGCAAGAGCATTGATGCCGTAGGGACGGCCGGTCCACAGCGGCAGCTTGTCGAGGCCGAAGCCCTCGTCGGCAAGCCGCTCAGCGGCGGGCTCCCAGTACACCCGCAGGCCCGCCTCCACGGCGGCTGCCGCCGCAGCGGCCTGGTGACGTGCAGCTTTAGTGTCCAGTGTGATGGCGTCGGTGCCAGCGTGCTCACGCGACAGGAAATCTTCGACCTGCTTGTGGTCGTTGGGTCCGAGCCGAAACTGAATGCCCATCGTGTGAAAACGTCCTCTCGACCTCGGGCGTTGTTTCATGACAGAATACATGACACACACGCAGACAAAAGGAAGACAGGCAGACGATATGGGAGCTAACGCGCTCGCCTCGACCGTGTCGAGTGCGATCGAGCGCTTGGGATTGACCTACGAAGAGGTCGGCGACATCGTCGACGCGTCGGCGCGCTCGGTGGCGCGCTGGACCTCAGGACAGGTCGTTCCACAACGACTCAACAAACAACGACTCATCGAACTGGCCTACGTCGCCGACGCGCTGGCCGAAGTGCTTCCCCGAGACCAGGCCAACGTCTGGATGTTCTCCCCGAATCGATTACTGGCCCACGCCAAGCCCGCCGACCTGGTGCGTGACGGCGAGTACCAGCGCGTCTTGGCCCTCATCGACGCCATGGCCGAAGGGATCTTCGTGTGAGCGATGCGCTCGACGAGGACCTGGTGCAGCGCATCGACGCGCGCGGCACCAGCCGGTGGTCGGGCACGTGCGCTCGCTACACCGGCGCCCACCGTGACCCCTTGTCGGGGGAAGGGGCGCGCAGATTCGGCGGAAGGTGGAACCCTGCCGGACTCTTCTCGGCGATCTATCTGGCCGACTCCACGCAAGCATGCATGGTCGAAGTAGAACGCGCCGCGCAGGCGGCGTCGACGACCCCGGAGAAGATGCTCGAAGCTTCGTATCGACTGCACACCATCGAGGCCACCGACCTGGCCGTCCTGGATCTCATCACCTCTGACGCCCGCGAAGCGGTGGGGCTCGAGGACGACGACATCTATGGCGACGACTGGTCGGCGTGCCAAGCGGTGGGCCATGCCGCTTGGTTCCTGCATGTGCAAGGCGTACTGGTGCCTGCCGCCGGGGGAATTGGCCTGGTCATCACCGCCTACGAACAACGGACCCGCCCCGGTCAGCTCCACGTCAGCCACAGCGAGGATCTGACACCTACCCGCTACGGAGAACTGCGGCACCCTTAACTAGGGGCGGCGGCCTGCTCCCCGCCCCAGGGGAGCGTCTTGCAGCTCGTTCTTGTTGGACGCTCGCTCGGCTGGGGAATGTTTGTTGTCCTGACCGTGCGAGGATGCCAAATTCACCGGATGCAATAAGAAAACTAAAATCATGGATAATGACGAATATCCATGAGCTTTTCGAAACCCCATTAAAGCGCACTATTTTCAATGAAATCTGAGCCACAAGCACTCGGTCGCGTCGTCGATGATCTGAACCCCAAAATCCGCAAGATTCGCTCTGTCATCGGGCCGGCGCCTAGCGGCGCGAAACGCCATGGGAGCAACCGTTTAGTTGTCAGATCCGCCGCAATGAGCAAGTGCCCTGCTTCTGCGCGTCCGCTGGCAATGGAGTTCGCGAGACACGGCGCCACCGGTGCTTGATTCGGCCATGCCTATCGTCGGATTGCCGGAATCTAACCGATTCGATCAAATACGTATGCGGTTGAGGATTCCGTTGTTGTCAGCCCGGGCGAAGGGCGATTCACGATGGTCATTAGCTGACAGCTATTGATTCGCGCAATTTCCCTCAGGGCGTGGAAGACGATAAACGCAAATCCAACGGGATGACATGAACTGATCAGTGTTCGGTAGCCATTCCACCCGCTACCCGCGGACCCCAGATGAGTAGTATCCAGCGCGGAGAAGGAGTGCCGCGGATTCCCCCAGCATGACGCTGACCAGGAAGAGCATAGCTTCGCGGAACTCGACTCCATGCCATCGGTTCCCGCTCGGCGTGGCGGTAAGGCCCTGGCTTACCGACAGGTGGTGTGCCAACTCATGCAATACAGTGCTCTCACGGCCAAAGGCTCTGTTATGTAGAGGAATTGCCATAGTCGCCGTTGACGGCTCGTAGTGCGCCTTGCCTTGCCCGCGGCGTTCTCGCACGCGAACAGGGCCAGCGTTCGGGAACGCCTCTCGGACGGGTTCCAGGGCCAGCACCGCGTCGACGTACCTCTGCACGGACGCTATATCTGCGAACCGCTTCTGCAGGGGAACGTTGATGTGTGAACCGTGAAAGTCGACCACTCCACCCCTGTCGAGCACAGCGGACCATTGATCTTCGGCACCGTAGACCGCGGATGCGCTCACTTCCGACGCCTAGCGCCGATAGGAGAGACGTTGGGGCCTGGCCTCGGGCCGGAGTCTTCGAGTGCGACGTCGGCGATGATGGCGGCTAGTCGTGCGCTGGCGGTGTCATAGAGCATCTGTAGGGCGGCAACCGTTCGTGCGAGGTCACGGGCTGCGCCCTCCCAATGAGTAGCTCGCGTCTGTAGGTCTTGGTTCCTTCTCTTGAGCTCCGCGACTTGCTCTTCGAGCGCTACCTCGGTCGGGGTGCGACGGTCTAGAGCTTCCTGCTCGCGCTCTGCGACGCAGTCGAGGAAGAGGTCCTTGAGATCGATATGCCGATGAGTGAGAGCCGACCGAGTTACGTCGGCTTCTCTGCGTAGCGTCTCAATCACGAAGCGGTCTTCGAGCGTTACGACGCGGGGCTTCGAGGTGATGAGGAGACGCCGCATAGCGGCGACGATCTTCTTTCGCTCCGCGTCGTTCTCGCGAGAAACCTGGGGGATCGTGTCGCGGTGAAGTGTCATCTCGGGGTGCTCCGTCGCGTCTTCCTGCGGGATGCCACGGGGAGCCCCGAATCGACGATCTGTTCTTCATAGGCGGCGATCAGGTGGTCAGCCCGAATCACCTCTTCGGTAGTAGCACCTTGCTTTGACGCTTCAAGATCATGCTGGCGCTGTTGCAGCCCTCGGACTGAGTCCACGGTGAGTGCCTTGTTTGCACACGCGATCTTGCAGCCGGCGATGTCGGGTTCCTCGCCCTCCTTGGTGCAGGCCGACCAGGGTAAGTGAAAGATGCAGTATGCATGTGCGCCGCCGGCCAACGGTACTTCGTAGACCGATTGTCCGACCGACTTCGTAATGCGCTTCCACTCGTTGCTGAGTACCGGTGTCATCAGGTTGGCGGGATCGACCAACTCCAGCTCAGACGCAGCCAGGTCGGCTACGCCGACGGCGCGATCTGCGGCGGGTCCACCGATGACTCCTTCGTGCGACTCGACCACCAAGTGCGCAAGTGCCTGTCCGGTGCGATCTGACGTCCGGCGTCCGAGCTTCGATTGTGTGGCGAGTCCGCCGTAACCCTCTGTGACCCGGGTGTCATAAGGGTCGCGAAGTCGGTGTCCTGCTTGATGAGCGCCGGCGAGGACGCCGCCGATCTCTTGTTGAGTCAGGACCTCGGAGGTGCGGCGGAGCGCTCGAAGGGTCATGAAGTCTTGGGCGTCCTCGGGGAAGATGTACTGATTGGGAAGCGCCAGTTCTGTAGCGAGGCGTTGCATTCGAGCGACAAACTTGCGGAAGTTGTTTGTGGCCCAGTCTGTCTTAGGCGATGCAGCCAAACCGTCCGGCGTCAGTATCCGTGCAGGCACGAAGAGTCGGCCGTGCCGTCCGTTGAGCCGTTCAAGGACGCTGACAGCGGTCGCCCCTAATTCCGTGATCGCCCACGTGCGTGCGACCCCGTCTGCGCGCTGGGTGCCGTCCACGCCGTTCTGACCCTTGAAGGTTCTTCCGTGCAGGAGATATCGCACCTGACCGTCTGGGGCTTCGATCCGCTCCGTTACGGGTTTGGTCGTCCCATCATCGTCTTGTGCTTCTAACTGCAAATTGAGCAACTCGTCTGATCTCATTGCTGAGTTCAGCCCAAGCAGAAACATGCATGCGCTTTGTAGATCGATCTGGTGGGCGGTTAGGCGATAGAAGTCCAACCCCTCGGGCTGCCAATATTTGCCGTGGACCTTCCCGTTTATCGGGGTGGGGATGGGACATGAGGACGGCTCACTGACCGCTATCTCCGGGTGTCGGATCAGCAGCATGCGCAGCCCGCTGCGTTCGAAGCGGATGGGCCAGCCGAGAAGGAAGCACATGTAGCTCACAGCGATCCCTCCGCTACCTGCGTCGGTGCAGGGCAGGGATTGATGATGCTTTGTCCACGCTACGACGAGATCCATGGCCTGGCGTCTACTAGTAGGCGTGCTCTGAATAGTGGACGGCATGTATGCGTTAACAGCATCACCTGCCGACAGGATGTCGTCAGCGAACTGCTCGACGAACGCAACACTCCACAGAAGCATTGGTGTGAGGACTGCTTCGGGCATAGGCGGAGTGGCGTTGTCGGAGGGTTCGGTCCGGCTGATGAATACCTTGTCGTCGACCCATGACGGTGCTCGAAGCCGCTGTCGTGCAGGGAGGCTCGCCGTGATGTCGTGGAGGAGTCGGATGCTTCCGTAGTGTGCGAGTGCATACCTTGAATCGACTCGGTCCATGAGGCTGTTGACGTACGAATCCATGGTTTCACTGACGATCCCGCCTAGCGAGCGAACTTCTGGCGTCTCGCTCGTCACGAAGCGCAGAAAGGATCCGATCTGATATAGGAATTGCGTGATGGCGCCCGCCGAGATCCATTTCTTGGCATTCGTGCCTCCGCGACGAACTACGCCATCTGGCTTTCCTTCGTTAATCAGAAGCCACACAGCCTTTTTGACGGACTGCTTGAACTCAACAGGGATTGACTCGAAGTTGCAGACCAGACCCTCGCGCCGCCGCGTCGGCGCCATTGCGGCAAGATTCCACGTGTCCTCGCAGAAGGTGGGAATCGGTGCACTTTCGCGGATGATGCGATTGGCATTCGCGATAACTGGAGTGTCATCGGTCCAGGCGGCGGGGGAGCGAGCAGCGAGAGGTTGCGTCGTCACGACTGCCCGCCGTTCACCATGACGGTTGTCCAGACGAGCGACCGCAACTCAGGACTGACTTTCGCGCGTGCTTCGGCGACAGTCTCCGGGTCTACGTCGCCAAGAATCGCCCTGAGCTGCTGCCACGGGCTGAGAAACTCCCTGCGCCAACGATCTCGGTCATCGTCGTCTCGCCGCTTAGAATCCAGCAGGTCAAGCAGCGCGACGAGTGGAGGAAGATTATTGGTGACGACGTAGGCGTTCTTGCAGCCCAAGCAGGAGAGCCACGATTTTGAGCAGTAGGTGCCTGTCTCCGGGTTGTGAAGGATGTCCCGACATCGCGTGCCCTTTGCACTGGGGGAGGTGTCGAGTCCCTGTGCCGTAGCTTCATCTTCGGTCAGGAGTCTTACCGCGAGGCCCCGTACCGAATCAAGGGCCTTTTGCTGCGCAGCACGGTGAAGATCCTCCAACTCTTGAATTCTTTTGGGATCTCTAAGGATATAAGCATCAATCCAGGTGAGGTATCGATTATCAACAGGGTGCTGCGCCACGCGCGTCAGGTAACTTCTGTGAAGTCGCTTGAGGTCGAGATGTAGCCCATCCGGCATCCAGTCGAGCGATCTCGGGACGTGAGAAACACTATTCACCAGGGTTCCGCTTCGTCTCACGAAGAGAATGAGGCTTTCGCTGGAGGACTCCTTTGAGGACTGGTGTGCAGTCGGGTAATTGTCCAGCAGCGCTTCCGGATTGATTTGAGCGGAACGCCGTGCGGGGGCGGTGCAATCCATGACTAGTTGCAAGAGTTTGCCGAGGGGGGAAGCGACACCCACATTCTCGGCCATCAGCGACTTGCCGCCGCCTCGGCGGCGTTTGTTCCGTTCGGACGTGAAGATCGTGACATTCTTTGAGCCAGCTGATGCAGCGGTGCTGGGTGTCCTTCGGCGCGCCGTTGTGGAGGAGTTTTCTCCCGTCGCGGCAATGATCGCGCCGTAGGCCGCTAGTCCCTCGTTCGTCGTGAGGAAGAGTAGGGACCGAGCCTCCTCCATCAACACGTTTGCGTATTGGTCGATGAGACCGAGGGCGCGCCCGTCGTCCCTGCGCAGACGTTTGTGAGGGGCGCGAAGTAGGGCCTGCAGTGCCTCCCAGCGTGCGAGCTGTTCTGCGGGAACAGATTCCTTCTGTCGTTGTGCTAGTGCCCAATTCGGCTCGATCCGGCGCCACGCAACGCGTAGTGCACGAGTGGCGTTGGAGCGGATCTGTTGAAGCTCGGCTGCGGTGTAGTGATCAGGAAGCACGGTCTCTTGCGACTCGCAGTACCGTTGGGAGAGAGTCTTTTTAACTTCATTAGACAGACCGACGTGCTGCACGAGCAGAGTGCGAACCGAGACGAGTCTCAAGTTTCGGGTTTTCGAGGTGGTGCTTGAGTACGTGTCACGGATCCATGCGACGAAGTCGTGCCAGTCGTTTGCCGTGAGGGAGTCAAGGCTGTTGATCCCTCGATCAGAAGCCCACTTGAGGAACACACGACTGCGCGAGGACCCGCCGCGCGCACTTTCGATGGACCGCCACGAGCCCGCAGGCCCAGTGGCGCTGGCAACGCAGGCGACCCATTGTTTGCGGATCTCTTCGGAGCCCGCCTCGTCTACGAATTTGAGTGTCATATGCTTGGTGCCGCCCTCGTCCCAGACCGTCAGGCTCAAGCCGTCGTCGCTCACGCGGTTCTTCCGCTGCTCATCAGGCAACGATGCGAAGCGCCCCTTAGTCATGAAGGCATGTCTCATAACTCAAGCCCGGCAGGACGCTCTCATGCCTATCGTGAAGGGCTTGATAAACCGACCTGAACGTGGCTTCGTGAAAGATGTTGATCCCGCGCAAATCCTTCACTGCGAGCAGGTACGCATCCATCGTCGTTTGCAGGTCACGGTGGCCGAGTTGCCACTGGACAGCCGTGTACGCGTCTTCGTATCTACTTGGGCTGTAAGCGGCCGGCGGCGATCCAGTCTCCTCGTCAATGACCTTGTGCCATGCAATGAGCCAGTTCAACGCGAACGAGTATCGCAATGTTTTCGCCGTCGGGTAGGGCACACTACCGACGAAACCTGCTGTCTTGCAGGAGTTATCCCATCTCTTAGTGGCTCGCTGGACCACCTTCGTCATATTGCGTTGATCGGCGGGCAGTCCGCTCTCGGTGAGCCAGAGCATGGCTGGCTCCCACCCGTCCGCGGTCTCTGCTAACAGCCATCGCCGAACTGGCTCGAACAATTGGTCATGGTTTACCCAGTTTCTGCGGCCGTCGATCTGGATCTCCAGCTGCCCGCGCTTGACTCGGTGGTTGGTGATCCTGTGCCACCTGACGTCGCTGTAGCTTCCGTGTCGTCTGCCCAACGCTACGGCTCTTCGCCGGTCCTGCTGGACATATCGTTGCAGTAGTCCGTGGACCAGCCACGGCATGACAATCGTGCGTGAGCGACCCGACTTCGTAATGGAACTGGGCAGGCGAATCTCAGCGAATGCGCTGGCGCTCTTCTCGGATAGTTCCAAGGTTAGCAGGAGGCTCGTCTCGCCTTCGCGTGTGCCACAGAAGTAAAGCGTCTCAACGAATGTCGCGTTACGCTGCGTGTTGCGGCCTCGGAAAGACGAGTCTTCACCCGCGCCGATGAGCTTGTTGTCACGACCGGTTGTTACCGCGTAGCCCCTGAAGGCCACATTGGACCAGAGGCGAAAAGTCTCGGGCTCTATCCAGTCGACGCGGCGGATGCGAGCGTTCTTACTCCTCCATCCACCTACCTTGACTCGGGTTGTGGTGGAGTCCTTGAACTTCAGGCTCGGTCCGAACTCTTCAATCGGGTTCTCGGCCGTGTATTGCTTCCTTACCGCCCACTGAAAGAAGAGCGAGAGCGCCGCAACTTCCTTGTTCCAGGTCGCCCCACTGATGGACCTCTCATTGCGGACGGGATCGGTGCGCCATTCCTTCCACTCGCCGAGGTCGTTTGCATCCATTTCGTGTAGTGCCTTCGGGAGGGGACGACTAGCGAGCCATCGAATGATCGGGGGGTAGACGGTCGCGTAGGTGGTGCGAGTGCCCTGCTTGAGTCGTGGCCAACGGGAGGTCCGTAGGAACTCGGTGAAGACGCGTTCTGGCCGGTAACTCTCCGGGTCGGCTGCCAAGCGCGCAAGGTCGATGATGACCGGGGTGCCTGGCTTTATGCCTGCTTGTGCTTCCAGATCTTCGAGCGAGTCGAACCACGCCAGTTCGGGGAGAAAGTGCGCAGGAGCAGACGAATTGCCACCCGAAAGCACGGTCAGCCACGTGTCGACCACAAACGCCCCGTTCGTCGGAGATAAACTGTTCGAACATAACACCCCGTATGTCCACAGAAACGGCGCTGCACGAGATCGCGCACCACCTGTGCGACGCCGACCCGCCGCACGGGCCGGAGTTCGCCGCGACGCTGTGTGCGCTGGCCGAGACGGTGATGGGTCCCGAGACCGGTTACGTGCTGCGGGTGGTCTACGCCAAGGAGGGCGTGCGCTGAGCCGGGGTACCGTCGGGCTGTGACCGCATCTGAGTGGAATTCGTTGGACCAGTTGTTCACCCGCGTGCTGCACAGCGAGGACGACGCGCTGCGCGCGGCCCGGGAAGCCGGCACCGCGGCCGGGATGCCGCCCATCGAGGTGTCGGCGCAACACGCCAAGCTGCTGTCGCTGCTGGTGCGCATCGCCGGGGCGCGCCGGGTGCTCGAGATCGGCACGCTGGCCGGGTACAGCACCATCGCGCTGGCGCGGGCGGTCGGCCCCGACGGCGCCGTCGTCACCCTCGAGTTCGAACCCGCGCACGCCGAGGTGGCGCGGGCCAACCTGGAGCGCGCGGGGGTGGCCGACCGGGTCGAGGTCATCGTCGGTGCCGCGCTGGACACGCTGCCGGTACTGCGGGACCGCGGCGAGGTGTTCGACCTGGTGTTCATCGACGCCGACAAGGAGAACAACCCGGCCTACGTCGAGTGGGCGATCACGCTGGGCCGGCCGGGCACCGTCATCGTGGTGGACAACATCGCCCGGCACGGCCGCGTGCTGGCTCCCGGGCCGGACGACGCGCAGGCCCGGGCGGTGCGAGACATGTTCGACATGATGGGCGCGCACCCGCGGCTGGACACCGCGGCGATCCAGACCGTCGGCGCCAAGGGCTGGGACGGTTTCGCGGTGGCGTTGGTCAGCTAGCCGGGTGAGTCGTGTTCGGATGATGCTGTGGGCCCGGGGTCGGGGCCAGGGTGCTCGTTGGCCTCGGGTTCGGGATGAGCCTTGGTCTGCCGCCCTGACCCCGCCTCGGTCTCGGGGTGCAGGATCTCGGTCTCGGGGTGCAGGATTTCGGTGGGGTGGTGCAGGCGGTTGGTGCGGGCCGGCGTTGCCGACGGTGTCGGTGGACAACTCCGCCAACTCTCGGTAGGCGGCATCGACGTCATCGAGCAACGCCGCGCACCGCTGCCGCGCCTGCTCACCACTGACGAGAGCCACACCCCCAAGCTATCGAAAAACTATTCGAATCCATCCGGTTGAACAGCCCTGACACCAGAACCTGTGGATGAAATCTGTATTGGGGATAACTCGCCGCTGAGCGACTCGCCCCGAGTCACAGCTACCGCGCGTCCCACACCGGCGCCGCCGCGGCTTCCCGCAACGCCGCGACGATGACGTCCTCTGCGGCCAGGAACCGCTCGGTGGGGGCGGGCACCGAGATCGCCACCACCTGCCCGCACAGCCGGGCGGCGATGCCGGCGGCCGAGATGCCCGCGGTGTGTTCGTCACGGTCGTAGGCGATCCCGGTGCGGCCCACCTGCGCGAGCTCGCCGCGCAATCCATCGGGGATCTCGGCGCGGTCGGGGCCCAGCAGTGCCAGGGCGGCCTTGCCGTTGGCGGTGTCGTGCAATGGGAATCGGCCGCCGACGGCCGACACCGCGCGCAACCGGTGCGCGGACTCGATCTGGTCGATGAACCACATCTGCCGGCCCCGCAGCACCGACAGGTCGACGGTCTCGCCGGTGACCAGTGCGACCCGTTCGATCACCGGGCGGGCCAGCGCCGCCAGCCGGGACCCGTCGGCGCCGGCCAGCCCGACCAGCCGGTCCCCGAGGTGGTAGCGGCCGGCGTCGTCGAGCTCGACGAACCCGACGTCGGTGAGCGCGACCAGCAGCCGGCGCGCGGTGGACTTGGCCAGCCCGAGGCCGGCGCCGATGTCGACCATGCGCAGCCGGCCGGGAGCGGTGGCGATCTCGTCGAGGGCGGCCGCCGCGCGCCGCAGCACCTGCAGACCGTCCTCCCGGCCCGGCCCTGGGCCCGAGTCCGCAGCGTCGGGGACGTTCATCGATTTCCGTCCGTAGAGCGCATCGCGCCCACTATATTGATCCGCTATCCGGATCAGCAAGATCCGATGAACGGATCTCCTCGGGGGTTGAGCCATGCACGACCTGCCATCCGGCCGCCACTTCTTCCGCGGGGACGACGGCTACCAACAGGCCCGCGCGGCCACGGTGTGGAATGCGCGCACCCCGCAGCGCTACCCCGACGTCGTCGTGCAGGCCGCCGACGCCGACGAGGTCGTCGCCGCTGTCCGCTACGCCCGCCGCCACGACCTGCGGATCGGGGTCCGCTCGGGTGGGCACAGCTGGGCCGGCAACCACGTGCGTGACGGCGGCATGTTGCTCGACGTCAGCCGGCTCGACGAGGTCGCCATCGACGCCGACGGTTTGCGGGCGGTCGCCGGCCCCGGGATCGGCGGCAGCGTGCTGGCCGGCCGGCTGGGCGAGCAGGACCTGTTCTTCCCGGCCGGGCACTGCAAGGGTGTGTGCATCGGCGGCTATCTGCTGCAGGGCGGATACGGCTGGAACAGCAGGGTGCTCGGCCCGGCGTGTGAGAGCGTGCTCGGCCTGGACGTGGTGACCGCCGACGGGGAGCGGCTCCACATCGACGCCGAGCACCACCCGGACCTGTACTGGGCCGCCCGCGGATCCGGGCCGGGCTTCTTCGCCGTCGTCACGGCCTTTCACCTGAAGCTCTATCCGCGCCCGCCGGTGTGCGGCAGCAGCCTCTACGTGTACCCGATGGCGGCGGCCGAGGAGATCTACCCGTGGGCCCGCTCGATCAGCGCCGAGCTGGACCGCCGCGTGGAACTGCAGATTGCGGCGTCGCAGTCGGTGCCGGGCATGGGCCTGGACACCCCCGGCATCGTGTTCGCCTCGCCGGTGTTCGCCGACACCGAACAGGAGGCCGTCGACGCGCTCGCACTGCTGGAGTCCTGCCCGGCGCGCGCCTCGGCGATCGTCGCGATCCCTTATGCACCAACGGATCTGGACACCTGGTACGCAGGCATCATGAGCAACTATCCCAGCGGGTACCGCTATACGGCCGACAACATCTGGACCTCCGCGCCGGCCGAGGAGCTGATGCCGGGCATCCGCGGCATCCTCGACACGATGCCGCCGCACCCCGCGCACTTCCTGTGGCTGAACTGGGGTCCGTCCCCGCAGCGCCAGGACATGGCTTACAGCCTCGAAGACGAGATCTACCTGGCGCTCTACGGGGTCTGGCAGGACCCCGCCGACGACGACACCTACGGCGACTGGGCGCGATCCAACATGGCCGCGATGGCACACCTGCAGACCGGCATCCAGCTGGCCGACGAGAACCTCGGGCAGCGGCCCGCACCGTTCGCCAGCGCCGAGGCGATGGCCAGGCTGGACCGGGTGCGGGCGAGCTACGACCCCGACGGCCGCTTCCACACCTGGATGGGACGGGTCTGATGGCGCGCCGGGCCTACCTCGGCTACCGCGGCGACGACGCCGGCACCGCGTTCGCCGGCTTCTTCGACCCGCGGATGGCCCCGCTGCCCGGCCACGTGGTCGACGCGCTGCACCACGGCCCGCAGGCCGATCAGGTGCTGCCCGGATTCGACTGCGCGGCAAAACTTCTCGACGAGGGCTACCAGCAGACCGAGACCGGCTACGGTCGGCAGCCCGACGGTGGCTTCGTGGTGTCGGTGCGCACCGACATGCCAGGGGTGAGCCCGGCGATGTGGGACTGGTGGTTCGGCTGGCACGGCAGCGACACCCGGCGTTACAAGCTGTGGCACCCCCGCGCGCACGCCTCGGCCCGGTGGGCCGACGGTGGCGGCGACGGGCACTACCTCGGCCGGACCTCGCTGATCGAGGAGTACCTCGGCTCGTCCTACGCCCGCGCCGCGATCCGGTTCGTCCGCCCCGCCGAATTGGGGCTGACGGGTCCGCGGCTGGCGCACTCCGTCGCGGTGTGCGCGCGGCTGGGCTCGGCCGAGCTGCCGGTGGACATCGGCTGGTTCGTCCATCACGTCCGGGCCACCCCGGAGGGCGCCGAGATGCGGTCCCGGTTCTGGATGGGTGGGCAACACATCGCGGTGCGGCGCGGGAATCGGCTGTCGGACAGCCTGATCCGCCCGGTCGCCACGCGCCAGCTGCCCGACCCGCGGGATCTGCTGGTGCACTGCGCCCAGGAGATGAACCACCTGGCCGGCTTCCTGGCGCAGCTCTACGCCCGGTTCAGCTCCACGCCGGAGGCGTAGCTCTCCTTGACCACGTGCAGGTGCGTCCAACTCTCCAGTGACCGCACCCCCGGCAACGCGCGCACGGTGTCGAGCACCTCGATCAGCTGGCCCGCCGAGAACGCCCGCACCGTGACCAGCACGTCGAAGCGGCCCAGCGTGCGCGCGACGAAGATGACCGACGGCATCGTCGCCAGCGTCGCCACCACCTCGTGGTGCTCACCGGTCAACCGGATGCCGAAGCCCATCGCGCTCTGCCGGTCCTGCCCGGAGTGCCGCACCACCGCGCCGACGCGCACCACCCGGGCGTCGAGCAGCCGCACCACCCGCCGGCGCGCGCCGGCCGGGGAGAGGCCCACCCTGGCCGCCAGCTCGACGTAGGACGCCCGGCCGTCCTCCTGCAGCGCGGCCAGCAGAGCCCGGTCGGTGTCGTCGATCTCGGTGCGCATTTCCCCGACCGGACCGATCACGTCGCGCATCACCTCGACGTAGGTCAGCGTCTCGACGCCGGAGACGCCGGGGACGGCGCGGATCTCGGTCACCGCCCGGTCCACCTCGCGCGTGGACGCGGATCGGATCTCGGCCACCAGCCCATGGGTGCCGCTGGTCAGCGACAGGAACGGCACGTCGTCACGGCGCGCCAGCGCGTCGGCCACCGGCGCCGCGGGACCGTGCACGGCGACGCTGACGTGGGCCAGCACCGCCCGGCCCAGCACCGCCGGGTGCACCGCACCCCGGATGACGGCCTGTCCGCTGGCGAGCAGCCGCTGCACCCGGGCCGCGGCCGCGGACCGGGACAGCCCGACCGCCCGGGCGATCTCGCGGTGGGTGAGCCGCCCGTCGACCTCGAGCAATTCGACGATGGCCTCGTCCACCTCATCCATCGCTATCCATCCGTCGCCCTCTCCGCGGTAGCTCAAGAAATTGGGTGAAAGATTTTTCGGCCTGCTCGGTGGGGCGAATCCGTCGTCATTTCCACATCAGAGTCTCATTATGCGCTGATATGCGTGGCACTACTGGCAAATCATGATCAGAAACGCGGCTGTAACGATTGAACTGCTTGCCGAGGTCGGCCGGGGAGCCATACCGTGATCCACACCACATCCCGCACGACCGACAGGACTCCATCGCATGACCACCCATCTCGGCCCCGTCGACGCCTCGAAGACGCCGCGGTTCGCCGGACCGGCCAGCTTCGCCCGGTTGCCCCGGCTGGACCAGGTGCAGCGGGCCGACATCGCGGTGGTCGGCGTGCCGTTCGACTCCGGGGTGTCCTACCGGCCCGGCGCCCGGTTCGGCCCCACCCACGTGCGCGAGGCGTCGCGGCTGCTGCGGCCGTACCACCCGGCGCTGGACGTGTCGCCGTTCGAGATCGCGCAGGTCGTCGACGCCGGCGACATCGCGGTGAACCCGTTCAACATCCACGAGGCGATCGAGACCATCGAGGCCGCCGCCGTCGACCTGACCAAGGGCGGCACCAGCCTGGTCACCATCGGCGGCGACCACACCATCGCGCTGCCGCTGCTGCGGGCCGCGCACGCCAAGCACGGGCCGGTGGCGCTGGTGCACTTCGACGCGCACCTGGACACCTGGGACACCTACTTCGGCGCCGAGTACACCCACGGCACCCCGTTCCGGCGCGCCGTCGAGGAGGGCATCCTCGACACCGAGGCGCTCTCGCACGTCGGTACCCGCGGCCCGCTGTACGGCAAGAAGGACCTCGAGGACGACCGCCGCTTCGGGTTCGGCATCCTCACCTCCTCCGACATCTACTACCAAGGCGTGCGCGAGGTCGTCGACAAGCTGCGCCAGCGCCTCGGCACCCGGCCGGTCTACGTCTCCATCGACATCGACGTGCTCGACCCCGCCCACGCGCCGGGTACCGGGACGCCGGAGGCCGGTGGCATGACCAGCCGGGAACTGCTGGAGATCCTGCGCGGATTCCAGGGTTTGAACCTCGTCGGCGCCGACGTCGTCGAGGTGTCGCCGCCGTACGACCACGCCGAGATCACCGGGGTGGCCGCCGCGCACGTCGCCTACGACCTGGTGTCGCTGCTGGCGATGCGCCGCGAGTCGGCGACATGACCGGGAACGCCGGCTCGACCCGGAATGACCTGGGCGAGCGAAGCGACGGGATCCGGAATGACCTGGGCGAGCGAAGCGACGGGATCCGCAACGACCTGGGCGAGCGAAGCGACGGGACCCGGAACGGGGGCGATGTCGTCGTCGAAACCCTGACCGCACTGGGGGTTTCGCATGTCTTCGGCATCCCGGGCCAGAATGCGCTCGGGTTGTTCGACGCGATCCGGCGCAGCGAACTGACGTTCGTGAGTTCCCGGGTGGAGAACAACTCGGCCTTCGGTGCCGACGGATATGCCAGGGCCACAGGAGAAGTCGGTGTGCTGTTCCTGTCCACCGGCCCGGGGGCGCTGACCGCGCTCGGCGCGCTGCAGGAGGCCTATGCGACCGGGGTGCCGCTGCTGGTGATCACCAGCCAGGTGCCGAGGGCCGGGCTGGGGCTGCGTCGCGGCATGTTGCACCAACTCGACGACCAGCAGCGCAGCGCGCTCAACGTCACCAAGAGCACCGCGGTCGTGCGCCGCGCCTCCGAGCTGCCGTCGCTGCTGGCCGACGCCTGGTCGCTGGCCCAGTGCGCGCCGGCCGGCCCGACGTGGGTGGAGATCCCGCAGGACGTGCTGCTGGAACCGGCGGACGTGCCCGCGGTGACGACGGTGCCGACCGCGGTGACGCAGCGCCCGCCGCGCGACGAGGTGGTCGACGAGGCCGCGGCGCTGCTGGGCGCCGCGCAGCGCCCGGTGATCCTGGCCGGTGGCGGGGTGCGCCGCTCACCCGGGGGGCCCGAGGCGTTGGTCGCGCTGGCCGAGTTGCTCGACGCGCCGGTGGTGTCCACCGTTGGGGGCAAGGGCGCCATCGGCTTCGGCCATCCGCTGTCGGCGGGGTCGTGGATCGAGGACCGCTACACCACCGACCTGCTCGCCGGCGCCGATGTGCTGCTGGCGGTGGGCACCGCGATGGGCGAGGTGACCAGCAACTACTTCACGTTCACCCCGCGCGGCCGGGTGATCCACGTCGACGCCGAGGCGCGGGTGCTCGAGGCCAACCACCCGGCGCTGGCGCTGCACGCCGACGCCGCGCTGGCGCTGACCGCGCTCGCCAAGGCGGTGCCGCGGCGCTCCGGGGACGGGGCGGCCGTCGCCGCCGGCCTGCGCCGAGCCGTCGAACAGCGCCTCGCCGGCCAGGACGTGGCCACCGAGCTGCGGCTGATGGCCGACCTGCGGGACGCGGTTCCCGCTGCGGCACAGACGTTCTGGGACATGACGATCGCGGGGTACTGGGCGTGGTCGGCGTGGGATCCGCGCGACGGACAGTTCCACTCGGCCCAGGGCGCGGGCGGGCTGGGCTTCGCGTTCCCGGCCGCGGTGGCCGCGGCGGTCGGGACCGGGCGGCGCACCTTCGCGGTGTCCGGGGACGGCGGGGCGATGTACTCCATCGCCGAGTTGGCCACCGCCCGCCAGCACGACGCCGACGTCACCTGGTTGATCGTCGACGACGGCGGCTACGGCATCCTGCGCGAGTACATGACCGGCGCGTTCGGCCAGGCCACCGCCACCGAGCTGGCGCGCCCCGATTTCGTGGCTCTGGCAACAAGTTTCGGGGTCCCGGCGCAGCGCGCCACCCTCGATGACGTGGGCCGGCTGGTCGCCGGCACCTTCACCACCAGCGGGCCTGCCGTCGTGGTCCTGCCCGCCGTCCTGCGCATGTTCGCGCAAACCTGAGGCAAGGAGACCCCGATGGGTAAGCCACTCGACATCGTCATCATCGTCGTCTACCTGGGCGCCATGCTGGCGTTCGGGTTCTGGGGCAAGACCAGGACCAAGGACTCGGCGGACTTCCTGGTCGCCGGCCGGCGGCTGGGCCCCACGCTGTACACCGGCACGATGGCCGCGGTGGTGCTCGGCGGCGCGTCGACTGTCGGCGGTGTCGGATTGGGCTACAAGTTCGGCATCTCCGGCATGTGGCTGGTCGTCGCGATCGCCGTCGGCCTGCTGGCGCTGAGCCTGTTCTTCGCCGGCCGCATCCAGCGGCTGAAGGTGTACACCGTGGCGCAGATGCTGCGCCTGCGGTACGGAGTCGACGCGACCTCGGCGTCGGGCATCGTCATGGTGGCCTACACGCTGATGCTGTCGGTGACCTCCACGATCGCTTACGCCACGGTGTTCAACGTGCTGTTCGGCACCAACCGCACGGTGTCGGTGATCATCGGGGGTGCGATCGTGATGCTGTACTCGTCGATCGGCGGCATGTGGTCGATCACGCTGACCGACATGGTGCAGTTCATCCTCAAGACCATCGGCATCTTCGCGCTGATGCTTCCGTTCACGCTGCACCGGGCCGGCGGGTTCGCGGGCATCCGGGAGCGGGCCGGCGACGCGGTGTTCGACCTCGGCGCCATCGGGATGCCCACCATCATCACGTTTTTCGTGGTGTACAGCTTCGGCATGCTGATCGGCCAGGACATCTGGCAGCGGGTGTTCACCGCCCGCTCGCCCGGGGTGGCGAAGTGGGGCGGCACCACCGCGGCGCTGTACTGCGTGCTCTACGGCGTGGCCGGTGCGGTGATCGGGATGGCCGCCTCGACGTTCCTGCCCGATGTCGAGGTCAAGGACGACGTGTACGCCCAGATCGCGGAGACCATCCTGCCGGTGGGCATCAGCGGGCTGGTGCTGGCCGCCGCGGTCGCGGCGATGATGTCGACGGCCTCCGGCGCGCTGATCGCCACGGCGACGGTGGCGCGCACCGACGTCAAGCCGCTGCTGTTGCGGCTGGCCGGCCGGCCGGCCGAGCACGAGGGCGGCGGGCACGGCGACGGTGGACATGACGACGTGCATTCGAATCGGATGTACGTGGTGGCGCTCGGCATCGCGGTGATCGTGATCGCGGCGCTGCTCAACGACGTGGTCGCGGCGCTGACGATCGCCTACGACATCCTGGTCGGCGGGCTGCTGGTGGCGATCTTGGGCGGGTTCGTCTGGAAGCGGGCCACCGGTGCGGGTGCGCTGTGGTCGATGGGCGTCGGCACGGTGGTCACGCTGGGCACCATGTTCATCGTCGGTGACGTGCTGGCCAACGAGCCGATCTACTACGGCCTGGCGGCCAGCCTGATCGCCTACGTGGTCGTCAGCCTCGCCACGCCGCGCACCGCACCGCAGGTGCTGCAGGTGTGGGACGACCGGCTGGCGGGCCGCGACGAGGCCGCGGCGGTCACGGGTTCGGCAACCCCGTAGCCGCGCGGGCCGGCCACTTTTCGGATCGGTGGCCCGGCGGACAGCACACCAGCTGCCGCCGGGCCACCGAACGCGTCTGGGCCCACCGACTACGTCTGGGGTCACCGAACCGGCTCCGACCGGGCATTACATCCGCGGGCCGATCCGGCACGACCGGCCCTCGCCCGCGGGCGCCGAAAATCCGTGATTGTTAATTCTGCATTTCGAACCCCGTCCTCCGGTAGCGGCTGGTAGAACGATCAGAGACGATCGCTGCAACCGCTTGCGCAAGCAGTTGCACAGACGAGCGAGATGGGAGTCGGATTGACGGCCATGGAAATCGACGTGGCGTCGTTGGAGCCGGAGCTGGCGTACAAGCTCCTGATCAGCGCCGTACAACCCCGGCCGATCGCCTGGGTGTCCACCGTAGCGGCCGACGGGTGCGCGAATCTGGCCCCGTTCAGCTTCTTCACGGTGGCCTCCCGGAGCCCCGCGACGGTGCTGTTCTCGGTCGGCCCGCGCGTCGGCGGCGGCGTCAAGGACACGCTGACCAACCTGCGCGGCACCGGCGACTTCGTCGTCAACATCGCCTCCTTCGAGCACAGCGCCGCCGTCGCGACCAGCGGCCTCGCGGTCGATCCCGACGTCGACGAGGTCGCCCTGGCCGGGCTCACCGCGGTGCCCTCGACGCTGGTCCGTTCGCCCCGGATCGCCGAGGCGCAACTGGCGCTGGAATGCCGCCTTTACGACGAGATCCAGATCGGCACCGACGTCGCGGTGCTGGGCACCGTGCTGGTGGCCCACGCCGGACCCGGGGTGTTCAACGAGCGGATGCGCGTCGACAACGACGTGCTGCGGCCCCTGGGCCGGCTGGCCGGCCCGTGGTTCACCGGACCGCTGACCGCGATCCCCGAACCCACCCCCGCGGCGGTGTCCGGTGAGTGAGGTCACCGGCGCCGGCGTCGTGCAGATGAGCGCGGCGCCGGGCCGCTCCGAGGAGAACCTGGCCGTCGCGCACCGCTATGTCACCCAACTGGCCTCCCAGGGCGCCAACGTCGTCGTGCTGCCGGAGCTGTTCGCCACCGGCTACGACCTGGGCATGGACCTGCTGGCGGCCGCGGACGAGACCGACGACCACGTCGCCGTGCTGACCGACTGGGCACGCGAGATGGACCTCGTCCTGGCCACAGCGCTGCTGACCCGGACCGAGGACGACCACGTGTTGGACGTCGCGATGATCATCGGCGCCGACGGCATGCTGGCGTCGTCGTCGAAGCGGTTCCTCTGGGGCGGGGAGCGGCGCGCCTTCACCCGCCGCGTCGAACCCGGAGCGCTGGCCAAGACCCGCTTCGGTACCGTCGGGGTGGCGATCTGCTACGAGGCCGGGTTCCCGGAAGTGGTGCGCGACTTGGCACTTCGCGGCGCCGACATCATCGCCATCCCCGCCGCGTTCGGCCGCCGCCGGCTCTACGCCTGGGAGCTGCTGACCCGCTCCCGGGCCCTGGAGAACGGCTGCTTCGTCGCCGCGGCCGGTCTCACTGGACCGAACAACGCCGGCGGGTCGTTCGCCGCGCACAGCCGCATCGTCTCCCCGACCGGGGACGTGCTCGCCGGGCTGGCGCGGGGTGAAGGCGTCGCGATGGCCGCCCTGGACCTGGGCGACATCGAACGCTCACGCACCGAGATCCCCTATCTGACCCATCTGATCGCCGACCGTACGGACGGCGCCGAGACCCCCACGGAGGAGGAGCAAGCATGGCTGACATCGACGTCGTGATCTGCGGTGCCGGTATCGGAGGGCTGGCCGCCGCGGCCGCGCTCCGCCAGCAGGGCATCGCCACGACGGTGCTCGAGCAGGCCCCGCAACTCGGCGAGATCGGCGCCGGCCTGCAGATCGGGCCCAACGCCACCCGGGTGCTGCACCACCTGGGCCTGCGGGACGCGATGGACCAGATCTCCCTCGAGGTGCAAGAGACGGTCAACCGGCGCTGGCAGGACGGGTCGATCATCGCCAAGACCACGCTGGGCGCCAGCGCCACCGCCCGCTACGGGGCGCCGTATCTGCAGGTGCACCGCGCCGATCTGCATTCGGCGCTGTTGTCGGCGGCCATCGACCCGGACTTCCCCGGACCCGCGGCGACGATCCGGACCAACAGCGCCGTCGTCACCATCGACGAATCCGAGCCGACACGGCCCAAAGCCGTGCTGGCCGACGGCACGTCGATCGCCGGGTCGGCCATCATCGGCGCCGACGGCATCCGCTCCACCGTGCGCGCGCACATCGGCGCCCCCAACGAGGTCCTCGACAGCGGCGACATGGCGTTCCGCACGCTGATCGACGGCGACGCCGTGCGCCGCGACCCGGTCACCCGGTTCATCGTGGACTGGCAGGCGGGCAACGTGTGGTTCGGACCGTACGGCCATCTGGTGATCTACCCGGTGCGCAAACAGAAGCTGATCAACGTCGTCGGGATCGGGCCGATCACCGACGAGGTGTCCGCGAACTGGAGCCGGTCGGCCACCCACGATGAGCTGATGGCGGCATACCAGGGCTGGGACGAGCGGGTCATCGCGCTGTTGTCGAAGGCCGACGGCCCGATCGCGCTGTGGGCGATGAAACACCAGGCGCCGTTCTCCGAATGGGCCCGCGGCAATGTCGCACTGCTCGGCGATGCCGCACATTCGATGGTTCCCTATGTCTCCCAGGGGGCTTCGCAATCGATCGAAGATGCCGCGGTGCTCGCCGAGGAACTCGCCGGCGCCGACGCCGCGGCGGTGCGCGACGCGCTGGCCGCGTATGTGCAGCGGCGCGCCGAACGCGCCCGCACGGTACAGATCGCGGCGCTGGACAACCGGGCGGTCTTCCACCTGCCCGACGGCGACCGGCAACGCGAACGCGACCAGCGGATGCGGGCGGTGGACAAGAACGTCGACACCAAACTCGACTGGATATACATGGGAACGCCGCTTCGCCGGGAAGCGGTCCCGTCCCGATGAGGCTCAGCACCAACCGACCGACGGAAAGGTTCACCACCATGTTCACGAAAACGCGTGTCGCCCTGACGCTGTTGACCATTCCGGTGTTGATCGGAGCCGTCGGTTGCAGCTCGAGCAAGGACGACGCCGCCGCATCGAGCGACCTGCCCACCGTGCGCCTCGACGGCGTCGTCCCGGACCCGATGAGCGTCCCGACGATGCTCATCAAGGAACAGAAACTCGACCAGAAGCACGGTTTCAACTTCGAGTACAGCGAGGGCGAGGCCGCCGGCGGCACCACCCCCTTCCTCAAGGGTGACGTGCAGCTCGGGCCCGGCGACGCGGTGTCGGCGGCGATCGCCAACCTGGAAGGCCACGACACCGTCGCGTACTACCCGTTCATGTCGCAGACCGCCGGCGTCGTCGCCAGTGAGGCCAGCGGCATCACCACTCCAGAACAGCTGCGGGGCCGGCGGGTCGGCCACTTCGGCAACGACTCGGGCACCACGCAGGCGCTGACCCTGACCCTGCAGGACTGCTGCGACATCGACGTCCAGAAGGACCTGACGCTGGTCCAGTCGTCCCCCGAAGCGCTGCCCGCGCTGCTGGAAAAGGGGGAAGTGGACGCGATATTCGACTTCGAGCCGTTCGGTGACCGCGCCGTGCAGGCCACCAACGGCACCCGGGTGCTGCAGGTCGCCGAGTACTGGAAGAACAAGGACGGCTGGGTGCCGCCGCTGGCGATGCTGTGGTCCAACCGCAGCTGGCTCTCCGAGAACCCCGAGCTGGCGCGCAACGTCCAGGCCGCCTACGCCGAGGCGTTGCAGATCCTCATCGACGCCAACTACGAGACGTTCAAGGAAGAGCCGTACCGCTCTTACCTCGACCCCGAGTCCGACGAGGAACTCGACCGGCTCATCGCCTACTGCCAGCAGCTGCCCTGCTACACCAACAAGTGGACCGAGGACGACGCCGCCAAGATGAACGACTGGATCAAGAAGATGGCGGACCAGGGCATGCTTCCCGGCTACCCCGACAACCCGCCGTCGCAGACCCTGGACCAGGTCCTGGGCAACGGATAGTGCGGTGGCTGAGCGAATGTCGCTGAGCAGGCGCACGCAGTCGACGCTCCTGTCGATCGCCGGGGCGGCGTCGCTGGTGCTCGTCTGGGCGATGGCCGGAGCGTGGACCAGCTTCATCGCCCCGATCGGGGAGGTCCTCGCCGAGCTGCCCGCGTTCCTCGGCGACGCGGACATGTGGGCGGCGGTCGGCGAGACCTGGGTGCGGGTGATGATCTCGCTGGTGCTCGGCCTGCTGCTGGGTGTCCTTGTGGCAGTGGTGATGTGGCGCTCGTCGTTCTGGGGCCGGGTGGCCGGGGTGTATGTCTCGGTGTTCGTGACGGTGCCCAGCACGATCACCGCGCTGATGGCGGTGTCGTTCTTCCGTAACGTCGAGCTGGGAGCGGTGGTGGTGCTGGTGGCGACCATCTTCCCGTTCGTGGCGCTGGTGGTGCTGGCCGCGCTGCGCACCATGGATCCCGGGCTGCTCGAAATGGCGTCCTCCTACCGCTATTCCCGGTGGCAGCGCTGGTGTGAGGTGATCATCCCGCAGATCGCGGGCGCCTTCATGACCGCGCTGCGCAACGAACACGCCCACGTCTGGAAGGTCGTCGTCGTGGTCGAGATCTTCCTCGTCAGCAGCGGCATGGGCTTCGCGTTCGACCGCGCCTTCGGGCGGTTCAAGCTGGTCGACGTGATGCTGTGGCTGATCGTGTTCGCCGCGATCCTGCTGGCCACCGAGTACCTGGTCATCCGACCGCTCGAGAACAAGGCGCAACGCTGGAAGGGTATTCCGCAATGACCGTGCACCTGGAATCGCCGGCAGAAACCGAAGAAATGGATTTCCTGGATCTGAAGGACATCTCGATCGCCTACGACGGCAAGGTGGCGGTGCGGGGTATCGACCTGCGGATCGGTGAGGGCGAGTTCGTCTCGATCATCGGGCCCAGCGGGTGCGGCAAGTCGACGCTGCTGCACGTGCTGGCCGGGCTCAAACAACCCGAAACCGGCCGCATCACGTACCGGTCCGCCGACGTGACCGCCGAGGTCGGCAAGCGGCTGCGCACCGGCTACGTCTTCCAGGACCACCGCCTGCTGCCCTGGCGCACGGTGCGGCGCAACATCGAGATCGCCATGCACAGCGGCGGCGTGCCGAAGTCCGAGTGGGCCGGCCGGATCACGAAATACCTCGCGCTGCTGCAGGTTTCCGACCACATCGACGCGTGGCCGATGAACCTGTCCGGCGGTCAGCGGCAGCGGGTGTCGATCGCGCGGGCGTTGGCGGTCGAACCCGATCTGGTGCTGATGGACGAGCCGTTCAGCGGGCTCGACGAGGTGACCGGGCGGACCATCCGCATCGAGCTGGACCGGATGCGCTCAGCCTCGGCCACTCCCACGCTGTTCGTCACGCACTCCATCCGGGAGGCACTGTATCTGTCCGACCGCATCCTGGTGCTCAGCCGCGGCCCGGCGACCGTGCTCGAAGAGGTCGTGGTCCCGCTGCCCAGGCCCCGCCAGTACGGCGACCCGGTGCTGGTGCGGATGGAAGAGGAACTCGTCAACGACGTGCTCAAGGTCTGGGAGCCCGCGGCCGCCGAGGGTGAGGGGTCGTGACCACCCTCGAACTGCCACCGGTGGTCGCCGAACCGGCTGCGCCACCGGGGAAGAGGCCGTGGTGGATCGACCGCGTGGTGGCGCCCCTGCTGGCCATCGCCGTCGGGTTGGCGGCATGGCAGCTGGCCAGCATCAGCTCCGAGGGCTGGGTGCCGTCGCTGTCGGATCTCGCCGAGGCGACCACCACGGTGTTCGCCTCCGACACCTTGTGGACCGATGTGCTGATCACGCTGCGCCGCGTGCTGCTGGTGTGGGCGGGCTCGGTGCTCATCGGCCTCGCGGTCGGCGTCGCTGCCGGATTCAGTTGGCGGCTCCGGGCTTTCCTGCGGCCGGTGCTGGCGATCGCGCTGGCGGTGCCCGACGTCGTGTACATCATCATCGTGATCCTGATGCTCGGGACCGCCGAGAGTTCGGGCATCGTGGCGGTGACGCTGGCCATCGTGCCGCTGGTGGTGAACGTGACGATGGCGTCGGTGATGGCACGCGATCTGCGCCTGGACGAGATGGCGGCGGCCTACCGGTTCGGCCCGCTCACCTATGCCCGCCAGGTGTTGTGGTGGCAGCTGCGCCCGGCCGCCGAAGCCGCCGCCCGGACCTCGTTCGCATTCTCGTGGAAGCTGATCGTGCTGTTGGAGGCGATCACCTCACCCGACGGGATCGGCGCCCGCATCATGCAGGAGTTCAAGTTCCTGCGGCCCGCCGAGATGATCGTCTATGCGGTGTTCTTCACGATCCTGATGAAGGGCATCGAGGTCCTGGTCGTCAATCGTCTGCTCAGCGAGTCGGATCGGTCGAAGACGTGATCGGTTCAGCCGCGGGTCGATTCGCGCACGACGAGCTCCGTCGGCAGCGTCGTCGACGACGTCGGCAGCCCGTGCAGGACGGCCAGCAGCGTCTGTACCGCGCGCACCCCCATCTCTTCCATCGGGCTGCGCACGGTGGTCAGCGGGATCATCAACTCGCGGGCGACGGGGACGTCGTTGTAGCCGGCGACCGCGACGTCGCGCCCGGGGGTGCGGCCCAGTTCGCGCAGCGCGCCCATCGCGCCGATCGCCGAGAAGTCGTTGACCGCGAAGATCGCCGACGGCGGCCGCGCCGACGTGAGCAGGGCCATCGCGCCGTCGTGCCCGTGCTGCGCGTCGAACCCGGGATGGACGATGTTGTGCGGCGGCACCGTCACCCCGGCGTCGGCCAGCGCGTCGACACAGCCCGCCACCCGGTCCACACTGGTGCTGGCCCACGGCGGACCGGCGATGATGCCAACCTCGGTGTGACCCAGTGCGGCAAGGTGTTCCCCGACGCGGCGGCCGCCGCCGTAGTCGTCTCCGCACACCGAAAGGTATCCGGGGCTGCGGCGCGACACCAGCACGAAGTGCACCTTGCGGCGGTGCAACTCGGCCAGGTTGGTGCCGTCGAGGTGGGCGTCGCCGAGGATCATGCCGTCGACCCGCCGGCCGAGCAACAGCTCGAGGCGGCGCACCTGTTCGGTCGGTTGGTCGTGGGTGTTGGCGACGAACGTCTCGTAGCCGGCCCGGTTGGCCTCGCCCTCGATGGCGTCGTAGACCGACGACAGCACGATGTCGGTCAGGTGCGGCACCAGCACGCCGAGGGCGGTGGACCGCTTGGTGGTCAGGCTGGCGGCGTTGGGGTTGGGGGTGTAGCGAAGTTCCTTCGCCAGCGCGACGATTCGGGCGTCTGCGGAGGTGATCGTGGCGCCGGGGGTGGCGGCGCGGCGCAGGGCACGCGACACCGTGGAGACGTGCACACCGGCGGCTCGGGCGATGGTGCGCAGGGTGACCGGGCCGTCGTCGACCGGTTCGTCGGACCGGGCGTCGGCTGTCACGTCGTCTGTCACGTTCAGGACCCCCTGTCGATCCGGGCTCCGATGACCCGCGTCGACATCATATGCAAGCCTTTGCGCAACGTGTTGCGCAGCAATCCGAAATAGGTCGAGAAATAGGGAGTGGTGCAGTGGATCTGACCGGTGTTGACCTGATGAGGCTGTTCGTGCGGGAGTTCGAGCTCTGCAAGGTATCCCCTGGTGAGCACGTCATCGTGCTCTCCGAGCCGTCGAGCCGGACGGACTACGTGGCGGCCGCGTGGGGCGCCGCGCAACAGTTGGGCGCGCGTGTCGCCTCGATCGTGGCGCCCTCGGGCAGTCCGATCCCCGAACCGGTGACGCACACCGGTTCTGGGCCGGGACTGCAGTCGGTGCTGGACAATCACGTGGTGCAGGACGCGCTCAAGGGCGCCGACATGGTGATCGACCTGACCCGCGAGGGTTTCGTGCACGCCCCGGTGCAGTCGGAGATCCTCAGCGCCGGGACGCGGATCCTGTTCGTGTGCGATGCGCCGGATGTGTTGGCGCGCAACATGCCGTCGGAAGCCGACACCGAACGGGTCGAGGCAGCCGCGGAGCTGATCAAGGCCTCGCGCGTGATGAAGGTGACCTCGGAGGCCGGCACCGATCTGGCCGTCGACCTGGTGGACAGCCATCCCGGCTTCCAGAAGGGCTTCGTCGACCGGCCCGGCAAGTGGGACCACTGGCCGTCGACGATGGTGGTGTGCTGGCCGATGTCGTCGTCGGGGACCATCGTGCTGACCGCGGGGGACATCCTGTTGCCGTTCAAGGAGTATGTGCAGAACGACATCGTGCTCGACGTCGTCGACGGGCGGATCGAGGGCATCAGCGGCGGTCCCGATGCGACGCGGCTGCAGCAGTTCTTCGACGATTCCGACGATCCGTGGGCCCGGTCGCTGTCGCACATGGGGTGGGGCCTGATGCGCACCGCCAACTGGTTCGCGACCGCGATGTACTCCAAGCACGAGATCATGGGCATGGACGCCCGCGCGTTCGCCGGTAACTTCCTGTGGTCGACGGGCCCGCATCCGTTCCTGGGCCACGATTCGTTCGCCCACCTCGACATCGCGATGCGCGGGTGCTCGATCCTGGTCGACGACACGGCGGTGACCAAGGACGGGAAGTTGGTGTGACCCGGGTCGCGCAGATGCCGGACGTCCTGGCGCTCGATGCGTGCGGGCAGGCGCAGGCCGTCCGCGACGGCGACGTGTCGCCGCGGGAACTGGCCGAGGCCGCGATCGCGCGTATCGAGGCGACCAACCCCGACCTGAACGCGATCAGCTGGGACCGCTTCGACGCGGCGGTGCAGGAGGCGGACCGGGTGGACCCCGATGCGCCGTTCGCCGGGGTGCCGATCCTGCTCAAGGATCACCGCTGCACTGCCATTGGTCAGGAAACGCGCTATGGCACAACGGCGTTGACGCAGACCAGGGTACTGGGCACGGTGGACAGCAACATCTACCGGGCGATCGTCGACGCCGGGTTCGTCGTGCTGGGCCGCACCACGGTGCCGGAGTTCGCGACGGCGTTCGTCACCGAGTCGGTCGCCGGCGGTGTCACGCGTAATCCCCGGGCCCTGGATCGGACCCCCGGCGGGTCCAGCGGCGGGTCGGCGGCGGCGGTGGCGGCGGGCATGGTGGCGGTGGCGCACACTACCGACGGCGGGGGATCGATCCGCCAGCCCGCCAGCTGTTGCGGGCTGGTCGGTTTGAAGCCCTCGCGGGGCCGGGTCAGCCTCGGGCCGGAGGCGGGGGAGTCGTGGGCCGGTGCCACCGTCGAGGGTGTGCTGACCCGCACGGTCCGCGATGCCGCCGCGGTGACGGCCGCCCTGGCGCGACCGTTCCCCGGTGACCCGTATTCGATCGGCGGGCCGCCGATCCCGACGGTGCCCGGTGAGGCCGCGCCGCAACGGATCGGAGTGATGCGGCACCATCCGTCGGGGACGCCGTGGCCGTCGGCCGATGTGGCGCGGGTGGTCGACGAGGTCGCGGCGGCACTGTCGGCGCGCGGGCACCGGGTGAGCGACGGCTTCCCGGCCGCGCTGGCCGAAGCGGAGTACCTGAGGCACTACGACACGATGGTCGCCGTGGACGTCGAGTTGCTGGCGCAGCGGGTGGAGGCACAGATCGGCAGGTCGCTGGCCGACGGTGAGCTGGCGCCGCGCAACGCGGAGAAGCGGGCCCTGGCCCAGTCCTTGGGTGCGCCAGGGTATCTCGCGTCCCGTTACTGGCTGGCGACGTGGACGTACCGGTTGGCCGAGTGGTGGTCGGGCTTCGACGTGCTGCTGACCCCGACGATGGGCAACCTGCCGTCGCTGGTGGGCAGCGGGGAGGTCGACGACGCGAGCATCGTCGCACGTTCGGTCGAGATGATGGGGATGACGAACTTCGCCAACATCGGTGGCCTACCGGCGATCAGCCTGCCGTTGGGCAGCACCGAATCCGGTATCCCGATCGGTATCCAGCTCGTCGGGCGGCACGCCGACGAACACACCCTCGTCGCGCTCGCCGCCGATTTCGAGCGCAACGGCCCCTGGGCGGGATAGGGCGCGGGTCGCCGGGCCCTGAGATCAGGTGGCCGCGGGCGGCTCGTCGGATATGCCGTCCAGCTCTGCCAGGTCCTGCGCGTTGAGCTGCACGCCTGCGCCGGTGATGTTCTCGCGTAGATGCGTGGTCGAGTACGTCCCGGGGATGAGCAGGATGTTCGGTGAGCGCTGCAGCAGCCAGGCCAGGGCCACCGCCAGGGAACTCGCGCCGTGACGGCCGGCCACGGTCGTGAGGGCTCGTGACTGCAGCGGGCTGAAGCCTCCGAGCGGGAAGAACGGGACGTAGGCGATTCCATCGACGGCGAGGCGGTCGATCAGCGCGTCGTCATGACGATGGGCGAGGTTGTACATGTTCTGCACGCACACGATGGGCGCGACCCGACGAGCTTCGGTGAGTTGTTCGTCGGTGACGTTGCTGACGCCCAAGTGGCGGATGAGCCCTTGCTGCTGCAGCTCGGCCAACGTGCCCAACGGTTCGGCCAGCGATTCGGGCCGGGTGCCGCTGGCATCGCCCATGCGCATGTTGACCAGGTCGAGCCGGTCGACGCCCAGGGTGTCGAGGTTCTCGTGCACCTGCCGGCGCACGTCCTCGGGGCGCCGCGCCGGGGGCCAACCGCCCGTGGCGTCCCGGTCGGCGCCGACCTTGGTGGCGATCACCAGCGACTCCGGGTACGGGTGCAGGGCCTCCCGGATCAGCTCGTTGGTGATGCGGGGGCCATAGGCAGCGCTGGTGTCGATGTGGGTGATCCCGGCGTCGACGGCGGCGCGCAGGACCGCGCGTGCGCCAGGGCGGTCGGCCGGCGGGCCAAGGACCCCGGGGCCGGCCAGCTGCATGGCGCCGTAGCCGAACCTGGTCACGGTCGTATCGCCGAGCCGCCAGGTGCCGCCGGGCAGAGGTGTCGATGGTGCGTCGGTCATGGCGCCCTTCTGAGTCGATCCGATTGTGCAGTCCGCTGTCCACGCCATAATCGAAAATGTGCTTCCTGTTGGGAAGTAGGCACTCGAAAGTGCGTAACTCACCGTCGGTAAGGGGTGCAGATGGGTAGAGCCGGACGGGCCGGGCAGTCGGCTGCGCAGTACAACGCCTTCCTAGCGGTCTGTCCGAGTCGCCAGCTGCTCGATCGGATCTCCAACAAGTGGGTGGTGCTGATCCTGTGTGCCCTCGGTGGCGATGACGGCGGTCAAGGGGAGTCGGATCAGCCACGCGCACTGCGCTATTCGGAGCTGGCGCGGCAGCTGGTGGGGGTCAGCCAGAAGATGCTCACCCAGACCTTGCGGGCACTCGAACGCGACGGCCTGGTCACCCGGACGGTGGTGCCCACGGTGCCCGTCACGGTGTCCTACGAACTGACCGCGCTGGGTCGTTCGCTCTACGATATGACACGCGGGATCCGATGGTGGGCGCAAGACCACATGGGCGAGGTCCTGGTCAACCGCGAGCGTTTCGACGCCGCTTCGGCACCCGGTCGGGGGCAGACCACGTCGGCTTGAATCCCCGCCCGGCTCGGCGATGTTGATGTCGGGCCGGCTATCCGCTCACTCGGGGAGCGCGCGCCATTCGGCCGTCCGCTCCGGTGACGCCTCGGCAAGGGCCTGCCGGGTCTTCTCGGCGTCGAAATCCTTTCCGTACACCGGTGTTCCGGGTTGCTGGCGCCAGGACTCAGAGATCGGTCCGGCGTGCACGGGGTCGAATCCGAGTTGGTCGACCAGGCCGTGGACCAGGTCGCGGCCGGGCCCGTCCTCGCCGGCGATGGGCAGTGCGATCCGGCCCGGTGCACCGCTGGGCGCTCCGTTCTCCAGCAGGTGCTTCCACCAGATGCCGTTGAACACCTTGTACACCGGCGCACCGATCTGTTCGGCGACCCATGCGCTCTCGGGCTGACCGTCTTCGATCGCGGCGATCTTCCCGTCGCGCTGCTGCGGGTAGTAGTTGTTGGTCTCGATCACCGGAGCCCCGGGCTTGCGGGCGTCGACGATTCCGTCGGCGAGATCGGGGACGTTCTTCTGCGGGATGCTGACGATGACGAGGTCGGCGTCGGCGGCGGCGTCCTTGGCCCATACGGCGGTCGCCCCGGTTTCGTCCGCGAGATCGGCAAGGGTGTCGGGAGCTCGTGAGTTCGACACGCTGACGTCGTGGCCGAGTTCGCGCAGCCGGCGGGTCAGGGTGCCGCCGATCTGCCCAGCGCCGATGATTCCGATCTTCATGCATCGCCTCCGTGTGGTTGCCCCAACCTCGCGCAACGCCTGCCGGGCCCGCCCTATTCCACCCCGGTGACATGGGCAGATGTCGCCTGCCGGGCGGAATGAACCGGGGGGTGACGCGGGTTTAGGCAGATATCGAGCGAATGCCAAGTGAAGACACAGGAAGAAGGCGAGAGCCGTGAAGAAGATCGGATTGGTCAGTGTGGTCGCGGGGGCCCTGTCGGCAGCCGTGATCGGTTTCGCCGGTCCGGCCCAGGCCGGGGGGATCGACCCCTCGTTCAGTGGGCATGGCGACGGCAACGGCTACACGTACGGCAACGGCGGTGGCTTCGGCTTCAACCGCGGGGGCTTCAACTACGGGTACGGCAGCGACAGCAATAACCCGTGGCTGGACAAGCTGTATCCGCAAGTGAAGGTGCCGAACGTCGACACCCGGGTGCGTAACTGAGAGATCCCGCCGCCGTTGTGCCGGTCGACGGACTGGCATCACGTGTCCTGATGCTGCCCATCGACAGCCGTATCACGTTGGGCTGCTGGGAAATTGATCGTCGTCCCGCTCTCATTGTAGGGCATCGTGGGGGGCTTGTGGCAAGCCCCCCACGATGGGGCACTATGTCGCGGTCGATCGAACCCAAGACCGGGGAGAGATGGTGCCGAAGCGACCCGAACCCTTCGAAGTCCACGAATCCGGTGCATTCCTGCATGGCACCAGGGTTGACCTGTCGGTCGGGGATCTGCTGGTCCCGGGGCGCCGGTCGAACTATGACCCCACACGTGTGATGAACCACGTGTACGTGACGCAGACGCTGGATGCCGCCGTGTGGGGAGCAGAGCTGGCCGCGGGCGACGGTCCGTGCCGCATCTTCATCGTCGAGCCGCTCGGTGTGCTCGAAGACGACCCGAACGTGACCGACAAGAAGCTGCCGGGGAACCCCACCCGGTCGTACCGCACCCGAGAGCCGGTGCGTATCGTCGGCGAAATCACCCACTGGGTAGGGCATTCCGAGAGCCAGCTGCACGAGATGCGGGCGCGGCTGGCCGAATTGCGCAGGCAGGGCCTCGACGTCATCGAGGACTAGCCTCGACGTTTCATGGATCTGCCGGTGACGCGGGCCGTGGAACTGCTGTTCGGCAGCGTGAACAGGACTTTGACGCATGTCCGGCCGCGTGCCACCCTGGACACGGTGAGCGAACGTGAGCCCGAGTTGCCGCCTACCGTGCTGGTCTTCGATGTCAACGAGACGCTGCTGGACACCAACGCACTGGCGCCGGTGTTCCACCGGGTATTCGGGGATGCGGCCGTGCTCGACACCTGGTTCACGAACCTGGTTCTCTACTCGATGACGTTCACCCTCGCCGGGGCTTACGCCGACTACCTCTCGATCGGGCAGTCGGTGCTGGGCATGCTCGGGGAGGCCCGTGGCCGTGAGGTCGGCGACGACGACCGGCGCGAGCTGACCGAGACGATGCGTACCCTGCCCGCACACCCCGACGTCATCCCCGGGCTGCAGAGCCTGCGGGAGCAGGGGTACCGCCTTGCCGCACTGACGAATTCGCCCTTCGGCGGTGGGCCGTCGCCCCTGGACAGCGCGGGGCTGTCGGGCTACTTCGACAAGCAGGTCAGCGTTGACGCGTCGCGGGTCTACAAACCTGCGCCAGAGTTGTATCGCGGTGTCGCACAACAGATGGGCGTGGAGCCGGCCCGGTGCATGATGGTGGCCGCACACGCCTGGGACATTCTCGGTGCGCGCTGTGCAGGGTTGAGCGGGGCCCTGATCGCCCGGTCCGCCCACGCGCCACTGCGCAATGCCGCGGCCCCCGAGCCGACGTTGGTCTGCGCCGACATCACCGATCTGGCCGGACGTCTCACCGGCTGATTTGGTGCGTCACCTCCAGAACGCGGCGACCTCCACCGGGTTCACCCGCATTCCGTGCCCGCCGATGTCATAGGTGATCAGGGTCCGCAGTTCCTCGGTCTCGACCGTCCAGCCGTTGGCCCGATAGGTCTGGCCCACGCCCAGCACCACGTCGTCGGAGTCGCGACCGGGCACCGAGCCGTCGACGAAGTACACCTCCCCGGTTGCCTGCACGACGGCGAGGTTCAGCGATGCGGGCGAGACCCCGAACGGCGCCCCGTCGGCTCTGCTGCACGTGGCCGCCGGATACCCCCGGCCTTGGAAGTCGGTGCTGAGCTGGCAGCGCACGCCCTGAGGGGTTCGAACGGTCTGACCGCCGTCGGCGGCCGCCGCCGATGGGCACGCGCCAAGGACGAGGAATGCCGCCGAAGCCGCGGCGAGTACACGATCCATGCGGTCACCACCGAGTGAGAAGCTTCTCCGTCTCCGATGCTCTCACCTTCGGCGGTATCGCACGGCGGATTCGGCACGGTTGAGCTTCGAGACGCCCCGTGAACCCCTCCGTCACACCTGTGGCGAAACAGATTGAGGTGCAGAGATTTCGGTTACGTGGGCGTCAATGGCGGGTGCGGTAGTCGGCCGGCCCGGACGTGTCGGTGGGTGCTGTGAGGATGGGGTCATGTCCGTTTCCTGTGTTGATGCCGGGTCTGTGTTGGGTCCGGATGCGCGGTTGCAGAAGTTGTATGGGGAGTTGGCGGAGTTGGCGGGGCAGCGTAATGCGATCGATGGGCGGATCGTGGAGATCGCTGCGGAGATCGAGCTTGGTGGGTTCTGGGGTCATACCGGGGCGAAATCGGTGGGGGCGTTGATCGCGTGGAAGACCGGGGTGTCACCGGGTAATGCGCGCACGATCATGGCGATCGCCAAGCGGTGGGAGGAGTTCCCGATCTGTACCGCGGCGTTGCGGGCGGGGCAGTTGTCGATGGATCAGGTCGGGGTGATCGCCGATCGTGGTGGTGCGGGCTCGGATGCGCACTACGCCCTGTTGGCGAAGAGTGCGTCGGTGAGCCAGCTGCGTACCGCGGTCAAGCTGGAACCGCGCCCCGAACCGGAGCCCAAACCCCAGCCCCAGCCGGAACCCGAGGCCGGTGGGGACTCCGAAGCCGGCGGCGATCCCGCCGTCGACACCGACCCGGATTGTCGTTCGTATGAGCCGGATCCGGAGCTGCCGAA
>JBFWOX010000052.1:0-39717 GCA_050250295.1 Mycolicibacterium sp.
CCCAGCCCCGTCGTCGGCATCAACCTCCCCGCTGAAAACAACCCCGACCGACTCCACGCAGCTTGACATCGCCCGCCAGCAGACAAAGTCCGAGTGGACGCCTGCTGGAATGCAATTTCGGCGGGGTGCCGCGGTGCGCCTGCACCGAAATCGAACCGTGACTTCTTAACATCAGCCTCAATGGCAACAATATTCACAGCTGTCTCACGATGGGCCGCTCTGCTGGCGACCGTTGGCCTGGCCGTCGCGCTCGCCGGGTGTACTCCGCGGCCGAACGGGCCCGAGCCGGTCGCCGAGGAGTTCTTCGCCGCGCTCGCCGTCGGCGACACCGCCGCCGCGGCCGCGCTCAGCGACCGCCCGGAGCAGGCCAGGGCCGCGCTCAACGAGGCCTGGGCCGGGTTGCAGGCCCATCATCTGGACGCCGTGGTGCTCAGCTCGAAGTACGCCGAAGACACGGGCGCCATCACCTACCGCTACACCTGGCACCTGCCCAAGGACCGCACCTGGACCTACGACGGGCAGCTCAACATGGTCCGCGACGAGGGCCGCTGGGAGGTCCGCTGGGCCGCCACCGGGCTGCATCCCCGGCTCGGCGAGAACCAGACGTTCGCGCTGCGCGCCGACCCGCCACGCCGGGCCTCGGTCAACGAGCGCAGCGGCACCGAAGTCCTGGTGCCCGGTTACCGCTACCACTACGGGCTGGACGCCAAGGCCGCCGGCGCCGAGCTGATGCCCACAGCGCGGGCCGTCGCCGGTGCCCTGCACCGGTTCGGCGTCACGCCGGATCCGCAGCAGCTCGCCGAGCGGGCCAGCTCGACCCGGGGCCCGCTGAGCCTGGTCACGCTGCGCAAGGTGGACCACGACGCGGTCGCTGGTGCGATCGCCGCCCTGCCCGGCGTGGTGGTCACCCCGCAGCCCGAAATGGTGCCCACCGACGAGAATTTCGCGCCGGCCCTGATCAACCAGGTCAAGAACGCCGTCGCCGACGAACTCGACGGCACCCCCGGGTGGCGGGTCGTTACCGTCAACCAGAACGGCGTGGACGTCGACGTCCTCACCGAGGTCCCCGGCGAGCCGGCCCCGTCGGTGACCATCAGCCTGGACCGGTCGGTGCAGAACGCTGCCCAGCACGCCGTCGACAGCACCGGCAAGCAGGCGATGATCGTCGTCATCAAACCCTCCACCGGGGAGATCCTGGCCGTCGCACAGAACGCCGCGGCCGACCGGGAGGGCCCGATCGCGACGATGGGGTTGTATCCGCCCGGGTCGACCTTCAAGATCGTCACCGCGGGCGCCGCGATCGAGCGCCAGATGGCCACGCCCAACACGCTTTTGGGCTGCCCGGGCCGGATGGACATCGGCCACCGCACGGTGCCCAACTACGGCGGGTTCGACCTCGGCACCGTCCCGCTGTCGCGGGCGTTCGCCAGTTCGTGCAACACCACCTTCGCCGAGCTGGCCAGCCGGATGCCGCCGCGCGGGCTCACTCAGGCCGCCGCGCAGTACGGCATCGGGGCCGACTTCAAGATCGAGGGCATCGACACCATCAGCGGCTCGGTGCCGCCCACGGTGAACCTCGCCGAACGCACCGAGGACGGCTTCGGCCAGGGCAAGGTGCTGGTCAGCCCGTTCGGGATGGCGATGGCCGCCGCGACCGTCGCGGCGGGCAGGGCCCCGATCCCGCGTCTGATCGACGGCCGGGAAACCGAGATCGCCGGGGAGATCCCACCGATCTCACCCGCCGTGGTGGAGAGCCTGCGGCCGATGATGCGCCTGGTCGTGACCAACGGCACGGCCAAAGACCTGGCCGGTGCCGGCGATGTGCGCGGCAAGACCGGTGAGGCCGAGTTCGCCGGCGGCTCGCACTCCTGGTTCACCGGTTACCGCGGCGACATGGCGTTCTCGGCGCTGATCGTCGGGGGCGGCAGCTCGGAATACGCGGTACGGATGCTCAAGGGCATGCTCGACGAGCTGCCACCCGGCTACCTCGCCTGAGCGCTACGACAGGATGTGCCGGCGCCTGGCCTCGGACACCGACTCCCCGCGGCTGGTCACGCCCAGCTTGGTGTAGGTGCTCTTGAGGTGCCACTTCACGGTGTTGATGGTGACGCCGACGGCGCGGGCGATCTGCTTGTTGGACATGCCGCGCTCGAGCAGGCGCAGGATCTCGACCTCGCGCACGGTCAGCCTGGTATCGGTGCTTCCGGCGGTGGGCGAGTGCCCGGCGATCGCCGTTTTCCCGGCGTCGGCGCGGGCCACGGTCAGCAGCCTCGACAGGTAGTCGTTGGGCACCAGCGGCAGTCCGGTCCGCCGGTACCCGGCACGGTTGGACTCCCGAAGTGCCGCAATGAGTTTCATCACCTGGGGGCCGGTGTCGACGAAGGTGCGAAGCAGGCCGGCCCGCGCGCCCGTGGCCAGTGCCGGGACCAGCAGATCCGTCGCGCGCTCGGCGTCGTCGTCGAGGTACAGCGTTCGGGCCAGCTCCACGGTGTAGGCCAGTTCGGCGAACCGCCAGCCCGCGGCGATGCTGTCCTCCCGCAGCTTCCACAGTCGTTCGCGTGCGAGTCCGAATTCGTTGTGGGCACTGAGGATTCGCGCTTCCATGCCGAGCTGGAAGTGCCGGGCACCGGTGGCTATGCCACCGGTCAGGCTCCGGGTGTCACCGCGGTGGCCCGCCAGCACCTCTTCGGCGGCGGCGACGTCGTCGGCGGCCAGGTGCACCCGCACGCGTTGATAGTCGACCGCGGCCGCGAGCCGGGGCAGCGCCAGCCTGCGCGCCGCGTCCTCGCCCTCGTCGAGCAGTGCGAGCGCACCGTCGACATCGCCGCGCAGCACCTTGATCCGCGGCAGCGTGCTGTACGTCGCGATCATGAAGTCGACGACGCCGCTCTCCGAACCGAGTTCGTGGCACTGCTCCAAAAGCGTTTCCGCGGTGTCGATGTCGTCACGTTCGTAGACGAGCCGGCCCAGCAGCGCGCCGGTCAGCCGGGCCGCGTGCGAGTGCGGGCCCGCCGCGGCATCGGCCAGGTCGCGGGCCTCGGTGTAGCGCCGTTCGGCGGTCGCCAGGTCGAGTCGGGCGAACGCCGCCAACCCCGCGAAGCACCTCCCGTAGACACCGACGAACGGCCCGCCTGCGGTCTGGTGGAACGGGTTGGCCCACCGCTGGCGTTCCTGTGCGGCGTCCAGTTCGCCGCTGTGGATGTTGACGAAGGTCTGGATGTTGGCCGATACCGCCACCAGGAACGGCCGGTGGGTCACGGTGTCGGCCAGGCACGGGGTGACCAGCTCGGCGGCCCGGTCGATGCGGTCGCCGTAGACGTCGATGCAAGCCTGCACCACGTCGGCCTCGGTGAGCATGGCGGCGCTGGGTTCGTCACCGGCCAGGGCGGTGCGGACGTGGTCCAGCGCCGTCTGTGCTTCGGCGGCCCGCTGCAACAGGCAGTTGGCCCACGCGACGGCCATCTGCAGGTGCGGCCGGGAGGTGACCTCACCCGCAGGCAGTTTGCTCACCAGGCCGAGCAGGCTGGCCATCCGGCTGTGCTCCACGAGGTTCATCGCGTGGTGCTCGACGAGATCCACCGCGGCGCGGTCGTCCCCGGCGCGCAGCCCGTGTGTGACGGCTTCGCCGATCAGCCCGTGCTCGGCGAACCAGGCCCCTGCGGTGCGATGCAGATCGGCGACCCGGTCGCCATGGTCGCGCTCCAGCCGTTGCCGTAGGTAGTCGGCGAACAGGTGGTGATAGCTGAACCATTCGCGGTCGTCGTCGAGCGGCCGCAGGAACAGGTCGCGGCGTTCGAGCTCCTCGAGGACGGCCTGCCCCTGCCGCTGACCGCTGACCGCGGTGGCCAGGCCGGCGCACAGCCGGTCACAGACCGAGGTGGTCAACAGGAAGTCGAGCAGCTCGGACGGCAGCCCGTCCAGGACGTTCTCGGCGAGGTAGTCACCGACCGACCGGTGCCGGCCGGAGAACCCGGCGATCAGCCCGGACGGGTCGTTGCTGTGGCGCAGCGACAGTGTCACCAACTGCAGCGCGGCGACCCAGCCGTCGGTGCTCGACCACAGCGACGCCACCTCACCGCTGGCCAGCGGCAGCGCGTTGAGATCGCGCAGGAACGTGGCCGATTCGGCGTGGTCGAATCGCAGCTGCCCGGCTCCGACCTCGGTGACCTGGTCGCGCACCTGCAGCCAGCCGATGGCCGGGCTGCGGGTCCGGCTCGTGACGACCAGATGCAGGTTGTCCGGACCCATCTTGAGTAGGAAGTCCAGGGCCGCCGTGGTGTCGGGGTGGGCGACCAGGTGCCAGTCGTCCAGGACGATCGCCAGCGGGCGCGCCGACGCCCCGACCTGGTTGACGAGTTCGGCGAGCACGTACCGGGAGGCGTCACCCGATCGTTCCTCCAGTTGGTCGGCGAGGTCGGCGCCCAGGGTGGGTTCGACGCGCCGGATCGCCTCGAGCAGGTGCGCGAGAAAGGTGACGACGTCGTCGTCGTCGCGGTCCAGGCTCAGCCACGCCACCACCACACCGGTGCCGAGCAACTCCGCCCGCCACTGCATGGCCAGTGTGGTCTTGCCGTAGCCGGCGGGAGCGTGGATCAGGGTCAGTCGTTTCGACCGCCCGGTCCGCAGCACCTCGATGAGCCGGTCGCGCGCCACCAGCCGCTCACCGAGGTTGGGCGGCTGGACCCGGGTGGCGACGATCCGCGTCGGCTGCGGTGTGCCCGCCATCCCGTCCCCTCCCGCCACGACGCCTATCTTCGCTCACCGGACAGTGATGTACCGGCCGCGGGACCCACCACCCGTTCGGGTGGGTCGGGCGGCGGAACCGGGTGGACGGCTATTGCTGGGCCCGACCGGGCGGTTAGCCTGAGACCATTAGCGCGAGCCTGGACAAGATTCTCAACGATGCCATCAGCGGCAAGGGGCTGGTCACGGCCTACCAGCGGGTCGTCGCACTGCCCAGCGAGGAGATCGTCGGGTACGAGGCGCTGGCTCGATTTCCCGAGCGCAAGAACGTCACCCCGCTCGACATCCTCGGCCACGCGAAATCCACCGGCCAGCTGGCGCTGCTCGACCACGCCTGCGTGCGCGAGGCTGCCCGGGGGGCGCTGAAGGGCAACTCCGCACCCGGGATGTTGCTGCTGGTCAACAGCGAGCCGGCGACGGCGTACGCCGACCTGTCCAAGGACCTCGACGTGATGCGCGCCGCCGAGACGTTCCGGCTGGTCTTCGAGATCACCGAGCGCGGCCTGTTCACCGACCTGCGTGCGCTGCTGCGCAAGGTCGCGGTGCTGCGGTCGTTGGGGATCGGGATCGCGATGGACGACATCGGCGCCCATCCCGACTCCTTGGCCCTGCTCGACGTCATCGCCCCGGACATCGTCAAGCTCGACATCGGGATGGTGCAGTCCGCCCCCAGCGAGGTCCAGGTGCACACCATCGCGGCCATCCTCGCCTACCACGAGCGCACCAACGCGATGATCTGCGCCGAAGGGATCGAGACCGACGAGCATCTCGAGCAGGCGCTGGCCTGCGGTGCCACGCTCGGGCAGGGATACAAGTTCGGTGCCGCCGAAGAGCTGACCGTGAGCCCGTCGCCGTTCGCCTGGCCCGGCCCCGGCGAGCTCGCCCGCCCGGAGACCGACTCGTCCGTCTTCCACGTGACCGCCACCGGGCAGCAGACCCGCACGGTGCACCGGCGGGAGTTGATCGAGCTCATCCAGCAGGTGCAGCAGCGCGCCGCGACCGCGGAGACGCCGCCGATCGTGCTGTCCGCGCTCGGCGGGGAGGAGCTCGGTGAGCAGACCCGGCGGCGGTACCGCGACCTGGCCGAGAAGTCGCCGCTGGTGGCGGTTTTCGGCCACCACATCCCCGCCGGGCTGGGCGACCGGGTCCGCAAGGTACGCCTGGACAAAGAGGACCCGCTCGCCGACGAGGTGTCGATCGTGGTGCTGGGCCCCGACACCGCGGCCGGAGTGGTCGCCCGGGAGAAGGTCACCACCTCGCAGTCCAACGGCGACCGGCTCTACGACGTGGTGTCCACCGAGGACCGGGACCGCGCCGCGGCGGCGGTGCGGAGCCTGCTCGAACGCCCGATGCCGATGATCTCGGTCCGGGTCGACGCCCGGCGCCGCAAGCTCGCATCCTGCACGTGCGGGTGGACCGCCAAGTGGCGCCGGCTGTGGTTCATGGCGCTGGGCGATGTGTCCGACCACCAGCTCAAGACCGGGCACATGCCCCTGGACCTGCTCGAGCACTAGCCCCGGCGGCCGCGCGCGGCGGTACCGTGGAGTGGCCATGACCGACATCAACCACGGCCGTGCCCGCCCCGTCCCCGACGCGGTGGGGATACCCGCCGACGCCGTCGAGATGAGGATCTCCGACGCCGACCGCAACGGGACGCTGCGCCGGCTGCACAACGCCGTCGCGCTCGGGCTGATCGACATCGAGGAGTTCGAGGAACGCTCGGCCATGGTGTCGCGGGCCCGGCTGCGCTCGGATCTGGACACCCTCGTCGGAGATCTGCCCGGGCCCGGCGCCATCGTCACCTCGGCGGCCGACCGGGTGGAACTGCGCGGTGTGCTCGGCTCCCTCAAACGCCACGGCGAGTGGGTGGTCCCCACCCGGCTGGCCCTGCACCGCAGGATGGGTTCGGTGGACCTCGACCTGACCCGGGCCCGGTTCGCCGGACCCATCGTCGTCATCGAGCTCGACATCAAGTTCGGCGGGCTGGATCTGCGGCTGCCCGACGGGGCCAGCGCCTCGATCGACGACGTGGAGGTCAACGTCGGCAGCGCCCACGACCACCGCAGGGACGCCCCCGCCGAGGGCAACCCGCACGTCATCCTCACCGGCAAGGTGGTGTGCGGTTCGGTCGAGATCCGCGGTCCCCGCAAGAGCTGGCGGCTGACCCCGCGGTTGGGCCGCGCTACTTGAGCGCCTCGTCGGCGATTCCGTACCGCTGCTGGTAGCGCCGCACCCGCTCGCGCACCTCTCCGGCCTCCAGGCCGGTGTCCGACCACCGGTAACGGTTGCCGCCGTGGTCGCCGGGGTGCGCGGCCAGGAACGCGCGCATCCGCGCCTCGGTCGCGGGCTCGAGCTCGCGACCCAACGCGCGGTACAGCGCGCGCACGGTGGCGAAGGGATCGCGCATGAAATCGGCGAAGTGCACGTCGACCACCTGGCCAGCGGCGAACCGGCCGGAATCGCGCACCGTCACCGCCCGGTCGAGCCCGGTCACGATCTCCTCGCACGACTGGGTCGCGCACTCGGCGATGCTGGACTCGTCGGAGGCCAGCCGGCGCAGGTGATGGGTCAGCGCGGCGATCGAGGAGATGACGTTGAGCGGGTCGCGGTGGGTCTGCACCACCAGCGCGTCGGGATACTCGTCGAGCAGCGCGTCGAGCTGCCACAGATGCGCAGGCGACTTCAGCACCCATTGGCCCGCGACCCCGTCGGACTGCAAGTGCTGCAAGAACATCCGGTGAAAGCGATAGGCCGGCCGGTGGTCGGCGTCGGACAGCAGCCAGCGGTAGTAGCCGGGCAGTCGGTACTGCACCGAGAAGATCATGCTGCAGAACGCGCCGGAGGTCATCCGGACGCATTCCTGCCCGACGGTCGCCCCCATCGGGTGGTGGGTGAGCAGTCCCGGCACGATCTGTTCGGACAGCTCGATGCTGGCCTGCGTCTGCGCGATCCGCGGATCGCTGCGGTAGGTCTGCGGCTGGGGCACCGGATGCGGATTGTCGACCTCCCACGTCAACGGCGGGCGCAGGGTGGGATCCTGGGCCAGCAGGTCGAACAGGATCGTGGTGCCGGTGCGGGGCTGCCCGACGATGACGATGGGCCTTGCCACCGGAGCCGCGGCGACCTCGGGATGCCCTGCCCGCCAAGCCATGATGTGCAGCCGGTTGGTCAACGCCCGGGTGATGTCCATGACCGCGATCTCGACGCCGAGCGGGTTGAGCCGCGCGTCGGCGACCAGTCCGTCGCACAGTCGGTCCAGGCCGTCCCGCCAGCCGTCGTCGTCGCCGAAATCGTCGGTGCCCGCGATCTCGGCGGCCTGCTCGACGAGCCGGTCCGGTTCGAAGCGCACGTCGATCATGCGGCGGCCCCGGCCCGGCGCACCGAGGTCCGCACCTGCGGCGGCTCGGGGTTGTCCAGCCAGCGCAGGATCACCCAGCCGCGCCGCCTGCCGCCGGTGTCCAGCCAGTGGCCGTGACCGAAATCCCTGGCGCCGACCGCGATCCGCACCACGCCGGCGTCGTCGGGGGCCACCGCCCGGTTGGTGACCGAACTGTGCCGGTACCGCGGTTCCAGGCATTCGTGCCAGACGTTCTCCAGCGTCACGTTCCAGTACCGCGTCGCCGGCGGGGTGAACTCCAGCACCAGCGACTCGTCGGGCGCCAGCGCGAACGAACCCATCATGTAGAGGTTGTCGGGGGTGGTGTCGGCGTCGCCCAGTTCGGCGGCCTGCGCGGTGACCAGCGTGTTGGGCTGGGTCAGCAGCTCGGGTCTGATGGTGCGGTGCAGGGTCACCAGCTTGACGATCGTCCACGCCATCGCGGTGAAAGCCTCGGCCGCCGCGGCATCGGAGATCGGCGCCAGCGCGACGTCGTCGACGCAGTCGATGGTCATCGACGCGGGCGCCTCGGTGGCCGCGTCGCCGATGTACTCACGCACCACGATCGCCGACGCATCCTCGGGGATGGCCACCCACTGCGCGCCGTCGAGGACCTCCGGGGGTGGCTGCGACGGTGCGAACACCACGGCGAAAGACCCCGAATCGCTGCGCAATTCGGTGTCGCTGAGGTAGCCGGCCATCCGCCGTGGGGTCAGGCCGGTGCCTGCGAGCACCTGGAACCCCAGATAGGCGGTGCTGCCCCGGGTGCCGGTGACGCGGTAGCCGCGGTCCCCGCGGATCATCGCCAGCAGGTACCGGCCGTCGGGGTTGGGGCCGCCGATCATCCGGGTGTCGGAGTACATGTCGAAGAAATGGGGCCGGTCCGGGTCGGCCTCCACCGAGAGCTCGGTGCACAGTGCGGTGGCCCTGGCCAGCACCCGCAGCCCCTCCACCAGCTCCCGCTCGTCGACCGCGTCCTCGGTCAGCGTCGCGGTGAGGTCGGCCAGCATCTGCTGGACGAACCGCCAGGCCTGCAGCGTCGCGTGCGCCCGATCATTGCCATCCTCGGTCATGGTGAGACATAGTCTCACTATGGACGGCGTCTCATACCCGGATTCGCGGGAAAGCCTGACGGTGCGCAAGCAGCGCGCGACGAAGGCCCGCATCGCCGCCGCGGCCGCCCGCAGCGTCGCCGACCACGGCCTGGCCGGCGCCACCGTCGAGCAGATCGCCGCGGCCGCCGACGTCGGCCGCGCCACGTTCTTCCGCTACTTCAGTGCCAAGGAAGACGCCGTCGCCGAGGGCATGACCACCCACTGGCTGGACCTCATCACCGCCGCGATCGCCGCCCAGCCGGCCGAGCTGGCCCCGCACCGCGCGGTCATGGCGGCGTTCGAGGACCTCGGCGACGGCTTCGAGACCATCAGTGATCAGGTCCGCGAGCTCGCCACGCTGACCCGGTCGTCGCCGGTCTTCAGCGCGTGGACGCTGCAGATCTACTTGCGCTACGAGGCCGCCATCGCCGACCTCGTCGCCCCCCGGTTCCCCGATCTGGTGCCGCAGGATCCGCGGCCGCGGCTGCTGGGCGCGCTGGCGATGGCCGCCGTCCGGATCGCGCTGGACGACTGGCTGCTCCACGGCGGCTCGTTGCCGCAGCGGGTGCGCGACGCGCTGGCGTCGCTGCGGGTCGCTTGAACCTGTCTACCGGGCATCCAGGACGGCGAAACTCAGCGTTGCGCGGGCGGCCAGCCGGCCCGCGGCCACGTCGATCAGCGTGGCCACCAGCCCGCCCTGCAGCGCGCCGCGGCGGTTCGTCAGGTCGGGACGGTTGGCCAGCTCGACGACCGTCCGGTCGTCGGAATCCTCGATGTCGCGGAACTCCAGCTGGGCGAACAGATGTCCCGGGGTGACCTGCATGGCGGAACGCTAGCATTGCTACATGTCTGTTCGGACCGCCCTGCGACCGGGCGTGGTGTCGCCGACGCTGCCGGTGCCCAAGTCGATCGAGCGTCCCGAGTACGTCGGGAAAGCCACCGCCCGCGAAGGCTCCGAACCCTGGGTGCAGCCCCCCGAGGTGATCGACAAGATGCGGATCGCCGGGCGGATCGCCGCCGGCGCGCTGGCCGAGGCCGGCAGGGCCGTCGCGCCCGGCGTCACCACCGATCAGCTCGACCGGATCGCCCACGCGTACATGATCGACCACGGCGCCTACCCGTCGACGCTGGGCTACAAGGGGTATCCGAAGTCCTGCTGCACGTCGCTCAACGAGATCATCTGTCACGGCATCCCCGACGACACGGTCATCGAGGACGGCGACATCGTCAACATCGACGTCACCGCCTACATCCACGGGGTGCACGGGGACACCAACGCGACGTTCCTGGCCGGCGATGTCAGCGAGGAGCACCGGCTGCTCGTCGAGCGCACCCACGAGGCCACCATGCGTGCCATCAAGGCCGTCAAACCCGGCCGGGCTCTCTCGATCGTCGGCCGCGTCATCGAGTCGTATGCAAACCGGTTCGGCTACAACGTGGTTCGCGATTTCACCGGCCACGGAATCGGCACTACCTTCCACAACGGGCTGGTGGTGTTGCACTACGACCAGCCCGCGGTGGAGACGGTCCTCGAGCCCGGCATGACGTTCACCATCGAACCGATGATCAACCTCGGCAGCCTGGACTACGAGATCTGGGACGATGACTGGACCGTGGCCACCAAGGACAAGAAGTGGACCGCGCAGTTCGAGCACACCCTGGTGGTCACCGAGACCGGCGCGGAGATCCTGACCCAGCTGTGAACCGCCGGTAGCCTGGCCGGCATGACTTGGCGAGCCGCCCCGGCGGCTCTTCTCGTGGCGGTGTGCACCGGCTGTGCGACCACGATCACCGGCGAACCGACTTGGCCCGGCGCCCGGTTGGATCGTGCGGTGCTGACCGCGGCGGACTTCCCGCCCGGGGCCCGCTACGATCGCATCACCCGGACCACCGGCCCCGGCGGCGGGGAGGCCGCCGCGCCGCCGCCGATGCTCTCCACCCCGCCGGACTGCGCCGACGCGCTGACCCGCGACATCGCCCTGACCGCCGAGTACGGGCCGGGCAGCGCGGCGGAGTACGTGGTGGCCTACGACGGCGCGCGGATGGTCATCACCGTGTTGACCTGGCCGCTGGACTTGGACCGGCTGGCCGCCACCGCCGGGCGCTGTGCGGCGTACGAGACCTTCTTCGATCCCGCTGATCCGGGGATCGCGATCACCACCACCCGCGTGGACGGTCCGCGCGCGGCGGCGCTGGTGTATCGGCAGAGCATGCACCTCGGCGGCACCGATGCCAGCGTGTACTTCTCGTTCGAGAACGTCGGCGCCATGGCGGTTTTCGGCATCGCGTTCCCCACCCCGGACCCGGCCATCCCGGTCAAAGCCGCGCTGCCGCAGACATTTTTGGAGATCACCGGCAAACAGGCCGAACGCGCCGAGGCGGCGTGACGGGCTTGGTTAAGTGCATGCAAAACACCCCCGGGGCATCCGCTGTGCCCTGTAGCGTGGCGCAATGCGTTCCCCCACGATCACGATCGACGGAGTCGCGGTGCCCGTCGAGGTGAGCGGTCCGGAGAAGGGCTCCGTCGTGGTGCTGCTGGCCGCGCACCAGGCCCCCGCCTCGTATGCGGCGGTCTGCGAGCGGCTGCACACCGCGTCGCTGCGGACCGTCGTCATCGGACCCGACGCGCGGCTGACGGCCAAGAGCGTGATCGGCATCCTCGACGAGCTCGAGGTCCGATGGGCGCTGCTGGTCGGTGACCGGCTGGGTGCGGAGCTGGCGTGGGAGCTGGCGGCCACCCGGCTGGACCGGTTCATCGGGCTGGTGGTCATCGACCGCGGCCATCCGCGGGTGGCCGACCTGGCCGGGGTGGTCCGCGACGAGCACTGCCCACCGGTCGAGCTCAACACCACCGCCCTGGTCAGCACCCCGGCGGCGCGGGCCGTCGCCAGGGCCAGCCAGCGCTACGTCTACGGCGACTACCGCGTGGTGGAACTATCCGGCCGGCGCAACGCCGCGGACTCCACCGCGCAGCTGGCGGCCGAGATCGTCATGCGCAGCAGCACGTGGTGACCGACCCGCGGTGAATGTGCGGTCGTCGCACCAGCTTTGACCCGTTCAGGTGGCGCGCTCGACCTCGTCGGGCGTCCAGGCCTGCGGCAGGCCCGGCTGGCCGGGGAACAGGTAGTCCACGAACGCCGCCGCGGTGGGCTGCGGCTCGTGGTTGGCCAGCCCGGGCCGCTCGTTGGCCTCGATGAACACGTACTCCGGCGCGGTGACGTCGGGAACCAGAAGGTCGATCCCCGTGACCGGGATGCCGATGGCCTCGGCGGCGGTGACGGCCACCCGGCGCAGCTCGGGATGCACGATCGCGGTGACGTCGTGGATGGTGCCGCCCTGATGCAGGTTCGCGGTCCGGCGGACCCGCAGCCGCTCACCTTCGGGCAGCACGTCGCCGAGCGACCAGCCGGCCTCGCGCACCGTCGCCTCGGTGACCGCATCCATCGGGATGCGGGACTCGCCGCCGGTCGCGGCGGCCCGGCGCCGGCTCTGCGCCTCGATCAGCTCGGTGATGGTATGTCTGCCGGTGCCGGTGACCTCGGCGGGCATCCGCAGCGCGGCCGCGACCACCTTGCCGTCGATCACCACCAACCGCAGGTCATCACCGTCGGCACGCTGTTCGATGAGGACCTCGGGGTGCTGTTCGCGGGCCCGTGCCAGCGCGGCGTCGAGTTCCTCGGCGCCGGCCACCCCCACGGTGATGCCCTTGCCCTGTTCACCGCGGGTCGGTTTGACGACGACGTCGCCGACCTCGGCGAGGAACTCGTGGTCGGCGGCGTCGAAGGTGGCCAGCCGGCCCTTCGGCACCGCCAGGCCGGCCTCGGAGACGATGCGCCGGGTCAGCCGTTTGTCGTCGCAACGGCTCATCGCCACCGCGGAGGTGTACTCCGACAACGACTCCCGGGTCACCACGCTGCGCCCACCGTGCGACAGCCGCATCTCACCGGCCTCGGCGTCGAGCACCTCGACCCAGATGCCGCGGCGCATCGCCTCGTCGGCGATGATCCGCGCGTACGGGTTGAGATCGTCGACGGTCTCGGGCGGATGGGTGAACAGCGGCTCGTTGATCGCGTTCTTGCGCTTGACCGCCATCACCGGCACCCGGGTGAAACCGAGCTTCTCGTACAGTCCGATCGCGGCGGTGTTGTCGTGCGCCACCGACAGATCCATGTAGGACCGGCCGCGCTCGCGGTAGAGCGCCGCCAGGCTGCAGGTCAGCGCAGCCCCCACCCCGGGCATCGGCGCGGCGGGATCCACCGCCAGCGTCCACAGGCTGGAGCCGTTCTCCGGATCGGAGAACAACGCCACGTGGTCCACCCCGGTCACCGTGCCCAGCACGGAGCCGTCGTCGTCGCGCACCGCGACCAGGTAGTCCACGCAGGCCTGGTCGCGATGGTTGTCCCAGATCACGTCGATGGGTGCGGGGACCATCCCACACCGCACGTAGACCCGGTTCATCGCGTCGGCGTCCGCGCGGCCGGCCAAGGTCCGCACGCTGAACCCGCTGGGCGCCGGGTCGGGACCGGGGTCATCGGCGAAGCGCAGCCGGTAGGTGTGGCTGGGGTCGATGAAGAGCTCGGCGGGTGCCTTGGCCACCAGCACATGCGGCTCCCGCGCGTACATGCAGATGTCGCGCCTGCCCTGCCCCTCCTGCCGCAACGCCTCGGCCAGCTTCTCCGGGTCGGCGAAGGTCTGGCCGAAAATCAAACGGCCCCAGCCCAGTTCGAGTGCGACGTCGTCGGCCATGGCGTCCACCATGTCCGGTGGCGACGCATCGTGCAGGGCGAGGGTGATCGCCTCGGTGTGATCGGGGGCGTCGATGCGCGGCTGCAGATCGGTCATGCCGCGGGTCCGTCGATCCCGTGCCGTTGCAGCCACAGCTCCAGCAGCGCGATCTGCCACAGTTCGTTGCCGCGCAGCGGGGTGAGCCTGCCGTTGGGGTCGGCCAGCAACCGCTCGACGGCTTCAGGACGGAACAGCCCGCGCTCCTTGGCCGCCGGGGCGTACAGCGCGTCGCGGACCATGTCGAGGTAGGGCCCCTCCAGGTGGGTCAGTGCGGGCACCGGGAAGTAGCCCTTGGGCCGGTCGATCACCGCGGCGGGGATGACCTTTCGGGCGGCCTGTTTGAGCACACCCTTGCCGTCGTGGGCGGTCTTGAGTTCCGGCGGGCAGGTCGCGGCGAGTTCGACGAGCTCATGGTCCAGGAAGGGCACCCGGCCCTCCAGCCCCCATGCCATCGTCATGTTGTCCACCCGCTTGACCGGGTCGTCGACCAGCATCACGGTGGTGTCCAGGCGCAGCGCCCGATCGACCCCGGTCTGGGCGCCGGCCCGGGCGAAGTGCTCGGTGACGAACCGCTCGCTGGGGTCGTCGGCGGCCGCGAACGCGGGGGAGACCAGCGCGGCGTAGCCGGCCTGGTCCCGGTCGAAGAACGCCGCCCGGTAGTTGGCCACCGAACCCTGCACCGACGCCGCGGCCGGCTCACCCATCGGCGGGTACCAGTGGTAGCCGGCGAACACCTCGTCGGCGCCCTGGCCGGACTGCACCACCTTCACATGCTTGGCCACTTCCTGGCTGAGCAGGTAGAACGCCACGCAGTCGTGGCTGACCATGGGTTCGCTCATCGCGCCGATGGCGCCGTCGAGCGCGGGCAGCATGCGCGCGGTGTCGATGCGGATCTGGTGGTGGTCGGTGCCGAAGCGCTCGGCGACGATGTCGGAGTACTTGAACTCGTCGCCGGCCACCCCGTTGACCGACTCGAAGCCGATCGAGAACGTCTTCAGACCGTGCTGGCCGGCCTCGGCCAGCAGCCCGACGATGAGGCTCGAGTCCACCCCGCCCGACAGCAGGCAGCCGACCGGCACGTCGGCCACCAGGCGTCGCTTCACCGCGGTCCGAAGTGAGTCGAGAACGGCGTCCTCCCAGTCCTTTTCGGACCAGTCGGCGCGGTCGGCGCGGCGGGTGAAGTCCGGCTCCCAGTACGTGGTGGTGGTGACGGTGCCGTCCGGTTCGACGGCGACCAGCGACGCCGGCGGCACCTTGGTGACGCCCCGCAGAATGGTGCGCGGCGCGGGCACCACGGAATGGAACGTCAGGTAGTGGTGCAGCGCGACCGGGTCGATGCGGGTGTCGACACCGCCGCCGGCCAGCAGCGCGGGCAGCGAGGACGCGAACCGGATCTTGGTCGAGTCCTGGGCGAGGTAGAGCGGTTTGATGCCGAGCCGGTCGCGGCCGAGCAAAACCCGTCCGCTGTCGCGCTCGACGATCGCGAATGCGAACATCCCTTTGAGGTGCTCGACGAACCGGTCACCCCAGTGGTGGTAGCCCTTGAGCAGCACCTCGGTGTCGCTGTGGGAGAAGAACCGGTAGCCATGGCCGTGCAGTTCGTCCCGCAGCTGTTCGTAGTTGTAGATGCAGCCGTTCCAGGCGACCGCCAGACCGAGCTCGGAGTCGACCATCGGCTGGCCGCCGGCTTCGGACAGATCGATGATCTTCAACCGGCGATGGCCCAGGGCCACACGGCCCGCGGACCACACCCCGGCCCCGTCCGGGCCTCGGGGGACCATGGTTTCTGCCATCGTCGCGACGGCGCTGATATCGGGATTCGTGCCGTCGAGGCGTACCTCGCCGGTGGCTCCACACACCTTGTTTCGACCCTATTCTGTGTCCGCGTTCTGGCGCGCACGGGTACCCGCACCGCATCGGGCTGACTACCCACCATAACCGCAGTCGAAACCCGACAGGCCGGCCACACCCTCGTGCCGGGTCAGGAGACGGTCGTCACGACACGACGCGCGGTTCGTCGTCCTCCAGGCTGATCTGCTTGATCGGACCGGTGAACCAGTGCTTCACCGACACGTGCCAGTAGACGTACAGCAGCACCAGCACGGCGCCGACCAGGATCGGGGTGTAGTTGACGAACTTCCACTCGAAGCTGGGATCCCAGGGCATGCCGGCGTTGCTGTAGGGGAACAGCGCGATGATCGACGTGATCAGGATCTCGATGACCGCGACCGGGGCCATCCAGCGGTGGTGCCCGCGCAGGTTCCAGCTGCCCACCTCGAACGAGTCGCCCAGCTTCCAGCGCAGGTAGATCGGGACCATGAAGCACAGGTACAGGCCCACCACGCCGATCGAGACCACCGCGAAGAAGGCCACCGGCACCGGCGCGCCGTTGATGTCGACCTCGACGAGCGCGGGCAGCGTGATGGCCGCGGCCAGCACCGCGGTGACGATGACGCCGTTGGCCGGCACCCGGTTCTTGTTCACCGCCGACCACAGCTGGTGCCCCGGCACCGCGCGGTCACGGCTGAACGCGAACAGCATCCGCGACGCGCTGGTCTGGCAGGCCGTCGTGCAGAAGAACTGGCCCGCGGTCGAGATCAGCAGGATCACCCCGACCCACTGGGTGTCCAGCGCCTGGTTGAAGATCGTCACCACCGCGCCGCCGCCGGCCGACACCTCGTCGGCGTCCTGCACCGCGAACAGGAAGGCCAGCAGCAGGATCCAGCCGCCGATCGCCGAGTAGAAGATCGATCGCCAGATCCCCTTGGCCGCGGCGTCGGCCGCGCTGTGGGTCTCCTCGGACAGGTGCGCCGATGCGTCGTAGCCGGTGATCGTGTACTGCGTCAGGATCGCGGCGATCGGCAGCACGAAGATCAGCCAGCCCCAGCCCTTCTCGCCACCGAACATGCCGGTGTTGTTGATCGTCTGGGCGAACACGTCGCCGAAGCTGGCGTGCTGCTCGGGCAGCAGCACCAGGATCGCCACCACCGCCACCGCGCCGGCGACGTGCCACCACACCGAGACGTTGTTGATGATCGCCAGTAGGTGGCTGGAGAAGATGTTGATGACGGCCGAGGCCGCCAGGATGATGACGAACAGGATGAACGTCCTGGTCAGGCTGTAGCCCTCCAGCCACGTGGCGCTGAACGTGCCGAGCGTGAGATCCAGGAACGTCGCGCAGCCGTAGGACACCGACGCCAGGATCGCTATCAGTCCGATCAGGTTGAGCCAGCCGGTGTAGAAGCCGGCCTTGGGGCCGCCGAGCTTGGCCGCCCACCAGTAGATGCCGCCCGAGGTCGGGAACGCCGACACCAACTCCGACATGCACAGCCCGATGATCAGGATGAACACCGACACGATCGGCCAGCCCCAGGCGATCGCCGCCGGTCCGCCGTTGTTCCAGCCCAGGCCGAACGAGGTGAAACAGCCGGCCAGGATCGAGATGATCGAGAACGAGATCGCGAAGTTGGAGAACCCCGACCAGGAGCGTTGCAGCTCCTGCACGTAGCCGAGCTTGGCCAGATGCCGCTCGTCGTCGTTCAGGTTTTCGTGTCCTTCGGGCATGACGGCTCCTCACCTAGGAATGCGGCGCGTGCGACGCGCGCCCGGCACCACATGGACAGTAGATCTCCTATTGGTCTGGTGTCCTACCTTTGAACGTGGCAATTTGGGTAAAAATGTGGGATTTCCGCCGAGGCATTAACCTGTGAAGTACCTGTCAATGGTTGAAACCGGCACCATGAACCACGAAGGAGAGTTCGGATGAGCGCACGGGGCCCGCTGTCGGAAGCCGACCTCGAACAGCGGGTCGCCGCCGGGGAGATCGACACCGTGATCGTCGGGTTCTGCGATATGCAGGGTCGGCTCACCGGTAAGCGGATCTCGGCGCGGCTGTTCGTCGAGGACGTCGCCGCGCACGGCGCCGAGTGCTGCAACTACCTGTTGGCCGTCGACGTCGACATGAACACCGTCGACGGCTACGCGATCTCGAGCTGGGAGACCGGCTACGGCGACATGGTGATGACGCCGGACTTCTCCACGTTGCGACTGCTGCCGTGGCTGCCGGGCACCGCGCTGGTGATGGCCGACCTGTCCTGGACCGACGGCAGGCCGGTGGTCCAGGCGCCGCGCAGCATCCTGCGCCGCCAGCTCGACCGACTCGCCGAGCGCGGCCTCGGCGCGGTCGCGGCCACCGAACTGGAGTTCATGGTGTTCGACGACACCTACCGCGACGCCTGGAAGGCCGGCTACCGCGGGCTGACACCGGCGACCGACTACAACATCGACTACGCGATGCTGGCGTCGACCCGGATGGAACCGCTGCTGCGGGACATCCGGACCGGGATGGAAGGCGCCGGTCTGTACTGCGAGGGCGTCAAGGGGGAGTGCAACCTGGGTCAGCAGGAGATCGGCTTCCGTTACGACGAGGCGCTGGTCACGTGCGACAACCACACCATCTACAAGAACGGTGCCAAGGAAATCGCCGACCAGCACGGCAAGTCGCTGACCTTCATGGCGAAATTCGATGAGCGAGAAGGCAACAGTTGTCACATTCACATCTCGCTGCGCGGCACCGACGGGACCGCCGTGTTCGCCGACGAATCCGATCCGCTGGGCATGTCGGCGATGTTCCGCAGCTTCGTGGCCGGGCAGCTGGCCACGATGCGGGAGATGACGCTGTTCTACGCGCCGAACATCAACTCCTACAAGCGTTACGTCGACGGCAGCTTCGCCCCGACCGCGATCGCGTGGGGTATCGACAACCGAACATGTGCATTGCGGGTGGTCGGACACGGTCACGGCATGCGGATGGAGAACCGCGCGCCCGGCGGGGACGTCAACCAGTACCTCGCGGTGTCGGCGCTGATCGCCGGCGGCCTGTACGGCATCGACAACGAGCTCGAGCTCGAGGGTCCGACCGAGGGCAACGCCTACACCAGCGGGGCCGACCGGCTGCCCACCACCATGGCCGAGGCCGCCGAGCTGCTCGACAACTCGCGGGTGGCCCGGCAGGTCTTCGGCGACGACGTCGTGGACCACTATCTGAACTACGCCCGGGTTGAGCTCAAGGCCTACAACTCCGCGGTGACCGACTGGGAGAGGATGCGCGGCTTTGAGCGGCTCTGACGTGCGGCCGGTGATCGGCCTGACCACCTATCTGCAGCAGGCGCAGACCGGAGTGTGGGACGTGCGGGCCAGCTTCCTGCCGGCCATCTACTTCGAGGGTGTCGGGCTGGCCGGCGGGATCCCGGTGCTGCTGCCGCCGCAGGCGGTCGACGAGGCGATCGCCGAGCGGGTGCTGGCCGGCGTCGACGGGCTGATCATCACCGGCGGCCCCGACATCGACCCGGGCACCTATGGGGCGCAACGACATCCGGCCACCGACGAGCCGAACCCGGACCGCAGCACGCGCGACGCGTTCGAGCTGGCGCTGCTGCGCGGTGCGCTGCGGCGCGGGCTGCCGGTGCTGGGTATCTGCCGCGGTGCGCAGGTGGTCAACGTCGCGCTCGGCGGCACGCTGCACCAGCACCTGCCCGACGTCGTCGGCCACCCCCGGCACCAGCAGGGCAACGCGGTGTTCAGCACGTCGTCGATCAGCACGGTGCCCGGCACCCGGGTGGCCGCGCTGGTGGGGCCGACCACCGACGCCCAGTGTTACCACCACCAGGCCATCGACCGGCTCGGCGACGGACTGGTGGTCAGCGCCTCGGACGCCGACGGGGTGGTCGAGGCCGTGGAGACCGACCAGGCCCGGTATCCGGGCAGTTGGGTGGTGGCCGTGCAGTGGCACCCCGAGGAACGGCTCGACGACCTGCGGCTGTTCGCCGGGTTGGTCAGTGCGGCAAGCGAATACGCAATGGAGAAAGTGAGCAGATGACGGTCAGTGAAGTGATCAACCCCGCCACCGAGGAGGTGCTGCGCTTCGTCGAGCACACCGACGTGGCGGGCGTCGACGACGCGGTGGCGCGTGCCACGGCGGCCCAACGACGGTGGGCCGCACTGCCACCGGCGGAGCGGGCGGCCGCGCTGCGCGCCTTTGCGGCCGTGGTGGACGCCCACGTCGAAGAGCTGGCCGCGCTGGAGGTCGCCAACTCCGGGCATCCGATCGGCAACGCCCGCTGGGAGGCGGGCCACGTCCGCGACGTCCTGCAGTTCTATGCGGCCACCCCGGAACGGTTGTCGGGCAAGCAGATCCCGGTGGCCGGCGGCCTGGACGTGACCTTCAACGAGCCGCTCGGCGTGGTCGGCGTCATCACCCCGTGGAATTTCCCGATGACCATCGCCTCGTGGGGTTTCGCGCCCGCGCTGGCCGCAGGCAACGCGGTGCTGGTCAAACCCGCCGAGTGGACCCCGCTGACGACGATGCGGTTGGGCGAGTTGGCCGTCGAGGCCGGGCTGCCCGCCGACCTGTTCCAGGTGCTGCCCGGCCGCGGCTCGGTGGTGGGGGAGCGCTTCGTCAGCCACCCCGACGTCCGCAAGATCGTGTTCACCGGCTCCACCGAGGTCGGCACCAAGGTGATGGCCGGGGCGGCCGCGCAGGTCAAGCGCGTCACGCTGGAACTGGGCGGCAAGAGCGCCAACATTGTCTTCGACGACTGCGACCTGGAACGTGCCGCGGCCACCGCGCCCTACGGCGTGTTCGACAACTCGGGCCAGGACTGCTGTGCCCGGAGCCGGATCCTGGTTCAGCGCAATGTCTTCGACAGATTCATGGAGCTACTGGAACCGGCGGTCAAGGCCGTGGCGGTGGGGGATCCCACCGTCGAGGGCACGGAGATGGGGCCGCTGGTGTCCAAGGCGCACTGGAACTCGGTGAGCTCGTATGTGCCCGACGACGCGCCGGTGGCGTTCCGCGGTGAGGCCCCCACCGGCAAGGGGTACTGGTTCCCGCCGACCGTGCTGACGCCGCCCCGCGATCACCGCACCGTCACCGAGGAGATCTTCGGGCCGGTGGTGGCGGTGCTGCCGTTCGAGGACGAGGCGGACGCCATCGCGCTGGCCAACGACACCGCCTACGGACTGTCCGGGTCGATCTGGACCGACAACCTCTCCCGCGCACTGCGGGTGTCGCGGGCGGTGGAATCCGGCAACCTGTCGGTCAACTCGCACTCATCGGTGCGGTACAACACCCCGTTCGGTGGCTTCAAACAGTCCGGGCTGGGCCGCGAACTCGGACCGGATGCCCCATTGTCGTTCACCGAGACCAAGAACGTCTTCATCGCCGTCGAGGCCGCACAGGAGGTAATGCACTGATGGATCTGACCCAACGACTCGCCGGCAAGGTCGCCGTGATCACCGGCGGTGCCAGCGGTATCGGGCTGGCCAGCGCCCGGCGGCTGCACGCCGAGGGCGCCACCATCGTCATCGGCGACATCGACCCGGTGACCGGCAAGGAGGTCGCCGAAGAGGTCGGCGGAACCTTTGTGCCGGTGGATGTTTCCGACGAGGTGGCCGTCAACACGCTGTTCGACACCGCAGCGTCGACCTACGGTTCGGTGGACATCGCATTCAACAACGCCGGCATCTCCCCGCCCGAGGACGACCTGATCGAGGTCACCGGGCTGGACGCCTGGCAGCGCGTGCAGGACATCAACCTCAAGTCGGTGTTCCTGTGCTGCAAGGCCGCCCTGCGTCACATGGTGCCCCAGCAGAAGGGCGCGATCGTCAACACCGCGTCGTTCGTCGCGGTGATGGGCTCGGCGACCTCGCAGATCTCCTACACCGCCTCCAAGGGCGGTGTGCTGGCGATGTCGCGGGAACTCGGTGTGCAGTACGCCCGGCAGGGTATCCGGGTCAACGCGCTGTGCCCGGGACCGGTGAACACCCCGCTGCTCGAGGAACTGTTCGCCAAGGATCCCGAGCGTGCCGCCCGTCGGCTGGTGCACGTGCCGGTGGGCCGCTTCGCCGAACCCGAGGAACTCGCCGCCGCGGTGGCGTTCCTGGCCAGCGACGACGCCTCGTTCATCACCGCGTCGTCGTTCCTGGTCGACGGCGGGATCAGCTCCGCGTACGTCACGCCGCTGTAGTCGTAGGGTCACCGAGGATGACCGCCGCACCGGAGAGCAGCGACGCCAGCGATGCATTGCTGCGTCCGGTGCGGCCGCTGAACGCCTTCGAGGACACGGTCGAGCGGCTGCTGCAGACGATCCGGCTCGGCGTGCTGCATCCGGGGGAGTCGCTGCCGCCGGAGCGGGAGCTCGCCGCGCGGCTCGGGGTCAGCCGCGACACCGTCCGCGAGGCGATCAAGTCACTGGCCGACGCCGGCTACCTGGTGTCGCGGCGCGGCCGCTACGGCGGCACCTTCCTGGCCGACGAGCTGCCCGCGCCCAGCGCCGACGAGGTCCGGTTCAGCCGGGAGGAGATCGACGACGCGCTGCGGCTACGGGAGATCCTCGAGGTCGGGGCCGCGCGGATGGCGGCCGGCCGCACGCTGACCGCCTCCGAGCGGGAGGCGCTGTGGAGCCGGCTTACCGACGTGCGCGGCGCCGACCCCGCCGACTACCGCCGGCTGGACTCCCGGCTGCACCTGGCGATCGCCGAGGCGGCCGGGGTGCCGTCGCTGGTGCCGCTGGTGGCCCAGAACCGGATGCGGCTCAACGAGCTGCTGGACCGCATCCCGTTGCTGCCGCGCAACATCGCGCACTCCGACGAACAGCACGAGGCGATCGTCATCGCGATCCTGGCCGGCGACGCCGACAGCGCCGCGCAGACCATGACCGCACACGTCTGGGGTTCGGCGGCGCTGCTGCACGGCTTCCTCGACTGAGCCTTGCCCCACTTGCCCCGCGAGCGCGCATGTCTGCACACCGACACGCCGAGAATGCTGGCATTTCGCGCGCGCTCACCGGCGACTAGATTGGCATTCGTGGAACAACAGTCGGTGGTCGAGCTGGCCTCGTCGGCGCTGTCCGACGTGGACACCGCCGGTTGGGCGCAACGGTTCGACCTGGTGTCCGATCCGCACCGCCTGGAGATCCTGCTGAGCCTGCACCGCGCGCCCGGGATCTGCGTCAGCGACCTCGCCGCCGCCCTCGGCCGCTCGGAGAACGCGGTCTCCCAAGCTTTACGGGTGCTGCGGGCCCAGGGTTGGGTGACCAGCACCCGCACCGGCCGCTCGGTGAGCTACCGGCTCGACGACGACACCGTGCACGACCTGCTGCACTGGATCGGCGCGCGGCACGCGCAACCGCACTCCGCCCGGCACTGAGCGCCATGCGGGTGCTGAGCGTCGACGCGCCTCCGTTGGCCGCCCGGCCCGACCTGGCCGGCCCGTCCGAGCTTCCCGCGCACGCCCGGATCGGCCGCTGGCTGGAGGGGCTGATCGCCTCCGGTGCGCTGGCCCCGGGCGACAAGCTACCGAGCGAGGTGGACATCGCCACTGCCCTGGGCGTCAGCCGAATGACGCTGCGGCAGGCACTGAGTGCGCTGGAGGGCAAGGGCCTGATCGACCGGCGCCGGGGCCGGTTCGGCGGTAACTTCGTCGCCGCCCCCCGGTTCGAGTTCGACCACGCCAGCCTGCCCGGCTTCACCGAGCAGATGCGCCGGTTCGACGTCGAGGCGGGCGCGCAGGTGCTGCGCGCGAGCACCCACCGGCCCGACGCGGAGGTGGGCCGGGCGTTGGGGTTGCGCCGCACCGACCAGGTGCACGAGATCCTGCGGCTGCGCACCGCCAACGGTGAGCCCATCGTGCTGGAGCAGGCCTATCTGCCCGCGACGGTGTTCCCCGGGCTGCTGTCGATGAACCTGACCGGCTCGCTGTACGCGGCGATGCGGGACTACGGCGCCGCGCCGCAGTCGGCCGACGAACGCATCGAGGCGACCCTGGCCAACCCCGAGCTGGCCGGTCTGCTCGGCGTCGACGTCGCCGCCCCGCTGCTGTTGATCGTGCGAACGTCGTTCTCCGGCAGCGGGGTTGCCGTCGAATTCTCCCGCGACCACCACCGCTCGGACCGCACCACGATCCGGATCACGTCCCGCGCCGGCGTCGACGCGGTCAGCGACGGGCGTCGAGGACAGCGCTGAGCAGCTCAGGTGCCAGCGCGGGCACGATCACCGGTGCCACCGCGCGCAGCTCCGCGCCGGGGTCCGGCGAGACCGCGACACAGGCCATCCCCGCGGCCAGCGCGCCGCGCACGCCGGGCCCGGAATCCTCGAACACCAGGATGTCGGACGGGTCCCGTCCGAGCAGATCGGCACCTGTGAGGAAGCCCTCCGGGTCGGGCTTGCCCCGGCTGACGTCCTCCTCGGTGACGACGGCGGCGAACAGGTCGCCGATCGAGCTGGCCGCCAGCACCGCCGCCACGTCCGCGCGAACCGCACCGGTGACGATGGCCAGTGGAAAACCGTTGTCCGACAGTGCCTTCACCAGCTCAGCGGCGGGCTCGGTGATCGGGTTGCGCACGGCGACCCGCTCGGCGTAGCGGGTGCGGCGCGCGGCCAGCAGCTCCTCGACGACGCCGGTGTGTGCGCCGGTGCGCGCCACCGCGCGGCGCACGATCTCCCGGTCGGACAGGCCGAGCAGTTCGGCGTCGTACTCGGCCGGCGTCATCGCCCAGCCCAGCCGAGTGGTGAACAGCTCGGTGAAGATGTCCAACAGGATCGGCTCGTCGTCGGAGAGTGTGCCGTTGAAATCGAAGATCACGGCGGGGCGGGGGCCGCTGGCCCAGCGGCGCAGGACGTCGGTGACGGTCGACACGTCATTAGTCTAGACCTTTGACAGGCGCCGGGTTTACAGTGAGGGCGTGTCGTCTCGGCTCTCCGACGAACAGCTCGGCGCGCTGTTCGACCAGATCCCGCTGCTCGCCGGGCAGCCCCGCACGTTGGAGGAACTCTCCGGCGGCCTGACGAACCGCAACGTCAAGATCAGCACGCCCGACGGCGTGTACGTGGCGCGCTGCGTCGACACCGCCACCAACATGCTGGGCATCGACCGCGGCCACGAGCACTACAACAGCGTGGCCGCCCAGCATGCCGGCGTCGGCGCCCCGGTGCTGGACTACCGGCCCGACCTCGGTGTGCTGGTGCTGGGGTTCCTCGGCGGAAAGACGTTGAGCAACGAGGATTTCCAGCGCGAGGGTGTGATCGCCAGGGCTGCGCACGCCTGCCGCGCCCTGCATCAGGGGCCACGGTTCGCCAACCGATTCGACATGTTCGAACGCCAGCCCGCCTATCTCGAGACGGTGCTCCGCAACGGTTTCCGGCTGCCGTCGGACTACCACGAGCACGCCGAGGCGTTCGAGGCAGCCCGGCGCGTGCTCACCACCACCGACGACACCACCGTGCCGTGCAACAACGACCTGCTGGCGGGCAACTTCATCGACGCCGGCGACAAGATCTGGCTGATCGACTACGAGTACTCCGGCAACAACGACCCGTGCTTCGAACTGGGCAACATCTGGAGCGAATGCGGGCTGTCGCTGGACCAGCTCGACGAACTGGTCAGCTGCTACTACGGCCGTCCGTCGCGGCGCAAGACCGCGCGGGCCCATCTGCAGGGCATCGTCGCCAAGTACGGCTGGACGCTGTGGGGATGTATCCAGAACGGCTCCAGCGCCATCGAATTCGACTTCTGGGCGTGGGCGATGGAGCGCTACGAGGCCGCCGTCGCCGAGTTCCGCAGCCCCGGGTTCGCCCAGCTGCTCGACGACGTCGCCGCCACCGACTGAGAGGACGCACATGACGTCAGCCCCAGCCCTTCCCACCCGCGCGCAGGTCGTCATCATCGGCGGCGGGGTGATCGGCACCAGCGTCGCCTACCACCTCACCAAGCTGGGCATCACCGAGGTGGTGCTGGTCGAGCAGGGTCAGCTCTCCAGCGGGACCACCTGGCACGCGGCGGGCCTGGTCGGACAGCTGCGCGCCTCGGAGGGCATGACCCGGCTGGTGCAGTATTCCACCCAGCTCTACGCCGAGCTGGAGACCGAGACCGGGCTGTCGGCGGGCTACCGGCAGTGTGGCGGCGTCACCGTGGCCCGCACCGAGGACCGGATGGTGCAGCTGCGCCGCACCGCAGCCAACGCGGCCGCCTTCGACCTGGAATGCGAGCTGCTGACCCCGGAACAGGCCTTGCAGCGGTATCCGGTGATGCGGGTGGACGACCTCGTCGGTGCCATCTGGTTGCCCGCCGACGGGCGGGCCAACCCGACCGATCTGACGTTCGCGCTGGCCAAGGGGGCCCGCATGCGCGGCGCCCGGATCATCGAACGGACCCGGGTGCTCGACGTGCTGACCGGCGACGGCGCGGTGTCCGGGGTGCGCACCGACGCCGGCGACATCGAGGCCGAGATCGTGGTCAACTGCGCCGGGCAGTGGGCCAAGCGGATCGGCGCGATGGTGGGCGCCGACGTGCCGCTGCATTCGGCCGAGCACTTCTACGTGGTGTCCGAACCGATCGACGGCGTGCATCCGGACCTGCCGATCCTGCGCGACCCGGACGGCTACACCTACTTCAAGGAGGAAGTCGGCGGCCTGGTGATCGGTGGCTTCGAACCGCAGGCCAAACCCTGGGTCGGGCCCGACGACATTCCGTACCCGTTCGAATTCCAACTGCTGGACGAGGATTGGGATCACTTCGAGATCCTGATGAACAGCGCGCTGTTGCGCATCCCGGCGCTGGAGACCACCGGCATCAAGAAGTTCTACAACGGCCCGGAGAGCTTCACCCCCGACAACCAGTTCATCCTCGGCGAGGCGCCGCAGTGCCGGAACTTCTTCGTCGGGGCGGGCTTCAACTCCGTCGGCATCGCCACCGCAGGCGGGGCCGGCCGGGCGCTGGCGGAGTGGATCGTCGCGGGGGCGCCCACCACCGACCTGACCGGGGTGGACATCCGCCGCTTCGCGCCGTTCAACGGCAACAACCGGTGGCTGCGTGACCGGGTCGCCGAAGTCCTCGGAATCCACTACGAAATCCCTTGGCCCAACCGGGAAATGGCAACAGCGCGGCCGTTCCGGCGGTCGCCGGTGCACCACCTGCTCGACACCGCGGGCGCGAACTTCGGCAGCCGGATGGGCTGGGAGCGGGCCAATTTCTTCGCCCCGGCCGGCGCCGACCCGGTGATCGAGTACACGTGGGGCAAACCGAACTGGCTGCCGTGGTCGGCCGCCGAGCAGACCGCCACCCGCACTGCCGTCACCGTGTTCGACCAGACGTCGTTCTCCAAGTACCTGGTGGTCGGCGCCGACGCCGAGGCCGCGTTGCAGTGGTTGTGCACCGCCGACGTCGGCGTGCCGGTCGGCCGCTCGGTGTACACCGGGATGCTCAACGCGCGCGGCACCTACGAGTCCGACGTCACCGTGACCCGCACCGGCGCCGAGGAGTACCTGATCGTCAGTAGCGCCGCCACCACCGAGCGCGACAAGGACCACCTCCGCACCCAGATCCGTGCCCACGGGCTCGCCAACGCCAACGTCGTCGACGTCACCTCGGCGTACGCGGTGTTCGGCGTGATGGGGCCGCAGTCGCGTGCCCTGCTGTCCGGCCTGACCGACAGCGACCTCTCCGATGCGGCGTTCCCGTTCGGCACCAGCAGGACGGTGTCGCTGGGCTACGCCACGGTGCGCGCCACCCGGATCACCTACGTCGGCGAAATGGGTTGGGAGCTCTACGTTCCCGCCGAGTTCGCGGTCGGGGTGTACGAGGACCTGATGGCCGCGGGGGCGCCGCTGGGGGTGGCCCGCGGCGGGTACTACGCCATCGAATCGCTGCGGCTGGAGAAGGGCTACCGGGCGTTCGGCCGGGAGCTCACCCCCAGCGAGAACCCCGTCGAGGCCGGTCTGCTGTTCGCGTGCAAGCTGAAGACCGACATCCCGTTCCTCGGCCGCGACGCCGTCGAGCGGGCCCGCGATCGGGGTGTGCGCAAGAAGCTGGTGAGCTTTTCGGTCGATTCCCCCGAGCCGATGCTCTGGGGCGGGGAACTGGTGCTGCGCGACGGCGCCGTCGCCGGGCAGGTGACGTCCGCGGCGTGGGGGCAGACCCTCGGGTCGTCGGTCGGGCTGGCGTACCTGCGTGCCGGCGACGGTTCGATCGTCGACGCCGACTGGGTGCGCGGCGGTGACTACCAGGTCAACGTCGGGGGCGAGCGGTACCCGATCACGGTCTCGCTGCGGCCCCTCTACGATCCGGCGGGCCGGCGCCTGCGCCCGGAGTAGTCAGCTCGTCCAGCCGGTGGCCTGCGGCCAGGACTCCACCTCGGCGCCGCCGCGGCGCAATTTCACCCAGTGATAGCCGTGCTCGGCGGCCTCGGCGACCTGGTCGGCGTAGACGCGCCGGGCCTCGGCCTCGGATCCCTGCACCAGGGCGGTGGTCTCGGCCCCGTTGGCCGGGTCGCCGCGGTCGTGCAGCGTCGCGACCACCACCTCCCACGTCTCGGCCGTCTCCGGTGCGCTCATCGCCGTCTCCTTCCGTCGGTCTCTGCGACGGGGTACCCGGTGGCGCGCCGGCCATGACCTGTCCGGTCGGGCAGGCCTCGGCCGGTCATCTGATCAGCTAGACAGATGAACAGATGGGCGAATAGGCTCGGGCGGGTGAACGTCCAGTATGTCGCCATGCACATGAGCGACGGGATCGTCAATGCGCCGATCTCGCTGCTGTTCGGAGTCATCGCCCTCGCCGCGCTGGGGCTGTGCGCCTGGCGCGCCCGCGAGGAAATCGACGAGCGCACCGTGCCGCTGGCCGGTCTGGTCGCCGCGTTCATCTTCGCCGTGCAGATGGTGAACTTCCCGATCCTGCCCGGGGTCAGCGGCCACCTGCTCGGGGGTGCGCTGGCCGCGATCCTGGTCGGGCCCTACACCGGCGCGCTGTGTGTGGCCATCGTCCTGGTCGTGCAATCGCTGCTGTTCGCCGACGGCGGCGTGAGCGCGCTGGGCACCAACATCACCAACATGGCCGTCATCGGCGTCGCGGCCGGCTATTCGCTCGCGGCGCTGCTGTACCGGGTGGTGCGCCGCGGCCGCACCGACGTGCCGGTGGCAGCCGTCGGGGTCATCGCGTTCGCCGCCGCGGTGATCGGAACAGTCTGTGCCGCAATGGGGTTCGTGATCGAGTACGCGCTCGGCGGGGCGGCGTCGACGTCGCTGGGCGCGGTCGCAGCCTACATGTTCGGCACCCACGTGCTGATCGGGATCGGGGAGGGCATCATCACCGCGCTGACCGTGATGGCCGTGGTGCGGGCCCGGCCCGACCTGGTCTACCTGCTGCGCACCTCTCGCAGCGCCGTGGCGGTGCCGGCATGACCGCCGCGCGGCGCTGGCGGTTCTGGATCGGGTTCGCCGTCGTGACGCTGCTGATCGCCGGTGGCGTGTCCTACCTGGCCAGCCCGAGCCCCGACGGTCTGGACTCGGCCACCCTGCGGGGCTGTGAGGTCGTCGAGACCGCCGCCGGCGAGGAGCTGCGTGGTGACTGCATCGCCCAGCACGCCGACGAGCACGCGCTGGCCGGCTCCCCGCTGGCCGACTACGCCGTCGGCGGTACCGACGGCACCGGTGGGCTCGCCGGCATCGTCGGCGTCGTCGTCACCGTCGCGGTCGCCGGGGGCGCGTTCTGGCTGATCTCCCGGTCGCGGACCAAACCCAAGACCTCCGTAGGGGACTGACCGTGGGCAGCGGCCACTCCCACCCGCTGTACCGCGACGGCGACTCGCCGGTGCACCGGCTGCCTGCCGAGGTCAAGGTGGCCTGCCTGGTGGTCTTCGTCCTGGCCGTGGTCGCCACCCCACGAGAATTGTTCTGGCCGTTCGGGATCTACGCGCTGATCCTGCTCGTCTGCTGGCGGGCGGCCCGGATCCCGCTGCGCTGGATCCTGCCCCGGATGTTGATCGAGGCGCCGTTCATCGTGCTGGCGGTGCTGCTGCCGTTCGCCGAGGGCGGATCCCGGGTGGAGTTCGCCGGCCTGCAGCTGTCGGTGACCGGGCTGTACGCGGCGTGGGGGATCGTCATCAAGGGCACCCTCGGGGTGGCCGCGTCGCTGACCGTCGCGGCCACCACCACCTCACGCGAGCTGCCGGTGGCGCTGAGCCGACTGCACGTGCCGGCGATCATCGTATCGATGCTGACGCTGATGATCCGCTACATCGACGTGCTGAGCGCCGAGGCCCGCCGGATGCGGGTGGCGCGGATCTCGCGTGGCGACTCGCCGCGGATGCTGCACCAGATCGGTGCCACCGCAAGGGGTGTCGGCACCCTGTTCCTGCGGTCCTACGAGCGTGGGGAACGGGTGTATCTGGCGATGCTGTCGCGCGGATTCGACGGGCGGGTCCCGGCGCTGGCCGTCGGTGCCGGCTGCCCGGCGCCGGCGTCGTCGCGGCAATGGGTCCTCGCGCTGCTGCCCGCGGCGGCCGCGGTGCTGGTCGCCGGTGCGTCATGGGTGCTGCCGTGACGCCGTCGGCGGTGCGGGTGCGGGGGGTGCGCTACGCCTATCCCGACGGGCACGTCGCCCTGGGCGGTATCGACCTCGACGTGGCGCCGGGGGAGCGGGTCGCACTGCTCGGCCCCAACGGCGCAGGCAAGACGACTCTGATGCTGCACCTCAACGGGGTGCTGACCGCCGCCGCGGGCACCGTCGAGATCGGCGGGATCCCGGTGTCGCGCAACACCCTCCGTGAGATCCGCCGCCGTGTCGGGCTGGTGTTCCAGGACCCCGACGACCAGCTGTTCATGCCGACGCTGGCCCAGGACGTCGCGTTCGGCCCGGCGAACTTCGGGGTGCAGGGCGCCGAGCTGGAGGCCCGGGTGGCCCGCGCCCTGGCGGAGGTGTCGATGACCGAACTGGCCGCACGCAGTCCCGCGCACATGTCCGGCGGGCAGCGCCGCCGCGCCGCGCTGGCCACCGTACTGGCTTGCGAGCCCGATGTTCTGGTTCTCGACGAACCGTCGGCCAACCTCGACCCGGTGGCGCGCCGGGAGCTCGCCGAAACGCTGTCGCCGCTGCGGGCCACGATGCTGATCGTCACCCATGACCTGCCGTACGCGGCGCAGTTGTGCGACCGGGCCGTGGTGATGGACGGTGGCGTCGTCGTCGCGGACGGCCCCGTGCACGAGGTGCTCAACGACGCGGAGCTGCTGGCCGCGCACCGGCTCGAGCTGCCGTGGGGCTTCGTGGTCCCGTCGCCGCGCCCCTGACCCGCCGGGATCGTCACCCGCGCGCACGTCGCCGAAATTGCATTCCAGCAGCGAAAGTGCGAGTGGCGGCCTGCTGGAATGCAATTTCGGCGGGATCTGGCTGGGGCTAGTGGCGGCGGGCCGGCGGCCACGGCGGCTCACCGCACAGCGCCAGCAGCGCGTTCTCGATCACCTCGGGCAGCGCCGGATGGATCCAGTACTGGCCCCGTGCCATCTCCTGCGCGGGCAGATCGAACGCCATCGCCTGGATGAGCGGCTGGATGAGCGACGACGCCTGGTGCCCCATGATGTGCGCCCCCAGCAGCAGCCCGGTGTCGTCGTCGACGATGAGCTTGGCGAACCCGGTGGAGTCCTCCATCGCCCAGCCGTAGGCGACGTCGCTGTAATCCTGCACCTTGGACCGGATGCGGTACCCCGCGGCGCGGGCCTGGTTCTCGGTCAACCCCACCGAGGCGATCTGCGGTTCGGTGAACACCGCCGACGGCACGAACCGGTGGTTGGCCGGCATCAGGTTGTCGGTGTCGTCCCAGTCCTGCAGGAGGTTGTGCCTGACCACCCGCGCCTCGTGGTTGGCCACGTGCTTGAGCTGGAACGGCGAGCTGACGTCGCCGAGCGCGAATATGCCCCGCGCCGTGGTGCGCTGGTACTCGTCGACGACGACGAGCCCGTCATCGACCTGGACCCCGGCGTGGTGGGCGTCGAGCCGGTCCCCGTTGGGCACCCGGCCGGTGGCCACCAGCAGCACGTCACCGCGCAGCGACGAACCGTCGTCGAGATCCAGCGTCACCCCGGAGCCGTCGGACCTGCCGCGCACGATGTTGCGGCGGCTTCGGATCTCCCATTTCTTGCCGGCGATGTCGGTGAACCGCTCACAGATCGTGTCGTCGGTGTGGCTGAGCATCGTGGTCCCGCGCAGCACGATCGTCACGCGCGAGCCCAGCGACGAGAAGACGTGCGCGAACTCGGCCGCGACGTAACCGCCGCCGACGATGATGATGTGCTCGGGCAGCTCCGAGATCCGCATGATCGTGTCGCTGGTGTGGTAGGCCACCCCGCAGTCGGCGATCGCCGGGGGCACCGTCGCCCGTGCCCCGGCGGCGATCACCACGCGCGCGGCGGTGAACTCGTCACCGGCCTCGGTGCGCAGCCGGTAGCCCTCGGAGTTGCCGCCCGGCGCGAAGCGGGTGTGGCTGGCGAACACCTCCACGTTCGGGGACGAGCGCCGGTAGTGCTCGCCGCCGCTGGCGAGTGGATCGATGCGCCCGAACACCCGGGACACGATGTCGGCCCAGCGCACCCCGTCGAGGCGGCCGTCGACGCCGAACCGCGGTGACTCCCGGATCTGCTCGGCGACCCCGGCGGAGTAGACGAACATCTTGGTGGGGATGCAGCCGACGTTCAGGCAGGTGCCGCCGAACACCCCCTTCTCGCAGATCGCCACCCGCTTGTCGGTGTAGCGCTCGTCGAGGATGCTGTTCCCCGAACCGGTCCCGATGATCGCGATGTCGAAATCAGCCACGGTCCTCATTCCCCTCGGTCACATACCAGTCCAGCCAGTGGTCCAGCTCGGCGAAGGCCTGCCGCCGAGGTTCGGCCAGCGACAGGAACACGTCGTGTTTGGCGTCGGTGATCGGCACCACGGTGCTCCGGTTGCCGATGCAGCCGGCCCACCGGGCGATCTGGGCCACATCGAGCACCGCGTCGCCGCGTTGCATCGACTCCGGGTCATTGGCTTCGCGCACACTGACATTCGACCGCAGGATCAGGTTGGGGACGCCGACGTCGAGCCCGCGGTGCAGTCTGGCCTGGGCGCGCCGGATCGCGTTGATCCAGCCGAAGGTGACCGGGAAACCGCCGATCGGCTTCCAGGTCAGGTCGTAGTCGAACTCGCCGTGATAGGCACGGTGCAGTGTGGTGCCGTAGCCGCCCTCGGTTGGGCGGCGCACCACCGTGCGTTTGCGTAGCCGCCCCAGCGCCAGGATCGCTGCCGAGCTGGGCGGGGAGCGCAGGATGGCGGGGCCCTGCAGGTCCAGCCACGGGCTGTTGAGCACCAGCCCGCCGACCTCGGGCGCGCTGCGCCGGCGACGGCGCCGGTCCAGCCACAGCGAAACCACCAGCCCGCCCGCCGAATGGCCGTACACCAGCACCCGGGCCGGCGATTCCGCGGCGATGACGGTCAACGCCCGCTCCAGCTCGGTGTCGTAGCGGGCCAGGTCCGTGGTGAAGTGCGGGGTCTGCCCGTCGCGGTGGGAGCGCCCGCATTTGTGCAAGTCCAGCGCGTAGAACGCGAACCCCCGGCCGGCGAAGTGATCGGCCAGTTCGGTGTGGAAGAAGTAGTCGGTGAAGCCGTGCACCACCAGCACCGCGTGCCGGGCCGTGGTCGCCGGTTCCCCGCGTCGCACGAGCGTGGCCACCAGCTCGCCCTCACCGTCCGGATCGAGCCCTAGGGCGAACGTCTGCTGCCAGTACCCGGGCAGCACGTCAGGCTCCCATCCAGACACGATTGCCACCCTAGTGCCGGGGGTGACGGACGCGGGGCCGGTCGGGAGGTTGGCCCGCGGCGCGGCGGGATAACCTGAACGTCGAAAAGCCGTGACCAACGGGCCGCGACCACGAAGGACCAACGCAAACGTGTCTGAACCGGAGAAGACCGACGTTCTGCTGGTAGGGGCGGGCATCATGAGCGCCACCCTGTCGGCGCTGTTGCGCCTGGTGGAGCCGGACTGGTCGATGACGTTGGTCGAGCGTCTCGACGGGGCCGCCGCCGAGAGCAGCGATCCCTGGAACAACGCCGGCACCGGGCATTCGGCGCTGTGTGAATTGAATTACACCCCGCAGCGCCCCGACGGGACGATCGACATCACCAAGGCGATCCACGTCAACGAGCAGTTCCAGGTGTCGCGGCAGTTCTGGGCCTACGCCGTCGAGAACGGGGTGCTGGCCGACGTGCGCGGCTTCCTCAACCCGATCCCGCACGTGAGCTTCGTCTCCGGCGAAGAGAACGTGAAGTATCTGCGCAAGCGCTACAACGCGCTGGTCACCAACCCGCTGTTCGCCACGATGGAGTTCATCGACGACCGCGACGAGTTCACCCGCCGGCTGCCGTTGATGGCGGCCAAGCGGGATTTCTCGGAGCCGGTGGGCCTGAACTGGACCCAGGACGGCACCGACGTCGACTTCGGCGCGCTGTCGCGTCAGCTCATCGGCTTCGGCGCCCAGCGCGGCCTGTCGACGCTGTTCGGCCACGATGTCCGCGGTCTGAAGCAGGGCTCGGACGGCAGCTGGACGGTCAAGATCGTCAACCGGCGCACCGGCGGCAAGCGCACCATCAACGCCAGGTTCGTCTTCGTCGGCGCCGGCGGTGGGGCGCTGCCGCTGCTGCAGAAGGCCGGCATCAAGGAGGCCAAGGGTTTCGGCGGGTTCCCGGTCGGCGGCCAGTTCCTGCGTACCGGCAACCCGGAGCTCACCGCCGCGCACCAGGCCAAGGTGTACGGTCTTCCGCCCCTGGGCGCCCCGCCGATGTCGGTGCCGCACCTGGACACCCGGGTGATCAACGACAAGTCCTGGCTGCTGTTCGGGCCGTTCGCCGGGTGGTCGCCGAAGTTCCTCAAGCAGGGCAAGGTCACCGACCTGCCGTTCTCGGTGAAACCCGACAACCTGGTGTCCATGCTGGGCGTCGGCCTGACCGAGATGGGCCTGCTGAAGTACCTGATCGGCCAGCTGATCCAGAGTGAGGCCGCCCGGGTGGAGGCGCTGCGCGAATTCGCGCCCAGCGCAGTCAATTCCGACTGGGAATTGGACATCGCCGGGCAGCGGGTGCAGGTGATCCGCAAGGCCAAGGGCAAGGGCGGTGTCCTCGAGTTCGGCACCACCGTGCTGGCGGCGGCCGACGGCAGCATCGCCGGCCTGCTGGGTGCCTCCCCGGGGGCGTCGACGGCGGTGCCCGCGATGTTCGACGTCATGCAGCGTTGCTTCCCCGACCGCTACCAGAGCTGGGTGCCCAAGCTCACCGAGATGGTGCCGTCGCTGGGCGTGGAACTGTCCGACGAGCCCGCGTTGTTCGAGGAGGTGTGGGCCCACGGCACCAAGGTGCTCAAGCTGGACAAGCCCGCCAGCGGCGTCCCGGCCGTCGCGGAGTCGGCGGCGGGTACCGAACACACGCCCACGGCGGCGACCGTTTGACGGCGGCTCCGGCATGACCGTCGCGTTGCGCCGCAGCTGGGCAAAGGATCTCGACGCCGCGACGCTCTACGAGTTGCTCAAGCTGCGGGTCGAGGTGTTCGTGGTCGAGCAGGCCACCCCGTACCCGGAGCTCGACGGCCGCGACCTGCTCGCCGAGACCCGCCACTTCTGGTTGGAAAGTCCTGAGGGAGAAGTCATTTCAACGTTGCGGTTGATGGAGGAGCATCCGGCGGGTCACAAGACGTTCCGGATCGGGAGGGTGTGCACCAAGCGCACCGCCCGCGGGCACGGGCACACCACCCGGCTGCTGCAGGCCGCGCTGGCCGAGGTCGGCGACTACCCCTGCCACATCAATGCCCAGACCTACCTCGAGGAGATGTACCGCAAGCACGGGTTCGTCCGCGACGGCGACGAATTCCTCGACGACGGGATCCCGCACGTGCCGATGGTGAAGCCGTGACCGAACCGGGTTACCCGTTCAGTGCCCTGGTCGGGCACGACCGGCTGCGGCTGGCGCTGATGTTGTGTGCGGTGCGCCCCGACATCGGCGGTGTGCTGATCCGCGGGGAGAAGGGCACCGCGAAATCGACCGCGGTGCGCGGACTCGCGCAGGTGCTGTCCGCCGCATCGGGCGGGCGCGGCGGGCACCTGGTGGAGCTGCCGATCGGCGCCACCGAGGACCGCGTCGTCGGCTCGCTGGACCTGCAGAAGGTGCTGCGCGACGGCGAGCACGCCTTCTCGCCCGGCCTGCTGGCCCGCGCGCACGGTGGGGTGCTCTACGTCGACGAGGTCAACCTGCTGCACGACCACCTGGTCGACGTGCTCCTCGACGCCGCGGCGATGGGCCGGGTGCACATCGAACGCGACGGGGTGTCGCACAGCCACGAGGCCCGGTTCGTGCTGATCGGCACGATGAACCCCGAAGAGGGTGAGCTGCGTCCGCAGCTGTTGGACCGGTTCGGCCTGACCGTCGACGTGGCCGCCTCCCGCGACGTCGACGTACGCGCCGACGTGATCCGGCAGCGGCTGGCCTACGAGGCCGATCCGGGCGGCTTCGCGCAGCGGTACGCGTCGGCCGACGACGAGCTGGCCGCCCGCATCGCCGACGCCCGCGCGGCGCTGCCGCAGGTGGCTCTGCCGGACAGCGAGTTGCGGCGGATCGCGGCGCTGTGCGCGGCGTTCGACGTGGACGGCATGCGTGCCGACCTGGTGGTGGCCCGCACCGCGGTGGCGCATGCCGCCTGGCGCGGCGCGACGGCCGTCGCCGAGGAGGACGTGCGGGTGGCCGCCGAACTCGCGCTGCCGCACCGGCGCCGCCGCGACCCGTTCGACGACCCGGGCCTGGACCCGGCCCAGCTCGACGAGGCGATGGAGCAGGCGCGCGGCGCCGCCGAGGAACCCCAACCCGACCCGGATCCACCCGGTGGCGGGCTGGACGCCGACGGTCAAGCGCCGCAAGAGATTTCGCAGGAGTCATCGGCCGTCGGCGGCACAGGGCCGTCGTCGGGCACCCGCCCCAGTGCGGCGCCGTCGGCTCCGTTCCGGACCAGGGCGCTGGTGGTGCCGGGTGTCGGCGAGGGTGCGCCCGGGCGGCGTTCGCGGGCCCGTAACCGCACCGGGACCGTCGTGGCGGCCAGCGCGGAAACCGGCTCCGGACACGGGGTGCACGTCTTCGCCACCGTGCTGGCGGCGGCCGGTACCCAGCGCGGTCCGGGCCGGTTGCGCGTCGCCGCCGACGACGTGCGTCGCGCGGTGCGCGAAGGGCGCGAGGGGAACCTGGTGATCTTCGTCGTCGACGCGTCGGGTTCGATGGCCGCGCGCGACCGGATGTCGGCGGTCAGCGGTGCGGCGCTGTCGCTGTTGCGCGACGCCTATCAACGCCGGGACAAGGTCGCGGTGATCACGTTCAGGCAGCAGGGTGCCTCGGTGCTGCTGCCGCCGACGACGTCGGCCCACATCGCCGGCCGCCGGCTGGCCCGCTTCGACACCGGGGGTAAAACCCCACTGGCGCAGGGCCTTCTGGCGGCACGTGACATGGTGGTGCGGGAGCGCGCGCGGGACCGGGCCCGCCGCTGCCTGGTGGTCGTACTGACCGACGGTCGCGCCACCGGTGGCGCCGACCCGGTGCAGCGGGCCCGCGCCGCGGCGTCCCGGTTGGTCGCCGAGGGCGCCGCGTCGGTGGTGGTGGACTGTGAAACTTCCTATGTGCGACTGGGTTTGGCGGCCGATCTGGCCGTGCACCTGAACGCGCCGTCGGTGCGGCTCGAGCAGTTGCGGGCCGACGACCTGACCGCGGTGGTCAAGTCACGCGCGGCGTAGGCCGGCTCGGTACCGACTCGGAAAGGACAGTGACATGCCGCAGGGCCGACCGCTCAGTATCCCCAGCGACGGGCTGAGCACCCGGGCGCGCCGCAACGCCCCGCTGCTGGCCGTGCACACCGGCCCCGGGAAGGGCAAATCCACCGCGGCGTTCGGGATGGCGCTGCGGGCCTGGAACCAGGGCTTCGACGTGGCGGTGTTCCAGTTCGTCAAGAGCGCCAAATGGAAGGTGGGCGAGGAGACGGCGCTGCGCGAACTGGGCCGGGTGCACGACGAGCGCGGGGTCGGCGGGCCGGTCGAATGGCACAAGATGGGCGCCGGCTGGTCGTGGTCGCGCAAGGCCGGCACCGAGGCCGACCACGCCGCGGCCGCCGCGGAGGGCTGGGCCGAGATCACCCGCAGGCTGGCCGAGGAGCGCCACGATTTCTATGTGCTCGACGAGTTCACCTATCCGCTGAAGTGGGGCTGGGTGGACGTCGGCGAGGTGGTCGAGGTGCTGCAGACGCGGCCGGGCACCCAGCACGTGGTGATCACCGGCCGCGACGCCCCCGCGGCGCTGGTGGACGCCGCGGACCTGGTGACCGAGATGACGAAGGTGAAGCATCCGATGGATGCGGGCCGCAAGGGCCAGAAGGGGATCGAATGGTGAGCGCAGCGTGACGCTCGCCGGGCGCGAGCGTGCGCGAAATGCCAGCGGACACGGCGTGTGGCGGTGCAGACACGCGCGCTCGCGGGGTGGGGCGGCGGCGCGCTCGCGGGGTGGGGTGTGAGCGTACCTGCGGTGGTGATCGCCGCGCCGGCGTCGGGCAGCGGGAAGACCACGGTCGCAACGGGTTTGATCGGCGCGCTGCGGGCGGCGGGCCGGCGGGTGGCACCGTTCAAGGTGGGCCCGGATTTCATCGATCCCGGCTATCACGCGCTGGCCGCCGGGCGGCCGGGCCGCAACCTGGACCCGGTGCTGGTCGGCGACGCCCTGATCGGCCCGCTGTACCGGCACGGCAGCGCCGGCGCCGACATCGCGGTCGTCGAGGGCGTGATGGGGTTGTTCGACGGGCGCATCGGGGATGCCGCGACGGCGGCCGCCCCGGGGTCCACCGCGCACGTCGCCGCGCTGCTCGGGGCGCCCGTGGTGCTCGTGGTCGACGCCCGCGGGCAGAGCCACAGTGTGGCGGCCCTGCTGCACGGGTTCGCGACGTTCGACCACACCATCCGGCTGGCCGGGGTGATCCTCAACCGGGTCGGGTCCGCGCGCCACGACGAGGTGCTGCGGCAGGCCTGCGACCAGGTGGGGGTGCCGGTGCTGGGGTCGATACCGCGCGCCGACGAGCTGTCCGTCCCGTCGCGGCACCTGGGTCTGGTCACCGCCGTCGAGCACGGGGTGCGCGCGACCGCGGCGGTGGCGGCGATGACGGCGCTGGTGGCCCGCCACGTCGACCTGGCCGCGCTGGCCTCGGTCGCCGCCGCGCGGGTCACCGAGGACCCGTGGACCCCGGCCCAGTGCACCCCGGCGGCCGAACCGGTGACCGTGGCACTGGCCGCGGGCAAAGCGTTCAGCTTCGGCTACGCCGAGCACGAGGAGCTGCTGAGGGCGGCGGGTGCCGATGTCGCGACGTTCGACCCGCTGTGTGACCCGCTGCCCGCCGGTGCGTCGGCGGTGGTGTTGCCCGGCGGTTTCCCCGAACAGTTCGGCCCGGAGCTGTCCGGCAACGACGGCGTCCGCGGCCAGATCGCCGCGCTGGCGGCCCGCGGCGCCCCGATCCACGCCGAGTGCGCGGGCCTGACCTACTTGGTCGAGGATCTCGACGGGCACCCGATGTGCGGGGTGCTGGCCGGGTCGGCGTCGTTCACCGACACCCTCACCCTCGGCTACCGCGACGCCGTCGCGGTCACCGATTCGGCCGTGCACACCGTCGGCGCCCGGGTGACCGGGCACGAATTCCACCGCACCACGGTGCGTTTCGCCGCCGGGCGGCAGCCGGCGTGGCGCTACCGCGGACGCGGCGGCGGTGTCGTCGAGGACGGCGCCGTGCTGGCCGGGGTGCACGCCGGCTACCTGCACACCCACCCGGCCGCCCACCCGCACGCGATAGCCCGGTTCGTCGC
>JBFWOX010000053.1:0-39414 GCA_050250295.1 Mycolicibacterium sp.
GTACTCGACGATCGAGTCGATCAACGCGGCATTGTCGAGGTTGCCCGGATGCCCCGGCACCGGAACCTCGCTCACCCCCTCGTCCTCGTCGTCCGGTGACGGCGCGGCCTTGTCGGCGGCGTCGGCCGGAGGGGCGGTGGTGGGCGGGTCTGCCGGTGGCGCCGTGTCCTGGGTGGCGTCCGCGTCGGGGGCCTCGCCGAGGCCCGGCGCCTGGGTGCCGGGATCCTCGGGTGGCGCCACCCCGTCATCGAACATATGTTCACCCTACGGAGAGGGTGTGACAATTCCGGGCCCGGTCCCGGCCTCCCCACAACATTGGCGGTATCTGATCCACCACCTGATTTCTGCCACCGACAGGTCAATCGCTGCCAACCGCAATAAACCCTCTGACCTGCCCGTTACACCAGCCAGACCACCACAGGACACACACACAAAAGGGGAGAAGACATGAAGACCTTCACCATCGCCACCGCCGCCGCCACCGGACTTGCCGCCGCCGTCCTCGGACTGGCCGTCCCCGCCCTGGCCGCCCCCACCGCCGGCGGTAACGCCGCCGACACCATCAGCGCACTGGAAGCCCAGGGCAACCGGGTCATCGTCAACCGGCTCTCCGACGCCCCGCTGTCCCAAGCCTCCGTCGTCGGGATCAACCGCGGCAGCGACATCCGCTCCACTGTCCAAGACCACCGCAACGACCGCACCTACCAGCAGACCGTCACCGGCCACGTCTACTACCTCGACATCCGCTAACCCACCACACGAAAACAGCGGCACCCCACCAAGGGGCGCCGCTCTTTTCGTGAATCCAGACTCAGCCGATCAGGTCGCCGATCGGTGCACCGGCGGCGATCTTGGCCCTGGCCTTCATGACCTTGCCCGGCAGCCCGCCACCGACCACGCCGACGACGACGCCGTCGCGCTCGTAGTACGCCAGGAATTTGCGACCGTCGTCCTCCACCACATGCACGGTGTCGGTGGCCTCCGGCTCACCGAGGCACTGGATCTTGACGTCGTACTGGTCACTCCAGAAGTACGGGACAGTCACCGCCGCGGGCGGCTCCTGACCCAGCAGCGCGGGCACCAGTACCCGTGCCTGGTCGGCCACATTGCTCCAATGCTCAACGCGCACTTGGCCACCCACGGTGTCACGCCAGGAGGCGACATCACCGATGGCCCACACATGCGGAGCGCTGGTGCGGCCCACCTCGTCACACACCACGCCGTTGTCCACCGCGATGCCGCTGCCGTCCAGCCAGCCGGTGACCGGGTGCGACCCGATCCCGATGACGACGAGATCGGCGTCGAGCTCTGTGCCGTCACCGAGCGTCACCGCGCGCACCCGCTCCTCCCCGCTGACCTGAGCGACGCCCACCCCGCAGCGGACGTCCACGCCCTCGGCGCGGTGCAGCCGCGTCACCAGCGCGCCGATCGTCTCACCGAGCACCGACGCCAGCGGCGCGGGCTGCGGTTCCACCAGCACCACCTCGACGCCGAGCTTGCGCAGGCTGGCCGCCACCTCGCACCCGATGAAGCCCGCGCCCACCACCACCGCGCGCCGCGCGGACTTCGCGGCCTCCCGCAGCGCCATGGTGTCGTCGAGGGACCGCAGCACGAAGATGCCCTGCAGGTCGGGGAACGACCCGATCCGCTTGGGCACCAACCCCGTTGCGATCACCAGCTCGTCGTAGCCGAGCTCGGCGCCGTCAGCCAGCGTCAGTTTCTTGGCCGCGGTGTCGAGCGACTTGGCCCCGTTGCCCAGCAACACCGTGATGTCGTTCTCGGCGTAGAACTCAGCCGGCTTGAGCGTGACGTCGTCGGTCTCGGCCCGCAGCACTTCCTTCGACAGCGGCGGCCGGTCGTACGGCAGATGATCCTCGTCGCTGACGATCGTGATCGGTCCGGCAAATTCAGAACGACGCAGCTGCTCGGCCGTGCGCGCGGCGGACAACCCGCCGCCGACGATCACGACACCAGCTGTTCCCGCAGATGTGGCCACGGGGTGTTCTTACACGATCGCGCCGCTTCCGTGCGCACCACCCCGGGTCAGCGCTGGGTGCGCTCGATCAGGTTGGACAGCACCACGATGCTCTCACTGCGCTCGATGTCGGCGGCCGCGCGGATCCGCTCCAGCGCTTCCTCGAGGTGACGCATGTCCCGGGCCAGCACGTGCAGCATCGCGTCCGCGGTGCCGGTGACGGTGGCCGCGCTGACCACCTCCGGGATGTCCTGCCACGCCGCGCGCAGCTCATCGGGGGCGATGGTGCCGTGGCAGAAGACCTGGACGTAGGCCTCGGTGTTCCAGCCCAGTGCGTTGCGGTCCACCACCGTGGTGAAACCGCGGAGGACGCCGGTGTCGAGCATCCGGTCCACCCGCCGCTTGACCGCGGGCGCCGACAGGTTGACCCGCTGCCCGATCTCGGCGAACGTCGCCCGCGCGTTGTCGGCCAACTGGGCCAGGATCAGCTCGTCGGTCTCGTCCAGACGGTCCACCGCTCCTCCTACGCAACAAAGCCACGCGATCGCCAATTTCGCGCAATAGAACGTGTATCAACACGCAATGTATGGCGATTGATTGCATGATAGGCCGTCCATATCGTTGGTTTCATGACAGTCTTCGATGTCGCCGGTCCTTCCGCGGCCTCCGCCACCGAGCAGTCCCCCGAGCAGTCCCCCGAGCAGTCCACCCGACGCAGCGCCCGGCCCCGCCGTTACGTCATGACCGCGCCCGCGCACTTCGCGGTCGAGTACGTCATCAACCCGTGGATGGACACCTCCACACCGGTCGACACCCGAGGTGCGGTGGACCAGTGGACGACGCTGTACCAGACCTACCTCGATCTCGGGCACACCGTGGAACTCATCGAGCCGGTGCCCGGCCTGCCGGACATGGTCTACGCCGCCAACGGCGGGCTGATCGTCGGCGGCACGGCGGTAGTGGCCCGCTTCGCGCACCCGCAGCGCGCCGGTGAGGCCGTGGCCCACGCCGAGTGGATGGCCCGTAACGGCTACCCGCCCGTGGAGACCCGCCACGTCAACGAGGGCCAGGGCGACCTGTTGGTCGCCGGTTCGATGATCTTGGCGGGCTTCGGGTTCCGCACCGAACGGCGCGCCCACGACGAGGTGGCCGACCACGTCGGGATGCCGGTGCTCAGCCTCGAGCTGATCGACCCGCGCTTCTACCATCTGGACACCGCGCTGGCCGTGCTCGACGACACCACGATCGCGTACTACCCGCCGGCGTTCACCGGACAGTCCCGCGCCGCCCTGCTCGAACAATTCCCGGACGCGATCGAGGTGGCCAGCGCCGACGCGTACGCCCTGGGCCTCAACGCCGTCTCCGACGGTCTGAACGTCGTGCTGCCCGCGGCGGCCACCGGCTTCGCCGACCAGCTGCGCGCGGCGGGTTTCCGCCCCGTCGGCGTCGACCTCTCCGAACTGCTCAAAGGCGGCGGGTCCGTCAAATGCTGCACCCTGGAGGTATATCCGTGACGATCCTGGAGAGCATGTCGCAGACCGACAGCGCGATCGAGCTGGACCACCGCTACGTCGCGCACAACTACTCACCGCTGCCGGTGGTGGCCGCCAGCGCCGAGGGTGTGTGGATCACCGACGTCGAGGGCCGCCGCTATCTGGACTGCCTGGCCGCGTACTCGGCCGTCAACTTCGGGCACCGCAACCCCGAGGTGCTCGCCGCCGCGCGCGCCCAGCTGGAGCGGGTGACCCTGGTCAGCCGCGCGTTCCACTCCGACCGGCTCGGCCCGTTCTGCCGGGCGTTGGCCGAGCTGTGCGGCAAGGACATGGTGCTGCCGATGAACACCGGCGCCGAGGCCGTGGAGAGTGGGATCAAGGTCGCCCGCAAGTGGGGCACGGACGTCAAGGGCGTGTCCGAGTCCAATATCGTGGTGGCGCGCAACAACTTCCACGGTCGGACCACGACGATCATCAGCTTCTCCGACGACGAGGCGGCGCGGCGCGGGTTCGGGCCCTACACACCGGGGTTCCGGTCGGTGCCGTTCGGGGACGCCGACGCGCTGGCCGGCGCCGTCGACGGCGACACGGTGGCCGTGCTGCTGGAACCCATCCAGGGGGAGGCCGGCATCATCGTGCCGCCCGACGACTACCTTCCGCGGGTGCGCGCGCTGTGCACCGAGCGCAACGTGCTGATGATCGCCGACGAGATCCAGTCCGGGCTGGCCCGCACCGGCCGCACCTTCGCGTGCGAGCACTGGGGTGTGGTGCCCGACATCTACCTGCTCGGTAAGGCGCTCGGGGGCGGGGTCGTGCCGGTGTCGGCGGTGGTGGCCGACGCCGACGTCCTCGGCGTGCTGCATCCCGGTGAGCACGGCTCGACGTTCGGGGGCAATCCGCTGGCCGCCGCCGTCGGCGGTGCGGTCGTCGACATGTTGCGCCGCGGTGAATACCAATCTCGGGCAACAGAACTCGGCGCCCATCTGCACGCCCGATTGCATGATCTGATCGGCCGCGGGGTGGTGGCGGTGCGCGGCAGGGGCCTGTGGGCTGGCGTCGACGTCGTCCCGGCACTCGGCACCGGCAAACAGGTCAGCCACCGACTGGCCGAGCGCGGGGTGCTGGTCAAGGACACCCACGGTTCGACGCTGCGGTTCGCCCCGCCACTGGTCATCACGGCCGACGAAATCGATTGGGCGATAGACCGATTCGCCGAGGTACTGACCTAGTACTTCATCGTCCCGCGGTCGACGGCGATCTGCGAACCGGACACGGTGGCCGACCCGTCACCGGCCAGCCAGGCCACCACGTCGGCCACCTCCTCTGGGGTCATGAACTCTTGTAACCCCGGTTTCCCATCGTGCGCAACGGGTTTGAACGGCATCGGGGCGAAGCTGTGCAGGAACGACGGGTACTTACCGAAGATCTCCATCATCGCCTCCTTCTCCACCATCGGGGTGTCGATCGAGTACGGGTGGATGGAGTTGACCCGGATCCCGTACTCACCGGCCTCCAGCGCCAGCGCGTTGGTCAGCGCCACCAACCCGTGCTTGGACGCCGCGTAGTGCGCGTTGCCCGGGGTGGCCTTCAACCCGGCCGAGGAGCTCACGACGATGATCGACCCGCCGTTGCCGGCCTCGATCATCGCCGGGACCGCGGCCCGCAGGGTGCGCCAGGTGCCGTTGAGGTTGACGTCGATGACGTCGTCCCACTGCCGTTCGGACATCTCCCAGATCCGGCCCCAGCTCAAAATGCCGGCGTTGGCCACCACGATGTCGAGCCGGCCGAACTGCTCCATCCCGTCGGCGACCACCTGCTGCAGCGCCGCCAGATCGCGGATGTCCACCTCGCGGCCCAGCGCCTTGCGGCCTTTCGCCTCCACCAGCCGCACCGTCTCGGCCAGGTCCGCCGGGCCCGGCATCGGATAGGTGACGCTCGGCGACACCGAACCGCAGACGTCGATCGCGATGATGTCGGCGCCGTCGGCGGCCAGCCGGACCGCGTGCGCGCGGCCCTGGCCGCGGGCCGCCCCGGTGATCAACGCGACACGTCCCTCCAGGGGTGCAGCAACTGCCACGACCGCTCCTTCTCGTCCGTGCGGGCGGTCTCAGGCTAACAGCAGAACTAGAACGCGTTCTAGTATCAGAGGTCGGCGATGATCTGCTGGCGCTTGGCGGTGTACTCGGCGTCGGTGATGGACCCGGTGGCCCGCAGCGTCTCGAGTTCCTGCAGCCGCTGCGCGGTGGTCGGCTCGGCCGGCGGAACGTAGGGCGCGCCCGCGGGCACCGGCGGCGGGGCCTGCTGGGCGGCGGCCCGCCGGACGATGGCCTGCACCTGTTGGCGCGCCGCCGGGTTCGACCGCAGATCGATCATGCTGTCCACGCTGATGCCGTGGGTCTTGAGCACGTGCAGGATCTCCATCAGCGGTCCAGTCTGGCCGGTCAGGTCGTAGGTCCGGTTGTCCTCGGCCACACTGAACGTGGCCGGCATCATGCCGCCGACCAGAGCGCTTCGCTGCCAATCGATCTGGTAGTCGTTGGTGGCCGGATCGACCAGCGCGACGAGTTTGCGGCTGGTGATCATCGGCAGCCGGGACACCGACGCGAGGACCTGGTCCTGCGTCGCGAACGGTGTGATGCCCGGCCCGGAGATCTGCAGGTCGAGCTTGACCAGCGGCTGGTTGTTGACCCGGGTGTTGGTCTCCTGGATCCCGGTGACCTGCGCCAGCGCGAGCACCCCGTCGGCTTCCAGCGCCTGGGTCTTGGCGGCCTTCTTGGCGCTGTGGCCGGTCAGCGCCAGCGCGATCAGCACATCCAGCGCGGTCACGCCGAGGCCGGTCCAGAACATCCAGCTCAGCAGCGGGGAGGCGCCCGAGGCGAAGTAGATGATCAGGAAGATCGGGCCGACGATGCCGCACAACAGGACGAACAGCTGGATCCGGACATAGCGCCAGAAAGTCGACATGGTCAGATTATCGCCGCCGACCGGCGATTTCGGCTCAGGAACCGGCGGCGACGGTGACCTGGTTGATGTCCGGGACCGCGACCGGCTTGGCCGCGACGAGCTGGTACAGCGGAACCGTCCACGGGTCCAGCGCCGCCGAGTTGCGGGCGTAGCTGGTGTGCACCGCCACCGCGACCGGGTTCATCTCGTCCTCGGCGTCGGGGTCGTAGTCGCACACCGCGTCGCCGAGATCGCACACACTGATCGTGCGTGCCCCCATCGACACGGGCAGCACCGCGGGCGCGTGCGCGAGGATCGGCCAGTCCTGGGCGACGCCCTTGCCCCGCCCGGGCACGGCGGTCACCGACCCGATGTTGACGGTCGGGTCCTGCGGCAGCCGGTCGCCGTCGGCGACCAGCAGGGCCGCGGCCAGGTTCGGGCTCGCATCGAGCGCGTGCAGGTTGCGGTGCACCACCATCGCGCCCTGGGAGTACCCCGCGAGTACCACCTGCGAGGTCGGACACTGCGCCACGAACGTCGCGTACTGCTGGCCCAGCGCGGCCGCGCCGGTGTCGACGCTGCTCATGAACCCGGCCCAGTCCAGGATGCCGCCGTCCTCGGGGACCGCGGTGGCCGGGTAGACGACGGCCTCGCCGGTGATGGTGCGACCGTTCTGCTGTACCAGCTGGGCGAAGTCGCGGAACGACTTGTACACCACCCGGCCCATGCCGCCGTCGACGCGCATGTCGCCGACCCGTTCACCGGAGCCGGCGGCACCGATCCAGTGCACGTCGGGACAGGCGGGCTGCGCCGCGGCGGAACCCAGCGAAAGGCCCGACAGGCCCAGCACGGCGGCTGCGGCGACAGCGAGCGTGGTGAAGCGTTTGATCACGAAGAACCTCATAACTGACCCCCGGCCGACCCCTCGACAGCCGTCGCACGATACATCGACGGCCGGCCCGCGAGCGTTACCAGAGGCGGGGTGGCGGGGGCAGGATCCGGTCCCAGTGCACGTGCGGGGGCGGGATCTTCGTGATGTCGAGCTCCCGCGGCCACTGCGGCGGCGGGATCCGGGTGATGTCCAGCTCCCGCGGCAGCTGTGGCGGCGGCATCCGGGTGATGTCCAGCTCCCGCGGCAGCTGTGGCGGCGGGATCCGGGTGAGCGGCGTCATCAGCGCGGCGAGGGCCTGATCGGGTCGGGGTGCCCCGCCGCCGTTGTTGGCCGCCGAGGCGACGAGCACGTCGCCGATCAGGTCGAGCGTGCCACCGCCTATCCAGCCCGCGGTGCCGCTCACCGCGGCGATGATGGCGTCGATGCTGAGCTGCGGCATCACGCCCGGCAGAACGACGTTCGGTGGCGGCAGCGTGACGTTGGGCCAAGGGTTGGCGGCCGGCGCCGCCATCGGCGCCGCGGGGGCCTGCATCGGGGTGAACGGCTGCGCGACGGCCTGCGCCTGCTGGACGGGTCGGGGCTGCTGCGTGACGGGCACGGACTGGGCGACGGGCACGACCGGCGCCAGAGGCGCAGCGGCCGGGGCCGGAGGCGGAGGCGGGGCGGCCGGTGCCACCGGCGGGGCCATGACCGTCGACACGCCCGCCGCGGCGTGCATGCGTTCGGCCGGGGTCGGATCGTCGGCGAGCTTGTTCACCGTCCACACCAGCGTCGCGATGGTCGCCACGGACACCGCCGTCGACACCACCGCCAGGATGCGCCATGGATCGACCCTGCGGCGGGGCTCTGCTACCGCCGGCTGGGAGATCGGCTCGGTCTCGTCCACGGTCATCGGCCGCCGACGCTATCAGGGCGGGCCCCGCCGTGGTGGCCTACGTTTCGGCACGAAAACGGTAGCCGCCCAGGGTCTCCCCGGTGAACTTCGTCCGTTCGGAGGACATCGCCGGGTGCGGGGGCGGCGTTAGGCTCCGCGCATGATGCGGCGGTCGATGCTGACGGTGCTCTGCACGGTACTGATGCTCGTCGGATGCTCGACGACCAGACAAGCCGCCGACCCCACCGGCAGCGCCGAATCCGCGGCACCGTCGCCGACGTCGGTGCCCACCATGCTGATCCTCGACGGCTCGGGTTCGATGACCGAGGCCGATGCGCCGGGACCGCGCATCGACGCCGCCAAGAACGCCGCCAACGGGCTGATCGAGGCCCTGCCCGACGGTGCCGAGGTCGGGTTGGAGACCTACGGCACCACCACGGGCACGGCCGAGACCGACAAACCCGCCGGCTGCCAGGACGTCACGGTCCTGATGTCGCCCCGCCCGTTGGACCGCACCGCGATGCGCGCCGCCATCGCCGGCATCACCCCGTCGGGCTACACCCCGATCAGCCTGGCCCTGCGCGCGGCCGCGGATCAACTGCCCGCCGACGCCAGCCCGCAGGCCATCGTGCTGGTCTCCGACGGTGAGGACACCTGCGACACCCCGCCCTGTGACACCGCCGCCGAACTGAAGCGGTCCCATCCCGGCCTGACCGTCTCCACCGTCGGCTTCAAACTCGACGGCCCCGCCGCCGACCAGCTGCGCTGCATCGCCGAGACCACCGGCGGCATCTTCGTGCACGCAGCGAACGCCGATCAACTGGCAGCCCGGCTGCTGGCCACGCAGAACATCGGCCAGGCCAACAAGTCGCTGTCGGCCACCGGCATCTTCGGCATCGACCTGGGAACCGGCATCGCCGATATCCGCGCCGAACACCCCGATTTCCCCGACGCCGGCACCACCGGCGAGGTGACGGTTCGCTGGATCGACTGCGATTTCGACTTCCGCGACGGCGTCCTGCAGGCGATCCGGCCGCGCAACGGCGGCCGCACCATCGACGGGTTGACGTCCGGCAGCCCGGTGGCCGAAGCCGCCAAGTTGTACGGCAAGCCGTTGGCCGCCGCACCCAACAGCGACGGCACCACCACGGTGACGTTCGACGCCGACCCCGGCACCGACGCCGCCTACCGCATCGTCGTCGAGGGGTACGCCGACACCGGCAGCACTGTGGAGGGCACCGTCACCTCCATCGTGCTGTGCCTGTGCAAACCGCGCGCCGCCACCACCCCCGGCCCCGAACGCATCGTGCTGGCACCGGTGGACGCACAGGGGAATCCCAAACCGGGTTTCCGCGAGGTCGAGATCAACAACGACTCGCCCATCGACTGCAGCTTCGGCTCCCCCTCCCCCTACGACGTCACCCACGGGGTTCGGTTCTGCGGCGGCACAGCCGATTCCGGTGACGCCTGCTGGCCGACCTCCGGCGGCGCCTATGTGCTGTGCCTGACCGACCCGTTCTCCACGGAGTTGGTCCGGCGCATCGCCGACGGCGCCACCAGCCCGCTGGAACCGGCCGAGGGACCGCCCCGCCCGATGGCGATCGAGCTCGAGGACGGCACGACGTGCCGCGCCAGGATCGGTGGCGCCTGGGACATCCAGGAGGTGCACCCCGACTACGTCGGACAGTTCGGCTGCAACGGGGGCAGCGTCCCCGGAACTTATGTCGCCGTCTGGGGTCCGGCTGACGAGAACCACGGCATCGTCGAAAGCCCCGACGGCTGGATCGTCGAGGTCGGTGACAACACCGGACCGCTCACGCCGCTGCGCGTGACGAAGGCCTACTACGTGGCCATCTCATGATGCCTTGACGATCACGTTGCGGCAGGTGCCCAGGCCGTCGATCTCGGTGCGCACCGTTTCACCGCCCAGCAGGTAGATCTTCGGGTCCCGCGCATGTCCCACTCCGGCGGGGGTGCCCGTCGCGATCACGTCGCCGGGGTCCAGCCGCACCAGCGTGGAGATGTAGCGGACCAGGTGTACCGGGTCGAACAGCAGCGTACCGGTCCGGTCCTCCTGCATGACGGAGTCGTCGACGACGGTGCGGACGGTCAGGTCGGGCCGCACTCCCCCGTCCAGTTCGTCGGGCGTGACGAGGTAGGGGCCCAGCGGTGTCGACGAATCCCAGATCTTGCCCTGGGTCCATTCGATCGTGCGGAACTGCCAGTCCCGCATGGAGATATCGTTCATCACGGTGAATCCGGCGATGGCCGCCTCGGCCTCGTCCTCGGTGGCGCGACGCACCGATCGCCCGATGACGACGGCCAGTTCCACCTCCCAATCCAACGCGTCGGTCTCCGCCGGCTTGACGATGTCGTCGTAGGGCCCCAGCAACGAGTCGGCGAACTTGGTGAACAGTGTCGGGAACTGTGGAAGTTCCCGTCCCATTTCGCGGATGTGGTTGGTGTAGTTGTGCCCGACACACACGATCTTCCTCGGCGCCACCACGACCGGGGCGAACTCGGCTTCGGCCGCCGGCGTCGTCGCGCCGCTCGCCGAGCCCGCCAGCCGACGCCAGTCGGGTTGGGCGAGAAGCTCGCCCACATCGGCGAAACCGAGGTCGACGTGGTGGCCGCCGTCGAGGCGGACGGCCCTGGGCCCGTCGGGGGTGCGGATCGTGGCCAGTCTCACCGGGCGGACCCTTTCGTGCTGTTGCGGTCGAGGTCCAGCGCCTCGAAGATCGGTGCGTCGGAGAAGCGGAACAGGTCGAGCGCGCCGGAGTCGGAATCGGACGGTCCGGCTTCCGAGCGGGCCGTGAAGGGTTGCCAGGACGGCACGACGAACAGGTCGCCACGGGTCACGGTCCACGTCTGGTCACCCACGGTGACCGAACCCGAACCGTCGAAGACCTGATAGACCGACGACCCCGTCTCACGGACCGGTGCGGTCTCACAACCCGGTGCCAGCCGGTGCATTTCGGCGCGGATCGTCGGCAGGACGTCGCTGCCGGTCGCCGGGTTGGTGTAGCGCACCGCGGCGTGGCCCGGCTCGATCGTGCCGGGGAAACCGTCCCGTTCCAGGGTCAGCTGATCGGCCAGGGCCCGGTCGGTGTGCCGCCATTTGTAGGCCAGCAGCGGAGTCCCGGAGCAGTTGTCGGCCACGGCGACCGGACGCAGGCCCGGGTGCGCCCAGAGCCGTTCGGAGCGTGATCGTTCCGGTGTCGCCCGCTCGTCCTCGGAGATCGCGTCGCGGCCGAACTCGAAGAACTGGCTCTCGCTGGCGTACTGGAACGGGATGTCCAGGCCGTCGATCCATGCCATCGGTTCGTCGGTGCCGTTGTGGTGCGCATGCCAGTTCCAGCCGGGCTGGGGCAGGAAGTCGCCGCGTTGCATCGGCACCGGATCACCGCCGACGACGGTCCACACGCCCTGGCCCTCGACCACGAAACGGAACGCGTGCTGGGTGTGCCGATGTTCCGGTGCGTCCTCACCGGGCAGCAGGTACTGGATCGCCGCCCACAGCGTGGGGGTGGCGAACGGCCGCCCGCCCAGTGACGGGTTGGCCAGGGCGATCGCGCGGCGTTCGCCGCCCCGGCCGACCGGCACCAATTCCCCTGCGGCCGCGGCCAGACGACGCAGCCGGTCCCACCGCCACAGGTGCGGCGTGGCCCGCGAACGCGGCTGTGTGGGCATCAGGTCACCGATCTCCGTCCACAGCGGGACCAGCAGCTCCTGCTCGAACCCACGGTAGAGCGCCCGGAGGGCGTCGGTCGTGTCGGGTTGGTCGGGTGCTGGAACCGCTGTCAATCGCACAGGAGATCGGCCAGGTGTCATAGGGGCATGATTGCCCGAACGGCCGGCCGGCAGCGCCTCGGTTCTGCTGGGTCGAACATCCGGAGCGGTCGGTCACCCGGCGATCCGCGGGACGGCCGCCGCGGCCTGGGTGAACTCGGCCTCCAGCTGTGTGACGTGGCGGTGCAGGATCTCCGCCGCCCGGCGCAGATGGCGCCGCTGCATCCGCAACGCCGGCGCCGACACACACATCGCCGCCACCGGGCGGCCGTCGGATCCCCGCGCGCACGCGCCGATCGCGACGATGCCGCGCTCGGTCAGCCCGTCGTTGATCCCGTAGCCGCGCCGACGCACCGCCGCCAACGCGCGCCGGAACTCCTCGGCGTCCATACCGGCATCGGGCGACCCCTCCGGGAACAGGAGCGTCAGTTCGGCATCGGGCAGCGCGGCCAGCAGGGCCTGCCCCCCGGAGGTCCGGTACGCGGGCATGACGGCGCCGGCGCGCGATCCCACGCGTAATGCCCGGGTGCACTCCAGGCTGGTCAGGAACTCCGCGCTGGTGTTGCGCAACACGACCAGGTGCACCGTCTCGTTGAATTCGCGCCGCAGCCGTTCCAGGAAGGGCCGGGCGATCAGGATCCGTTGGTCGTCGTGGCGGCTCGGCCCGTGGTGCATCGTCCCGAGTGTGGGTCCGCTGCGGTACAGCCGGTCACCGTCCCTGCTCGCGTACCCCCAGTAGCACAACATCCCGAGCAACCGGTGGGCCGTCGACTTGGCCACCCCCAACTCCGCTGCCGCCTCGCTGACCCCGATACATCCGTCGCGAGCCAGGAGCTGGATGAGGTACAGCGCGTTGTCGACCGAGCTGATGGCATAGGGCGGGCGCGGTATCTGCGGGGCGGCCATCGCCCGCTGCCGTGCGTGCAACGGATTCGCCGCATCGTCTGCCGTCATGAGAACTCCTCCGTCCATCAGCAGCGGCCGGCGCGGTCATGCGTGGGCCTGGCTCCCTCAGATTCGTCTCCCACCCCGGGCCGCACCAGGAACATTCCGCTGTACAGAACGGCGGCCCGGCCGGCGCCGATGCGCGGTATCACGTTCTGTCATCCGAAACCTCGCTGGCGCCCGGTCAACCCCACGGGCCACCCTTCGACCACGTTCCCCAGTGGAAGTCCCCGAACAAGCCCTTAAGGACAGTCATGGCCGACGCGCACGTCACCGTAACCAATGGTCGCCTCGCGGGCACGCTGAGCCCCGACGGCCGGGTCCGCACCTTCCTGGGTGTCCCCTACGCCGCGCCACCGGTGGGCGAGCTCCGTTGGCGCCCACCACATCCCGTTCCACGCTGGAGCGGCGTGCGTTCGGCGACGCACTATCCGCCCAGCGCGGTGCAGCCCCGGGTCGCCGCCAACTCGCTGTACTGCGGCGGCGAGCGCGAGTTCAGCGAGGACTGCCTCTATGTGAACGTGTGGACCGGGCCTGCGGACCACTCGGCGCGTCCCGTCATGGTCTGGTTCCACTTCGGCGCGTTCCAGTTCGGGTCGGCGTCCAACCCGCTCTACGACGGGGAAACCCTTGCCCGCGAAGGCGTCACCGTCGTTGGCGTCAACTATCGGCTGAACCGGTTCGGTTTCTTCGCCCATCCCGCGCTGTCCGCGGAATCCGATCACGGGGTGTCGGGCAACTACGGGATGCTCGACCAGATCGCGGCACTGCAGTGGGTTCGCGACAACATCGAGGCCTTCGGCGGTGACCCGACCTGCGTCACGATCATGGGGGTCTCCGCCGGCGGCCACAGCGTGCACAACCTGCGCGCGTCGGATTTGGCGGCCGGGTTGTTCCACCGAGCGGTCGCCCAGAGCGGCCCCGGCGTGGCCCCGGTGCTCGACGGTCCCGGTCACGCCGCGAGCCCGCAGAGCCTCGCCGCCGGCGAGCAGGCCGGCAGCGAGGTCGCCGCCCTGTTGGGCGTCCGGACCGCGGCGCAGCTGCGCGCGGTGCCCGCCGAAGAGCTTGCCGCGGTGATGCTTCCGCGCTTCACCGGCCCATGGCTCTCGGACAGTCTGCCCGGCGTCTCGACCAGCATGCACGTCTTCGACTCGGCCTACCCCGTCGTGGACGGGTACGTCCTGCGTGAATCACCGCTGGCGGCCTACCGGAGCGGACGCGCCCACGACGTGCCGATGATCGTCGGCAACACCGGCAATGAAGGATCGGGCCTGCCGTATCTGACCACCGTGGCCGACTACCGTGCGTATCTTCACGCCGAGTACCCCCAGCTGGCCGACCGGTTGCTGGATCTGTATCCGGCGGCATCGGACGCCGACGTGCCCTCGGCCAGCCGTGCCCTGGAAGCCGACCGGGTGTTCGTCTGGTCCAGCTGGACGGCCGCCCGATTGCAGGCCCGTTTGGACCGAAGCCCGGTGTGGCACTATGTGTTCCTGCGCCAACCCCCGATCAGTACGCACAGCGACGTCGCCGAGAAGGCCTACGCCGGTGCGTTCCACGGCGCAGAACTGCCCTACCTGTTCGGCACCCACCACGTGTGGGACTGGGCGTGGACCCCTGCCGACCACACGCTCGGGCGTCAGGTGCGGGCCGCCTGGCTGTCGTTCGCCGCCAGCGGCGACCCCATGGGCCAACCCGACCGGACGCCCGTACTGCCCTGGTGGCCCAGGTTCGCCGAGAACGAGACGACGACGCTGGCCTGGGACCTGCCGACCTCCGGTGTCGCTGAGGTGGTCTCGCGCGAGCGGATGGCGATGCTCGACGAGTTCAACGGGCTGGTGGTCCAGGATGCGCCGTCCGGGCCTCACCAGCTGTAGTCGCGGGCCGAGGGTGGCGTGCGCACCCCGGCTTCCTCCAGCCGCCGCAGTACACCGCTGAATTCGGCGATCTCCCGCGGGCTCCACAACGGGAAGTTGATCAGCACCCCGCCCGCCCCGGTGGTGCGTTTCAGCGAGATGAGCTGTTCAGCAACCTCATCGGGGGTGCCGATCAACTGCAGCATGGCGCTGCCGGAGCCGATCGCGCGCACGGCTTCGTCCCGGCCGAGCCGGTCGAACATCGCCTGAGCGGTCTCGATGGAACCCAGGATGTCGCCGGCGATCTCCCAGGCGGCTTCGGCGTTGAGGGAACGCAGCAGGTGCTCGTACTCCGCCTGCGCCTCGCCGGGCCTGTCGCGGACGATGCAGATCGCGAACGGCCAGCTCGTCACCCGGCGGCCGCTGGGCACGAGCTGGGACTGCAGGCGTTCGTCCAGGGCGCGCACGTCGTCCTCGGTGCGCGCCAAGGTGACCAGGGCGTCGCACCAGTCGGCGGCGAACGCGGTTCCCGCCGTGGACGCCCCGGCGCTGACGATGAGCGGCCGCGGCTGCTGCACCGGCCGTGGCGCCTTGATCCGGCCCTGGGCGCGGTAGAACTTCCCGACGAAGTCGATGGGCTCGTCCTCACGCCAGAGCTGTTGGACGACGTCGACGAATTCAGCGGCCATGGCATACCGCTCGTCGTGGTCGACGAACGGCTCCCCGAACAGCGCCGCCTCGGCCTCGGCGTGGCCGGTCACGGCGTTCCAGCCCCACCGGCCGTCGCTGAACGCGTCCAGCGTGGCGCCCATGCGCGCGATGTGCGCGGGTTTGTGGTGCGTGGTGTGGAAGGTGGTGATGACCCCGATGTGGTCGGTGACCGCGAAGATGCCCATGGCGAGCATCGGCGCGTGGAAGGCCGGTGCCTGGTGGCCACCCCGCTCCGCGGCCCGCTGGTGTCCCGACCAGTTGTCGGCGATGAACAGCGAGTCGAAGCCCGCATGCTCGGCCGCCTGCGCCAGGGCCAGCAGGTTGGTGCGATTGAGGCGGGGGGTGCGCCGGGACGCCTCGTCGGACCACACGTGGTTGGTCTGCCCGGCCGGGAAGAAGTACCCGACGCTCAACGCGTCGGGATCGGTGTTGATGGGCTTCATGTCAGCACTCCGTCCTGGGAACTACCCTGTTTGTGCGAGCTCGCGGGGGGTGTCGACCAGACACTCGGCCTTGTCCGGGCGCACGACCATGAAGTCCGACAGCATGACGCCGACGTCGGGTTTCCACGTGGTGTCGTGCAGGTCGACGTTGTTGCCGAACGTCATCCCTGTCTCCAGCTCGATGTCACCGATGTTGTGGCCGTTGAGCGTCGGATTGCCCCACCCGTCCTCGTACACCACCGTCGGGAACTCCGGCGAGGCCAAACCCATTGCATGGAAGCCGAGTTCGACCCAATCCAGTTGAGCCTTGCGGGCGGGTTCCCGCAGGATCTGCAGGGCCTCCCGGATGGTGCGCCCGGCGGTGAGCGCGGTGCGGCTGGCCTCCAGGCATTCCACGGCGACGTCCCACAGTCGCAGCAGCTGATCGGGCGCGCGCTTGCCGACGTAGACCGTGTACTCGGTGTGGGCGAGGTAACCGCCGTACTTGGTGTGCCATTCGGCGACGATCAGGTCGCCGTCCTGCAGTGGCCGCATGGACGGGGTCAGCGGTTGGTCGCAGCCGTGCAGCAGGTGCCAGAGCTCGTTCGGGTCGTGCTCGAGCGGGCCGGCCGCGAACAGGTTGAAGATGTTGGGCTCACCGCCGTTGGCGATCTGGGTGCGGATCATCTCGGCGTACACGGCGGCGTCGGGCACGCCGGGTCGCGCGGTGTCCACCAGTGCGTCGAGGGTGAGCCGAGCGATCTTGCCTGCGCCGCGCAGCATGTCGATCTCGGCTTCGCTCTTGACCATTCGCATTTCCTGCAGCAGGTGGTTGGCGTCCACCCAGGTCACGTTGGGCAGGAGCCGCTGCAGGTCGACGAAATTCTGGTGCAGCAGCGTCGGTGTGGTCTGCACGCTGTTGGAGAAGCTGACCAGGCCGACTCTCGACGACGTCAGCCCGCGGGCCCGCAGCTCATCGGCGATCGCCGGCATGCCGCCGCGGTCGCGGATGTCGGTGATCCACTCCTGGATCGACAGGTAGTGGCTCGTCGGCCGGTTCATGTGCGGCAGCGTGTTCCACACCACCGGGTCACCGTCGAGGCAGAACAACCCGTCCGCACCGATGTGCGAGCCCACCTGGAAGACGTAACGGATGTTCGACATCCCCATGCCCCAATAGATGTCGTTGCCGAGGAACACCAACGCCTCGACACCGGCCATCACCATCTTCTTGCGCAGTCGGTCCCACCGGCGGTCCCGTTCCGAGAGGGGAAGCTGCGGGATGTACTTCAGGAGCTCACGAGTGGCCGTGGCCTGCGGAGAGATGGCCTTGCGGGTCGGCGGAAAACGACGTGTCTCGAAAGTCATGGGGGAACTCTTTTCATCGATCGGTTACCGCCACATACTCGGCCGCCGGGGTACGACGAAACCAGTGACGTTCCTCAGGGCAGAACGGTCCGGAGACCGTCAGGCGATCGTGGCCAGCCGGTGCAGGACCGGCAGCACCGCCAGCGCTCGGCGGCGATCGAAGCGCATCGACGGACCCGACACCGCCACGGCGACCGGGGTGTCTCCGCTGTCGTTCAGCCGCACCCCGATCGCGGTGATACCGCGCTCACTTTCGGCGATGCTGAGCCCAAAACCCTGCCGGCGCACCGATTCCAGCCGACTCTGCAGCGCCTCGAAGTCGATGTCGGACCGCTGCGCGTACAGCGGCAGCAACGACTCGGTCGGCATGTGCGCGAGCAGGATCTTGCCCGCCGAGTTCCGCTCCGCAGGCAACTGACGACCGGCCCGGGATGCCACCGAGAGTGCTTGCGCGCCAACCACACTGTCGAGGAACAGCGCGCTGTCGCCGTCCCGGACGACGAGGTGCACGGTCTCCCCGGCCGCTCGCGCGACGTCCTCGAGCACCGAATGCCACCGACCCACCAGCCCGGCCCAGTCCGTGCCGGGGCCACCGCGGGGAATGGCGGGGCCGGGCGCGTAGGTGCGGTCCAGGCTCTGCACGGCATAGCCACGGAACACCAGCGTCTGCACCAGCCGGTGGACAGTGGACGGTGCGACGCCCAATTCCCGGGCGGCCGCGTTGATGTGCAGGATCCCGTCGCGGCGCAGGATCTCCATCAACGTCAGGACTCGGTCGGCCGCCTCGACGACGTTGGCGGCCTTCTCGCGCATCCTCGGATTCTAGGTTGAGACGGTGTGATAGTCACCGCCTCCAGCGGCCCTTTCGCCGCCGGCTCCCGGCCGTCACCAGGAGTGGTCGCGGTCCTCCGGCGGCGACCACACCCCTGCGTCGTGCAGCCGGTCGAGCACGCCACGGAAGTCGAGCACCTCGCGCGGGTTCCACAGCGGGAAGTTGACCAGGATGTTCGTCGTGGCGGTCGTGCGCTTCATCTCGACGAGTTGTTCGGCCACCTGATCGGCGGTGCCGAGGAACTTCAGGATGCCCCGGCCACTGCCCCAGGCCCGGGCGGCTTCCTCGCGCGTCATGCCGTCGAACAGTTCCTCGATCGACTTGATGTCCCCGAGGATGTCCGCGGTGAGCTCGACGGTGGCCTCGTAGTTCAACGACTGGCACAGCCGCTCGTACTCCTCCTCGGCCTCCCCCTCGTGCTCCCGCACGATGACGATGGCGAACGGAGAGACGCCCAGCGGATCCACCCGGCCGACCGCTTCGGTGATCGGCCCGACGCGCTGCTCGGTCTCACGCACCTTCTCGACGCTGTTGCCCGCCACCACCAACATGTCGCAGTGTTCGGCGGCGAACCGCATGCCCGCCGGCGACGCTCCCGCGCTGACCAGCAGAGGGTGCGGCTTCTGCATCGGCCGTGGCGCCTTGATCCGCCCCCGCACCCGGTAGTACTTCCCGTCGACGTCGATCGGTTCTTCCTCGGTCCACAGCCGCTTGACGATCTCGACGAACTCACCGGCCATCGCGTACCGCTCATCGTGTTCGACGAGCATGTCCTCGCCGAACAGCCGGGCCTCCGGGTCGCCGAAGCCGGTCACCACGTTCCAGCCCCACCGGCCCTCGGAGAACGCGTCCAACGTGGCACCCATGCGGGCGATGTGCGCCGGCTTGTGGTGCGTCGTGTGGAAGGTGCTGATGATGCCGATGTGCTCGGTGACCGCGAACAAACCCATCGCCAGCATCGGCGCGTGGTACTTGGGCGACTGGTGGCCGCCGCGTTCGGCTGCGCGCTGGTGCCCGGACCAGGTGTCGGCGATGAACAACGAGTCGAACCCGGCGGCTTCGGCCGCGCGCGCCATGTCGATGAACACCCGCTTGTTCAGCGGCGGCGTCGCCTGTGCGGCCTCCTCCGACCAGATGTGGTCGGTCTGGCCGGTCGGGAAGAAGTACCCGAAGCTGAGCTCATCGCGGTTCTCGCGCCGTGTCTTCATGGTTGATTGTCCCTCTCTCGAGTGTCGAAGCGAAGTGTCATGGGTGGACCGAGGCGTACGCGCTCTTGTAATAGAGCAGCGGCCCGGCCGTGGGACCGAGGTGGAAGTCCAGGACTTCGGCGGCGACGATGGTGTGGTCCCCGCCGTCGTATTCGGCCCACAACCGGCAGTCGAACACGGCGAGCGCATCGTCGAGATGCGGCGCGCCACGCTCGCCCGGCGTCCAGGCGATCCCGGCGAACTTGTCGGTGCCGCTGCGCGAGAACGCGGTCGAGTGGCCGGCCTGATGCTCGGCAAGGACGTTGACCGCGAATGTCTCCAGCTGTCTGATCGCGGGCCAGGTGGTCGACGTGCGCGCGGGCGCGAACGAGACGAGCGCCGGCTCCAACGACAGCGAGAAGAACGACTGACAGGTGAAGCCAAGGGGTTTCGCATCGTCGAGGCCTGTCACGATCGTGATCCCGGAGCCGAAGTGGCTGACCGCGTGGCGAAGTGATGCGGCGTCCATGTCAGGCTCCTTCACCGAGTTCGGGCAGCGTCAGCAGATGCCCCATCCGGTCACGTTTGGTGGTCAGGTACGCCAGGTTGTGCCGAGTGACCCGGGGCGGCAGGTCGATCCGCTCGACGATCTCGAGGTCGTAACCGCTCAGGCCGGAGTACTTGTGCGGGTTGTTGGTGAGCAGCTTGATGCGGTGCACGCCGAGGTCGGCCAACATCGCGGCGCCGATGCCGTATTCGCGTCCGTCCACCGGCAATCCCAGGTCGGTGTTGGCGTCCACGGTGTCTCGGCCCGCTTCCTGCAGGGCGTATGCGCGTAACTTGTGGCCCAGCCCGATGCCCCGGCCCTCGTGCCCGCGCAGGTAGACCGTCACCCCGACGCCCTCTGCCACGATGCGCGCCAACGACTGCTGCAGCTGCGGGCCACAGTCGCAGCGGGCCGAGGAGAACAGGTCACCGGTGAGGCACTCGCTGTGCACCCGCACCAGCACGGGGTCCCCGCTGGCCGTTGCCGTATCGAGGTCGCCGTAGACCAGCGCGAGGTGTTCGTCGGCGGCGGTGACGGCCCGGTATGCGATGGCGCGGAACTCGCCGTGCGCGGTCGGCAACGTCGCCTCACCGCTGCGGACGACGAGCTGTTCACTGGTGCGACGGTGCCGCACCAGGTCGCCGATCCGGACCAGGGGCAGTCCGTGTTCGGCCGCGAACGCGTCGAGCGCGGGCCCGGACAGCGGGCGGCCGTCGTCGCCGACCAACTCGGTGATGACGCCGACCTCGCGACGGCCGGCCAACCGCAGCAGATCGACCGACGCCTCGGTGTGCCCGGGGCGCTTGAGCACACCGCCGGCACGCGCGCGCAGCGGGAACACGTGTCCCGGTCGCCGAAGCGATTCGGGGCGGGTGGTCGGATCGGCGAGCGCCCGGACCGTCGCCGCCCGGTCGGTGGCCGAGATGCCGGTCCCGACACTGGCGTGGTCCACCGTGATGGTGAACGCGGTGCCGTGCGGGTCGGTGTTGTCCGCCACCATCGGCGGCAGATCCAGTTCCACGGCCCGCGCGTCGGTGAGGGTTCCGCAGACGATGCCGCTGCCGTGCCGCAGGTAGAAGACCATGGCGGCGTCGGTCATCGCGTCGGCGGCCATCAGCAGGTCGCCTTCGTTCTCGCGATCGTCGTCGTCGGCCACCACCACCATGCCGCCGCGCGCCAGCGTCGCGAGTGCTCTGTCAATGGCCTGCATGACACCACCTTCGGATCGAGTAGCGGGCCTGCACGAATGCGATTCCATGGTCGGCCTACCGCGATCGAGGGCACCAGCGCCGTTTCGCTGTGCAGAACACCGCCCCGGACCGGCGCTGCCAGATTTCATACCGAGCATTACAGTAATGTACGTTATGAAAAAAGCAACGGAAAGGACTCACATGCCGGACGAACCGAAGGGCTCGAACGAACTGAAAGGCTCGAACGAACTGAAAGGCAAGGTCGCACTCATCACCGGGGGGTCGCGCGGCCTCGGTACCGCCACCGCTTTCGCACTGGCCGAACGGGGGGTCGACGTCGCCATCAGCTACGTCGCGTCCGCCGAGAAGGCCGAGGCCGTGGTGCGGGATCTGGAGTCGACGGGCGTGCGCGCCATCGCGGTCCGCAGCGATCAGGCCGACCCGTCGGCCGCGGAGCCGCTGGTCGACGCCGTCGTCTCCCATTTCGGCAAGCTCGACATCCTGGTCAACAACGCGGCCATCACGGTCCAGGGTCAGCTCGTCGACGACCCCGAGCTCGATACCGCCGCACTGGACCGCCAGTGGCAGACCAACGTGCTCGGCGTGGTGGCCACCACGCGTGCGGCCGCGCGCAGGCTCTCCGACGGCGGCCGCATCATCTTCATCGGCTCGGCGATCGTCAGCCGCGTCGCGTTCCCCGGCGTCGCTGACTACACCGGGACCAAGGCCGCGATCGTCGGCTACGCCAGGGGCGTCGCGCGCGACCTGGGCCCGCGCAACATCACGGTGAACGTGGTGCAGCCCGGAATCATGCCCACGGACATGGCCGCCGATGCGGCTCACAACGTTCCGGACTCGATGATGGACTTCCACGCCATCCGCCGGATCGCCAACCTGGAAGAGGTGGCCGCCACGGTCCGTTTCCTCGCCGGACCCAGCGCCGACTACATCAGCGGCAGCGTGCTGGACATCGCCGGCGGATTCCACATCTGAAGGCCCTCTGGAACATTCGAAGGAGCATCATGACCGAGAACTTTGGCGCCAAATCGACCGCCGACGATGTGCTGCACGGTGTCGACCTCACCGGGAGACGGTTCCTGGTGACCGGGACATCGTCGGGCATCGGCCTCGAGACCGCCCGTTCCCTGGCCGCTCACGGCGCGAGCGTCGTCGGCACGGTACGCGTCCCCGCCAAGGCCGACCGGGCCACCGCCTCGGTACGCGAGGCCGCCGCGAACGCCGGTGGCAGCTTCGAGCTGGTGCAGCTCGACCTCGCGTCCCTACGCAGCGTCATCACCGCTGCCGACGAGATCCTCTCCGACGCAACGGCTTTCGATGCCATCATCGCCAATGCCGGCGTCATGGCCACTCCGCTGGGCTGGACGGTCGACGGCTTCGAGCTGCAGTTCGGGACGAATCACCTGGGCCACTTCGCATTTGTCAATCGCATCGCACCGCTGCTCGCCGATGGCGGGCGCCTGGTCATGCTGTCCTCCCAGGCCCACCGCGTGTCCGATGTCGACCTCACGGACCCGAACTTCAAAGCCCAGCCGTACGACCCGATGGTCGCCTACGGTCGCTCGAAGACGGCCAACACACTCTTCGCGGTGGCCTTCGACGAGCGCCACCGCGAGCGTGGCATCCGGGGCGCGGCGGTGATGCCGGGCAACAGCCTGACGGATCTGCCTCGGCACTTCGCCGAAGAGGACCTGCAGAAGCTCTTCGACACGGTCGGGAAGTCACGCGCGGAAGCCGGCCTGCCGCCGGGTGAGCTCAAGGAGATCCCGCAGGCGGCGGCGACGTCGGTGTGGGCCGCCGCGGTGGCCGACAAGGACGAGATCGGCGGGCGCTATCTCGAGGACTGCGCCGTCGCACCGATCGACGACCGGCCCATCCCGTTCGCCGACGGTGCCCGGGCCTACGCGCTGGACGCCGCCAAGGCCGGGCAACTGTGGGCCAAGAGCGAGGACCTCATCGCCGCCGCGCGCTGAGCACCGGCGGTGGTCGAGCGCAGGTCCATGCGCTCGACCGCCGCCGGCCTGCTATCATTTAGTAATGACCATTACGGAATGGGGCTACCGGGGCTGATGGGCCGCCATCGCGAGTTCGACGTGGATGAAGCGCTCGACGCAGCGCTTCGCGTGTTCTGGAGCAAGGGCTACGAGGGCGCCTCCTACGCCGACCTGACCAAGGCCGCCGCCGTCGAGCGGCCCGCGCTGTACTCCGCCTTCGGCAACAAGGCGGAACTGTTCCGCAAAGCGCTTGACCGGTATTACGAGCGCTACCTGAACTACATCCCGGAGGCGTTGGAGCTCCCCACGTCACGCGAGGTCGTCACCCACATCCTCTACAGCGCCGTCGATCTCAACACGCGCTACCCCGAACACACCGGCTGCCTTGGCATCAACGGTGTGCTGGCGGGATCCGACGACGCCGAACCGGTGCGGCAGGTGCTCATCGATGCCCGCGCCGAGGCCGAGCACCGGCTCCGGGAACGCTTCGAACGGGCCAAGGCCGAAGGAGATCTCCCCGGGAGCGCCGACCCGGACGCCCTGACCGCGTTCATCCTGGCGGTCAACCACGGCATCGCCGTGCAGGCCAAGGCCGGCTTCAGCCGCGAACGGTTGAAAAAGGTTGCCGACCAAGCGCTTTCCACCTGGCCCGGCTAAGCTCCGCAGACGATGGTGGCGGTGTCCTTGTAATAGTGATCCAGCCGCGACGCCCCGCGTTCGGTGAAGGTGAACAGCGACACCCACGGCATCTCGATCGACTTGCCGGTCTCGCGCAGCGTACCCCGCAGGACGCCTTCGGTGAGCACCCGTTCGGCGTCGATCTGGTGGAACCTGGCTTCGGAGTACACCACGACGAACTCCGACCAGTGCTCGGTGACGGCGTCGAACAGATCGGTGAACCCCTGATGGCCCACCCAGGTTCCGCCGTGCGGCAGGGAATGCGGAACGTCGACCACGACGTCGGGATCGAGCTCGTCGAGCATGCCCTGGATGTTCTTCTGGTCGGTCGGCGCCCGGCAGAACTCGTTCTCGGCGTCGTAGAACCGTTGGATGCTGGCCATGGGATCGATGGTGGTCACGTCGTGCCTATTCCTCGTCTGCGGTGGGCATCTCGGCGGTCGCCTGGATCTCCCGGAAGCGGGCGGTGTTGCCCTCCACCCACGTGATCGTCATGTGCATGCGGTCGATGCGCCAGCCCCCGGAGCGGATCAACCGCCATTCGTAGTAGCCGATCTCGCGCTGGAGGCTGCCGCCGGTCACGTCCGCACCGAGGTAGTGGGTGGCGTTGAGGGTGGACACCGCGGTGGCATCGTCCCCGGCGATCGTGACCTGGTGGTTGGCGCTGATGTGTTGGGTGGCCGCCAGCTGCGCGTAGATGCGGCCTGCCAACCCCACCAATTCGTCCCGGCTCATCGCCACCGAGCCGCCCGTCACCGGCATGCTGATCTCGACCGTGTCGGCCAGACAGGCCGCGAAGTCGTCCCAGCGCCGGCGATCGATGCTGGTCGCGTACCGGGTCAGCACGTCGATGACCTCGGCGCGGTCGACCAGGGACTGCACTGCCGCCTCGATATCCATGACTGTGAACTCTCCTCGCACCCCGACGGTCACCTGGTCATATTCCACATCTTGATCGCGTTGCCGCCGAGGATCGCGCGGGCATCGTCGGCGGAGGTCACCTGGGCCACGGCGTAGGCCGCGTCCTGGCAGCGGCCCACGACGGATTCACTGTGTGGGTAGTCGGTGGACCACAGCACCCGCTCGGCGCCGATCTGCGCCAGCATGCCGAGGCCGACCGGGTCCTCCTGGAACGTCGCATAGCAGTTCTGGAAGAAATAGTGGCTCGGCGGGTGCGCCAGCTTCGGTTGCAGCAGCGAACCGAACATGTCGTAGAACTGGTCGGCGTCCTGCAGCGCCCCGGGGATCCAGTGCAGCTGCCCCTCGGTGAAGACCACCTTCATGTCGGGGTGGCGCTCGAGGATACCCGAGAACGTCAGCAGCGACCACAACTTCCGGTACGGGTGGAAGTTCTGCATCAGGCCCGTGCCCAGGGTCCCCATGCCGCTCATGTCCACCCGCTCACCGACGTGGAAGCTCAGCGGCAGACCGCTCTGCTCGATCGCGTCCCACAGCGGTTCCAGCGCGGTGTCGTTGTACCGCACGGTGGGCGGGCTGGTGGGGATGGTCAACCCGCTCAGACCCAGTTCCTTGATCTCGGCGATGTTCTCGGCGGCGGTGCTGGGATCCCAGAAGTTGAGGATGCCGACCCCGTAGAGCCGATCGGGATACTGGGCGCACACCTCGGCGAGATAGGTGTTGTACGCGCGGATATAGGCCATGGCGTACTCCGGGTTGCGCCCGGGCGCATCGGCCTGCGCCTCGCTCACCCCCGACAGGATCGCGAACGACCACTGCGGGAACAGCAGGTCTTTGGCGACCCCTTCGGCGTCCATGTCGGCGATGCGGGCGGCAAGGTCCTTCATCCCCTCGCGCCCGGTGGACACACACGCCCCGAAGTGGTCGATGACTTCGGCACCGTCGTAGGAGTACCGCATCAGGCCGTCGTCGTCGATCCACGCCCGCGGCGCCCGGTCGCGAAACCTCGCCGGCATGCGGTCGCGCCAATCCGCCGGTTCGAGCAGGTGGCTGTCCGCCGAGGCGAGGATGGTGCCGGGCGGCAGGTCCGCCCGATGAGTGGGAGCCGGCCGGTGCTGGGGGAACTGGTACACCTGCTCGTCGGTGACGTCGCACATCGACGCGTAACTCTCCCGAACCTGTGTGGTGGTCATCCGCGGCCTTCCTCGTCGTGATGAATTCGTGGGCTGTGGAATGAGACTCACATCACCCGCGGCGCTGCGCCAAGGACCGTTCCGCGTACCAGAACTCTTCGGTGGCCGCCTGTTCGGCCGTCGCATGCTGATCCCGCCGACGCATTCACCGCGGGCAGAAAGGCAGGCTTCGTCATGCAGTACCACCGCCTCGGCAGTTCGGGGCTGCACGTGCCCGAACTCACCTTCGGCACAGTGACATTCGGCGGTCCTCCGTACGGCACCACGTCAGCCGACCAGGCCCGTGAACTGGTCAGCCGGTGCCTCGACGCCGGTCTGACCCTGTTCGATTCGGCCGACATCTACGGGGCGGGCGCATCGCTGGAGATCCTCGGCGCCGCGGTGCGCGGCCGACGGGACCGGCTGCTGATGTCGTCGAAAATCGGTCTCCCGACCGGAGAGTCGGCAGCGCAACGCGGGGCCGGCCGGTCGTATGTGCTCTCCGCGGTCGACGCCACGCTCGAACGTCTGCAGACCGACCATCTGGATCTGCTGTACCTGCACACCTTCGACGCCGGTACCCCGCTCGAGGAAACCGCCGCGGTGCTGGGCCGGCTGGTGTCCTCAGGGCGGGTGCGCTATCTGGGCGCTTCGAACTTCACCGCCTGGCAGTTGATGAAGGCACTTGGCGTGCAGGACTCGCTGCACACCGCCCGCTTCGTCTCCCAGCAGTCGTACTACTCCCTGCTGGGCCGTGACTTCGAGTTCGATCTCATGGAGGTCGGCGCGGATCAGGGCATCGGGACGCTGGTGTGGAGCCCGCTGGCGGGTGGCTGGCTCAGCGGCACGATCCGGCGCGGGCAACCGCCCGCGCCGGGCAGCCGCGTCGACCGGATGGGCGCCTACGGTCCGCCTGTCGATCAGGACATCCTGCTCGCGGTGATGGACGTCCTGGACGCGATCTCCGCAGAGACGGGCAGGACGGTGCCCCAGATCGCCATCAACTGGCTGCTGCGGCGGCCCACCGTGTGCTCGGTGGTCATCGGCGCCGACGACGCGGCACAGCTGGAGAACAACCTCGGGGCGGTCGGCTGGTCTCTGACGGCCGACCAGGTCGCCCGTCTCGACGCGGCGAGCACCACCGCCACCCCGTATCCGAACTACCTGTATCACCGCGATCCGGGTTTCCGCGATCTTGCCCCGGCGCTGCTCCCCCGGCCAAGGTAGGTGACATGACCCCGATCGACGACCATCGGATGACAGGCCCGTACCTGCGGACCCTCGACAGCTTTTACGACGCGGAGAAGAGGTACGTGGCCGCAGGCGGCAGGCAGGCCGGTGCGGACTTCGGCGAACTCGCGGCCCACTTCCACCCGGATATCATTGTGCACCAAGGCCCTACGGTGCCGTTCGGTGGCGACTGGTATGGGATCGAGGCCGTCGAACGGTTCTTCGCGGTGTTCACCGACACCTGGTCGTCGTTGGACCTCACCGACATCAGGTCCTTCGAGGGCGACACCGGCGTCGCGATCACCATGCGGATGCGCGCCACCGCAAGGAACTCCGGTCAGCACCTCGATACCCGGGTCGGGCACTTCTATCTGTTCGAGAACGGTCTGATCCGTGAGATCACGGTGTTCTACCTCGATCCCGTCGGCCTCGCTCAGGTGACCGGACCGGCAGCGCTGGCATAGCTGGCCTCGGCCAGCAGATCGGCATTGAGGCCGTCGGCGTCCTCGAACTCGGTCACGACGCGGCCGTGGGACATCACCAGCACCCGGTGCGATTGGGCCGCGACCTCCTCGAAATCGGTGCTGATCAGGATCACCGCGGTTCCCGCCTGCGCCGATTCGTGCATGAGTTGGTAGAGCACTGCGCGGGAGCCCACGTCGACGCCGGCGGTGGGGTCTTCCAGGACCGCGACGTCGGGCCGGTCGGCCAGCGCACGGGCGAACACCAGCTTCTGCTGGTTGCCCCCGCTGAGCTCGGTGACGTCACGGTCGGGCAGGTCGCGGGGCACGACGGCGAAGATCTCGGTCACCCTGCGAACGGCGCGAGTCTCGCTGCGGGGCTTACGGAATCCCCAGCGGGTCCAGGCCCCGAACTCGCGGCGGGTCGGCAGCAGATTCTCCCGGATCCCGAGACCGGTCAGGATGCCTTCGCGTTGCCGGTCACCGGGCACCACCGCCCACCTGCTTCGGGTCAGGTTCTCGGGCTCCCCCAGCCGCAACGGTGCACCCCCGATGGTCACCGAACCGCCGGTGGGTTTCTGGTTGCCGCCGAGCAGTTGGGCCAGTTCGCGGGTGCCGCTGCCCACCAGCCCGCAGATGCCCAGCACCTCACCGGCCCGGACGGAGAACGAGATCGGCTCGGGCAGTTCAGGACTCGTCAGCTCCTCGATCGCCAGATGCGGCGCGCCGGACGGCGCTACCCCGTTGACCCGCGACAACGGCTGCGGGTGGGCCGTGATCGGTTCGCTGCCGACGATGTGGGTGACGAGTTCGGCGTGGCTGAGTTCGGTGACGGGCGCGGTCACCGCCCGCATGCCGTCCCGCAGGATGGTGACCTGGTCGACCAGGCTCGCCAGCTCGTCGAGTCGATGGGTGACGTAGATGAAGGCCACCCCGGTGCGGCGCATCGCGCGCAGAGACGTTGCCAGGCGTGCCATCTCGGGCCCCGGCAGGCTGGCGCTCACCTCGTCGAGGACGACGATCTTCGGGTCCAGCGCGAGCGCCCGCGCCAGCGCGCAGAGCACCTGCTCGTCCCGGGACAAGGTGTCGACGATCCGATCGGGTGAGAAGGTCGCGCCCACCTTCTCCAGCACCTTCGCCACCTTCGCCGATGTGTCGCGACCGCTGACCAGACCACGGCGGCGTTCGAAGCCGATGTGCAGGCCGACGTTGTCGGCGACGCTGAGATCTTCGACCAGGCCGAGATCCTGGTGGACGAACGCGATGCCCGCGGCCCGGGCGTCGGCGGGACCGTGGTTCGGGCCGAGTTCCTCACCGTGCACCAGGATGCGGCCGGCGTCGGCGTGGTAGATCCCGGCCAGGATCTTGATCAGCGTGGACTTGCCGGCGCCGTTGGTGCCCAAGAGTCCATGAATCTCGCCGGGTTCGACGTCGAAGGACACCCCCCGCAGCACCGTGGCGGGACCGAAGCTCTTGGTCATGTCGACGAAGCTCAGGGCCGCCGGCGCACCATTTCGCGGCGTGTTCATGTCGATCTCCTCTCAGACCGCGCGCTTGCGGCGACGCGCCAGCGTGGCGACGATGACGGCGATGAGCAGGGCGGCCCCGTTGAAGAGGTCCTGGACGTACACCTCGGCGCCCTTCTGCTGCAGCCCGATGATGCCCACCCCGATCACGTAGACCGCGATCACCGTGCCGGCCACGTTGTAGCGGCCGGGCCGGATGCACGTCGCGCCGAGGAAGGCCGCGGCGAAAGCGGGCAGCAACGAACCGAGCCCGATCACCGGGGAGGACCCGCCCAGGCTCGTCACCGAGATACACCCGGCCACCGCGCACAGCACGCCGGTGACGATGAACGACTGCCGCACCAGGCGATCGGTGGAGATGCCCGACAAGCGGGCGGCCGCGGGATTGGCACCCACCGCATACGCCCGTCGGCCCCACACCGTCAGCTCCAGCACGACGAACAACACGACGGCGACGACGGCCAGATAGAGGAACGGGGCGGGCACCCCCAGCAGCCGACCGCGGCCCAGGTTCAGGAACCACGCCGGCGCGCTGCCGGCGATCACCTGGTTCTGGGTCAGGAACTCACTGATGCCGAGCACGACCAACCCGGTTCCCAGCGTCGTCGTGAACGAGGGCAGGCCCAGCCGCGTGATCAATTGACCGTTGACCACGCCGATCAGCGCCCCCGTGGCCAGCACCACGATGATGGCGACCAGCGGGTTCCAGCCCTGCCGGATCACCAACAGGGCGCACAGGCTCTGCGCCAACCCGAACTGGAACCCGGTCGAGAGGTCGAACTGCCCGGCCACCAACGGCACCATCACCGCCAGCGCGACCAACCCGACCGTCGCCTGCTGCAACAGGATGGTCTGCAGGTTCGCCGTGCTGGCGAACACCTTCGGGTTCCACAGGCTGAACACCACACACAGCAGCACCAGCACCCCGATCAGCGAGTACTGCGACAACACATCGGTGATCCGGCCGGATCGGCGGTCCGCGCTCACCGTCACGACGGCCGGCTCTGCCGGTGGTTGGCGGGTCGACACGCCCACACCCGATTCGTTGCTCATTGCACACCCCACATGTTCTTGAAGACGGTCTTGTAATCGAATTCCACGTCCCAGCCGGCCGAGTAGTCGCCGTCGCCGATGTTGGCGGCGGTGAAGAAGCGCTGCGGGACGTCCCACACCTCTTGCGAGGGCTGACCGGAGATCAGGCGGGCCAGGGTGTCGGCAGCGAGCCAACCCATGTACACGTCGGGTGTCGCCAGATCGGCTGCCTGCTGCCCGTCCCGAATCCGTGCCAGGGCCTCCGGCGCCCCCGCTCCCGAGACCAGCTTGACGCTGGTCGTCTTGCCGGCCTGCATGATGCCCTGGGCGACGAAGTTCGCGTAGGCGTCATCGGGCGTCCAGACGTAGGTGACGTCGGGGTTCTGCTGCAGTTGCGAGGTGACCGTCGGCGCCAGCGTGGTGCCCATGGTCGGCGTCGAGATGGCGACCCGGTGCACGGTGCAGCCCGCGCACTGCTCGCCCAGGGTGGCAACCAGCGAGTCGTTGCGCACCATGATGTCGGCGTACTCCGGGGCGTCGATGACCAGCACACTGCCCTGCCCACCCGAATCACCGGCGATCCAGGTCCCGATGTCGTTGCCGCCCTTGACCGCATCCGGGCGCACCCAACTGTCCACACCGGGCAGGTCACCCGGCTTCGGGCTCTGCGAGACCATCACGAACGGCACGTCCTCGGCGTGCACCGCGGCCATCGCCTCACCCATCAGGTTCGGGTTGGCCCCGAGGGCGATGATGCCGTCGACCCCGGAGTCCACGGCCTGCTTGACCACCCGGTTCCACACCGTGGGATCCAACCGGCCGTCGACCACGTCGACGGTCCACCCCATCGACTCGAAAGCGGCTCGCGCACCGGCAGCTTCGCGGACACAGCCGAGGCCGAAGTTGCCGCAGACCAAGACCATGACGTGCTTGTCCGGCGCCGGCGCGAACGCTTCCGCGGGGCCGTGGAACGTGGCGACCGGCTGCATCGATTCCATCTGCACGGCCTCGGCCGAGGAGCCACCCGAGGTGACCGCCCCGCCCGCACCGGTCGTGCATCCCACCAGGACCGCCGCTACGGCCGCCACCGCCAGCGCCAGCGCCGGGACACGACAACCTGTCCTGCGCAACGCCTTCCACTTCGGAATCACGTCCAGCACCTCCACAACCGTTGCCCGAATTGCACCGACGGTAACTCTGTGGCTGCGGTCACAGCAGCGGCATTCTGCAGAGCAGAACGCCGGACCGCTATTGCCCGACACCCCAGAGCTCCTTGAACACGGTCTTGTAGTCGAACTCCACGTCCCAGCCGGACGTGAAGTCGCCGTCGCCGACGTTGGCGGAGGTGAAGAAGCGCTGCGGGACATCCCACAGTTCTTGTACCGGTTGACCCGAGATGACCCGCGCCAAGGTGTCGGCGGCCAGCCAGCCCGCATAGTTGTTCGGGGTGGCCAGGTCGGCAGCCTGGCTGCCGTTCTTGATCCGGTCGAATGCCTCGGGCTCACCGGCGCCGGAGACCAGCTTGATGCCGGTGGTCTTGCCGGCCTGCTGGATGCCCTGGGCGACGAAGTTCGAGTACGCGTCGTCCGGGGACCAGACGTAGGTGACGTCGGGGTTCTGCTGCAGTTGCGAGGTGACCGTCGGCGCCAGCGTGGTGCCCATGGTCTGCGCGGAGATGCTGACCCGATGGACGGTGCAGCCCGGGCATTGCTCGCCCAGAGTGTCCACCAGCGAGTCGTTGCGCATCATGATGTCGGCGTACTCCGGGGCGTCGATGACCAGCACACTGCCCTGCCCACCCGAATCACCGGCGATCCAGGTGCCGACATCGTTGCCGCCCTTGACCGCATCCGGGCGCACCCAGCTGTCCACCCCGGGCAGGTCACCGGGTTTGGGTGTCTGCATCATCATCACGAACGGCACGTCCTTGGCGTGCACGGCGGCCATCGCCTCACCCATCAGGTTCGGGTCACCGGAGACGTCGATGACCCCGTCGACCCCGGAGTCGACGGCCTGCTTGACCGCCCGGTTCCACACGGTCGGATCCAACCTGCCGTCGACCACATCGGCGGTCCAGCCCATCGACTCGACGGCCTCCTTCGCACCGTCGGCGAGCCGGATGCAGGCCCGACCCAGGTTCCCGCACGCCAGGATCATGATGTGCTTGCCGGCCACCGGCCGGAACGGCTCCGTCGGACCGTGGAAGGTCGTCACCGGCGCCATCGATTCCAACTGCACGGCCTCGGCCGAGGCGCCACCCGGAGTGGTAGCCCCACCCGTCGTGCACCCCGCCACCAGCACCACCGCGGCCGCGGTGATCGCCCCGATCGATGATGCTCGACATCTCCTGCCGCGCAGGTTATTCCACCTCGTTAGCACGCTTGCCACCTCCATATTCGTTGTCGGCGCTGCCGACACCACCGACTCGAGGCACGACGGTACGGCTGTGGCTGGGGTCACACCGGGAAGTTCCGCAGAGCCGAACGGTGGGCCTCGACCCGGGTATCAGAACCGCTCCGTGGACTACCTTTGGGACACGACGGCACTGCGCTGCTCAGGAGAGGCACTCATGTCAGACATCGACCTGCGCGAGTTCTACCGGCGCTACCTCGAGGCCCTCAACGCGCACGAGTTCCACCGCATGGACGAGTTCATCAACGCACACACCAGACACCACGGTGACCCCGGGACCCGGGAGGCCGTCATCGCCGACCTCGAGAGCATCGTCGATGCGGTTCCCGACTTCCGTTGGACGGTAACGGAATTGCTTGTCAACGGGGATCGGCTGGCGGTCCGGCTCCTCAACACCGGGACCCCCGCAAAGGAATGGCTCGGCGTGGCCCCGAACGGTGGTTCGTTCGAGATCGTCGAGTACGCGCTCTACCAGGTGCAGGACGGTCACTTCGTGAGCATGTCGAATTTCCACGACGTCGAAGAACTCCGGCGTCAGCTCAGCCCGTGACCGGCGGAATCATGTTGTGACAGAACAGGAAGAAGGAAACCCATGACGCGCCCCATCCGGATCGCGGTGCAGCTCAATCCGGCGGGCGTACCCGACTATGCGACATGGCGCCGATCGGTGCTGCGCGCCGAGGAACTGGGCGCCGACGTGATCTTCGGGTACGACCACTTCTATTCACCGCGGGGCGAGCTCCCCGGCGCGGCCCCCGTCGAACCGGGCAGCCCCGAGGACTCCAACTTCGAGGGCTGGACGTCGCTGGCGGCGTGGGGTGAGATCACCACCCGCGCCGAGATCGGACTGCTCGTCACCGGGATCGCGTTCCGCAATCCCGACCTGCTGGCCGACATGGCCCGCACCGTCGACCACATCAGCGACGGCCGCCTGATCCTGGGGCTGGGCGCGGGCTGGTTCGAACGGGAGTACCTGGCCTACGGGTACGAATTCGGCACGGTGAAGACGAGGATGGACCTGTTCGACGAGGGGTTGTCGCGCATCGTCCGCCGCCTCGAACTGCTCAACCCGCCACCGGTGCGCCAGATCCCGATCCTCATCGGCGGTTCCGGCGAGAAGCGCACGCTGCCCGCGGTGGCGCGCTACGCCGACATCTGGCACTCCAAGCTGCCGATCGACGCCTACCGCGCGGCCACCGCACGCGTCGACGACCTGGCGCAGAACTCCGGGCGTGCGGGTGACGAGATCGAACGTTCGGTGAGCTGGGAGGGCGAGGCCGCCTCCGACGAGTACCGCGACGCCGGGGCGACACTGTTCATCATCGAGCTGTGGTCCGACCGCGGCGGCTTCGACTTCACCACCCTCGAGCAGATGTTGAAGTGGCGGGACGCGCGGTCCGGGTGACCCGTCGCCCCGCGAGCGCGCGCTGAATGCCAGTTTGCGCGGCGTGTCGGCGGGCAGACACGCGCGCTCGGCCACAAGAAGGCTCGGCACACCAAAGCAAAAGTGGCGCCCACCCTTTCGGGTGAGCGCCACTTTGGTGGTGCTGAGTCAGATCACTTGAATGATCACGTCGGCGGAGCCGACTACTTGATGATCTTCGTGACGCGGCCGGCGCCGACGGTACGGCCGCCCTCGCGGATCGCGAAGCGCAGGCCCTCGTCCATGGCGACGGGCTGGATCAGCTTGACGGAGATGTCGGTGTTGTCACCGGGCATCACCATCTCGGTGCCCTCGGGCAGGGTCACGACGCCGGTCACGTCCGTGGTGCGGAAGTAGAACTGCGGACGGTAGTTGTTGAAGAACGGCGTGTGGCGGCCACCCTCGTCCTTGGACAGGATGTAGACCTGGCCCTCGAACTCGGTGTGCGGGGTGGTGGTGCCCGGCTTGATGACGACCTGGCCGCGCTCGACGTCCTCACGCTTGATGCCGCGCAGCAGCAGACCGACGTTGTCACCGGCCTGGCCCTGATCGAGCAGCTTGCGGAACATCTCGACACCGGTGACCGTGGTCTTGGTGGTCTCCGGGCGGATGCCGACGATCTCGACCTCCTCGTTCACGTTGACCACGCCGCGCTCCACACGACCGGTGACCACGGTGCCGCGGCCGGTGATGGTGAAGACGTCCTCGACGGGCATCAGGAACGGCTTGTCGGTCTCGCGGACCGGATCCGGGATCGACTCGTCGACGGCGTCCATGAGCTCCTCGACGGACTTGACCCACTTCTCGTCGCCCTCGAGCGCCTTGAGCGCCGAGACGCGCACGACCGGGGCGTCCTCGTCGAAGTCCTGGGCCGCCAGCAGCTCGCGGACCTCCATCTCGACGAGCTCGATGAGCTCCTCGTCGTCCACCGCGTCGGCCTTGTTCAGGGCGACCAGGATGTAGGGCACACCGACCTGACGGGCCAGCAGCACGTGCTCACGCGTCTGCGGCATCGGACCATCGGTGGCGGCCACGACCAGGATCGCACCGTCCATCTGGGCGGCACCGGTGATCATGTTCTTGATGTAGTCAGCGTGACCGGGGGCGTCGACGTGCGCGTAGTGGCGCTTCTCGGTCTGGTACTCCACGTGGGAGATGTTGATGGTGATACCGCGCTGACGCTCCTCAGGCGCATTGTCGATCTGGTCGAATGCGCGCGACTCGTTCAACTCGGGGTACTTGTCGTGCAGAACCTTGGTGATTGCTGCGGTCAGCGTGGTCTTGCCGTGGTCAACGTGACCGATGGTCCCGATGTTGACGTGCGGCTTCGTCCGCTCGAACTTCGCCTTCGCCACTTCTGTGTCCTCCTGGACTGTGTTGGTGCTTTGTTGTTAAAGCAGGGTTGATCTTTACAGTTGTGCTTCGCCGGAAAGCAACCGGGTTACTGTCCGGTCGCCTTCGCGATGATCTCCTTCGAGACGTTCGCCGGAACCTCGGCATACGAATCGAACACCATGGAGTAGTTCGCCCGGCCCTGGGTCTTCGACCGAAGGTCTCCGACGTAGCCGAACATCTCCGAGAGCGGAACCTGCGCCTTGACGACGCGTGCGCCACTCCGCTCCTCCATGGCCTGGATCTGACCACGGCGGGAGTTCAGGTCGCCGATCACGTCACCCATGTAGTCCTCGGGCGTGGTGACCTCGACGGCCATGATGGGCTCGAGGATGACCGGCTGCGCGGCCTGGGCGGCCTTCTTGAGCACCTGCGAGCCGGCCACCTTGAACGCCATCTCCGACGAGTCCACCTCGTGGAACGCGCCGTCGAGCAGCGTGACCTTCAGGTTCACCAGCGGGTAGCCGGCCAGCACGCCGTACTGCATGGCGTCCTGGCAGCCGGCGTCGACCGACGGGATGTACTCGCGCGGGATGCGGCCACCGGTGACCTTGTTCTCGAACTCGTAGGTCGCACCGTCTTCGCCGGTGAACGGTTCGAGATCGATGAGGACCTTGGCGAACTGGCCCGAGCCGCCCGTCTGCTTCTTGTGGGTGAACTCGACCTTCTCGACCTTCTTGCGAATGGTCTCGCGGTAGGCCACCTGCGGCTTGCCGACGTTGGCCTCGACCTTGAACTCGCGGCGCATGCGGTCCACCAGGATGTCCAGGTGCAGCTCGCCCATGCCGCCGATGACGGTCTGGCCGGTCTCCTGGTCCAGGTGAACCTTGAACGTCGGGTCCTCTTCGGCCAACTTCTGGATCGCGGTGCCCAGCTTTTCCTGGTCGCTCTTGGTCTTGGGCTCGATGGCGACCTCGATGACCGGATCCGGGAATGTCATCGACTCCAGCACGATCTGCTGGTTCGGATCGCTCAGGGTGTCACCGGTGGTGGTGTCCTTCAGCCCGATCACGGCATAGATGTGGCCCGCCGAGGCGACGTCCACCGGGTTCTCCTTGTTGGAGTGCATCTGGAACAGCTTGCCCAGCCGTTCCTTCTTGCCCTTGGTGGCATTGACGACCTGCGAACCCGAATCGACCTTGCCCGAGTAGACGCGGACGTAGGTCAGCTTGCCGAAGAACGGGTGCGTGGCGACCTTGAACGCCAGACCGGAGAACGGCTCGTCGGTGGAGGGCTTGCGGGTGATCAGCTCCTCTTCCTTGCCGGGGACGTGGCCCTCGGCGGCCGGAACGTCCAGCGGCGACGGGAGGTAGTCGATGACCGCGTCGAGCATGGGCTGCACACCCTTGTTCTTGAACGCGGAACCGCAGAGCACCAGGTAGGCCTGCGAGCTGATGGTCAGCTTGCGCAGCGCGCCCTTGATCTCCTCGATCGTGAGCTCTTCGCCACCGAAGTACTTCTCCAGCAGGGCCTCGTCGGTCTCGGCGACGGCCTCGAGCAGCTTGGTGCGGTACTCGTCGGCCTTCTCCTGCAGATCGGCGGGGATGTCGACGACGTCGTACTTCTCGCCCAGCTTCGCCTCGGCGCTCCACACCTTGGCCTTCATCTCGACCAGGTCGACGACACCGGAGAAGTCACCCTCGGAGCCGATCGGCAGCTGGATCGGGATGACGTTGGCGCCCAGGCGCTCCTCCATGGTGCGCACCGAGAAGTAGAAATCGGCGCCCAGCTTGTCCATCTTGTTGACGAAGCAGATGCGCGGCACGTCGTACTTGTCGGCCTGGCGCCAGACCTGCTCGGACTGCGGCTCGACACCTTCCTTGCCGTCGAACACGGCCACGGCACCGTCGAGCACCCGCAGCGAACGCTCCACCTCGACGGTGAAGTCGACGTGGCCGGGGGTGTCGATGATGTTGATCTGGTTGCCGTTCCAGAAGCAGGTGGTGGCAGCCGAGGTGATCGTGATACCCCGCTCCTGCTCCTGCTCCATCCAGTCCATCGTGGCGGCACCGTCGTGCACCTCACCGATCTTGTAGCTGATACCGGTGTAGTAGAGGATGCGCTCGGTCGTCGTCGTCTTGCCGGCATCGATGTGCGCCATGATGCCGATGTTGCGGACCTTCGTGAGGTCGGTCAGCACGTCCTGTGCCACGGCTAAATTCCCACTCTTTCGCTTGCTTGTTTGCTATTGGTGTTTGCGCCCGGGCCCGCGGGCGCGTCGATCACCAGCGGTAGTGCGCGAAGGCGCGGTTCGCCTCGGCCATCTTGTGGGTGTCCTCACGCCGCTTGACGGCGGCACCCAGGCCGTTGCTCGCGTCGAGGATCTCGTTGGCGAGACGCTCGATCATCGTCTTCTCACGGCGCTGCTTGGAGAAGCTCACCAACCAGCGCAGGGCCAGCGTGGTGGAGCGATCCGGGCGCACCTCGACGGGCACCTGGTAGGTGGCGCCACCGACACGACGGCTGCGAACCTCGAGGGAGGGCTTGACGTTGTCCATGGCCCGCTTCAGCGTGACCACCGGATCGGTCCCGGTCTTCTCCCGGGCCTGCTCGAGCGCACCATAGACAATGCGCTCAGCCAGCGATTTCTTCCCGTCCAGCAGGACCTTGTTGACCAGCTGGGTGACCAGCTGCGACCCATAGACGGGATCGTTGACCAACGGACGCTTGGGCGCGGGTCCCTTGCGCGGCATCAGCTCTTCTCCTTCTTCGCGCCGTAGCGGCTGCGGGCTTGCTTACGGTTCTTGACGCCCTGGGTGTCCAGCGACCCGCGGATGATCTTGTAGCGCACACCGGGAAGGTCCTTCACACGACCGCCACGCACCAGCACCATCGAGTGCTCCTGCAGGTTGTGGCCCTCACCCGGGATGTAGGCCGTGACCTCGACCGCGCTGGTCAGGCGCACGCGTGCGACCTTGCGAAGCGCCGAGTTCGGCTTCTTCGGGGTCGTGGTGTACACGCGAGTGCACACGCCGCGACGCTGCGGGCTGCCCTTGAGTGCCGCGGTCTTCACCTTGGCGATCTTGTCGCGGCGACCCTTACGGACCAGCTGGTTGATGGTTGGCATGTACCGGCTTCCTGTGTTGCTCGAGTTCTTCTGAAGTTCTTTTAAGTGCTCTGTCCTGCTGTTTCGCTCGCGCGGGTCACCCCGCGTCCGGGCGTGTCGCATGCGGCCGCCGCACAGCTCGGAGTATTTTCCAAGCGCATTACACGGCGAAGACATGCAAAGTGGCCCGGCGTGCAGGCATGCTTGTGACCCGGTTGGGGCCACAAGCGCCTTATCTGCCAGGCACGACCGTCCACAATACCAGGGCCGCGGACCTCGACAAAACCCGCTGACCTGCGACTCTGCCGGTTCCGGGCGTCATCGCGACGTCATCGGGACCGCATCCCGGCGGCCAGGCGCATCACCATGTCGGTGAACACCGCGTCGGTGTCGATCCCGGCCATCACCCCGGTCATCTCCAGCAGCACGAAGCCGTGCATGGCCGACCAGAATTCCAGCGCCGCGTAGAACGCGGCCTCGGCGTCGAGCCCGTAGGCGGCCAGCACCGCGATCACGGGTTCGGCAGCGGCCCTGGTCGCCTCGGTGAACTGGGGGTCGTCGCCGCCGAGGGGCATCCGGGTGAACGCGGAGTACCGGCCGGGGTGGTGGTGGGCGTAGCTGCGGTAGGCGGCGGCCATGACCATCACCGCGTCGTCGTGGCTGCGGCCCTGGGCCACCGTGTTGAGCATGTCGATGATGTCGCCGACCACCCGCATCCGCACGGTCCGGCGCAGGTCGTCGAGGCTGTGCACGTGGTTGTACAGCGAGGGGCCCTTGGTGCCGAGCTGGTTGGCCAGCGCGTTGATCGTCAGCGCGTCCCAGCCCTCCCGGTCCAGGAAGGTCAGCGCCGCGTTGACGATCGAGTCCCGGCTCAGCCTCGCCGAACGCAGCGGCCGAGCTGCCATCTCGCCGCACCTCCGCTCCGTCGGGACGACCCGGGGTCAGGGGTCAGCGCAAAACTCTAGTGTCCTGAGTCGTTAATTGCAATCTAGTTGTTAGACTGGGTTGTGCCGACTCCTCGTGCTGCAGAGATTGTGTTGACCGTTGCTGAGCGGGCCGAATTGGAGGGGTGGACCCGTCGGCGGACC
>JBFWOX010000054.1:0-39009 GCA_050250295.1 Mycolicibacterium sp.
ACGAACACCACCACCATGAACAACAACATCTCCACCACCGCGAACAACCCCAAACCATCGAAGGCCACCGCCCACGGATACAAAAAAACAATCTCGATATCAAAAACAATGAACAACATCGCCGTCACGTAGTAGCGAACCGGGAACCTCTGCTGTGCAACGCTGTTGCGTCGCGATCCGGAGGTCGTCGACAGCTGCGGCACCACATCGACGCCGCATTCGTAGGCCGACAACTTGGCGCGGTTGTACCGGCGGGGCCCGATCCACAACGCAATGCCCAGGGAACCCAACGCGAATGCCGCCGCGATGGCACCGAGCACCACGATCGGCATGTAAGCGTTCACTGTCCGGCCTTTCCGCAGGGTAGGCCGTCCACGATGGCAAACGGTCGGATGTGCCGAGTACCCCAATCCGGGGGAGGAGCAAGGGGATTCACTCCCGGATGCGTGCCCGGTTACGATCCCGGCATGGCACGTCACGCAGCACGAAGCAGCATATACGCTCCGCTTCGAGTCCTCATCTACAGCAGCGACGCGAACCTGCGGTTGCGGATCCGCCAGGTCCTGGGGCGGTATCCGGATACCGCCATGGCCCCACTGGATTTCGTCGATACCGCGACAGCGCCGGCCGTGGTGCAGGAGATGGCCGCCGAGCGGATCGACCTGGCCATCCTGGACGCCGAAGCGTCACCGGCCGGCGGGCTGGGCCTGGCCAAGCAGCTGCGTGACGAGCTCCTGCAACACACCCCGATCGTCGTGATCATCGCCCGCGCCGACGACAACTGGCTCACCGCCTGGGCCCGGGCCGATGCCGTTGTGACGCAACCGATCAGGCCGGTGGCCTTGCTCGACGCGGTGCTCCCGCTACTGCGCACCCGCCTGGTCGGCTGAGATCAGCCCGGCAAGCCGCGGTGCACCCCCCGATGCACCTCGGTATGCTCGGCCTGCCACAGCCGCTCGATGCGCAGCACCCGGTGGTGTTCGATCACCAGCCACGCGATTCCGCCCGCGATGGCGAGAATACCCACCAGTCCCGTGGTGGGCACCCAGTCGTGGCGCTGATAGGCCGCCGACGCGACACATCCGATCAAGGCCATCACGCCCAGCGCGATGGACAACAAGCCGGGCCAGCAGTAGGTGTCGATGAAGGATTCACCCGCGTGCTGATGCGTGGTGCGGAAGTGGTCGGTCGGATCGTGCGCATCTGCCATGGTTCCTCCTCAGTAGTGCCACCTGAAGAGTCAGTCCGACGCCAACGGCAGGCCATCCCCATCCTGGGTGGCCGGCAGGGGGATTCACCTCGCCGTGCGCCACCCCAGTTCGCGATGGGCCAGTAGATGGCCGATCAACAGCTCGGTGGAGCCGGTGCACGGCAGCTGAGTGACGATGTGCCACGGGCGGTCCAGGGGAGTGCCGGGAACGTCGATCTCCACCAGGACACCGCTGTCGAGCTGGCGGCGCACCGACTGCCGCGACACCAGCGTCACGCCCAGGCCGGCCACCGCGGCGGCGACCACCGCGCCGTGCGAGCCCAGCACCATCTGCGGTGGAGTGATCTCCAGCTCCTCGAACAGCGTCACCGTCGTCGCCCGGGTGCCCGAACCCGCTTCCCGCAACAGCCATGTCGCCGTCGCCGGGTCGAACGACCGTGTCGCTTCGGGTGGGCCGACCACCACCAATGTGTTCGGGCTGACGGCCCGCACCCGCACCTTGCCCAGCCCGGCCGGCGGCCGGCCTGCCACCACGACATCGGCCTCGTGGTTGGCCAGCATCGGCCAGATCGCGTTCCGGGACGCCACTTCCAGCTTGCAGTCCACGCCGGTGTACTTCGCGGTGAACGAGGCCAACAGGGCGGGCAACAACAACTCACCCGCGGTAGTGACCGCGGCCAGCCGGATCGATCCGTTCTCCGGGTCGACCTGACCCCGCGCCGCCAGCACCGCCTCCTGGTGCAGACCGAGGATCTGGCGGGCGTACTCGACGTACCGCTGCCCGGCCGGGGTCAACCGGACACCGCGGCCGTGCCGGTCCACCAGCGGCACACCGACTTCGGTGCTGAGGCTGCCGACCGCCGAGGAGATCGCCGACTCGGTGACGACGAGCCGGTCGGCCGCCCCACGCACCGATCCGGTGTCGGCGAGCTCGACCAGCGCCCGCAACCTGGTGTTGGTGGTCATCGCGGCTCCTTCGGCGCGGGGTCGTCGAACACCCTGCTGGACAACAGGTCCTCGGCTTCGATCGTCGTCAGAGCGGACAGGCCCACCTGCTCCTGGCCGGTGGAGACCAATCGGCGGGCATGGCGTAGCCGGGCCCGTTCGATCGCGTTGCGCACGCTGCGGGCGTTGGCGAACCAGGGCTGGTCCACCCGGCGCCGCAGGTACCGGCGCAGCGCGTCGAGCCCGCCGTCGGACAACCGGTAGCCCAGAGACTCGGTCATCAGGCCGGCGATCTGCTCGAGCTCGTCGATCGTGTAGTCCGGGAAGCTGATGTGATGCGCTATGCGACTTTGCATTCCGGGATTCGCCGAGAAGAACTGGTCCATCTTGTCGGCGTAGCCGGCGAGGATCACCACCAGGTCGTCGCGGTTGTTCTCCATCACCTGCAGCAGGATCTCGATGGCCTCACCGCCGTAGTCCCGCTCGTTCTCGACCTTATACAGGTAATACGCCTCGTCGATGAACAACACCCCGCCCATGGCGCGCTTGATCACCTCTTTGGTCTTGGGTGCGGTGTGCCCGATGTACTCGCCGACCAGATCGTCGCGGGTGACGCTGACCAGGTGCCCCCGCCGCAGGTAGCCCAGCCGGTGCAGCAGCTCGGCCATCCGAAGCGCGACGGTGGTCTTGCCGGTGCCCGGGTTACCGGTGAAGCACATGTGCAGTGTCGGTTGCGGTGCGGCGATACCGAACCGGGCTCGCACCCGATCGACCAACAGCAGCGCGGCGATCTCGGCGATGCGGGTCTTGACCGGAGCCAGACCGATCAGCTCGCGGTCCAGGTCGGCGAGCACGGCATCGACACCCGCCTCGCGCCGCGCCGCCGCCAGATCCACCACCGCGTCAGCGTCGAGCACCGGTGTGGCCGGGGCGGATTCGGGCTCGAGCTGCGGGCCTGACCGGTGTTCTGGGATGAACCCGAACGAGGCGCGCGGGGTGTCGGTCGCGTTCGAGGTCATGACCGATTCGCCGGGTCTCGTCTCGTCATGGCGGGAATGCTGCCATCGGAGGATCAACTTGTCCATTGAGAATCGGGTGATGATAGTGAAGCGATCACTTCACTGTATCCCCCGGCGCCTCCACTGAATGGGTGATGCCGGCGCTGACCGCCGGTGGTTACGGTCGGTGTTCGGAGGCAACGGTGGGAAGAGTGTGACCGGAGTGTGCCATGGCCAGGTGGAAGCTGCTGGGTGATTTAGAACGCCTTGTCATGGAGGTACTTTGGGACACGGTGACACCGCAGACCGTCCGGGATGTGCACGCGCGGGTGACCGCGCGGCACGAGCTGGCCTACACCACGGTGATGACGGTGCTGCGCAGGCTCGCCGAGAAGGGGCTGGTGATCCAGGACCGCGGGGAGCGGGCGCACCGCTACTGTGCGGCGCACACCCGGGACGAGCTGGTGGCCGGCGTCATGATGGACGCGCTGGATCAGGTCCTGGGGTCGGGCGACAAGCGTTCGGCCCTGGTGCATTTCGCGGAGCGGGTGGACAGCGAGGACCTGCACGCGCTCCAGCAGGCGTTGGCCGAGGTGGACAACCGGCAGGCCAGCGCTTAGCGGGTCAGGGCCTCGACCGGGATCGTCGCGGTCACGGATGTTCCACTCCCGGGCCGGGACCGGATGTCGAGCCGGCCGCCGACCAGCTCGGCCCGTTCTGACATCGACAGCAGACCGTAGCCACGTGCGTCGTCACCGCTCGGGCGTTCGTGGACGTCGAAACCCACACCGTCGTCGACGATATGGAGCTGCGCGGTGCCGTCGCCGACACTGAACCGCAGCCTGGCCACGGTGGCCTCGGCGTGCTTGACGACGTTCTGCAGGCACTCTTGCGCAATGCGGTAGAGCGCCAACTCGATGTGTTCGGGCAGTCGCGCCTCGGCCAGGTCCACCTCGAGGCGAAGCTGCGGGATCGACCGGGCCAGGCTGGCCAGACCACCGGCAAGACCGAGGTCGTCGAGTACCGGCGGCCGCAGCCCGCCGATGGCCGCGCGGGCCTCGGCCAAGGTCAGGTCGGCGAGTTCACGGGCGGCGTCGAGCTGTAGCGAGGCCTCGTAGTGGCCGTCGCCGAGTGCCCGCGCCGCCGCGTCCAGGCGGTAGGACAGGGTGATCAGGCGCTGCGAGATACCGTCATGGATGTCCCCGGCGAGCCGGCGACGTTCGATCTCCTGGGCCTCGATCACCTGCTCGACGAAGTTCTCGTGGGCCCGCTCACGCAGCACCAGCTGCCGGTGCAACCGGGCCTGCTGCAGGGTGCCTGCGATGAGGCGGCCGATCACCGAAAGCAGTTCCAGCTCGGCCGAGGAGAACTCGCGGCGGCCACGGGTGTACACGACGAGTTCACCGACGAGCCCACCCGGATCGGTCGCCATCGGGACCGACACCATGGACATGAAATCGGCCAGACCGTCGATCTGGACGTAGCGCGGATCGTTGTCCCCGTCCTCGGCGATCACCACCGCTTCCCGCGACTGCCCCGGGGACAACGCCAGCGCGATGTCGCCGACCACGTGCTCGAACGGCGGCGTCGCCCCCGCCAGCACCAGGGACGTCTCGGTGTCGTCGAGCACGTACACCAGGCAGGCATCGGTGCCGGTCGCCTCGGTGATGATCCGCGCCGCCGCCGCCGTGAGGGGCTCGACGCCGGGTCCGCTGGAGATGGCCTGCACCAGCTCACGCAGCAGGGCCAGCTCCCCGTCATGCTCCACCAGGTCGCGCGCCCCCGTCGCCGCGACGGCCGGCGGCGCCGGATTGTTCACTGGTAGATGCCTTCCCGCAGCGCCGTGGCCACCGCGCTGGTCCGGTCGCTGACCCCGAGCTTGCGGTAGATCGACCGCAGGTGACTCTTGACCGTCTCGTCCCCGATCACCAGCTTGGCCGCGATGCCACGGTTGGACAACCCGGTCACCATGTAGGACAGGATCTCGCTCTCCCGCTGCGTCAAACCCTGCCGCGCACCGGGCCAGAACTCGTCACGCTGCAGCCGCGACGCGGTGTCCACCGCGCGCGCCGCCATGCCGGGGTCGATCGCGCTCTCCCCGTTGCGCACCAGCTCGAGCTGGCGCACCAGATCGTCGCCGCTGATGCTCTTGAGCAGATAACCCGACGCCCCGACCCGCATGGCCTGGAACAGGTACTGCTCGTCCTCGTAGACGGACAACATCACCACCCGGCGGTCCGGGTTGCGTTGCCGCAGCGTCATACACAGGTCCAGGCCGCTGGAGCCCCGCATCCGCACATCGCACAGCACCACGTCGGGATCCAGCCCGTCGACCACATCCACGGCGGCCTCGGCGCCGATCGCCTGACCGACGACGCGGACCTTGTGGGTGAAGGCGGCGAGCATCGCCTTGAGACCCTCGATGACCATCTCGTGGTCGTCGACCAGGACCAGTCGCACCGGAGCTGTGACGGCGGTCATCATGGCAACACCATAGGGGCGGGCCCGCAGACTGTCAGCCGACCTTGCGCCGAATCGCGCGGTATAACCCCCTCAATCCCCCGCAGAGGGGAACGCGGTGGGCCGTGACCTTCCTAGCATCGACTCCGACCAGAGGAGGTTGGATGGATACGCGCGTGCCGACGCTTGTCGCCTCGGTTCTACCCGCTGATTTCTCGGAGCTCGGCGAAGAGGTCCGGCAGCTGGAGAAGGCCGGGGTGGACCGGATCCAGTGGGACGTGATGGACGGCCGGTTCGTGCCGAATCTGACCTTCGGTCCCGACGTCATCGCGGCCAATCGCCCGCACGTGGCGATGGGTTTCGAGGCGCACCTGATGGTCGATGACCCCGACCCGATGCTGTCCCGATGGGTCGAGGCCGGCTGTGAGATCGTCATCGTGCACGCCGAGGCGACCCGACACCTGCACCGGACCCTGTGCGCCATCACCGATCTGGGGGCGCGCGCCGGTGTGGCACTGAACCCCGCCACCCCGTTGGAGGCCGTCACCCATGTGCTGCACCTCGTCGATCTGCTGCTGGTGATGACGGTGAACCCGGGATTCGGCGGACAGCGGTACCTGGCCGAGATGGAACGCAAGATCGCCGCCGCGCGCCTGGAGATCGATCAGCGTGGATACGACATCGAACTCGAGGTGGACGGGGGCATCGCACTGCCGACGATCGGCGCGGCCGCGCAGGCCGGCGCCGACGTGTTCTGCGCCGGCTCCGCGCTTTTCAGGGGCGAAGACACCATCGCCGAGCGCGCCGGTGCGCTGCGCACCGCCGCCGCCGAGGGGATGGCCACCCGATGAGCGTCGTTGCCGGCACCGCCCGCGAATCCGGAATACTGACCGAGGACATCGACCGGTCGGCGGTCACCACGCTGCGCTTCCTGGCCGCCGATGCGGTGCAGGCCGCCAACAGCGGACATCCCGGGCTGCCGCTCGGTGCGGCGCCCGCGGCGTGGGCGTTGTGGTCGCGGCACCTGCGGCACGACCCAGCCGATCCGTCCTGGCCCGATCGGGACCGGTTCGTGCTGTCGGCCGGGCACGGCTCGGCGCTGCTCTACGGACTGCTGCACCTGTTCGGGTACGACCTGTCCCGAACCGAATTGGCGCAGTTCCGTCAGCTGGGGTCGCGCACCCCCGGACATCCCGAGTTCGGGGTGACCCCCGGTGTCGAGACCACGACCGGTCCGCTGGGTCAGGGCCTGGCCAACGCGGTGGGGATGGCGCTGGCCGAGCGGATGCTCGCCGCCCGGTGCAACGGCGACGATCACCAGGTGGTCGACCACCGCACCTGGGTGCTGGCCGGGGACGGCGACCTGATGGAGGGCATCAGCCACGAGGCCGCGTCGCTGGCCGGCCGGCTCGGACTGGGTCGGCTCACAGTCCTGTTCGACGACAACAACATCACCATCGACGGTCCGGCCGAGGTCAGCTGCGCCGACGACGTCGTGGCCCGGTTCGCCGCCTACGGTTGGCACACCCTGTCGGTGTCCGACGGCAACGACGTCGACGCCATCGACGCGGCGCTGGCGCAGGCCCGCACGGTCGACTCGGCGCCCACCTTCATCCGCGTGCACACCACGATCGGTTACGGCGCACCGGGATTGGCAGGCACCTCCAAGGTGCACGGCAGCCCGTTGGGGGAGCAGACCCTCGCCGCGATGCGCGCCGCCGTCGACTGGCCGCCGACGGCCTTCCACGTGCCCGACACGGTGCGCGCGGCGACCGCAGCACTGGCCGCCGACGGCGGCGCGGCACACCAGGACTGGACCCGCCGGTACGCCCAATGGGCCGGCGAACAGCCCCAGCGTGCCGCGGACTTCCCCCTCGACCGGGTGCCGGCAGCACCGGACACCGCCGCTCTCGCCGCGCTCGTCGAGGCCGGAGCCGCCGACCCCCGCGCCACCCGCCAGGCCTCTGGAGCCGCGCTGGGCGCGCTCGCCCCGCACTATCCCGCGCTGGTGGGCGGCTCGGCGGACCTGGCGAGCTCCACCAACACCGCGATCCCCGGCGGGGACGTCAGCAGCGGTGACTATTCCGGCCGGACAATTCACTTCGGCATCCGCGAGCATGCGATGGCCGCGGTGATGAACGGGATCGCCGCACACGGCGGGCTACGGCCTTTCGGCAGCACCTTCCTGGTGTTCTCCGACTACCTGCGTCCCGCGCTGCGGCTGTCCGCGCTGATGCAGCTGCCGGTCATCTACGTGTTCACCCACGATTCGGTGTACGTCGGCGAGGACGGGCCCACCCACCAGCCGATCGAACACATCGAATCGCTGCGCCTGATCCCGGGCGTCACGGTGCTGCGGCCCGCCGACGCCGCCGAGACCGCGGTCGCCTGGGACATCGCGGTGCGCAACCTGTCCGGACCCACGGTGCTGGTGCTCACCCGGCAGAACCTGCCCGCGCTCGGCGCCGTTGGTTTGGACGATGTCCGCGCGCACGGCTACCGGACCGTCCACGGCGAGCGGGACGACGCCGACGTCGTGCTGGCGGCCAGCGGCTCGGAGGTGGCGTTGGCCGTGCAGGCCGCCGCGGAGCTCGCCGAGCGCGGTGTCCGCGCCGCGGTCGCGTCGGTGCCCTGGCGGGAACGCCTGCAGGACAAGCTGTCCGGCGACCCGCGAGCCCTGTCCGACGCTCCGGTGGTGTGGATCGAAGCCGGGGTCCGCACCGGGTGGCAGGCCATCGCGCGGGACCGGGACGCCGTGGTCGGGATCGACCGGTTCGGCGAGAGTGGACCCGGCCCGCAGGTGGCGGCGCACCTGGGCCTGACAGCGCAGGCCGTCGCCGACGCCGCCGTCCGCACCCTGGCCCGGTAGCGGTGCCCGACGCCGACGGCCCCATGCTGGGCGCGGTGATCTTCGATGTGGACGGCACGCTGGCCGACACCGAGCGGGATGGCCACCGGCCGGCGTTCAACGCCGCGTTCGCCCAGCACGGCGTGCCGGTGCACTGGGATGTCGAACAGTACGGTGCGCTATTGGCGGTCACCGGCGGACGGCGGCGCATCGCCGCGGATCTGCGAGCCCGCGGCGTCACCGCCGACGCCGAGGAGCTGGCCGCCGACATCCACCGCACCAAGACCGAGCTGTTCCGCCGGCATGTGCTGGCCGGGGCGGTCGAACCCCGGCCCGGGCTGCCGGAGACGGTGAAAAGCCTCGCCGAGGACGGGATCCGCATCGCAATCGCCACCACCGGGCGTCGCGCGTGGGTGGAGCCGCTGGTCGCGCACCTGCTCGGTGCCGGTGTGGCGGAGACCGTCGTGACCGGCGATGACGTCACCGCGCTCAAACCCGACCCGCAGGTCTACCGAATCGCGCTGGAGCGGCTCGGCCTACCCGCCGAGAACGCGTTGGCGGTGGAGGATTCGGCGATCGGCCTGGCGGCCGCCACCGGAGCGGGTCTGCCGACGATCGTGGTGCACACCGACTACACCCGCGGGCAGGACTTCACCGCAGCGGCTGCGGTGCGCAACCGGTTCGACGGCCCCGATCAGCTGACCGCCGCATCCTGCCGCCGTATCCACGCGCGGTGGTGCGCCGCGGGTGGCGTCACCTCTGCTCCCACAGCGTGACCGCGTTCGTCAGCTGTCCGGGCGCACCCATACGGTGCCGTCGGCGATCCGCACCGGCAGTTGTTCGAGCTGGGCTCCCGGCAGGGTGATGCACTCACCGCTGGCGCTGTCGTAGCTCAGCCCGTGCCACGGGCAGATCAGCGTGCCCTCCGTGCCGTCCAGCAGCGCATCGTCGAGCGGGAGGCCCTGATGGGCACAGGAATTCAGATACGCCCTGACCTGGCCCTGGCTGCGCAGCAGGATCACCCCGACCGCAGCCGCCGGCAGACGCTCCACGGTCACCGCGAGCACCCGATCGGCACGCACCGCGTCCGCAGCGACCGCGGGGAACCAACCGTCACGGCGCCATTCATCGGCTCGCGCGGACGGGATCGTGACCGCCGATAGCGGGATCACCGCGGGACCCGGCTCGTCGGGCACCACCTCGACACCGTGGAGTCCCGGCACCCCCTTGGTCAGGGCGGCCTCGACGGTGTTGCGCATCGTGACCGAGGCCATCGAGCAGCCGTTGCAGGCCCCGATCAGCCGGACGTAGGCGATGCCGTCCTCGATCCGGACGAGTTCGACGTCCCCGCGGTGCGATTGCAGCGCGGGCCGGACCTCGTCGAGCGCCTGGTGCGCCGCCGTCACCGGATCCGGTCGCAGGATCCCGTGCATCGTCAACACCAGGGCGACCTCGGGTTCGTCGGCCAGCTCGAACAGCAGGTCCCGGCCGCGCGGGTCCTCACGCAGCCGGCGCACCAGCGTGGTCAGGGCCAGCCGGTGCAGATCGTTGAGCGATTCCACCGCGTCGTTGACGATCTTCTTCGGAAGTGGCTCGAGATCCGGCAGTTTCGCCATCGCATCGTCGAAGACGCCGGCGATGTCCGCTAGCGTCGACGGGTTCACGGCCTGTCCCTGTGCGCTACGACGGTGACCGTGGCACGTTTCTGCGCGGCCTCCGGCGGGCGGGGGGTGACCCCCATCCCGGCGGTGCGGCCGGTGCCGCCGGGGTCCACCCGTCCCATCTTCTCGGACTGTCGCGCCGCGCCCGCCGCCTCCCGCTCGGCATCGAAACCGACGGTGGCTTTGGCGATCTCGTCGAGGATCTGCCGGACGGTGAGCACCCCGTCGTGATCGAGTGCGGTCTCGAACAGGAACCTGGCCTCGGCGAGCACCGCGGTGGCCCGGTCGAAGACCCCCAAGTGCGCTAGCGCGTTGCCCTGGTTGCACAGCACCCGGGCCCGCCCAGGCGCGTCGTCGTCGCGGACGCCGCTCACCAGGATCTCCTCGTAGAGCTGCGCGGCCTCGCGGAGGTTGTCCTCTCGGTGCGTACTCGGTAGGTAGACAAGTGCATTGGCGAGGTTCAGCGTTGCCGTCGACCACGGCACGGGATGCTCGTCGACGGTGAACACCCGGCGGCAGGCCCGCAGGGCCTGGGCTGCCACCCCGATGCGCAGCTGGTCGGTGGCCTGCTTCATCGGCGTGGCCAGCTGCGCGGTGGCCAGGTCGAGTTGCAGCCCGGCCCACACCAGGGGATGGTCCTCCTCGCTGATCAGCCGCAGTCCCGCGTAATAGTGCCGCATGGCCTGCTGCAGCGGCCGGTCGGCGGCCAGTGCCTCGGCATGTTCGACGCCGCCCAGCGCGTGGTGCAGCTCCGCCATCGTGGCCGGCAGGCCGGCGCCGTCGAGGAGCTCGAGCGCGGTCTCCAGGTCGTCGCGCGATCCGGGCAGGTCATGGTGTGCGGCAAGGGTTCCCGCAGTGCCGAGCAGCGTCCCCGCCAGGTGTGGTGCCGTCCCGGCGCACCGGGTGGCGGCGCGTCGCAGCAGCGTCACCGCTGCCGGGGGATCGGCCTCCACGGCGGCCCCGGCCTGCGCCGAGAGCAGCAGTGCCGCCAGCTCGGGCGGGGTGTTCTCGGTGGGCGTGGGGAGGTCGTCACACATGCCGACGAGGTAGCCGACCAGGTCGGCCAGGTCGGCATACGCGCCGAGGCCGGCCCGGACGCCGTCGACCGAATCGCTCGCGGGGTCGGCCAACCAGCGGTTGTACCGCTCGGCGCCGGTGTCCCCGCCAGCGACCAGAACGAGCGCGGCGGGGAAGTCACCGACCCCGATCGGTTGCGGCTGCGGAATCATTCGGATCGTCTCCCCGTGGTCGGCGCCGGGCCGCCGAGCGCCGCACGATGTCGGCCATCAGCTGCGCCTGCGCCTCGGTGGGGTAGTCCCGCAGCCGGCGGCGGTGCACCCCGTCGCGGGTCGTCACCACCAGGTGGACCACCCAGCGGCCGTGGTCGGAGGCGACCAGGGTCGTGACCTCGTATTCGCCCATCGGACACCTCGTCTCGGCTGACGGGTGGCGGTTGCGCGGGCCAGAACTCGGCCCGCAGGATGCCGATCACCTGACGCATCGCGGCGGCCACCGCCGGGGTCAGGGCGGCGCCCGGCTCGAACGAGCCGGCCTCGACCAGCAGCACGGTGACGTCACGCGGCCGCAGCGGACCGAGGAGCCAGTCCGCGAACGCCAGCGCGTGGTCCCACCGGAAGTTGTGCGAATGGAGGCCCTCCAGCGGGGGCAGGGGGGCCAGCGCGTCGGCTGGCACCCGGTAGACGGTGCCCGCCGGGTTTCCGGCGCGGGCCGCATCCACTAGCACGACCCGTTGCGCGCCGCGCATCGCGAACGCCACATCCATGCCGGCGGTGCCGCCGTCGACCAGGCGGACCCCATCGGGCACCGCGGACTCGCCCTGGGCGGCGGCGAGTTCCCGGATCAGCACCGGGCCGACCGCGTCGTCGCCGCGCAGGATGTTGCCGCAGCCGATGACCAGCACTTCGCACGGATCGGGCGGGTACCCGTCGTCGAGCAGTTCGTGGACGGCAGGCGGCGGCGACACCGGTCTCAGACCAGCCCGTTGACGACGAAGCTGTTCAGCTCGCGCCCAGACTTGCCGTCGTAGGCGTGCACGGTGCACACAAGGCAGGAGTCGAACGAGCGGGCCACGTGACCGAGCTCCACCGGATCCTCCGGGTCGGCTATCGGTGTGCCCACCAGGGCCGCCTCGATCGGGCCCGGGGTGCCGGTGGAGTCCCGCGGCCCGATGTTCCATGCGGTCGGAGTGATCACCTGGTAGTTGGCGATCTTGCCCTTTTCCAACACGATCCAGTCCTGCAGCGCCCCGCGCGCGGCCTCGGTGGCGCCCCAACCGCGGGTGTCCTCGATCTCGGTGGGCTTGGTGTAGAACGACCCCGACAGGTCGAGCTGGGTCAGCCACTTCATCGCCCAGGAGAAGTACTTCGGGGCTTCGTGGACGCGGGCCATCTGCCGGACGAACACGCTGGGGCCGAGCTTGTCGAACATGTCCTTGATCAGCGTGTCGGAATCCTGGTGCGGCAGGGGGTTCGGCGCCGAGGCCGCCATCTGGCGGGCGAACGGGCCGGCCTCGAGCGGCAGCCGACGGCCGTCGACCCGGTAGCGCGGGGATTTCGCCCACGAATACTTGCCCTGTTCGCGGGCCTGCTGCGGCTTCAGCGGGATGGTCTCGCCCTCCCAGGGGTGCAGCGGCCTGGTGCCCTGGTAGAACGAGTGCGCGACGTCCTCGGTGACGTTGAGATGGTCGTACTCGTGGTACCGGCCGCCGGCGAAGACCCCGCCGCGCCCGATGAGCGCACGTTGGCGTGCCTCGACGGTCGGGTTCTCGTAGTGCTCCGGGGACAGGTAGGTGCCGGGAGCGACGAAATTGCCGACCCCGCCGCCATATTCGTGCAGCCCGATCGACAGCGCGTAGCGGATGAAGAAGCCGCAGTCGGAGTTGTACTGGGCTTCGTTCTCGTTCACCCAGTCCTGCAGGTCCTCCCACGTCTTCAGCGCCATCCACCGCTCGATCGAACAGCCCAGCCACTCCTTCTCCAGCCAGTTGTCCTTCCAGTGGTTCAGGATCGCCGTCGAGCGGGTGACGTCGGCCAGCGACGGGGCGCTCATCACGCCGCCGGGCACCATGAACGAGCTGTGCGGCCACTGCCCACCGAAGATGGCGTAGACCTCCACCGGCTTGTTCGACAGCACCACGCCCTTCTGGTACGAGGTCCCGACATAGGGCGCGAAGCGGCGCACCGCTTCGTCGTAGAGCGGGTTGCCCGCGTAGTTCTTGTTCACGAAGTCGATGGCGAACAGCGCGTAGAAGTACCGCGGGATCGACTGCAGCGTCTCGCAGATCTGCGCGATGTTGCGGATCAGCGTGGCGTTTGGCGGCACGTGGGTCTGCCATGCGGTGTCGAGCGCATAGCAGGATTTGTAGAGGTGGCTGCCGCCGCAGATGCCGCAGATGCGAGGCGTCACGATCAGCCCGGCCTGGGGGTCCTTGCCGCGCAGGATGATCTCGAACCCCCGGAACATCGCGGCTTCGGTCCAGGCCTTGGTCACCACGCCGTCCTCGATGATGACGCGCACGTCGAGGTCACCCTCGACGCGTCCCAGCGGAGAGACGAACAGGTCCAGTGATTCGGTGGGCCGGGTGGCGGTCATGTGTTCTCGTTCCTGACGTGGGCCGGTGCTGTGGGGCGGTGGGATGGTGTGGTCGAAGTCCTCATACGACGAACATGTCCTCCTTGGACCACTGCGGTGCGGCGATCCGGGCGGCCGACGCCTGGGCCATGTACCGCAGCCGGGTGGTGCCGTCGGGGACCTCCTTGGGGACCACCCCGAGGACCTTCTGGGTCTTGAACACCGTGCCGGCGGCCAGGTCGAAGAACGGGAACTCCGGCTCGGTGCAACCCAGGCAGGGCATGCCGGCGCGGGTCTTCGACGACTGGCGGTTCCATAGAATCCGGTTGCACGCCGAATGCGTCATCGGGCCGCGGCAGCCGAACTCGTAGTACAGGCAGCCGGTGCGGGTACCCTCCCCGAAGCTCGTGGTGGACTGTTTGAAGTCGAAGAACTGGACCCGGGTGCAGCCGGTCTGGGTGAAGGTCTTGAAGAACGTCTGGGGCCGGTGCAGATCGTCGAGCGCGATGTCGCCGACGCGTCCGGTCGCCAGCGCGACGATGATCTGGGTGATCCAGTCCGGGTGCGCCGGGCAGCCGGGGATGTTGATGACGGGCAGGCCGGACTTGGAGGTCCAGTCCGCACCGAGGAAGCCGCCCTTGCTGCGTTTGTGGAACTGCAGCCCAGTGGAGTCGCTGGGATTGGGGTCCATCGCGGGAATGCCGCCCCAGCATGCGCAATCACCAAGGGCAACAACGACACTGGCGGCATTCGACAGTTCGGTCACCCACTCCATCATGGGCCGCTCGGCGAACACGTCCATGGTCCCGGTGCCGTCGGGGCCGCGGATCACGGTGCCCTCCAACACGAAGACGTCCAACGGCCGGGCCCCGGTGGCGCAGTCGGTGAAGATCTGCTTGGCCTGCTCACCGAGTTCCAGACCGAGCGACGGATGCCACAGCACCTCCAACCCGAAGTCGACGATCAGATCGACGACGTTGGGCTCCTCGGCATTGAGGAACGACATCGTGTTGCCCGAACAGGCTCCGGCCTGGAGCCAAAGAACTGAGGCCATGTACGGATTCCTTCCACCGGCCGGTACTGTGACCGAACCCCTTCGGCGCGTGGGGATGTGACGCGCGGCTGCGCATTAGCTGACCACGGCCGGCGGCCCAATGCAATCGATGTCGGCGGATCGCCGTCCCAGAAATTGGTTAAGTGTCAGTACATTTCGTTCAACTGTCGGCTGGCGCGGTGATCGGCGCACCGGGACGGGGTCCACCCGCCACCGGACGCGGTGTGGGCGGGGCCGCCGCGGTCCGGTGGGGACGCGGGAGCCGGGCGCAGGCCCGGCCGGGGGCGGTGACGGGGGTGGCCGGGGCGGGCGGCGCGCGGTACTCGTGGGCCGGACACCCGCGCGGGAGCTACCCCGGGGATCGGTGGCCCCGATGTCGGGCCCGGTGCCTAGAGTGAAGCCGTGAGCCCAGCCAAGACCGCACCGGACCCCACGACAGCAGGCGCCGAGCAGGCTGGCGAGAAGCCCACCCTGATGCTGCTGGACGGCAACTCGCTGGCCTTCCGCGCGTTCTACGCACTGCCGGCGGAGAACTTCAAGACCCAGGGCGGTCTGACCACCAATGCGGTGTACGGGTTCACCGCGATGCTGATCAACCTGCTGCGCGACGAACAGCCCAGCCACATCGCGGCGGCCTTCGACGTGTCCAGACAGACCTTCCGCAAGGACAAGTACCCGGAGTACAAGGAAGGCCGCTCGGCCACCCCCGACGAGTTCCGCGGCCAGATCGAGATCACCAAGGAGGTGCTCGGCGCGCTGGGCATCACGGTGCTCGCCGAGGCGGGCTTCGAGGCCGACGACATCATCGCGACGCTGGCCACCCAGGCTCAGGAGGCCGGCTACCGGGTGCTGGTGGTCACCGGGGACCGCGACTCCCTGCAGCTGGTCAGCGAGGACGTCACGGTCCTGTACCCCCGCAAAGGGGTCAGCGAGCTGACCCGGTTCACCCCCGAGGCGGTGTTGGAGAAGTACGGGCTCACCCCCGCGCAGTACCCGGACTTCGCGGCGCTGCGGGGCGACCCGAGCGATAACCTGCCCGGCATCCCCGGGGTGGGGGAGAAGACGGCCACCAAGTGGATCGCCGAGTACGGGTCGCTGCAGGCGCTGGTCGACAACGTGGACAAGGTCAAGGGCAAGGTCGGCGACGCGCTGCGTGCGCACCTGTCCAGCGTCGTGCTCAACCGGGAGCTCACCGACCTGGTCAAGGACGTGCCGTTGGCACACACGCCGGACACCCTGCGGATGCAGCCGTGGGACCGCGACCACATCCACCGGCTCTTCGACGATCTCGAGTTCCGGGTGCTGCGGGACCGGCTCTTCGACACGCTCGCCTCGGCCGATCCCGAGGTGGAGGCGGGCTTCGACGTCCGCGGCGGTGCACTGGAGCCGGGCACGCTGACGGGCTGGCTGGCCGAGCACAGCCACGGTCAGCGGTTCGGGCTGGCGGTGGTGGGCAACCACCTCGCCTTCGACAGCGACGCGACCGCACTGGCCCTCGTCGCGCCCGACGGCGACGGACGATACCTGGAGACCGCGACGCTGGATCCGGCCGACGAGGCGGCGCTGGCGTCGTGGCTGGCCGACCCCTCGATACCCAAGGCGCTGCACGAGGCCAAGCTCGCGATCCACGACCTGCAGGGCCGGGGTTGGACGCTGGCCGGGGTCACCTCCGACACCGCACTGGCGGCCTACCTGGTCCGTCCGGGGCAGCGCAGCTTCTCCCTCGACGACCTGTCGCTGCGCTATCTCAAACGCGAGTTGCGTGCGGACAGCCCTGAGCAGCAACAGCTCTCGCTGCTCGACGACGGTGACGGCGTCGACGACCAGGCGGTGCAGACGACGCTGCTGCGGGCCAGCGCGGTGATGGACCTGGCCGACGCTCTGGACGAGGAGCTGGCGCGCATCGACTCCTCGGCGCTGCTGGGCAACATGGAGCTGCCGGTGCAGCGGGTGCTCGCGGAGCTGGAGACCGCGGGCATCGCGGTGGATCTGCCGAAGCTCTCGGAGTTGCAGAGCGAGTTCGCCGGTCAGATCCGCGACGCCGCCGAGGCGGCCTACTCGGTGATCGGCAAGCAGATCAACCTCGGGTCGCCCAAACAGCTGCAGGTGGTGCTGTTCGACGAGCTGGGGATGCCCAAGACCAAGAAGACCAAGACCGGCTACACCACCGACGCCGATGCGCTGCAGTCGCTGTTCGACAAGACCGGCCACCCGTTCCTGCAGCACCTGCTGGCCCACCGCGACGCCACCCGGCTCAAGGTGACCGTCGACGGCCTGCTCGGGTCGACGGCCGCAGATGGTCGGATCCACACCACGTTCAACCAGACGATCGCGGCCACCGGCCGGCTGTCGTCGACCGAGCCGAACCTGCAGAACATCCCGATCCGCACCGAGGCCGGCCGGCGCATCCGCGACGCCTTTGTGGTCGGTGACGGCTACGCGGAGCTGATGACGGCCGACTACAGCCAGATCGAGATGCGGATCATGGCGCACCTGTCCCAGGACGCCGGCCTGATCGAGGCCTTCAACACCGGCGAGGACCTGCACTCGTTCGTGGCGTCGCGGGCCTTCTCGGTGCCGATCGACGAGGTCACCCCCGAGCTGCGCCGCCGGGTCAAGGCGATGTCCTACGGGCTGGCGTACGGGCTGAGCGCCTACGGGCTCTCCCAGCAGCTCAAGATCTCCACCGAGGAGGCCAAGGAGCAGATGGAGCAGTACTTCGCCCGGTTCGGCGGGGTGCGCGACTACCTGCGCGACGTGGTCGACCAGGCCCGCAAGGACGGCTACACCTCCACGGTGTTCGGCCGGCGCCGCTATCTGCCCGAACTGGACAGCAGTAACCGCCAGGTGCGGGAGGCGGCCGAGCGGGCCGCGCTCAACGCCCCGATCCAGGGCAGCGCCGCCGACATCATCAAGGTCGCGATGATCAACGTCGACCGGGCCGTCAAGGAGGCCGGGCTGTCGTCGAGGATGCTGCTGCAGGTCCACGACGAGCTGCTGTTCGAGGTCGCCGAGGGCGAGCGCGACGCCCTCGATGCGCTGGTGCGGGAGCACATGGGCGCGGCGTATCCCCTCGACGTCCCGCTGGAGGTGTCGGTGGGTTACGGCCGCAGCTGGGACGCCGCGGCGCACTGACCGCCGCCGCTCACATGTGATGTTGCTCTCTTGACCGGCCGTCACGACACCTGATTATGTAAAGCGTCATACATAACCGAGGAGAGGATGGCCGGTGTCCGAGTACGCGTTCGACCAGGCCCTCGAGCTGAAGGGCGCCGACCCCGGCTGGGTGCACGGGCAGACCAGCCCGGTGTGGGCTAACATGGTCGGTCCGTTCGGCGGGATCACGGCCGCTGTGCTGCTGCACGCCGTCGAGCAGCACCCGGACCGGCTCGGGCAGCCGCTCGCGCTGACCGTCAACTTCACCGCCCCCGTCGCCGACGGCGACTACGACATCGCGGTGAAACCGATCCGGACCAACCGGACCACCCAGCACTGGACCGTCGAGCTCTGGCAGGACGGCGCGGTCACGACCAACGCCACCGCGGTTTTCGGGAAACGGCGCGACACCTGGTCCGACACCGAGAAGCCGGCCAGCCCGGTGCCACCACCCGACGAGATCCGCCCGACCGGCCTACCCGGGAACATCGTGTGGGCCAACCAGTTCGAGATGCGTTATGTCGAAGGACCACCCGCGGTCGGGGTGCCGCCGGAACCGTCGTCGGTGACCACGCTGTGGGTCCGCGACCGGGCCGGCCGGGAACTGGACTTCGCGTCGCTGGCCGCGATGAGCGACATCTTCTACCCGAGGGTCTTCCTGCGCCGCGGTTCCACCTCACCCGCGGGCACGGTGTCGCTGACCACGTACTTCCACGCCGACGCGGCCGAGCTGGCCGCCATCGACGGCGACTTCATCCTTTGCCGGGCCTACGCCAACCGGTTCTCCAACGGCTACTTCGACCAGTCGGGGCACCTGTGGAGCCGGGCGGGGGAGTTGCTAGCCACCACCCACCAGCTGGTGTATTTCAAGGACTGAGCCGGGACCGGTAATTGGCCATGTACTGCAGCGCGGGGGAGGCCGCCCGGGCGGCGTACAACGCGTGGGTCTCCTCGTGCAGCAGCGCGGTCACCCGTTGGTCGCCGAAGCCGCGGTCGATGCGGTCCCGCACGAACGCCAGCTCGACGACCTGATGGGCGAACTTCTTCACCGACGTGCCCGCCTGCTTGCCGCCGAACCGGGTGGCCTCGGCCACCGCCAGCTTGCGGGCGCCCATGGAACCCAGCCAGGACGCCTCGTTGGGGGTGATGATCCCGGCGGCGAGCATGCCCGGCAGCTTCTCGGCCACGACGCGCTGCTCGCGTCGGCGGCTGCGCACCGCCAGCGTGATCGCCAGCGCGAACACCGGCATCATCCAGAACACGTACAGCCCGAAGTAGGCCTCGATGCCCAGCAGCGACGAGCCGTTCCACATGGCGTGCAAGATCACCGCCCCGGCATACCCCAGCAGCAACGATCCGGCCTTGGCCGGCGCGCTGCGCTGGTTCAGCGCGTACCAGACCCCGATGGCGAACAGCGTGGTGAACAGCGAGTGCGCGAACGGCGCCATGACCAGCCGCAGCGCGGCGGTGAACAGCGATTCGGCCACCGTCTCCCCGTTGGCGATGTAGAGGATGTCCTCTAGCCAAGCGAAGCCGGCCCCGACCAGGCCCGCGTAAACCAGGCAGTCGGTCAGCGAGTTCATCTCCCTGCGGCGGTTCCCGCTCATCATCAACAGCAGGAACAGGCCCTTGGCGGCCTCCTCGGTGATCGGTGCGCCGATCACCAGCGTGATCGGGTTGACCCCGTCGTCGCCGGCGTTGACCGCCGGGTTGAGCCACACCTCCAGGAAGATCTGCAGGATCCCGGAGATCGCCACCGCGGCTGAGGTGCCCCAGATGAACGCGAACAGCAGCAGCCGCGGCGGTTCGGGTTCCCAACGGTCCAGCCACAGGTAGGACAGCACGACCACGGTGATCGCGATGCTGGACAGCACGAAGCCGATGGCGGTGCCGACCGGGTTGACCGCGGTCAGCCCGATGACGATGACGCCGGCCAGCGTGCCGAGGCCGATCAGCACGCCCAGCGGGGCGCCGACCTTGCGGACGCGGCGGGCGAACGGCGCCCCGAAATGCGGCGGGAAATGAGGCGGAAAAGGGGCGGGTGCACCCGGGACCCCGGTGTTGGACACGTCAGCAGAGTAGCGGTCACCGGAGGCGAGTTTGTCCTGCATGGACCCAGTCGAGTAACCTCGTTAGGTACCTGTGTTCGCGATCACCGGTGCAACCGAGAATACGCGTTACCAGCACGAATAAATGTCCCTACGAGCAAACCTGTCCGGAGCAACCCACCACATGCCAAGTCCCTCCGTCACCTCGCCGCAAGTAGCCGTCAACGACATCGGCTCAGCCGAGGATTTTCTCGCCGCCATCGACAAGACCATCAAATACTTCAACGATGGCGACATCGTCGAAGGGACCATCGTCAAGGTGGACCGTGACGAGGTCCTGCTCGACATCGGCTACAAGACCGAAGGCGTCATCCCTTCCCGTGAGCTGTCCATCAAGCACGACGTCGACCCCAACGAGGTTGTGTCCGTCGGCGACGAGGTCGAAGCTCTGGTCCTCACCAAGGAGGACAAGGAAGGCCGCCTGATCCTGTCCAAGAAGCGCGCTCAGTACGAGCGGGCCTGGGGCACCATCGAAGAGCTCAAGGAGAAGGACGAGGCCGTCAAGGGCACCGTCATCGAGGTCGTCAAGGGCGGCCTGATCCTCGACATCGGGCTGCGCGGCTTCCTGCCCGCGTCGCTGGTGGAGATGCGTCGCGTCCGCGATCTGCAGCCGTACATCGGCAAGGAGATCGAGGCCAAGATCATCGAGCTCGACAAGAACCGCAACAACGTGGTGCTCTCGCGCCGCGCCTGGCTGGAGCAGACCCAGTCCGAGGTGCGCAGCGAGTTCCTCAACCAGCTCACCAAGGGCGCCATCCGCAAGGGTGTCGTGTCCTCGATCGTCAACTTCGGCGCGTTCGTCGATCTCGGCGGTGTCGACGGCCTGGTGCACGTCTCCGAGCTGTCCTGGAAGCACATCGACCACCCGTCCGAGGTGGTGCAGGTCGGCGACGAGGTCACCGTCGAGGTGCTCGACGTCGACATGGACCGCGAGCGGGTTTCCTTGTCGCTCAAGGCGACCCAGGAAGATCCCTGGCGCCACTTCGCCCGCACCCACGCCATCGGGCAGATCGTCCCGGGCAAGGTCACCAAGCTGGTGCCGTTCGGTGCGTTCGTCCGTGTCGAGGAGGGCATCGAGGGCCTGGTGCACATCTCGGAGCTCTCCGAGCGCCACGTCGAGGTCCCGGACCAGGTGGTCCAGGTCGGCGACGACGCGATGGTCAAGGTCATCGACATCGACCTGGAGCGGCGCCGGATCTCGCTGAGCCTCAAGCAGGCCAACGAGGACTACTCCGAAGAGTTCGAGGCCTGGAAGTACGGCATGGCCGACAGCTACGACGAGCAGGGCAACTACATCTTCCCCGAGGGCTTTGACGCCGAGACCAACGAGTGGCTCGAAGGTTTCGAGAAGCAGCGTGACGAGTGGGAGGCGCGCTACGCCGAGGCCGAGCGCCGCCACAAGATGCACACCGCGCAGATGGAGAAGTTCGCCGCTGCCGAGGCCGCCGAGGCTGCCAAGCCGGTCTCGAACGGGTCGTCGCGCGGCGACGAGCCGGCCGCGGGTGGCTCCCTGGCCAGCGACGCCCAGCTGGCCGCGCTGCGGGAGAAGCTCGCAGGCAACGCCTGATAGTCCCGATCGAAGGCCCCGGCTCCTCGGAGTCGGGGCCTTCGTCGTCGCCGCGGACATGCACGTATCGCTTTTTGACAATGATTTTCATTAACGTGTTGGATCGGCGCCATGACGATGACGCGCATGATGGTGATCCTGTCCGTGGCGGTGCTCGGGGCGGGTTGCAGCACCCAGACCCCGTCGCCCGCCCCGTCGCCGACGCCGACGCCGGCGGCGCTGGCCGAGCCGACGCAGCAGTCCGCGAAGACGCCGAGGCTGGCGTTGAGCTACGACGGCGGGATCCTCGTGCTCGACGCCGATACCCTCGAGACGGTCGCCGACCTGCCGGTCGACGGGTTCGTCCGGCTCAACAGCGCCGCCAACGGGCGCCACGTGCTGGTGTCGCAGGGCAGCGGGTTCACCGTCCTGGACCTAGGCACCTGGACCGACGACCACGGCGGTCACGGCCATCATTACACCGCCGAGCCGGCGATGACCACCACCCGGTTCGGCGGCGAGGAACCCGGTCACGTCGTCGCCCATGACGAGCTGCTGACCCTGTTCAGCGACGGCACCGGAGCCGTCGACGTGCTGGACCCGGAGGCGCTGCTCGAGGGCGACGGTGACGTCGAGACCGCCACCACAACCACCCCGCACCACGGCGTCGCGGTCGCCCGGGCCGACGGGTCGATCGTGGTCACCGTCGGTGACTCCGAGAGTCGTTCCGGCATCGAGATTTTCGACGCGGCCGGCCAGCGCGTCGCCGCCAACGCGGAATGCCCGGGGGTGCACGGTGAGGCGGCGGCCGCCGACGGGGTGCTGACCTTCGGCTGCGAGGACGGGGTGCTGATCGTGCGCGGCACCGAGATCCGCAAGGTCGCCAGCCCGGATCCGTACGGCCGAGTGGGCAACCAGGCCGGCAGCGAGGCCTCGCCGGTGGTGCTCGGCGACTACAAGACCGACCCGGACGCCGAACTCGAACGGCCGCAACGGTTCACGCTGATCGACACCGCCACCGGCACCCTGCGGGTGGTGCCGCTGGAGGCCAGCTACAGCTTCCGGTCGCTGGACCGGGGACCCGCCGGGGAGGCCGTGATCCTGGGCACCGACGGCGCGCTGCACGTGTTCGACCCGGTCAGCGCGCGGCGCACCGCACGGATCCCGGCGATCGGGGCGTGGACCGAACCCGACGAGTGGCAGTCCCCGATGCCCAACCTGCATGTCCAGGACGGCATCGCCTACATCAGTGACCCGGCGGCCCGAAGGCTGGTGGCCATCGACCTGGCCACCGGGACCCAGGTGGGCGAGACCACGCTGCCGCACCCGACCATCGAGCTGACCGGCGTGCAGGGCTGAGCCGGGTCGCCTGACACACTGGTGCGGTGCTGCGCATTGGGTTGACCGGAGGAATCGGAGCGGGCAAGTCGACGGTGTCGGCCACCTTCAGTGAGCTGGGCGGCATCGTGGTCGACGGCGACGTGATCGCCAGGGAAGTGGTCGAGCCGGGCACCGCGGGCCTGGCCCGGCTGGTCGAGGCGTTCGGCGAGACCATCCTGGCGCCCGATGGCGCGCTGAACCGGCCGGCGCTGGCCGCGATCGCCTTCAGCGACGAGCAGAAGCGGACCACGCTCAACGGCATCGTCCATCCGCTTGTGGCGCACCGGCGTTCAGAGCTGATCGCCGCTGCCCACGAGGATGCCGTCATCGTCGAGGACATCCCGCTGCTGGTCGAATCGCAGATGGCGCCGATGTTCCCGCTGGTGGTCGTCGTGCACGCGGACGCCGACCTGCGGGTCAAACGGCTGATCGAGTACCGCGGCTTCAGCGAGCAGGACGCCCGGGCCCGCATCGCCGCCCAGGCCACCGAGGAGCAGCGCCGCGCGGTGGCCGATGTGTGGCTCGACAATTCCGGCACCGCGGGTGAACTCGTCGAGAAGGCCCGCGCGCTGTGGCACGAACGGATCCAGCCGTTCGCCCACAACCTGCAGACCGGTCGTCCGGCGCCGGCCCAACCCGGGCTGGTGGCCGCGGACCCGCAGTGGCCGGCGCAGGCGGCGCGGATCCTGGCCCGGCTGCGGACCGCGTGCGGGCACCGGGCGTCCCGGATCGACCACATCGGGTCGACGGCGATCCCCGGCATGGACGCCAAGGACGTCATCGACATCCAGGTGACGGTCGCCTCGCTAGAGGTCGCCGACGACCTCGCCGATGCGCTGACGGGCGCCGGGTACGTCGGCACCGCGATCACCGAGGACGTCGGTAAGCCCGACGGGCGCAGCACCGTCGGACAGTTCGACCACGTCGACGACGCATCGCTGTGGGGCAAACGGCTGTACTGCTCGGCCGACCCGGGCCGCCCCACCAATGTCCACGTCCGGGTGGACGGTTGGCCCAACCAGCAGTTCCCGCTGCTGTTCGTGGCCTGGATGCAGGCCAGCCCGGACGCCCGGGCCGACTACCTGGCGCTCAAACGCCGGGTGAGTGCGCAGGGGCACACCACCACCGGGGCGTACGCCGAGGCCAAGGAGCCGTGGTTCCTGGAGGCCTACCGCCGGGCCTGGGGGTGGGCCGAGGGCACCGGCTGGCGGCCGTAGCGGTCGGTCAGGCCGGGGGGAGCGGCACGTCGATCGGGCCGACCGGCTGGTCCGGGGGCAGCGCATCGGGCGGTGGAACCGCCGGATCCACCGGCACCGTGTTGGCGATGCCGCTGACCGGCGCCTCGCAGGTCAGCGCGCCGTAGTCGGGGTCGTCGCGCTGGGGCAGCACCCGCGGTGCGATGAAGTCGTCGGCCTGGGCGACCAGCGCGTCGTCGATCAGGATCTCGCAGTGCAGGTTGGCCGAGTACGGCCACTGGATGGACACCCGCACGTTGGCGATCCCGGATTCCGGCAGCACCGTCATGGCCTCGAACACCCGGCCGGGCACCATCGTCGGGTTGGCGGTCTGGACCTGGTCACCGTCGGCGCGGTAGCTGATCGTCGCCCCGCGTGACACCCCGTCCACCCGGGCCCGGTAAGTGACGTTGTGCAGCAGCTCGGGCTCCGGCGGCGGTGCCGTCTCGGTCTGTGCCCCCGGGTCCGGCTGGGCCACCGCGGCCGGCGGTGCGACCAACGCGCAGGCACCGACCAGGGCGGCGGTCGCCAGCGCAGGCCAGGGCCGTCTGGTGAAGCTCATGGAATCCGACATTACAACGCGCATCATCAAGATCATCGCCGGTGCGGAACCGGCCGTTACCCTTCGCGCCAGGTCAGCGTTATGCCCAGGGTGTCCAGCCAGCGATGCAGGTCGTAGCCGTGCCGGGCCAGCGCGTCGACGGTGCCGATCGCGGTGTGGATGGCCCGCTCGACCTGCACCGGGGCGAGCAGGCCGGCGCCGAGCGCGGCGATGAGCTCGTCAATGTCGGTCAGGTACACCTCCCGCCCGGTGCGCAGCACCAGGTCGAGGTAGTGGTCCTCGCCGTGCCAGCGCTCGGGCCCGGCGGTGTAGTGCCCGACGTCGAGGTAGAAGTCCTGGTCACGTTCGTAGCCGGGGTTGAAGTGGAAGATCGTCACCCGCAGGTTCAGCGACGGCAGCAGCCAGGACTCGAGGTAGTGGAACTGGGCGCGGCCCGGCGCCGGGCGGGCCATGTACAGGCCCCAGGGCATGACGGTGTAGACGTCCACTGCCCTTACCACGCCCTTGGGGTCGGTGTTGGTGCGGGCGGTGAGGTCGAAGGTCTCGTGCTTGGGAGGATGGATGCCGATCAGGATAGGGCCTGGCAGCCGTTCTGGAACAGAACATGTCGGAGCCAGGTTCTACCCTGGTGAACATGGCTTTCGCTACCGAACACCCCGTGCTGGCGCACTCGGAGTACCGCGCTGTGGACGACATCGTCCGCGCGGGCGGGCGCTTCGAGGTGGTCAGCGAGTACCAGCCGGCCGGTGACCAGCCGGCGGCCATCGAGGAACTGGAACGCCGGATCCGCGCCGGCGAACGCGACGTGGTGCTGCTCGGCGCCACCGGCACCGGCAAGTCGGCCACCACGGCGTGGCTGATCGAGCGGCTGCAGCGGCCGACGCTGGTGATGGCGCCGAACAAGACGCTGGCCGCGCAGCTGGCCAACGAGCTGCGAGAGATGTTGCCGCACAATGCTGTCGAGTACTTCGTCTCGTACTACGACTATTACCAGCCCGAGGCGTACATCGCGCAGACCGACACCTACATCGAAAAGGACAGCTCGATCAACGACGACGTGGAGCGGCTGCGGCACTCGGCCACGTCGAGCCTGCTGTCCCGCCGTGACGTCGTGGTGGTCGCGTCGGTGTCGTGCATCTACGGCCTCGGCACGCCCCAGTCCTACCTGGACCGCTCGGTGGAGCTGAAGGTCGGCGACGAGGTGCCGCGCGACGGTCTGCTGCGGCTGCTGGTCGACGTGCAGTACAACCGCAACGACATGGCGTTCACCCGGGGCACGTTCCGGGTCCGCGGCGACACCGTCGAGATCATCCCGTCCTACGAAGAGCTGGCCGTGCGCATCGAGTTCTTCGGCGACGAGGTCGAGGCGCTGTACTACCTGCACCCGCTGACCGGCGACATCGTGCGCAAGGTTGATTCGCTGCGGATCTTCCCGGCCACCCACTACGTGGCCGGCCCGGAGCGGATGGCGCACGCCATCTCGACCATCGAAGCCGAGCTCGAGGAGCGGCTGGCCGAGCTGGAAGGGCAGGGCAAGCTGCTGGAGGCGCAGCGGCTGCGGATGCGCACCAACTACGACGTCGAGATGATGCGGCAGGTCGGGTTCTGCTCGGGCATCGAGAACTACTCGCGGCACATCGACGGCAGGCCCGCCGGGTCGGCCCCGGCGACGCTGCTGGACTACTTCCCCGACGACTTCCTGCTGGTCATCGACGAATCCCACGTCACCGTCCCGCAGATCGGCGGCATGTACGAGGGCGACATGTCGCGCAAGCGCAACCTGGTCGACTTCGGGTTCCGGCTCCCGTCGGCGGTGGACAACCGGCCGCTGACCTGGGAGGAGTTCGCCGACCGCATCGGGCAGACGGTGTACCTGTCGGCCACGCCGGGGCCCTACGAGCTCAGCCAGACCGGCGGTGAGTTCGTCGAACAGGTGATCCGCCCGACCGGCCTGGTCGATCCGCAGGTCATCGTCAAACCCACCAAGGGCCAGATCGACGACCTGATCGGCGAGATCCGCAAGCGCACCGAACGCGACGAGCGGGTGCTGGTCACCACGCTGACCAAGAAGATGGCCGAGGACCTCACCGACTACCTGCTCGAGATGGGCATTCGGGTGCGCTACCTGCACTCCGAGGTCGATACGCTGCGCCGGGTGGAGCTGCTGCGCCAGCTGCGGCTGGGGGAGTACGACGTGCTCGTCGGCATCAACCTGCTCCGCGAGGGCCTGGACCTGCCCGAGGTGTCGCTGGTCGCGATCCTTGACGCCGACAAGGAAGGGTTTCTGCGCTCGCCCCGCAGCCTGATCCAGACCATCGGCCGGGCGGCGCGCAACGTGTCCGGCGAGGTGCACATGTACGCCGACACCATCACCGACTCGATGAAGCAGGCCATCGACGAGACCGAGCGGCGCCGGGCCAAGCAGATCGCCTACAACGAAGAGCACGGCATCGACCCGAAACCGTTGCGCAAGAAGATCGCCGACATCCTCGACCAGGTGTACCGGGAAGCCGACGATACCGAGACGGTGGAGGTCGGTGGCTCCGGACGCAACGCGTCGCGGGGTCGGCGGGCCCAGGGCGAGCCCGGGCGGGCCGTCAGCGCCGGGGTCATCGAGGGCCGCGACACCTCCAACATGCCGCGGGCCGAGCTGGCCGACCTGATCAAGGATCTCACCGAGCAGATGATGGCCGCCGCACGGGACCTGCAGTTCGAACTTGCCGCCCGGATCCGCGACGAGATCGCCGACCTGAAGAAGGAACTCCGCGGCATGGACGCCGCCGGCCTCAAATAACTTGATCTCAACCGCGGTTGAGGTCCTACGGTCGGTGTTGTGACCGACACCGCGACCGTGGCTCCTGGCAGCTGGCGCGAGCTGCTGGGCCCGAGGAACCTCGGGGCCTCCACCGTGCTGGCCGGTGGGGTGGCGCTGTATGCGACCAACGAGTTCCTCACCATCAGCCTGATGCCCAGCGCCGTCGCCGAGATCGGTGGGCACCGCTACTACGCGTGGGTGACGACGGTCTACCTGGTGGGGTCGGTGATGGCCGCCACCGCCGTGCACTCGATGCTGATGCGGCTGGGGCCCCGGTGGGCATATCTGTTGGGGCTGAGCGTGTTCGGGGCCGGCAGCCTGGGCTGTGCGCTGGCGCCGAGCATGGAGGTCATGTTGGTGGGCCGCACCGTGCAGGGCGTCGCTGGTGGTCTGCTGGCCGGGCTGGGGTACGCGGTGATCAACACCGCGTTGCCGAGCCGGCTGTGGACCAAGGCGTCCGCGCTGGTGTCGGCGATGTGGGGTATCGGCACGCTGATCGGTCCGGCGGCGGGCGGGCTCTTCGCCCAATATGGTTCGTGGCGATGGGCTTTCGGCGTGCTGGTGGTGATGACCGCGGTGATGGCGGTGCTGGTACCGATCGCGTTGCCGGGCCGGGCCGACGCGGGTCCGGACGTGGTGCCGGCGGCGCGGGTGCGGATCCCGGTGTGGTCGCTGCTGTTGCTCGGCGCGGCCGCGCTGCTGGTCAGCATCGCCGGCATCCCGCACGATCCGCGGGCGACGGCGGCCCTGGTGGTCGCGGGGGTGGCGCTGGTGGCGGTGTTCGTGGTGGTCGATCGCAGGCTGACCGCGTCGGTGCTGCCGCCCAGCGCGTTCGGCCCCGGCCCGCTGAAGTGGATCTACCTGACGCTGGGCGCGTTGATGGCGGCGACGATGGTGGACATGTACGTGCCGTTGTTCGGTCAACGGCTGGGGCACCTGACCCCGGTGGCCGCCGGATTCCTGGGTGCCGGGCTGGCGATCGGCTGGACGGTGGGGGAGATCTGCAGCGCCTCGCTGACCCGGCCGCGGGTGATCGTGCGGGTCGTGGCGGTGGCGCCGCTGGTGATGGCGATCGGGCTGGCCATCGGTGCGTTGACCCAGCACACGGACGCCGGGCCTGCGCTGGTCGCGGTGTGGGCGATCGGATTGGTGATCACGGGTAGCGGGGTCGGGATCGCGTGGCCGCATCTGTCGGCGTGGGCGATGAGCAAGGTGGACGACCCCGCCGAGGGGCCGGCGGCGGCCGCGGCGATCAACACGGTACAGGTGATCTCGGCGGCCTTCGGGGCGGCGCTGGCCGGCGTCGTGGTCAACGTGACCGACACCGGCGACGCGACGGCGCCGCGCTGGCTGTTCGGCTGCTTCACGGTGCTGGCGGCGGTGACGGTGATCGCCTCGATCCGCAGCGGCCGGCCCCCGCGCGCACTCGTGCAGCCGGCACCCGCTTAGTGATCACGCCGATCGCAACGCTGTCCGCGGCGCCGGGTCGCTGGCAGTGTCATCGGTAGCGCGGGTGTGGCTGAGTGGCTAGGCAGCGGCCTGCAAAGCCGTGTACACGGGTTCGAATCCCGTCACTCGCTCGCATGACGACGCCGGATCAGCGTCCAGTGGTTGCCGTCGCGGTCGCGGCGGTAAGACAGCTCGTCGAGCACGCGGAACGCGATCGCCAGACCGCGGCCGCGTTCGGCCATGTCGTCGGGCATGCTCAGCTGGGTCATGTCGACCGGCGCTGGACGCCCGTTGTCGGTGAACGTGATCGCGACCGCGTCGGCGGACACCTCGACGTGCATCCGCAGCCGGACGGGCTGCCCGTCGCCGGAGTGCTCGATGATGTTGGCCGCGATCTCGCTGACTGCCAGCTCGGTGTGCATCCGTACCAGCTCCGGGACCTCCCGGGACGCCCACACGTCGTCGAGCACGCCTTGGATCGCCTCGAGAGTGTCGGGCCCCGTGATCGTTTCGAGGACTCGGGGGACCTCAGGGTTGGTCATCGAAGGCGCTCTCCGGCGCCGCGTGAGTGCTCAGCACCCGATTCAGATTGGTCAGCTCCAGCACGCTGACCACCTGCCGGGTCGGCGCGGCGAGCCGAAGATCACCGCCGGCCTGCCTGGCCACCTTCAGACCGGAGATCAGCGCGCCCAACCCGGACGAATCGATCAGGTCGATGCCGCTGAGGTCCACCACCACGTGCTTGTGCCCCCGTTCGACGACAGCGTGCAGCTCCTTACGCAGCGCAGGGGCCGCCACCATGTTGAGTCGTCCCGACGGCTTGAGCACCACCACTCCCGATTCCAACGTCCTCTGGTCGAAGTTGCTCATCACGTCCCTTCCGGATCATGGCCGCGGTACCGCACCGCCTGGAACACCACACTGAGAATGACGACGTCGAACAGCACCCAGAACAGGTTGACGCCGACGCCGAGCACCGAGATCACCCCGAAGTACAACTGCACGATGCCGATCACCGAGGCAACCGCGAGCATCGCGATCGCCGCCAGCTGCCACTTGACCAGATGCCAGGGGATGGCCCCGGCCTCCTGGCGTGTCTTCGGCGTCACCGCGAAGCCAAGCGGGCGGTCGAAGTACACGTTGCGAAACGCGGTGACACAGGCCCGGATCCACACCGGGAACAGGGCCAGGCTGTACTGCTGGCCCCGCCACGTCGGGGTTCCTCGGCTGATGATGATGAACATCAGCTGGTTGAGCAACAGAAACGGAATGAGCCGGCCGAAGAAGTCCCAGCTGTAGGCCTGCACCGGCATGATCCCGAAGATCAGGTAGATCGCCGGCGCGGCGATGTAGGCCAGCGCGGCGAACCCGGCTAGATAGCTCCACATCGTCGCCCAGTACATGAGCCTCTGTCCGAGGCTGAGTCCCTTTTGTACCAACGGGTTCTCGCGCAGCATCACCTGGATGGTGCCCTGCGCCCAGCGCAGCCGCTGCGTCAGCATGGTGCGCACATCGTCGGGTGCCAGCCCGCGCGCCAGGATCTCGTGGTGATACGCCGACCGCCACCCCTGCGCGTGCAGGCGCATACAGGTGGCCATGTCCTCGGTCACCGAGATCGTCGCCATCGGCAGCATCGGCTGCGCTTCGTCGTCGCGGCCGACGTCGATGGCCCTCACCATCGCGCTGATCGACTCGAGCGCACCCAGCGGCGACCATTCCCTGGTCGTCAGCGATTCGAGGGCTTCGTCGTCGAACAGCAACGTCGTGGAGGTGCGTTCGGGGTCCTGCTGCAGCGCCGCGATCACCTCGAGGTCGGCACGCATCGCCGACACGTCGGCCGCGACGACGGAGCGGGCGGCCTGGTCGACGCGCTGCTGGAATTCGTAGGTGATATCGGCCAGCGGTCGTTTCTCGCGCAGCTGCGCCCTGGCGTCCCGCACCGCTTTCCGCACCGATTCGAGCGCCGCCCGTACCTGCGGCTGGCCCGGATCCACTTGCGCGGCGGCTTTCTTCAGGATCTTCCTGGCCGTGTAGAGGGTCCGGCGCACCCCGTCCTCGACGGCGCGGACATAGCCGCGGATACCCAGCTGCATCAGCGCCTCGCGGCGCAGCACGGCGTTGGAACCGCAGAAATAGGCCGCGTTCCAGCCGTCCTTGCCCTGCTGGATCGGTCCGTAGAACAGCGGCGCCTGGCTGCCCAACGGATCGCTGAACGGAACGTTGTGGAAGTACTGCGGTGTCTGCACCAGCGCCATCTCGGGGTCGCGGAAGTACCCCAGGGTCTTGTCCAGGATCTCGGGCGCGGGCACCTGATCGGCGTCCAGGATGAGGATGTACTCGCCCTCGGTTTCGAACAACGCGTTGTTCAGGTTGCCCGCCTTGGCGTGCCGCGGCTTGTCCGACCAGCTCGCCGATCGGGTGATGTAACCGATGTCGCGTTGTGCTGCAGCCTCTTTGAGTTCACCGCGATCGCCGTCGTCGAGGATCCAGGTGCGGTGCGGATAGTGGATGGCCACCGCGGCCTCCGCCGTGTCGAGCACCATGTCGATGGGTTCGTTGTAGGTGGTGATCAGCACATCGACGGTGGCGCCCTCCGGTGGCGGAGGGGGCGGGTCGCGGCGCAGCAGTCGCCACATCGTCAGGCCGAACAGTAGCGAATCGATGACGCTGTAGGTTTCGGCGATCACCAGTGGAACCGCGATCCACCACGCGGCCCAGTTCAGCGAGCCGATCCAGCGCCACACGATGTAGTTGATGCCCAGCAGCGTGGTGCTCAAGATCAGCAACCGAAGCCACGGGGACGGATACTTTCCGGCGGGCGTGTGGGGCAGCCGATGCCTCATGGCGACGGCTCGCGCCGGATCGCCACGATCGTGATGTCGTCCACCGGCGCCGCTCCTTTGGCCCGAATGTGGGCCTGCGCGCAGAGGTCGGTTGGATCAGCGTGCTGGGCAACAAATTTCACTGCCGCCCGGATGTCATCCCCGCCGCCGACGAGGTCGAGCACTCCGTCGGAGGCGACGATCAGACTGTCGCCGGGCTCCAATACCACCTCGTGGGCGTCCCACCGATCCTCGGGCAGCACCCCGAGCGGCAGGTCTTCGCTGTTGAGCGGAAGCACCGAGCCGTCGGCGCGGATCACCACGGCGAAGCCGTGCCCCGCATCGACGAACTGCACCAGGCCGTCGTCGGTTCCCACCTTGAAGTGGAACAGCGTGACGAAACTGTCGGTGCTGCTCAGGTCGTCCCTGATCTGCTGGTAGGTGGCATTGACCGCATGTGCCAGGTCGATCGAATCGCTCACTCCGTCGATCGCGCGGGACGCGCCGCGCAGCGCCGAGCGCACCGTCGCGGTCAGGATCGCCGCACCCAGGCCCTTGCCCATCACGTCGGCGACGGTGAAGATCGTCCCGCCCTGCACTGGGTAGTGGTCGTAGAAGTCGCCGCCGACGGCGTAGGCGGGCAGGCACACCGCGCAGACCGTGTAGCCGGGCAGATCGCCGAGCGGCGGTGGCAGCAGCTGGCGCTGGACGTTGGCGGCGCGTTCCAGGTCGTCGGTGCTCTGCAGCTCGCGCTGTGCCCATGCGGCGAGCTCGACGAAGGTGTCCCGTTGCGTCGAACTCAGCTGCCGGGGCTTGGTGTCGTAGATGCAGAACGTGCCGACCGGATGGCCACCGGGACCGAACAACGGATAGCCGGCATAGAACCGGATCCCGCCGGCGCCGCAGATCGCCGGTAGCTCGCAGAACTCGGAGTCCAGCGTATCTTCCAGGATCAGGCCGGGATCTTCGGGATGATCGTAGCCCCGCTTGATGGTGGCCTGACACACCGTCTGGCCGCGCGGCACACTACCGCTGAGGTCGAGGCCATCACACTGCTTGAACCACTGGCGATCTCGATCGAGCAGGGACACCGCGGCCATCGGCACCTCGAAGACGAAGCGGGCCATTCGGGTGATCTGCGCGAAGCGCTCCTCTGGGGCCGAGTCCAGCAGGTAGAGCTGCTCGACCGCGCGCAGGCGGTCTTCCTCGACCTCCGGTGCCAGTGCGAACCGCTCCTCGAGAGGTACGGCGCTCATCTCAGGGACCCCCATGGGCGACGCGAAGTGGTCCGTCGCAGCGCTGTTGCCATCGCTGCGGCAGTTTCGGGTGAACTGGTGATGCGCCAATCGGTTTCCTTGTCGTGGTCGAACCAGATCAGCCCTTCGATCTCGGGGCGCGTGGTCAGGTAATCCAGCAGCGCACCGATCCAGTCGGCTTTGCTGCCGCCGGCCTCGGAGCAGCCGACCTCGGTGATCAGCACCGGCTTATCGGCGGTGATGGTCGTGATCTCGGCGAGGGTGGCGCCGAACAGTTCATCCGGTTGCACCCACCGGCTCCAGGCCTGACTGGCGCCCCAGTTGTAGCCGTCGACGCCGATCACATCGACATAGCGCTCACCCGGGTACCACTCCTCGAGTGCAGGGCCCGGCGGGACCCCGGCGGTGGGGGACCAGACCCAGCTCGCCGTATCACAAGCGTCACTGACGACGTCGTGGATATGGCGCCAGGCCTCGACGAAGCACTGTGGCGAGACGCCCGAGGCGGGGCTCCAGGGATACCAGTGTCCGTTGAATTCATGGCCGAAGCGCAGATACACCGTGCAACCGGCCGTCGCTAGCTGTGCTGCCCACCAGCGAAGGTGACGGTCGTGGACACCGGCGGCCAGCTCTCGCATCCGGACCGGACAGCGACCGCGCCAGTGCCAGGGTTCCCAGGTGATGACCGGTCGTGCCCCCAGTTGCCGGACGGCGTCCACCGCGGGCAGGGGAGGCGCCGCATGGAACTCCTCGTACCACAGCACCCAGTCGAGCCGGTGTGCCGTCGCCGCCGCGGCGGCCGCGAGATCTCCGGCAGCAAATGGTCCGCCCTCCGTGGAGAGGCCGAACTCGAACGGATCCCCCTGAGCCCCCACGCGTTAGAGACTAGGGCATTTTCGTGCGCGTCGGCTGTCATCGCGGCGATCGGTGATCCCCGCCATCTGGTCATGGACGGGGCCGGTCGATTATCCGCAGGATCGGCGATTTTGACACCCCGTTGCAACACGAATCGGCATCCGTTGGATCACCGTTGCATCGCCGACAGCTCTTTATTTGCTGAAACTGTGACACCGTTGTCGTGTGCGCACCCGTGGGTTTGCCCGTTTCCGCATTGTGACCGCCATCATGGTAGGCATCATGGTCGTTCCCGTGTTTCCCGCTCCCGTTGCTGCGGCGGCCACCTGCCCCGACGTCGAGGTGATCTTCGCGCGGGGAACCAGCGACCGGGCGGGGACCGGCACCGTCGGACGGCTGTTCATCGACTCGCTGAAGTGGAAGCTGCTGGGCAAGAGGGTCTCCACCTACGCCGTGAATTACCCGGCCAGCTGGGACTTTTCGAAGTCCACCAACGCGGGCGCCGTCGACGCCAACCAGCGCGTCCAGGCCGTCGCACAGACCTGCCCGCAGACCAAGATCGTCCTCGGCGGGATCTCGCAGGGCGCGGGCGTGATCGACCTGATCCTCGTCGGCAAGCGCACCATCTGGTTCTTCAAGCCGGCCCCGCTGCCCGACGAGATGGTCGACCACGTCGCTGCGGTCGTGGTGTTCGGCAACCCGTCGCGGGACTGGCCGATGCTGGGCCCGCTCAACGAGATCAGCCCGCAGTACGGGCACAAGACCCTCGATCTGTGCGCCAAGGGTGATCCCTACTGCTCGACCGGGATGAACATGTTCGCGCACTACGCCTATCTGTGGAACGGGATGATCAGCGAGGGGACCACGTTCGCGGCCCGCCGAGTGCTCGGCCGCGAGACCTGAGGCAGATCCCGCTCCACGACAAGGATTTCAGCAGGACGGTGCCAGCGTTGTCACCGGGCGGCGTCCGGGGGATATCGGTTCGATAACTCAAGATGCCGATTCCCGGGCCACAGGCTACGTTCCTCTGCGGGGGTGGGGCGTTGCGGACAGTACGAGGAAAGATCATGCCACGCACCATCGATCGCCTCTGCGTCGTGACCGTTGCTGCGGTGGGCATGGCCGGTCCGCTGATGCTGTGGTGCGGTGCCGCCGCAGCCGAGCCGAGCCCCGGCGTGCCGTGCCTGGACATGGTGCAGCAGCTGGCAGCCGAACCGCCCAGCCTGCCCGAGTCGTTCGTTCCCGACTCCCTCCAGACGGCCGCCAACGCCCTCAACAGCGTTGTGCCAGAGGAGACTTCGGCACTCCCGCCGGTTCCGGTGGCCGACGTCGTGCACGGCGTCACCGCGCTCGCGGCGCCCGGCCCGGCACCCGTCGACGTCCCCGCGGCGCTTCCTCCCGCTCCGGCGCCCGTCGACGTCGCGGCGGCGGTCCCGCTCGTCGCGGACGCACCCACCGCCGCTCCCGTCGTGCAGGCGGCCGCACCGGTGCCCGCTGCACCGATCGCCGCACCGGCGATACCCGTTGTGGTGCCGCCGCTTCCGCCGGTGGCGCCGGTCGCCGATGCCGCGGCGTCGGCGGCGTCCGCCGCGGCCCCGCTCGTCGACGCTGCGCTCTCACCCGCGGTGGTCGAACCGGCGCCCGCGCCCGCGGGCCTGCCCGTCGAAACCGCCGCCGTCGCACCGGTGGGCGCGCCCGCAGCCGTCCCGGCACCCGAGACCGCCGCCCCCGTCCCGGCACCCCCGGCGTCGGAACCCGTTGCGGCCGAGGTCATCGACGTCGTCGCAACGGAACCCGCGCCCGAACCCGCGTCGGTGCCGGTGGCACCGGTGGAGACCGCCGTACCCGTCGACGCCGCAGCTCCCGTCGACGCCGCAGCTCCCGTCGACGCCGCAGCTCCCGTCGACGCCGTAGCTCCCGAGGCCGCACCCGTCGTGCACGCCGCCGCGCTGCCCGCACCCGCGCCGGGCCCCGTCGTCCCGGTGGTTCCGGTCGCCCCGCTGGCTGAGCCGCTGCCCGTGGTACCGGTCGTGCCGGCGGCTGCGCCCCCCGCTCCGGCCGGCCTGTCGATACCGGCCATCCCGCTCGGGGACGCGGTACCCGGTATGCCTCTACTGCCCGCTACGCTGCCGGTGCCGCAGGATCTCGTCTGTGAGGGCACGGCGTGGTCGGCTCACCAGGAATCCGTGGACGGCGCCCGGCCGGAGCCCCCGCAGCCCCGTCGTGACGAATGGTGATCCACGTCACAGCATTGTTGTTGCCGCAGTGGGCGATTCCAGCGTGTGTTCGCGTCGTCACGCAACGCCAGCAAAGGTGACGTTGACGGTGTCGATCGGCCATTTCCTGGGCAAATGCCACCCGGGTGTGGTGATTCGCACCCGTGTTCGCCTGATACCGGGTTACTGTCTCGGGTGGCGTTGCAACTGAACACTGGGAGGATATGGATGAGCGCCTATCAAACCGTGGTGGTCGGTACCGACGGCTCGGATTCTTCGTTGCGTGCCGTCGATCGCGCAGGTCAGATCGCCGCCCAGTCCAACGCGAAGCTCATCGTCGCGACGGCCTACTTCCCGCAGAGCGAGGATCAGCGCGCCGCCGACGTCCTCAAGGACGAGGGCTACAAGCTGTCGGGTAACGCGCCGATCTACGCCATCCTGCGGGAGGCCAGGGACCGGGCCAAGGCTGCCGGCGCGGAGAACATCGAGGAGAAAGCCGTCGTCGGTGCACCCGTTGACGCACTCGTCGAACTCGCCGAGGAAGTCGGTGCCGATCTGCTGGTGGTCGGGAACGTCGGCCTGAGCACGATCGCCGGCCGACTGCTCGGATCGGTGCCGGCCAATGTGGCCCGCCGGTCGAAGACCGACGTGCTGATCGTGCACACCTCCTGACGAGCCAGTCGAGGGGCCCTGGGCGCGGCGCACGGCCGGCCCAGGGCTTCCGACTATCTAGGTGTTGGAGGCCTTCGCGATCGCGGTGATCGCCGCGTCCAGCGTCGCGTTGAACTCGTCGTCGCTCTGCTGGGCGGTCAAGCCCTCGGTGAGTGCCCGCGAGAAGCTCGCGATCACACCGGCATTGGCGGCCAGCTTGTCGCAGGCCTCGTCGCGGCTGTAGCCACCGGAGAGGGCCACCACGCGCAGCACCTTTGGATGCTCGACCAACTCGCGGTACAGGTTGTCCACGGTGGGCAGCGTGAGCTTGAGCATGACGACCTGGTCATCGGCCAGCGCGTTGACGCCGTTCAGCAGCGCGGCCTTGAGCTGGTCCTCCGCTTCGGCCTTTTGCGGGCTGTGGATGTCCACCTCGGGTTCGATGATCGGCACCAGCCCGGCGGCCAGGATCTGCCGGCCCACCTCGAACTGCTGGTCGACGACGGCTTGCAGGCCGGCGCCGGGGGTCTTGATGACCGAGCGCATCTTGGTGCCGAACACGCCCTTGTCACGGGCCCGGGCCAGCAGCTCGTCGAGGCCGGGGATCGGCTTCATCACCTGGGCGCCGTCCTTCTCCTCGGCCAGGCCCTTGTCGACCTTCAGGAAGGGCACCACCTGTTTGACGTTCCACAGGTAATCGGCGGTGTCGCGGCCCTCGATCTGGCGGTCCATGGTGTCCTCGAAGAGGATCGCGCCGAGGATGCGGTCGCCGTCGAAGCTCGGGCTGGTGATGATGCGGGTGCGCATCTCGTGCACCAGGTCGAACATCTCGGCGTCGCTCGAGTAGCTGTCCTCGGCGATGCCGTACAGCTTGAGCGCCTTGGGGGTGCTGCCGCCGCTCTGGTCCAGCGCCGCGATGAACCCGGCGCCGCGCTGCGCCTTGTTGAACTGATCCGTGGTCATGATCCCTTTCCTGATTCTCACCAACCGCGCTCGCGCCACTCACCCAGATGTGGGCGCTCGGACCCGAGCGTCGTATCGTCGCCGTGTCCTGGATACACGACGGTCTGATCGGCGAAGACGTCGAACACGCGGCTGGTCACGTCACCCAGCAGCTGTTCGAAGTCCCCGTCCTTCCAGGTCTTTCCGACGCCGCCGGGGAACAGGCAGTCGCCGGTGAACAGATGCACCCGGTCGTCGGTGTCCGGGCCGTCCTGGTGTTCGGGCACCAGGGCCAGCGCGACCGAACCCGGGGTGTGGCCGCGCAGGTGGATGACGTCGAAGCGCAGCTTGCCGACCTCGACGGTGTCGCCGCCGGCCAGCAGCCGGTCCGGGGTGACGGGCAGCGGCGCGGCGTCCAGCTGGTGCGCCGCGGTCGGTGTACCGGTGGCGGCGACGACGTCGGCCAGCGCCTGCCAGTGATCGGCATGCTGGTGGCTGGTGACGATCAGCGACAGCTTCGGTGCGTACCGCTCGATCAGCTCCAGCAGGACGGGCGCGTCGTTGGCCGCGTCGATGAGTAGCGACTCCCCGGTCTGGGAACAGGTGATCAGGTAGGCGTTGTTGTCCAAGGAGCCCACCGACACCTTGACGATCGACGCACCCGGCAAGGTGCGGCGCGCGCCGCAGCCGGGTTCCACATGACCGGTGTAGTTGTCGTCGACGACTGTCATGACCGTCACGTTACTGCCCGGGCCTCGGGCCAGCGCAGACGCCGTCGACCAATCTCGAATGGGGACTTGTCGGTGGCCGCACCTAGCATGGGTCTGATTGCGCCCTCCGGACGCGGGGGACCTCTATCGTGTCCGCCGGACGCGGGCAAGACGGGAAAGGACATCGGTGGCTGACCGCCTAGTTGTCAAGGGTGCGCGGGAGCACAACCTGCGTGGGGTCGACCTGGACCTGCCGCGCGACGCGATGATCGTGTTCACCGGCCTGTCGGGCTCGGGGAAGTCGTCGCTGGCGTTCGACACGATCTTCGCCGAGGGCCAGCGGCGCTACGTGGAGTCGCTGTCGGCCTACGCGCGCCAGTTCCTCGGGCAGATGGACAAACCCGACGTGGACTTCATCGAGGGGCTCTCGCCCGCGGTGTCCATCGACCAGAAGTCCACCAACCGCAATCCGCGCTCGACCGTGGGCACCATCACCGAGGTGTACGACTACCTGCGCCTGCTGTACGCCCGCGCCGGCA
>JBFWOX010000055.1:0-38506 GCA_050250295.1 Mycolicibacterium sp.
GATGACGAACTCACGAATCTCGGCGACACTGAACCCGGCACTGATCGACACACCTAACCCCTTCACACTCCGTTGAACTGACTCACAACGAGCGTGGCAAAGAGGGTGGAATGCAATTTCGGCGGGGAACTGGCGGCCGGGGGTGGGGTCGGGGCGGGGCGGTGGGGTCGGCGCGGGGCGTGGCGGCGGGGCGCGGGGCCGGGGTCAGGCCTCGAGGATGGCCGTCACGCCCTGGCCGCCGGCGGCGCAGACCGAGATCAGGCCCCGCACCGGCTGGCCGGTCTCCCTCTTCTTCTCCGCGAGCTGCTTGGCCAGCTGCGTGACGATCCGTCCGCCGGTCGCGGCGAACGGGTGTCCGGCGGCCAGTGACGAGCCGTTGACATTGAGCTTGGACCGGTCGATCGAGCCCAGCGCGCTGTCCAGGCCGAGACGCTCCTTGCAGTACTCCTCGGACTCCCACGCCGCCAGCGTCGCCAGCACCACCGACGCGAAGGCCTCGTGGATCTCGTAGAAGTCGAAGTCCTGCAGGGTCAGGCCGTTGCGGGCCAGCAGCCGCGGCACCGCGTACGTCGGCGCCATCAGCAGGCCGTCGCGGCCGTTGACGTAGTCCACCGCCGCGGTCTCGGCGTCGACGAAGTACGCCAGCACCGGTATCGAACGCTGCGCGGCCCACTCCTCGGAGGCCAGCAGCGCCACCGAGGCACCGTCGGTCAGCGGGGTCGAGTTGCCCGCCGTCATCGTCGCGTCACCGTTGCGCACCCCGAACACCGGCTTGAGCTTGGCCAGCTTCTCCGGCGACGAGTCCGGGCGCAGGTTGTTGTCGCGGTACAGGCCGAGGAACGGGGTGACGAGGTCGTCGAAGAAGCCCCGGTCGTAGGCGGCGGCCATGTTGCGGTGGCTGGCGGCGGCCAGCTCGTCCTGGTCGACGCGCTTGATGCCCATCTCCTTGGCGGTGACGGCGGCGTGCTCGCCCATCGACATGCCGGTGCGCGGCTCGCTGTTGACCGGGATCTCGACGCCGAGCGCCGCGGGCAGCTTGCCGACCAGCTTCAGCCGGTCGACGTTCGACTTGGCCCGGCGCAGCCCGAGCAGCACCCGGCGCAGGTCGTCGCCGAAGGCGATCGGCGCGTCCGAGGCGGTGTCCACCCCGCCGGCCGCGGCCACCTCGTAGCGGCCGCGGGCGATGCCGTCGGCCGCGGCGATCGCCGACTGCAGGCCGGTGCCGCAGGCCTGCTGCAGGTCGAACGCCGGGGTGTACGACGACAGCGCGCTGCCCAGCACGCATTCGCGCATCAGGTTGAAGTCGCGGCTGTGCTTGAGCACCGCGCCGCCGATGACGGCGTCGAGCTTCTCGCCCTTCAGGTCGAAGCGTTCGACCAGCCCGTCCAGCACCGCGGTGAACATGTCCTGGTTCGACGCGTTCGCGTAGGCACCGTCGGAGCGGGCGAACGGAATCCGGTTGCCGCCGAGGATGGCTACCCGGCGGGATGTCTGGTCAGCGGCCACGTCTGCCTCCCGGCGTCGCGAGGTGATATGAGGTGTCGAGGGTCATACTACCCACCGTTCTTACTCTGGAGTAAGTTCGTGATCGACGCGACAGCGTCGGTTCGGGGTACCCCCACGCCGACCTGTTGAGCACCCGGATCTCTCGAAAGGCAGCGCCGTGGCTTCCGATCTTCTGTCCCAAGTCGTCAACTCCGGGCCGGGCTCCTTCCTGGCCAAGCAGCTGGGCGTCCCGCAGCCCGAGCCGTTGCGCCGGTACCGGCCGGGCCAGCCCCCGCTGGCCGGGTCGCTGCTGATCGGCGGGGCCGGCCGCGTGGTGGAGCCCCTCCGGGCCGCCCTGGCCGAGGACTACGACGTGGTGGGCGACAACCTCGGCGGCCGGTGGGCCGACTCGTTCGGCGGACTGGTGTACGACGCCACCGGCATCACCGAGCCCGCGGGCCTCGAGGGTCTCTACGAGTTCTTCACCCCGCTGCTGCGCAACCTCGGCCACTCCGGCCGGGTCGTGGTCATCGGCACCACCCCGGAGGAGACCGACAGCGTCCACGAGCGCACCGCGCAGCGCGCGCTCGAGGGGTTCACCCGGTCGCTGGCCAAGGAGTTGCGCCACGGCGCCACCGCCGCACTGGTGTACCTGTCGGCCGAGGCCAAGCCGGCGGCGACGGGCCTGGAGTCCACGCTGCGGTTCCTGCTGTCGGCGAAGTCGGCCTACGTGGACGGCCAGGTGTTCCGGGTCGGCGCCGCCGACGCCACCCCGCCCACCGACTGGGACCGCCCGCTCGACGGCAAGGTCGCGGTGGTCACCGGCGCCGCACGCGGCATCGGGGCGACCATCGCCGAGGTGTTCGCCCGCGACGGCGCCACCGTGGTCGCGGTCGACGTGGAAGGCGCGGCCGAGGACCTCGGTCGAGTGGCCGAGAAGGTGGGCGGGACGGCGCTGACGCTCGACGTCACCGCCGACGACGCGGTGGACCGGATCACCGCCCACGTCGGCGAGCATCACGGTGGGCGGGTCGACATCCTGGTCAACAACGCCGGCATCACCCGCGACAAGCTGCTGGCCAACATGGACGAGGCCCGCTGGGACGCCGTCATCGCGGTGAATCTCCTTGCGCCCCTTCGGCTGGCCGAAGGTCTGGTCGGCAACGGCACCATCGGCGACGGCGGCCGCATCATCGGGCTGTCCTCCATGGCCGGCATCGCGGGCAACCGCGGTCAGACCAACTACGCCACCACCAAGGCCGGCATGATCGGGCTGACCGACGCACTGGCACCGCAGTTCGCCGAGAAGAACATCACCATCAACGCGGTCGCGCCGGGATTCATCGAGACGAAGATGACCGACGCGATCCCGTTCGCCACCCGCGAGGTCGGCAGACGGCTGAACTCGCTGTTCCAGGGCGGCCAGCCGGTGGACGTCGCCGAGGCGATCGCCTACTTCGCCAGCCCGGGCTCGAACGCCGTGACCGGCAACACCATTCGGGTGTGTGGTCAGGCGATGCTGGGGGCCTGACATGAGTGAAGCTTGCGAACGAATCGAGGGTAGATGACCGAGCAACCGTCGGGGCTGAAGAACCTGTTGCGGGCGGCCGCGGGCGCCCTGCCGTTCGTGCCGCGCTCGGACACGCTGCCGCAGCGCACCCTGACCGTCGACGACCTGTGCATCGACCCCGCCCACGTCGCCGCCTACGCCGAGGTGACCGGCCTGCGCTTCGACAACGCCGTACCGCTGACCTACCCGTTCACGCTGACATTCCCGACGGTGATGGCGTTGGTGACGGGGTTCGACTTCCCGTTCGCGGCAATGGGTTCGGTGCACGTCGAGAACCACATCACCCAGTACCGCCCGATCGCGGTCACCGACACCGTCTCGGCCGCCGTGCATGCGGAGAACCTGCGCGAGCACCGGCGCGGGCTGCTGGTCGACATCGTCACCGACGTCAAGGTCGGCACCGAACCGGCCTGGCACCAGATCACCACGTTCCTGCACCAGCAGCGCACCAGCCTCTCCGGCGAGCCCAAGGCGCCGCCGCAGAAACAGCCGAAGCTGCCGCCGCCCAACGCGGTGCTGCACATCTCGCCGGGGCAGATCCGGCGCTACGCGTCGGTCGGTGGGGACCACAACCCGATCCACACCAATGCGATCGCCGCCAAGCTGTTCGGCTTCCCCACCGTCATCGCGCACGGGATGTTCAGCGCGGCAGCGGTTCTGGCGAACATCGAGGGCCAGCTACCGGATGCGGTCACCTACTCGGTGAAGTTCGCCAAGCCGGTGGTGCTGCCGGCCCGCGCCGGGCTGTACGTCGACCGTCGCACCGATGGCGGCTGGGAGCTGACGCTGCGGCACCTGACGAAGGGTCACCCCCACCTGTCGGCGACGGTCGCCCCGGCGTGACGCACCAGCGCCGGGTCGACGTTCTGCGCCTCGTAGAGCCGCCGGTACAGTCCACCGGCGGCCATCAACTGTTCGTGTGAGCCGTCGGCGACGGCGCGCCCTCCGTCGAGCACGATGATCCGATCCGCCACCGCGGCAACGAAATCCAGATCGTGGCTGATGACCATGCAGGTGCGTTCCCTGGCGTACTCCCGGATCACGCGGGTCAGCCTGCCCCGCTGGTCGGCGTCGAGGTGCTCGGTCGGCTCGTCGAGCAGCAGCACCTCGGGTTGACGTAACAGGCAGCGCGCCAACGCGATCAACCGCTTCTGTCCGCCGGAGGGCATCTGCGCGTCGATCACGGTGTCGTAGCCGTCGGCGATCTTGGCCGGGTCGACGATCACCGAGTGGATGTGCGCCAGCTCGCAGGCCTGCTCCACCTCGTGGTCGGCCGCCGAGTGCCTGCCCATCCGCACATTCTCCCGGATGGTGCCCTTGGTGAACACCGGGAACTGCGCCAGCTTGGACACCTGCTCGCGCAGCGAGGCCAGGGTGACGACGCTGATGTCGTTGCCGTCCAGCGTGATCCGGCCGCGCTGGGGGTCCAGGAACCGCATCAGCAGGTTGAACACCGTCGACTTGCCGCAGCCGATCGGCCCGACCAGCGCCACGGTCTCACCCTCGGCTATCGAGAACGACAGCCCGTCGAGGATCTTCTGGCTGGGCGAGTAGCTGAACGCCACATCGGAGAACACCAGGTTGCCGCGGACCTCCCCGAGCGCCACCGCGTCGGGCCGTTCCCGCACGGTCGGTTCGGTGTCGAGCAACTCGTAGGTGGCGACGACGTTCGGGATGACCGCGTGATAGGCGGTGTAGGCGTTGGCGATCCGGCCGACCGCGGCGAACATCGTCGGCACGAACCCGACGAACACCACCAGCGCCGCGAACGTCAGGCCGAACGAGCCCCCGACGGTGACGCCGGCGACCAGCACCACCACCGTGCTCAGCGCGATGAACACCTGGGTGCTGGTGATACCGGCGTTGTTCCACACCAGCATCGTCGACATGCTCTTGGCCGCGGTCTGCGACGCGTCGTGGAACCGGTGCCCGCGCCGGTCCTGCGCGTTGAACACCTGGATCTCGGCGATGGAGCTCAGCGTCTCCTCGAGTTCGGCCCCCATGGTGCGGTGCCGCGCCACCATCTGCCGGGTCGCGGCCTGCAGCCGCGCACCGACGAAGCGCAGCGCGACGAACGCCGCCGGGGCCAGCAGCAGCGCGATGACCGTCATCTGCCACGACAGCGTCACCAGGTACGCGAGTGCGATCACCAGCACCACGACGTCCACCGCGGGCGGCAGCAGACAGTCCGTCACCAGCGTCTTCACCCCGTTGGTCTCGACCTGCACGCGCTGCATCAACGCACCGCTGCGGGCGGCGGTGAAGAAGTCCAGCGACAGGGTCTGCAGGTGGTCGTGCACCCGCTGGCGCACCTCGGTCTGCAACCGCCACGACACCCTGGCGTCGATCCACGACTTGGCGAAGCCGAACAGCTGGGCGGCCACCAGCGCACCGGCCCACAGGACCAACAACACGGCAAACGGCAGCGGGGTCGCCAGCCACCCCAGCCAGCCACGCTCGGCGCCTTCGCGGGCCAGCAGCGAACCGTCCAGATCCCATACCGCCGTGAGGTTTCCGGTCATTCCGGCGTCGGCGACGGTCTGCATCAGTGGGCCGAGGGCCACGTTGGCGACGAACGGCAGCGCCGCCACCACCAACCCGAGCGCCACCGACACCGCCACCGGAGTGCGGACCGCGCCGAGCAACGCAGCGCTGCGCCGGATCGGGGACGGCGGGTGCGGCATGGTCCTACCGGTGGGCTAGTTGGACGCTGCCACGGTAGCGCCGGGATCGCTCGGCGAGGCGCCCCCGGCGGCATCGGCCGGCTTGCCCTTCAGACCCAGCCAGAACAGGTCGATCAGCAGCTGCGCGGCCTCGTCGGCGTCGGCGTCCCCGGTGCTGACCCGCGACGCCACCGCCTCTCCGGCCCCCACCAGCGCGACGGCCATCATGTCGAAGTCGGTGTCGGGCTCCGGGGCCTTGGTGCCGGCCCGCAGCAACCGCCCCACCAGCTCGATGATGCGTTCGCGGCCCTCGCGCACGGTGTGGGCGAACCGCGGTGAGCTGGTGGCCTGGGTGTAGAGCACCATCCACGACGCCCGGTTGGTGTCGATGTACTTCAGGAACGCCACAACGGCGTTGCGCAGCAACTCTTTCGGCGGTTCGTCGAAGTCGATCTTGTCGCGCACCTCGTCGACGAAGCGGATCAGCTCGCGGTCCAGGCAGGCGGCGAACAGCTCCTCCTTGGAGCCGTAGTACAGGTACAGCATCGGCTTGCTGATCTGCGCCTCGGCGGCGATGGCGTCCATGGAGGTCTCGTGGTAGCCGTTGACCGAGAACATCTGCACGGCGGCGTCGAGCATCTGCTGCTCGCGGACGGCACGCGGTAACCGTTTGGTCCCACCTGCCATGCCGAGCCCTTTCCTGACCGATCCGCCGAGTTTGCCACCCCAGCGTAAGCACTGGGCGCTGGATCAGCCGCCACACCGCGGCGACTGACCCTTGACCGCCGCCATCCGCGCCACCGCGGCGTCCACGCCCGGCATGGTCAACTCACCGGCGGCCACCGCGGCTTCCAGCCGGTCCAGCACCGCGGGCACCTGGTCGGTGGACAGCCACAGCGCCACGTCGGCGCCGGCCTGCAGGCTTCGCAGCACCGCGTCGGCCACCCCGAGGCGGTCGGTGATGGCCGCCATGCCGGACAGGTCGTCGGTGAACACCGGCCCGGCGAACGGCGGCCCGCCGTAGTTCCCGGAGCGCAGCAGCGCGTAGGCGGCGGGGCTGAGGCTGGCCGGCTCGCTGCCGGTCAGGCCGGGCACCTCCATGTGCCCGACCATGACGCCGACCGGGCCCTGGGCGGCCAGCGTCCGGTACGGCACCAGGTCGTCGGCCTGCAGGTCGGCCAGCGGCGGGGTGACGACGCTGCCGGCGTGGGTGTCCCCGGACCCGTGGCCGTGGCCGGGGAAGTGCTTGAGCACCGGCAGCACGCCGGCGTCGCGCAGCCCGCGCGCGTAGGCGCCGGCGAAGTCGGTGACCACGGCGGGATCCGAGCCGAAGGACCGGTCGCCGATGACGGTGTCGTCCGCGGCGGCGGTGACGTCGACGACGGGCGCGAAGTCCACCGTGATGCCCAGGTCCCGCATCTGACGGCCGCGGGCCAGCGCGACGTCGTACACCTCCTCGGGCGTGCTGGTCTGCGCCAGCACCCGCGGGGTGGGCTGGGCGCCGATCAGCCCGGACAGCCGCGACACCCGGCCGCCCTCCTCGTCGACGCTGACCGCCAGCGGCAGCGGCCCGGCCGTCGCCGCGATATCGGCCAGCGAGCCGTCGCTGAGCATCGACAGGTCAGTCCAGCTGCCGATCATGATGCCGCCAATGTGGTGGGTGTCGACCACCGCGCGGGCGTCGGCGGCGCCGGTGACCCCCACCATCAGCAGCTGCGCGAGCTTGTCCCGGGTGGTCATCGTCGCCAGGTCGCCGCAGGCCGGCGCGGCCGGCACGGGGGCCGGGGCGTTCGGGGGGGCGAGATCGCGGGCCGGGCCGGCCGCGATCGACGGCGTGGCCTCGGGTCGGGGTGCGGGGGGCTGGGCCTCGCTGCCCGAGGCACAGCCGGCCAGCAGGGCGCAGATCGTCAGCATCCCGGCGAGGGCACTGGGCAGGCTCCGGTGCTCGACCATGGGTCCCGACCCTAACGGCAACTGAAGCCGCGAGCTATGCCGTGGTCGTCGAGCCAGCTCCGTTCCCCCCGCGTCACGATCTCCTCGGCGCGGCTGCGGACCAGGTCGAGGACGTCGGCGGCGGGTTCGGCGGCCAGCGCGTGGCGCAGCGCGGGGAACTCCTCCGGCGCCACCGTCACCCAGTACTCGTAGCTGTGTCCCGGCTCACCGAGGTAGGCCGAATCCTCCCCGGCGAACACCAGCGCGCCGGTGTCGTCGTAGCTCACCCACACCCGCGCGGTGCCGGCGCGCCAGATCAGGTGCTCCTCGGACGCCACGCCGCATATTCTGGCGCCCAATATCCTGGCCAGGTCGACAAACGAACGCCGAACGAGTCAGGAGAGCGATGCCAGGGGCGCCGGCCGGTCCGCAGACCGGTGAGCAGAAGACCGTGATCGTCATCGCCTTCGACGGATCCCCCACCGCCCGGCGGGCGGTCAGCTACGCGGGGCGCTTCCTGACCGCCGACCGCGCCGTGGTGCTCACGGTGTGGACCCCGTTGGACCGGGGCTCCGAGCCGGCGGTGACCTACGACCTGGACGGCCCGCCGGATCCGGTCGACGACGACGAGATCGACATCGCGCTGGCCGAGGCCCAGCGCATCAACGAGGGAGGCCTGGAGCTGGCGCTGGCCGAGGGGCTGCCCGCCGAGCCACTCTGTGTGGCGCAGACCTTCACGGTATGGGGCACGATCATCGACGCCGCCGACGAGCTCGACGCCGACCTGATCGTCACCGGAACCCGCGCGACCACGGGGTTCCGGTCGCTGATCCAGTCCAGCGTGGCCGATCACGTGCTGCGCCGCGGGCACCGTCCGGTCCTGATCGTGCCACCGGGACCCTGACGTTCCCGTGCTACGTTGAGCCCCATGGATCGGTTCCTCGTGCCCGCTGCCGCCAGCATCGTCGTCGGCCTGCTGCTGGGCGCGGCGGCCGTCTTCGGAGTGACGCTGATGGTGCAGCAGGACACCAAACCTCCGCTGCAGGCGGGCGATCCGGCGTCGTCAGTGCTCAACAGGGTCGAGTACGGCGACAGAAGTTAGTGTCCGGCCGCTGCCGCGGCGCTGGTTGTGGGTGGCCGCTGCCGCGGCGCTGGTTGTGGGTGGCCGCTGCGGCGGCGCTGGTCCTGACGTTCGCCCAGTCACCGGGACAGATCTCACCCGACACCAAGCTCGACCTCACCGCCAACCCGCTGCGCTTCCTGGCGCGCGCGTTCGGCCTGTGGAACAGCGAGCTGCCGTTCGGGCAGGCCCAGAACCAGGCGTACGGCTACCTGTTCCCGCACGGCACCTTCTTCCTGGCCGGTGACCTGCTGGGGGTGCCCGGCTGGGTGACCCAGCGGCTGTGGTGGGCGTTGCTGCTGGTCGTCGGCTTCTGGGGGGTGCTGCGGGTCGCCGAGGCGCTCGGCATCGGCACCCCGACGTCGCGGGTGATCGGCGCGATCGCCTACGCGTTGTCGCCGCGGGTGCTCACGACGCTGGGCGCGATCTCGTCGGAGACGCTGCCGATGATGCTGGCGCCGTGGGTGCTGCTGCCGATGATCCTGGTGTTCCGGGGGGATCCGCGGGTGCGGGTGCTGGCCGCCCGCTCCGGCCTAGCGGTGGCGCTGATGGGCGCGGTCAACGCCGTCGCGACGCTGACGGCGTGCCTGTGCGCGGTGATCTGGCTGGCCTGTCACCGCCCGAACCGGGTGTGGTGGCGGTTCACCGGGTGGTGGCTGCTGTGCGGGGCGCTGGCGGTGACGTGGTGGGTGGTGGCGCTGCTGCACCTGGGTCAGATCAGCCCGCCGTTCCTGGACTTCATCGAGTCCTCCGGGGTGACCACGCGGTGGATGTCGCTGACCGAGATGCTGCGCGGCACCGGGGCGTGGACGCCGTATGTGGCGCCGAACGCGACCGCGGGCGCGCCGCTGGTCACCGGGTCGGCCGCGGTGCTGGCGACGACGCTGGTGGCCGCGGGCGGGCTGGCCGGGCTGGCGCTGCCGACGATGCCGGCCCGGGGCCGGCTGATCACGATGCTGACCGTCGGGGTGGTGCTGCTGGCCGCCGGCTACTCCGGGGGCCTGGGCTCGCCGATCGCCACCGCGGTGCAGCTGTTCCTCGACGACGCCGGCACCCCGCTGCGCAACCTGCACAAGCTCGACCCGCTGCTGCGGCTGCCGCTGGCGCTGGGGCTGGCGCACCTGCTGGGCCGGATCCCGCTGCCGGGCAGCGCGCCGCGGCCGGTGTGGCGCGCCGCGTTCGCCCATCCCGAGCGGGACAAGCGGGTGGCCGTGGGCATCGTGGTGCTGGCCGCGCTAGGGGCCGCCACCTCGCTGGCATGGACCACCCGGCTCACCCCGCCGGGGGCCTTCGACGCCATCCCGCAGTACTGGCAGGACACCGCGGACTGGTTGGACGCCAACAACACCGGGACGCCGACGGCCGGCCGGGTGCTGGTGGCGCCGGGCGCCCCGTTCGCGACGCAGGTGTGGGGCAACAGCCACGACGAGCCGCTGCAGGTGCTGGGGTCCAGTCCGTGGGGGGTCCGCGACTCCATCCCGTTGACGCCGCCGGAGACCATCCGCGCACTGGATTCGGTGCAGCGGCTCTTCGCCGCCGGGCGGCCTTCCGCCGGCCTGGCCGATACCCTTGCCCGGCAGGGGATTTCCTATGTGGTGGTACGCAACGATCTGGACCCCGACACCTCGCGGTCGGCACGGCCGATCCTGGTGCACCGCGCGATCGAGGGGTCGCCGGGCCTGACGAAGGTGGCCGAGTTCGGCGACCCGGTGGGGCCGGGCACGCTGGAGGGGTTCGTCACCGACAGCGGGCTGCGGCCGGCGTACCCGGCCGTGGAGATCTTCCGGGTCGACGATCCTCGCGGGGACGTCAGCAGCTCGGCGCCGTACCTGGTGGACACGGCCGCGATGGCCCGGGTCAGCGGCGGGCCGGAGTCGCTGCTGCGCCTCGACGAGCGCAGGCGGCTGACGGATCAGGCGCCGCTCGGCCCGATGCTGCTCACCCAGGACGCGCTGCGCGCCGGGCTGGCCGCCCCGGTGGTGACGGTGACCGACACCCCGGCCGCACGCGAGACCGACTACGGCCGCGTCGACGACCACTCCTCGGCGATCCGCACCCCCGACGATCCGCGCAACACCTACAACCGGGTGCCCGACTATCCGTCGACCGGCGCCGCGCCGGTGTACGGACAGTGGTCCGGCGGCCGGCTGTCGGTGTCCAGTGCGTCGTCGGATTCCACTGCGCTGCCCAATGTCTCGCCGGCAACCGGGCCGCAGGCGGCCATCGACTCCGACCCGTCGACGAGCTGGGTGTCGAATGCGTTGCAGTCGGCGGTGGGCCAATGGCTGCAGGTCGATTTCGACCATCCGGTCACCAACGCCACCATGACGATCACCCCGAGCGCCACCGCGGTGGGCGCCCAGGTACGCCGCATCGAGGTGGCCACCGTCAACGGCACCACGACGGTGCGGTTCGACGAGGCGGGCGAGCCGATCACCGTCGCGCTGCCCTACGGCGAGACGCCGTGGGTCCGCGTCACCGCCGTGGCCACCGACGACGGCAGCCCGGGGGTGCAGTTCGGCATCACCGATGTCACCGTCACCCAGTACGACGCGAACGGTTTCGCCCACCCGGTCAACCTGCGCCACACCGTCGACGTGCCCGGCCCGCCCGCGGGTTCTGCGGTGGCGCAATGGGATCTGGGCTCCGAGCTGCTGGGCCGACCGGGTTGCGCCGAGAGCCCGACCGGGATCCGGTGCGCGGCGACGATGGCCCTGGCCTCTGAGGAACCGGTGAACCTGAGCCGGACCTTGACCGTGCCCGAGCCGATACCGGTGACGCCGACGGTGTGGGTGCGTGCCCGCCAGGGCCCGAACCTGGCCGACCTCATCGCCGAACCGAACACCGCCCGGGCCCAAGGCGATTCCGACGTGATCGACGTGCTCGGCTCGGCGTATGCCGCCACCGACGGCGACCCGGGCACGGCGTGGATCGCACCGCAGCGGGTGGTGGCCTCGCACACCCCGCCGACGCTGGTGCTGAAACTCCCCGAGCCCACCACCGTCGCGGGGCTGCAGCTCACCCCGAGCGCGTCGACGCTGCCCGCGCACCCACGGATGATCGCCGTCGATCTCGGCGACGGACCCCAGGTCCGCCGGCTCGGCGAGGACACCGAGACCCTGCAGCTGCACCCGCGCGTCACCGACACCATCACGCTGTGGCTGATGGACTGGGAGGCGCTGATCGACCGCACCGCACTGGGTTTCGATCAGCTCAAACCGCCGGGCCTGGCCGAGGTCGTCGCGCTGGGGCCGGACGGGGCGGCGATCGGCGCGGCCGATGCGGCAGCCAACCGGGCCAGGACGGTCGAACTGCCGTGCGGGCGCGGGCCGATCATCGGCGTGGCCGGGGAGTTCCTGCAGACCTCGATCCGCACCACCGTCGGCGCGCTGCTGGACAACGAGCCGATCCCGGCGCGGCCGTGCCGGGATCAACCGATCACGCTGCCCGCCGGGCAGCAGGAGCTGCTGATCAGCCCCGGCCCGGCGTTCATCGTCGACGGGGTCCAGCTCGCCGGCCCGCTGGCCGCCGGAATACGGCCGGCGGCAACGACTCCGGTCACCGTCGGGGCATGGAGCAACGACCGCCGCGACCTCGACGTGCCGAGCGCGGCGGACGAACGCGTGCTGGTGGTCCCCGAGAGCGCCAACCCCGGCTGGACCGCCCGGCTGCCCGACGGCCTGCCGCTGACCTCGGTGACCGTCAACGGCTGGCAGCAGGGCTGGGTGGTGCCTGCCGGTGCCGGCGGTGCGGTGACCCTGAGCTTCGACTCCAACACGACCTACCGGGCCGGCCTGATCGGCGGGCTGGCGCTGCTGCCGCTGCTGCTGGCGCTGGCGTTCGTGCCGATGCGCCGACCGGGTGTGGGTGCGGTGGTGCGGACATGGCGGCCGCCGGCCGCGGTCGCCGCCGCCGCGGTCGTCGGTGCCGCCACGGTGATCTCCGGCGTGGTGGGCGCGCTGCTGGCCGGGCTGGCCCTCGGCGCCCGGTATCTGTTACGGGACCGTGAGAGCCGTTGGCGTGCTGTCACACTCGGCACCGCAGCGGGTGGGCTGGTCCTGGCTGGAGCGGTGCTGAGCACGAACCCGTGGCGCTCGGTCGACGGCTACGTGGGCCACTCCCCGGTCGTGCAACTGTTCGCGTTGTGCTCGGTGGTGGCGGTGGCGGTGTCCGCGGTCGGGTCGGCGCGACGGTAGCGCCGCTATCGGCCGTCCGGGGCCGGGAAGCCGACCCGGGTGTACGCCTCGTCGGGCACGTAGGTGCGGTCCTTGTAGATCGACCACGTGCACACCGGGCGTGGTTGCGCGGTGGTCGGCGGGTCGATGACGCGCAGCGGAAAGCCCAGCCGCGCAATGGGTGCGCGCTGCTGCAGCTGGCAGCAGTGCGCACAGTAGAGGCACACCCCGGTGGTGTTCCACGCCCAGTCGTGCTGCTCGGTCGTCACCGCCGGCCGGGGTCCCTCGTAGGTGCGGCCGCCCGAGCCGCAGGGCGCGAACGTGATGACCCAGCGGGTCTCTTCCTCGACGATGCTGAACCCGCCGTCGCGGCGCGGACCGGTGAGGTGACCGCGGGTGGCCTCGAAGATGTCCAGCAGCAGCCGCTGCACCGCGTCGCCCCACGGCATCGCGTCGGGGTGGTAGATGCGCGCCGAACGCTCGTATATCGGCGCCAGCAGGGTGTCCCACAGCGCGCCGATGGCCGCCTCGCCCAGGTCCGCCGCGGCGAGGCCGAGCAGCGCGCACAGCGTGTCCGTCGCACGGTCGTGGCTGTGCTGCCAGCTGCTGCGGGCCCGTTCGAGCAGTGCACCGGCGGTCGCGGCGTCCGCGGCCGCGCAGGCGGCGACGAAGTCGTCGACCAGCCGGCGGTAGCAAGCCCACCCGGCGCCCAACGTTTCGATGCCGACGTCGATGCCGGCGGCGATTCCGTTGTCCGCCAGGATGTCCGGGATCTGGGCCAGCCAGGTCGTGTAGAGCTCGTAGGCCTCGGTAGCCTCCTGCACGGTGATGGCTCCGTAGTCCGCCGCCCGGGTGAAGTCACCGCGCTCCAGCGCGTCCTGCGCCAGCGCGTAACTGCTGCGGCCGTGCTGCAGCACCGGTTCGTCCCGGACGTGGTGGCCGAGAGAACTGTGGTACACCAACGCCATTCGGGTCACGTCCGCTCGAAGTAGCGGCGGCGCTCCCAGTCGGTGACGGTGTGGTGGTTGAACGCGTTCATCTCACCCTGGCCGACCGTCAGCAGGTGGGCGTGCACCTCGTCGCCCAGCACCGCCCTGGCCGGCTCGCTGGTGCCGAACAGGGCCAGCGCTTCGGGCAGCGAGGTGGGCAGCTGGGGCAGGTCGGTGCGGGTATAGCCGTCGCCGTCGATCAGCGCCGGGAACGGCAGCTGCCGTTCGATGCCGTCGATGCCGGAGGCGATGGCGCCGGCGATGGCCAGGTAGGGGTTGACGTCGGCGCCCGGGATCCGGTTCTCGACGCGCCGGGTCGGGCCCTCGCCGATGACCCGGAATGCCATGGTGCGGTTGTCGTCACCGCACGCCACCGTGGTCGGGGCGAACGAGTTCGGGGCGAATCGCCGGTAGGAGTTGAGGTTCGGCGCGTAGAGCAGGCACATGTCGCGAGCGTTGGCCACCAGCCCGGCGACGAAACCGTCGAACAGGCTGTGATCGCCCAGTGCGGTGGCGCCGTCGGCGGACCACAGGCTGGTGTGGATGTGACACGAACTGCCGATGCCCGCGCCGTCCCATTTCGCCATGAACGTCGCCGACTTGCCCATCCTGGTGGCGATGGCCTTGACCCCGAACTTGTAGATGAAGTGCCGGTCGGCCATCTCCAGTGCGTGGGTGTGGGTGAGGTTGATCTCCTGCTGGCCGATGCCGTACTCGCAGGCCAGGCCCTCGATGCCGATCCCGGCGCGCTCCATCTGCTCGACGACTGCGTTGATGAACGGTTCGTTGCTGATCGCCACCAGCGGGTCGTAGGCGGCCTGATAGCGCGACGCCGGGGTCAGTTCGCGGTAGTCCGAGCCCCAGCCCTGCTCGTAGCTCTGCTCGAACAGGAAGAACTCCAGCTCGGAGGCGCACTGCACGGTGGCGCCGTGCGCGGCCAGCCGGGCCAGCTGCCGCTTGAGGATCTGCCGCGGAGCGATCGCCAGCGTGGTGCCGTCGGCCAGGACCGGATCGCAGATCACCATGGCGGTGTCGGGGATCCACGGCAGCACCCGCAGCGTGGCCAGATCGGGCTGCAACAGGCAGTCCGGGCCGCCGTTGCTGAGGCCACCGACGTGCTCCAGATCGGGGTTGAGGTCCTGTTCGATGTCGAGCTGCCACACCATCAGCGGGATGCGGAACGCGGCGGGGTCGTCGACGTGGTCGAGGAAGCGCCGGGCCGGGACGTGTTCGCCGAGTGGGCGCCCGATGTTGTCGGCCGCGACGAGCAGCACCTTGGTGATGCGGCCGGCGTCGACCGCCTCGCGCAGTGCGGCCAACGACCAGATGCCCGGCGCCGGTGCGCCGTTGTTACCGGTGGATCCGGTGGCCGGAGGGGAGTCGAGTCGAACGGTCATGGTGCGCTCCTGACATAAGGTCTAGTGGTCTACTTTATGAGTCTTTTAAATCCGGGGTCAAGGTTTCCGGGTCACGAGAGCGTGGTGGCCAGGCGCCGGAGGAATCGAGTGGCCAGCAGGTAGGTCGTCGGGCTCGCCGGCCACTGGGAGATGACCTTGCCGGTGCGGTCCGAGCCGGCACGGAAGTAGCTCTCGGTGGTGGCCCAGACGGTCTTGGCCAGCCGGTTCTGCGCCCAGTCGTTGTAGACGGTGAAGGCCGAGCGGCGCACGTCGATACGCTTCTTACCGGTGCGGGCGGCGCGGGCGATCAGCGCGGCCGCGAAGGCGGCCTGGGCCTCGTAGAAGGCCACCAGCGGAACAACGTTGGTGTTGGGGCCGAACATGATGAAGAAGTTCGGGAACCCCGGCACCATCATGCCCAGGAAGGCCTCGGCCCCGTCGGCCCACCGCTCGTGCAGATCGACGCCGTTCTCCCCGGTGACGCGGTAGGTACTGAGATACTGGTGCGCCTGGAAACCGGTGGCGAGCACGATCATGTCGAGGTCGTGTTCCTCGCCGTTGGCATCGATGGCGCCGCGGGCGGACAGCCCCTTGACCGCGTGCGGCACCAGCGTGACCTTGGGGCTCTTGAGCGCCCGGTAGTAGGTGTCGCTGATGACGGTGCGCCTGCCCTCCATCGGGAACTCGGGGGTGAGGACGTCGAGCAGGTCGGGGCGGTCGGCCATCTCCCGGTGCAGGAACGCCAGCGCCGCGCGGCGCCGTTCGGCGTTGAGGCCTTTGTCCAGCCGGGCGTGTCTGGCCTGGTGCTGGCGGACGTCGTAGGCGGCGTAGAGCCGGAACCGGCGGTAGGCGTAGACGGGTGCCCACCGGTTGAGCCGCCGCTCCACCGGGCTGAAGTCCCTGGCCTGTTTGGGCAGCATCCAGTTGGGCTCGATCTGGAAGACGGTGACCTTCGAGGCCACCTTCTCCGCCTCGGTCACTACCTGCACGGCCGAGGAGCCGGTGCCGAGCACGCCGACCGACTTGCCGGTCATGTCGAGGTCGTCGCGCCATTCGGAGGTGTGGCAGATGGGGCCGGGGAACTCGTGATCGTCGCGCAGGAACGGCGGTTTGGCCGGGGTGTTGAGGAAACCGACCGCGCTCAGCACCGCGGTGAACCTGCCGTGGTCGGTGTCCGAGGACGTGGCGACGGTGTAGTCCTGGCGCTCGTCGGACCACGACACCTGACGGACTTCTTCGTTGAAGCGCATGTGCGGCACGAGGTCCCACTTGTGCGCGACATAGTGCAGGTAGGCCAGCAGCTCGTGCCAGCCGGCGTGGGTGCGGGTCCAGTCGTAGCGCTCGAACGAGAAGGAGTAGATGTGGGATTCCAGGTCGACCTCGGCGCCCGGGTAGGTGTTGTGCCGCCAGGTCCCGCCCAACCCGGCGGAGCGCTCCAGGATGACGAAGTCCTCGATGCCCTTCTTCTTCAGCGCCACCGCCGCGGCGATGCCGCTGAATCCGGCGCCGATGATGGCGATGCGGGGTGTGTACGCGATACCTGCGGTCATGCAGATCACCTGCTTTCGGGAGGGTGGCTCGCGCCGGCACTGCACCGTCGCGGGCGTATTTGTCTAAAGCTCTGATATTTAGCTGTTAAAAGTGGGCCGACGGAGCCCCGGGTGGGGTCGTGCGGGTGTTACTTGAGTTGGGCGGCCCAGCCGCCGTCGACGACGAGCTCGGCCGCGGTGATGAACGACGCATCGCCCGACAGCAGGTAGCACGTGGCCGCGGCGACGTCGTCGGGCATCCCGAGGCGGCCCAGCGGGGTGCGGCGCTCCATGTCGGCGCGCCGCTGCGGGGACCGCTCGTAGAGCGGGGCGATCATCGGGGTCAGGATCGCGCCGGGGCAGATCGCGTTGCAGCGGATGCCGTCTGCGGCGAGTTTGAGGGCCATCGCGCGCGACAGTGACACCACCGCGGCCTTGCTCACCTGGTAGGCGTCCAGCGGTGCGTCCATGCCGCGCAGGCCTGCGACGCTGGCGATGGTGACGACGCTCTTGCCGCGCCCCCGCTCGAGGTGCGGCAGCGCCGCGGCGGTGAGCCGGCGCACCGCGTGCAGGTTGACACCCAGCGTCACGTCCCAGACCGCCTCGTCCTGGGTGTCGAACACCGAGCCGTCGCGGTCGTACATCGCGACCCCGGCGGCGTGCACCAGGTAGTCCAGCCCATCGTCGGGCAGCGCGGCCAGCAGCCGGTCCAGTGCCGGCTCCGCGTGGGCCAGATCCGCTGCCACATAGTGGATCCCGTCGGCCAGCCCGGGTGCCGCAGCGGCGCCGACGTCGGTGCCGATGACCCGGACGCCGTGGCCGTGCAGCCGGTTGGCGATGGCGCTGCCGATGCCGCCGTTGGCGCCGGTGACGAGGGCGGTGGACATCAGCGGGGGTCCGTCAGGGCGGCCGCGAGGCGGCTGCCCGCGTAGGTCATCGCCTCGGTGGCGGGCGGGAAGAGTTCGTCGAGCCCGAAGAAGCCGTGGATCATGCCGGGGTACTCCCGGACGCCGAGCGGGACCCCCGCGGCCTCGAGTGCCCGGGCCAGCAGCTCGCCCTGCGGTTTGATCGGGTCGCATTCGGCCAGGATGATCGTGGTCTCGGGCAGGCCGCGGTGCTCGGCGTTGAGCACCGACACCCGCGGGTCGCCGACGTCCCCGGGGCCGCGCAGGTAGTTGCGCTGGTGCCAGCGCAGTTCGTCCTTCTCCAACATGACGCCCTCGTAGGCGTCGTCGAACCCGATCGCGAGATCCGATGTGGCCGAGGGATAGACCAGGAGTTGGTGGCGGATCACCGGTTCCACGCCGGCATCTCGGGCGTCCAGTGCCACCGCGGCGGCCAGGTTGCCGCCCGCGCTGTCGCCGGCAACCGCAACCCGCGAGAAGTCGATCCCGTTCTCCCGCAGCGGTTCCGGTCCTGCCAGCGCCCACCGGAACGCATCGATCGCGTCGTCGACCGCGGTGGGGAACCGGTGTTCGGGACCGCGGCGGTAGTCCACCGACAGCACCGCCTCGCCGGACGCGCGGGCCAGCAGCCGGGTGGTGACGTCGTGCGAGTCGATGCTACCCAGCAGCCAGCCCCCGCCGTGGTAGTACACCGTCAGCGCCAGGCCGGTGGCCTCGGACGGCAGGTACAGCCGGCCGCGGATGGCGGCGCCGTCGCGCGTCGGGATCGTCACGTCGACGGTGCCCGCGACGTCGGGTTTGGCCAGGCCGGCGAACAGTGCCTCGAAGTTCTCCCTGGCGGTCGGGACGGGCAGCAGGTGCGCGTTGGGCCGGCCGGACGCGCGGGCGTCGTCGAGCATCTTCTGGGCGACGGGGTGCAGGGGCATTCGGGGGTCCTTTCGCGTGGGCTCAGGTGGTGGCGAAGCCGCCGTCGACGGTCAGTTCGGTGCCGGTGATGTACCCGGCCTGGTCGCTGAGCAGGAAGGCGGCCGCGGCGGCGATGTCGGCGGGCTGTGCCCAGCGGTCCAGCACGGTGCGGGCGGCAAGTTGTGGCGGCAGCCGTGAGGTGTCGCCGTGTTCGGCGGCCATCGGGGTGGCCACGAACCCGGGTGCCACGCTGTTGACCCGGACCTTCGGGCCGAGTGCGCGGGCCGCGGTGCGGGTCAGCATGGCCAGTGCCGCCTTGGACGCGGCGTAGTGCGGGTGCGGGTCGGGGTTGCTCAGCGCGATGACCCGGCTGGCCTCCATCGAGGTGATGTTCACGATCGCCGCCCCGGTGCCGAGGAGATCGGCGCACGCGTCGATCAGGTGGTAGGCGCCGACGAGGTTCACCTCGAGCACCGCCCGCCAGTCGGCCGGGTCCACTCCGCGGAAGCCGCCGCGCGGCGGGATGCCCGCACAGTTCACCAGGTAGTGCAGACCGTCCGGGAAGGTCTGCGCCAGCACGGCGTCCAATGCCTCCCTGTCCCGCACGTCGATCCGGTGCGACACCAGCAGCTCGCCGTCGCGGGCCGGCGCGTCGGCACGGTCGAGCGCCAGCGTCCGCACCCCCGCGGTGGTGAGCAGCGCGGTGATCGCGGCACCGATGCCCGACGCGGCGCCGGTCACCACGGCACCGGTGCCGGCGAAGGTCAGGGGCAGCGAGCGGGTCACGACGCACCGAACCGGGCGTGGTGGGCGGCCATCGCGGCCTCGAAGCAGGCCCGCGGCGCGCGGATGATGCCCGCGCCGATCTGTCCACCGTCGCGACCGGCCAGGCCGACATCCATCACCGGTAACACGTTGGTGGCGAGCACCTTCCGGGCGTCGATCCCGGTGGGGGTGCCGCGGAACTCGAACAGCGGGATGCGGTAGTGCCCGTTGTCGCCGTGCACGATGCGGTACATCTGCCGGTTGCGTTCGATCATCACCTCCGGGGAGCCGCCCTGGTAGTCCTGCAGCGACGGCGCACACGCCTGCGCGAAACCGCCCAGGCCGACCGTCTCGGTGATCGGGGATTCCCCGCCCATCCAGGTGATCTCGTCCTCGGTGTGGCCGGCGAACAACTTGCCCTCGTGGATCGGCGGCGGGCCCTCGAACCAGCGGTCCCCCAGCCCGGCCAGCTTGATCGCGAAACCGCGGCAGGAGAACGCCATCGCCGAGACCAGCGTGGAGCCCGGTACCACCATGGCGTCGGCGGAGGCCTTGGCCGCGGCCATCGACAACCGCAGGAAGAAGTAGTCGTTCTCGGCCAGGTGCAGCATGGTCTCCCGCACCCCGGGCACGCCGTCGGCCACCATGTCCAGCACGGCCGGCAGGATCTCCCGGGTGAACAGCACCGACGCGGCGGCGTTGCGGCTGTGCACCTCGTCGCCCATCCGCAGGGCCCGGGCGATCACCGGTTTGAGCGCCACCCCGCCGAGCCGGCGGATCGCCTCGCCCACCACCGGCGCCAGCGTGGTGTTGACGTGCAGCAGCCGCTCGTGCACCCCGGCGTCGTAGCAGCCGTAGTTGAGCCTGCGGGGTTCCTTGCCCTCGTAGAAGTTGCAGTAGCCGATGTTGCCGTGGCTGCGGTTCTCGACGACGAACACCGGCATCGACGCGGTGTAGATGCCGGCCAGCGAGCCGACCGCGCCGTAGTCGTGGCACGAGCCGATCTCGATGTCGCCCGCGGCAAAGGCGCGGATGGCCTCGTCGCGGGTGCCGGCCAGCCCTTCGAAGAGCGCGCCGCCGATCAGCGCCTCGCGCTGACCACCGGTGTAGGCGTGCCACGGCATCGGCGCGCCGGACGTCAGGACCAGGCGGTCGTGGTACCCGGGCAGCACCGCCCCGGCCGGGGCGACGTCGACCACCCACGGGTCGGCGGTGTCCAGGCGCCGGAATGCTTCGTCGTTGGCGGCGTCGACGCAGATCTCGCCGGACGACGGCAGGGTGGCGTTCACCATGCGACGGTCCCCCCGTCCACCAGCAGGGTCTGTGCCGTGATGTAGGACGCCCGGGCCGAGAGCAGGAACTCGACCGCCTCGGCGACCTCCTCGGGTTCCCCGATGCGGTTGAGCATCGCGTGCGCGGCGCTGGCCTGCTCCCCGCCGGACACCCGCGCCATCGACGGGCTCATCGGGGCCCGGATGACCCCGGGGGCGACGTTGTTGACCCGGATCCCGCGCGGCGCCAACTCCTCGGCCAGGTAACGGGTGTAGGCGGCGATGCCGGCCTTGGTGGCGCCGTACACCGACGCGCCCCGGAACCGGCCGAAATGTCCGGTCAGCGAACCGATGTTGACGATCGAGGCGCCCGCGGCCAGCCGCGGCGCCACGGTGTCGGTGACCCGGGCCATGCCGACGATGTTGACCTCGTACATCACCGCCAGCTTGGCCTCGTCGAGCTCACCGAGGAACGAATCCCGCAGGATCCCGGCGCAATTGACCAGACCGGCCAGCTGCTCCCCAGGCTCCAGCGCCTGCCCCACGGCGGCGCGCACGCTGGCCAGGTCCGTGACGTCCAGTTCCACGGTGTCGAGACCGTCGCCGTCGAATCCTGTGGAACGCAATGCATCCGACAGATCCGCGGCCACCGGCCGGTAGCCGCTCTCGACCAGGCGGCGGCAGATCGCCTGCCCGATGACACCGGCACCCCCGGTGACGATGACCTTGTTGTCCACTCCAACTCCCTTGCGAGACGGGAACCACTGATGGATACCAAGTGTGACCCGATAAGAACTAAAGGTCAAGTTTTTAACCCTATTGGTCAGTCTCAGGTTGGCTGCCGGCGGCCCGTATCGGTTCATTGATTGGTTCATATCCGCTTTTGCCGGGTCGATCGGTTAATCTGGCGGCAGCGAGGAAAGGGTGGGCAGATGACATCGGCGCAGATCGAACTCAGCCGGGTACGGCAGATCCCGGCACACGAGTTGGTGGTGGACCAGATCCGTCGTGCACTGGAACTGGGCCGGTTCAAGCCGGGCGACAAGCTGCCCACCGAACGCGAGCTCTCCGAGATGCTGGACGTGTCCCGCACCGTGGTGCGCTCGGCGATGACGATCCTCGACCGCGAGGGCCTCGTGTCGGTGCGTCGCGGCCGGGGCGGCGGCGTCACCGTGCTGGCTCCCCCGCACGACGAGGCCGCCGCCCGCCGGACCCTGCGCGACAACCGCGCCTCGCTGCAGAACGCCTTCGACTACCGGGTCATCGTCGAGTCCGGCGCCGCCCGGCTGGCCGCCGAACGCCGGCGGGCCGCCGACGTGACGCAGCTGCGCAAGCAGCTCGCCGCGATGGACGCCCACATCGCGCGGGCGTGCACCGAGGAGAACTCGCCGCACCTGGTCACGGAATGGCAGTCGCTGGATTCGGCGTTCCACCTCAAGATCGCCGAGGCCTGCCGCAACGATCTGCTGTTCGACTCGGTGGCCACCGCCCGTCGGGCGATGTGGCTACCGGTGGGCGCGATCTTCCACCACGTCGAACCGAACGCCAACGACTACCACGACGCCATCGTCGACGCCATCGAGGCCAGGGACCCGGATCTGGCGGCCGCGAAGATGGCCGAGCACATCAACGCGACCCGCCGGACCCTGGAGGCGTGGCTACGGCAGCGCTGAGCGCTGCACCCCGGCACCGGCCGCGTCGGCGGCGACGGGGCCGTCGTCGAACACCGTGCGCCCGATGCGGGCGTAGATGTGCGGCCGGGCACCGCGCAGGTACCACGCCAGCCCGCACGACCCGACCAGCAGGCCCACCGCGATCCACGGAATCGCCTTGAACAACAAAGAGTCCGCGGCCGCACCCGCGGCCACCGCCATGTTGACCACCATCAGGTAGATCACCAGGCCCATGCCCAGCCCGCCCAGCACCGGGCTGATCAGGGTGCGCCAGACGTTGGCGGTCTCCGGATGCTGCTTGTGCACGTGGAAGTACGTGATCACCGAGATCGAGCACAACACCTGCACGATGAGCAGACACAGCGTCGCCAGGATCGCCACCAGCGTGAAGACCGTGGCGTAGGGATCCGCCCCGGTGAGCACGGCCACCACGACCACCACCGCGGTGAACATCGACTGCGCCAGCGAGGCGATCCACGGCGAACCGTGCGCGGGATGGGCGGTGCCGAGCCGGCGCCACAGCAGCCCGTCGCGGCCGAACGCGAACAGATAGCGCGCCGCGGAGTTGTGGATGGCCAGCGCACACGCGAACGTGCCGCCGAGCACCAGCAGCTCGAACGCGGTGACCGCCCACGGCCCGACGAACTGCCGGGCCGGGGTGTAGATCAGCTCGAAGGGGCCGTCGCTCGAGGCCAGCGCCACCGCGTCGGCCGCCCCGTTGGCACTGACCACCGCCCAGGAGATGAAGGTGTAGAAAACCCCGATGCCGATCACCGCGATCAGCGTCGCGCGCGGCACGATCCGCTTGGGGTCCTTGGATTCCTCGCCGTAGATCGCGGTCGCCTCGAAACCCACCCAGGACCAGAACGCCATCAGCAGCCCGAGCCCGACCGCGCCGTCGACGACACCGTTGGTCTGCAGCGCCGACAGCGGGTTCACCGCATGCCACTCCACGCCGTTGCCGCGGACCAGCCCGGCCACCGCGGTCACCGTCAGCACCGCGATCTCGCACACCAGCGCGACGCCGAGCACCTTGGCGGCCACCGAGATGTCCTTGTGTGACAACAGCGCGATGGTGGCCACCGCGATCAGCGTGAACACCCACCACGGCGCGGTGACCGACAGATACGTCGAGGCCGCCTGGGCGGCGAACACTCCGAACAGCGCGATGACGCCGGCCTCCATGATCATGTACACGAACATCGACATCACCCCGGCCGCCAGCCCGGGGATCCGGGACCAGCCCCGGGACACGAACGTGTAGAACGCGCCCGCGGCGGTGATGTGCCGGGCCAGTGCGACGAAGCCGATGCTGAACACGGTCAGCACCACGGTCGCGATGATGAACCCCGCCGGGGCGCCCGACCCGTTCCCGTAGCCCACGGCCACCGGCAGGTTCGCCGTCATCGCCGAGATCGGGGCCGAGAACGCGACCACCATGAACACCACGCCGGCCAGTCCGACCGCGCCCCGCTTCAACGTCGACGGGGCGGACACACCTTCCCCGCCGATGGGTGCACCACCCACACCTTCAACGCTCATCGCGATTCCTTTCCACTGTCTGGGTGTTGGCGGATCCGGCCCGCGCCGGCCACCGCACTATTGGGCTAAAGAGAGAATCAGTAGACCATAAAGGGTGATTCACTGCACAGTGCTCGGACGAACTCGGGTCTGGCACACTGCATCGCTAAAAGAACTATTGACTAGTTCTTAAGAGGTTATCTACCATCGAAGCGCCGGTCCGTCGACGCTGTCGTCGCTCCGGTCACCTATGAAGGAGACACCTTGTCGTTCAACCGGTTACCGGTAGTGGCGATCACGATGGATCTGCAGGTGTTGCAGCACCACCATCACCTGCCCGTCCTGCTGGGCGGCATCGTGACTGCCGGAGCGCTGCCCCTGACCATCGACTGCCGCGCGCCGCGCGACGACCTCGACCATCTCATGGGCATGGTCGACGGCCTCATCCTGCTCGGCGGCGCCGACGTCAACCCCGAACTCTATGGCGGTGACGGGTCCGACCCGCTGGTGACAGCCGCGCCGCGTTCACTCGACGACAACGAGATCACCGCGCTGCACAGTGCGCTGCGCCGCGGCCTGCCGATCCTGGCGGTGTGCCGGGGCGCCCAGCTGACCAACGTGGCGCTCGGCGGGACGCTGGTCGCCGACCTGCCGCGCGACCGGCCCGGCGCGGTGCGCCACCGCCTCGCCGAAGAATTGCTGGACCGGCCGGCGCACGCCGTCGACGTCACCCCGGACACCCGGCTGGCGCAATGGCTGGGCGCGGCCGGGCGCATCGAGGTCAACAGCATGCACCACCAGGGCATCGAGACCCTGGCACCCGGCGTGCGGGCGGTCGCGACCGCCGACGACGGCCTGGTCGAGGCCTTCGAGATCGCCGCCGCCAACCTGGTCGCCGTTCAGTGGCACCCCGAGATCCTGTGGGCCAACGATGTGTACGCCGAGAACCTGATGCGCGGGTTCGTCTGTTGCTGCGCTGATCGCACCCCGGCCGGGCGCGCACTCTGCTAAACCCGTCACGGAGGAGGATTTCGATGAGCGGATTAGATATTGCCTTGACCCCGTTGCGGTTCCTGGACCGGGCGGCGACGGTGTTCCCCGACAAGACAGCGGTGGTCGACGGCCCACGCCGGCTCACCTACCGGGAGCTGGCCGATGCGGCCACCCGGCTCGCACGTGCCATCCGGTCCGGCGGTGTCGGCCCCGGCGACCGGGTCGCCTTTCTGGCGGGCAACTCCCTGGAGATGCTGGTGGCGCACTTCGCGGTCCCGCTGGCCGGCGCGGTCCTGGTGGCCGTCAACACCCGGCTGGCGGCGCAGGAGATCCAGTACATCTGCGACCACTCCGGGGCCAAGATACTGTTCGCCGACGGACCACAACTATCGCGCATCTCCTTGCAGCGCAGCGATTTCCAAACAGTCGAGGAGATCGTCGAGCTGCCGGAGCAGGACGGTACCGCCAGCCGGACCTGGCAGGCCACCGACTACGCCGAGGTGCTCGAGCGCGGCACCGACGAGCCGCTGCCCTGGGAGGTGGCCGACGAGGAAGCCACCATCACGATCAACTACACCTCCGGCACCACGGGCCGGCCCAAGGGGGTGATGTACACCCACCGCGGCGCCTACCTCAACGCGCTCAACCAGGTGATCCACAACGGGTTCGACGCCGGCACCCGGTACCTGTGGACGCTGCCCATGTTCCACTGCAACGGCTGGTGCCATCCGTGGGCGGTGACCGCGGCCACCGGTGTCCACGTGTGCCTGCGGGCCGTGCGTGCCGACGCCATGTGGCAACAGATCGACGAGGAGGACGTCACCCATCTCAGTGGCGCGCCCATCGTGCTGACCACGCTGACCAATGCGCCCCAAGCCCATCGGCTGACCCGGCCGCTGGCCATCACCACCGCGGGCGCACCGCCCAGCCCCACCACCATCGCCGCCGTCCGCGCCCTGGGCGCCACGGTGACCCACGTCTACGGGCTCACCGAAACCTATGGCCCGTACTCGATCTGCGAGATGCAACCGTCGTGGGAGGGCCTGGGTGACGACGAGCTGTCGGCCCGCATCGCCCGCCAGGGCGTCGGCATGCTCTGCTCGGATCACCTGCGGGTGGTCCGGGTGACCGACGGTGCCGACCTCGTCGACGTGCGGCCCGACGGCACCGAGATGGGTGAGATCGTGATGCGCGGCAACATCGTGATGAAGGGCTACTTCGAGGATCCCGAGCAGACCGCGAAGGCCTTCGCCGGCGGCTGGTTCCACTCCGGCGATCTCGGTGTCCGCCACCCCGACGGCTACGTCCAGCTGTTCGACCGCGCCAAGGACCTCATCATCTCCGGGGGCGAGAACATCTCCTCGGTCGAGGTCGAACAGGCCCTGATGTCGCACCCGCAGGTGGTCGAGGTCGCCGTCGTCGGCGTCCCGGACGACACCTGGGGGGAGCGGCCGAAGGCATTCGTCGTCCTGGCCGAGAACGCCGAACTCACCCCGGCCGAGCTGATCGAGCACCTGCGGGGCCGGCTGGCGTCCTACAAGACCCCGCGCGACGTCGTGTTCGTCGGCGCCCTGCCCAAGACCTCGACCGGCAAGACGCTCAAAGGTGAGCTGCGCAGCGCCGAATGGTCGGACTCGGCCACCAAGATCCGCGGCTGAACACACCGAAAACCCTGTCCCCCATATTGATTGGAGCACCCACCGGATGACCACCTTCGAGAACCGCCGGATGCTGTTGACCAGCCGACCCGAGTGGACGCTGAAGCACAGCGACTTCACCGTCGAGAAGACCGGGGTGCCCACGCCGGGCGCGGGCCAGGTGGTGGTCAAGGTGCGGTGGCTGGCGTTCGACCCCGCGATGCGGGGTTGGATGAACGACGGCCCGTCCTACGCCCCGCCGGTGGCGCTGGGTGAGCTGATGCGGGGCCACGGCGTGGGCGAGGTCGTCGACAGCGCCGCACCGGAGCTGCCCGTCGGCACGCAGGTGCACGGCAACCTGGGCTGGCAGGACTTTGCGCTGTGCCGCGCCGGTGCGGGCACGATCGGCGGGCTCGAACACGTCCACGGCCAGGCCGGTGCGCTGCCCACGGTCCGGAAGGTGCCCGACGGCATCGCCCCGACCGCCGTGCTCGGCGTCCTGGGCACCACCGGGCTGACCGCCTACTTCGGGATGCTCGAGCTCGGTGCACCCCGTCCCGGCGACGTGGTGGTGGTGTCGGGCGCGGCCGGCGCGACCGGATCGGTGGCCGGCCAGCTGGCCCGGCTGGCCGGGGCCAGGACCATCGGCATCGCCGGCGGCCCGGCCAAGACCCGGTGGCTGGTCGAGACCGCCCGCTTCCACGACGCCGTCGACTACAAGAGCGAGGACGTCTCGGCCCGCCTCGCCGAACTGGCCCCCGGCGGGGTCAACCTGTTCTACGACAACGTCGCCGGGCCGGTACTCGAGGCGGGCATCCGCAACATCGCCCAGCGCGGCACCGTGGTGCTGTGCGGCGGCATCTCCAGCGGCTACTCCGACGAAGCCACGGTCGTCGGGCCGTCGAACCTGTCCACCATCACCGTGCGCAGCGCCTGCATGAAGGGGTTCATCGTCACCGACTTCCGGGACCGCTTCGAGGAGGCCGCCGACCGGTTGACCGGCTGGATCCGCAGCGGCGACATCGTCTGGGCCGACGACATCGTCGAGGGCACCGTCGAAGACGCCGTCGACGTCTTGAACCGGCTGTTCGACGGCAAGAACTTCGGCAAGCAGCTGCTCCAGCTGGCCGGACCGGCGGCGTGAGCCGGGCTCAGTAGGCGACGGCCGGCTCGACCCGCTCGGACACGCTGCTGTCCAGCGGGGTCGGGTCGTTGCGTCTTTCCCAGCGGCGCAACGCATTCCGGCACGGCGACTCCACCAGCGCATAGCTGACCGCAGCGATCGCGAAGCCGAACACCAGCGTGAGCACCAACACCAGTGGCATGTGGCCGTTGAAGGCGAACTCGCCAATCATCGGGAACACCATGGCCAGCGCGGCCAGGTGCCACACGAACAGCCCGTAGGACCACCGGCCCAGCGTCACCATGACGGTGCTGCCCAGGAACCGGTGCGCGGTGTCAGGACGGTCCAGCACCAGCGGCGCCAGCAGCGCCCAGGCCAACAGGGCGCCCATCGCCGTCTTCAGCGTCACCTGCGCGACGGTGCCGGGATGCAGCCCCTCCCGGCCGGCCAGCGGGGACGCCGCGATGGTGAACGCCGCCACCGCGATCCCGGCCATCAGCACCCGGTGCCGCGCCAACCGGTGCACCCAGCCCACCGGCATCACCGTCAGCTCGGCCAGCACCATGCCCGCGGCGAACCAGGAGAAGAACGCCGGCGGCCAGTTCCACAGGTTGTGGCCCGAGTCGGGATCGAACGGGATGTACACCCACAGCAGGCTGGCGGCGGCCACCGACAGCAGCGCCGGGATGCGGGCCCCGACGGGCAGCCGCCGCGCGAGCAGGGCCAGCAGCGGCAGCGCCAGGTAGAAGCTGACCTCCACCGACAGGCTCCACATCTGGGTCAGCCCCGCGGTCAGCGTCAACGGCACGTAGATCTGCGTCAACGTCAGGTTGGCCAGCCACACGGTGGCGTCGGCCCTGGCGTCGGGCAGCAGCGTCAGGATCACCACCACCGCCACCAGGTAGCCCGGCAGGATCCGCACGATCCGGGACCGCAGATAGTGCCCGGTGGCCGGCCGGGACCGCAGGCCGCGGGCCGCAGCGGCGTGCCCGCGCCACAGCAGGAACCCCGACAACGCGAAGAACACGGCCACGGCGAGGTCGAAGCGCCCCCACAGCCGGCCGGTGAAGCCGGCGGAGTGCCCGGTCTGGAACGCCACGTGGGTGATGACGACGCCGATCGCCGCACAGGCCCGCATCCCCTCCACGGCGGGCAGGAAGCCGCGGGTGCCGCCGACGGCGTCCGCCTCGGTGGCCGTCCCCGATCCGCTCACGTCCAACAGTGTGCCCGCGGCGGCTGGCGGGGAAGAAAACGGGTAGTCAGCGCCGGGTGCTCCGTCACAGCTCGGAGTAAGCGCCGGCCTTAGTTTGTGCTGTTAGGGTCGACAAGGTTTTGCGAAGGGAGACCGGTATTGAACCGCGCAGTCGCGCTGCGGATCGCCGCGTGCGGAATCATGGGCCTGGGCGCCGCCCTCCTCATCGCCGCGTTGCTGCTGTCCACCTATACCAAGGGCAAAATCGCCAAGATTCCCCTCGACATCGACACCACGCTGGTCAGTGACGGCACCGGCACCGCGTTCGACCCCGCATCGCTGCTTGAGGAGCGGTTCGTGGTCAACGAGGACGTGCCGCTGGTGCTGCAGCAGCAGATCGACGTGGAGGCGCCCGCCAACGCCGACGTGGTGACCCTGCAGGTCGGCACGTCGCTGCGGCGCAGCGACAAACAGCAGGACAACGGCCTACTGCTGGCGATGGTCGACACCGTCACGATGGACCGCAGCTCCGCGCTGGCGGTGTCCAGCGAGAGCAACCCGGGCGGTGCCGTGCAGCGGCCGCGCGCCATCGAGGACGAGAACCCGCCCACCAACATCGCGCTGCCCCATGAGGGGCTGACCTACCGGTTCCCGTTCGACACCGAGAAGAAGACCTATCCGTTCTTCGATCCGATCGCGCAGAAGGCGTTCGACGCCAACTACTCCGGCGAAGAGGACGTCAACGGGCTGACCACCTTCAAGTTCACCCAGAACGTCGGCTTCGACGCCGACGGCAAGCTGGTCGAGCCGGTCAAGTACGCGTCGCTCTACGACGACGACGCCGACAGCCAGGTGACCGCGACCGCGAGGCTGTGGGGCCTGGAGGGTGACCCCGAGGAGCAGATCACGATGACGCGGTACTACGCCGCGCAGCGCACCTTCTGGGTCGACCCGGTGTCGGGCACCATCGTCAAGCAGACCGACCGCGGCTACCACTACTACGCCCGCGAGGCGCTCGAGCCCGAGCTGACCTACGTCGACTACACGGTGACCACCAACGAGGAGTCGGTGGAAGCCCAGGTCGCCGCCGCTCAGGACGAGCGGGACCGGGTGGCGTTGTGGGGCCGCATCCTGCCGATCACGTTCACCGCGCTGGGGCTGATCCTCCTGGTCGGCGGGGCGCTGCTCGGGTCGTTCAGCCTGCGTGCGGAGTCGATGCTGATCGACCCCGGTCTCGACGACGCGGGTCACCATTTCTACGGCCGGCGCGGCGACGAGGGCGAACCGGTGCCGGGCGCGGAGGCCAAGACCGAGAAGCTGCCCGCGCAGCGGCCCACCGACCTGCCCCCGGACCGACCGGTCTGATCCCCCGGTTCTCTGCCCGCACGCTGGCGGCGCCCGGCTACGCGCTGGTGCTGACGCTGGCGGTGACCGCACCGCTGCTGCGGCCCGGCTACCTGCTGCTGCGCGACGCGGTGTCCACGCCGCGGTCGTATCTGTCCGATGCCGCGTTGGGCCTGTCGCAGGCCGCGCCGCGGGCACTGCCGCAGGATTTCTTCGTGGCGCTCGCGTCGTCGGTGCTCGACGGCGGCGTGGTGGTCAAGGCGCTGTTGATGCTGGGTGTGTGGCTGGCCGGCTGGGGGGCGGCGCGGCTGGTGGCGGTCGTGGTGCCCGACGCCGGGGTGGCCGGCCAGTGCGTGGCGGCCACCGTGACGATCTGGAATCCCTATGTGGCCGAGCGGCTTCTGCAGGGGCACTGGAGCCTGCTGGTGGGCTACGGCTGCCTGCCGTGGGTGGCCGCGACGGTGCTGTCGCTACGCGGCGCCGCCGCCCAGATCCCGCCGACCCCACCTCCCGCCCACATCCCGCCGAAATTGCATTCCAGCAGCGAAAGTGCGAGTGAAGGCCTGCTGGAATGCAATTTCGTCGGGGGTGTGGGGCGCGCTGGGGGTGTGGGGCGCGGGGTGTGTGCGCTGGTGTTCTGGGTGGCGCTGGCGGGGCTGACGCCGACGGGGCTGATGCTGGCGGCGACGATCGCGCTGGCCTGCGCGCTGGCGCCGGGGGTGGGCCGGTCGCGGCTGTTCTGCGCGGGCGTGAGCCTGGCCGCGGCGGTGACGGCCGCGCTGCCCTGGCTGCTCGCCTCGGCGGTCTCCGCCGGCTGGGCCGACGCGGCCGCCGCCGACGGCGCCGGGGTGGCGGCGTTCGCGGCCCGGGCCGAACCCGGCCTCGGCACCCTGGGCAGCCTGGCCAGCCTGGGCGGCATCTGGAACGGCGACGCGGTACCTCCCTCCCGGACAACACCTTTCGCGATCGTGTCGGCTGCGGTGCTGCTTCTGGTGGTGGCCGTCGGGGTGCCGCTGCTGATCCGCCGCCGGATCGCGGTACCGCTGCTGGTGGTCGCCGCGGCCGCCGTCGTGGTGCCCGCGCTGATGGCGACCGGGCCCGGCCTGGCGGCGGTGGAGGCGGTGATCGGGGCGGCGCCGGGCCTGGGCGTGGTCCGCGACGGGCAGAAATGGGTGGCGCTGGCGGTGCCCGCCTACGCGCTGGCCGCGGCGTACACCGTGGTGACGCTGCGGCCCCGCGTCCCTGCCGCGGCCGTCGCCGTCGTGTGCGCCGCGGCGGTGGTGGCCACGCTGCCCGACCTGGCCTGGGGCGTCGGCGGCCGGGTGACACCGGTGCGGTACCCGCCGGGCTGGTCCGCCGCGGCCGCGGTGATCAACGCCGATCCGCGCCCGGTCGCGGTGCTGCCGGTCGACAGCATGCGCAGCTTCGCGTGGGCCGGCCCCGCCCCGGTGCTCGATCCGCTGCCCCGCTGGCTGCGCGCCGACGTGCTCAGCACCGGCGACCTGACCATCGGCGGTCACACCGTGCCCGGCGAGGGCTCCCGCGCCCGCGAGATCCAGCGGCTACTGCTGGCCGGCGCCGACCGGCACCGGTTGGCCGACGCCGGGGTGGGCTGGGTGGTGGTCGAGGGCCCGGGTCCGGCGCTGGCACTGCCGATGGCCTACCGCGACACCGACATCACCGTCTACGACGTCGGCGGTGACGCACCCGCGGCGGCGCGGCGCCCGCTGATGCTGGCCACGCACCTGGTGTGGCTGGCGCTGCTGGTCGGCGGGCTGGCCGGGATGGTGGTGAGGCGACGGCCTCAGGCGGCACACACCGAGGGCACCAACAGATAGACCGGCCACAGCGCCGTCACCACCAGGTAGCCCGCCAGCTCGGCCCCGGCCGGCAGCCAATCCTGCAGCAGCACATCGATGCGGCGGACCTGCTCGGGGTGGAAGACGGTCCAGCCCAGCCCGATGAGTAGGTACGGGATCGCCAACCACAGCGAAAGCTCGATGACGGCGCCGGCGCTGACCTGCCGGCTCAACAGCCGGCGGGTGGCGAGGCGCGGGCCGCTCATCTCAGATCAGCCGTCGGTGTCGGTGGACCCGCAGCCGCACGTCGGCGAGCAGCACGTGGCTGCCGCCCTGGCGGACGAAGCCGGGCAGGAACCGGTTGACGAACGCGACGAACAGGAACAGCTGCTCGAACAGCCGCTGCCGACCGGGTCCCCAGGACAGCCCGAGCGCATCGCGGAACACCGGCGCCAGGAAACCGGCGGTCAGAAACTTCAACAGCGACCGGAACGGCAGCGCCACAACGGGATTGATCATCTTCAGGGCGATCATGGCGAGCAGGTAGTCGCGCACCACGTCGTCCATCCCGTCGGTGGCGATCTGCGCGCACATACCGTCCCAGTACCCGTCGAACTCGGCACGGGTGGGCGGCCACTGCTCGGGGCGGACCTGCAGCGTGGTGCCCAGCGGCCACGCCGACCGGTAGAACTGCTCGGCCTGCTCGGCCGTCATCTCTCCGCGCAGCAACTGGTAGGTGTCCTCGAGGCCGACGAAAAGGCAAGCGGCGACCCACATCTGGAGGTCACGGTCGAACGCGTTGTAGCGCACCGGACTGCCCGGAGCCGAAACCACCTGGCGGTGCGCCTCGTTGACGGCGTCGCGGAACGCGGTGCGGTCGGCGTCGGAGCCCAGCACCGCGACGGCGAGGTACTGGAAGGTGGTGCGGGCCCGCTTCCACGGGTGCTTCATCAGCGCACCGGAGTCGACCTTGCTCTCGACGACGCCGTACCCGACGCCGGGCCGCGACAGTTGCATCACGACGTTGGCCGCGCCCGCGGCGAACGCCCAGAAGTCCATGGCGTCGGCGGCCCGCACCGGTTCGTCGCTCCAACGGGCGGTGCGCCGGGCGACCTGGATGCGGTTGCCGGTCACGGCCCGCACACCTGCGCGAGCAGCAGCACCGGCCAGAACGCGATGCCGCCGACGAGCGCGCCCAACTTCTGCAGTCCCTCGGTGCCAGCCAGGTGCGCGGTGTCCAGCAGCGTCCAGAGCACGCCGATCGCCAGGTAGGGGGCGCTCAGCAGCAGTGCGGTGCCGATCCACTCGGCGATGGTCATCCGGTGGTCCAGGATCCGGCGCACACCGTTATGTTAATGGCGATCGCGGCCGTGTCTGCCATCTTCAGCGGTTGAGTGTGCACTTCCGGGCCTATTTTTCGGCGACCGGTTGTGAACTGCTGCTCACACCACGCCGTGGACGATACCGCGGGCGTGCACGACGTCGAAGACGCTACGCATCGCGTCGGCGCTCTGGGTCCAGGAGAACTCGCCGCTGCGCACCTGGGCCTTGGCGCCGAGCTGCTCGCGCAGCACGTCGTCGGTGAGCAGCCGCTCCAGCGCGTCGACCAGGCCGTCGTGGTGGTCTACCAACAGCCCGGTGACACCGTCGACGACCGAGTCCGACAGCCCGCCGGAGGACCGGTAGCCGATGGTCGGCACCGCGTGCTGGGCGGCCTCCACCACGGCCAGCCCCCACCCCTCCTTGCGCGACGGCAGCACATGCACCCAACTGCGTTGCAGCACGGCATGTTTGGTGAGTTCGTCGACGTGGCCGTGGAACGTCACGGCATCGGAGATGCCGAGCAGCTGGGCGTGGTCGACCAGCCGCTGCGCCCACCAGCCCCCGCCGAGCACGTCCAGGTGCAGCCCCGGGACCCGGTTGCGCAGCCGCGCGATCGCCTCCAGCGCGTCCTCGATCTGTTTGTGCGGGACCAGCCGGGACAGCACCACCACCCGGGGGGTGGTCGAGCGCGGTGCGGTCAGGGTGCCGGCCGGGGCGGCGTCGACGCCGTTGCGGACCACCGCGATGCGCCCCGAATCCACGCCGAGCAGCGCGAGGTCGCGCGCCGACGGCAGCGACACGGTGACGTACTGGTTGCGCCGGTGCAGGCGCGGGGAGAGCTGTGATTCGACGAACCAGCCGATGCGGCCCATGGCGGGCCCGGCGACCGGCCACTGCTCGCGGTGGCAGTGGTGCACCAGCACCACCACCTTCCTGCCGTAGACCAGTCTGGACAGGAACGGCAGCCCGTTCTGGGTGTCGACGACGATGTCTGGCCGGACCCTGCGCAGCGGTCCGAGTCCGAGGACGGCCGCGACCATCGCCAGCCCGGCCCACACGTAGACCGAGTAGCGTCCGCCGACGCGCTGGATCTCGACGCCGTCGACGGTCTCGCGCGCCGCGGCGCCCGGGTAGCGGGCGGTGCGCAGGGTGACCCGCACCCCGGAGCGGGCCAGCTGGGCGCCGATACGCTGCAGGTACATCTCGCTGCCGCCGCCCTGCGGGTGCCCGGTGTCGCGCCAGCACAGCAGCAACACCGAACGCACGGGCAGAGTGGACATCGGGTGCCAGCGTAACCGTGGCCAGCCGCGGCGAGGGATCCCGGCGGTCGGCCCCAGACCCCGGATGCCAGACTTTCGCCACGTCCGGACGAGCGGACACCACCCGGCGGAGCGCACACGGAAGGGCTGACATGACCGGCACGTCCGCGACCGAGCGGTTCGCCCGCCGGGCCACCCTGGCGCGGTCGGTGCGGCTGCTCGCCCAGTTCCGGTTCGAGCAGAGCGACCCGGACCGGTTCTACGGCGCGCTGGCCGCCGACACCGTCGACCTGGTGGCCGATCTGTGGGACGGGGTCACCGGTTCGCCGCCGGCCGGCCGCACGGTGCTCGACGTCGGCGGCGGCCCAGGCTATTTCGCGGCGGCGTTCACCGAGGCGGGGTTGCACTACATCGGGGTGGAGCCCGATCCGCGCGAGATGCACGCCGCGGCGCCGCGCACGCACCGCCCGGCCGGCACCTTCGTGCGGGCGTCGGGGATGGCGCTGCCGTTCGCCGACGACAGCGTCGATATCTGCCTGTCCTCCAACGTCGCCGAGCACGTGGCGCAGCCGTGGCGGATGGGTGAGGAGATGCTGCGGGTCACCCGGCCCGGCGGGCTGGTGGTGCTGTCGTACACGGTGTGGCTGGGCCCGTTCGGTGGTCACGAGATGGGCCTGACGCACTATCTCGGTGGGTATCGCGCGGCCGAGCGCTACGCCCGCAAACACGGGCATCGAGCCAAGAACGACTACGGCTCGTCGTTGTTTGCCGTCTCGGCGGCCGACGGGCTGACGTGGGCCGAGCGCACCGGCGCGCTGGTCGCCGCATTTCCCCGCTACCACCCGCGATGGGCGTGGGGACTGGCCCGCGTGCCGGGTGTCCGGGAATTCCTGGTGAGCAATCTGGTGCTGGTGTTGCGGCCGTCTTGACGGCTGTCTTGCAACAGGTTCTCGTTTGGCGTCGCGGTCGGTAGTGTGACGGTCATGACACTGCGGACGCGAGGAGCAGAACAATGACCCAGAGCACCACGTTCCGGACCGAGTGGGACAAGCTGTTCATCGGCGGCAAGTGGGTCGAGCCGGCGACCTCCGACGTCATCGAGGTGTACTCGCCGGCCACCGGCGAACTGGTCGGCAAGGTGCCGCTGGCCTCGGCGGCCGACGTCGACGCCGCCTGCGCCGCCGCCCGCGAAGCGTTCGACGCGGGCCCGTGGCCGCAGCTGTCGCCCGCCGAGCGCGCCGAGGTGCTGGGCCGTGCGGTGAAGATCATGGAGGAGCGCGCCGACGAGCTGAAGTTCCTGCTCGCCGCCGAGACCGGTCAGCCGCCGACGATCGTCGACATGATGCAGTACGGCGCCGCGATGTCGTCGTTCCAGTTCTACGCCGGCGCCGCCGACAAGTTCACCTGGCAGGACCTCCGCGACGGGGTGTACGGGCAGACCCTGGTGGTGCGGGAGCCGGTCGGCGTCGTCGGCGCCGTCACCGCGTGGAACGTGCCGTTCTTCCTGGCCGCGAACAAGCTCGGGCCCGCGCTGCTGGCGGGCTGCACCGTCGTGCTCAAGCCGGCCAGCGAGACGCCGCTGTCGGTGTTCGCGATGGCCGAGATGTTCGCCGAGGCGGGACTGCCCGAGGGCGTGCTATCCATCGTGCCGGGCGGCCCGGAGACGGGCCGGGCGCTGACCGCGAACCCGAACCTCGACAAGTACACGTTCACCGGGTCGTCGGCGGTGGGCAAGGAGATCGCCAAGATCGCCGCCGACAAGCTCAAGCCGTGCACGCTCGAGCTCGGCGGCAAGTCCGCGGCGATAATCCTCGACGACGCCGACCTGGATTCCACGCTGCCGATGCTGGTGTTCTCCGGCCTGATGAACTCCGGGCAGGCCTGCGTCGGGCAGACCCGGATCCTGGCGCCGCGCTCGCGCTACGACGAGGTGGTCGAGAAGTTGTCCGCGGCCGCGGCCGGGATGGCCCCGGGGCTGCCGGACAACCCGGCAGCCATGATCGGGCCGCTGATCAGCGAGAAGCAGCGCGACCGGGTCGAGGGCTACATCAAGAAGGGCATCGAGGAGGGTGCCCGGCTGGTGACCGGCGGCGGCCGCCCCGAAGGCCTGGACAGCGGCTGGTTCGTGCAGCCGACGGTGTTCGCCGATGTGGACAACTCGATGACGATCGCGCAGGAGGAGATCTTCGGCCCGGTGCTCGCGGTGATCCCGTACGAGGACGAGGACGACGCGGTGCGCATCGCCAACGACTCGGTCTACGGGCTGGCCGGTTCGGTGTACACCACCGACAACGACCGCGCGCTGAAGATCGCGCGGCGGATCCGCACCGGCACCTACGCGGTGAACATGTACGCGTTCGACCCGTGCGCACCGTTCGGCGGGTTCAAGAACTCCGGCATCGGCCGCGAGAACGGGTGGGAGGGCATCGAGGCCTACTGCGAGCCGAAGAGCATCCTGCTGCCGTTCGGGTACACGCCGTCCTGAGCCAGACGACGAGAGCCGCCCGGGTATGCACCGGGCGGCTTTCGTCTGTTCGATCGTGTTGTGTCAGAGCATGTTCGGCTCGACGGGGACCGGGACCTGGAACGCGTTGAGCGTGGCGGAGGCACCGATGTAGGTGGCGGCCAGGTTGACCATGTCGACGAGACCGGTCTGCCCGAAGGCGGCCTCGGCGGCGTGGTACGTCGCGTCGCTGACCCGGTAGGTCGATACCAGTTCCTGCACGAACTGTGCGGCGATCAGCTCGTCACCGCTCAACCCGACCGGCGGCTGCCCGCTGCCGAGGGACTCGATCGTCTCCTCGGACAGGCCGACCAGGCGTGCCACCTTGGCGTGCGACCAAACCTCGTACTCCGAGCCCCACAGCCCACCGACGGACAACGTGACGACCTCCTTGACCCGAGCGGACAGGCTCGACGAGGAGAACGTGCCGCCGACGTCGAAGATCGCCCCGCCGATCACCGGGTTGTAGAGGAACGCGTTCAGCGGGCCGATGGGGTGGCCGTCCGGGCTCACCAACTCGATACCCGTTGCCGCCTGAGTCGGGATGGCGCTCGCTTTGATCCTCGCGGCGAGCTCCAGCTGAGCCGGGGTGGCGCTGTCCAGATCCAGCAGCGGCAACCGGCCGCCCAGCCCGTTCGGGCCGTCCGGTGGTGCGATCACCGGCGTGCCCGGCGTCGGGAGCACCGGCGGCGCAGCCGGATCCGGGCCCAGGATGTTGAACGCGTTCAGGGTTGCCGAGACGCCGAGGTAGGTGCCGGCCAGGTTGACCAGGTCCACCAGGCCGGTCTGGCCGAAGGCCGCTTCGGCGGCCGCGTAGAGGTCGTCGTCGACCCAGTGCGTGGATACCAGCTTCTGCACGAACTGGGCGGCCAGCAGTTCGTTCCCGGACAGCCCGACCGGCGCCTGACCGGTCGCCAACGATTCGATCGCGTCGTCGGGGATGCCGTACAGCTTGGCCGCGATGATGTGGGCATACAGCTCGTAGGGCGAGCCCCACTGCCCGCCGACCGACAGGATGATGATCTCGCGGACCCGGGCCGACAGGCTCGATGACGAGAAGGTGTTGCCCACGTCGAAGATCGCCTTGCCGGTGATCGTGTTGTAGAGCCAGACGTTGAGTGGGCCGATGAGGCGGCCGTCGATGTCTTCGAGTTGGATGCCGGTGGCGTCCTGGATGGGCAATCCGAGCTTTTTCATCAACGCGGCCAGCTGGGCCTGCAGGGGGCTGGCGGTGTTGAGGTCGATGATGGGCAGTCGCCCGCCCAGCCCGCCGGCCCCGCCCTGGCCCCCGGCGGCACCGGGTTTGGCCGCGGCCCCGTTGAGTCCGTGCGCGCCGTCGGGACCGAACAGGCCACCGCGGCCCCCGGCCGCCCCGATCCCGGCCTGCCCGGCCGCACCACCGACACCCCCGGCCCCGCCGACACCGTCGCTG
>JBFWOX010000056.1:0-35526 GCA_050250295.1 Mycolicibacterium sp.
TCCGTGGTGTTCACCATCGCCGGCGGCGAGGTACTCAAGGCCACCGGAGTATCCGACCTCAGCGCGGCCGGCGCCCCCGTCAGCACAGCGGCCGGGGTGTACCTCTACGTAGCAATGGCCGGGGTGTTCTTCACGCTCGCAGTGGTGCCGGCGATCATGCTGGTGCGCAGCCAATCCGTGCGCCAGGTCCCGCCGTGACGGCGGATGCGTCACACCGTCATGAGGTCACGTCCCCGGGTCTCACTGACCCGCCCCACCGGCCTGTACAGCGACGAGTCGACGTGCAGCCCGGCCGTCACACCTCCCGGTCAGTCGTCACCGCGGCTGTGCTTCGCTGTCGAAACGGTGTCTGATCAGATCAGCCCGCCGAACCGAGGAAGGTGACGATGCCGATTTTCACCCACCAGGACACGTTGCGTGAGATCTCCACCCCCCGTGGGGTGCTCCGCTACCACGAGGCGGGCGACGGGCCGCCGCTGCTGATGCTGCACGGTTCGGGTCCGGGCGTCACCGGGTGGCGCAACTACCGGGGGAACCTCGCCGTCTTCGCCGAGCAGTACCGCTGCCTGGTGCTCGAGTTCCCGGGCTTCGGGGTCAGCGACGACTTCGGCGGTCACCCCGTGATCGACGCCCAGGGTTCGGTGCTGCAGTTCGTCGACGCGCTCGGCCTGGACCGGGTGGACATCATCGGTAATTCGATGGGCGGCGGCGTCGGGATCCACTTCGCGATCAACAATCCCGACCGGGTCGGCCGGTTGGTGACGATCGGCGGCATCGGCACCAACATCTTCAGCCCCGGCCCCAGTGAGGGCATCCGGCTGCTGCAGGAGTTCACCGAGGACCCAACGCGGCAGCGGCTGGTCGACTGGCTGCATTCGATGGTCTACGACCCGGCCCTGGTGACCGACGAACTCATCGAGGAACGCTGGGCGCTGGCCACCGACCCGGAGACGCTGGCGGCGGCGCGACGCATGTACGGCAAGGCCGCGTTCGCCGCGATGATGGAGATGATGCGCACCGCCGACTTCCCGCTGCCGTGGGCCGTCATGCACAAGCTCACGGCGCCGACCCTGCTCACCTGGGGCCGCGACGATCGCGTCAGCCCACTGGACATGGCGTTGATCCCGATGCGGACCATTCCCAACGCCGAGTTCCACGTGTTCCCGAACTGCGGGCACTGGGTCATGATCGAGGCCAAGGCGGCGTTCGAGCGGACCGTGCTGTCGTTCCTGGCCCAGGTCAGCGCTTAGCCCGCCCAAAGCCGAGGAACCGCAGCGCATAGCGGGGCAGAACCCGGGCCGGCACCCCGGCCGGCCAGGAGTCGGCCCTGAAGAACGCGTCGGACCCGCCGTCGACGAAAATGACGCTGCCACAGAGGAAATCGGCTGCATCGGAGAGCATGAACACCATCCAGTCGGCGAGCTGACCCGGATCGCCGTAACCCCCCACCGGGACCGGGAACGCCCGGACCGCCTTGGCCCCGGCCGGGTCGGCGAGTTGTTCGGCCAGCAGCGGCGTCATGATCGCCCCCGGCGCAAGCACATTGAGCCGGATCCCCGCCCCGGCCCAGTCCCCGGTCACGGCGTGCCGCCGCACCCAGCGCGAGACCGCGATCTTCGACGCCGCATAGGTCAGCGCCGCCGAGTTCTTGCCGAGGAACCGCACCGCACGCAGCGCTTTGTCCGCGTCCCCGGCCAGCAACGCGCGAACGGCGCGGCGCGGCACCAGCGGCGTGGTCGTGGTGGAGTTGCTGCCGATCACCACGACCTTGGCCCGGTCCGTCGCCGCCAGCGCGGGACGAAGCGCCGTCAGCAGCTCCACCACACCGAAGTAGTTGACCTGCACGATGATTCGGTCACGTCTGGGTGCCGGACCGAGCCCGGCGGCGAGCACCGCACCGTCGAGGGATCCCCCGCTGGCGGCCAGCACCGCGTCGATCGCCGATCTCCGGCCCGCCGCTGTCGACAGATCGGCCACGACGTCGGCTTCCTTGATGTCCACGCCGATGACCGAATGCCCGGCTGCCCGCAGCCGGTCAGCGGCCGCCCGCCCCATCCCCGACGCCGAGCCGGTGACCATGTAGGTACCCACCACGTTCACTCCTGCCGTTGCGAATGCTCGAATCCGGACGCCGACTCGCCGGACAGTCCCTGCACCAGCAGCCGCTGACCGGCCGCGCCGCCGTCCAGTAATCGACTGGTGCGCCGGGTGATGCGCCACCCGTGCGCGGTGCGGATCAGCTCGAAAAGGTTCGCCGCCGCGCGCCAGACACGGTACTCCTGCCGGCCAGCCGCCCCACCCTGATGTCCGATATCATTGTGCAGCAGTGGTTCTCGACGTCGCAGCAGCACCAACGACTCACACACCGCCACCGCCGTGTCGCCGTCGACGGTCACGACGGCGGGCCCCAGGAAATGGCTGCAGCCCGATGCCACCAACTCCGCATGCGCCGACGAGCTGACCATGCGATGCACCTCGGCCCGACTGTTCATCTGCCAGCCCTCGACGTCATAGGTGCCGTCGTCGGTCCACAGGCCGGCCGCCGCGGCGGCATCCGCGGCGTCGACCGCCGGACCGTACGAGGCGATCAGCCTCGCGATGTCCCGTTCGTCCTCGAGCCGGCGTACCCGCTCGATGAGGGACTGCAGCTCTGCTGCACCATCATTCATCCGACGGCCCCTTCACGGTCTGGGCGATCTCGGCGAGCCGCTCCACTTGTTCGCAATAGTGCTCGGCGGAACGGGCCGCCACACTGCACGACACCGCCGTTGCTCCGGCGGCAGCCAGTTCGGCGATCCGGTCACGGGTGCCGACCGGGTCCATCGACGGATCGACCGCCCGACCGGTCGCCAGCACCACCTCGAACGTCTCGGGCCGGTCGATGCCCGACAGCATCGCGGCGATCGTTTGTGCGCCGAGCCCGAACGGCATCCATCCGTCGCCGAGTCGGACCGCTCGGCGCAGCGATGCGGCGGTCCGGCCGCCGACCCAGATCGGCAGGTGATCCTGGACCGCGTGGGGTTGCACGGTCATCTGCGCGTACCGGTAGAACGCGCCGTGGTACTCGGGTTCGGCGACCCCCAACGAGGCCCGCAGCGCGCTGATCGCATCGTCGGCGCGGGCGGCGCGGCGCTCCCACGGCGCATCAATCAGGTCGAACTCCGCCTCCAGCGACCCGATCCCCACGCCGAGCACCACCCTGCCGCCGCTGATCCGATCCAACGTGCCGTAGCGCTTGGCCAGCTCGAGCGGATGGTGATACGGCAGCACCACCACCGCCGTCGCCAACCGGATCCGTCGGGTAGCGGCAGCAAGAAATCCCAACGTCGACAACGGATCCCAGTACGTCACACCGCGGCGATCCGCCTCGACGCTGGGCACCGCGACATGCTCGGAGCAGGTCAGGAAGTCCATCCCGACCCGGTCCGATGCCCGCGCGATCTCGGCGAGATCGTCGGCGGTACCGGTGGCTTCCCACGGGGATGCCACCCCCGGGACCTGCACCACGACCGGGGTCGACAAGCCGATGCGCACGTCAGGACCGCCGCTCGACCAGAGCGCGGATCCTCTCGTGGGATCCGAGCACCACGGCGGCCCGATCCGGTGCGTTGCTGGCCGCCGCCGTCGCCGCGTTCCCGCCGGCTACGAACACCGGTCCGTCCGCCAGATGCGCCAAGCCCTCGGCAGCGACCTCGGCGGGGTCGTTGACGATCATGCCCGGCGCATCGAAGTTCAGTCCGACACGTTCCATCGCCGGTGTCCTCGTGACCCCGAGCACCAGCTCCAGCACATCGACATTGCGGTCCCGCAGTTCCAGCCACAGGCTCTCGGCGAAGATGCGGCTGAAGGCCTTCGCCCCGCCGTACACGGTGTGCCGCCACGAGCCCATGTAGCCGGCCAGCGAGCCGACCAGCAGGATCCCGCCTCGTTCGCGGGCGGCCATCGCCCGCCCGTAGTGCTGCACGAGTTCGAGCATCCGGGTGACGTTGAGGTCGATCACCTTCTGGAAGTCCGGTAGCGGTGCCTCCAGGAACGGTTCGTTGCACGTGCTCGCCCCGGCGTTGTAGATCAGCAGGCCGACCTCGAGATCCGCGGTCACCGCGACGATGCGCGACACCGCGTCGCCGTCCAGCAGGTCGATCGACAGCGTGCGGACCTCGACGCCCAGCTCCCGGCAGGTCCGGGCGCTCTGGTCCAGCGGGTCGGGCTTGCGGGCGATCAACACCAGGTTGAAGCGCTTCTCCGCGAGCTGGCGGGCGAACTCCGCGCCCACGCCCTCCGAACCACCGGCGATGACCGCCCACGGGCCGTACTTGTCCAGATCAGCCACGATCGACCCTCCTCGCTCCGTGCAGGACCAGCATCCCCGCTGGGGTACAGAGGCCTTGCACCGGGCCACGTTCGCGCGCCGGCGGGGCCGACACCGTCAGGGAACCTTGAGCAGCTCGAATCCCTTGTATCCGGCGTTCGCGACTTCCGCGCAGATGTCCAGATAGCTCGCGAAGCCCCCGATGAAGAGCATGAACACCCGCGGCTTTCCCGGCACATTGGCTCCCATGTACCACGAGTTCGCCTTCGGGAAGAGGGTGGCCTCGGCCCGCTTGTTGCACTCGGCGATCCAGTTGTCCACCGACTCCGCCGCCGCCTCGATGGCGGCGTAGCCGTGCTGGTCGAGGTAGCCGATGGCGTCGGCGATCCAGTTGATGTGGGCCTCGGCGTGCAACACCATGTTGGCCAGTACCGCCGGGGCACCGGGGCCCGAAACCAGGAACAGGTTCGGGAAGCCGTCGACGCCCAGACCCAGATACGTCCGCGGTCCGTCGGCCCAGTCGTCGGCCAGACGCCGTCCGCCGCGGCCGACGATGTCGATCTTGGCCAGCGTGCCGGTCAGCGCGTCGAAGCCGGTGGCCAGCACCAGGGCGTCGATGTCGTAGTGCGTCGCCGAGGTCTGGATCCCGGTCTCGTCGACCGCCACGATCGGCGTCCGGCGGACGCTGACCAGTTCCACGTTCGGCCGGTTGAAGGTCTGGAAGTAGTTGTCGTCGGTGCAGATTCGCTTGGTGCCGATGGGATGGTCGTCGGGGATCAGCAGGTCGGCGACCTCGGGATCGCCGATGACGGCCCGGACCTTCGCCTCGTAGAACTTGCGGGCCTCCTCGTTGGCCGCCATGTCGATCATCTGGTCGGGGAACGTCTTGGAGAACAGCACACCGCCGAGGGCCCACCGCTTCTCGAACGCCGCCTGCCGTTCCTCCGGCGATACCTCCATGGTCAGTTTGGGATGCGTCACATGCGGGGATCCGCCGCCGCTGCGCCACGACATCCGGCGCCGTTCGTCGTAGGTCGCCTTGGCGTGCGTGATCTCCTCCGGCGTCAGCGGCCGGTTGCCCGCCGGGACACTGTAGTTCGGCGTGCGCTGGAAGACGTAGAGCTGATCGGCTTGCTCGGCGATGCGTGGGATCGACTGGATACCCGACGATCCGGTGCCGATCACCGCGACGCACAGGCCGGTGAAGTCGACGTCGTCGTGCGGCCAGTGCGCGGTGTGGTACGTCGGCCCACCGAAGGTGTCCAGGCCCGGGATGTCGGGGGTCAGCGGCGACGACAAGGGTCCGGTCGCCATGACGACGAATCGTGCGGTGACCACTTCCCCGGTGTCGGTGCTGACGGTCCAAGCCAGCGTGTCCTCGTCGAGAACGGCCGAGACCACCCTGGTGTTGAAGGTGATGCCGGGACGCAGATCCAGCTTGTCGGTGACCCACTTGATGTAGTCGAGGATCTCGGCCTGGGTGGCGTACTTCTCGGTCCAGGTCCACTCCTGCTGCAGTTCGTCGGAGAACGAGTAGCAGTAGTCGAGGCTCTCCACGTCGCAGCGCGCGCCCGGGTATCGGTTGAAGTACCACGTGCCACCCACTTCGGGAGCGGCCTCGAACACCCGCACGGACAAGCCCTGCCCTCGGAACTTGTACAGGGCGTACAGACCACCGAATCCGGCGCCCACCACAACGACATCGACACGGTTGCTGGTCGCGGTACTCACGTCGGGTACGGTATGACGCCCACCCGGCACCACCTGCGACGTTTCCCGGTCACCGGGCAGCAGAATATTCCTCCCGGCCACCGGTGACGGCCCCTGCCCGCACCCCGGGCGGCGCACTCACAATGCCAGCCATGCCAGACGCCGAATCCGCAGCAGTCGCTCCGCGTGTCGTCGCGCTGACGGTCACGTCGGTGATCGACGAGAGCCCCGACAGCAAGTCCCTGGTGTTCGCCGTGCCCGACGAGCACCGGTCACGCTTCGAGTACCGGCCGGGCCAGTTCCTCACACTGCGCGTGCCGAGCGATCGGACCGGCTCGGTAGCTCGGTGCTACTCGCTGGCCAGTTCCCCGCACACCGACGACGCCCTCAAGGTCACCGTCAAGCGGACCGAGGGCGGGTATGGCTCGAACTGGTTGTGCGACAACATCGCCGCCGGAGCCACCATCGACGTGCTGCCGCCGTCGGGGGTGTTCACCCCGGCTGACCTCGACGCCGATCTCCTGCTCTGGGCCGCGGGCAGTGGCATCACACCGGTGATGTCGATCCTCAAGTCGGTACTCGCCGCGGGCACCGGGAGGGTAGTGTTGTGCTACGCCAACCACGACGAACGGTCGGTCATCTTCGCCGCCGAACTGCGGCAGTTGGCGGCGCGGTACGCGGGCCGGTTGACCGTGCTGCACTGGCTCGAATCCATCCAGGGACTGCCCACCCGAGCGCAGCTGAGCGGCTTCGCGCGGATGTTCACCGGCTTCCAGTCGTTCATCTGCGGGCCCGAACCCTTCATGGCCGTCGTCAAGGACACCCTGGTCGAAGCGGGCATCCCCAGGACCCACATCCATCTGGAGGTGTTCCAATCGCTGACCGGGGACCCCTTCGCCGACGCGCCGATCGACGACGAGGCCACCGACGGGGAAGCCGCACAGGCCGTCGTCTCGCTCGACGGTGACGTGCACACCCTACGGTGGCCCACGAACCGCAACCTGGTGGACGTCATGCTCGCCGCTGGCATCGAGGTGCCGTTCTCGTGCCGCGAGGGCAGCTGCGGCTCGTGTGCGGCCACCCTGGTCGACGGCGACATCGACCGCGGCAACGCCGCGATCCTCGAGGCGGACGACATCGCCGACGGCCTCTTCCTGGCTTGTCAGGCCCGCCCGCTGTCGGAGTCGGTCAAGATCGAGTTCTGAGCGCAGAGTCGGACCGCTCAACGGGATCGCACTAGCGCAGGAGCACACCCGCCGTCCACCATCGTTGACATGACCAATAAGGTGATCGACAGCGTCGCCGAGCTCGCCGAGCAGCTCCGCGGACAGGCGCATGAGGCCGAGCAGATCGGCAAGCTGACCGACGAGACGGTCAAGATCATGAAGGGGATCGGCAACATCCGGCTGTTGCAGCCGAAAAGCCATGGCGGCCTGGAGGTCCACCCTCGTGAATTCGCCGAGACGGTGATGGCCACCGCCGCGCTCGACCCGTCGGCCGGCTGGATCAACGGCGTGGTCGGGGTGCACCCCTACCAGCTGGCCTACGCCGACCCCCGCGTTGCCGCGGAGATCTGGGCTGACGACGTCGACACCTGGGTGGCCTCGCCGTACGCGCCACAGGGCATCGCCCGGCCCGTCGACGGCGGCTACATCTTCAACGGCCGCTGGCAGTTCAGCTCCGGCACCGACCACTGCGACTGGATCATCCTGGGCGCAATGGTCGGCGACGCCGACGGCAAGCCGCTGATGCCGCCGCAGATGCTGCACATGATCCTGCCGCGCAAGGACTACCAGATCGTCGAGGACTCCTGGAACGTCGTCGGACTGCGCGGCACCGGATCCAAGGACGTCATCGTCTCCGACGCATTCGTGCCGTCCTACCGCACGATGGACGGTATGAAGGTCATGGACGGCACCGCGCAGCGCGATGCCGGCATGACCGAGACGCTCTACCTCATGCCGTGGTCCACGATGTTCCCGTTGGGCATCTCCTCGGCCACCATCGGCATCGCCGAGGGCGCGCTGGCCGCCGCGCTCGATTACCAGCGCGAGCGGGTGAACGCGAGCGGCGTTGCGGTCAAGGATGATCCGTACGTCATGTACGCCATCGGCGAGGCCGCCGCCGACATCAACGCTGCGCGCCAGGAGCTGCTGGCCAACGCCGACCGGATCTACGACATCGTCGACTCCGGCAAGGAGGTGTCCTTCGAGGACCGCGCCGCCGGTCGACGCACCCAGATCCGCGCGGTCTGGCGCGCGGTCTCGGCCGTCGACGAGATCTTCGCCCGCTGCGGCGGCAACGCGGCGCGGATGGACAAACCGCTGCAGCGCTATTGGCGCGACGTGCACGTCGGGCAGGCCCACGCGATCCATGTCCCCGGCACCGTCTACCACGCGTCGGCACTGAGTTCACTCGGTGTGGATCCGCAGGGGCCGCTGCGGGCGATGATCTGAATCAGGAGACGACATCTCATGACACGCACTCCCCTGGTCACCAGCCTCGGCTACGTCACGATCCAGGCGAGCGACATCGAACGCTGGCGCCAATTCGCCTTCGGTGTCCTGGGTTTCGCTCAGGGCAGCGGTCCCGACCCGGACGCGCTGTACCTGCGGATGGACGAGCGGGCCGCCCGGATCATCGTCGTGCCCGGTGACACCGACAAGATCGTCACGGTGGGCTGGGAGGTCCGCGACGGTGCCGAGCTGGGCGAGGTTCGACGCGCCCTGGACTCGGCAGGCGTCCCGCACAAGGAACTGTCGCTGGCCGAGGCCGATGTGCGCCGCGTCGAGCAGGTGATCGCGTTCCAGGATCCGGCCCGCACCGCGGTGGAAGTGTTCCACGGCCCGGTACTCGACCACAGCCCCGTCGTCACCCCCTACGGTGCGCGGTTCGTGACGGGCGGCCTGGGTCTGGGGCACGTGGTGCTGCCCGCCCTGGACGTCAACGGCCTGTTCGAGTTCTACACCGAGGTGCTGGGCTTCCTGTCCCGCGGCGCGTTCCGGGTGCCCGCGCCCCCGGAATTCGGACCGGTCCGGGTCCGGTTCCTTGGTGTCAACCAGCGCCACCACAGCCTGGCGCTGTGCCCGGCCGCCACGCTGCGCGACCCCGGACTGATCCACCTGATGGTCGAGGTCGACACCCTCGATGCCGTCGGGCAGGCGCTGGACCGGGTGAACCGCGACGGCTTCCAGCTGTCCTCGACGCTGGGCCGGCACACCAACGACAAGATGGTGTCCTTCTACGTGCGCGCACCGGGCGACTGGGACATCGAGTTCGGCACCGACGGGATGCTCGTCGACGAGTCCTCCTACACCGCCGAGGAGATCACCGCCGACAGCTACTGGGGCCATCAGTGGGTGGAGGACCTCCCCGCCGCCATGCGCCCGTGAGCACGGCGCCTCGCGCCTGACCACACTCCCCCGCCGGTACCGATGACGAACCCGGCGCCCTCACGCTCCGCGAGCGTGCTCGTTTGTACGCATTTTTCGGCGTGTCTGCGTGCAGACCCGCGCGCTCGCCATGGAACGCGCCACGACAACTTCCTCGCGGTTTGTGACAGCAGACACATATGTGTGATAGATATATGCGCATTAGGCATATACCTATTAGGAGCACAGCCCCTTGGAGGAACCGTTGACCACAGCCGTCGCCCCGCCCGCCCCGACCGCCAAGCAGCCGGCAGCAGAGACGCCGAGCGCCGTCATCGATCGCGTCTCCCTGGTCCTCGACGCGTTCGACGGGCCGGGCCGCCTGACGTTGGCGCAGATCGTGCGCCGCACGGGGCTGCCGCGCTCGTCGGCACACCGGATGCTCGAACGCCTGGTGCAACTGCGCTGGCTGCGCCGCAACGGCCGGGACTACGAGCTGGGCATGCGGCTGGTCGAGCTAGGCTCGCTGGCGGTGCACCAGGACCGGCTGCACCGGGCCGCGATCCCCACGCTGCACGAACTGCACGCCGCGACCGGTCTGGTGGTTCACCTCGCCGTGCTCGAGGGCTCCGACGTGGTCTACATGGAGAAAGTCGGCAACCGCATGGCCGCGACGATCCCCACCCGCGTCGGCGGACGTCAGCCGGCGCACTGCACCGCGGTGGGCAAGGCGATCCTCGCCTACCGCGACGAGGGCGAGGTCGGCCTGTGGCAGGCCGACATGCTGCCCCGCCGGACCAAGTACTCGATCTCCACCCCCGCCCAGCTGCGCGGTGAACTCGCCAAGGTGCGGGCGCGCGGCGTCGCGTTCGACCGGGAGGAGTCGCTGCCGGGCTTCGGATGTGTGGCCGCGCCGATCGGCGACCCCGGGGAGGCGGTGGCCGCGGTGTCCGTGTGCGGTCCGGTCAACCGGATGATGTTCGACCAGCGGATGGTCGCCCCGCTGCGGATGGCCGCGATGGGTATCTGGCGCGCCGTGGAGGGCGGACCGGTTCGGGTGGCCCCGACGCTGCAGCCGATGCGGCCCCTGCGGGGCGGCCCCGCCGCGGCGGTACTGCCGGCATGAGCCTCGACCCACAGATCGCCGGGATGATCGAGGCGCTCGACGCCGGCTTCCCACCGGTGCACACGATGGCCGGGCCCGAGGCACGAGCGGTGATCCGGGGCCGGTTCACCCCGAACCCCAACCCCGAACCGGTCGCCGACGTCGGCGACCGCACCATCACCGGCCCCGGCGGCGACCTGACCGTCCGGATCTACCGCCCGAACGCCCCCGACGACGGGCCGATGCCCACCCTGGTCTACGCCCACGGCGGCGGTTGGGTGTTCTGCGATCTGGACAGTCACGACGGGCTGTGCCGCGATTTCGCCAATCGCCTTACCGCCGTGGTGGTTTCGGTGCACTACCGGCGCGCCCCCGACGAGGGGCGCTGGCCCGGCGCCGCCGAGGACGTCTACGCCGCGACGGTGTGGGCGGCCGCCAACATCACCGAGCTGGGCGGTGATCCCGACCAGCTGCTGGTCGGCGGGGACAGCGCCGGCGGGAACCTCGCCGCGGTCGCCGCGCTGATGGCGCGTGACCGGGGCGCACCAGGCATGGCCGGGCAACTGCTGCTGTACCCGATGATCGCCGCCGATTTCGACACCCCGTCGTACCGGCAGTTCGGCCGCGGTTACTACAACCCGCGGCCCGCGCTGCAGTGGTACTGGGACCAGTACGTACCCGACGTCGCCGACCGGACCCACCCGTACGCCTCACCTCTGCACGCCGACGACCTGAGCGGCCTGTCGCCCACGGTCGTGGTGCTGGCGGGACATGACCCGCTGCACGACGAAGGCCTCGCCTACGCCGACGCGCTGCAGCGGGCGGGGGTGGCCGTCACGCAGTGCTTCTTCGAGGGCGGCGTGCACGGGTTCATGACCATGCCCATGCTCGACCTCTGCGGGCGGGCCCGCGCTCAGGCGTGCGCGGCCGTGTCGGAACTGGTGGTCAGCGGGGCGGCCTCGCCGTAGCGCTGGTCGGGGTCCAGCACGCAGTGCGTGCGCCCGAAGACGGTGACCATGCACTTGTTGTTGTGGTTGCAGCGACTGCGCACGCCGGTCTCCGCGATCATCCGGTTGACCAGATCGGGTTCGCGCAGCAGGGCCCGGCCCATGGCCATCAGGTCGAATCCCTCACGCAGGCCCGTCTCCAGGTGGTCGCGGTTCGTGATGCCGCCCAGCAGAATGAGCTTCGTATTCCTGATGACGGGCACGAACTGCCGCGCGGCGGGCAGCATGTACAGGTCCTCGTACGGGTAACTGCCCATCACCCGCTTGCCCATCAGCCGCACCCCGGGGCGCAGCGCCGGCGGCATCACCCCGGCGAACTCACGCACCGGCACGTCACCGCGGAACAGGTACATCGGTTTGTACACCGAGGACCCCTGCGTCAGTTCGATGGCGTCCAGGGTGGCGTCGGCGTCCAGCAGCTGGGCAGTGCGCAGGGCCTCGTCGATCCAGATGCTGCCGGGCAGGCCGTCTTCCATGTCGAGTTTGGCGATCACCGCGACGCGGTCCCCGACCACATCGCGCACGCGCTGCGCGATCTCCCGGACGAACCGCGACCTGTTGTCGATGTCGCCGCCGTACTCGTCCTTGCGGCGGTTGATCAACGGGCTCAGGAACGAACTCGGCAGATACAGGTGCCCGAAATGCAGTTCCACGGCGTCGAATCCGGCATCGACGGCGATCTGCGCGGCGGTGCCGAACTGGTCGATGACGGCGCGGATCTCGTCGCGCCGGATCTCCCGGCAGTACGCGAACGACGTCGGGTTGATGAACCGGCTGGGCGCCACGGCGGTGACACCGGTGAGGCTCTTCTGTGCCACCACCCCCGCGTGGCCGAGTTGCGCCGAGATCGCCGCACCCGCGTCGTGCACCTCGTTGGTCAGTCGCCGCAACCCGGGCAGTGCCCGCGAATTCATGACGATCTGTCCCGGGGCACTGGCGGCCTCCTTGGACACGCCGCAGTAGGCGACCGTGGTCATCCCCACCCCGCCCTCGGCGAATCGGCGGTGGAAGTCGATCAGATCGTCGGTGACCAGCCCGTCCGGCGACCGGCCCTCCGAGGTCGCGGCCTTCACCACGCGGTTGCGCAATCGGACCGGACCCAGCTGGGTCGGCACGAACGGATCGGTGCTGAGATCGCTCATCAGACAACCGTTCCCCGGTCGGGTAGCGGCGTCAACGGACCTCTCCCAATGGCCGGGAATCGTCCCGTCTGGGTCGCTGTGCGATCCCTACCCTGCGGCTATGGCAGAAGGTGAGGTCTTCGTCGTCGACCGGGTACTGACCAGGCCCGGCCAGGCCCGCCGCTTCATCGACCGCTACCTCGCCGAGTACGCACCCGGAGCCCGGGAGCGCGGAATGACCCTGTGCGGCGTGCTGGTCAGCCCGCCGATCTGGTTCGACGACCAGGCCAACACCGTCACCATCACCTGGTCGTTGCCCAGCCCACTGGCCTGGTGGCAGATGACGTGGCAGGGCCGCCCGGATCCCGCGCTGGGCCAATGGTGGTCGGAGATCGACGATCTGCTGGCCGAACGGCACCGCTCGGTGGCCGCGGCCGCCGCCGATGTCGACGCACTCTGCAGGTTGGAGGGCTGATGTTCGGCGTGACCCGCCTGCTGGACGTCGACTCCGGCGACCGCGAGCGCATCCTTGCCGCGGTGCGGTCCGTCGCGGAGCGCAGCGGTGCACCGCGGTGGGTGGTGCAACCCACCGATCAGGGTTCACGCAACGGCGGTGACGTCCTGGTGCATCTGCGGTTCGCCGACGAAAACAGCTGGTGCAGCGTGGAACCCGAACTCATAAGGGTGCTTGCCGATCCCGCCGTCACCCGTGTCATCGGCGCGACCTACGAGGGACAGTCCACGCGCCGCGACTCGTCGGGCACCGTGTACCGGGCGCTGCTGCTGCGCGTGTCCCCCGGCACCCCGGCCGACGCCGTGGCCCGGTTCGAAGCCGAATTGCTGTCGATGCCCCGCTACGTCGACACCATCCTGGCGTGGCAGCTGAGCCGCGTCATCGCCGCTGAGGGCAGCACGGCCTGGACGCATGTGTTCGAGCAGGAGTTCACCGACGTCGACGGTTTGATGGGCCCGTACCTGATGCACCCCATCCACTGGGCCGTGGTGGACCGCTGGTTCGATCCCGAGTGCACCGATGTGATCGTGCGCGACCGTGTCTCGCACAGTTTCTGCCTGCACCCGACGCCGGTGCTGGACTGAGACCCGCGCCGGGGTCACATGCCGGCGGGCAGGATGTTCGGGTTCGCCGACGCCGGGGGTTCGAGTGGGGGAAGCACCTCGCGACCGTCGAGGCTGTGCACGGGCAGCTGCTGCGACCACGGGTAGTGCAGGCTGAACGCCACCAGCCCGGTGCGTTCGGCGGCAGGCCGATGGCACATCGCCAGCACCGTCTCGGCCAGGTACTCCACCGGCTCGGTGGGGAACGTGTCCGGGATCAGGCTCGCCGCTCCCGGTGTCCGGACCGCGCTCGACGGGCCGACCGCGTTGACCGCGATGTCGTCGTCCAGCAGCTCGGCGGCCACCCCCTGGGTGAAGCGGTGCAGCGCGGCCTTCATCGAGGCGTAGATGACATCGCCAGAGGACTTGTTGTACTCCCGGTACGGGCGCACCGGAGCCAGACCCGTTACCGACCCGACGTTGACGATCCAGCCCTGCCCCTGGCTCCGCATGTGCGGAATCGCCTTCTGGGTCAGCATGAATGGCGTGCGGACGTAGTGTTCGACGGTGCGCTCGAAGGTCTCCATCGGCATGTCCGCGATGATCGAGTAGTCCGCGTAGCCGGCGTTGTTGACCAGGATGTCGATCCGCCCGGTCCGGTCGACCACCTGGTCGATCAGCGCTGCCCGCTGGTCGGGATCCTCGAGGTCCGCTGCGATACCGAAGGCCTGCCCGCCGGCCGCCTCGATCAGGGCGATGGTCTCCCCGATGGTGCCGGGCAGTGCCGTGCTCTGCCCGGCACGTGTCGACAGCGACGGTTCGTACGAGCGGGCCGTGACGGCGACGACGGCGCCTTCGGCGGCCAGCCGTTGCGCGACAGCGCGTCCGATGCCACGGCTGCTGCCGGTCACCAATGCCGTTCTGCCGCTGAGCAATTTCGTCACGCGAGTACCAGGTCCTCTTCGGCAGGCGCGCGGTGGCTCTGCCAGACGTCGATCAGCCGGAACGGGAACGCCGTGACGATCCGCCCGCCGCCGGAGCGATAATAGGTGTGCGCGGTGGGCGTGTGGCACCACACGGTGTTCTGCATGGCCTCGTCGATCTGGCGCACGTAGCGGTCGAAGGCCTCCGTCCTGACCTCGATGGTGGTCGCGCCGCGGTGGGCCATCAGCCGCAGGCATTCCATCACGTAGTGCACCATCACCTCGACCCCGAAGTTGTGCCCGGCGCCGTGGCCGGGGCTGTAGTTGGGTGCCGACGAGACGAACAGGTTGGGGAAACCCGGCACCAGGCCGCCGCGGTACGCGCTGGGATTGTCACCCCAGAAGTCGCGCAGCTGCAGTCCATTTCGGCCCCGGATGTCCACCGTGGACAGGAAGTCGAGGTGGTATCCGGTGGCGTACACGATGACGTCCAGGTCGATCTGCCGCCCGTCCTGGGTGACGATGCCGCGCTCGTTCACCCGTGCGGGCTCGCTGGCCTCGACGTCCACGTGCGCCCGGGTCAGCGCGGCGTAGTAGCCGCCCGGATCCCGGATGATGCGCTTGCCGTAGGGCGCGAAGTCGGGGGTGACCTTCCTGGCCAACTCCGATCCGGCGCCGAAGACCCGGTCGATGTACTCCAGGCAGATCTGCAGCAGCACGTCGTTGGCCGGGGAGATCGACAGGTGCTCGGCGGCCCATTCGGGGTCCCGCACGATCACCGGGTAGTTGTTGTCGGCCGTACCCCAGAACGACTTCAGCCGGTTCCAGTTGGCGTAGTACGGGATGTGGGTGTTGAGCCAGCGCCGGTGGGCGGGCACGTCGTCGGTCAGGCGCTTACGCGGGGCCACCCAGTGCGGTTGCCGCTGGAAGACGGTCAGGTGCTCGACGTCGTCGACGCAGGCGTCGACGATCTGGACGGCCGTGCAGCCCGCCCCGATGACGGCGACCTTCTTGCCCCGCAGGTCGAGGTCCGGGTCCCATTCGGCGGAGTGGACGCTCACCCCGGCGAAGGTGCCCCGGCCGTCCAGGTCGGGCCACCGTGGCCGGTTGAGGTAACCGGCGGCCGGGATGACCACGTTGGCCCAGCTGGTGTCGCGGGCACCGTCGGGTCCGACGGTGTGCACCTGCCACTGCCTGCGGTCCTCGTCCCACCACAGCGCCTCCACCTCTGTGCCGAAGCGGGTGCGCTCGCGCAGATTGTTCCGGTCGGCGACGGCCTCCAGATATCGCTGGTATTCGTCGCCCTGCGGGTAGTAGCTCGACCAGCCGCCGTTGATGTCGCGCGAGAGCGAGTAGTACGCCGACGGAGTGTCCACACCGATGCCCGGATACACCGCGGTGTACCAGGTTCCGCCCACTTCGTCGTTGCGGTCGATGATCTCGAAATCGATACCGGCGGCCGCACACTCGAGAGCGGCAGCCATGCCCGCCATCCCGGCGCCCACGATCACGACCTTGAATCCCGCTGGCAACTCGGTGTCGCGCGCGAGCACCGGCTGGGGCGGATGGAAGCCGCCCTGCTCCAGCAACAGACCCGTGTACTCGGGTCCCACCGCGGTGCCCAAGGCGATCGGCGCGACGCGCAGGAACAAATCGGGATCGTCGGCGGGCAGCGCATCCTCACGGCGGGGCGCATCGAGTGCCTGGATCACCGCTTCGACCAGTGCCTCCAGCGTGACGGGGTCGGTCACGCCGGCCTGCTCCGGTGGGTCCGGCTCGTGCGAGAGCTTGGTGGCGAACCTGTCCACGACGTCCATGTCACCGGTCAGCTGTGCCAGCACCGCGAGCAGGATCCCCGGGTCGGCACGGTGCAGGTTGGTCCGCAGTTCCTCTGAATCCAGCCCCGTCGTCGCAGGTGCGTCGGTCGTCATCGAACCTCCTCGCTCGCCGCCGAGTATGCGACTGCGCGCCGCCTGGCGCGGGGCCTCTTCTACTCAGCGGGACGCCGCTTCAACCGTGCCGACGGCCCGCGCATACAGTCCGGACATGCAAGATCTGGACTCCGCGCCGGCCGCCACCCGCAGTCACGCCCTCGGCGATATCCCGCGCCGGACGGCCCGCCGGCTGCCCGACAAGACCGCGGTCATCGACGGCGACGTGACATTGACGTTCGCCGAATTCGAGCATCGGGTCGACCGGGCCGCGGCGGCGCTGCGGGACAACGGTTTCGACGTCGGCGACCGGGTGGCATTGCTGGCGCACAACTGCTGGCAGTACGCGGTCCTGGCCTTCGCGACGGCTCGCGCCGGGGTGGTGCTGGTGCCGGTGAACTTCATGCTCACCGCCGAGGAGATCGCCTACATCCTGGGCCACAGCGGGGCCAGCGGCTTCCTGGTCGCGGCCGAGCTGGTGCCGACGGCCGAGGCCGCGATGCGCCTGAACGGGTCGGTCACCACCACCGCCGCGCTGGTGCTGCCCGGGCAGACGCTGCCGGCCGGCTGGACCGACTTCGCACACTGGCTGCAGACCGGCTCCCCCGCGCCCACCCCGTACGTGGCCGACGACCAGATGATCCGCCTGATGTACACCAGCGGCACCGAGTCGCACCCGAAGGGGGCCATGCACTCCAGCCGCAGCTTGATGGGCAACTACGTCAGCACCATCGTCGCCGGGTCGATGGAAAGCACCGACATCGAGATCCACTCGCTGCCGCTGTACCACTGCGCGCAGCTGGACAACTTCCTGATCACCGACGTCTACCTCGGCGCGACCAGCATCATCCTGCCCCGCCCGGACCCAGAACTGGTGCTGCGGACCATCGAAAAGTACGGCGTCACCAACTATTTCGCGCCGCCGACGGTGTGGATCTCGCTGCTACGCTCGCCGGCGTTCGACCAGGTGGACCTGTCGAGCCTGCGCAAGGGGTACTACGGGGCCTCGGCGATGCCGGTCGAGATCCTCGCCGAGATGCGCGAGCGCCTGCCCAACCTGCGGCTGTGGAACTTCTACGGGCAGACCGAGATGGCGCCGCTGGCCTCCGCGCTGGGGCCCGACGAGCAGGATGCCCACGCCGGTTCGGCGGGACGCCCGGTCGTCAACGTGGAGACCGCGATCCTGAACGACGACAACGCGCCCGTGCCGCCGGGGTCGGTCGGTGAGATCGCGCACCGCAGTCCACACCTGATGCTCGGCTACCTTGACGACGAGGCCAAGACCGCCGAGGCGTTCCGGGGTGGCTGGTTCCACTCCGGCGACCTTGGCTACTACGACGAGCACGGGCTGCTGCACGTGGTGGACCGCAAGAAGGACATGATCAAGACCGGCGGCGAGAACGTCGCCAGCCGTGAGGTGGAGGAGGTCGTCTACCGCCACCCCGCGGTCGAGGAGGTCGCCGTCTTCGGTCTGCCGCACCCGACGTGGGTCGAAGTCGTGGTGGCCGCGGTGGTGTCGCGGGACGGCATGGCGCTCACCGAGGACGAACTGCTGGGCCACTGCCGGTCGCACCTGGCCGGTTTCAAGACCCCCAAACAAGTCTTCTTCGTCGAATCGCTGCCCAAGAATCCCAGCGGCAAGCTGCTCAAGCGCGTGCTGCGGGAACGCTTCGGTCAGGCCGCAGCCGACTGAGCGGGGCGCCCGCTGGGCGGGATCGCCGAGTCAGTCGAGCGGTGTGCGGAACTAGCCTGCGGGACATCCCCCGGCGGAGGAAAGGATCCCGCTCCATGACGCTCGCCCACGGCACGGGCCGCATCGCGCGTTTCGACGAACCCGGCAAGCCGTTCGAGATCGAGACCGTCCCGATCCCGCAGGTGGGGCCCGGCGAGATCCTGATCCGGGTCACCCGCGCCAACATCTGCGGATCCGACGTGCACGCCTGGCACGGCACCTTCGCCACCCGCGGCCTCGGCGGTCAGCTGCCGACGGTGCTGGGCCACGAAATGGTCGGTGCGGTAGCGGAGCTGGGCGCAGGCGTGCGCAGCGACTCCGACGGCCGCCCGTTGGAGGTGGGCACCCGGGTGGTGTTCCCGTACTTCTTCTGCTGCCATACGTGCCGCAACTGCCTGGCGGGGCGCCGCAACGCCTGCCAGAACCTGAAGATGGCGATGCTCGGGCGCGCCGATGAGCCACCACATTTCGTCGGCGGCTACGGCGACTACTTCCTGCTGCCCGCAGGCGCGGTGGTCTACACCGTGCCCGACTCGGTGTCCGACGAAATCGCCGCCGCCGCCAATTGTGCCCTGTCGCAGGTGATGTACGGCCTGGAGCGGGTGGACCTGCAACTCGGTGAGTCCGTCGTGGTGCAGGGCGCCGGAGCGCTGGGGCTCTACGCCGTCGCCGTCGCGAAGGCGCGCGGGGCCATGACGGTGATCGCCATCGACGGGGTGCCCGAACGCCTCGAGCTGGCACGGGCCTTCGGCGCCGACGAGGTCATCGACATCACCACCACCACCGACAAGGACCGGGTGAAGATCGTCCGCAGCCTCACCGACGGCCAGGGCGCCGACGTCGTGGTGGAGGTCGTCGGCCTTCCGTCCGCCATCGACGAGGGACTCAAACTGCTGGCGCAGTTCGGCCGCTACGTCGAGATCGGCAACATCAACGTCGGCAGGACGTTCGAGTTCGACCCGTCCCGGTTCGTGTTCTCCAACAAGACCATGGTCGGTGTCTCGCTGTACGACCCGCCGGTGCTGTCCCGCGCGCTGGCCTTCCTGGCCGAGCACCAGCACCGGTTGCCGTTCGACCGGCTGGCCGCCGCCTGCTTCCGCCTCGAGGACATCAACGACGCGTTCGCGGCGGCCAAGGACAAGCGCGACGTCCGCGCCAGCATCGTGCCCTGACTCCCCCACCGGAAAGCAGCCATGAGCACTCACCAGTACGACCGCACCACCCTGTTCATCGACGGCCAGTGGGTGACCCCCGCGGGCACCGACAGCATCGACGTCGTCGACCCGGCCACCGAAGAGGTGATCGGGCACGTCCCCGGCGGCACCGAGGCGGACGTCGACGCCGCCGTGGCCGCGGCCCGTCGCGCCTTCGATCCGTTGATCAGCGTCACCGAACGGCAGCGCCGCCTGGATGCGGTGATCGCCGCGATGGAGAAGCGGCTGCCGCAGATCGCCGAGACCATCACCCGCGAGATGGGGGCGCCCATCCGGATCTCGCAGACCGTGCAGACGCAGGTTCCGCTGGCGGTGGCCCGCGGATTCGCCGACGTGCTGGCCGCTTTCGAGTTCGAGGAACGCATTGGCAACTCGCTGGTGCTGCGCGAACCCTACGGCGTGGTCGCGGCCATCACCCCGTGGAACTATCCGCTGTACCAGGTGGTGGCCAAGGTGCTGCCGGCGATCGCGGCCGGGTGCACGGTGGTGCTCAAGCCCAGCAATGAGGCACCGCTGTCGGTGTTCGAGTTCGTCGAGGCGCTCGAGGACGCCGGCCTGCCACCCGGTGTGGTCAACCTGGTCTCCGGACCGGGCAGCGTCATCGGGGAACGGATGGCGGCGCACCCGGACGTCGACTTCGTGTCCTTCACCGGGTCCAGCGAGGTAGGTGCCCGGGTCGGGGAACTGGCCGGACGCAACGTCAAGAAGGTGGCCCTCGAGCTCGGCGGCAAGTCCGCCAACGTGATCCTCGACGGGGCCGACCTGGCCGCCGCGGTCAAGGTCGGAGTCGGCAACGCGTTCCTCAACGGCGGCCAGACCTGCATGGCGTGGACCCGCATGCTGGTGCCGCTGTCCCGCTACAGCGAGGCGCTGGACATCGTCGAGGCCGTTGTGGCCAAGTACATCGTGGGCGATCCGTGGGATCTGGCCACCCGAATCGGCCCGTCGGCGTCGCAGCGGCAGTTCGAGGCCGTGCTGGGCTACATCGAACGTGCACCTCGCAGCGGAGCGCGGCTGGTGACCGGCGGGCCCGAGAGGATCCGTGACACCGGCTACTTCGTCGCGCCCACAGTCTTCGCCGACGTGCTGCCCGACTCCGAACTGGGTCAGGAGGAGGTGTTCGGCCCCGTGCTGGCGGTCATTCCGTTTCGCGACACCGACGAGGCGCTGGAGATCGCCAACGGCACCCCCTACGGGCTGTCGGGTGCGGTCTGGGCCGCCGACAACGACACCGCGATCGCGTTCGCACGGCAGGTGCAGACCGGTCAGCTCGACATCAACGGCGGCCGCTACAACCCGGCCGCACCGTTCGGTGGCTACAAGAAGTCCGGTGTCGGCCGTGAGCTGGGCCGATTCGGGTTCGAGGAGTACCTGCAGACCAAGTCCCTGCAACTGCCGTGACACGACGCGAGATGATCGACGCATGAGCCCATCCATTCGCCTGGTGCCACCGGTCGGCACCGAGCAGGCCGCCACCGCCGCGCTGCGTGCCGAGGTGCGCGCCTTCCTCGCCGAGCAACGTGCCGCAGGCACGTTCACGCCGTCGGTGGACGCGTGGTTGTGCGGATGGGACGAGAAGTTCACCGCGGCGCTGGCGGCGCGGGGCTGGCTAGGCATGACAGTCCCGAAACACTATGGCGGACAAGGCCTCTCGTTTCTCGATCGGTTCGTGGTCACCGAGGAGTTGCTGGCGGCGGGTGCACCGGTGGCCGCGCACTGGATCGCCGACCGGCAGATCGTGCCGTCGCTGCTGAAGTACGGCACCGAACCCCAGAAACGAGAGTTCCTGCCCAAGATCGCCGCCGGTGAGTGTTTCTTCGGGATCGGGATGAGCGAACCGGACTCGGGGTCCGACCTTGCCAGCGTGCGCACCCGCGCGGTGCCGGTGGACGGCGGGTGGACGCTGACCGGCACCAAGGTGTGGACGTCGGGGGCGCACCTGGCCCACGCGTTCATCGTGCTGGCCCGCACCGCGCCCGTCGACCCATCCCACCGGCACGCCGGGTTGAGCCAGTTCATCGTGCGTTTCGACGGGCCCGGGGTGCAGGTGCGCCCGATCATCTCGATGAACGGCCGGCACCACTTCAACGAGGTGGTCCTCGACGAGGTGTTCGTGCCCGAGGACATGGTGTTCGGGCGGATCGGCGACGGCTGGCAACAGGTCACCTCGGAACTGAGTTTCGAACGCAGTGGACCCGAGCGCCTCCTGTCGACGTTCGTGCTGCTGGCCGAGACCACCGAGGGCATGGCCCGGAAACAGATCTCACACGATGCCGAGCTGGGGCGTCTGGTGGCGCGCATCGCCGGACTGCACCACATGTCCACCGCCGTCGCCGGGGCGCTGGAGCGCCACGAGGCCGCCGATGTGCCTGCCGCTGTGGTGAAGGTGCTCGGCACCACCACCGAGGGCGACATCGCCGACTTCGCCGACCTGCACAGTGGTGACGACACCGGTCTCCCGCAAACCGCCAGGGACCTGGTCACCACCGCGGTGGATCAGCGGCCGGGATTCACCCTGCGCGGCGGCACCAACGAGGTGCTGCGCGGTGTGATCGCGCGCGGATTGGGGTTGCGATGACCACGCCGGAGACCACCGTCGACACGGGTGTGGATGCCGAGCTGATCGCGATGATGAACGCGGTCTTCGCCGGTCATCGTGAGACGCACGGCCCCGCCGCAGGCAGTGAGTTATGGTCGAGCCTGCGCGATCTCGGTCTCGCGCGGCTGACCGGCACCGAAGCCACCGGGGGCAGCGGGGCGGGCTGGCGTGAGGCGGCCGAACTGACGGCCGCCGCGGTGCGTTCCGGCGTCCGCATCGGCCTGCCCGAGCATGACCTGCTGGCCTGCTGGCTGCTCGAGGCGGCCGGGGCATCCATCGACGACGCGGTGCGGACCGTCTGCATGCTCGACCAGCACGGCACAGCGACCGCGGTGCCGTGGGCGTCGGCGGCCGAGCGCATCGTGCTGATCTGGTGCGACGACAACGGTGGGCACCTGCTCGCCGATGTCGAGGCCGCGCAGCTGCGTATCACGCCCGGCGCCAACATGATCGGTGAGCCGCGCGACAACGTCGCCGCCGACGCCGCGGGCCTGGCAGGCACGCCCGTCCCGGCCGATGCGGTGGCAGTGCTCCAGCTCAAGGCGGCCCTGGTGCGTGGCATCCAGGTCTGCGCAACGCTGGACACGATCCTGGAACTGGCGGTGGAGCACACGTCGTCGCGGGTCCAGTTCGGCCGGCCGCTGTCGAAGTTCCAGGCGGTGCAACACATGATCGCCGATATCGCCGCCGAGACAGCACTGGCCCGGACGGCCACCGAGGCCGCCCTCAGCACGGCCGTCGCCACGGACTGGCGCGCACCGAACCTGGGTTTCCGGGTCGCGGTGGCGCGCTCGTGCGCCGGGCACGCGACTTCGGTGGTGGTACGCAACGCGCATCAGGTGTTCGGCGCCATCGGCACCACGGCCGAGCACCGGTTGCATGAGTACACCCGCGCCGCGCTGGCTTGGCGCGGCGAGTTCGGTTCGGTGCGGGCGTGGGACGAGCGGGTCACCTCCGCCGCGCTGGGTGCCGGCGGGGCGGGACTGTGGGAGTTGATCACCGGCTGAGCCCGGGTGCTGGTGTTCCGCTGACTGGGCCGACGTGTGTCCCGGCACACAGGTGCGGGGTTGACTCCCCCCATGAGCAACGAGATCACGCTGTCGGATGTCCAGGAGTTCATCGCCCGGTTCTGGTACCACTACGACCAGGGCCGGTTCGACTTGCTCGCCGGGTTCATCGCCGACGAGATGGCGTACGTCAGCCGATCCGACTCCGGCAACTGCCCGTTCGAGGAGCTGCTGGCCGCCGAACTACACGGGGGCGGCCAAACTCTGGCCTGGCTGCAGAAGCACCGCGACGAGAACCCGTATCCGCTGCGCCATCACGCCACCAACATCTTCCGCACCGGCACCGAGGGTGACGTCACGACGGTGCGGTTCTATCTGTACGTCAACCAGGTGACCAACAACGTGCCGTTCGACGTGTCCTCGGGTGTGGTCGACGCCGGCATCCGGCGTGGGGAGAACGGTTTGGTGTTCACCTCGCTGACCGTGGTGCTCGACGCCGAGGATTCGATCCCGTTCGCCGAGCACCGCACCAAGACCGGCACTGGGGCGTGAGTCGAACTTGCGGAGCGACAACGTGACTGCCTGCGACGTGTTCGGCGGCGGCGTCGCCGTCATCACCGGAGCCGGTGCCGGGATCGGCGCCGGCCTCGCCCGTCACGCCCACCGGCTCGGCATGTCCCTGGTCCTGGCCGATGTCGACGGCGCCGCCGCGGCCGCGCTGCGCGACGAACTGACCGCCGCCGGCGGCGACGCCATCGCCGTGATCTGTGATGTGCGCGATCCAGATGCGGTGGCCGATCTGGCCGACCGCGCCTACCGCGACATGGGACCGGTCCGGCTGCTGGTCAACAACGCCGGCGTCGAGCAGTTCGGGTATCTGTGGGACACCCCGGTGGCGAACTGGAACCGCGTCCTGGACATCAACGTCAGCGGCGTGTTCCACGGGGTGCGGGCCTTCCTGCCGAAGATGCTGGCCGAGCCGGCCCAGGCCTGGGTGTGGAACCTGTCGTCCATCGGCGGGGTGGCCTCGGTGCCGCTGCAGGCGCCCTACATCGTCAGCAAGCACGCGGTGCTGGCATTGACCGAATGCCTGCGCCTGGAAGTGCAGTTGGCCGGCCACGACGATCACGTCCACGTGCAGGCGGTCCTGCCCGGGGCGGTCAAGTCCAACATCTTCGAATCGGCCGGTGGAGTGGACGACGGGACTGGTGTCGAAGCCGCCGAATCCCAGCGTGAGGCCATGCTCGACATCAAGGCCAACGCCATGGATCCGGTCGAAGCCGCCGCAGTGGTGTTCGAGCAGTCCGCCCGCGGCGAGTTCTATCTGCTGACCCAGCCCGAGTACGTCAGTTCGGCGATGGCCGACCGGGCCCAGGTGCTGGCCAGTCGGGTGCCACCCCAGCTGCGCACCAAGCCGCGGTTCGACCCCCATAGGCACTGATGTCGCGTACACCCGCTCTGGATCCGGACGCCGCGGCCCGGGTGGCCTCCTTCGGCCCGCCGGTACCGATGCGCGAGCGCGGTCTGCAGGCCGTGCGCGACGCCATCGAATCCGCCTCTCCCCCAACCATGCCCGTGATGGCAGAGGTGCTCGACACGACGGTGCCCGGCCCCGGTGGACAGATACCGGTGCGGATCCACCGTCCCGGATCCGCCCCCTCCCCGGCGCCGGTGATCATCCACCTGCACGGCGGTGGTCTGGTGATGGGCTCGAACCACTCGTTCGAACCGCTGGCCCGCGCGCTGGCGGCCGCGAGCCGCGCGGTGGTGGTGGCCGTCGACTACCGGTTGGCACCGGAGAACCCGCCGCCGGCCCAGTTCGAGGACGGCCTGGCGGTAACGAAATGGGTTGGCGCCGGATGCGGTTCGTTCGACTGGGATCCCGAGCGGATCGTGCTGTCCGGTGACAGCGCCGGGGGCGGGGTGGTGGCGGCCATCACCCTGGAGCTGCGCGAGCACGGCGGGCCGCGGATCTTCGCCCAGGTGCTGCTGTACCCCGGCGTGGACCGCGACATGGCCGCGCCTTCGGTGCTGGCGTTACCTGATGCGCCGATGCTGCTGCACGACGACATCGTGTTCCTGCATGACCTCGCCGACGTGGGAGCGGGCGCGCCGCACGACTGGCGCCGGGTGCCTGCCTATGCCACCGATCTGACCGGCCTGCCGCAGGCGATCGTGGTGACGGCGGAACTGGATCCGATCGCGAGCTGGGGTGAGCGGTACGCAGAGCGGTTGCGCGACGCCGGCGTGCAGACCACCCTGACCCGCTATCCCGGGATCTACCACGGCTTCCTGATGCGATCGGAAGCCACCGCGCGGGGCAGGCTGGCGATGGCGGAGCTCGGTGCGCTGCTGCAGGCGAAGTTCGCCAATGCCCTGCCCTTCTGAAGTCGTTCCCACCCGGCGACTGATCTCCCGGTGGCCGGACATCGCAGGATCGAACACCGCTGTCACCGCACAGAATCGGGCCAACGGCCTGAACTCGAGAGAAGGAGTCCTGTGATGCTCACCGAAGAGCGGCGGATGGAGCTGTCCGACATCCTCCGCCCCGCATCGCCGCCCCGCGAGATCGACGACGTCTACACCGACGATCAACGCGAGCGCCTGCTCGACGTCGTCCGCCGGGACGGTCCGTGGAAGCTGATCATCGCCCAGCACTTCGCCTCACCCGAGGAACTGATGGCCACGATGAGCGGCCAGTTCCCGGAGGGTTTCGAACCCAGCCTGGACCTGTTCCTGACGCCGACGTTCCGCGGGCACCTGGCCAACTACGGCACCGTGCTGTATCCGGAACTGCACGACTGCTTCTACAACGCGCGGTTCGTGGCGGAGGCGAAGTCCTACTGGGGCGCGGAGTACGCCAAGCCGCAGATGATGCTGTTCAACATCAACGGTCCGTGCTGCAACCGCGATCCGGGGCACCTGGATTCGCCGAGCTTCCGCGGGGTGCGCTACGAGAACGCCCCCACCTGGCTGGTGAGCGTGATGGGCAAGTCGGGCCTGTTCACCGACTACCTGATCAAGATGGCGCAGGTCATCACGTGGTTCTCGCTGGACGAGAACAGCGGCTTCACGTACTGGCCCGACGGTCCGCTCAAGACCCCCAAGCGGGTCCTGCCGCCGGTGTACAACCGCGGCGTGGTGGTGCAGAACGAGATGATGGTGCACCGCGGCGAGGCCAATGGCCCCCTCGAGCAACAGGTTCCGAACGGCCTGTCGTTCGATACGGTGTTCGCCGGTGACCCGGAGTCCCGCGATCACTGGGTGCTGCGCAACGGTGACGGGGTGATCGCCCGCCACCACACCGACGAACTGCGGTTCCTGGTGCACTGGTCGGCCGAGGTGTTCTCCGACTACGACGAGTTGAAGAAGAACATGGACCACTCCGACGACCTGACGATCGACAAGGCCATCGACATGATGGTCGACGACCTGGCCAAGCGGGGTGTCAAGCTCGACATCCCGGGCAATCCGCTGCACGACCCGGCGTTCATCGGCGCCCTGAACGCCGCCTACGATCTGGGCGGCCCCGCGATCTATCCGGAGGAGGCACCACTGAGCGCGTTCGTGCTCAGCTGAGTGCCGCGTGCGCATCGACCCCGGATTCCGTCAGGAGTCCGGGGTCGCTGCATTTTTTCACGCTCGGCAGGAGTATCCGTCGATCAGGACGATCAGGGTATTCGGGTCACCGCGTCGGCGCCGGCACGCCGCCCGCTGAACACGCAGTCGGAGATCGACAGCCCGCTGACATAGCTGTTGGAGCACACCCCGACGGCGGTGCGCCCGGCGGCGTACAGGCCGGGGACCACGCCGCCGTCGCGGTGCACGACCGCGCCGGTGTCCTCGTCCACGACCAGCCCACCCAGTGTCAGTCCCGGGATCGGGTAGAACAGCGACGAATCGGCGGAGATGTCGATGGAGTAGAACGGTCCGCGTTCGAGCGGCGGACACAGCGAGGGATCCTTGTGCGCAGGATCTCCTGCCCCACTGGCGATCCCGCGGTTGTACTCATCGACGGTCTTGCGCAGTCCGGTGGTGTCGATGCCGTTCTTCGCCGCGAGTTCTTCGATGGTGTCGGCCTTCTTGTGACCGATGGACCGCAGGTACCAGATCTGGAGGCGCTGGAAGACGTGCGTCTGGTCCTTGATCTGGGCCTTGATCTTCCGCCAGGTGCCGGCGTCGTAGATCGCCCATCCGGTACCGGCGAAGTCGCGCATCATCGCGTTGCCGTGGGTGGCGCCGTAGAGGTCCTCGTTGGCGATGCGCCGCCCGTCCGCGCCGACGGTGAGCCCCTCCAGGAACGCGCTGGGCGGGGACAGGAAGCGCCACGCGGTGACGTTGCCCATCTTGTCGGCCACTCCCCCGGCTGCCAAACCGAGCCGGATCCCGGTGCCGTCGTCGCCGACGGTACCCAACGGGGAGATCTTCAGGAACTCCGGTGCATAGCGGCGGACCCAGTCACGGTTGTTGATGAACCCGCCCGCGGCCAGGATCACCGCCCCTGCGTGGGCCTCTGCCTCGACGCTGGCGGTGGCGCGCAGCCGTTCGCCGCGGGCCACGGCGCCGGCAACCACGCTCGGCATCCACGTGCCCAGCTTGCCCGTGGCCTTGGTGATGCGCCAATGCCGACGGGTATTTCGGTGCTCGGGGTCGGCCACTGCGTACCGGACCCCGGTGACCCGGCCGTCCGCGGCCTGGATCAGGGAGTGCGCATGTGCCAACGGGATGAACTGAACGCCCTTGGCCAGCGCGGAATCCCGCAGATGCTCGAACAGGACCCGCCCGGAACTCATGCCAGGGGCCAACACGCGGTGACCACGCGGAGCGGGTGTCGCGTGCTGGGCGTACGGGTAGGCCTTCTCGTTGCCCGAGTAGTACAGGTAGTGGTCGTCGGTCGGATACGAGGTCTTGTAGGGCGGCACCGCACCACCCCGGAACTCGACGCCCTGCGCCTTCAGCCAGTCGATCAGCCCGGGGCTCTGTTCGCAGAACCGGGTCAGCGTCTCGGGTTTCACGGCGCCGGCCACTTCCTGCTCGAGGTAGGCGCGCATGTTCTCGACGCTGTCCTGATATCCCCCGGCTCGCTGCTCGGCAGTCCCCGAACCGGCATAGACGATGCCACCCGAATAGGCCGTGGCGCCGCCGCCGTAGCCGCGGTCCAGCACCAGTACCCGGGCACCGCGGTCGGCGGCTTCGATCGCCGCGCTCGCACCGGCCGCACCGAAACCCACGACGATGACGTCGTATTGGTGTCCTGTCAGCATCGGCACTCCCCTTAGAGGACGGACTTGATCTGTGTGGCCACCAGTCGGGCGGTGCGCCGCGGCGCGAACCGCGCCAGCGTGTACAGCAGGTGGGCGTCGGTGCCGATGATCACGCGGTACCGGTCGTTGGCTATCCCGGCGACGATCTTCCTACCCGCCGCCTCGGGGGTGGTGACGATGGCGCGCCTGGCGCCGGCGTCGAGCATCGCCACGCCGGAGTTCTGCGCGAGATTCGTCGAGACGTTCCCCGGGAACACCGTCACGACATGGACGTTGGTGTCGGCGAGTTCGGCGTCCAGCCCCTCGCTGAACTGTTTCACCGCCGCTTTGCTTGCGCTGTACAGCATCTGGCTGGCGAACGGCAGCAGTGCCGACAGGCTGGACATGTTGGTGATGTTGGCTTCCGGGCGTGCCACCAGGATCGGCAGGAACGCCCGGCACATCTGCACGGTGCCGGTGAAGTTCACCGCCATCACCCGGTCGAGGTCCTCGAGCCCAAGGTCGGCGAACAGCGCGAACCGGTGGGCGATCCCGGCGATGTTGACCAGCCCGTCGACCTGCCCGTGGCTATCGAGCACCTGGGCGGGCAGTTCCGCCACGGCGTCTCGATCGGTGATACTCAGGACGTGGGTGGAGATCCGGGTCCCGGTGCCGTGGGCGCGGGCGGCCGTACCGCTCAGACCCACCTCGTCGAGGTCGACGGCGGCGACGTGCGCTCCCCGTCGGCACAGCCCCAACGCGACCTCGCGCCCCATGCCGTTACCGGCGCCGGTGACGACGAAAACCCTATCCGCGATGCGCATGTGCACCCTCCGCTTCGGTGAGCACCGGCAGGGCACCCTCGCGCACCGCGCTCTCGATGGCCGCGCGCAACCGTGGGCACAGTGACGACGGCTGCTCCTCGTTGCCCTGCGGGTCCACACACCGTTGTCGTGCGGCGGCGTTCCACTGCACGCTGGTCTGCTCCCAGCTGGCCTTGCGGACCAGCACGTGCGCCCCGCACGTCCCACAGTCGACCGGCCGCATCGGCGCATCCGCCAGCCGGTTGTCGGGGCGTACGGTCACTTGTTGACGCCCACCAACCTCGGCAGCCGGCCCGCGGCGAGGTTGTCCTGGACCTCCTTCAACCACGCCTCGCGCGGCCGGGTGGTGTCGATCTCGAACTCGAAGCGGTCCACCATGTCCGGGGTCACGTCGGCGACGTCGACATAGAACTGCTGGTACCACCGGCGCAGCTGGTAGACCGGGCCGTCTTCCTCGCACAGCAGGGGGTTGTCGATGCGCGCCTTGCGCTTCCAGATCGCCACATCCTGCTCGAAGCCCATCTTCACGAAGTCACCGAGGGCCACGGCCATCTGCATCGCGACGTCCTGGGGCACCGCGTCGGACATCTCGACGGTGATGCCATATTGCAGCACAAAGGAATTGGCGTCGATCGGATAGTGGCAGTTGAGTAGCAAGGTGCGCTGGTCGCCGTGCTCGTAGTGGTAGGTCAGGTCGTCGATCATGAACGAGGGCCCGTAGTAGGACGCCACCGAGGTGGTCCCGAGGATCGCCGCACCCTCGCCGGAACCGAGGTCCGACCGCGCCTCGCTCTTGTAGTACTGAGTTGCGACATGGCCTTCGAAGACGTTCCTGAACCCCGTCGGCAGGCCGCCATGGATGTAGAAGAAATGCGCCATGTCCACCACGTTGTCCATGATCTCGCGGCAGTTGGTGTGCACGGTGGTGGTGTACCAGTGCCAGTCCGTCCACCGATCGGTGCCGACGCCCTCGATCCGGGGGATCGTCACATCGGGCGGCGGCGGATTCTTCTCCGGGTCGTTCCACACGAACAACATGCCGTCCTGCTCCCGGGTGGTCCAGGTGGCGGTGCGGGCGAGTTTGGGCACCCGACGGCTGTAGGGGATCTGCTTGCACCGGCCGTCGCCGCCCCAGCGCCAGTCGTGGAAGGGGCAGGCGATCTCGTTGCCCTTGACCTCACCGTCGGACAGGTCACCACCCATGTGCCGGCAGTACGCGTCCAGCACGTTGATCCTGCCGTCCTCACCGCGGAACACCACCAGCTTTCCGCCGAAGGCGTTGACGGCGTGCGGCCTTCCGTCGCCGAGGTCGCGGGTCAAGCCGAGGCAGTGCCATCCGCGGGCATACCGAGTGGGTGCTGCCTGCGCCTCGATCTGGCGCACCTCGTCGACGCCGTCGGGCTGCAACGTTGTCATGTCGGGCCATCCTCGGAGTTGGTCACTGTCAGGGACGATCCCGTTCTAACACCGGTGTACGAGCGTGATCGGGTGCTGTTCCACTGACCGGGCGGGGGTGGGGCGCTGCGCGGGTCCCGTGGCGAGAATCGGCCGGTGAACGATCCGCAGAACTTCACCGTCGATCTCCTCGTTGTCGGCTCTGGCACCGGAATGGCCGCGGCGCTCGCCGCCCACGAACTGGGACTCTCCACCCTCATCGTCGAGAAGACGGCCTACGTCGGCGGATCCACCGCGCGGTCCGGCGGCGCATTCTGGATGCCGGCGAATCCGATCCTGTCCGAGGCCGGATCCCACGACACCCTGTCGGCCGGCCACACCTACGTGGAGTCGGTGGTCGGCGACGCCGCGCCGTTGGATCGCGCGCACGCTTTCGTCGACCATGGCGCGGCGACCATCGAGATGCTGCGCCGCACGACCCCCATGACGTTCTTCTGGGCCAAGGAGTACTCCGACTACCACCCGGAGGAGCCCGGGGGCAGCGCCGTGGGCCGGACCTGCGAATGCCGCCCGTTCAACACCGCGGTGCTGGGGCCGCAGTTGGCTCGCCTGCGTCCCGGCGTGATGAAGTCGTCATTCCCGATGCCCGTCACCGGTGCCGACTACCGCTGGCTGAACCTGATGGCGAAAGTGCCGCGCAAGTCCTGGCCGCGCATCCTGCTGCGCGCCTTCCAGGGTATCGGCGGCCTCGCACTCAAGCGCCGCTACGCCGCAGGCGGTCAGGCGCTGGCCGCCGGCCTGTTCGCCGGGGCGCTGCGCGCCGGCATCCCGGTGTGGACCGGGTCGCCGGTGGAAGACCTGATCCTCGACGGGGACCGTGTGACCGGCGCCGTGGTGCGTCGCAACGGGACGCCGGTCACGGTGACCGCCCGGCGCGGCGTGGTGCTGGCGACGGGTGGCTTCGACCATCGCATGGACTGGCGGCACAAGTTCCAATCCGAGGCCCTCGGTGAACACGAGAGCCTGGGAGCGGAGGGCAACACCGGCGACGGCATCCGCCTCGCGCAGGAGTCCTGCGGGGCCGACATCGCGCTGATGGATCAGGCCTGGTGGTTCCCGGCCTTCGCCCCGCTGCCGGGCGGCGAGCCGACCGTCATGCTGGCCGAGCGGTCACTGCCGGGCTGTCTGATGGTCGACCAGACCGGCCGGCGCTTCATCAACGAGGCCATGGACTACATGTCCTTCGGCCAGCAGGTGCTCGACCGCGAACGCGCAGGCAACCCCGTCGAGCAGATGTGGATGGTCTTCGATCAGCAGTACCGCAACGGCTATCTCCTTGCGGCGGAGCTGTTTCCGCGGATGCCGATCCCGAAGACGTGGTACGACGCCGGTATCGCGCACCGTGGCGAGGACATCGCCTCGCTGGCAGCGGGAATCGGGGTGGACCCGCAGGTCCTGACCGACACGGTGGCGCGGTTCAACTCGCTGGCGGCATCGGGTGTGGACACCGACTTCGGGCGCGGCGACAGTGCCTACGACCGCTACTACGGCGACCCGACGGTCTCCCCGAACCCCAACCTGCGCCCGGTGGGTCCCGGCCCGTACTACGCCGTCAAGGTGGTGCTCAGCGACCTGGGCACCTGCGGTGGGCTGCGCGCCGATGCCCTCGGCCGGGTGCTGCGGGAGAACGGTTCGGTGGTCGAGGGTCTGTACGCCATCGGCAACACCGCGGCCAACGCGTTCGGTGCCAGCTACCCGGGTGCGGGTGCGACCATCGGGCAGGGGCTGGTGTTCGGGTACGTCGCCGCGCGGCACGCGGCCGGGCGCCCGAGCTGAGCCCGGTCAGGCGGGGTCGGGCTCGTCGGAGTCCGATGTCTCCGCCGCGATCCGCCGCTCCACCTCGTACCAGTACTCGCGCACCGGGTATTCGATGTTCTGCACGCCTGTCTCGGCGATCTGGGCCTCGACCGCGTCGAGATCCTTGATCATCTCCAGCGCGAGCTCACGTTCGGCGGCGTAATAACGCTCCGACCACCTCAGGGCCAGCCCCGCATAGGCCCAGGCGGGCTGGTCGGCGGTCCACCGCGCCTCCGTGGCGGCCTCCTGGTGCATGCGGTCGGCGTAGTCGGCGTGCTCGGTGAGGATCTCCCGCAGGCGACCGGGCTGCAGGAGATGGCCCAGCATCACCCGCAGGACCGGGTTGTGTTTGAGCGTCGGCGGTTCGACGACCTCTTCGTTGGCCCAGCGGGTCACGGCGGCCAGACCCACGTCGGTGATCTTGTACATGCGCCGACTGCGGGCACCCGCGTCCACGCGGGAGCTCACCAGACCGAGGCGTTCCAGTCGTTTCAGCTCGGAGTAGATCTGGCTGTACGCGGGGCTCGAGTAGAAGAACTGGATGGCCCAGTTGATCCACTTCTTGATGTCGTAGCCGGAGAGTTCGTCTCCGCCGGAGAGCATGCCCAGCAACGCCCAACCGGTGGGCGACACGTTCAGCTCACCCTGTGGGACGTCGGCGGGATCTGTCACCCGCCAAGGCTAACAACCAGCGACGGGCGCAGGCGGGCTGCTACCGCTGACCGGGAGGGGGCGCTTGTGCACCGACCCGGACAACGGCGACAGTGCACGGGAGCCTTTCACACCGGCACACCCCCGAGGAGTGGAATGACCGACAGCCCGGCCGCCTTCGGCGCCGAGTTCGACGTGGTGGTCGCGGGGTCGGGCGGCGGCGTCGCCGGCGCCTACACCGCCGCACGAGAGGGACTTTCGGTCCTGTTGGTGGAGGCCACCGGGCTGTTCGGCGGCACAACGGCGTTCTCCGGAGGAGGCGGCGTCTGGTACCCGTGCAACCCGGTGCTGCAGCGTGCGGGCAGTGACGACACCCTCGACGAGGCCCTGAGATATTTCCACGCCGTGGTCGGTGACCGGACGCCGCGGGAACTCCAGAACGCCTACGTGCGCGGCGGAGCGCCGTTCATCGAATACCTCGGGCAGGACCCCGCGTTCGAGTTCACGGTGCTGCCCTGGCCGGACTACTACGGTTCGGTGCCGGGCGCCCGCAACGACGGCTACCGCCACATCGTTCCCGTTCCCGTCCCCGACGCCACCCTCGGCCAGTACGAGGGCCTGGTGCGCGGGCCGCTGGACACCGAACGACTCGGCGCCCCCGCGCCCGATCTCCTCACCGGCGGGCGGGCGCTGGTGGGCCGGTTCCTGTCCGCGCTGGACAAGCTGCCCAACGCCACCTGCTGGCGCAACGCGCCGATCGTCGAGCTGATCGTCGAGGACGGCGCCGTCGTCGGCGCGGTGGTCGAGCACGATGGCAACCCGGTCCGGGTCCGGGCACGGCGCGGGGTGCTGCTGGCCTCGGGTGGTTTCGAGCAGAACCCGACGATGCGCAGCGAGCACGGTGTCCCCGGCAACGCCCGCGACACCATGGGCGCACCCGGCAATACCGGGTTGGCACATCAGGCGGCGATCGCGGCGGGTGCCGATGTCGATCTGATGGACCAGGCATGGTGGTCGCCCGGTATGACGCATCCGGATGGCCGGTCCGCGTTCGCGCTGTGGTTCACCGGCGGCATCTTCGTCAACCAGGACGGCCGCCGGTTCGTCAACGAGTCCGCTCCCTACGACCGCCTGGGCCGTGAGGTGATCCGGCAGCTCGAGTCCGGGGAGACCAGGCTGCCGTTCTGGATGGTCTACGACAACCGTGCCGGCGACATCCCGCCCGTGGGGGCCACGAACGTGTCGATGGTGGAGCCCGAGCAGTACCGGGAGGCCGGGTTGTGGCACACCGCCGACAGCCTCGAGGGCCTCGCCGAGGCCATCGGGGTGCCCGCCGAGAACCTGGTCGCCACAATCGAACGCTTCAACAGCCTGGCCGCCGAGGGCAGCGATCCCGATTTCGGCCGTGGCGACGAGCCCTACGACCGCGTCTTCACCGGCGGCGCGTCGCCGCTGGTTTCGATCGACATACCCCCGTATCACGCTGCGGCGTTCGGTATCTCGGATCTGGGCACCAAGGGTGGTCTGCGCACCGACGCCCACGCCCGGGTGCTCGACCGGGACGGCTCCCCCATCCCGGGGTTGTACGCGGCCGGCAACACGATGGCGGCCGTCAGCGGCACCACCTATCCCGGTGGAGGAAACCCGATCGGCGCTTCGATGCTGTTCAGCCACCTCGCCGCACTGGACATGGCCGCCGCGTGAACCAGCCGCTGACGCCCCAGGAAGCACAGCACGCCGAGGAGACCTTCGGTCCGCTGACGGAGTCGGTGCGGACGCTCGTCGACGTGACGATCCGCAGTCGGGCCGACGACGCGGATGTCCGGCGGGCCCGGGCGCTGATCGAGGAGGCCACCACGCTGCTGAGCACTCGGCTGGATCCCGGACCGTTCGGGGTGCCGACGACCACCGAGGGCCGGCCGATGCCGTGGGGCAATGTGCTGATCGGCCTGCGCAATGCCATCGCGCCGCCGCTGAAGATTCAGCGCGACGAGAACGACCGGGTGACAGCAGAACTGACACTCGGTGCGCCGTATGAGGGTCCGCCCGGCCTGGTGCACGGTGGAGTGTGCGCGATGCTGCTGGACCACGTCCTCAGCGCCACCGCCCATCGGCCAGGGGATCCGGCGTTCACCGGAACCCTGACGCTGCGGTACGTGGCGCCGACTCCTCTTGGCAGACTGCGTGTGCAGGCCTGGATGGACCACGCGGAACGCGGGAAGACCTTTGCCGCCGGTCACATCCTGGACCCCGAAGGCACCGTCACCGTCGAGGCACAGGGCGTCTTCATCCGACCGAAGGACCGAGCATGACCACACCAGAGACCACGACGCTGCCGGCGGTTGAGGGGTGGTTTGCCACGGATGGGTCGGGTGCGGCGTATCTGATCGGGGGCAAGTGTCACCAGTGCGGGACGTTCGTGTTCCCGCCACGCTCGACCAACTGCCCCAACCCCGGCTGTGACAGCGACG
>JBFWOX010000057.1:0-34965 GCA_050250295.1 Mycolicibacterium sp.
TCCCTGCTGATCGGCCTGCTCACCGGCGGGCACGTGCTGCTGGAGAGCGTGCCGGGGCTGGCCAAGACCACCGCGGCGCGCGTCATCGCCGAATCGATCGACGGCCGGTTCCGCCGCATCCAGTGCACCCCCGACCTGCTGCCCAGCGACATCATCGGCACCCAGGTGTACGACGCGGCCACCGCGTCGTTCGTCACCCAGCTCGGGCCGGTGCACGCCAACGTCGTGCTGCTCGACGAGATCAACCGCTCCAGCGCCAAGACCCAGAGCGCGATGCTCGAGGCGATGGAGGAACGCCAGACCACCATCGCCGGCACGGTGTACCCGATCGAAGACCCGTTCCTGGTGATCGCGACGCAGAACCCGGTGGACCAGGAGGGCACCTACGCGCTGTCGGAAGCGCAGACCGACCGGTTCCTGATCAAGGAGATCGTCGGCTACCCCTCCCCCGAGCAGGAGGTCGAGGTGCTCGCCCGCCGCGACGCCGGCGTCTACGACAAGGCCCACCGCACCCAGCCGGTCGCGAGCCTCGACGATATCCGCCGACTGCAGCGCGCCGCCCGCGCGGTGTACATGAGCCGGGACCTGATGCTCTACGCCAGCCATCTCGTCGGCGTGACCCGCGACGCCGAGAACCACCTGCCCCGCCAGCTCGCCCGGCTCATCGAGTACGGCGCCAGCCCGCGCGCCACCATCGCGCTGTGCACCTCGGCTCGGGCGCTGGCCCTGCTGTCCGGGCGCGACCACGTCATCCCCGACGACATCGCCGACCTCGCACACCGGGTGCTGCAGCACCGGCTGATCCTGGGTTTCGAGGCGGCCAGCGCCGGCGTCACCGCCGGTGTGGTGATCGACGCGGCGCTGCGGTCGGTGCGGGTGCCCTGAACGGAGACCGGCTGTGGGCAAATACCTGAACCGAGCCAGGACCGCCTTCGGCACCGACACCCGTGGCCTGCTCGAGGGCGGCCGGTACGCGCTGATGCACACGCGCAGCCTGGAATTCGACGAGCTGCGGCCCTACGTCCCCGGTGACGACGTCCGCGACATCGACTGGAAGGCCTCCGCCCGGTCGGGCGCCGTGCTGATCAAACGGTTCGTCTCGGAGAAACACCACAAGGTGCTGCTGGTCGCCGACGCCGGCGCCCACATGGCCGGGCTCGCCCCCAGCGGGGAACGCAAATGCGATGTGGCGCTGGATATCCTGGGCGCAATCGGGCTGATCACGGTGGGCCGTGCCGACGAGGTCGGGATGGTCTACGGCGACGCCCGCGGCAGCATCAACGTGGGGCATCGCCGCGGCGAGACCCACATCGAGAGCCTGCTGCACCGCTACCACACCCGTTCGGCGACCGGCCCCAGCGACATCGTCTGCCAACTGGACTATGTGGCAACGCACTACCGGCACCCGATGCTGATCGTCGTGGTGTCCGACGAGCCCGCCGCCGACGCCCGGCTGGACCAGGTCCTCGGCCGGCTGACCGCCCGTCACGACGTGATGTGGGCGATGGTGGCCGATATGGCCGCGGTTTCGGCCGACGGCGGCTATGACGTGGCGACGGGGCGACTGGTGCTCGGCCCGGCCGCCGCGCACCCCAGGGTGATCGCCGCCTACCGCCGCGCCGAGCAGCAGCGCGCCCACCGGCTGGCGGAGCTGATGACCGCACGGGCGGTGCCGCAGGTGACGGTCACCGGCCGCGCCGACATCCGCCGCGGCGTCGTCGAGATGACCAGGGTGTGGTCGCGTGCCGGATGATCTGCTGCAGTTCGTCAGCGGCCCACCGCGGTACGCGCCGGGGTGGCTGTGGCTCGGGCTGGCACTGCTGGTGCTCGTCGCGGCCTGGTACACCGCCGTGATCGTGGCCACGCTGCCGGCACACCGGCTGCGTCGGATGCCGGTCCTGCGGGATCTGCACGCCCGGGTGCTGCGGCACCGGTTCGCCCGCAGGGCGGCCGCGGTGGTGGAGCGGCACCGGCGCGGTGACCTGTCGGTCGCGCAGAGCGGGGCGGCGCTGAGTGCGACACTGCGCAGCTTCCTGCACCAGGCCACCGGGGTACCGGCCCAGTACATGCAGGTGCGTGCCGTGGCGGCGAGTGAACTCGCGGCCGCCGCACCGGTTCTCGTGGCGCTCGGGGACGCACAGTTTCGCAGGGACCCGGCCGCCGACGTGGCACAGTTGGGTGCTCGCACCGCGGAAGTGATCCGCTCGTGGCGCTGACCTGGTGGCCGGTGGTGGCGGTCGGGCTGGTCGGTCTGGCCGCCGTACTGCTGGCGGCCGTGCTGGCGCCGACGACGCGCCCACGCGGCCGATACCCGCTGGCCAACACGGCCCGGCTGACCGGGCTACCGGAGTACCGGGCGGTGCTGCGGGCCCAGACCCGCTCCGCCGTGGTGGCACTCGTGCTGCTCGGGCTGCTGTTCGCCGCGGCGGTGCTGGCCACCGCCCGCCCGACGCGACCGGCGGGGGCGGAATCCGCGCCACGCGAAGACATCATGCTGTGCGTCAGCCAGCCGGTGACCGATCCGGCCACCGGCGCGTTCCTCGGTTACTTCGCGCGTCAGGCCGTCGGCTTCGGCACCGAACGGATCGGGTTGACGTCGGTGAACCGCCGGGTCATACCGTTGACCCGCGACCACCAGTTCGCCGCCGCCCGCCTCGGTGACTACACCCGCCCCGTCACCCGCGCCGAGCTGGCCGAGACGTTCGCCCCGCCGGTGGAGTACCGGGACTACGCGCCGACCGTCGCCGACGTGCTGGCGTTGTGCCTCACCGGTTTTCCCGGCTTCGAGCAGCCGGGCAGTACCCGCCGCCAGGTGATCTACCTGGGCCCCGGCGCGCTGAGCGGCCCCGGTGACGACCGGCCGTCGTTGTTCACCGAGGCGCAGGTCGTCGAGATGGCCCGGCGGGCGGGCGCCCACATCGACGCGGTGGCCACCCCGGGCCGTGAGACCGAGGAGCTGACCCGGCTCACCGAGGGCACCGGGGGCCGGTTCGTCCGCTACGACGCCGCCGAGCTGACCCGTCAACTCGACACCTTCCGGACCGCGACCCCACCCGGATACCGCGAGCGGCGCGATGAGGACCCCGCCATCCCGCTGGTGGCCGCGCTGGCGGTGGCCGGGCTGCTGAGCGTCGCGCTGATGGCGGTGCGGCGATGAGCTTCGACCCCGTGCTGCCGCCGGCGATGCTCGGCGCCGTCGGTGTGGTGCTGGTCCTGCTGCGGCTGCTGGCGCTGCGCCGCGTGACGAGCCTGCTGCGTTGGGGGGCAACGACAGTGGCGCTACTTGCGCTGCTGGTGGCCGCCGCCCGGCCCGGCACCGGCAGCACCGGCGACGCCGAGGCACCCGCGCAGGGGGACAATGTGTTCTTCGTCGTCGACCGGTCCGCCGACTCCGGCATCGACGACTTCGGCGGCGCGCCCCGGATGTCGGGCATCCGCGACGACATCACGGCCTTGATGCGGTCGCACCCCGGGGCCCGGTTCGCGGTCATCGCGTTCGCCGCCCGGGCCGCGCTGGACTGGCCGCTGTCGGCCGACGCGTGGAGCCTGGACCCGGTGGCCTCGGCGCTGGCGCCGGACCCGGGCGGCCGCGACGAGCAGGTCAACGCCGGTGCGGCCGCCAATGTGCTTCGCTACCAGTTGATCTCGGCAGGCCAGCAGTACCCGCAGTCGGACAACCTGGTCTACTACTTCGGCTCCGGCGCGCCGGGTTCCTCGGCGCCGCAGACCGAGTTCGACGTCGCAGCCGTCGACGGCGGGGCGGTGTTGGGCTACGGCGTCGGGCCCGCGCTGGACGAGACCAGGCTGCGCGCGGTCGCCGGCCAACTCGGGGTGCCCTACCAGCACCGCAGCCCTGGCGAACCGCTGGCGCCGACCGTGGCGGCGGCACCGTCCGACGCCGCGACGCCAGCCGCAGGAACCTCGCAGCGTGTCGAATATTATTGGCTCTTCACGCTTTTCGCGGCACTGCTGCTGCTCGGCGAGATCTTCGGGTCGGCCAGGGAGCTACACCGCAGCCGCGCAGGCGCACGGGGGGTGCCACGATGACGCGCCCGGCCCGGCTGCGCATCCGGCGGCGTGCCGTGGCGCTGTCCTTCCCGGTCGCCGCGGTGGCGGTGGTGGTGGCGCTGAAGATGATCTCGGTGGTGGTGGCCGGCAATTCGGCGGGCGGACATTTCGCCGCCGGCGACATCGACGGGCTGCGCCGCGATGTCGCGGTGCTGCGGATCGGCAACGTGATCGAACCGGCGAACGCGTGGTTCGCGGCGGCCGGGCTCGCGGTGCTGGAGGACCGGCTGGATGTCGCGGACACCCGGTTCGGCGAGGTATTGGCGGCCACGGATCAGGCCGATTCGTGTGCGGTGCGGATCAACCTGGAACTGGTCCGGGAACGCCGCGGCGATATCGATGCGTGGGAGGCCCGGCTGGACAGCGCCAGGGCCCGGTACGACAGTGCGCTGGAGGTGATCGCGGGCGCTCCGGCGGGATGCTTCGCCGACAACACCGACCCGGATCCGCAGCGCCGGGCGGTCCGCGCGGACGCCGACGCCCGGGTCAGTGCCAAGATCGCGGCGCTGGGCACGGTGGCGCCCCCACCGCCGGTGGCGCCGCCTCCGCCGGCTGCGGCCGTCCCCGCGCCGGTGCCCGTCGCCCCGGATCAACCGCAGGCTCCGGACGAACGCCGTCTCGACCCGGACACCGTCGATCCGGTGGAGGCGCTGCGTCAGCTGCTGAGGGACGCGGCGGCCGGTTAACGGTCAGGCCCTGGCGGTACCGACCCAGTACTCGACGATCTTGTCGTCGCGGATCCGCAGGATGTCGTTGCCGATGTAGCGCACCGGGCCGGCGTCGGTGGCCCCGGTCCCGATCCAGCGCGCGGCCAGCATGTCACCGTCGATGATCGGGCCGACCTCGGTGACGAACTCCAGCTCCCGCAGCCGCTCGTGCATCTCGGCAACGAGGGCCGCCAGATCGGCCGCACCCCGCACGTCCCGGGCCGGCCAATGCCCGACGAAGTCGTCGGACACCAGCTCCTCGGCGACCGGTTCGCCGGCCCACAACTCGTGGATCCAGCGCTTGTACAGCAAAAGGTGGTTGCTCATAGGCAACGGTTTACCCGTTGTCGCGGACCGGTAAGCACCGCCGGGCGCGGCGAATGCTCAGGCAGCGGGGTCGTCGGACGGGGGCGGGGCGTCGTCGCCGCGTAACCGCGCCTGCAACTGCTCACGGTCACGGCGGCGGGCGGCGTCCATCGCGGCGATGCTCTCGGTGGCGCGTCGGCGCAGCGGAGCGAAGACCCAGATGCCGAGCGGAAGAGCGATGACGATGGCAAACAGCAGCGCCACCACGACGGGGAACTCCCGCAGCCCGATCAGGTGCCCGACGCCCAGCAGCACCGCGGTGACGACCGCGACGAGCACCAGGCGGGCCACGACATAGGCGAGCACGTCGATCAGCAGCCGCGAGCGCGGCCGTTCGTCAGAGCCCTCAGACACGGAAACGAGCCTACTCACGGCGCGTATATTGGCTCGCAGGAGGTTTTTCGTGGCGTACTTGCTCCTGATGATCGTCGTGGCTGCGCTGGTCTACGTGGGCTGGCGGGTCACCCAGGCGTCGGCCAACCGGCCGCGCACCCGGGTGATCGGTCCTGACGACGATCCGGATTTCCTGCGGCGGATCAATCCGCACGACGACCAGCCGCGGCCCTGACCGCGCCCCGCCGGCGCGGTCCTAGCCGGCGACCGGATCGCCGATGCGACGCGCCCCCGGGAACCCCTGCGCCACCGTCGCCGCCAACTCCAGCACCGCGGACCTGGTCTGCGGGCGCAACCGGTCCAGGCTGATCTCGGCGCCCTCCTCCAGATGCGGGTCGAACGGCACATGGCACACCGCCGCGCAGCGGCGGGCGAAATGGTCGTCCACCTTGGCCAGGTCCACCTTGGTGCCGCCCCGCCCGGACCGCGGCCGCGCCCCGTTGACGACGGCGACCGCGCTGCGGACCTTGTCCTGGTAACCGTGGGCGTCGAGCCAGTCCAGCGTCGCCGACGCGCTGCGGGCGCCGTCCACCGACCCCGAGCTGATCACCACCAGCACATCGGCCTTCTCGATCACCGCGGACATCGCCGAGTGCAGCATGCCGGTCCCGCAGTCGGTGAGCACCAGGCTGTAGAACCGCTGCAGCACCTCTAGCGCCCGGGTGTAGTCGTCGGCGCTGAACGCTTCCGACACCGCCGGATCGCTCTCCGAGGCCAGCACCTCCAGCCGGCTCGGCCCCTGGGAGGTGTACTGCCGCACGTCGCTGTAGGCGGTGATGCCCTCGGCGTCGCGCAGCAGGTGCCGCACGGTGGCCGCGGTCTCGAGCGGCACCTTTTGGCTCAGCGTGCCGCGGTCGGGGTTGGCGTCGACGGCCACCACCCGGTCTCCGCGCAGGCTGGCGAACGTCGCCCCCAGCGTCGCGGTGATGGTCGTCTTGCCGACCCCGCCCTTCTGGGAGAGCATCGCGATCCGGTAGCAATCCCGCAGCGGGGTCTGCGCCCGCGCCACCAGCGCGTCGCGGCGCAGCACCGCGGGGCTCTCGCCGGGGTTGATCAGCCGGGCCGACCCCCAGTACAGCCACTTGCGCCAGCCCGCGGACGGGGCCCGGTTGGCCTTGCCGAGCACCGCCACCGTCGACGGGTCCAGGTACGGCGGCGCATCGACCACCCCGGCATCGGGCGAGAATGCCTCGGGCGCAGCGGCATCGGCGACGACGGGCGGGCAGCCCTCGGGCGGGGTGGGCGCGGTCCACTCCGCGGGCACCGGCGCCATCGGATCGGAGAACCGTTGCTGTGCCCGAAACCCACCCGGCAGCTCAGCCACGGACAATCCCTTCTCCCTCCCGACTCCTCGGGTCAGCCGACCCCGGCATACGAGTGCAGACCGACGGTGACCAGGTTGATGAAGAACAGGTTGAACACCATCGCCACGAAGCCGGCGACGTTGATCCACGCCGACTTGCGGTCCCGCCAGCCCGCCGTCGAGCGGGCGTGCAGATAGGCCGCGTAGATCACCCACGCGATGAACGACACCGTCTCCTTGGGGTCCCAGCCCCAGTACCGGCCCCACGCCTCCTCGGCCCAGATGGCCCCGAAGATCACCCCGAAACCGAACACCGGGAACGCGAAGATCGTTGTGCGGTAGGCGATCCGGTCCAGGGTCTGGGCATCGGGCAGCTTGGCCACCAGGCGGCCGAGCGTGTCGGTACGGCCCGGCTCACCCCAGCGGGACCGTTTGAGCAGGAACAGGATGCTGGCCACCCCGGCGACCAGGAACACCCCGGACCCGAGGCTGACCACCGATACGTGGATCGGCAGCCAGTAGGACTGCAGCGCCGGCATCACCGGGGCGGCGTGCGAGTACAGCCAGCGCCCGGACACCGTGAGCAGGATCAGCACCGGCAGCAGCACGAACACCCACAGCGAGCGGTACTGCGGCCGGCGCAGCACCACCGCCGCGGCCACCAGCCCGCAGAAGCTGGTCAGGTTGATGAACTCGTACATGTTGCCCCACGGCACCCGTGAGGTCGACAGCCCGCGCAGCACGATGCAGGCCGCCAGCAGCGCGATGCCCACGTAGACCAGGGCCAGGCCGGCGGTGCCGATGCGCTCGTCGACCGCGCGCCGCGGGGCGTCGGTGATGACACCCGGGGTGGCACTGTCGGCGGTCACCCCGCCCGCGGCCACCAATTCGCGGGCCTCGACCTTGCGGGAGCGGCTGTAGGCCAGCTCGACGGCCAGCAGCAGCAGGGCGGCCAGCAGCACCAGAACCGACGAGGTGAACGCCCAGTCCGAATACCGGGCCAGCCCCACATCGATCTCTGTGGTGTTCATCGGTGTTCCGTTTCCTTCTCGTCGGCCTTGTCAGGCTTCGCGCCGGGCTCCTGGTCGGGCACCAGCCGCGCCGTCAACCGTTCGAACTCGTCGCCCCAGCCGGAGTTGTCGGTGCGGGCCAGCCCACCCAGCTCGACGTTCACCGTACCCGCCGGCCCCGGCGTCAGGCGCACCCAGATGCGGCGCCGGCGCACGATCAGCGACACCAGCAGACCCGCCATCATCGTGATCGCGAACACCAGCACCCAGATCTGCGCGGGGTCGTGCGAGACCTGCAGATTGACGAACTGCTGCGCGCCGTCGAAGCGCACCACGGTGCCGTCGGGCAGCCGGGTGTCCTCCCCGGCCCGCAGGTTGACCCGCGCGGTCTTGGTCAGCCTGCCCTGCTCGATCATGCTGGGGTCCAGCGCGAACACCGACTGGGGGCGGCCGGTGTCCAGCCCGGTGTCGCCCTGGTAGATGTCGATCGCCACCGCCGGGTCGGTCATCTCGGGGAAGCGCGACGACAGCAGCGTCCCGTCGAGTTGCGCGGTCGGCGCGAACAGGCCCTGGATGGCCAGCTGGTGGCGGCGCCGCTCGCGTTCGTCGGGATAGGTGCCGCCCGGCGGGTCGAACCGCATCGCACCCGAGGACAGGAACGTGAACTGGTCCTCGGGGCGCCACTGCAGCGTCTGGGTCCGGCTCTGCCCATCCGGGAACGTGACGGTGAACGTCGGGGCGTAGCCGTGGCCCTGCAGGTACACCCGGTCCCCGCCGACGCGCAGCGGCTCGTTGACCTTCAGCACGTACGGCCGCCAGGTGCCGGTGTCGAGGTCGGCCCCGGCCTGGTAGTCGATGTCGGACTGGAAGCCGACGGCTTGGCCGTTGTCCAGGTAGGTGGCGGTGAAGTCGTTGACCCGCACACACATCGGGTACAGCGAGGTGCCGTCGACGGTGTTGCCGGCCCGGAAGGAGTCGAACGCCGCCGGGGAGGCCGAGCAGAAGCCCGGGCCGCCGTCGGCGATGACGATGACGTTGCCCTCGTAGCCGAACAACTTGCCGGCCGCGATCGCCACCAGCAGCCCCAGCAGCGAGAAGTGGAACACGATGTTGCCGAATTCGCGCAGGTAGCCCTTCTCCGCTGAAATCTCTGTCGCGTCGCCGCCGGTCCGGGTCACCCGCCGCCAGCCCCTCAGCTGCGCGTCGACGGTCGCGGAGACGGCGGTGACGTCGCCGGGCACCTCGGCGGCGTGGTGCTTGGGCAGCCGGCCCAGGTTGCGCGGCGCGGGCACCGGGGTGGCGCGCAGGCTGCGGAAGTGCTCGATCAGCCGCGGCGTCAGACACCCCACCAGCGAGACGAACAGCAGCACGTAGATGGCGGTGAACCAGAAGCTGGAGAACACGTCGAACGCCTGCAGCCGGTCCAGCCACGGCCCGATCGTCGGGTGCTCGGCGAGGTACTCGGCGACCTTGGTCTCGTTGAGGCTGCGCTGCGGCAGCAGCGCGCCGGGGATCGCCGCCAGCGCGAGCAGGAACAGCAGCACCAGCGCGGTGCCCATCGACGTGAGCGTTCGCCACGTGTTGCGGACCAGCGCGAGCATCAGATCGGCAGCCTGACGTCGCTGACGAACGCGTCACGCACCCAGGACACGAACTCGTTCCACAGCCCGGTGACCAGCGCGGCGCCCACCAGGATCAGCAGCACCCCGCCGAAGATCTGGATGATCCGGGTGTGCCTGCGCAGCCAGCCCAGCCCGGCGACCGCCCGCGCCGAACCGAAGGCCAGCGCCACGAACGGAATTCCGAGCCCGAGACAGTAGGCGAGGACCAGCACCACCCCGCGCGCCACGTTGCCGCCCTCGGTGGCCGAGGCCACCGCGATCACCCCGGTCAGCGTCGGCCCCAGGCACGGGGTCCAGCCCAGCGCGAACACCGCACCCAGCAGCGGCGCCCCGCCCAGGGTGGAGATCTGCCGCGGCGCGAACCGGGTGTCGCGCTGCAACGCCGGCACCAGGCCGATGAACACCAGGCCCATGAAGATCGTGACGACCCCACCGATGCGTTGCAGCAGAAGCTGATTGGCGATCAGCGTGGTGGTCATGCCCAACACTGCCACGGTGCCGAGCACGAACACCACGGTGAACCCGGCGACGAACAGCGCGGCCGCGCCGGCCACCCGCAACCGGGCGCCACGCACCGCGACCGCCCCCCGCCCGTTCTCGTCTCGGTTCTCGTCGATACCGACCACCGCGGCCAGGTACGACAGGTAGCCGGGCACCAGCGGGACCACGCACGGCGACGCGAACGACACCAGCCCGGCCAGCGCGGCCAGCGGCATCGCCACCAGCAGCGGGCCGGTGGCGGTCAGCTGGTCGATCTGCTCGGTGTTCACTGTTCGGCCGCCAGCCGCTCGACCACGGGCTGCAGGTCCTCGGCGAGCAGCTCCCGCAGGAACACCGCCGCCACCCGGTGGCTGCGGTCCAGCACGATCGTCGACGGGATCACCGTGGTCGGGTAGCGGCCGCCGAACGCGATCATGGTGCGCATCGACGGGTCGTAGATCGAGCCGAAGGTGATGCCGCGGTCCACCACGAAGTCCCGGGCGGCGTCGATGTTGTTGTCCCGCACGTCGATCCCCAGGAACGCCACCCCCTTGTCCCGGGTCGCGTCGTACACCTGCTGCAACTGGGTGATCTCGGTGCGGCACGGTCCGCACCACTGTCCCCACACGTTGATCACCACGACGTCACCGGCGAAGTCGTCGACGGACAGCGTCTTGGCGGTGTCCATCAGGTCCGGGCCGGAGATCGGCCCGGGCCTGCCCCGGCTGTCCGGCGGGTCGTAGGTGATGTCGGTCTTGCCGCCGGGGGCGACGAACTCGAACGTGCCGCCCTGGGCGACGGCGTCGCTGCCGGTGGAGCATCCGGTGAGTGCGGTGAGCACCGCAACCACCAGCACCGCCACCAGCGTCCTCACTGCCCGGCCAACTCCGCGTACCCCCAGCCCACGCAGGCGTCGTCGTGGAAGTAGAACGACGTCACCGAGGCCAGGTTGCACATCCGCCGGGTCGGGAAGTGGTGCAGCGGATGGTCGGTCATCGCGCGGCGCAGCGTCTCGACCGGCAGCTGGTGGCTGACGCAGACCCCTTCGTGGCCGGCCGCGCCCTCCCGGGCGCGGTGCAGCGCCCGGCGCATCCGGGCCGCGATCTGGGTGTACGGTTCGCCCCACGACGGGTGCCGCGGGTTGCGCAGGTGCCACCAGTTGCGGGGGTCGCGCAGCGCCCCGTCGCCCGGCGAGACCCGTTGGCCCTGAAAGACGTTGGTCGACTCGATGAGCTCGTCGTCGGTGTGCACGGTGAGGTTGTGCTTCGCGGCGATCGGCGCGGCGGTCTCCTGCGCGCGCTCGAGCGGCGAGGCCACCACATAGGTGATGTCGCGGTGGGCCAGCCATTCGGCGACCGCCTGCGCCTGCGCCTGGCCCCGCTCCGAGAGGTGGTAGTCGGGCAGCCGTCCGTAGAGGATCTTCTCCGGGTTGTGCACCTCGCCGTGGCGCATCACGTGCACAACGGTTTTCGTCGTCATGCCGGCTCCTGCGCGGACGCGGCCGCACCCGCGGCGGCGGGCAGCGCGGCGGCGATCCGCTCGAACGCGGCGTCGTCGAGCGCGCTGGAGACGAACCAGGTCTCGTACGCGCTGGGCGGCGGGTACACGCCGGCGTCGAGCAACGCGTGGAAGAACGCCGGGAAGCGCCAGGTCTGGGTGGCCCGCGCCGAGGCGAAGTCGACCACCGGCTCGGCGCCGAAGAACACGCTGAACATGTTGCCTGCCCGCGGGATCTGGTGCGCCACACCGGCATTGGTCAGCGCCTCGCCGATCAGCGCGACCAGCCGATCGGCGTTGGCGTCCAGCGCGGCGTAGACGGCGTCGTCGGCGGCGCGCAGCGTGGCCAGCCCCGCGGCCATCGCCACCGGGTTCCCCGACAGCGTCCCGGCCTGGTACACCGGCCCCAGCGGGGCCAACCGGCTCATCACCTCGGCGGTGCCGCCGAACGCCGCCGCAGGCAGCCCGCCGCTCATCACCTTGCCGAAGGTGAACAGGTCGGCGTCCACCGGATCCCGCCCGTACCACCCGGATCGGGTGACCCGGAAGCCCGTCATGACCTCGTCGGAGATGAGCAGCGCGCCGTGCGCGGCGGTGATGCGGCGCAGCTCGGCGTTGAACCCCGGCAGCGGCGGGACGGTGCCCATGTTGCCGGGACTGGCTTCGGTGATGACGCAGGCGATCTCGTCGCCGAACCGTCCGAACACCTCTTCGACCGCGGCGACGTTGTTGTACGGCAGCACGATCGTGTCGGCGGTGGCGGCGCCGGTCACCCCGGGCGAGGACGGCAGCCCCAGCGTGGCCACCCCGGAGCCGGCGTCGGCCAGCAGCGCGTCGCTGTGGCCGTGGTAGCACCCGGCGAACTTGACGATCTTGGCCCGGCCGGTGAACCCGCGGGCCAGCCGGATCGCGCTCATGGTGGCCTCGGTGCCGGAGTTGACCAGCCGCACCTGCTGCAGCGGGGCGACCCGGTCGATGATCTCCCGGGCCAGCTCGGATTCCGAGGGGGTGGGCGCGCCGAAGGACAGCCCGTCGGCCGCGACCCGCTGCACCGCCTCGACGACGGCCGGGTGGGCGTGGCCGAGGATCATCGGCCCCCACGAGCAGACCAGGTCGACGTACTCGTTGCCGTCGGCGTCGGTGAGCAGGCAGCCCTTGGCCGAGGTGATGAACCGCGGGGTGCCGCCGACCGAGGAGAAGGCGCGGACCGGCGAGTTCACCCCGCCGGGGATGACGGAGGCCGCCTCGGCGAACAGCTTCGCGGAGCCCTCGGTGCTGTGCATGGCCACCAGTGTCCCAGCCGGGCCAACGCCGTCAACTACAGGGTGTAGTGGTAAGCCGGGGGGTCAGCGTGGCAGCTGGGACGGCGGGCCGCTGGGCGCAAGTTCCTGCCCGGTGCCCAGCGCGGAGTAAACCGGCAGGTCCACGCCGGTGTAGTCGTATTTATCGCGCGGCGGCGGCAGCGCCCGGGTGGCGGTCATGGCCTGGAGCTCAGCGACGGCCCGCGGGTCCTTCGGGGTGCCCGCGGCCAGCTGGTAGGCGGCGATCCGCTGCAGCAGCACCGGCGCCAGCGCGGCCGCGCTCTGGCTCTTGTGCAACGTCACCTCCAGGACCTGCAGGCTGTCGTCCTCGTAGAACAGCCGCAGCTCCTCGTTGGTCAGCCAGTTCTGCTTGGCCTGGAACTCCAGCCGGCACACCCACGGATACCGCAGCTGTCCGGCCCGCGCGGTGCGCGGGGCGCCGGGTGCGGCGGGCTCGGGCCGCACGTACACCAGCCGCGACTCGGTGATGTAGACGACGATCTGGTCGCCGCTGACCCAGCAGTCCCGCTCGAAGCTGGGCCTGCCACCCTTGTCGAAGATCAGGTAGTTGGTGATGCAGGTGGCCGGCAGCGGGCCGATGATGTGCCCGTCGAGTGCGTCGAAGCGGATGCCCAGGTCGTCGTTGATGGTGGGCCAGGACCAGTCCACGGGTTCGTTCGGTTCCAGCGTGCTGACGATGCCGTGCCACTTCTTCTTCGGCGGCTGCGGCGGTTCCGGCGCCGGCGGGGGCGGCGGCACGTTCTGCCCCGACGACGGCGCGTACAGCGGGGCGAACTTCTCCCCGCCGGGGGCGACGAAGTGGTCGTGCGGGATGTCGTACTCGGCGAGCTGCCCGCGGACGGCGGCCACCGGCCCGGCGGACAGCGCGGCCTGGAACGCGGCGCGCGCCGCGTCGTCCTTGGGGTCGCGGTCGCACAGCCGGTAGGCCAGCACCCGGCCCCTGACGTCGAAGGCGACCTGCGCCGCGTCGACGGTCTTGTCCAACACGATCTCGACGTAGCGGTTCGGCCCGTCGGGGTCGGTGTAGTACAGCCGGATCGTCTCGTTGCTCGCCCAGCCGGCCTTCTGCCAGAACTGGATCAACCACACCCACGGGTAGCGGATGTGCCCGGTGAGCGCGGTGCCCCGGGTGCGGTTGGCCGCCCGGTGTTCACTGACCGCGTTGGCGATCATCGCCGCGGGCAGCCCGAGCCCGACGCCGACCCACCCGCCGCCCTTGTCGTAGTTCGGGCAGACGAACACGAACCGCGATTCGGTGATGTAGCAGTAGATCTGGACGTCCTCGAGGCCGCATTCCTTGACCCACTTGTCCTTGCGGTCGTCCTTGATCATCTCCGAGATCGCGGTGGCCAGGAACGGTCCGCGCACGGTGCCGTCGATCGGCTCCCAGGTCCACGTCAGATCCGGGTTCAGCGACGGATACTGCCAGCTCTGCGGCTGCCCCGGTTCCTGCACACTGAACAGGTCGTATCCCATGGCGTGACGTTAGTCCGGGCCGCCCGTCGGCGCGGCGAAATCCTGTCCGCCGATCGATCGACACGCGGTGGGCGGCTCGATCCCGGTCGCGCGCAGCCTTTTCAGGAGGTACCCGCGACGCTACCGTGAGGTGCCGTGGTCGACACCGATGTGCTCGTGGTGGGCGCGGGGCCGACGGGGCTGACATTGGGGTGCGCGCTGCGACTGCACGACGTATCGGTGCAGGTGATCGACCGCGCGGACAGCCCGGCGCAGACCTCACGCGCGAACTTCCTGCACGCCCGCGGCTCCGAGGTGTTGGACCGGTTGGGCGCATTGGGCACCTTGCCGGACGAGGCACTGCGCGCCATGCGGATCACCACCTATTTGGGCGACCGTCCGCTGGCCACGCTCGAGTTCGGTGATCCGGGCATGCAGACGGCGGCGCCACCCATGGTGTCGCAGGCCAAGGTGGAGGCGGCACTGCGGGGCAGGCTGAACGAGCTGGGCGTCGCGCCTGAGTGGGGCCGCGGGCTGGCCGCATTGGAGCAGGATGGCGCCACCGTCACAGCACAGCTGACCGACGGAACCACGGTGCGGGCACGGTGGCTCGTCGGATGCGATGGCACATCCAGTACAACCCGGACGCTGGCCGGGATCGGCTTCCCCGGGATCCAGCTCACGGAACGTTTCCTGCTGGGCGATCTGCACCTGGACTGGGACCTCGATCGAGGGGGTACCAGCGGCTGGATCCATCCCGACGGGGTGGTCGGTGCGATGCCGATGCCGGATACCACCGGGCGAAACGATCTGTGGCGGCTCTTCGCCTATGACCCCAGCTATCCCGGAAAGACCGGTGACAGCGAGATTTTGGACAGGTTCCGGCAGATCGTCCCAGCGCGCACGGGGCGCAACGTGCACATCGGGGACGCCGAATGGCTGTCGGTGTTCACCGTGCACCGCAGGCTCGCCGACACCTACCGGCGCGGTCGGGTCTTGATCGCCGGTGATGCCGCGCACGCTCATTCGCCGTTCGGCGGACAGGGCATGCTCACCGGTATCGGAGACGCCGAGAAGCTGGGGTTCAAGCTCGCGCTGGTGGTCCATGAGCTCGCCACCGACGCGCTGCTCGACACCTACGAAGCTGAACGTCGGCCGCTGGCCACCGAAGTACTCCGCGGAACCAGCGCCGTCACCCGGATCAACATCGCCAGCAACCCGATCGCGCGAGTTCTGCGCGACCATGTCGCCCCGCGCCTCTTCAACCTCGCCGCGCTGCAGCGTTGGGCGACCTATACCGCGTCACAACTGTGGGTGAGCTACCGCAAAGGTCCGCTCGGCGGCGCGGGGCACCGCAAACCGCGGCCGGGAGATCGGATCGCCGACATCGCGTGCGGTCGAACCGACGGCGGACGATCGCGGCTGCACCACGAACTGGGTGGTCATTGGGCGGTGTTGATCCCGGCGGGCACGTCGCCGGACATAGACATCGACATCGAAGAGGCCCGGCAGCGTCTCGGCGGACACCTTCGTGCCCTGACCTACGACGGCCAACAGCTGATGCTGGTCCGCCCGGATGCCCACCTCGCCTGGACGGGCCGGTCCGGTGACGTCCCGGGATTGATGGCCTGGCTGACCGCGGCGTTGGAGTCCGGCAGAACTCGGTGAGGCGACACTGTCGCCCGGTCGGGACGGCAATCAACGAGCTAGCCGCTCGGCGGGGCCGCCCCCGCGTGCTGTTGGTGCCAACGATCCAGCACTGCCGGCAGCTCGGCCATCAGGAAGGCGTAGAAGTCGCGCATCTGGGTCAGGCGGGCATGAGCCGGGCTGCGATCGTCGGTGACGGCGATGCCGGCATCCGCGGCGGCCCGCATGACCCCCATCGTCTCGTTCTTGCTGGTGAACAGGATCGCCCAGGCGTTGTCGCGCAGCCGGAAGTGGTCACGACGGCTGCCGGGTGCCGGGACCCGCTCGACCAACCCGACCGATGTGAGCGTCTTGAGCGCCCCCGAGATCGCTCCGGCGCTCGCGTTGAGAGTTTCAGCCAGTTCCCCCATCGTGACGCTGGTCCGCTCGGTGAACAACAGTGTCGCCAACACGCGCGCGGTCATCCGCTGCAGCCCGTGACTCGTCAGCACCACGGCCAGCTGCTCGGCCGCCGGTTGCAGATCGGTGGACTCCCTCACCTGCGAAACATCCTGCCCCCGTACTCTCTTCACTAATTTCTGAAAGTTTAGTACAGTCAGGCTCGGCGTTCCGGGAAGTCTGGTCGGAGAATGTGCAACCCGCGTGAGCGGTGGCCACGCCGACCCGAAAGGGGACCGAGAACCCGATGACCACAACGCCGAGCGCTCTTGCTCCACCACCTGCCGCCGACACCGCGGTCATCAGCGTGGCTGGGCTGACGTTCACCTACCCGAAGGCAGCCCAGCAGGCGGTGCGCGGTATGGACTTCACCGTCGATGGCGGGGAGATCTTCGGCTTCCTGGGGCCCAGCGGTGCAGGAAAGTCGACCACCCAGAAACTACTCATCGGACTCTTGCGGGGCCATGGCGGCCAAGCCCGCGTGTGGGGCCGCGATCCGCTGGCGTGGGGTCGCGACTACTACCAGCGCATCGGGGTGTCCTTCGAACTGCCCAACCACTATCACAAGCTCACCGGTGCGGAGAATCTGCGCTTCTTCGCCTCGCTGTACGACAGGCCGACCGCGGATCCGATGACGCTGCTGGAATCGGTCGGCCTGGCCGGCGCCGCCGATATGCGAGTTGGCCGGTACTCCAAGGGAATGCAGATGCGACTGACGTTCGCGCGGTCGCTCATCAACAACCCTGAGTTGCTGTTCCTCGACGAACCGACCTCGGGCCTGGACCCGGTCAACGCTCGGAAGGTCAAGGACATCATCCTTGGCCTCAAAACCGAAGGCCGCACGATCTTCCTGACCACGCACGACATGTCCACCGCCGACGAGTTGTGTGACCGGGTGGCTTTCGTCGTCGACGGCAGGATCGTCGCGCTCGACACCCCCGCGGAGCTGAAGATCGCCCGCAGTCGACGCCGAGTGCGGGTGCAGTACCGAACTTTCGACCAGGAACTGGCCACCGCCGAGTTCGCCATGGACGGCCTGGCCGACGACCAGGCGTTCCACGCGGTGCTGCGCAACCACCATGTCGAGACCATTCACAGCCGTGAAGCCAGCCTTGACGACGTGTTCGTGGAGGTCACCGGACGGCAGCTGACATGACCCGACTGGTCGCGGCGCTGCGTCTGGAGCTGACGCTGCAGAATCGGCAGAAGTTCCTGCACGCCGGCCTCTTCTCCGGCCTGATCTGGCTGGCGGTGTTGTTGCCGATGCCACGGCACCTGCGTGCGGTCGCCGAACCCTATGTGCTCGTCGGCGACATCGCGATCATCGGGTTCTTCTTCATCGGCGGCGCCGTGTTCTTCGAGAAGCAGGAACGTACCCTCGGGGCGATCATCTCCACACCGCTGCGGTTCTGGGAGTATCTCGGCGCTAAACTCGCTGTGCTGCTCGCGATTTCGCTGTTCGTCGCGTTCACGGTGACGACGATCGCCGAGGGGTTCACCTACCACCCGCTGCCACTGGCCACCGGGATCGTGCTGGGCACCCTGCTGATGCTCATCGTCGGGTTCATCACGTCGTTGCCGTTCAGTTCGGTGACCGATTGGTTTCTCGCGGCGACGATCCCGCTGTCGCTCATGCTGGTGCCGCCGCTCATCCACTACTCCGGGCTGTGGTCGCACCCCGTGCTGTACGCCATGCCCATGCAGGGGCCGCTGCTGTTGTTGGGGGCGACCTTCGACCAGGTGGACCTGAGCACGGCTCAGATCCTCTACGCGGTCGCCTATCCGCTGTTGTGGCTGGCAGGGTTGTGCCGGGCCGCCGGCGTGTTGTTCGGCCGCTATGTCATCGAAAGGTCAGGCGCGCTGTGACGACCGGGCAGGGCGCTCGCACGGTCCACGCCCTGGCGGCATTCGGCCGCAACGACATCCGCGGCACCTATCGCGATCCGCTGCTCGTCATGCTCGTGGTGGCGCCGGTCATCTGGACCACCGGCGTCGCCGTGCTCACCCCGATGGTCACCGACCTGCTGGCGCGGCGCCACGACTTCGACCTGGTGCCCTACTACCCGCTGGTGCTCACGGCGTTCTTGTTGTTGACCAGCATCATCATCACCGGCGGGCTGGCGGCGTTCCTGGTACTCGACGAGATCGACGCCGGCACCCTGACCGCGCTGCGCGTCACCCCTGTGCCCCTGTCGACCTTCTTCGGGTACCGGGCCGCAACGGTCATGGCCGTCACCACCGGCTATGTCATCGCCACCCTTGCCTTCAGCGGACTCCTGGAAACCGGGTTGATCCCGGCGCTGATCCCGATCGGTATCGTCGCGGGGTTGTCGGCGGTGGTGACGCTGCTGCTGATCGTCGCGGTGGCCGGCAACAAGATCCAGGGCATCGCCATGGTCCGCGGATTGGGCATGCTCATCGCCGGGCTGCCATGTCTGCCATGGTTCATCGATTCGGCGTGGAACCTCGTCTTCGGTGTCCTGCCCCCGTACTGGGCCGCCAAAGCCTTCTGGGTCGCGACCGACCACGGCACCTGGTGGCCCTATCTGCTCGGCGGTGCGATCTACAACCTCGCCATCGCCTGGCCCCTGTTCCGCCGCTGCATCGCCAAGAACACCTGACAGCTCCACCGGAACCCGCAGTGGAGTACCGCACTACCCCAGCCGGGCACCGGCGCGGGGCCCATCGTGATCGGTATGGCCCGCGACGAGTTGCTCCAGCGGCTGCCGCTGCCCTACGCCACGGCGCTGCGCTTGCGCGACGCCGGCATCGCCGACGAGGTGATCGCCGACTGCGTGGGGGTGGACCTGGACGCCCTGCCGACGTTCATGCGGGTGGCCGAGGCGAAGCTGGCCGCCGCAGCCGAGCCGGACCCGCCCTGACTTGCGCTGTGCCGGAGGCCGTCTCGTCGAGCACGCCCGCCCGGCGCGCCGGATGGTTAAGATTCGGCGGTGAGCCGGATGCGTGAATTCCGGCGGTGAGCCGCCGGTGGCCCCTGGTCGGGCGGTCCGAGGAGCTCGAGGTCATCGCCGAGGCCACCCGGGCCGGCGCCCCGCGCGCCCGCGGGATCGTGCTCTCCGGCGCCGCCGGCGTCGGCAAGACCCGCATCGCCCGCGAGGCCGTCGCCGCCTGCGCGCCACGCACCGCAGGCCGGCACTGGATCGTCGGCACCGCCTCCGCGCGCAGCGTACCGCTGGGCGCCTTCGCCGGCGTCGCCGCCGATTTCGGGCCCGATCCGCTGCGCCGGGTCCGCGAAGTCATCGACACCCTGACCGCCGCGACCGGCCCGGTCATCGGGGTGGACGACGCGCATCTGCTCGACGACTTGTCCGCCTTCACGGTGCACCAGCTGGTGACCCGCCGGTTGGCCACGGTCATCGTCACCATCCGCTCCGGGCACACCCCGCCCGACGCGATCACCGCGCTGTGGAAGGACCAGCACCTCCCACGCCTGGAACTGCAGCCGCTGTCCCGCCCGGAGATCGCCCAGCTGGTCGAGCACGTACTCGATGGCCCGGTCGATTCCTATAGCGCTCAACGCCTTTGGCAGTACACCCAGGGCAACGTGCTGTACCTGCGGCACCTGCTCGACAACGAGGTGAGCGCCGGACGGATCACCTGTTCGGCAGGGGTCTGGCTGTGGGACGGACACCCGGAGCTCTCGCCGACGCTGGCCGATCTGGTCGGGGCGCGCATCGCCCGCGCGCCCCGACCCGTCCGCGAGGTCCTCGATGCGCTCGCGGTCACCGAGCCGCTGGACTCCGATGTGCTGGCCGCGCTCACCGACGCCGATGCGTTGGCCGAGGCCGAATCGCTGGGCCTGGTCACCGTCGACGCCGGTGTGCGTCCGGCGTCGGTGCGGCTGGCGCATCCGCTGCTCGGCGAGGTCCGGCGGACCGGCTCGCTGCAGATGCGGCGGCTGCGCGGGCGGATCGCCACCGAACTCGCGAGGAAGGACAGCACCGACCCGCGCGATCTGGTCCGCCGCGCCGTGCTGGCCTGCGAATCGGACCTGCCGCCGGATGCCGGGCTGTTGCTCGCTGCGGCCACGGCCGCGATGCAGCTGATGGATCAGCGCCTCGCCGAGGACCTGGCCGGCCGGGCCGAGGCGGCAGGTGGCGGTGCGCCGGCGAGCATCGTGGCGGCCACCGCGATCACCTGGCAGGACCGCGGGGAGGACGCCGAGAGCGTACTGGCCCGGCTCGCCGAACGCACCAGCGGCCCGGCCCGGGCCCACATCGCGCTGCTGCGGGCGATGAACTTCTGCGCCGGCCTCGGAGACGCCACCGCCGCCGAACGCGAGCTCGACGCGGCGGTGCCCGCCGACGATGCCGGCGCGCAGGCGATCGCCGACGCGCTGCGGGCGATGATCGATCTGGTGCGCGGGCACGCGGCGGCGGCGGTGCAGCGCGCCGAGCGCATCCTGGCCGACGGGCCGGCCAACGACATCGTGCGGATGCTGGCGATCTGGGCGCAGGCCGGCGGGCTGGGCGACCTCGGCCGGGTCGACGAGATCGGCCGTGTTGCCGACGCCGGTTACCTGCTGGCCGACACCTCCCCGGAGACCTCCCAGCTGCGGCTGCCGCTGGCGGCGATGCAGAGCACGGCCTACCGGCTCGCGGGGGAGCTAACCTCCCCCGACGCCACGACCGTGCAGATCCGCCGCGAGACCGTCGACATCCCCTTCCAGCAGGCCGGATACAGCTTCCTGACCGGCATGTCGGCGATGTGCCGCAGCACGCTCACCGATGCGCAGCGCGCACTGCGCGAAGCGGTGGCACTGCTGGACGCCGGCGGCGGCGGCCGGATGATGAAGACCCTGGCGCGGGCGTGGCTTGCGACCGTGACCGCGATGGCGGGCCACGGCGCCGAGGCGCGCCGGGTGCTGGCGTCGGTGCAGTGGTGGGACCGCGACCCCGACGCCCACCAGTGGGACAGTGAGCGGGCGCTGGCCCAGGCCTGGGTGTGTGCGGCCGAAGGTGTGGTGTCCGAAGCTGTTTCGATCCTGCACCGGGCGGCGGCCGGGGAGGCCGAACGGGGCAGGCCGGCGTGGGAGGCTCTGTTGCTGCAGACCGCCACCCAGTTCGGCGACCACAGCACCGCCGGGCGGCTGGCGGAGCTGGCCGGCCGCGTCGGCGGGCCGCGCGCGGGTGCCGCGGCCGCGCACGCCGCCGCGCTGGCGGCCGGGAGCGGACACGGCCTCCTCGACGCCGCGGGCCGGTACGAGGCGTTCGGTGACCGGCTGGCCGCCGCCGACGCCGCGGCCCAGGCCGTCGGCGCCTACCAACGGTGCGGGCTGCGCGGGGCGGCGATGAACGCCTCGGCCGTGGCCCGACGCCTGGCCACCGAATGCCAGGGCGCGGACACGCCGGCGCTGCGCGGCGTGACCACCCCGCAGCCGTTCACCGAGCGCCAGCGCGAGATCATCTCCCTTGCCGCACAGGGACTTTCCAACAGGGAGATCGCCGACCGGCTGACCATGTCGGTGCGCTCGGTCGAGGGTCACCTGTTCCGGGCGTGCCAGCGTGTCGGCGCGAACGGGCGCGACAAGCTGATCACCATCCTGCACGGCACCCAGCCCTGAGGGCCACCGGGAGCCGACCGCGCATCACGGCATGTAGTAGTCCTGGGTCAGCGCCCGGTAGTTGTCGGCGTTCTCGCGCAGCCAGGTCGTCTCGATGTAGAGGTTGTACGGCTTGTTGGTGCCGACACCCATGTCGTAGTAGAAGTGGTCCGCGGTGTCGTTGTAGGCGTGCGTCAGCTCGTGGATCAGGACACCGGCCTGCATGCTGATCGTCCAGCCGTTGTTGAAATAGCTGTTGCACACGTTGATGTCGTCACCCCACGGGCCGACGACGTACGCGCTGGCGCCCTCGCAGTTCCCGTCGCTGCCCTCGCAGTCGATGTCGAAATCGTCGGACTTGATGGCCCGGATCACGTCGTCGAGCGTGTTCCAGATCTCCTCCTTGGACGCCAGGCTGGTCGAGTTGTCGGGTCCGCCGAACCAATAGGTCACCTGGGCGCGGGTGGTCGACGCGCCCGGGATGGAGATGCCGGTGTAGTCGTTGGCCCACAGCAGGAAGAGGTTCTCGCTGGCCTGCCCGGACGCCCGGAACGCCCGGCAGACAGGGGTTCTCATGAAGTCCCGGCGCGCCTTCGAACAATCCTCGTACTGCACCTTGATGGTTCGCGGTCCCGGCCACGGCCCGCTGCACCAGTGGTACCGGTTCACCGAGAACAGCCCGGTGGGGTCGACGAACGTGACGGGGTTGTTGCCGGCATAGGTGTAGGCGTTGCCGCGGCAGCGCCCGTCCTCCCAGGCGCCGGCAGGATCCGGCGTGGTGAACCGGCCGGTGGCCGGTTCCAGGTAGCGGGCCCGCACGTAGTAGAACCCGGTCTCGCGGTCGAAGGTGTAGCCGGCGAACGACACCGGCGGGACGTCCGGTTCCGCCGGCCGGCCGAAGTCATCGTAGCGGTGGGTGCGGACCGCCGCGCCGGTCGCGTCCACCTCGGCGACGACGCTGCCCAACACGTCGCGGACGAACCACCGCTCGGCGGACCCGTTGACCACGCCGTACACCGAATCACCGTGCCGCAGCAGGCTCTGCGTGCCCGCGGCGTCCTGCTGCTCGAGCAGCGCGTCGCCGTCGTAGACGTAGCGCGTCTCGGTGGTGCCGGCGCCGGTGGTGACGGTCTTGACCAGCCGGCGGCCCAGGCAGTCGTAGCCGTACCGGGCGCGCAGGCCGGTCCCCTCGTCGCGGTACTCGACCATGCGGTTGAGGTAGTCGTAGACCATGGTCGTGGTGCCGTGCTCACCGGTGACACGGATCAGGTTGCCGTTGGCATCGTAATCGCGACGGTCCCGCGGTGTGGTGAGATACCGGTTGCGTTCGCTGGTGTAGCGGCCGGTCGCGTCGTCGGCCGTCAGCTCGGTCCGGTTGCCCGCGGCATCCAGCCCGTACCGCACGGCAGGGCCGCCGCTGCGCTGCGAGGTGCGCAGCCGGCCCAGCACGTCCGCCGTGTAGGAGATCGAATGCCCGTCGGACTCCTGCACCCCGGTGAGATTGCCCGCCGCGTCCCAGCGGTACCGCCGTTCGTCCAGCGTGCCCTCGGCGTTGGTCGCCACCTGGTAGTAGGCCGGCAGGCCAGCGGCATCCCAGTGCGCCGTGCAGGTCAGCGGCGCGCGGGCGAACCGGAGGCTGCCATCCACCCCGAGCTCGACAGCGGCGCCACGGTCGTCGCTGATCCTGGCGAGACCCGCTGGGGTGTATTCAAATTCGGCGTAGTAGCCGGCCGGGTAGTGCAGCGAGGTGCGCCGGCCCGCGGCATCGTGGCCCGCGCTGATCTTCCGGCCGTCCTGCACCTGCCGCACCACCCGGGACAGCCCGTCGTAGTCCCATTCCACGGTGTGCCGGTCGTTGGCCGCCCTGGTGATCCGGCCCAGCGCGTCGTAGCTGTAGGTCTCGGTGGTGGTGTCGTCGGCCACCCCGACGCCGGGGGTGACGTCGCCGCGCACCAGCCGGTCCATCACGTCGAAGGTGTTCACCACCCGGGTGCCGTTGGCGTCGGTCCAGCCGACGCAGTTGCCGCGGCTGTCGAAGGTGAATCGTTCGGCCACCCCGTCCGGGTGCTCGATGCCGGTGATCTGGCCTGCCGGGTCGTGCCGGTACCGGGTGGTGTTGCCGCCCGGGTCGGTGCGCGAGGCGACTTTCCCACTTGCACTCCAGGATTGGCGGGTCTCGGCCAGGTGGGCACCGTCGTGGTCGGTCCACCGGATGGTGGTCGGCAGGCCGGCGCCGTCGTAGTCGAGTGCCATCCGGCCGCCGGGCCACCCGATGCCCGCGGGCCTGTCGTACTCGGCGTATTCGATTGTGCGGGAACCGCCTCGGGGCGCCTCGATCTCCACCACCCGGCCGCGGCGGTCCCGCCGGTAATGGGTGTGCAGCCGCCTGCCGCTGGCCGCGTGCTCGCGCACCTCGTCGACGAGGTTGGAGTTGGCATCGTAGGTGTAGCCGCACACCCAGCCGGCGGAGTCGGTGACCTCGGTGCGGCGGTCCAGCGCGTCGTAGCGGGTGCGGACGTCGCGGCCGGCGGCGTCGGCGTGGCGCACCAACCGGCCGCGCGAGTCGAATTCCCAGGTTTCGACCAGGGTTTCGGTGGCCCCCGCGGCGGCGGTGGAGCGCCGGACCAGCCGGTCGGCGGCGTCGAAAGCCTGGACCAGCTCCACGATCGGCCTGGTGGTGCCGGATGCCGCGATGACCTGGTGCACCACGTTGCCGTTGGGGTCGTGGGTGAAGCGCACGGTCGTCCCGTTCGGGATCGTCACGGCGGTCTGCCTGCCGTGGCCGTCGTAGCCGATGGTGGTGACGCTCGCCTCCCCGGCGGCGCCGCGGGTGATCCTGACCATGTTGCCGGCGGCGTCGTAGTCGAAGGACACCTCGCGGTGGCCCTTGCCCGGTGCTCCCCTGGTCCGGCGCGCCAGCCGGTCCAACGCGTCGAAGCTCTCCCGGACCACGGCCTCGCCCCGCCGGGTGCACACCCGGTTGCCGTTGCCGTCGTACTCGTGGGCGACGATGACGTCGCGGCCCGACGCCGTCGCCCGCGCGACGGTCAGCAGCCGGCCTCGCCGGTCGTAGGTCCGGTCCTCCACGGTCTTCCGGCCGGCCGCGCGGATCACCAGTGCGACCGGGTGGGTGTTGGCGTCGTAGCGGGTGTCCTCGGTGACACCGTCGGGCAGGACGCGGCGCACCACCAGATCCCATTCGTTCCAAACCTGCTCATGTTCGACACCGGCCGCGTCGCGGATCACCGTCGGGCGGCCCAGCTCGTCGTGCCGATAGGTGGTGCGCTGGGCCAGTCCGTCGGCGTCGATCGTCTCGACACACAGCTGGCCGTGTCGCTCGCAGTACTCGAAGGTGTCCCGGCGGCCGTCCCGGGTCTGCCCGGTCAGTTCACCGAAGCTGTTGTAGGACAATTCGGTTCGGCTGCCGTCGCGGTCGACGAGCGCCACCGCGTTGCCGCGTTGGTCGTACGCGGTGGTGCGCACGCCGCCGCGCGGGTCGGTCTCGCGGGTGACGAATGCCTGCGCGCAGGTGCATCCGAAGCCGGGCAGGTAGTCGTAGCCGCGCACCCGTTCGGGCTGCTGGGCGCCGGCGGGCCCGGGCAGGTGCCGGATCGAGCGCAGGTTGCCCCGCTCCAGCGGGCCCGCGTCGGGCCGGCGCACGATCTCGAATTCCTTGATGGTGCTGCTGCCGTCGGGCCGCACGATCCGGGTCAGCAACCCGTCCGGGTTGTCGTACTCGTAGCGCGTCTCGTACCAGGGCGGTCCACCGGCCCGGGCCGGCCGGTTGCTCGTTGCGGTGGTCGGTTGGGCGGCGTCGGCGTGCCCGGTGTGCTCCCGCGCGGATACGCACGCGCGGTCGGCGTCGAACGTCAGCTCGCGCACGTTGCCGTTGGCGTCGTTGACGATCGCCAGTACCCCGCCCGGTCCAGCCGGTTCGTAGCTGATGTGCACCGGGTGCGCGGAGTCCGCCCAGTGCAGCGCGCTGACCCGGTCGTGGTCGAATGATCGGGCATAGTCGGTGTCCAGCAAGGGGTTTCCGGCCCGATCGGTGATGCCGGTCAATCGGTGCGGCTCGGCGTACGAGTACCGGATCGTGACGCCGTCCGGGAAGTCGTCACCGGTCGGTGACCCGGTGACCGCCGGCAGCGTCACCGCCGCCAGGTCACCGTCGGCGGTGTACCGGTAGGACACCCGGCGGCCGGTGAAGTCGGTCAACGATGCCACCCGGCCCGCGCGGTCGCAGCCGATCCGGATGTCGCGGCCCAGCGTGTCGGTGACCACCGCCAGCCGGCCCGCGGGATCGTAGCCGAAGGACAGCGCGTTGCCGTTGCGGTCGGCGATCCGCGCGATGCAGCCGGCGGCGGGGTTGGCATCGAGCGGGCGGAATTCCCATGTGCCGCCGCCGGAGAAGCGCAGCCGCAGCGCTGCAGCCGGGTCGAGCCGGCCCTCGGCGAACACGCCGCGCGCGGTGTAGCCGCCGTCCGACCCGGGCCGGAAGAGCACAGCGCAGCCGGTGCCGGTCCACACCCGGATGCCGCCGCGGGCGGCCTCGGCCCGCAGCGCGTAGCCGTGGTCCCAGTGCCGGTCGGGTGACTCCGGCCGGGATCGGTAGGTCCGCGTCCAGACGAAGTCCATCCCCCGGCCAGCGATGCGGAGATCCTCGTGGCGCCAGACGAATTCGCCGGTGGAGAGGTCGACCTCGGGTAACAGTCGCGGACCTTCCGAACAGTCGCTGCACTCTGTCGGTTCCGCGGGTGGGTGCTCGTTCGACATCGGCCCGTCGGGGGTGCGCCGCGCGCGTCGACCCCCTTCCCCCTTTCCAGCCTTCGTTCTCGCTGTGCCTGCCAAGAAAGCTAGGCCGGTGCCGGGGGGCCCAATAGAGTAGTCGACTACCTCAATCCGCTACCTCGGTCACGGGGGGTGACGGTGGCCCAGATGGGGCCCTTGGCGACGGTGGTGAACGGGACGTCCACCGGGAAGTCGGCGTCGCGGGAGCGCAGCCGCACCGCCCGCACGATGGTGGCCAGCGCCAGCGTCGTCTCCAGCATCGCGAAGTGTTCGCCGATACAGGATCGGGCGCCGCCGGCGAACGGGGCGAAGTGCCAGCGGTCGCGGGCCTTGACCGCCTCCGGGGTGAACCGGTCCGGGTCGAACACCTCCGGCTGCGGCCACACCTGGGGGTCGTGGTGCAGCGCGTAGATCCCGACCAGCACCAGGCTGCCCGCCTGCACCCGGTATCCGCCGACCGCGATGTCGCGCACCGCGAGCCGGCCCACGCCGGCGGCGGGTGGGCACATCCGCAGCGCCTCCCGCAGCACCTGCACGGTGTAGCCGAGCGCGCCGACGTCGGCCGGGGCCAGCTCCCGGTCGCCGACGGCGGCGGCTTCGGCCGCGACCCGGTCCTGGATGTCGGGGTGGTGCCCGAGCGCCCACAGCGCGTAGGTGAGCGCGGTGGCGGTGGTGTCGTGGCCGGCGAGCATGAAGATCAGCAGGTCGTTGCAGATGTCCTCGTCGGAGAGCGCCTGCCCGGTCTCGGGGTCGCGCGCGGCGATCAGCGCCTGCACCAGCGGCGCGTCCCTGGTGGGGTCCGCGCGGCAGGCCTGCAGCATGTCGTTGGTGACCCGGCGCATCGTGGCCACCGCCGCCCGGGCCCGGGCCCGGGCCGGGGTGGGCAACCAGCGCGGGGCGCGCACGGGGCGCAGCGCGCGGTCGGTGGTGTAGCCCGACGCGGTGTGCATCGGCCCGGAGATGGCGTCGGCCCGGTCGTTGAGGTCCAGGCCGAGCACCGAGCGGCCCAGCGACCGCATCGTCACCTTGCGGCAGTCGACGTCGAGGTCGACCTCACCGCCGCCGCCCCAGTCCGCCACCACCGACTGCGCCGCCCGCGACATGTGGCCGCCGAAGTTGCGAACGTTGTGCGGGGTGAACACCGGCTGCAGCGCCCGCTTGCGCGGCACCCAGGGGGCGTTGGGCAACACGAACAGGCTGTCGCCACCGAGGTGGCGGACCTCGTCGTGCACCAGGCACCGCTCGGCGAATTGATCATTGCGCCCCAACACATCTCGGATACCCTCCGGCGAGAACACGGACACCGCAGGGGGGAACAGCCAGCGCGGCCCGAACTGGATCCGGCTGATCGGGCCGCCGGCGTCGCGCAGCACCAGCTGCCCGGTGTCCAGGTCGCGCATCGCCTTCACCAACTCGCGCAGCGACAACGGGTTCCGCGGTGCCAGCGGCAACGACGCCACGTCGGTCGTCGTCGTCATGGCGCCGTCCAGAGCAGCGGCTCCCCGGCACCTTCGGTCAGCACCGCGGCCGGCATCACCCGCAGCCGGTACGGGGCCATGCGCCACACCGCGAACGCGTCGGAGGTGGGACCGTCTTTCCAGACGGGGATGATGTACGGGTCGTAGCCCAGCGGTTCGGCGGCGGCGGCGAACTTCTGCCACACCGCGGTGCGGGTCTCGTCGTCGGTGTACCACTCGACCAGGCAGTCGGCGGCGCAGGTGTCCTGGCTGGGATGCCAGTAATTCACCGAGACGTCGGGGTGCACGGCCAGGTGCGCGCGTTTGAGCGGGGTCGGCACGGTGGCGACCCAGCCGAACAGGTCGGTGCCGTCCCATTCCCACATCGGGTGCAGGATCCGGGACCGGGGTTTGCCGTCGGGGTCCACCGTGGCCACCGACGCCCACACGATCGAGTGCGCCATGGCGACGAAGGCGGGCGCGATCTCCGGGAGCGGCGTCATGGATTTCAGCCTAGGCAGCCCGCCGCCGCACCGCGAGCGCCCGTCGTTCAGGTTGTCATTCCGCGAGTTTCCTGCGGAACTCCTCGCTGTTGCGGTACTCGACATCTCCCTCGTCGGCCGTGGTCTCGATGTGGCCTTTGTCCTTGTCGTCGACCCAGTCGGTGACCGACGTCCCCGCCACCGTGCCGCCGCTGCCGGGCAGCGTGGTGGTCTGCAGGTCGTCGTCGTAGGCCTTGGCGATCTCGCGGGCCGCCTCCCGGTGTCTGTCCTCGATGTCGGGCTTGTCGGTTAGTTGCTGGTCGTCGCTGTCCATGCCTCATCGGCTGCCCGATTGTGTGAGCTGCGAAACACTCATCGGGGTACGGCGCGCAGTGCAGCGGGCAGGCTGGGCAGGAAGTGCCGGCGGGCGAACGCCCGGATGTCGTCGGCGGTGTCCAGCGGCTGGGTGCTGGGCAGCAGCAGCGCCATCGTCGCGTACCGCAGGATGCAGTCAGCCAGGTCGTCGACGGCGTCGGGGCCGATGCGCTCGGCGAAGCCGGGCGGGAAGATGATGCGCAGCGCCTCGGCCATCCGCTGGATGGCCGCGCGGTGATAGCGGCCCGCGAGCTCGAGCACCCAGCCGGGCTCCTCGGTGATCATCTGGTGCAGCACCCGGTGCCCACGGAACCGCACGATCGAGACGGTGAACGCCTCGACATAGAAATTCGACTGTGGCCCAGCCGCTTTCAGCTCAGCGGCGATGTCGGCGAACAGCCTGGCGTTCTCCCGCTCGATCACCGCGCCGACGAGTTCGTCCTTGTTGGCGAAGCGCCGGTAGATGGTGGTGCGGCTGACCCCGGCGCGGCGGGCGACGTCGTCGAGCGCGACGCGGCGCAAGCCGTGCCGCTCGAACTCGACCATGGCGGCGTCGAGGATGGCGGTGGTGGCCGCATCAGCCGCGGGCATAGGCCTGGACCGCGTACGGGGTGTAGCGGACCCGCATCGGCAGCCGGTCCCACAGCCAGTTCACCGGCCGGGACCGCCAGAACGCGGCGAAGCGCTGGTAACGCCGCTCCTGCCGGGCCGTCCACGGCAGCCCGAGCAGGTCTCGGGCCCGCGGCGGCAGGCCCCCGGTGGTCAGGAACGCCGCCACCGGGTTGAACACCGGGGCGACGAGCTTCCACACCAGCGGGTGCACGGCCTTGGGGGTCGGGAAGCCCTTGGTGACGTAGCCGACGCCGTACTTCGCCGAGGGGTGGGCGACGAGAACGTCGTCCACCATGTGGTCCCAGTACGTCACGAAGTCGGCGTAGGTCGCCGGCATCACCCGGTCGCTGACGCCGTAGCGGCGGTACCAGGTCTTCGATTCCAGCCAGATCTGCTCACGCTCGGCGTCGGTCAGCCGCTGCACGAACGTGTCGGCGAAGTAGAAGATCTGCTCGACGAACGTGGCGTGCGCCCAGAAGTACGTCTCGGGATCCAGCGCGTGGTAGCGGCCGGCCTGTTCGCCGTCGGGCCCCGGCAGGACGCCCTTGACGTGGTGGTGGAAGTCGCGGACCTGGGTGCCGGCGTGGTGGTCCTCGGTGCCGTAGACGGTGTTGAAGATCGGCGGGATGGTGCGCCGGAGCCGTTCGGCGGTGTCGGCGAAGAACGTCGAATGGTCGTACACACCCTGTCCGAGTGCGGCGAGCATGTTCTGCAGCACCGCGGGCCGCGGCCCGATCAGGAACATCCGGTGGTCCCCGAAGAAGCGCCACACCAGGGACTGCGGCCCCAGCGGGAGCGCGTCGTCGACCTCATCGTGCTGCCGCGCCAACTCCGTCATGGGCAACAGTGTTACAGATTTTGCACTCTGTACCAAGCGCGAGCGGACATGGGGCGGTCCCTGAGGTGGCTCACTACGCGGAGTGCGCGGCGGCCGCCGACATCCGCGCGCGGCGGATGCGGGCGACCGCCAACACGACGAACACCCCGGCGACCGTCGCCAGCACCATCGACAGCACCAGCAGCGGTGGGGAGTAGGTCAGCGAGGTGGTCGCCGGCTCGCCCTCGAGGACCGGGTCCACGATCACCACCGAGATCGCCTCCCGCCAGCTGGCCACACAGCCGACGACCGCGATCAGCGCCACCAGCAGCTGCATCGCGGCGCGGCGTGTCACGGCGCTGGCTCCGGCGGGATCCGCTCCTCGAGCAGGTTGGTCAGCGCGGCCCGCAGCCGGTGGTGTTTGCGCGCCCAGGCCTGCGCGGTCCGGTCGTTGGTCAGCCGCAGCCCGATGCCGGTGCGTCCGCGCGGCACCCCGGTCAGCTCGCCGAGCGCCCGCGCATACTGCCACTTCGGCGTCTCGGCGCCGCTGGCCTCGGGGTACACCTTGACGATCTCCTCGGTGAGGATGGTCTCGGTGCCCTGCCGCAGCTTCTCGGCCGTCAGCTCCACCGAGGTGTGGATCCGGGCGGCCTTGACCTGGATCCACAGGAACAGCGACACCAACACGAAGAACAAGCCGGGCACGATCCACTGGATGCCGTATCCGGCCGACAGCTGGATCAGGGCCATCGCCACCCCCGACGCGGGCCCCGCGGCCACCCACCACCAGCTGGCGCCCTGCTCGTGGAACAGCAGCTCCGAGGGCGCCTGCGTGTCCTCGCTCATGCTCGAACCCATTCCCGGCTCACCCCGGCTCCTGACCCTCGTACCAGGCCCGGGCCACCGGCCGGGTCATCAACAGCGCGCCGACGGCGATGACGATCATCACCAGCAGCCACATCACCCCGCGGGTCGCCACCCCGAGCAGCGCGAGCAACGCGATCAACCCGAACGCCAGCCCGAGGGCGGCACGGCGATAGCCGGCATGCCCGTTGCGGCTGCGACCGGCGAGGAATCCCAGCGCCAGCCCGCCCAGGATGAACAGGGCACCGAAGCCGCGCAGGGACAGCGGGATCTCCGAGCGGGTGGACGCCAGCAGCAGACCGGCGCCGACGACCAGCGCCGACCCGGCGACCCAGGTCCAGTAGCCGATGTCGACCACGCGGGGCCGTTGCGACGGCACGGGCGGCTGGGCAGTCATGGTCCGGTCAGCGTAACCAATCAACGGTTGAAGAACTCGTGGGCGTCCTTGCGGTGCAGCAGGTACGCCCCGCCGGCGATCATGACCGACCCGACGATCACCGCGGCCGCGTACCCCGTCGCCGCCATCGGGTGCCGCTCGGCGGTGAACAGCTTGGTCGCCGAGTACACCACCGAGGTGATCGCCCCGCCGGTCAGCAGCGTGCGGGTCCACCGGTAGCCCTGCCGCATCAGGATCAGGAACGCCACCACGACCCCGGTCAGCGCCACCAGGAACAGCAGCGACAGCGCGATCACCAGCGCGGGCGGACGCGCGACGGCGTCGAACAGGTCGATCAGGTAGCCGGTCACCATCAGCGGCACCGCGGCGACCCACAGCCAGAACGCGGTGTCCACGTCGTGGGGCCGAGCGGGTGGTGGCGTGGGCGCTGACCCGACCGGGTACGAGGGCTGCACGCCCGTCACGACAGCCAGCGCGCCGCGTCGACCGCCCAGTACGTCAGCACGATGTCGGCTCCGGCGCGCCGGATGCCGGTCAGGGTCTCGAGCGCCACGGTCTGCACGTCGATCCAGCCGTTGGCGGCGGCCGCGCTGATCATCGAGTATTCCCCCGACACCTGGTAGGCGGCCACGGGCACCGGGGAGATGTCGGCGGCCGCGCGTACCACGTCGAGGTAGGCCATCGCAGGCTTGACCATCACCAGGTCCGCACCCTCGTCGATGTCGAGCCGCACCTCGTGCACGGCCTCGCGGACGTTGCCCGGCTCCTGCTGGTAAGTGCGCCGGTCACCGGACAGGCTGGAGGCCACCGCCTCCCGGAACGGACCGTAGAAACCGGACGCGAACTTCGCGGCGTAGGCCAGGATCGCGACGTCGGTGTGCCCGGCGGCGTCCAGCCCGTCGCGGATCGCGGCCACCTGGCCGTCCATCATGCCGCTCGGCCCGACCACCTGCGCACCCGAATCCGCTTGTGCCACTGCGAGTTCGATGTAACGCTGGTTGGTGGCGTCGTTGTCGACGCGGCCCCGGTCGTCGAGCACGCCGCAGTGGCCGTGGTCGGTGAACTCGTCGAGGCAGGTGTCGGCCATCAGCACGGTGTCGGTGCCGAGGTCGGCGGCCAGCTCACGCAGGGCGACGTTGAGGATGCCGTCGGGATCGGTGCCTGCGGTGCCGGTGGCGTCCTTGTCCTCGTCGCGGGGCACCCCGAACAGCATCAGCCCGCCCACCCCGGCGCCGACCGCGTCGGCGGCCGCACCGCGCAGCGAATCACGGGTGTGCTGGACGACTCCCGGCATCGACGCGATCGGCCGCGGCTCGGAGATGCCGTCGGCGACGAACATCGGCAGTACCAGATGGCGTGGCTCCAGCGAGGTCTGGGCCACCAGCCGGCGCATCGCCGGGGTGGACCGCAGCCGCCGGGGCCGGTGCCGGGGATAGCCCACTATCGCCCCTCCTTCTCCGCCGAAATTGCATTCCAGCAGGCCTGCACTCGCACTTTCGCTGCTGGAATGCAATTTCGGCGACTGTCAGCGTCGGCGGTTCGGCGAGTGTGTCAGCGCCGACGGCTCTTCTTGCGCGGCGGGGGCAGCGCACCCTCGGCGCGCAGCCGGGCGGCGTGTTCGGCCAGCGCCTCCACCAGCGGACCCACCGCGGCGACCTCCGGCTGGACATCGACGCGCAGGCCGAACTCGGCGGCGGTCTCGGCGGTCTTGGGCCCGATGCACGCCACGATGGTGCGGGCGTGCGGCTTGCCCGCTATCCCGACCAGGTTGCGCACCGTCGAGCTCGACGTGAAGCACACCGCGTCGAAGCCGCCGGTCTTGATCATCTCGCGGGTGTGCGCCGGCGGCGGGGCCGCCCGCACCGTGCGGTAGGCGGTGACGTCCTCGATCTCCCAGCCGCGCTCACGCAGCCCCTCGGCCAGCGTCTCGGTGGCGATATCGGCGCGCGGCAGCAGCACCCGATTCACCGGATCGAAAATGTCGTCGTAGGGCGGGAATTCGTCGAGCAGTCCCAGCGAGCTCTGCTCACCGGAGGGCACCAGCTCGGGGTTGATGCCGAACGCCCGGACCCGGTCGGCGGTGGCCTGACCGACGCAGGCGATCTTCACCCCCGAGAACGCGCGGGCGTCGAGCCCGAACTCGTTGAACTTCTCCCACACCGCGCGCACCGCGTTGGTGGACGTGAACACCACCCACTGGAACCGGCCGTCGACCAGCCCCTTGACCGCGCGCTCCATCTGGGCGGGGCTGCGTGGCGGCTCGACGGCGATGGTAGGCACCTCGATGGGCAGCGCACCGTGGCCGACCAGCCGGTCGCTCATCTCACCGGCCTGGTCCTTGGTGCGCGGCACCAGCACGGTCCAGCCGTACAGGGCGCGGCTCTCCCACCAGTTCAGCTTGGCCCGGTTGGCCACCGTGCGGCCGATCGTGACCACCAGCGGACCGGCCAGCGGGCCCGCGGGCTCCCCGGCCGGCTTGTCCAGCACCGCCTTGTCCAGCAGCCCGGCCAGCGTGGTCTCCACCGAGCGCTGCTGGCAGGTGGTGCCGTTGGCGGTCACCACCGTCGGGGTGGAATCGGTCAGCCCGTACTCGATCAGCGTGCGCGCCGCCTCCGGCAGGTGCGAGGCGGTGGCGTGCAGGATCAGCGGCCCTGGCGCGGCGGCCAGCGCCGCCCAGTCCACATCGCCGCGCACATCGGCGACGGTGTGCGCCGAACCCAGCGGCAACCCGGCATAGGTGGGCACCGCGGTGGTGTCCGGCAGGCCGGGCACGATCTCGAAGGTCAGCTGGGTGCGGGCCAGCGCGTTCACCTCGGTGATGACCGAGTCCACCGACAGCGGGTCACCCGCGACGAGACGGACGACGTCGGCGCCGCCGCGCGCCTCGGCGGCCAGCGTCTTGGCCACCTCGGCCGGGTCGCCCAGGGCGGGGCGCACATCGGGGCCGCCGGGGATGGTCGCCACGGCGGACACGGGCGCGTCCTTGCCGTCCAGGTCGGCTGGCGGGGCGGGCTCGGCCGGCTCGGGTCCCGACGGCGGCGGCAGCTCGGACCCGACCAGGGCCAGCACCGCCTCGGGCACGTCGGGGTCGGTGAACACCAGCGCGGCGTTGGCCAACACCGACCGCGCCCGAGTGGTCAGCAGGCCAAGGTCTCCGGGCCCGGAGCCGACAAACGTGATGCGGCCGGGCTTGCCCTTGCGTCCTCGCAAGCTCATGTGTCTCTCCCGCGTTCGTCCAACAGATCGCGCGCCCCCAGTTCGAACAGCTCCGCGGCCAGCGAGAGCCCCAGCTCCCGTGCCCG
>JBFWOX010000058.1:0-33022 GCA_050250295.1 Mycolicibacterium sp.
ATCAAGCAGGATGGGGTCTTCTCAGTACAGGCTGACGCGCTGTTTCGTCGGCGCGCGATGGCAGGCTCGACATGACTGTTTTCCATGTACTCCCGCAATTCCATTACGTCAACGAGCGAACGATCATCGGTGGGTATCCGAGCGTCGTAGGGCGCTTGGCTGTTGCTCAGGCGGCACAAGGCTCTCGGGTCGAGATCGTGGCCCGGATGCCCGAATCTGTACCGCCGACGTTCTCGGGCGTAGCTCTGTCCAAGCTCGAGGTACTCGACGCGACCTCGCACCGGCATCCGCTTCGTTTCGCCCGCAAGCTGTTCGTGGCGATACGGAAGAGAGTCGCCTCGGGCGACGTCATACACGTCCACTCCGGACACGCGGAGTATGCGGTCGTCTCGGCAGTCCTTGCGCTGTTCCTCCGGGGCCGGGTGAGGCATACCCTCTATTGCCCGGTGCGCCCGGGACTGCGGGGGGTCGCGCAGCGGCTGGCCATTCGCTCGGCGGTCGCATGCGGCGTGGCTTTCTCTGGGATGTCGAACAATATCTGCCGGTCGATGCGCTTTCGCGCCACGTGGACTCCCCCTGTCCTGGATTCCGACTATTTCGCGCCAGGAGAAAGTGACGTCAACGACTATCAACTGCTGTTCGTCGGCAATGCGACTCCTTCGAAGGGTCTGGCTGATCTGCTGCGAGCGTTTGCGAACCTTGTTGAGAAGTGGGATCAGGGAGAAAAGCTCAGTCTGGTGGTGACCACCGAGTTGAAGCGCACAAGCGAGCACAGTGAGTTACAAGAGGCGATCAACGACCTGCAGGGCTCTGCAGCTTTGTCTCAGATCACATGGCTGTCGATCGTTCCTGACATGAAGGATCTGCTCGCCAGTTCAGCCATTCACGTCGCACCGTTTCGCACGACCAACGGACCGAGCGACTACTTCATGGCTACCTTGGAAGCGATGTCGATGGGCAAGGTCTGCGTGGTCAGCGACCTGGCCGGCATGTCAGAAGTCATTGGCGACGGCAAGAACGGTTTTGCCTTCAAAGCAGGTGACAGCGCCGACCTTGAGCGCGCACTGTCGCGGGCACTCGAGTGCGACCGAGCCGAAATAGGCCGTAGCGCCAGAGAATTCGTCATCGAGACATTCGGCACGACCGCAGTCGAGATAACTAACAGTCTGTACGGAGAAGTTGATGCACGAATCAAGTAACCGCGACTTCTATTCGAAAGACAGCGTGACGTACGAGGCGACTCGGTTCACGACGGCTGCTGGGCAAGACGATCACAACCGGCTGATGAGTTGCCTGGCCACTCTCTCTGATTCGTTGGATCTGACCGATGTCGTTGAAGTTGGCGTCGGAACTGGCCGGGTGACTCGGGTTCTGCTGGCACAAGGAGCAAAAGCCGTCAGGTGTGTGGACATCGCGCCAGGAATGCTCAAAGTGGCGGAGGAGACCACCGCAGATCCACGCGCCCGCTATATCGAGGGGAGCGCATACGATCTGCCGATCGGCGACGATGACTGTTCGTCCTTCGTTTCGGTGAACCTCTTGACCCACCTTGACGACCTTGACCAGTTCTGGAGGGAAGCCAGCCGGGTCCTTCGACCTGGCGGCATGGCCTTGGTCACCTCGACGAAAGTCGACAGCTTGTACTTCCCTTTCGGCGTTATTGCCAACCGGCGAGGGTTGGCCTACGGCCAGAACGTCTACACGGTCTGGCACAGACGCAACGCCCAGCTCGGGGCCATAGCCCGGGCCGGCGGAAAGCTGGAGTCGATCACGGGGCACTTCTACACTCCCCGGGCGGTGGACAAAGGACCGGTGGGCCGGGTATTCCACGTGATCACCCGCCTGCTCGACCGGTTGCCTTCGCGACTGCGCGCACGGCTGGCTCCGATGGATATCTATCTGGTGAGGTTCTGAACTCGCTGTCCGTGTCCAGGCGGGCCTCGGGCTGACGGCTGACAGGCGGAGCGGTCCGGTTTTCCGTGCCGACGCGGCTCAGATCCCGGCAAATGATCTCGGTAAATCAGCCCGGGCGAGCGATCGCAGTCGAGATGCGGAGCGCACAGGACGCGCAGCGAATCGGCGCCCCCACCTTCTGGTGGGGGCGCCGATCGGCGTGCCGAAACTTACCGTTCGCGGTAGAAGAGCACCTCACGAAATGTGCGGAAGATGATCTTGATGTCCAGCCACAGCGACCAGTTCTCGATATAAAAGTTGTCGTAGCGAGCGCGGTCGGCAATCGAGGTGTCACCTCTGAGCCCGCTGACTTGGGCGAACCCGGTCAAGCCCACCTGTACGCGATGACGATGTGCGTACCGGTCGAACTGCGTCGAGAACTGCTCGACGAAATGCGGCCGCTCCGGTCGCGGTCCCACCACGGTCATGTCGCCGCGCAGGATGTTCCACAGCTGCGGAAGTTCATCGATCGATGTACACCGCAGGAAACGGCCCACCGGACCGACGCGGTTGTCGGTCGCGACGCTCCACTGGGTTTGTGACTCCAGGTCGTTCGCCGGACGCATGGAGCGGAACTTCAGCAATTCGAAGTGCTTGCCGTCGCGACCCACCCGCACTTGGCGGAAGATGACACCTGGTCCACCCTCGATCCGTACCGCAAGCGCAGCAAGGGCGAGCACCGGCGACAAGATGATGAGTGCCGTTGCGGCGACGACGATGTCGAAAAGACGCTTGATCAAGCGAGCAGGCCCGCGCAGGTTGGGGTTACGGATCCGCATGATCGGTATCGATCCGATGTGATCGGCCATCCCCGTCAACGTGTGGAAGTAGTGCATACGCGGCACCACGAGGAGTTCGGTGTGCCGGCAGGCGGTCGTGCGTACCGCGTCCATGACGGCGCGTTCCTCGAAGTTTCCGTCGGCCACCAGCAGCGTCTCCGCTCCGGTGGAGGCCACGGCCATGTCAAGATCCGCGAGACGGCCGAGTCGCGGCAGGTGTGCATCTGCAGGAAAGGAGTCGCCGTCGTCGACGAATCCGTCGAGCGTGATTCCGTACTCCTTGTGCTCGGCGAGAATCCTCGCCAACTCTGTTGCGACCGGGCCGCCGCCGATGAGGACGGTGTGGTGCTGGGCTATGCCCCGCTTACGCCCGATCGCCAGGATTCGCGTCATGACGACACGGCCAACAATGACCAATGCGACAGCCTGGCAGGCAGTTTCGAGGAAGACCAGGACCGCTGCCTTCTGATGCAGATAGAGAATTATCGTGGATACAGCCGCCACCGCGGTGAGTAGCCGCGTGAGGATGGCAGGCAACTCGTCTAGCACGCTCAGATGCAGCCGTGCGACGTATCGGCCACCTCCGGACAAGAGCAGCGTCGCCAAGATGGCCATGGTGAGCACCGAGGTTGGCTGTGGCGGTCGCCAAGCCAGCGGAAGCAGCATCAGGACGAAGTCCACAACGGGGACAACCATCCACGCCCGAACTCGACCCAGGAGCCGCACACCGGTGCGCTGTTGTTCGTCCGGGGCGCGAACGACGTCCCCAACGACACGGAGCGAGGGCGTCCGGTTCACTTCGCCGGCCCCCGCATGCCCGGCTACCGCGTCGCCCCGGTGCCTGTTGAGAGCTACAGCTGCGTCCCCGGCGGAGCCACCCAATACGTCGCTGCCCACACCGACCGCCCCCCACGGGCTGTGCGCCGCACTCGGTTCGATGACTTCCGTCATGATCGGGCACCCAAGGTGGCCACGGACTCAGCCATCAACGAACTCGTCGGCAAACACGCCGAAGGCTCGATTGAAACACTCTCCGTGGGCCCCGTGCCCGCTGTTGGTGAAACCCCCACGTACTGGCGCATGCGCTGTGACACCAGATTCACTCCCCCCATGAAGCCATCCCCGCCCCCTCAGTCCGCTCGATGGCGGATTTGCCGGCCAGATTTTGTGTAACGAGCCCGAGGCCAGCCAAAGCGTGCCGTGTGGCACTCGACCGAAGCTCCGGATGTCCAACTTTTCCAACCGGTGAACAGCATCCTAACGCTCTTGGAACCCAAATGACCAGCCGATTCGCGTCGTTCTCGCAGAATTTACGCAAACAACCTGGTGGACCGGTCACGAGCACCGAAACCGCAGGTCGGACCGGCTGCAGAGGCAGACGATCAATATCGGCAGAAAAATCGTCTCAGATCGACCACCCAGCGCATCACCGTGAGTGCTTTGTGATCTTGCCGTTATTAGCTGAACAGCGTCCCACGGAGAGCGACGACTGCCAATGCAGCGCTGTAAGATTTTTCCTTTGGTGTGGAAGCGCCACGTCAACTCATCCCGACGACGACTGGCGCAGTGGAGTAACCGGGCAAATCTTGTCGGCATCCCGCTTACGGCTGCTGTGGTCATAGGGACGCCCAGTTCACCCCTTGGTCGAAGCCGGCCCCATAGCGACGAGGTGCTTGAGTTCGCCATGAACGCCATCCTGGAGCGCGCACCCGGCGTGTGGCGGCGAACTGCACAGGCAGGACAACAGTCAGGCCATCGGGACCTCACCGGGAACGCCGGGGAGAAGGAGGGTGGTCATCGAGCGCGAGTCGTCAATCCGAGGCAAGCCGGCGGCCCAGTTCGCTCCTAATTGGGCTCCGACGGACGCGGCGTCGACCGCTTAGGAGTGTCTGATCCGTAGTAGGTGTAGCTATAGCTGTAGGACGACCCACCGCGTGTCGGCATCATGGTGAACACTGCACCGAGCAGAGGCGCCCCGACACTCTCCAGGCTTTCGACAGCGTGCGTGAGCTGGTCCCGCCTAGTGTGTCCGTACCGCGCCATGATGAGGACGCCATCCGCGCCGGCAGCCAGAATCGCCGCATCTGTCACCGCCAGCAGTGGAGTGGAATCGACGATGACATAGTCGAATTGCGCCCGCAGCTCGCTGAGGAGTTTTCTGGCCGACTGAGACCCCAACAACTCGCTCGGGTTTGGCGGCACCGCACCGGATGTCAGAACAGTGAGGCCGGTGAATCGGGTTTTCTGCAACGCTTCGTCGAGGGTTGCCGCACCGCTCAGAACGGTGCTGAACCCCACTGGCCCGACCAGGTCGAGGTACTTGTGCAGAGTCGGGCGCCGCATGTCGCCGTCGACCAACACAACGTTGTGTTCAGCCTCGGCCAATGCCAGAGCGATATTGATCGCGGTCGTTGACTTACCCTCACTCGGCATCGAGCTGGTTACCACGATTACCCGAGGCGGGTTGTCGACGGCGAGGAACTGGAGATTCGTCCTGACCTTTCGAAATGACTCCGCAATTGCCGAGTTGTCATTGTCGAAAGAAATGGCCGCCTGCTTGCGCCGTTCCTTATCAAGCGGCACGGTTCCAACGATTCCCGCGCCGGTGATTGCTTCCAACGTTTCTCGATCCTTGACCGTGTTGTCGAGCAGATCTCGAAGGAGCGCTATGCCAATGCCTAATGCCAACCCGAGGGCGAGTCCTAGCCCGATATTACGTGCGGTCTTCGGCACCACAGGTTGATTTGGGATCGAAGCGCGCTGCTCGACCACGACACGAGAATCCGGCGTGGCGCCGTCTTCTGGTGTCTCCAACTCCCGAACCAACACCACGAACTCGTCGGAAAGAGTATTTGCAATGTCACGCGCACGAATAGGTGATTCGTCGAGAACCTCCACGTCAATGAGAACAGTGGCGGGTTTCGCGCTCGCTTTCACATTGCTCTGGAGTTGCACAGCGGTCATGTCGAGCCCGAGCTTGTCGATGGTCCGCTGCGCCAGCGTCTCGCCCATCAGTAGTTGCGCATAGGAAACCACCCGTTCCTGGGAGAAGCGGTTTCCCTGATAGGTCTCTGCCAAAGACGATCCCGACGTCGTCGACACGAAGAGCCTTGTCGAGGCTTGGTAAAGGGGGGTGGTCAGCAATGACACCCCCACGGCACCCAACACACAGATTGCTACGGCGATGCACACCGTGAGCCAGCGAGTGCGCAGTACCTTGACGAAGTCCTGCAGGTTCAACGCAACCCCTCCACTGCGAAGCGTCTCGTCGCGCGATCCGACGCGACGAAGGCACGAGCGCTTGACATGATCCCCCGCAAGCATCGAGCACGCATGTCCGGCATCGCGCGCCTTTCAGTTAATCCGTGCACTCAGGCACCGATACCCTGGGAACGACCGGATCCACAAGCGGTTGGACCGGCACCTGTGGAGCACCAGGAGCGGTCGGCTCGGACAACCGGAAGGTCAGTTCACCCGACTTGCCCGGGGGGATGAGCACCTGAACTTCGAAGCTGGGGTGTCCTCGCTCGTTCCCCTGAGTGACAGGCACACGTTCTCCGTTCGCAAGTGCGCCCGCCAGCGAAGCGTTCTGGGTGCCGATGAGGCGAACCGATGTGACCATCGTGCCATTGGGCACCTCGAAGGGCACTTCTTCGATCAACCCTCCGGTTCCACCGACATACGCAGGCAATTGAGCGTCGGGGGACGCGGTGTTCTTCAGTCTTACGGTGATCGTGGACATCCTCGTCTCACCATCACAGCCATCCGCTGCATACTCGATCTCGCGCTCGAGGTAGTAGTCCATTTTGTTGCCGCCAAGGTTATTGATGACGACCCCAGCGTAGGGTGCGGAGTTCTCCGGTATCACATGGGCTAGCGGAGTCTCTTCGAGAAGCTCTTGCGCCTCTGGATGAGCACTCCAAACGGCGATACGTCGCTCGCTGACTGCCCTACCAAGGGCGTCGAGCAACTGGCGTGGCGAATCGACTGGACCGGTGACTTTCGTGACGACTTCGTTCGCAATATCTTGCAAATAATTCTTCCGCGCCGCCTGATCATCGGGGAATCGGATATATGCCGTCGATTCAGTTAATTCGACGACATTGTCCTTTGTTATCACTTCACCGTCAGGCATGGTGATCGGCCCGACGGCACCGAGGATATAGCTCAGCGCAATGGGATCGATCGCGATGACGCCGTCGACCTCCATGCCTGTCTGCTGAGCCCACATCGACTTCCAGATCTGCGCCGCGTACGGGAAGTGCGAACTCAAATTGCTGTTGCGGAAATCTGTCATGGGGTTCGCAAAGCCATACATGTCCCTGAACTCAGGACCGAGATCGACCGAAGCGACGGCATCGGTCAGCTCCGTGTTCTTGCCCAAGGCATCCACAGTGGGCTTGCCGTTGTCGAACCGAAGAATGCCGAAGCCACCGAGTAATCCGCCGGTACCACGAGCCTCGGCATTGGTCTGAAAGCCCATGAAGTAGGTGCGCGGCCCGTCAGCACCCATCATTGAGGGCACAATGCGGGAAGCCAATGCGGTGTTCTTCAGGACGCCCGCGATATCCGCTGTTTGGCTCTGTAGCTGCGAACGTGCATCTCGAAGGAGGCCAAGATACCCCGGATTGGCGATCGCCTGCGCGTCAGTATTCAACCGCTCTGCGCTGGCGGAAATCTCCGTCAGTTGCGGTTCCTGGTCACGAAGTAGGTCTACGTCGACTCGGCCATCTCGATAGAGCCGGTCAGGCGAAATCGCAACGCCCACATCGGCAGATGGCTGCAGTACGTCGGCGGCGAGGCCGAACACGACGTCCGCGATCTGCTGACCGGTCTTGAACGGGCTGCCAAGCCATGGCACCGCCGACGCAACATTCCACGGCAGGGAATGTGTGGCATCTCGAGCCGACTGTGCGTGGGAGCGTGCCTGGTCGGCGAGGGCGGACGCTTCGTCCGTATTGCCTTCTAACAACGCGTCTTTCGATTGCTGCGCGCTGTCACGCGCCCGCTCCAGGTTCGACTTCGCATCGACAGCTTTGAAAGCCAGCCAACATCCGAATGCGACGACGACGAGCAGGCCAACACCGACCCATACAAGACGGCGGCCAGCGATGCGTGACAACCATCCGGACTCTCGCTCGTCCTCATTCCCTGGCAGAACGTCGTCGTCTTCGTCGTTCGGTTCGTCATTGAACGGACGTCGCGAAAATCTATTCACTCAGCAGGTTTCCCCATGATCGGCCGATTCTCGGACAAATTGAGCACACAACGCAGATGGGACTGCCACCGGAGGGGCAGTCCCATCTAACGAGTCCGCTTTGGACGAGGTTTAGCAGCCTCGGCTCACGGCCACCTTCGTGGTGCCGTAAGGGCCAATGGTGAGGCTCAGGCCGAAGACACAAGCCTGGAAGTTGAGGTTCTTCGTCCAACCAAAGAACGGCTTCAGGAAGTTCGGCACCAGCGCGAGCGGGGTGAACTCCAGGAAGGTCGTCTTCGGCGGGGCATCCGGACGAGCCGGGCCGAACCAGAGCCAGCCACCCTGCTCGGCGAAGTGCAGCGAGTTGATCATCGGCGCGGCAGCGATGTTGTTGATCTCGGTCAGCGCCGGCGCGGTCGGCGCGGGAATCGCAACATCTGCGTTGGCGATGACGGCCGGCGTCAGTGCCGCCGCAGCTGCGACGGCGCACGCCGCAGTCCCCACCTGGATCTTGGTACCAACGTTCGACAATTTAGCGGCAACAGTAGCCATGTCCCCCCACTTTCCCTCCGGTGTAGTTAGCTGAAAATATGTCAGACCCAGCCAGCCCTGTCAACCGGAACACACACTTTCGGCGAAGGACTTCTGAACCACGCAAAAATCCCGGTCGACCAGCCGGTTTCCGACGCGTGTCAAACGCACTTCGACTCCGCTGATCGGACCCGATGGCCCGCGATCTGACTGCCCGTCCGGAAATCGGGGTAGCACATTTGCTGACATCGATGGGCTGCCGGGTTTGCTCAGGATGCGGGCTTGTCTGCTGGCACACCCACCGTCGCCAGTAGGGACCGATGGTCCGAACCGGCGATCGTGATCGTGCGGATGGACAACACCGCTGCGTTCCTAGTCAGCAGGTGATCGATCGTGATGAGGGGCGGAATCACCGGCCAGGACGGGAAAGTCGGCGCGAAACCCGCGCCGGTCTCCTGCACCGCGTCGCGATATCCATTGCTGAGTAGATCTCGGAACTGGCGCATGTCCGGTGTGCTATTGAAGTCACCGACGACAATCACGGATCCCGAGCCGGCCACCTCCACGAGAGCGTTCATCCGTTCTTTGGCTGCGGTGATGCCCTGGCGCCATTCCTCGAATGCTCGGCCGTAGTACGTGAGCGCATTCATGATGTGGACGCTGGCCACTATGGGGTTGGACCGCACACCGGGAACGTCGACGCGCGAGGCGATCATGCTGCCGCCCTTCAACGGCGAGATCACTTCCAGCGGATACCTCGACCACATCCCGAATCCGCCCGCGCCGGGAGCCGGCACGAGCATCGAGTACGGGAACTCTGACTGGATCCCGGTGGCATAGAAGCGCCGGATCCAGTCCGGTGTCAGCTCCGACAGGGTGATGACGTCGGCGTTCGCGCGCGCCAACGCGACGAACCGAGGCACATCGGCACGGCCCTTGCGCAGGTTGGACGACAGCACCCGGATTTCCACATCGGCTCCCAGCTCGGCCGGTCGGCCGAAGTAGTACCAGGGCACCTGGATGGCCACATTGACCGCCACGATGGCCACCGCGACGACGGACACAAGAACCTGGCGCTCCAGCACTGCGAGCACGAGCGCCAATACCGCGACGACCGCCACGTACGGCGACCCGACCGCCACGATCAACGCGATGTTGTTGGACAGCGGCAACTGCCGCAGGATCAAGGTGAACGTCGCATACGCCAGCGCCAACACAGCCAGCCATATCCGCACCCGGCCGACCGGTCTGCGGTGCCTGCCGGAAGAGATAGGCGTGTCCTCCCCTAGTACGCCGCCCGAAAAGTCATCGCAGGCTATCAACGATCCGGCGCCGCGGCTCATCGGTGATAGCAGCGCCGGTCCCTCTTTCTAAGGGAGCATTAAGGGCCGGGCGCGACGGCGGGATGGTCCGCCGATACGATCGGTGTCCATGACCAGCGTGACGGAACCTTCTGCGGACGCCGCAGCACCCGAGATCGACATCCACACCACCGCCGGGAAGCTGGCCGACCTGCGCAAGCGCGCGGAAGAGGCGCTGCACCCCGTCGGTGAAGCCGCCGTGGAGAAGGTGCACGCCAAGGGCAAGCTGACCGCCCGGGAGCGCATCCTGGCGCTGCTGGACGAGGACTCGTTCGTCGAACTCGACGCGCTGGCCAAACACCGCTCCACCAACTTCGGGCTGGAGAAGAACCGCCCCACCGGCGACGGTGTGGTCACCGGGTACGGCACCATCGACGGCCGCGACGTATGCGTGTTCAGCCAGGACGCCACCGTGTTCGGCGGCTCCCTCGGCGAGGTGTACGGCGAGAAGATCGTCAAGGTCCAGGAACTGGCCATCAAGACCGGCCGCCCGCTCATCGGCATCAACGACGGCGCCGGCGCCCGCATCCAGGAGGGCGTGGTCTCCCTCGGCCTCTACAGCCGGATCTTCCACAACAACATCAAGGCCTCCGGCGTGATCCCGCAGATCTCGCTCATCATGGGCGCCGCGGCCGGCGGGCACGTCTACTCCCCCGCCCTGACCGACTTCGTCATCATGGTCGACCAGACCAGCCAGATGTTCATCACCGGGCCCGACGTCATCAAGACCGTCACCGGTGAGGACGTCACCATGGAAGAGCTCGGCGGCGCGCACACCCACATGGCCAAGTCCGGCACCGTGCACTACGTCGCCTCCGGCGAGCAGGACGCCCTGGACTACGTCCGGGACCTGTTGAGCTACCTGCCGCCCAACAACTACGCCGAGCCGCCGCGCTACCCCGCGCCGCACCCCGGCCCCATCGATGAGAACCTCACCGAGGAGGACCTCGAGCTCGACACGCTGATCCCGGATTCGCCGAACCAGCCCTACGACATGCACGAGGTCATCACCCGGATCCTCGACGACGACGAATTCCTGGAAGTCCAAGCGGGTTACGCCCAGAACATCATCGTCGGCTTCGGCCGCATCGACGGCCGGCCGGTCGGCATCGTGGCCAACCAGCCCACCCAGTTCGCCGGCTGCCTGGACATCAACGCCTCGGAGAAGGCCGCCCGCTTCGTGCGGACCTGCGACTGCTTCAACATCCCGATCGTCATGCTCGTCGACGTGCCGGGCTTCCTGCCCGGCACCGAGCAGGAGTACAACGGCATCATCCGCCGCGGCGCCAAGCTGCTCTACGCCTACGGTGAGGCCACCGTCGCCAAGGTCACCGTCATCACCCGTAAGGCCTACGGCGGCGCCTACTGCGTCATGGGGTCCAAGGACATGGGCTGTGACGTCAACGTGGCCTGGCCGACCGCTCAGATCGCCGTGATGGGCGCCTCCGGCGCGGTGGGCTTCGTCTACCGCGGCCAACTCAAGGAAGCCGCCAAGAACGGTGAGGACGTCGACGCGCTGCGCCTGCAGCTGCAGCAGGACTACGAGGACACGCTGGTGAACCCGTATGTCGCCGCCGAGCGCGGTTACGTCGACGCGGTGATCCCGCCGTCGCACACCCGCGGCTACATCGGCACCGCGCTGCGCCTGCTGGAACGCAAGATCACCCAGACCCCGCCGAAGAAACACGGCAACATCCCGCTGTGACCTACCGTCCCCGCGATTTCGGCGTACTTGGTCACACCAGGCGAGACCAAGTACGCCGAAATCCCTTGCGAGAGGCCGACTTATGAACCATGACGCCGACATCGTCGAGGTCTCCGATCCGCGGGACATGACGATCGACGACCCGCCAGCCCCGGAACCGCACTTCCAGATCCTCAAAGGGGAGCCCACCCTCGAGGAGCTGGCCGCGCTGGTGACGGTGCTCGCCGGCGCTGGCGGTGGTGCCGCGCCGGAGCCCGGGCCACAGGAACTCAACCCGTGGGGTCATCCCGTCGACAAGCTCCGTTACGCGGTGACGAGCTGGCAGCGGGTGACGCTGCTGGAGCGGATGCACATGCGGCGCTGATGAGCGCTTGCGCGAAGAAGATCGAGCGGCGATGAGCGCTTGCGCGAAGAAGATCGAGCGGCGATGACCCGGGTTGTCCTGGGCTCGGCGTCCAGCGGCCGGCTCCGGGTGTTGCGTCAGGCCGGTATCGAACCCACCGTGGTCGTCTCCGACGTCGACGAGGATGCGCTGATCCAGTCCCTGGATCCCGGCACACCGCCGGAGGCCGTGGTGGCCAAGCTCGCCAACGCCAAGGCCGTGCACGTGGCCGCACAGCTACCCGAGGACATCGCCGCGGACTGTGTGGTGCTGGGCTGTGATTCGATGCTGTTGCGCGACGACACATTGTGCGGCAAGCCGGGCTCCGCCGACGCCGCGCGTGAGCAGTGGACGTCGATGCGCGGCACCCGAGGTTATCTGCTCACCGGGCACGCGTTGCTGCGCATCACCAGCGGCGTCATCACCCATACCGACAGCGAAACCGGCAGCACCACAGTGCATTTCGGCGAACCCTCGGACACCGAGCTGGACGCCTACATCGCCAGCGGTGAACCCGTGCACGTGGCCGGCGCGTTCACCCTCGACGGACTGGGCGGCTGGTTCATCGACCGCATCGAGGGTGACCCCGCCAACGTCATCGGGATCAGCCTGCCGCTGGTGCGCGGCATGCTGCACCGCGCCGGGCTGGCCGTCTCCGACCTGTGGGGCGGCTAGCAGGTCTGGTCGCTGGACCGCTTCACGGTCATGATGACCCGCTTGGTCTTCTGCGAGATCAGCGAGCCTGCGCGGGGGGACTGCCCGCACACCGTCCAGTTGGTCAGGTTGATCTGCTCGCGGGTTCCCTTGGTGTCCTGGGTGCGGATGTCCAGGTCGGTGGTCCCGGTGACCGCGAAGATCTCGTTCATCGCGCGCTGCAGGATCATGCCGCGCACGTTCGGCATCACCCACTGCGACGCGGGAGCGGGCGTGGGGGTCGGATCCTGGGCCGCCGCGGCGGGTCCCGCCAGGCCGATCGTCCCGGCCAGCACGGCAGCCGTGCACATGATCGACGAAATGATTTGCTTCCCCACCAAAACTCCCTACGCAGTGCCGTGAATTCACGTTGCAGGATAACCGATTAGCTCCACTATTCGGTAACGAACTCGTCTCTTAAGGTTTGCTCAACGTTCACCGGACCACCCTGCCGACCTGGCAAAATCCCTGCTCGTCCCTTCGCCGCGAGGTCGGTCCCCAGTCGGATCGAGAGACGTGATTCGGATCACGCCAAGGCTGCAAGTGTGCAGGTTCGTGGGAATTCAGCGAACAACGGGTACCAACCCACCTGCACCGGGGAGGCACAGACATGACCACTACGCTCGATCGTTACCGCAGTTCTGTCCGACGCCGACGTCGACGTGCAGAGTTAGCAAATCATCGGCTCGATCTCCAAGGCCTCCGTGCTGTCGCGGTGCTGGCGGTGTTCGCCGCCCATCTGTGGGGCTGGCCGGGCGGCGGCTTCGTCGGCATCGATGTCTTCTTCGTGATCTCTGGCTTCCTGGTCACCGACAGCCTCCTGCGCACCGCCGAACACACCACCACGATCGGCTTCCGCCGCTTCTACTGGAAACGGATCCGCCGCATCGTCCCCGCCGCCGCCGTCGTCCTCGTCCTGACCCACTTCGCGGCCCGGCTCGCGCTGCCGGCGGCGCAGGCCGAGAACGTGGGCGCCGACGCCGTCTTCGGGTACTTCTTCCTGGCCAACTGGCGCTTCGTCGCACTCGGCACCGACCCCGTCATCGCCGCCGCATCGGCTTCCCCGCTGCAGCACTTCTGGGCGCTGTCGGTCGGTGCGCAGTTCTTCCTGTTCTGGCCGGCACTGATCTTCGTCATCGCCCTGATCGCACGGCGCATGACCTGGCCACCGAAGCGCTGGTTGCTGAGCACTGGTGTCGCCGTCGCCGTCCTTGCCGCCGCCTCGTTCGCGCTGGCGACCTACCAGACCGCCAGCGCCCCCGACCTCGCGTACTTCAGCACCGCCACCCGACTGTGGGAACTGGCCGTCGGCGCATTGCTCGCCGTGACGGCCGGGGCCTGGGCCCGGCTCCCCGGTCCGGCACGTCCCGCGCTGTCCTGGACCGGGCTGGCCCTGATCGCGGCGGCGCTGGTCCTGGTCGGGCCGGGTAGCGTCGGCTATCCGGCACCGTGGGCACTGCTGCCCGTCGTAGGCACTGCCCTGGTGATCGGGGCCGGCATCGGTGGCGAGCCGCGATTCCAGGGCCTGCTGAGCAACCGGATCAGCACCTACCTGGGCGACCTGGCCTATGCGCTGTATCTGGTGCACTTGCCGGTGATCGTGTTGCTCGGCACCGTGATGGGTGCCGGGCTGCACTACTACGTGTGCGCACTGTCGGTGGCCTTCGGGTTGGCCATCGCGCTGCACCACATCGTCGAAAAGCCTTTGCGCAGTGCGGATCTGCAGGTGGTGCGGGATGCCAGGGCGGCCTATAGGCACGGCCTGCTCACACCGGACCGGTCGGTGAAGGCGGCCGCGGTGGCCGCCCTGGTGCTGGTGACCATCGGCCTGATCTCGTTCGCGACGCGACCCGATGCGTTCACCCCGGTCGTTCCGACCGAGTCGCCCGCGGTCAGCCGCGTCTGAGTGGCACCGGACACCCCCGCCCGACACCGGTAGGCTTCACCACGTGCCGCTACCTGCTGATCCCAGCCCCGCTCTGCAGTCCTACGCCCACCCCGAACGGTTGGTGACCGCCGATTGGCTGTCGGGCAACCTCGGCCGGCCCGGGCTGGCCATCGTCGAGTCCAACGAGGACGTGCTGCTCTACGACACCGGCCACATCCCCGGCGCGGTGAAGATCGACTGGCACACCGACCTCAACGATCCGCACGTGCGTGACTACATCAACGGCGAGCAGTTCGCCGACCTGATGAACCGCAAGGGCATTTCCCGCGACGACACCGTCGTCATCTACGGCGATAAGAGCAACTGGTGGGCCGCCTACGCGCTCTGGGTGTTCACACTGTTCGGCCACCCCGACGTGCGGCTGCTCGACGGCGGCCGCAACCTGTGGATCTCCGACGGCCGCGACACCACCCTGGACGTGCCCAACAAGCCGACCACCGGCTACCCGGTCGTCGAGCGCGACGACGCCCCGATCCGCGCCTTCAAGGACGACGTCCTGGGCATCCTCGGCAAGCAGCCGCTGATCGACGTGCGCTCCCCGCAGGAGTACACCGGCGAGCGCACCCACATGCCCGAATACCCCGAGGAGGGCGCACTGCGCGGCGGGCACATCCCCACCGCGGTGTCCATCCCGTGGGGCAAGGCCGCGCTGGACAACGGCAAGTTCCGCACCCGCGCCGAGCTGGACGAGCTGTACGGCTTCATCGAGCCCGAAGACCAGACCGTGGTGTACTGCCGCATCGGGGAGCGCTCCAGCCACACCTGGTTCGTGCTGACCCATCTGCTGGGCCTGCCCGGCGTGCGGAACTACGACGGGTCCTGGACCGAGTGGGGCAACGCCGTGCGGGTGCCGGTCGCCGTGGGTGAGGAACCCGGCGAGGCGCCGTGACGGTGGTGCGGTCATGACCATGCCCGCTGCGTTGGCCGAGGTGGTCTCTGACTTCAAGGACGTCGAGGGCCAGGACAAGCTGGCCCTGCTACTGGAGTTCGCCGACGAGCTGCCCGCGCTGCCCGCCGACCTCGAGGAGGCGGCGATGGAACCGGTGCCCGAATGCCAGTCGCCGCTGTTCCTGCACGTCGACGCCGCTGATCGGGCGCACGTCCGGCTGCACTTCAGTGCGCCCGCCGAGGCGCCGACCACCCGCGGTTTCGCCGCGATCCTGGCCACCGGGCTGGATGGCCAATCGGCCGACGACATCCTGGCCGTGCCGGACGATTTCTACACCGACCTGGGCCTGGCCGCACTGATCAGCCCGCTGCGGTTACGTGGCATGTCGGCGATGCTGGCCCGCATCAAACGCCACCTGCGCTGACCAAAGAGCTTCGACCGCAAGTCTTTTGGCGGCGGCCACAATCCTCAGGGTCTTCTCAGGCGGGAGCCCCTCGGGCATCCCGACGCCCTGGTAGGGTCACTGACTACCAGGTGATCGACAGCATTCTCGCAGGGAATGTTCAGGGAGGGCGAAAGAATGTTCAAGACCACCGGGGTCCGTCTTCGCATGCCGAAGAAACTGGGCTTTCGCAGCGTGATCGTGCTGGCCGCGTCGGCCGCATGCGTCGGATTGGGCAGCGCGGCGACGGCGTCGGCCGACGTCAACGAGGTGGGCGTGGACCGCACGGTGACCAGCCGGCAGGCCGATTTGGTCTCCGGGAACTCCACCTACGGCGACGTCCGCGGTGCCGACCACTACGACGTTCACGCCCAGGGCGAGGTCAGGGACTCCACCAAGGCCGTCCCGGACCGGCTCAAGGGCACCCGCGCCGGCGGCTTCCGCGGCGGCTGGCCGGCCGGCCCCGGCATCGGTAGCTGGTGAGCTGAGGATCAGTGCCGCACGGTGGCCGGGTCGACGACGTTGACGTCCAGCGGCATCGCGACCTGACAGTTGCCGTGCCGCTCGGTCCACAGCACACAGGAGTGCCGTCCGCCCGCGGGGTTGATCGACAGCGCGATCAACCCCGTGCTGACCAACTGGATGTTGCCCGGCACCACGTAGCTGTGCGACCGGAACCCCGGCAGCCGCTCCCCGTCCGGGCCGTGCAGCTCGATGTGCAGCACGTCGGCCTTCCCGATGTCCTCGCCCACCGAGTCGAAGATCAGCACGATGTGCACCGCGATCTCGCTGGTGCCCGGGGGCACACAGGTGCTGCCGAAGCCGCCGCCGATGATGTTGAGCTTCCCATCCACCCATTCGGTGTCCTCGGCGAAGAAGGCACTCGACAAGCGCATAGAAGTGGCCCCCCGCAGATCGTGCTTCGGCCCAGCATAGTTGGCCCACCGCGTGTTCACGAGGCGTTTACCAGATAGGGGGATCGACGGGCGTCGTTAAAGTGTTCGACCCCACCGGCTTTCACACCCACCCGGTCAGGTGTGACTGCGGGCGTGGGCGATCGCGTCCTCGAGCGAGTCGATCAGGTGGTTCTCGTGCCGCAGCGCCTCGATCACGCCGACATTGGCCAGCAGGGCACGGTGCTCGGGTTGGACACCCTTGATGATCACGGTGACGCCCCGGGATTCGAGCTCCTCGGCAATCTGGGCCAGCGTGTGCGCCCCGGTGGCGTCGAGGAGGCCCAGCTGCGACATCCGGATGATCACCACCGAGACGTCGGGATGCTCGGCGTCGGTGATGGTGTTCGAAATCCGTTCGGCTGCACCGAAAAACATTGCACCGTCCAACCGCAGCAGCGCGATCTTGTCGTCGCCGGCCCGCGGGGGTCCCGGTAGCGGTTCGCGGGTGACGCTGGCCCGGCGGGCCACCGCCCGCAACGCCAGCACCGCCGCGACGACCAGGCCGATCTCGACCGCCTCGATCAGGTCGAAACCGATCGTGATCGCCGCGGTCAGCACGAACGTCAACGCATCCGAGCGCGTCGACGTCATGATCTTGACGACGGTGGGTACCGACACCATCCGCACCGAGGTCACCATCAGCACCGCGGCCAGCGCGCACAGCGGGATCGCCCCCACCGGGCCGCTGGCCAGGTAGACCACCCCCAGCAGGACCAGCGAGTGCACGAGCGCCGACACCCGGGTGCGGGCGCCGGAGCGGACGTTGACCGCGGTGCGGGCGATGGCCCCGGTGGCCGGCATCCCACCGAACACCCCGGAGGCCACCGACGCCAGCCCCTGCCCGACCAGCTCCCGGTTCGGGTCGTACGGGCCGGTCGGCGACATCGTCGCGGCCACCCGGGCCGACAACAGCGATTCGATGGCGGCCAGCGCGGCGATCGCCAGCGCCGCCCCCAGCAGCGCCCGCAACGCGGTGGGATCGGCGTGCGGCAGCACCGGGGCGGGCAGGTGTGACGGCAGCTCCCCGATCCGCGCCACCGGCAACCCGGCCACGATCACCGCCACAGTGGCCACGACGACCGCCGACAGCGACTCCGGGATGGCGCGGTGCAGCCGCGGCAACACGATCATCAGCGCCGCCACCAGCGCGACCACGGCCAGCGTCGGTCCGGCCGTCGCCCAGTCGAGGTGGGTGAGCACGTCGACCGCCGCGAACAGCGGACGCTGCCCCTCGGGGGTGGCCTGCCCGAGCGCGGCAGGCACCTGCTGCAGGAAGATGATCGCCGCGATCCCGACCGTGAACCCCTCGATCACCGGCCACGGGATGAACGTCACCGCCCGCCCCAGCCCCATCACTCCCGCGGCCAGCACGATCACCCCGGCGAGCACCGTGACCAGCGCCAGGCTGCCGAAGCCGTACTGCGTGACGATCGGGGCCAGCACCACGGCCATCGCGCCGGTCGGGCCGGAGACCTGCACGTGCGAGCCGCCGAAGATCGCGGCCACCAGACCGGCGACCACCGCGGTGATCAGCCCCGCGGCCGCGCCGGCCCCGGAGCTGATGCCGAACGCCAACGCCAGCGGCAGCGCCACCACCCCGACGGTGACCCCGGCCAGCACGTCGCGCCGCCACGACCGCGACAGGCCCTCGTAGTCCGACGGCCGGGGCAACAGCAGTCGGACGTTGTGGGCGGCCCCGCGGATCACTGGCCGGATTCCACCGGCGGCAGCGACGGCAGCGCGTTGAGCTGGTCCTGCCGCGCCGCCAGCGTGTCGGCCAGGAAGGTGCGGGCGATCACCAGCAGCTCCGAGATCGTCGGGTGTGCCAGCTGGTAGTAGACGGCGTTGCCGGTGCGCTCGGAGCTGACCACGTAGTGCCGCTTGAGCACCGCGAGGTGCTGGGACAGCAGGGTCGGCTCGATCTCGGTCTGTTCGAGGATCTCGCTGACCGACGTCGGCCGCCCGGTCACCGACAGGATCTCGAGCACCCGGATGCGGGCCGGATGGGCCAGCGCCTTGAACAGATTGGCCTTGATCTCGTAGAGCGGCCGTTCTCCGCCCGCGAGGAAACCCTGGACCACCGGATGGCTCCCATGACTTGATGGATTGAAGGAAACTTCAATCCACGATACGGCAGGGTGGAGCCCCGGCCGAAATCGTGCGGGTGTGATCTGCATCCCGCCTCAGAGCAGCCCCTCACCAGGCCCGCAGTCTCTCCAGATCGCGCAGCACCTGCATTGCCTCGGCGCGGTCATCGTCGTCGCCAGCCAGCGCGGCGGCCTCCGCGCGAAGATGGGCAGCGGCCGCCCTCCGCGCCGCGGCGATGACAGCCCTTCGCACCGCTTCGGACACCGAAGTTCCATCACTGGTCAGAACGGCCAGCGCCCTGGACGCGTCATCGTCGAGGCGGAGGGTGATCGAGTCCATGGAGTCAACGTACGACCTCCATCTCAGAGCGTGATGCGCTCCCGGTGCACCTGGGCGTCGCCGGTCTCGGCGTCGAAGAAGTACGTCCGCTCCGGCGGCAGCACCAGCCCGATCCGGGCGCCGGACTCGAACTCGGTGCCCGCCGGGGCCTGCGCGATCACCCGCGTCGGCGTGCCGTCGACGTCCACCAGCGCGGTCACCAGCACGTGGCTGCCCAGCGGCTCGACGAAATCGACCCGCGCCGGCAGCACCCCGTCCCCGGTTCCGCTGCCCCGCACCTGCAGGTGCTCGGGTCGCACCCCGACCGTGACCGGGCCGTCCGGGCACGCCGCCGCCGTCAGCGCGGTGTCCCCGATGTGCAGGATCCCCGCCCGCACCGCCGCGGGCATCAGGTTCATCGGCGGGCTGCCCATGAACGCCGCGACGAACGTATTGGCCGGCCGGTGGTAGACGTCGTCGGTGGAGCCGATCTGCTGCACCTCACCGCCGGCCATCACGCACAGCCGGTCCCCCAGCGTCATCGCCTCCACCTGATCGTGGGTGACGTAGATCGAGGTGACCGGGACCTCGCGGTGCAGCCGCTTGAGGTCACCGCGAACCTGGTTGCGCAGCTTGGCATCCAGGTTCGACAGCGGCTCGTCGAGCAGGAACGCCTGCGGCCGGCGCACCAGCGCGCGGCCCATCGCCACCCGCTGCCGCTGCCCGCCGGAGAGCTGACCGGGCTTGCGGTCCAACAACTCCCCGATCTGCAGCAGCTCAGCGGTCTCACGCACCCGGCGCTCGATCTCCGCACGCGGGGTACGCCGCTGCTTGAGCCCGTAGGCGAGGTTGCGGTACACCGTCATGTGCGGGTACAGCGCGTAGTTCTGGAACACCATCGCGATGTCCCGTTCCCCCGGCGCCAGCCCGTCGACCACCTGCCCACCGATGCGGATCTCCCCCGAGGTGGGCTTGTCCAGTCCGGCCAGCAGCCGCAGCGCGGTGCTCTTGCCGCACCCCGACGGGCCGACCAGGATCAGGAACTCCCCGTCGGCCACCGTGAGGTTCAACCCGTCGAGCGCGGTCACCCCGCCCGGGTAGCTGCGGGTGACGTCCCGGAACTCGACCTGCGCCAACGCAATACTCCTTCTCTCAGCCCTTGAGACCCGTGCTGGCCACCGACTGCACGAAGTACCGTTGCGCCCCGATGAACACCAGCAGCATCGGCAGCAGGCTCATCACGTTGGCCGCCATCAACAGCGGCCAGCGGACCCGGTGAGCGCCCTGGAAGTAGCTCAGCCCCAACGGAACCGTCATCTGGTCGTGCGAGGTGATGACGATCAGCGGCCACAGGAAGTCGTTCCACGACGTCAACACCGTCAGCGCCGCCAGCGTCGACAGCGCGGGCAGCGACAGCGGCAGCACGATCTTGAACAGCACGCCCAGCCGGGACGTGCCGTCCACCCGGGCGGCCTCCTCGAGCTCCACCGGCACCGTCAGGAAGAACTGGCGCAGGAAGAATATCCCGAACGCGGTCGCCAGGTTCGGCAGCATCAACGCCCCGATGTGGTTGATGCCCAACCCTTCCCACACGTTGTCACCGAACCACTTCACGATCAGGAACACCGGGATCATCGTGACCTGGAACGGCACCATCAGCGTCGCCATCAACGTCACGAACAGCGCACCGCGGCCCAGGAACCGGATCCGGGCGAACGCGTACCCGGCCAGGCTGCACACCACCAGGTTGCTGGCCAGCACCACCAGCGTCACCGTGGCGCTGTTGAGGAAGAAGTGCCCGAACGGCGCCGACGCCCACGCCTCGGCGTAGTTCTCGAACCGGGGCCGCTCCGGGATCAGCACCGGCGGAAAGCGATTGGCCTCCCCTTCGGTCTCCAGCGAGGTGATCAGCATCCACAGCAGCGGCACGATGAGCAGGAACGCCGTCGGGATCAGCACCAGGTGCCAGGGGCTGAACGGCAGCCGCAGCGCCCTCACGAGTGGTACACGAATCGTCGGGCCAGCCGGAACTGGATGCCGGTGATCACCAGGATGACGACGAACAACGCATACGCCATCGCCGCGGCGTACCCCGCGTCGAAGTGCACGAACGCCCGGTCCCACAGGTAGAACACGATCACGGTGGTGGCCCGCAGCGGCCCGCCGCGGGTGGTGGCATACACCTCGTCGAACAGCTGCAGCGCGTTGATGGTCAGCCACACCACCAGGAACAGGTTGGCCGGGCCGAGCAGCGGGACGGTGATGGTGCGGAACCGGGTGAACGCGCTGGCCCCGTCGATGGCCGCCGCCTCGTGCAGCTCGGTTGGAACGCCTTGCAGCGCAGCTAGATACACGATGACCGAGAACCCGGTCCAGCCCCAGATCGTCATCGCCACGATGACGTAGAGCGCCTGCGACGGCGACGCCAGGAACGGCTGCGACGGCACCCCGACCGCGTTGAGCGCGGCGTTGACCAGGCCGTAGTCCCGGTCGGTCAGCCACAGGAAGATGATGCCCTGCGAGATCGTCGACACCGCCATCGTGATGTAGGCCGCGGTGCGGTAGACCGAGATGAACCGCACCGAGCGGTTCATCGCGGTGGCCACCAACAACCCGACCAGCATGGTGCCCGGCACGAACAGCGCGGTGTAGACGATGGTGTGCTCGATGGACTCGACGAACACCGGGTCGTCGGCCATCTTGCGGTAGTTCTGCAGCCCCACCCACGGGGTCTGCGGGCTCAGCAGGTCCGACTGCTGGAACGACAGCTGCAGCGACATCAGTACCGGCAGCAGACCGAAGATGCCGATCAGGATCACCCCGGGGCCGACCAGCGTCCAGCCCGCCACGTTCTCGGACCGGCCGAGGCGCCGCACGACCGACCGTCGTTGCGGCGCTTCGGCATCGGCAGGCTTCAGCATCCGGGTGCGCTACTTCCCGGCCAGCGCGGCGTCGGCGGCCTCGGCGGCGGTGTTCAGCGCCGCGGCGGGCTCCTCCTTGCCGAGCATGACCGACACGATGGCCTGGCCCAGCGCCTCGGAGATGTCGGGGTACTGCTCGACGGTGGGCCGCACCTTGGTGGCGTTGGCCAGGTTCGCCACGAACGCCGCGGTGCCGGGCACGTTGTCGTTCAGCGCGGTCAGCACGGCCTGATCCTCACCCACCGACTGGCGGATCGGCAGGTCACCGGTGCCCGTCGAGAACGTCTTGACCTGTTCGGGCGCCGAGAGCCACTTGACGAAGTCGATCGCGGCCTGCTTCTTGGCATCCCCGTTGTCGAACACCACCCAGTTGTCCGGGCCGGCGATGGTCTGGTGCCCGCCGCTGCTGCCGGCGAAGGTCGGCATCACCTGCACGTCGTAGTCGATGTCGGGCAGCTGGCTCAGATCCCACGGCCCGGTGATCAGCATCGCGACCTTGCCGCTGTTCATCAGCTTGGGCCCGTTCTCGTTGGTGGTGTCCAGGTACAGCGATTTGTCGGTGACCGCCATCTGCTGCAGCACGGTCAGCGCCCGCACCCCGGCCTCGGAGTTGAACACCGCGCGCTCGTTGTCCGGCGAGAGGATGTCACCGCCGGCCTCCCACAGCATCGGCAGGTAGTGCCACACCGTGTCCTCGCTGCCATCGGCCGGGATCAGCCAGCCGTACTGGCCCTTCGCCGGATCGGTCAACTTGGCCGCGGCGGCCCGGAAGTCGTCCCACGTCCAGTCCGGGGTGGGCGGGGCGACGCCGGCCTCGGCGAACAGCGTCTTGTTGTAGACGATGGCCAGGTTGTCCACCAGTGCAGGCACGCCGACGACCTTCTCGCCGACGGTCGCGGCTTCCCGCTCGGCCTGGTAGAAGTCGTCCCAGTTCCAATCCGGTTGCGACACTTCGCCTGCCATGTCGACGACCTGCGGGATCTGCGCGATGTTCGGTGACCACGACCCGAACATGTACGCCACATCGGGAGCGCTGCCGCCGCGCACCGCGGTCAGCACCTTCTGCAGCACCAGGTCGTTGCTGGAGTACAGCTCGCTGACGTGCACGTCGGGATGTTCCTGGTTGTACTGGGCGATCAGGCTTTTGAACACCTCACCCTCGGTGTCCTGGTAGCCGTGCCACACCGCGATCTCGGTGGGGCCGGACGACGAACCGCCGCCGCACGCGCTGAGCACGAGGGCGAGGACGGCAACCAGAGCGAGGCAGAGCCGGCGTTCGATCACGGTGGACACTCCTAGTTGGCTACATGTGGGTGGGACGTTGGACCCGAGCGCAGCGGCTCGGGAAGCAGATCGCCGTGCGCGGCGGTCATCTCGTCGCACAGCGCCCAGATCTGGTCGACGGTCAGCGTGGCCGCGGTGTTGGGATCCACCATGGCCGCCGCCCGCACCAGCCGCGGGTCGCCGTCGACCGCGGCGCGCACCGTCAGGTCGACCGGGCCGAGGAAGCCGCGGTTGAGCGCGGCGCACTGCGGCGGCAGCTCCCCCACCTTCATCGGGTGCGCACCCAGCGCGTCGAGCACCGTCGGCACCTCCACGGCCACCCCGACGGGCAGGTTGGTGATCAACCCATCGTTGACGACGTTGGCGCTGATCACCCGCCGCGTCCCGGTCTCGAGCGAGTGGATCACCTGCGGCGCGTACTCGGTGGACCCGGTGTCGATCGGCAGCGTCTCGGTGTCGGCCAATTCGGCTCGCACCCTGTGGTATTCGGCCAGGTTGGCCTCGCTGATGGCGACGTACTCGCCGACGTTGATCCGCAGCCTTTGCACTTCGTCGGGGTGGCGCAGATACCAGGGCACGTATTCGCTGCTGTGCTCGCTGGTCTCGGTCGGGTAGTACCCGAGCCGGCGGTACATGTCCACGCGCACCCGGCGGCGCAGTTCCGGATCGGTGGCGATGGCTTGGTCCAGCAGCGGGTAGAGGTCCTGGCCGCCGCGTTCCCACCGCAGCACCCACGCCTGGTGGTTCACCCCGGCCGACCAGTAGGACACCTCGTCGTAGGGCACGTCGATCAGCTCGCACAGCCCGACCATGGTCCAGTACACCGAATGGCACAGCCCCAGCACCTTCAGCCGCGGTGCGACGTGGTGCAGGTAGGTGACGTTCATCGCCATCGGGTTGGTGTAGTTGAGCAGCCAGGCGTCCGGGCACAGCTGCGCCATGTCGGCGGCGATGCCGGCCAGCACCGGGAAGGTCCGCAGCCCGCGGAAGATCCCGCCGACACCGATGGTGTCGCCGATGGTCTGGTTCAGCCCGTAGCGCGCCGGGATCGCGAAATCCCGTTGCGTCGCTTCGTGCATGCCGACCTGGATCACGTTGATGACGTAGTCGGCCCCGTCCAGGGCGCGCCGGCGGTCGGTGGTGGCCAGCACCTCGGGATGGGCACCGGCCGCGCGGGCGGTGGCGTGGGTGATCGCTTCGGCGGTCTCCAGCCGTTGGCTGTCGATGTCGTGCAACACCACCCGCACCCCGGTGAGCTCCGGGAAAGACAGGATGTCGCCGAGCAGTTCGCGGGTGAACTCGACGCTGCCCGCACCGATGATGACGACGGTGGGTTTCACGCGCGGTGCACCTCGGGGGCCAGCACGGCGGCCGTCGGTGCCTCACCGCGCCGTTCGTCGCTGTACACCATCAGCGTCGACCCGATCAGCGCCAGCACGATGCCGACGGCGCCGTACGGGCTGGGCAGCGTCTGGTAGGCGATCAGGGACACCACGATGGTCAGCGCCGGGGCCAGCGCGTTGGTGGTGGGCGCGACGATGGTGGCTTTGCCCCGGGACAGCGCCATCACCAGGAACAGCGCGCCGACGGCATTGAGGATCTGCGTCACCGCCGTCAAAGCCGGTGCCTGCCAGGGGAAGTCGAGCGGGACCTCACCGAGGGACAGCAGCGCCACCGGGATCAGCGCGATCGCGGTGATGGCCATCCAGCCGAACGTGGTCGCCTCGTTGACGCCGATGGTGGCGGCCTTGCGCATGAAGTAGGCCTGCACACCCCAGGCCACGCAGATCAGGATCGCCAGCGGCAGCCACGGCCCCGACGCGCCGTCGGACTCCCCGCCGGTGATGCTGAACAGCACGATCGCGGCCAGCGCGGCCACCAGCCCGACCGCCGCCAGGCCCGTGATCCGTTCGCGCAGCAGCACCATCGCCATCAGCACGGTGATCGCCGGGGAGATCGACACGATCGGGAAGATCAGATAGGCCGGACCCATGGTCAGCGCCTGGAACAGCAGCAGCTGACCACCGGCGCCGGTGAGCCCGATCAGCAGGCCGTACACCGTGGCCATCGGGCGGCGGTCGAAGCGGTGCCCGCGCAGCGCGACGGTGGCGGGGATGATCATCGTCAGCGCCCAGATGCTGTAGATCATCTCGTCCGGGTAGCCGTACCAGGTGGCGGGCAGCGCCGAGAAGGCGCCCCAGACACCCCAGAACAGGATGAGCAGGGCGGCGTAGAAGATCCAGCTGCGGGTGGGTGACTGTGGTAGAGCGGTCATGCTGTCGTGACCTCTTCCGGTGTCGTGGGGATGGCGGCGAGTTGGTGCAATGCGGATTCGGTGAGCGGGTGGCCCGATCGTCGGGCCGCGTACAGGGCCGCCCCGACGGCCGGGTCCAGCAGGGGGCGTTTCAGTTCGTAGCGGGTGGGCAGTGCGGCGATGGCGGTGACGAAGCGGTCCCGGAAGTCCGCGTCGGAGAACATGCCGCCCGAGTAGGACACCGGCACGGTCTCGTCCTCGGTGAAACCGACCAGCGCCCTGGTGGTTTCGACGAGGGTGACCAGTTCGGCGGCCGCGGCGGCGAGGATGCCGGCCGCCGCCGGGTCGCCATGATGGGCGGCCTGGCACACCGTGGTGGCCAGCGCGGCGATGGAGCCGCGGTTGCCGCCCCAGGTGTCGATCACCAGGCTGACCACGTCGAGGTCGCTGCCGATCGCCAGGCGGTCCTTGAGCAGCTGGTACAGCGGGCCGCGGGGGCTGCGGCCGTCACTCATCCGGCTGAACGCGTTGAGTCCCTGGGTGGCAACCCAATACGCCGAGCCTTCGTCGCCGAAGAGTTCACCCCAGCCGCCGACGCGGTGCCCGACGCCGCGGCGCTGGCCGTAGGTCATCGACCCGGTGCCGCTGATCACGTTGATGCCATCCCGGCCGGCCAGCGATCCGGCCCAGCCGCACACCATGTCGTTGTCGCAGCCGTACCGGCGGTGCCCGAGGACCCGTTCCCCGACGGCGTCCAGCGCGGGGATGTCCGCGCTGGACTCGCCGTAGCCGGGCAGCCCGAAGAACGCGGCGTCGATGTCGGCGGTGGTGATGCCGGCCTGGGTGCAGATGTCGGCGACGCCGGCCGCCAGGACCTGTTCGACGACCTCGATGCCGGTGCTGAAGTAGTACGACGTGGGCGCGGCGGCGCGGGCCAGCACCCGGCCGGTGTCGTCGATGAGGGCGAACGCGGTCTTCGAGCCGCCGCCGTCGACGCCGAGATAGCGGGCCATCAGCGCTCCCCTTCGGTCATCGGATAGATGGTCACGCCCTGCACGACCCGGCCGAGTTCCCCTGAGGGGAACGGGTTGTCCGGTGTCTTGCCGTATTCCAGCGACGTGAACAGCGCCAGGTACTGCGCGAACACCAGGTAGGCCGCCGCGACGACGGCGTCGGTGCGCCCGGCCAGGCCGGGGATCACCATGGCGGGGCCCAGCTCGGCCGGGACCGGCTCGGTGCTGAGCACCGTGACCGCCTCGGCGCCGAGTTGGCCGCGCAGTTCGGCGATGATGTCGAGGTCGTAGCGGCGGGTGTAGGGGTCGGTCGAGACGTACACCACCACCTGGGTGTCGGCGTCGAGCACCGATTTGGGTCCGTGCCGGAACCCCAGCGGCGAGTCGAAGTACGTCACCACCTCGCCGGCGGTCAATTCCAGGAGCTTCAGGGCGGATTCGCGGGCCAGCCCCTCCAGCGCTCCGCTACCCAGATAGACGATGCGCTGTTTCTTGGCCCGCGCCAACGCCCGGATATCGGGCTGGCACCCCAGCACGTGTTCGGCGGCGCCGGCCAGCGCGTCGATGTCGTCGGCGCCGGCCGGGCCCAGCAGCACCAGCGCGGACAGCAGCATCGACGTCAGGCTCGATGTCATCGCGAAGCCGACGTCGTTGGTGCGTTCCGGCATGGGCACCACCAGCGAGTCGTCCCGGCCGGTGTGCGCCCGGGCCAGCGCGCCGGTCTGGTCGCAGGTGAGGATCAGGTGCCAGACCTGCTCGACCAGGGAGTCGGCCAGCGCGGTGGTGGCCAGGCTCTCCGGGCTGTTGCCGGAACGGCCGAACGACACCAGCAGCGTGGGGGTTTCGCGCTCCAGATGGTCCAGCGGGGCGGCCACGATGCTGGTGGTGGCGATGGCCTCGACTCGGCGGTGCAGATGCCGGCGCAGCGCCGGGGCGACGATGTCGCCGATGAACGCCGAGCTGCCCGCCCCGGTCAGCACGACCCGCAGATCGGGCCGGTCCAGCACGTCGGCCAGGAACACCGCGGCCTTCTCGTCGGAGCGGGTCCCGACCTCACGCCACACGCCGGGCTGCTGGCCGATCTCGAGGATCGTTGCGCCACCGTCGTGTTGGGCAGGCACGGTGGTGTGGGCGGTCATCGGTCTCCTTCGGGGATGTCGGCGCCGGCGCGGCACGCGCGGGCGTACGGGCGCAGCGCGTCGCGGACGCGGTCGACCACGAGGTCCTGCGCGGTGGCCGCCAGCTCGCCGGCGCGGATGCGGTCGTACTGCTGCGGCAGGTACTGGCTGATCAGGGGCAGCGGGATGCCGACGCGGTCCAGGTTGTCCAGCAAGGTGCGCCGGGCCGCATCGACGTCGTCGTCGGCCCAGTAGTAGCGCAGCCGGTCGCTGTAGCTGTAGCGGCGCGCGGTGCGCTGCGCCAGCGGATCCGGGTCGGTGTAGTAGGACTGCCAATACTGCGGTGCGGCAAGCATTCTGCGTTCCACCACCTCGATCAGGTTGGAGCGGGCCGGCCGGGGCAGCAGTTCGGTCTCGATCATCGCCAGCGCGAACAACGCTTCCCGCATCGCGAACGTCAGACCCGGCCCCACCTTGAGCACGGCCCAGTGGTCCTCGACGAGTTCGCGCAGCTGCTCGGGGCGTTGGTAGTCGGTGGAGTGCGCCTCGAACACCAGGTGGTCCTCACCGTCGAGTACGTGGCGCAGGTTCGCCGTGGCGCCGTGCTGGTAGTCGATCACCTGCAGGTGGTCGAACTCCACCCCGGGCTGCACCACCAGCGCCATCACCCGCGGCCACACGTCGGCCAGGCCCACGGCGGCGAACGCCGCCCGGTGCGCGGCGATGGTGCGTCGGGCCCGCTCGGCCGGCGTCGGCGTCAACGCTCCCAGCGTCTCGTGCGCGCCGCCGGGCACCGGCACCTCGGTGCCGATCACGTACACCGGACCGTCGGAACCGTTGCGGCGCACCGTATCTTCGGCGACCCGCAACAGCCGGGCGCTGCGCTCGGCGACCACCTCGTCGGGCAGCACCGCCGGATCGTCGGCGCAGGACATGCTGCAATCCAGGTGGATCTTGGTGTACCCGGCCGCCACGTACTCGGCGATCAGCACCTCGGCCCGACCCATCGCCACCTCGGCCGGCTCGTGCTGCCAGCGGTTGGGGCCCAGGTGATCCCCGCCGAGCACCACCCGGTCGCGGGGGAAGCCGTCGGCGTCGGCGATGCCGAACACCAGCTCGCGGAAATCGGCCGGACGCATCCCGGTGTAGCCGCCGTACTGGTCGACCTGGTTGGAGGTGGCCTCGATGAGCACGTAGCTGCCGTCGGCGCCGGCCTGGGCCAGGGCGGCCTGCACCACGGTCGGGTGCGCCGAACAGACCGAGTAGACCCCGACCGGTGCGCCGGCCTTGTGCCGGCGGATGGTGTCGGCCAGCCAGTCGGTGCGGTGCAGCGTCGTGCGCGTCATCGCCGCACCCGCTCGACCACGCCGCACAGCTCGGCCACCGTGTCGGCGATGGCCTGCCGTCCGGCGGAGACATACGTGCGGGGATCCGTCGCCACGGCGTCGGCGCCGAGCACCTGCCGGACCGCGCCGGTGTAGGCGAGGTTGAGCGCGGTGCCGATGTTCACCTTGCGGATCCCGGCAGCCGCGGCGGCCCGCAACTGGTCGTCCGGAACACCCGACGAGCCGTGCAGCACAAGCGGAGTCGAGACAGCGGCGGCCAGCCGAGCGATCAGCTCCACGTCCAGGCGGGCGTCGCGGGTGCTCATCGCGTGGCTGCTGCCGACGGCCACGGCCAGCCCGTCGACCCCGGTGTCGGCGACGAACGCGGCGGCCTCGGCCGGATCGGTGCGCGCCCCCGGCGCGTGCGCGGCCAGCACCTGGCCGCCCTTGCCGCCGACCTGACCCAGCTCGGCCTCCACCCACAGCCCCGCGGTGTGCGCCCGCGCGGCGACCGCGCGGGTCTGCGCGACGTTGTCGCCGTAGGGAAGGTGCGCGGCGTCGACCATGATCGACGTCACGCCGAGCTCGGCGGCGCTGCTGATGGCCTCCTCGATCAGCGGCACCTGCTGCAGGTGATCCAGGTGCACGGCCAGCGCGGCGGTGGAGCTCTGCGCGATCCGCGCGCACGCCGTCGCCAGCGGCGCGACACGCCCGCCGTGGAACCGAATCGTGTTCTCGCTGATCTGGATCAGGGCCGCGGCGCCGGCCCGCTCCACCCCCTCGGCGATCCCCTCGGCGTGTTCGAGGGTGATCGCGTTGAACGCCAGCACCGCGGTGCCCGTCGCCGTCGCCGACGCCACCAGGTCGGCAGTAGTGGCCAATGTCACGATGTGGCCCGCAAGTGAGCGATCGAGTGGGGAAACATGCGTCGATCATGAGAAGCTCGCTCAAAGCGCGCAATGCCAACCGGGCAAACGCTCAGAAAAACTGATCGTACGCAGTCTCGAGGGAGCCACCGCCGATGTCGAACAGGCGCACCGACCGGATGCGGCACGTGTTGTCGTTGCTGCGCGACCGCGGCGAGGTCGGGTCCGCCGTGCTGTGCGCCGAGCTGGGTGTTTCGGTCGCGACGCTGCGCCGCGACCTGGCCGAACTGGAAGAGCAGGGCCTGCTGGTGCGCACCCACGGCGGCGCCCGCGCGCTGGACCCCAGCGGCAGCGAGATCCCGGTGCGGCTGCGCGATCACCGGATGCTCGCCATCAAGCGCCGGATCGCCCAGCACGCCGCGGCGCTGATCCCCGCCGGCCCGCACGCGGTCGCGTTGACGGGTGGCATCACTACCGGGGAAGTCGCCAGGGCGTTGCGCGGCCGGCCCCACATCACGGTGGTGACGAACTCGCTGACCATCGCCGCCGACTGCGCTGTCGACGCCCATATGAAGGTCATCGCGACCGGTGGGCTGGTGCGCGGAAACACCCTCGAGGCCGTCGGCCCGATGTCCGAGCACGCCTTCCAGGTGATCACCGTCGGCACCGCCGTGCTCGGGGCCGACGGGATGTCCGCCGAGATCGGCGCCACCACGTTCGACGAGGCAGAAGCCCGCACCGCGATCGCGATGGCCGCCAACGCGCAGCGCGTCATCGTCGCCGTCGACGGCTCCAAGATCGGCAAGGTGACGCTGGCGAAGATGGTCTCGCCACGGCAGATCCACCATCTCGTCACCGACTCCACCGCCGACCGGCAGCAGGTGGATGGAATAGCCGCGGCCGGGGTACACGTCCACGTCGTCGACGTCGGAGAGGACTGATCGGACCCTGATGGGTTACCAGCGGGTAAGGGACCGGCTGGCCGAGACTCGAGGTGTCCGGCTTAAACTTCCCGGGTTACATTCTTAAAGACGCTCTAAGAGAAACATGCCATCAGGAGGCGCAGTGGCCAGTCACGCCAGCTCCAAGATCACCAAGGTGCTCGTCGCCAACCGCGGGGAGATCGCCGTCCGGGTGATCCGCGCAGCCAAGGACGCCGGGCTGCAGAGCGTGGCTGTCTATGCCGAACCCGACGCCGACGCCCCCCATGTCCGCCTCGCCGACGAGGCCTTCGCCCTGGGCGGTCAGACCTCCGCCGAGTCCTACCTGGTCTTCGACAAGATCCTCGAGGCCGCCGAGAAGTCCGGCGCCAACGCGATCCATCCCGGCTACGGGTTCTTGAGCGAGAACGCCGACTTCGCCCAGGCCGTCCTCGACGCCGGGCTGATCTGGATCGGGCCCAGCCCGCAGTCCATCCGCGATCTCGGTGACAAGGTCACTGCCCGCCACATCGCCGCCCGCGCCCAGGCGCCGCTGGTGCCCGGCACCCCGGACCCGGTCAAGGACGCCGACGAGGTCGTCGCGTTCGCCGAGCAGTACGGCGTGCCGGTGGCCATCAAGGCCGCGTTCGGTGGTGGTGGCCGCGGCATGAAGGTGGCCCGCACCCTCGAAGAGATCCCCGAACTGTTCGAGTCCGCCACCCGCGAGGCCGTCGCCGCGTTCGGCCGCGGCGAGTGCTTCGTCGAGCGCTACCTGGACAAGCCGCGCCACGTCGAGGCGCAGGTGATCGCCGACCAGCACGGCAACGTCGTCGTCGCGGGCACCCGCGACTGCTCGCTGCAGCGCCGCTTCCAGAAGCTCGTCGAGGAGGCCCCGGCGCCATTCCTGACCGACGCGCAGCGCAAGGAGATCCACGAGTCCGCCAAGCGGATCTGCAAGGAAGCCGGCTACTACGGCGCGGGCACCGTCGAGTACCTGGTCGGCCAGGACGGGCTGATCAGCTTCCTCGAGGTCAACACCCGCCTGCAGGTGGAGCACCCGGTCACCGAGGAGACCTCCGGCATCGACCTGGTGCTGCAGCAGTTCAAGATCGCCAACGGCGAGAAGCTGGACTTCACCGAGGACCCGGCACCGCGCGGGCACTCGATCGAGTTCCGGATCAACGGCGAGGACGCCGGCCGCGGCTTCCTGCCCGCCCCCGGCCCGGTCACCAAGTTCGTCGCCCCCACCGGCCCCGGCGTGCGGATGGACTCCGGCGTCGAGAGCGGCTCGGTGATCGGCGGCCAGTTCGACTCGATGCTGGCCAAGCTGATCGTCACCGGCGCCAGCCGCGACGAGGCGCTGGCCCGCGCCCGGCGCGCCCTCGACGAGTTCACCGTCGAAGGCCTGGCCACCGTCATCCCGTTCCACCGCGCCGTGGTGTCCGATCCGGCCTTCATCGGGGACGGCACCAAGTTCGACGTGCACACCCGCTGGATCGAGACCGAGTTCGACAACACCATCGAGCCGTTCACCGGCGGCGATCCGATCGACGAGGAAGACACCATCCCCCGGCAGACCGTCGTGGTCGAGGTCGGCGGCCGTCGCCTCGAGGTGTCGCTGCCCGGCGACCTGGCGCTCGGCAACGGCGGCGGCCCGGCGCACGGTGCGCTCCGCAAGAAGCCCAAGCCGCGCAAGCGCGGTGCCGGCGGCGGTGCGGCCGCCTCCGGTGACGCGGTGACCGCGCCCATGCAGGGCACCGTCGTCAAGGTCGCCGTCGAAGAGGGTCAGACCGTCGCGGCCGGCGATCTCGTCGTCGTGCTCGAGGCCATGAAGATGGAGAACCCGGTCACCGCCCACAAGGACGGCGTCGTCACCGGGCTGTCGGCCGAGGCCGGCGCCGCGATCACCCAGGGCACCGTGCTCTGCGAGATCAAGGCCGCCGAATAACCCCCTAGTGTCCTGAGTCGTTAATTGCAATCTAGTTGTTAGACTGGGTTGTGCCGACTCCTCGTGCTGCAGAGATTGTGTTGACCGTTGCTGAGCGGGCCGAATTGGAGGGGTGGACCCGTCGGCGGACC
>JBFWOX010000059.1:0-32305 GCA_050250295.1 Mycolicibacterium sp.
AAGGCCGAATCCGACGTCGAATCCGATCCCAAGGTCGCCGGCTCTCGCGCCAGCAGCGAGGACGACGGTGACTACGTCGGCCGCGCCAGCTCCGACGACGACTTCGATGCCGGCGAATCCGGTGCCGAGGCGCGCAGCGACGACGGCTGAGCGTCGTCAGTGATGGTGGCGCAGCTTGTGGATCAGGTCGTCCTTGGTCAGCGTCGAGTACCCCTTCAGACCCATCTCTTTGGCCCGCTTCTTGAGCTGATCCATCGTCCAGTCGTAGTACGAGCCCGACCCGCTGCGTTTACCGCCACCGACACGCGGACGGCCGTGGAGCGCCGCGGCGTTGGCGATGCGCGCCGCCATCTTCTTGGAGTGGCCCTCACTGAGCAGCTTCTCGTAGATCTTCTGGCCCTTCATGGACGCCTTCAGCATGATCATGACCTCCCGATTTGATCTGCCAAGCCTGGGTTGCCGCCGTCATCAGCTACCAAACCCGCGCCTCGATCCAGGATATTTCACCGCAGCAGCAACCGAATATGCACGAGCGTCAAACCTTTGTCCCGGGTTTGTCGCGCGCGCTCCACGGGTACAGCGACAGCAGCGTACTTCCCACCGGAAGTGACCACGCGCACACCCTTTCACCGCCTAAGGAGGCTGCATGAGCGCGCCCTCGATCACCTCGGCCCGCGACGTCGTCGACTACCTCAAGTCCCAGCACGAGACAATCAAGGCACTGTTCGTGCAGACCCTCGACGCCTCGGACGCGGCCACGCGTGACCAGTCGTTCACCCGGCTGCGAACCATGCTCGCGGTGCACGAGACGGCCGAGGAGATGGTGGTGCACCCGCGGGTGCGCCGGAAGGTCGACGGCGGCGCCGAGATCGTCGATGCGCGGCTGGCCGAGGAGCACGACGCGAAGACGCTGTTGCGGGACATCGAGGGGTTGCCCCGTGACAGCGCCGAGTTCACCAAAGCGCTGATCCACCTGCAGGACGCGGTGATCAAGCACGCCCAGAACGAAGAGGAACTCGAGTTCACCGCGCTCGAGGCGACGCTCGATCAGGCCGAGCTGGCCAAGCTCGCCGACGCTGTCGCCATCGCCGAGCGGATCGCCCCGACGCGCCCGCATCCTGGCGTCGAGTCGGCGGCGGCGAACTTCGCGGTCGGCCCGTTCGCGTCGGTTCTCGATCGTGCCCGCGACGCGCTGGGCGGCGCCTCCGACAAGGCCTGAGCTCGACCCGGTGACGCTTCGGCGGCGACTACTGCGACGGCGGGTCCACCCGCATCAGTAGCGGCAGCGCCACCCAGAACGCCGCGAAGACGATCAGCGCCGCTCCGCCGGCGGCCAGCGCGGCGACACGGCCGGACACCGCCTCGAAGATGATGACTGTCATCCCGGTGACCGCCACCCCGAGCAGCAGCACCCCGGCGTAGGCACATTTGTGGGCGGCGTTGACCAACGTGTCGAGGCGATGCCGTCGGAACAGCAGGCGATGCATGGCCACCGGCGCGATGAGCAGCGCGGTCGACAGCACCGCGGCGCTGACCGTGGCCAGGTACACCACCTCCATGGTGTCGTCTAGGAGGTCGAAACGCGGCTGGAACGGCAGCGTCAGCAGGAAGCCCGTCAGCAACTGGACGCCGGTCTGAACCACCCTCAATTCCTGCAGCAGGTTGGCCCAGTTCCGATCCAGCCGCTCGGTCGGGGTCTCGTTGCGCCGGACCGGCGCTTCGCCACCGGGGTCTGGCTCCACCCGGCGATCCTCCCACCCCACCCGCGGTTTCATAGGCATTCCACAGCTACGGGTCAACAGCTTCTCAGGCGGGCGCCGCACCGTGGAGCCATGACCGCACTGACCGACTCACGGACCCAGGTTCGGGTGGCGTTGATGGCGCTCCTCGTCGTCACCGCTGGTGCGGCGTTGCTGGCCTCGCCGGTGGTGCACTCGCTGTGGGTGCACTGGGGGACCTCGATCGCCCTCGTGTCGGGGGCGCTGACGCTGCTGGTGACCGGCGAGAACGCCTGGGACCGGATGCTGGCCAGCGCGCAGGCCGCCGGCCTGGTCGCCCCACACTGACCGTGAGCGCCCCACCCGTCAGGCGCGGCGGGCCGCCAATGCCACCGCCGGCCTCGGCAGCCGCCACCGCGCACACCCGTCGTCGAGGGCCGCGTCCACCGCGGACGCGATCTGCACCAGCTCGGCACCACCGGCCAGCCACACCGAGGCCGACCCGCCCGCGAGACTGATCCGCGTCAGCCTCGACCCGCACGCCCACATCAGCGCGACCCGGTCCAACAGCCGGCCGGTTGCTCGCCCCCAATCGTCGAAATCGTCCACATCGCAGTGCATCCCACAGATGTCGAGGTGACGTTCGCCGAGGACTGCCGGTCCCAGTTCGTCCAGGTAGAGGTGAACGACCTCAGAGGTGCAGTCCGCAAGCACATCGACGTGCCGCTCGGTCGACACAAGGTAGCGCCGTACCCCCAGCCGCACCGCCCGCCGTGCGGTGTCCGCCCGCGGACCGCACCGCAGCACCAACTGCTCGGGCCGCACCCCGCGGCCCAGCACCTGCGTGAGTTCGTCGTCACCGCAGGCGGTCACGGTCACCCCGTGGCGGCGCACCCACTCCGCCACCCCCTCCCCGTCCAGTGCGTCGGCCGGCACGCCACAACCCACCATCGGTAAGACCCGCCGCACCGCGCGGATGGAGCCGGCCAGCCGACGCGGTGCCAGGGGTACGTCGAGAACGGTCATGACCTCGGTCTACGCCGCCCGGCCGCCGGTGGCACTCCTCCCTACGGATCCTTGACGCCCTGGGCCTGGATCTTGACGCCTTCGCCACGCGGTGCAAGGAGCCCGTAAAAACGGTGGGCCGCGGCGTCAAGAAACCGTCAAGGCCCAGCTCACTCGCCCCGGGGCGGCCATAGGTTGGCATGCGCAGCCGCCCACGGCCGGCGGTGCGTAAACGAAGCAGGAGTGCTGATACCCGTGATCTCCATAGCGATCTACCTCGCGTTGACGGTGGCGATCTTCGCGCTGCTCGGCGCCGTCCAGAATTGGGTGGAAACCCTGTGATCCAGAACGTGGTCGGCCTCAGCCTGGCCGTGTTGATCGCCGGACTGCTCTTCACTGCGCTGCTGTTCCCGGAGAAGTTCTAGTGAGCACCACCACCGCCGGAATCCTCTTCGTGCTCTCGCTGGCCGTCGGGCTTGCCGTGGTGCACGTGCCGCTGGGCGACTACATGTACCGGGTCTACAGCTCCACCAAGGACTTTCGCATCGAGCGGGTGATCTACCGCCTCATCGGGGCCGATCCCAAAGCCGAGCAGACCTGGGGTGCCTACGCACGAAGCGTGCTCGCCTTCTCCGCTGTCGGCATCCTGTTCCTGTTCGTCTTCCAACTGGTCCAGGGCAAGCTTCCACTGGCCTTGACCGACCCCGGTACCCCGATGACACCCGCGCTGGCGTGGAACACCGCGGTGAGCTTCGTGACGAACACCAACTGGCAGGCCTATTCCGGCGAATCCACCCAAGGGCACCTGGTCCAGATGGCGGGTCTGGCCGTACAGAACTTCGTGTCGGCGGCCGTCGGCATGGCGGTGGCCGTCGCGTTCGTCCGCGGACTGGCGCGTCGCAACACTGGCGACCTGGGGAACTTCTGGGTCGACCTGGTTCGCGGATCACTGCGAATTCTGTTACCGCTGTCCGTCATCGGCGCGATCGTCCTGGTCTCCGGCGGCGTCATCCAGAACTTCGCCCTGCACGACCAAGTGGTCACCACCCTCGCCGGCGCCCAGCAGACCATTCCTGGCGGCCCGGTCGCCAGCCAGGAAGTGATCAAGGAGCTGGGCACCAACGGCGGCGGCTTCTTCAACGCCAACTCCTCGCACCCCTTCGAGAACCCCACCACCTGGACCAACTGGATCGAGAACTTCCTGCTGCTGGTCATCGCGTTCTCACTGCCCCGCACGTTCGGGCGGATGGTCGACAGCAGGAAGCAAGGCGGTGCCATCGTCGCGGTGATGGCCCTGATCGCCACGATCAGCATCAGCCTGACGATGTTCTTCCAGCTGCAGCACCACGGCACCGTGCCCACCGCGGTCGGCGCGTCGATGGAGGGGGTGGAGCAGCGCTTCGGGGTCGCCGACTCTGCGGTGTTCGCCGCCAGCACCACGCTGACCTCCACCGGAGCTGTCAACTCCTTCCACGACTCCTACACCAGCCTGGGCGGGCTCATGACGATGTTCAACATGCAGCTCGGCGAGATCGCACCCGGCGGTGTGGGCTCGGGTCTCTACGGCATGTTGATCCTGGCCATCATCACGGTGTTCGTCGCCGGGCTGATGGTCGGGCGCACCCCGGAGTATCTGGGCAAAAAGATCACACCCCGCGAGATCAAGCTCGCAGCGACCTATTTCCTGATCACGCCGCTGATCGTGCTGACCGGGACGGCGGTCGCCATGGCGATGCCCGAACAGCGAGCCAGCATGCTCAACACCGGCCCGCACGGACTCTCGGAGGTGCTGTACGCGTTCAGCTCCGCGGGCAACAACAACGGCTCGGCATTCGCCGGGATCAGCGTCAACACCCCTTGGTACAACACCGCGCTCGGACTCGCGATGGTGTTCGGGCGGTTCCTGCCGATCATCTTCGCCCTCGCCCTGGCCGGAGCGCTGGCGCGGCAGGGAAGAACACCCGAATCCGTGGGCACCCTGCCCACCCACCGGCCGCAATTCGTCGGCATGGTCACCGGCGTCACGCTGATCCTGGTCGCCCTGACCTTCCTGCCCATGCTCGCGCTTGGTCCCCTCGCCGAAGGAATCCACTGATGTCGGTCACCACCGCCGAAACCGCCCACTGCAGAAACAGAGTCGCCGCATCCGCGCCCGGCAAGGTCGGCGGCGGCCTCCTGGATCCTAGGATGCTGTGGACATCACTGCCCGACGCGCTTCGCAAGCTCGACCCACGCACCCTGTGGCGCAACCCCGTCATGTTCATCGTCGAACTCGGCGCAGTCTGGAGCACCGTCCTGGCGTTCCTCGAACCCACCTGGTTCGCCTGGCTGATCGTGCTCTGGCTCTGGCTCACAGTGGTTTTCGCCAACCTCGCCGAAGCCGTCGCCGAGGGTCGTGGCAAGGCCCAGGCCGAAAGCCTGCGCAAGACCAAGACCGCGACCACGGCGCGCAGGCTCGCCAGCTCGGGAGCCGAGGAGAGCGTCGCCGCACCGATGCTGCGCCAAGGCGACATCGTCGTCGTCGAAGCCGGCGAAACCATCCCCGGCGACGGCGACGTCATCGAAGGCATCGCCTCGGTGGACGAGTCGGCCATCACCGGAGAATCGGCACCGGTGATCCGCGAGTCCGGCGGTGACCGATCCGCCGTCACCGGCGGCACGACCGTGCTGTCCGACCGCATCGTGGTGCGGATCACCCAGAAACCCGGCGAGAGCTTCATCGACCGGATGATCGCGCTCGTGGAGGGCGCCAACCGGCAGAGGACGCCCAACGAGATCGCGTTGAACATTCTGCTGGCGTCGCTGACGGTCATCTTCGTGTTCGCCGTGGCGACCCTCCAGCCGTTGGCGATCTACTCCAAGACGAACAACCCCGGCGTGCCGGATAACCTGGCGCTCAACGGAAACGGCATCACCGGAATCGTCATGGTGTCGCTGCTGGTGTGCTTGATCCCTACCACGATCGGCGCGCTGCTGAGCGCCATCGGGATCGCCGGCATGGACCGCCTGGTGCAACGCAACGTGCTGGCAATGTCCGGGCGTGCGGTAGAAGCCGCCGGAGACGTCAACACCCTGCTGCTGGACAAGACGGGCACCATCACCCTGGGCAACCGGCAGGCCGCCGAATTCCTGCCGCTGACCGCGGTGACACCGGAAGCATTCGCCGACGCCGCACAGCTGTCCAGCTTGGCCGACGAGACGCCGGAGGGTCGGTCCATCGTGGTGTTCGCCAAGAACCGGTACGGTCTGCGTGCCCGCACCCCCGGAGAGCTGGCCGACGCCCACTGGATCGAATTCTCAGCCACCACCCGGATGTCGGGTGTCGACCTCGGCGGCCACCAGCTGCGCAAGGGCGCCGCCACCGCGATCACCGAATGGGTGCGCGCCGAAGGGGGTACGGTGCCGACCGAACTCGGCGACATCGTCGAGGGCATCTCCGCCGCCGGTGGCACCCCGCTGGCCGTCGGTGAAGTCCGCGACGGCAAGGCCACGGTGCTCGGCGTGATCCACCTCAAGGATGTCGTCAAACAGGGCATGCGAGAGCGGTTCGCCCAGATGCGACGCATGGGTATCCGCACCGTGATGATCACCGGCGATAACCCGTTGACCGCCAAGGCGATCGCCGACGAGGCGGGCGTGGACGACTTCCTCGCCGAAGCCACCCCGGAAGACAAGATGGCGCTGATCAAGAAGGAGCAAGCCGGCGGCCGGCTGGTCGCGATGACCGGCGACGGCACCAACGACGCGCCCGCGCTCGCCCAGGCCGACGTCGGCGTGGCGATGAACACCGGCACCTCGGCCGCCAAAGAGGCCGGCAACATGGTCGATCTCGACTCCGATCCCACCAAGCTGATCGAGATCGTCGAGATCGGCAAGCAGCTGCTCATCACCCGCGGCGCTTTGACCACCTTCTCCATCGCCAACGACATCGCGAAGTACTTCGCGATCATCCCCGCGTTGTTCGTCGGGTTGTTCCCTGGCCTGGACCTGCTCAACGTCATGCGGCTGCACAGCCCGCAGTCGGCGATCCTGTCCGCGGTCATCTTCAACGCGATCATCATCGTCGCGTTGATCCCCCTGTCGCTACGAGGCGTTCGCTACACACCGAGCAGTGCATCGAAGCTGTTGAGCCGCAATCTGTACCTGTTCGGACTCGGCGGCATCGTCGCCCCGTTCATCGGCATCAAGCTCATCGACCTCGTCGTCCAACTGTTCCCGGGAATGTGACATGAAGACCGCCAACATCGCTCGCCAACACTGGGCCGCAGTGCGTGCCCTGCTGGTCCTCACCGTGCTCCTCGGATTCGGCTACCCCGCGTTGGTGTGGCTGATCGCCCAGGCTCCCCCGCTGTCCGGCAAGGCCGATGGCTCCGTGCTGTACGCCGACGGTAAGGCGGTGGGCAGCAGCCTGATCGGCCAGCAGTTCACCGACGCCGAGGGCAACGCGCTGCCGCGGTACTTCCAGAGCCGGCCGTCGGCGGCCGGCGACGGATACGACCCGATGGCCACCAGCGCGAGCAACCTCGGCCCGGAGAGCATCGTGGACCAAGTCGACAAACCCAGCCTGCTCACCCTGGTGTGCTCCCGCAGCGCCGCCGTCGGTGAGCTCGACGGGGTCAGCGGGGCGCGGCCGTTCTGCACCGGCGGCGGTGTGGGTGCGGCGCTGTCGCTGATCGGCCCCCGCGACGCCGCCGGCAACGTCGCGCACCCCACCCGCGTGATCAGCGTCAACGAACCGTGCGCCACCACCACCGTGCCGTTCCTGGCTGTCTACAAGGGGGTGCGCGTCGAATGCGCCACCCCCGGGCAGGACTACCGCGTCGGCCAGATCGTGCCGATCCGCGGCGCCGCGCCCGCCGATCCGGCGGTGCCCGCCGACGCCGTCACCGCCAGCGGCAGCGGCCTGGACCCGCACATCTCCCCGGCGTACGCCGAGCTGCAGGTCGACCGGGTGGCCGCGGCCCGCGGTATCGACCCCGGGCAGGTGCGTGCTCTGGTCACTGCGCATACCGACGGGCGCACGCTGGGCTTCCTCGGCGAACCGAGGGTCGACGTGCTGGCGCTGAACCTGGCACTGGACAGCACGTATCCGACCGGAAGCTGACCCGCGCGGTGGATGATGAGTACGTGGCACCACCACCGTCCGACCGCAAACGCGGGGAGCTGCGTATCTATCTGGGTGCGGCCCCCGGGGTCGGCAAGACCTACGCGATGCTCGGCGAGGCCCACCGACGCCTGGAACGCGGCACCGACCTGGTGGCCGCCGTCGTCGAAACCCACGGCAGACGCAAGACCGCCGAGTTGCTCGCCGGGATCGAAACCGTGGCACCCAAGATCGTGGAATACCGCGGCCGAGGCTTTCCCGAACTCGATGTCGACGCCGTGATCGCGCGCGACCCGCAGGTGGTGCTCGTCGACGAACTCGCTCACACCAACACCCCGGGCAGCCGTAACCCGAAGCGCTGGCAGGACATCGAGGAACTGCTCGATGCGGGCATCACGGTGATCACCACCGTCAACGTCCAGCATCTGGAAAGCCTCAATGACGTCGTCACCCAGATCACCGGCATCGAACAGCAAGAAAAAGTGCCCGACGAAGTGGTCAGGGCCGCCGACCAGATCGAGCTGGTGGACATCACCCCGGAAGCGTTGCGGCGCAGGCTCGCCCACGGCAACGTCTACGCTCCCGAGCGGATCGACGCCGCATTGTCGAACTACTTCCGCAGGGGCAACCTCACCGCGCTGCGCGAACTGGCGCTGCTGTGGTTGGCCGACCAGGTCGACGCCGCGCTGGACAAGTACCGCGCCGACAACAACATCACCGACACCTGGGAGGCCCGGGAACGGGTTGTGGTCGCCGTCACCGGAGGGCCTGAGTCGGAGACCTTGGTGCGCAGGGCATCCCGGATAGCGTCGAAGGCCAGCGCCGAGCTGATGGTGGTGCACGTCGTGCACGGTGACGGCCTGTCAGGTGTCTCGGCCGCGCACATGGGCAAGGTCCGCGAGCTGGCCGCCAACATCGGCGCCACCCTGCACACCGTCGTCGGCGAGGACGTTCCTGCCGCGCTGCTGGACTTCGCGCGCGAGATGAACGCCACCCAACTGGTGATCGGGACGTCTCGGCGGACCCGGTGGGCGCGCATCGTCGACGAAGGCATCGGCGCGACCGTGGTGCAGCAGTCCGGCAAGATCGATGTGCACATGGTGACCCACGAGCAGGCGGGCGGGGAGACCCTGTGGGCCAGGATCTCGCCTCGGCAGCGCCACGCCGCCTCCTGGCTGGCCGCGCTGGTGGTGCCCTCTGCCATCTGCGCGGCCACCGTGCTGGTGCTCGACAGGTACCTCGGCGTCGGCGGTGAGAGCGCCCTGTTCCTCATCGGGGTGCTCGTCGTCGCGCTACTGGGAGGCGTTGCGCCCGCGATGCTTTCGGCGGTGCTCTCTGGTGTATTGCTGAACTACTTCCTGGTCGACCCGCGCCACACCTTCACCATCTCCGAACCGGACAGCGCGATCACCATCGTGGTGCTGCTGGCGGTCGCCGTCGCGGTGGCCGCCCTGGTGGACGGCGCCGCCAACCGGGCCAGGGAGGCTCGCCGCGCCGCACAGGAAGCCGAACTGCTGGCGATGTTCGCCGGATCGGTGCTGCGCGGGGCCGACCTGGACACGCTGCTGGAGCGGGTCCGCGAGGTGTACGGGCAACGCTCGGTGACGCTGGTGCGGTCGGGGACGGTCGTCGGTTGTGCCGGTGACCCGCCGTGCGACGCGGTCGAGGACGCCGACACCGCCATCGAGGTGGGTGTCGACGACCATCCCGAAGAGTTCTGGCTGCTGCTGGCCGGGCGCGGTTTGGCCGCGCGCGACCGCCGGGTGCTCGCGGTGGTGGCCAACCAGGCCGCCGGGCTGGTCAAGCAGGCCGAACTCACCGAGGAGGCCGGCAGGGCGCAGGCCATCGCCCAGGCCGACGAGCTGCGCCGTTCCCTGCTGTCGGCGGTCAGCCACGACCTGCGCACCCCGCTGGCAGCGGCCAAGGCGGCGGTGTCCAGCCTGCGCGGCGACGACGTCGGCTTTTCCGCCGAGGACACCGCCGAACTGCTGGCCACGGTGGAGGAGTCCGTCGACCAGCTGTCCGGGCTCGTCGGCAACCTGCTGGATTCGTCGCGGCTGGCTGCCGGGGTGGTGCGTCCTGACCTGCAGGAGGTTTATCTGGAGGAGGCGGTGCCGCGAGCGCTGCTCGGAATCCGCCGCGGGAGCACCGGATCACGCGCCGGGCTGGACCGGGTCAAGGTGGAGGTCGACGGCGCCGTCGCGCTGGCCGACAGCGGGCTGCTCGAGCGCGTGCTGGCCAACGTCATCGACAACGCGCTGCGTTACGCCCCGGACGGGCCGGTGCGGGTGATCGCCGGCCGAATCGGTGACCGGGTGCTCATCGCGGTCGCCGACGAGGGTCCCGGCGTGGCCCGCGACGCGGCCGAGGCGCTGTTCGCGCCGTTCCAGCGCCTGGGCGACCACGACACCAGCTCCGGTGTGGGCCTTGGGCTTTCGGTGGCGCGCGGATTCGTCGAAGCGATGGGCGGGAGCATCTCGGCCACCGACACCCCCGGCGGCGGACTGACCGTCGAGATCGAGCTGGCGGCACCGCGATGACCCCCGCCAAGACCCGGGTGCTCGTCGTCGACGACGAGCCGCAGATCCTGCGCGCGCTGCGGATCAACCTGTCGGTGCGCGGCTACGAGGTCGACCTGGCGGACACCGGCGCGGAGGCGCTGCGGGTGGCCGCCGAACACAAACCCGACGTCGTGATCCTCGACCTCGGTCTGCCCGACATGTCCGGCATCGAGGTCCTCGCCGGACTGCGCGGCTGGCTCTCAGCACCCGTCATCGTGCTCTCGGCGCGCAGCGACTCCACCGACAAGGTCGAAGCGCTCGACGCCGGCGCCGACGACTACGTGACGAAACCCTTTGGTATGGACGAGTTCCTGGCCCGGTTACGCGCCGCGGTGCGGCGCGGCGCCGTCGCTGCCGACACCGACGAACCTGCCGTGGAGACCGCGTCGTTCACCGTCGACCTGGCCGCCAAGAAGGTCACCAAGAACGGGGCGGAGGTGCATTTGACCCCCACTGAGTGGGGCATGCTGGAGATGCTGGTGCGCAACCGCGGCAAGCTCGTCGGCCGCGAGGAACTACTCAAGGAGGTGTGGGGTCCGGCCTACGCCAAGGAAACCCACTATCTGCGGGTGTATCTGGCGCAGCTGCGGCGCAAGCTCGAGGACGACCCGACCCACCCCGTGCATCTGATCACCGAAGCCGGCATGGGCTACCGATTCCAGCAGTGACTAGCGGCCCGGGAACTCCGCGGCCAGCGCGATCAGCTTGGCGCGCACCGACTCCGGATGTTCGTCGAGGATGAAATGCCCGCCGTCGACGAACTCGATCTGGTAGTCGTCGGCGCGGGCGGTCTCGGCGGCGGCCAGCGACGGATGCACTGCGACGTCGTCGCGGCCGAACAACACCCGAGTGGGCACGGTGGACCAGCGCCGCTCACTGGTGCGCATCCCGGCGGGCACCTCCTTGAGCAGGAACGTCCGGTAGGTGTCGGTGGCGGCGCGGGCCACCACCGGATCCCGGAACCGCTCGCTGTACACCCGCACCGTCGCGGAATCCAGCCTGGGGGCCGCCAGCCGGAAGATGGCCTTCTCCAGGATCGGCGTGTGCCGCTGCAGCGGCACCCCGGCCAGCGCCATCGCCGGCTGGTATTTCAGCAGCGGCAGCGCGTGGCGCAGCACGTCCTTGGCGGGTGCCCACGGATGGGCCATGTTCAGCGCCAGGTAGGCGTCGATCCGGTCGGGCACCTGCAGAGTCAGCAGGTAGCCGATGTAGCCGCCCCAGTCGTGGCCGACCAGCAGGATCCGGCCCAGGCCGAGCGCGTCGATGAGCGCCACCAGGTCGTCGGCCACGTCCTGCTTGGCCCACCGGTGCGGCGGCGGTCCCGACCACCCGTAGCCGGGCAGGTCGGGGGCGATGATCCGCAACCCCTCCGGCGGATCGCCCAGCAGATCGCGGTACGCCCAGTGGTGCTGCGGCCAGCCGTGCAGCGCCAGCACCGGCCTGCCGTCCTCGGGTCCGGCCTCGGTGACGTGGAAATTCACCCCTCGGGTGGCCACGAAGCGGCGGCGCACCTCTCCGATCGGCGGGGGTTGGTAGGTCATGGCCTCGAGACTAACCGCAAGGTATTACGGTTCCCGGTATGCCCGGCTACCGCACCCACTTCGAAGCGAGCATCTCCGACCCGGCCGCGTTCTGGGCCGACGCCGCCAAGGCCGTCACCTGGACCAAGCCCCCGGAGCGCATCCTCGACGAGAGCCGCGCCCCCTTCTACCGCTGGTTCCCCGACGCCGAGCTGAACACCTGCGCCAACGCACTGGACCGCCACGTCTACGGCGGGCAGGAGCGCAGCGACTCGGGGATCAGCTACGGGGGGCGCGCCGAGCAACCCGCACTGATCTACGACTCGGCCGTCACCGACACCAAGCGCACCTACACCTACGCCGAGCTGCTGGACCAGGTAGCCCGGTTCGCCGGTGCGCTGCGCGGCCTCGGCGTCGACAAGGGGGACCGCGTCGTCATCTACATGCCGATGATCCCCGAGGCCGTCATCGCGATGTTGGCCTGCGCCCGGTTGGGTGCCGTCCATTCGGTGGTGTTCGGCGGGTTCGCCCCGCACGAACTCGCGGTGCGCATCGACGACGTCCGCCCCACCGTCATCGTGTCCGCATCGTGCGGCATCGAGCCCTCCCGCGCCGTGGAGTACAAGCCGATGCTGGATGCCGCCATCGCGATGGTGGACCATCCGCCCACGCATTGCGTTGTGGTGCAACGGGATCGGCTGCGCTGCGAGCTCATCGAGGGCCGCGACCTGGAGTGGACCGATGTGATGGCCACCGCCGAGCCCGTCGACCCGGTACCCGTCGCGGCCACCGACCCGCTGTACGTGCTCTACACCTCGGGCACCACCGGCAAACCCAAGGGCATCGTCCGTGACAACGGCGGCCACGCGGTGGCGCTGCTGTGGAGCATGCGCCACATCTACGACGTCGCCCCCGGCGAGGTGTTCTGGGCCGCTTCCGACGTCGGCTGGGTGGTCGGGCACTCCTACATCGTCTACGCGCCGTTGCTGCTCGGTGCCACCACGGTGCTCTACGAGGGCAAGCCGGTCGGGACGCCGGATCCCGGTGCGTTCTGGCGGGTGGCCTCCGAGCACGGGGTGAAGGCGTTGTTCACCGCGCCGACGGCGATCCGCGCCATCCGCAAGGAGGACCCGGAAGGCAAGTACCTCGCCGACTACGACCTGTCCGAGTTGAAGTACCTGTTCCTGGCCGGTGAACGGCTGGACCCCGACACCTACCACTGGGCCACCGACAAGCTCGGGATCCCCGTCATCGACCACTGGTGGCAGACCGAGACCGGATGGGCGATCGCCGCCGACCCGATGGGCATCGAAGCGCTGCCGATCAAGGCGGGCTCCCCCACCGTCCCCATGCCCGGCTACGACGTGCGCATCCTGCACGACCACGGCCACGAGTGCGCGCGGGGCGAGGAGGGCGCCATCTGCATCCGGCTGCCGCTGCCGCCCGGCACGCTGCCGACGTTGTGGAACGCCGAGGACCGCTACGAAGCCTCGTACCTGTCCGAGCACCCCGGCTATTACCTGACCGGGGACGGCGGCCGCTTCGACGAGGACGGCTACCTGTTCGTGATGGGCCGCATCGACGACGTCATCAACGTCGCCGGACACCGGCTCTCGACGGGCGCGATCGAGGAGGTGCTGGCCACGCACCCGGCAGTGGCCGAGTGCGCGGTGATCGGCGTGGCCGACGAGATCAAGGGGCAGGCGCCGCGCGGGCTGGTGGTGGTCAAGGCCGGCGCGTCCACCGACGGGCTGGTCGAGGAGCTGGTCCGGTTGGTGCGTGACGAGATCGGCGCGGTGGCGTCGTTCAAGCTCGTCGACGTCGTGCCCGCGCTGCCCAAGACCCGCTCCGGCAAGATCCTGCGCAAGACCATGCGCGGGATCGCGGCCGGCCGCGACGAGCCGGTGCCCTCGACCATCGAGGATCCCTCCGTGCTCGACGCGCTCGGCCCGATCCTGCGGCCCTGACTGTTACGCGCCGACCAGGATGGGTATCTCCCCCAGCACGCTCGTCAATATGCGTACCGGAGGGAGGCGGGCCCCATGTCGGCGACCACCAAACACCCCAGCCGCCCCAAATACATGGCGGTGCAGGGCGCTGCGGTGATCGTGGCCGCGGCGCTGGTGGTCCTCGGGGTGCTCGGCTTCATCCCCGGCGTCACCTCCGGGGTCGGTGACCTGCCCTGGTTCGGGCAGCAGTCCGGCGCCCGGCTGTTCGGCACGTTCCCGGTCTGCGCGGTCCTCAACCTGGTGCACATCGTCGTTGGGATCGCCGGGTTCGTCTTCGCGCGCTCCTACGCGGGCGCGCGGGCGTACCTGCTGGGCGGCGGCATCGTCTATCTGGCGCTGTGGGGGTACGGGATCCTGGTCGACGTCGGCAGCGACGCGCACGTGCTGCCGCTGAGCACCGCCACCAACTGGCTGCACCTGGGCCTCGGGGTGGTGCTGGCGCTGTTGGCGGTGACCCTGGCCGGCCAGCACGACCCGACGAAACGACGCGCACGGATCCGCCGCCCGGCGACGCGGTAGCGCACCAAACGGCCCCGGCCGGCGTCAGACCAGTTCGGGCACCCGCAGGTGGGCGATCACCAACTCGAAGTCGCACTCCTCGAGGATGTGCGCCCCGGTCTGCGTGATGGTGGCATCGCGCAGCGCGTCCAGCCGGGCCCGGTTGCGCTCCAGCGCCTCGGCGCTGTCGTAGGCCGTGGACGCGACCGCGCGGGCGCGCGCCCGATCGACCATCAGGCTTGTGCTGCAATGCCCTTCGAGTTCTTCCAGGGCGGGCAGCACCGCGGTCTTGAAGACGTCGATGCCCGCGTCGATCTGATCCGCGGCGACGGTCACCCAGCTGACCCGCACGCAGGCGCCCTCGGCGCTCTCATGGTCGCGGTGCATGACCTCGATCTGCCAGTCGGCCATCTCCGGGACCCCGCCGAGCAGTTCGGCCGCACGGTCGCGCACCTCGCGGATCAGTGGGGCGCTGGCGTGCATGTCGTGCTCGCCGTGCCAGGCGCTGGTGGCGATGCACCGACCCGACGCCCGGTTGGCGAGCAGCGAGAAACCGATGAAGCCGTGCATGCGCTGCAGTTCGGGCATCACCGATCCGCGGATGTAGGCGATGCCGTCGTCGAGGGACGCCGGCCGTCCCATGACGGTCGTTGTTCGTGCGTACACCTTCTGCCTCCTTCGGACGAGGCAGCGTCGTGACGGCGCTGCCGTCGCGATGATTGTCCTCCGCCGGGCACCGCTCCGGCAGCGGTTTGCCGGATCAGCCGATCGACAGGGCGATGCCGTCGAGGATGTCGTGTTCGCTGACCACCAGCTCGTCGATGCCGGCCCGCTGGCCCAGCACCGCGGCCAGCTCCTGCACGACGAGCGCGCCGCCGCCGATGACGTCGACGCGGCCCTCGTGCATCGGCCCGAGCGCCGCGCGCTGCTTGCGGGTCATCGCCAGCAGTTCCGCGCACACCGGAAGCAGGTCGTCGAAGCCGACCCGGGACAGGTGGATGGCTTCGGAGTCGTAGGTCGTCATCTTGTGCGCCAGCGCGGCCAGCGTCGTCATCGTGCCCGCCACCCCCACCCAGGTGCGGGCCTGGTCCACCGGCACCCGCCGCCACGCCTCGGCCAGCGCCTCGCGGACCACGGCGCGGGCCGCGGCGATCTCGTCGGCGGTGGGCGGATCGGAGTGCAGGCAGCGCTCGGTGAGCCGGACACAGCCGATGTCGACGGAATGACCGGCCACCACCTCGGCGCCACCGAGGACCACCTCGGTGGACCCGCCACCCAGGTCGACGACGACGAAAGGCGCTGCAGCGGAATCCAATTCGCCGACCGCACCGCGGAAGGACAGCTCGGCTTCCGCGGCGCCGCTGATCACTTCGGCCACCGATCCGGCCACCACGGCGCCGAGCACCTCGGCCGTCATCGCGAAGAACGCGTCGCGGTTGCCGACGTCGCGGGCCGCCGACGTCGCCACCATTCGCACCGCGCCGACGCCATGGCGGCGCATCAGCTCGGCGTAATCGGACAGCGCCGCCCGGGTGCGCGCCAGCGCCTCGGGCGCGAATTCCCCGGTGGCGTCGACGCCTTGACCCAACCGCACGATCCGCATCTCGCGGTGCACATCGGTCAGGCCGCCGTCGGCCACGTCGGCGATCAGCAGCCGAATCGAGTTGGTACCGCAGTCGACAGCCGCGACCCTCACACCCACACCGTCCTGTCCAGGATTCCCGCCATGCCCGATTCGGCGGCCAACACCGCCAACGCCTCGTCGCCGAACGGGTTGACCCCCGGGCCCTTGGCCAGGGCGTGCGCGATCACCACGTGCAGGCACTTCACCCTATCGGGCATACCACCACCGGTGAACGTGGTGCCCAGCGGCTCGATCGCGTCCCGCTCCGCCAGATACGACTCGTGCGCCCGGCGATACGCCGCGGCCAGCTCCGGATCCTCGGCCAGCCGGGCGGTCATCTCCCGCATCATGCCCGAGGACTCCAGCCGGCTCGCCGCCGCCGTCAACACCGGGTGCGTCAGGTAGTACAGCGTCGGGAACGGTGTTCCGTCAGGAAGTCTCGGCGCCGTCTTGACCACGGCGGGTTCGCCGTTGGGGCATCGGTAGGCGATCTCGAGCACGCCGCGGGGCTCCCGGCCCAACTGCCGCGCGACGATCTCGAGATCCGACTGCTCAACCACCGGGCTGCGGTGCGACGGGTTCGGGAGCACCGGGCGCTCCGGGCGGGGCAGGCGGTGAAATCCCGTGCGGCGCATCGGCGATGGTGTGCCACAGCGCGGTGTACCAGGGGCCGGTGCTGGCCGCTTTCGCACCCGGCTCCTCAGGGGCCGCGCCCGGCGTCGGGGTACCGGGCGGCAGCTGCACCTGGTACGGGATCTCGCCGGGCATCACGAAGCCGAGCCGTTCGCGGGCCTGCGCGGCGATGAACACCGGGTCGGCCAGCTTCTGCTTCTGCTGCTCGAGCTCGGCGATCTGTTCGCGCAGTTGACGTTCCGACGCGGCCAGCTGCTTCATCTCGGTGCGCTGCGCGAAGTACGTCCGGACCGGGCCGGCGATCGTCAACGTCAGCACGCACACCACCGCGGCCAGGATGGCCGCCCGCCGGGCCGCCGAGCCGAACCGCTGCTCGGACGCGCGCGCCGCCGACACCGCGATGGAGTCCCGGACCGACCGGCCCGCCGCGGCGGCGTCCTCCGGCTCGGTGACGGGCTCACCGACGACCTTGCCCGGCTTCGGCTGCACCGTGCGCCGGGCCGAGGTCCCCCGCGGCTTGCCCGGCTTCCCCGGCCGGGGAGCCGGGGCACGCCGCTTGGGGTCGGGCCGCTTCGCTTCGGGCACGGGCTATTTGGGCTCCGGGGTGAACCGCGGGAAGGCCAGGTCGCCGGCGTAGCGGGCGGCGTCGCCGAGTTCCTCCTCGATCCGCAGCAGCTGGTTGTACTTGGCCACCCGCTCGCTGCGGGCCGGCGCGCCGGTCTTGATCTGACCGCTGCCGACCGCGACCGCCAGGTCGGCGATCGTGGTGTCTTCGGTCTCGCCGCTGCGGTGGCTCATCATCGTGCGGTAACCGCTGTTGTGGGCCAGCGCGACCGCGTCCAGCGTCTCGGTCAGGGTGCCGATCTGGTTGACCTTCACCAGCAGCGCGTTGGCGGCGCCCTTCTGGATGCCGTCCTCGAGCCGCTCGGGGTTGGTGACGAACAGGTCGTCACCGACCAGCTGGATCCTGTCGCCGATCGCGGTCGTCAGCGTCACCCAGCCGTCCCAGTCGTCCTCCGAGAGCGGGTCCTCGATGGAGACCAGCGGGTAGGCGCCGATCAGCTGCTCGTAGAACTGCGCCATCTGCTCGGCGGTGCGGGTCTCCTTCTCGAAGGCGTAGCCGGTGCCCTCGGTGTAGAACTCGGTGGCCGCAACGTCGAGCGCCAGCGCCACGTCGCTGCCGACCTTCAGGCCGGCCGCCTCGATGGCCGAGCTGATCAAATCCAGCGCGGCGGCGGTGCCGGGCAGGTCGGGGGCGAAACCCCCCTCGTCGCCCAGACCGGTGGCCAGACCCTGTTTCTTGAGCACCGACTTGAGCGAGTGGTACACCTCCGCGCCCCAGCGCAGCGCCTCCTTGAACGACGGCGCACCGATCGGGGCGATCATGAACTCCTGCACGTCCACCCCGGTGTCGGCGTGCGCGCCGCCGTTGATGATGTTCATCATCGGCACCGGCAGGATGTGCGCGTTGGGGCCGCCGACGTAGCGGAACAACGGCAGCTCGGCGGACTGCGCGGCCGCCTTGGCCACCGCCAGCGACACCCCGAGGATGGCGTTGGCGCCCAGCCGCGACTTGTCGGGCGTGCCGTCGAGGTCGACCAGCGCCTGATCGACCAGCCGCTGCTCGTCGGCGCCGAGGCCGATCACCGCCGGGGCGATCTCGTCCAGCACCGCCTCGACGGCCTTCTCCACACCCTTGCCCAGGTAGCGGGGTCCGCCGTCGCGGAGCTCGACGGCCTCGTGTTCACCGGTCGAGGCGCCCGACGGGACGGCGGCCCGGGCCACGGTGCCGTCCAGCAGGCCCACCTCGACCTCGACCGTCGGGTTTCCCCGGGAGTCCAGGATCTCGCGGGCTCCGACCTGCTCGATGATGGGCACAGTTGCCTCCCTTGGTCTGCGATGAAGTTCCGAGCCTTGAGCCTAGAGCGTGCCCGCAACGGGGGCGTGCTCAGAGCTCGTGTCCGGCGGCGTAGGCCGTCGCCCAGTCCCGGACCGTTCGGGCGTAGGAGTCGGAGTGGTTGTAGGCCCGCAGCGCCTCCATCCAGCCCCGCGGGGTGGCCAGATCCTTGCCGCGCCAGCACAGATATCCCGCCGCCGACAGCGCGGCGTCGTCGATGTTGTCCGCGCTGACCGCGCCGTCGTTGTTGGCGTCCACCCCGTAGAGGCGCCACGTCTCGGGGATGAACTGCATGGGGCCCATCGCGCGCGCGTAGGGCTCCTCGCCGTCGTGGCTGACCGCGTCGTGGTCGAGGATCTCCAGGTTGCCCGCCGTGCCGTCGAGCAGTACGCCGCGGATCGGCGGCGACACGTCGCCGTTGGCGGCGATCAGCGCCCCGCGGTAGGTGCCGTGATGGCTTTCCACCTGACCGATGCCCGCCAGCGTCGTCCACGCCAGATGGCAGTCGGGGTTCTCCACCTCGGCCACCCGCGCCGCGTAGGCGTAGGCCTCCAGCGCGGTCACCGGGATGCCCAGCCGCGGCGCCCGCTCGGCCGCCCAGTCATGGAGCTGATCAGCCGGTCTACCGCTGGCGTAGGTGTCGATCTTGGGCACCGGATCCCCCGGTGGCGGCGGCACCCCGTCGGGAATGGGCGCGCCAAGGTGCCACGAGCAGCTGGCAGCCAGGAGCAGCGCCGTTGCGCCGATCACCCCCATGGCCTGTAGCCAACGCACCCGTGTCACCGGACTCCTCAACCCGTTTCGGATGTCACCCATGCTCCCATGCAGCAAGGGACTAAAGACCCACCCCGGGCCGCCAATGTCAGGTGTACATTCACTAATCGCATCTGTAACTGAGGTGAGCCACACCTAGCTTTGGTGAGCCAAAGCTAGGTGGCTGGACTCACAGGGCAAGGACCATCTGATGACTGTCGGCACGGACCTCTCGGTCAGCCTGCTCGCCGCGACGCCGAACGTCACCTCACAGCTGTTCGGCAGTGGCCTCATCGGCCTCCGCGAAGGCCTGGAAGCCGCGATCGTCATCTCGATCCTGGTGGCCTTCCTGGTCAAGTCCGACCGCCACGACGCACTGAAATGGGTGTGGCTGGGCGTGGGCAGCGCGGTCGCGATGACGGTGATCGTTTTCCTGGCCATCCAGTTCGGCGAGAACACCATCACCGGCCTGGCCGCCGAGGCCATCGCCGGGGTGGCGTCGCTGATCGCGGTCGCGATCGTCACCACCATGGTGCTGTGGATGAAGAAGGCCGCCGCGTCGATCTCCGGTGAGCTGCGCAGCGACATGGCCCGGGCGCTGGAGACCGGTCCGCTGGCCGTGGCGTTGCTGGCGTTCTTCGCGGTGGGCCGCGAAGGCGTGGAGACCGCGCTGTTCATGGTGGGCTACGCCGAAGCCACCACCGCCTGGCCGTTGGTGGGGCTGATCGCCGGTGTGCTGATCGCCGGCGCCATCGCCTACGGCATGTACCGCGGCGCGCTGAGCATCAACCTGAGCAAGTTCTTCACCTACACCGGCGCGTTCCTGATCGTCGTCGCCGCGGGCATCCTGGCCTACGGCATCGGCGCGCTGCAGACCGTCGGCTGGCTGCCCGGGCTCGCCAACAAGGCCTTCGACATCACCACCTGGTTCAACTGGTCGTCCTGGTACGGCGAGATCGTCCAGGGCATCTTCAACGTCACGCCCACTCCCACGGTGCTGCAACTGATCGGTTGGGCCGCCTACCTGCTGATCGTGCTGGCGTTGTTCCTGCGGCCGAGCCCGGCGCACACCGACACTTCGCAGAATCCTCATCCATCACCCGAAAGGTCCACCACGTGAAGGTCCACCCCTCTGCCGCGGCGCTCACCGCGTTCCTGGCCGCGCTGACGCTGGCCGGCTGTCAGGCCAAGGAACCCGCCTCCACCGACAGCGGTGAGACCAGCGGTGCCACCGCCGCACCCGCCGAGATCACGGTCGAGGCCTCCGACACGTCGTGCGTGCTGTCCGGCACCGAGGGCACGACCGGGGCGAACACGTTCGTCGTCACCAACAACGGCAACAAGGTCACCGAGTTCTATGTCTACAGCGAGGGCGAGCGGGTGATGGGTGAGGTGGAGAACATCTCCCCCGGCCTGCAGCGCAAGCTGATCGTCCAGCTGACCCAGCCCGGCACCTACACCACCGCGTGCAAGCCCGGCATGATCGGCGACGGCATCCGCGGCGAGTTCACCGTCACCGGTGACGAGGTGCAGATCGACACCGAGGGCAAGTTCAAGGAAGCCGCCGACAGCTACAAGCGCTACGTCAACAGCCAGGTCGAGGCCCTGGTCCCGGCCGTCGAGGCGTTCGTGGCCGCCGTCAAGGCCGGCGACATCGAGGCCGCCAAGGCGCAGTACCCGACGTCGCGGGTGTACTACGAGCGCATCGAGCCGGTGGCCGAGTCGTTCCCCAACGACCTGGACCCGCGCATCGACCTGCGGGAGGCCGATCTCGAGCCCGGGCAGCAGTGGACCGGCTTCCACCGGCTGGAGAAGGACCTGTGGGTCGACGGCCTGCAGCCCGACACCAACGCGATCGCCGATCAGCTGGTGGCCGACGTCAAGGAGCTGCAGGCGGGGGTGAGCGCACCGGACTTCACCATCGACTCCACCCAGATCGCCGGCGGCGCGCAGGGCCTGCTCGACGAGATCGCCACCAGCAAGATCTCCGGTGAAGAGGACATCTTCAGCCACACCGACCTGTGGGACTTCAACGCGAACCTGCAGGGCTCGCAGACCGCGGTGGCCTCGGTGCGGCCGATCCTCGACGAGCGCAACCCGGACCTCGGCCAGCGGGTGGACCAGCGGTTCGAAGAGGTCGAGGCGCTGCTGGAGAAGTACCGTGAGGGCGACGGGTTCGTCTCTTACGACAAGGTGACCGAGCCTGAGCGCCAAGAGCTCTCGCGCGCCATCGACGCGCTGAGCAAGGAGGTAAGTCAGGTGCAAGGTGTCATCGCACCCCAATGATCCGGTGACGCCGACTGGACCCGAGCGGTCCGGGCTGAGCCGGCGCAAGCTGTTCGGCGCGGCAGGGGCGACGGCGGCGGTGGTCGGCGCGGCCGGTGCGGGAGTGCTCGCCGGCCGCGCGTCGGCGGCCTCCCCGCCGGATCACCTGCTGACCGCGGTGCCGTTCCGCGGCGAGCGCCAAGCCGGCATCATCACCGAAGCGCAGGACCGCATGCACTTCGCGACGTTCGACGTGACCACCAAGAGCCGCGACGACGTCATCAAGATGCTGGCCGACTGGACCGAGATGGCCGAGCGGATGACCCAGGGCAAGGAGGCGTTCCCCAACGGCGCCACCGGCCAGAACCCGTACTCGCCGCCGTCGGACACCGGGGAAGCGCTGGGACTGCCGCCGTCACAGTTGACGCTGACGATCGGGTTCGGGCCGTCCTTCTTCGTCAAGGACGGGGTGGACCGGTTCGGCATCGCGGACAAGAAACCGGATGCGCTCGTCGACCTGCCGAAATTCCCCAACGAGCAGATCGACCCGGCCCGCAGCGGCGGTGACATCGTCGTGCAGGCCTGTTCGAACGATCCGCAGGTGGCCGTGCACGCCATCCGCAACCTGGCCCGGATCGGGTTCGGCACCGTGGCGGTGCGCTACTCGCAGCTGGGCTTCGGTCGCACCTCCTCGACCACTCGGGACCAGTCCACGCCGCGAAACCTGTTCGGGTTCAAGGACGGAACGGCCAACCTGCGCTCCGATGAGGCCGAGAAGCTGAACAAGTTCGTCTGGGTCGCCGACGGCGATGGGCCGAGCTGGTTGACCGGCGGCACCTATCTGGTGGCCCGGCGGATCCGGATGCGGATCGAGCAGTGGGACCGCACCACGCTACTCGAGCAGGAACGGGTCATCGGACGCCAGAAGGGCAGTGGCGCGCCGATGGGGTTGACCGACGAGTTCGAGGAGCTGAACTTCGACCTCGTCAACGACAAGGACGAGCCGCTCATCGACACGGTGGCCCACGTCCGGCTGGCCTCGCCGGAACACCTGGGTGGCATCGAGATCCTGCGCCGCGGATACAACTTCACCGACGGCAGCGACGGGTTCGGGCACCTGGACGCCGGGCTGTTCTTCATCGCGTTCGTGCGCAACCCGGTGACCCAGTTCGTGCCGATGCAGAACGCGATCTCCCGCGACGACGCGATGAACGAGTACGTCACCCCGACGAGTTCGGCGGTGTTCGCCTGCCCGCCGGGGATTCCCGAGGGTGACACCTCGTCGTTCTGGGGTTCGACGCTGTTCGACTGAGCGGGCGGTCGCGGGGTTTGGTCGGCCCGGCCGACGAGATCCGACTTTTGCAGACGAAATGCGAGTCCAGCGCTGCAAAAGTCGGATCTGGAGGCGGCGCGCCCCATGCGTCACAGGCTCTGACGTTTCGCGGCGAAAGTGCGAGTGGCGCAGTGCGAAGTGTGGATACCCGTTACTGCTGAGGTTCCTGCGCGGGCCCGGGGGCCTCAGGGTTGGACCCGGGCCAGTGCTCCCGCCACTCGTCGGCGCTGATCACCCCGTGCGGTGCGCTGTCCAACTCCTCGGCCACCTCGGTGCCGCGCCGCGCCGCCGCCACCGCCTGCTCGGCCGCGCGCACGTCGGCCATGAACTCCAGTATCGCTGTCCGCAAACCGTTTTCGGCATCGACATCGGCCGACACCGACACCGCCGTGACGGTCGCCGGGATCAGCTCCGCGGGTACCCCCGCGGTGTCGGCGCGGGCCAGCACCTTCTGCGCCAGCGCCAACGCCGGCTGCGCCGTCGGGATGTCGTCCATGCACGAGTCCCGGGTGGAGGTCTCCAACGCCTTGCGCTGCTCCCACTGCGCCAGCTGCTCCTCCAGCGAGATCGATTCGCCGGCCAGCACCGCGGGCACCCGGTTGCCGAGCTTGCGCACCAGCGCGTCGGCGACGTCGTCGATGTCGAAGCTGTTCTCGGGTGCGTCCTCGGCGATGCGGGCGTGAAAAAGCACCTGCAGCAACACATCCCCGAGTTCGTCGCGCAGCTGGCCGAGATCGCCGCCGTGCACCGCGTCGAACAGCTCGTAGGTCTCCTCCAACAGGTACCGCCGCAGCGAATCGTGGGTCTGCTGACTCTCCCACGGCCCGGCGGTGCGCAGCTTGTCCATCATCGCGACCGCGTCGACCAGCCGCTCACCGGGCTGCGCTGCCGGCGCGGAGATCACCCGCTCCCCCGCGGCGATCCGGGCCGCGACGGACGGATGGTCGCGGTCCGAGGACAGCAGCACCTCCGCGGGCTGTCCGTCATAGGAGGGCCGGGCCGACGGCAGCGACCACGGCACCTTGATCGGCAGTTCCTCGGTGTATTGGACGTCACCGGCCAACAGCGGGATCGCCTCGATCGGGATCAAGGTCGGGCGCCGCGGGTCGACCAGGACGACCGTCATGTGGCACCTCCGAACTTGGTTATATCAACTTCCTCCTGCGGTTTCCCGTCGATGGACAGCAGCAATCCCGCCACGAACGCCACCAGCTCGAGATCGCGGATCCGCGGTGCCCCGACCCCGTTGCCCGCCCGCGGGATCGGCACCTGCACCGTGGAGGTGGTGGCGCGGTAGTTCGCCCCGGCGTAGAGCCGCTTGAGCCGCAGCTGCGCCGAATCCGGCAGTGTCAGCGGCGCGACCCGCACCGTCGACGCCGACGGTGCGCCGATCTCGGTGACCCCGTGCGCCCGCGCCAGCAGCCGCAGCCGCGCGACCGCCACCAGCCGCTGTGCCGGTTCCGGCAGTGGACCGTAGCGGTCGACGAGCTCCTCGACCACCGCGTCGACGGCGGCGTCGTTCGGTGCGGCGGCCAGCCGGCGGTAGGCCTCCAGGCGCAGCCGGTCACTGCCGATGTAGTCCGGCGGCAGGTGCGCGTCCACCGGGAGATCGATCCGGACGTCCTTGGGTTCCTCCGGCGCGGCAACGGTTTTCCCGTCCGCGGCGGCCCGGTAGGCCTCGACCGCCTCGCCGACCAGGCGGACGTACAGATCGAAGCCCACCCCGGCCACGTGTCCGGACTGCTCGGCGCCCAGAACGTTTCCGGCGCCGCGGATCTCGAGGTCCTTCAGCGCCACCGCCATGCCGGCACCGAGCTCGTTGTTCTGCGCGATCGTCGCCAACCGGTCATAGGCCGTTTCGGTCAGCGGCACCTCCGGCGGGTACAGGAAGTAGGCGTAGCCGCGTTCCCGCGACCGCCCGACGCGGCCGCGCAACTGGTGCAGCTGTGAGAGCCCGAACGTGTCGGCGCGTTCCACGATCAGCGTGTTGGCGTTGGAGATGTCCAGGCCGGTCTCGACGATCGTGGTGCACACCAGGATGTCGTAGTCCCGGTTCCAGAAGCCTTCGACGGTCTTCTCCAGCTGCTCCTCGGGCATCTGCCCGTGCGCCACCACCACCCGGGCCTCGGGCACCAGCTGGCGCACCTTCGCGGCGGCCTGGTCGATCGAGCGGACCCGGTTATGGATGTAGAACGCCTGCCCGTCGCGCAGCATCTCGCGGCGCAGCGCCGCCGCGACCTGCTTGTCGTCGTGCGGACCGACGTAGGTCAGCACCGGGTAGCGCTCCTCGGGCGGGGTCAGGATCGTCGACATCTCCCGGATGCCGGCCAAACTCATCTCCAGCGTGCGCGGGATCGGGGTGGCGCTCATGGTGAGCACGTCGACGTGGGTGCGCATCGACTTGATGTGTTCCTTGTGCTCGACGCCGAAGCGCTGCTCCTCGTCGACGATGACCAGGCCGAGGTCCTTCCACGTCACCCCGGTCTGCAGCAGCCGGTGGGTGCCGATGACGATGTCCACCGAACCGTCCTTCATGCCCTCCAACGTGGCGCGCGATTCGGTGGCGTCGGTGAACCGGGACAGGCCCTTGACGGTGACCGGGAACCCGGCCATCCGGGCGGTGAACGTCTGCAGATGCTGATCGGCCAGCAGCGTCGTCGGCACCAGCACGGCCACCTGCTTGCCGTCCTGCACCGCCTTGAACGCCGCCCGGACCGCGATCTCGGTCTTGCCGTATCCGACGTCACCGCAGATCACCCGGTCCATCGGCACCGGCTTCTCCATGTCGGCCTTGACCTCGGTGATGGCCGTGAGCTGGTCGACGGTCTCGGTGAAGCCGAACGCGTCCTCCATCTCGGTCTGCCACGGGGTGTCCGGGGCGAACGCATGCCCGGCCGAGGCCTGCCGTTTGGCGTAGAGCGCCACCAGTTCGGCGGCGATCTCGCGCACCGCGCGGCGCGCCTTGGTCTTGGTGTTGGCCCAGTCGCTGCCGCCGAGCCGGCTCAAGGTCGGCGCCTCGCCGCCGACGTAGCGGGACAGCTGGTCCAGCGAATCCATCGGCACGTACAGCTTGTCGGTGCCGCCGCCACGTTTGCTCGACGCGTACTCGAGCACCAGGTACTCGCGGCGTGCGCCGCCGACCACCCGCTCGGTCATCTCGACGAACTTGCCGATGCCGTGCTGGTCGTGCACCACCAGGTCACCGGCGGTCAGCGCCAGCGGGTCGACGACGTTGCGGCGCTTGGCGGCCAGCCGCTTGCGCTCGGTGGCGGCGGCCCGGTTGCCGGTCAGGTCGGTCTCGGTGATCACCACCAGGTTGGCCCCCGGCAGCACCACACCGTCTTGCAGCGGCCCCTTGAGCACCCCGACGACCCCCTGTTTGGGGACCGAACCCGGCTCCAGAATCGTTGCGGCGGTGTCGGATTCGCCGAGCTGTTCGACGACGCGCATCGCGGTGCCGGTGCCGGGGGTGACGACGACGCCGTAGCCGCCGGTGGCGACGTGGGCGCGTAGCATCGCGAAGATCTCGTCGAGGTTGTGCTGCTGGCCCCGCGCCGACGGCGCCGGGCGGATGTCGAGTTCCACCGCCTCGTCGGCACCGGCGTTGAGCTGGCTGAGCGTCCACCACGGATGCCCGCCCGCGCGGGCCGCGGCGCGCGCGTCGTCGAAGGCGATGAAACCGGAGGCACCCAGGGCCTCCAGGTCGATCGGCGCGTCCCCGCCGACCGCCGCCGTCGACCACGACGCCTCCAGGAACTCGCGTCCGGACTTGATCAGGTCGGCGGCGCGGGTGCGCACTTTCTCCGGGTCGCAGATCAACAGCGGCGTGTCCGGCGGCAGGTGCTCGGGCAGCGTCACCATCTCGGTGGGACGCAGCACCGGCAGCAGCGCCTCCATCCCGTCCACCGGGATGCCCTCGGCCAGCTTGGCCAGCATGTCGGGCACGCTGCCCGGCACGCTGTTCTCGGCCACCGGATGCTCGGCGGCCAGCGCCGCCGCGCGGTCGCGCACATCGGGGCTCAACAGCAGCTCACGGCACGGCACCGCGATCACGGTGTCGATGTCGATCTCGGGGATGGAACGCTGATCGGCGACGGAGAACATCCGCATCTCCGAGACCTCGTCACCCCAGAACTCGACACGCACCGGATGCTCGGCCGTCGGCGGGAACAGGTCCAGGATGCCGCCGCGCACCGCGAACTCGCCACGCTTGCCGACCATGTCGACACGGGTGTAGGCCAGGTCGACCAGCCGGGCGATGACGGTGTCGAAGTCGGCCTCGGCCCCCACGGTGAGTTCCACCGGTTCGATCCGGGCCAGGTCCGGCGCCATCGGCTGCAGCAGCGACCGGGCGGTGGTGACGACGATGCGCAGCGGCGGGCCCAGCCGCGCGTCGTCGGGACGGGTCAGCCGGCGCAGCACGGTCAGCCGCGCGCCGACGGTGTCCACGCCCGGGGAGAGCCGCTCGTGCGGCAGGGTCTCCCACGACGGGAACAGCGCGACCGCGGCGCCGAAGACGCCGCGCAGCTCCTCGGTCAGGTCGTCGGCTTCCCGGCCGGTGGCGGTGACGACGAGCAAGGCCCGGTTCTGCGCCAGCGCCGACGCGACGAACACCCGGCCGCCGGCCGGGGCGATGAGGGCGAGATCGGCGGGCCCGTCGGCGGCACGACGAACGACCTCCTGCAGGGAGGGGTCACGCAGCGCCAGCTCGACGAGGCCCGCGATCGGGGTATGGACGTCGATGGTCCCCGATGCGGTCATGATGGGTCCATCGTAGGCACCCGCCGGAGCGGTCGGGCGGTGGCACTCACCACCCGAGGAGCCTCACTCCTCGTGCAGGACCGGGTCGGACTCCAAGTGGGTGAGCCCGTTCCAGCACAGGTTGACCAGGTGCGCGGCCACCACTTCCTTCTTCGGTTCGCGCACGTCGAGCCACCATTGCGCGGCCATCGACACCGAGCCGACGAGGGCCTGGGCGTACAGCGGGGCCAGGTCCGGATCGAGCCCGCGCCGGGAGAAATCGCCGGCCAGGATCGAGGCGACCTGGCTGACGGCGTCGTTGAGCAGCGTCGAGTAGGTGCCGGAGGTGATGCTGGCCGGCGAATCGCGGATCAGGATGCGGAAGCCGTCGGTGTGCTCTTCGACGTAGGTCAGCAGGGCGAGCGCGACCCGCTCCACCCGCACCCGGGAGCGGTTGTTGGTCAGCGACGAGGTGATGCCGTCGAGCAGCGCGGACATCTCCCGGTCCACGACCACGGCGTAGAGGCCCTCCTTGCCGCCGAAATGCTCGTAGACCACGGGCTTCGACACGTTCGCGCGCAGCGCGATCTCCTCGATGGAGGTGCCGTCGAAGCCGCGCTCGGCGAACAGGGACTTCGCGATCTCGACGAGCTGCTGGCGGCGTTCGCTGCCGGTCATCCGGGCCCGCGGGGCCCGTACTTCCTTGTCGGGAGCTGCCACGCCTTTCAGCGTAAATGCTTCGACTAGAGTCTCTGGGTGTTCAGTCCGTCGTGGTGTAATCGGCAGCACCTCTGATTTTGGTTCAGATAGTTCAGGTTCGAGTCCTGGCGACGGAGCGCTAGACGGCGAGCGCGCGCGCAGTGACAGCCTTGGCGGCGTGTCGATGTGGCGACACGCGCGCTCGCACGGGAAGGACATCTATGCGGGACGCGGCGGTGTTGGTGCTGGCAGCGGGGGCGGGCACCCGGATGAACTCCGACACACCGAAGGTGCTCCACCCGCTGGCCGGCCGCAGCATGCTGGCGCACTGCCTGCACGCGATCGCCGAGGTGGCACCGCGACATCTGGTCGTGGTGGTCGGGCACGACCGCGAGCAGGTGGGCCCGGCGGCGACCGCGATCGGGGAGGCGCTGGGCCGGAGCGTCGACATCGCGGTGCAGGACCAGCAGCTGGGCACCGGGCACGCCGCCGAGTGCGGGCTCGCGGCGTTGCCGCAGGACTTCGACGGCGTCGTCGTGGTGACGGCCGGGGACGTCCCGCTGCTGGACGCCGACACACTGGCCGGCCTGATCGACGCACACGACGCCGAATCGGCGGTGGCCACCGTGCTGACCACCACGCTCGCCGACCCCACCGGCTACGGGCGGGTGCTGCGCACCCAGGACGGTGAGGTCATCGGGATCGTCGAGCAGGCCGATGCCAGCCCGTCACAGCGGGCGATCACCGAGGTCAACGCGGGTGTCTACGCCTTCGACTTCGCGGCGTTGCGGTCGGCGCTGAGCCGGTTGCACTCCGACAACGCGCAGCAGGAGCTCTACCTGACCGATGTGATCGCGATCTTCCGGTCCGACGGGCAGATCGTGCGGGCCGAGCACATCGACGACACCGCCCTGGTCACCGGCGTCAACGATCGGGTGCAGCTGGCCGAGGTCGGCGCCGAACTGAATCGGCGCATCGTGGCCGGGCACCAGCGCGCCGGGGTGACGATCATCGACCCGGCGTCGACCTGGATCGACGTCGGCGTCACGATCGGCCGCGACACCGTCGTGCGTCCCGGCACCCAGCTGCACGCCGGCACCCGCATCGGCGAGCGGTGCGAGATCGGGCCGGACACCACGCTGTCCGACGTCACCGTCGGCGACGGCGCTGCGGTGGTGCGCACCCACGGCAGTTCGTCGGTGATCGGCGCCGACGCCGTCGTCGGCCCCTTCACCTATCTGCGGCCGGGCACCGTGCTGGGCAGCGCCGGCAAGCTCGGCGCGTTCGTCGAGACCAAGAACAGCACCATCGGCGAGGGCACGAAGGTGCCGCACCTGACCTACGTCGGCGACGCCGACATCGGTGACCACAGCAACATCGGCGCGTCCAGCGTGTTCGTCAACTACGACGGAGAAGTCAAGCGGCGCACCACGATCGGTTCCCACGTGCGCACCGGCTCGGACACCATGTTCGTCGCCCCGGTGACCGTCGGCGACGGCGCCTACACCGGCGCGGGCACGGTGGTCCGCGAGGACGTGCCGCCCGGCGCGCTGGCGGTGTCGGCGGGCCCGCAGCGCAATATCGAAGGCTGGGTGACCCGCAAACGACCCGGCAGCGCCGCGGCCAAGGCCGCCGAGGACGCCGCCGAGCGCTAGCCGATTGTTGGCATTCCGGTAACCCGCCAGCGTGCGCTCGGCCACGCTACGTACGATGGGCCGGTATCGATCCCCGACGCCAAGGGCATACCGTGAGCCACGACTGGACCGACAACCGCAAAAACCTGATGTTGTTCGCGGGGCGAGCGCACCCTGAGCTGGCCGACCAGGTGGCCAAGGAACTCGACGTGGCGGTCACCGCGCAAACCGCCCGCGATTTCGCCAACGGGGAGATCTTCGTCCGGTTCGACGAGTCCGTGCGCGGCTGCGACGCCTTCGTGCTGCAGAGCAACCCGTATCCGCTGAACCAGTGGCTGATGGAACAGCTGATCATGATCGATGCGCTCAAGCGCGGCAGCGCCAAGCGGATCACCGCGATCCTGCCGTTCTATCCCTACGCCCGCCAGGACAAGAAGCATCGCGGCCGCGAACCGATCTCGGCGCGGCTGGTGGCCGATCTGCTCAAGACCGCCGGTGCCGACCGCATCGTCACCGTCGACCTGCACACCGACCAGATCCAGGGCTTCTTCGACGGCCCGGTGGACCACATGCGGGCCCAGAAGCTGCTCACCGGCTACATCGCCGAGCACTACGCCGACCGCGACATGGTCGTGGTCTCCCCCGACTCCGGCCGCGTGCGCGTCGCGGAGAAATGGGCCGACTCCCTGGGCGGTGTTCCGCTGGCCTTCATCCACAAGACCCGCGACCCGCTGGTGCCCAACCAGGTGAAGTCCAACCGCGTGGTCGGTGACGTCAGGGGCAAGACCTGCGTGCTGACCGACGACATGATCGACACCGGCGGCACCATCGCCGGCGCGGTGCGGCTGCTCAAGGAGGACGGCGCCGGCGACGTCATCATCGCCGCCACCCACGGCGTGCTGTCGGACCCGGCCCGGGAGCGGCTGGCCGAGTCCGGTGCGTGCGAAGTGATCGTGACCAATACGCTGCCGATCGGCGAGGAGAAGCGATTCCCCCAGCTGACGGTGCTGTCCATCGCGCCGCTGCTGGCCAACACCATCCGCGCGGTCTTCGAGAACGGCTCGGTGACAGGTCTTTTCGACGGATCGGCCTAGGCATGAGCCACGCCCGGATCTACCACAACCCGAAATGCTCCACCTCGCGCAAGACGCTGGATCTGTTGCGTGAGAACGGCGTCGAGCCCGATATCGTGTTGTATCTGAAGACCCCGCCGACCCGCGCGGAGCTGGCGAAGATGATCACCGACGCCGGCATCGACGTGCGCACCGCGATCCGCAAGCGCGAATCACTGTATGCCGAGCTGGGATTGGCCGACGCGTCCGACGACGAGCTGCTCGACGCGATGGCCGAACACCCCATCCTGATCGAGCGGCCGTTCGTGGTGACGTCGAAGGGGACGCGGTTGGCGCGCCCGATCGACGGTGTCCGAGAGATTTTGTGATCGTTGCCCTACGGGCGGCGACGGTGGCCGCCGTGGTGTTGCTCTCAGTCGGGTGCACGCCGGAAGCCCCTGATTACCAGTCGATCTGGTCGACACCGAGCAGCCCGGCCGAGGCGCCGACGCCCACGTCGACCGCTGCCCCGGTGCCGATCGCCGCGTTCCTGGAGCAGTCCGGGGTAGTAGGCCGGCCGGTGGCGCCGGACAAGCTCACCGACCTGACCGTGACGATGCCCACGCCGCAAGGCTGGCAGCCCTATCCCGGCACCAACCTGGCGCCGGGCAGCCGGATGATCGTCAAGGGCGACACCTATCCCAGCGCGATGCTGATGGTTTTCGAGCTCGAGGGCAACTTCGACGTCCGCGCCGCGCTGGCCCACGCCAACGTCGACGCACAGATGTCGCAGAACTTCCGCGAACTCAACTCCTCGGCGACGGACTTCGCGGGTTTCCCGTCGTCGATGATCGAGGGCAGCTACGACCTCAACGGCACGCGGATGCACAGCTACAACCGCATCGTGATCGCCACCGGCGCGCCCCCGCAGCAGCAGCGCTATCTGATCCAGTTCACCGTCACCGGTTACGCCGACCGGGCCGCCGAGGAGGCGCCGGACATCGAGGCGATCATCAAGGGCTTCACCGTCGCGACCCCCAAGCCCTGACCTGGGCGCGCACTCCCGCCGAGTCCAGTACACGCACACCCGTCGCCGAAACGGGGGCGCGCACACTTTCCGCCGAAATTGCATTCCAGCAGGAAAAGATCGAGTGGACGTCTGCTGGAATGCAATTTCGGCGACGAGTGCGGGGTGGGAATTAGGGTGGGGCCATGAGTGACTGGACAGCGGCTGACCTGCCATCGTTCGCCGGGCGCACC
>JBFWOX010000060.1:0-26881 GCA_050250295.1 Mycolicibacterium sp.
CCGGATACCGGGCCGGAACAGCGCGGTGACGCTGGAGACGTGGACGATCGGGTCCAGGCCTTTGCCGACCGCGCCGCCCAGCACGTTGCGGGCGCCCTCGAGGTTGGTGTGCAGCATCTCGTCGGCGCGGTCGGGATCGGTGGACACCATCGCCGCGCAGTGGATCACCGCATCGCAGCCGTCCAGGGCCGGGGCAACGGCGTCGGAATCGGCGATATCCCCTGTTGCGTGGTCGGTGATGTCCACGCCGATGCTGCCCGCACTGGACACCAGTCGATCGACGTTGCGCACCAGGAACCGCACCTGGTGCCCGGCGTCCTGCACGGCCTTGGCGGTCCACGCGCCGACGAAACCGGTGCCGCCGGTGAGCAATACCTTCATCTGACCTCCGCGCACACCGTACCCAGGGCACCGGGTGACGAATCCGGGTTTGGTCCACTCGCCTATTCCGTCGGCAGCCGATGTGGCATAGAGTTCGTTTTTGGGTTTGCTAGCCGCCCAGTTGATGACTGAGGGGTGGTGCGGCCCCGTGTCCCGGGATCGGTGTGGACGCGGGGCCGGTCCCCCGGCCATGGCAGGCTGATTCGCGTGGAACCCGTCGAGATCAATGCCGGCGCCTGGTACCTGCGCGGATTACGCGCCGACGACCGCGTCGACGACCGCCCCGCGCTGGCCGACCTGGGCGAGCACCGCCCCGGCTACGTCGCGGACTGCGCGGCCCGGTGGGAGTCCGACCAGCGGTACTCCTGGGCGGTGTGCGAGCCGACCACCGGGGAATTGCTGGCCGAGGTGACGCTGGACCCGGCGACCCGGGTGATCGAGGTGCGGGTCCGGCCCGGTCAGGAGGAGGCGGGCCGGACCGGGGCCGAGGCGGTGGGGCGGTTCGCCGAGGCCATGCTCTAGCGGCTCTGGTAGACGGTGGTGTCGGTGTTGGGGCCGCCGGCGTAGCTGGGCCAGTAGTAGCCCCAGCGCGGGTACATCATCGTCTGCTGCGCGTAGGTGTCCGGGGTGGCGACCATGCTGCCGTCGTCGTTGACGACGATGCCGGCGCTGGCGGTACCGGCCAGACCAAGGGCGGCGCCGAGGATGCCGGCCGACAGCAGGGGCAGGGCCAGGATGCGGGTGAAGCGGTTCATGGTCGTTATCTCCTTGTCGGCGTGGGCCTTTGCTGAGATAACTCTCTCTGGTTTCGGAGCTCGCGTCTGTCGGGCGATCGGCGGGTGGAGCGGAGGAATCCGGGTGTCCCCCGATCGGTGGACCCCTGCTTTGGCTGCGACGTCGGCGGGTCAGGCCGGGGAGTCGATGTCGCGCCCGGTGCTCAGGTCGGCGCAGTCGACGGCGACGACGCCGCCGTGCGCACGCAGGTACGGCCCGGCACCGTCGTCGCCGTGCAGGCCCGCCAGCAACGGCGGCCAGTGCCGGCGCGCGATCACCACCGGGTGGCCGGGGCGCCGACCGTAACGGGCGCGGGCCAGCCCCGACTCCGACGTCCGCGCCGCGGTCAGCACCCGCCGCACCGCGGCCGCCCCGATGTCGGGCGTGTCGACGGTGGTGAGCACCGCGTACTGCACCGGGTCGGCCAGTGCGAGCAAACCCGTTCGGACAGAAGCACTCAAGCCACTCGCCCAGTCTTCGGCGATCACCGCGCGCGCCGGCGAAGGCACGTCGACGACGGCGGCACCCAGCACGACGACGACGTCACCGCAGCCGCCCTGGTGCAGTGCCGACACCGCCGCGCGCAGCCATTCGCCTTCTCCCGCCAGCACTTTCGGCATTCCGTACCGCACCCCCGCACCGGCCGCGAGGACCACGCCACCTGCCGACGATTTTTGTCCCACAACGTTTTTCGTGGTGACGCTCCTTCATCAGTGACGCCTGCGTCAATCTTGCCTGAGGATTTGTTAATAACACCAATACCGATTGTCCAAGATCGCCATACCGCGTATGGTCTATCTCAAGGGGTTGAAAGTCACAGCCTTGTGAAACGTCATCGTTAGCGGGAGTAGCGACTCCGCGCAGGCTTTAAGACTGAGGGCCCACCCTGGCGTCACCACAGCACGGATCTCGTTTCCTACTGATGGAGCCATCATGTCTCACGTTCCCAATCCGTCCACCGCACCGCCGGACCTGATCTCCTACGGCGCCCGGTTCCAGACCAGCTGGCCGCAATCCGCGACCGCCGTCGTCGCCGCCGCCGGTGAACTCGACGCCGCCAACGGCGCCGAATTCGTCGACTACGCACTGAGCCAGCCCGACACCACCGAGCGGCTGATCCTGGACTTCTCCGGGCTGACGTTCTTCGCCACCGCCGCGTTCAGCGCGTTGCACACCCTCAACGTGCGGTGCGTCCGCGCCCAGATCCGCTGGGCCATGGTGTCCAGCCCGGCCGTGGACCGGTTGCTGCGCATCTGCGACCCGGACGCCGCATTGCCGATCGCCAGCGACCTCGACGCCGCGCTGGTGGCGGTGCACGACGAGCCGCCGCGCCTACTCCAGCTGGTCCCGGAGCCGCGCTAGCGACTTGGCCAGCAGCCGGGATACGTGCATCTGCGAGATCCCGACCCGTTCGGCGATCTGAGTCTGCGTCATCGACTCGAAGAAGCGCAGCACCAGCACGGTGCGCTCGCGTTCGGGCAGCGATTCCAGCAGCGGCCGCAGCGCCTCCCGGTTCTCGATCTGGTCCAGGCTGGCGTCCACGTCGCCGAGCGTGTCGGCGATGGCCGGGGCGTCTTCATTGCCGCTACCGCCGCTGTCGATGGACAGCGTGTTGTAGGAGCTGCCCGCGACCAGGCCCTCGATCACCTCGTCGCGGTCCATCTCGAGCTCGGCGGCCAGCTCGCTGGCCGTCGGCGCCCGGCCCAGCCGCTGCGACAGCTCGGCCGTCGCCGCACCGAGCCGCAGATGCAGTTCCTTGAGGCGGCGCGGCACCTTGACCGACCAGCTGTTGTCGCGGAAGTGCCTGCGGACCTCACCCATGATGGTGGGCACCGCGAACGACACGAAGTCCGAGCCGGCCGTGACGTCGAACCGGATGACCGCGTTGACCAGGCCCACCCGGGCCACCTGGACCAGGTCGTCACGCGCCTCGCCGCGGCCGTCGAAGCGGCGGGCGATGTGGTCGGCCAACGGGAGGCAGCGCTCGACGATGCGGTCACGCTGGCGCTGGAACGCCGCCGACCCCTCCTCGAGTTTTGCCAACTCGCGGAACATGTCGGCGACGTCGGCGTATTCCGAGGTGGACCGTGACGAACCTCGGGACGAGGACCGAGTCACTGCAGCGAACTCGCTCTCCTCGTGGTCATGGAGATACCGAAGACCTGCGAGTCACCGGTGCCCTGCCCGTCGGAGAAGGTGGTGACCTCGTCGGTCAGCGACGTCAGCACATGCCAACTGAAGCTGCCCGGCGCGAGGATGTCGGGGCTGTCGCACGTCGTCGACGCCTGCACGACGAGCGCGTCCGGCCGCGGATCGACCACCAGCAGCAGAGTGGAATCCGGCACCGCGGAGCGGATCAGGCGGGTACAGGCCTCATCGACGGCCAGCCGCAGGTCGGCGACGGCGTCGAAATCGAGGTCTTCGAAAGTGCCGATCGCGGCCACCAAGGTGCGCAGCACGGCCAGGTTCTCCAGCGTGGCCGCCACCCGCAGCTCTACCGCCTGGGCGCTGCGGCCATGCCCGTTGCTGTGGCGCGCGACATCGGCCATCTGACCTCCCGGAAACTTCCAAGCGAGACTACCCCAGGTCGATCCCCAGCTATTCATGGGCGCACCAGGGCAGTGGCGGACAATGGGTGAACAACGTTAAGCGGCCACCCGGCTCGGGTAACCGCATTTCATGAAGCACATCGAGTCGCGTCCCGACCCTGCGACGGCCCATCCCAGCCGGCTGCGACGGATCCTGGTGATCGCCGGGATCGCGCTGGCCGCCCTGGTGCTGATCGCGGTGGCGATCTACGCCGGCGCTTTCCTGATCCTGGCGCCGATGATGCAGTGAAGTTCCTGTCATGGTGCCAGGGCAATACCCGCTGAGCCAGCCCACCCAAACCCGGCGGCCAAAACGGTTGCCGCCGAGACCGGTTCGCCGAGGCTTTGCTGAGACTCAGGTCACTCGTTTAGCTCCGGCGGGGTCCGGGAATGCGAGGCGTGCGCTCAGTTGCGCTCAAGCGATCGGGCGAAATCCATTCGAGAGCGAAAGGTGAGCAATGACCGAGAAGAACAGCGGACCCGAAGAAGGCATCAAGGGCGTCGTCGAGGATGTCAAGGGTAAGGCCAAGGAGACGATCGGCACGGTGACCGGCCGTGACGACATGGTCCAGGAGGGCAAGGCCCAGCAGGACAAGGCCGACGCCCAGCGTGAGGTGGCGGAGAAGGAAGCCGAGGCCGAGTCGGCCCGTGCCGGTGCTCATGCCGCCGAGAAGCGTCAGGAATCCAACCAGTAGAGCATTGTTCGATGGGCGATGGGCCCAGCCGGATATCGGCTGGGCCCATCGTCATGTTCAGGCCTCTTCGGTCTATGGCGGCGTCTCGGTCTACGGCAGCTCGGTCTACGGCAGCGTCGGGGCGCTGACGACGGCGCTGATCACGGCCAGCACCACCAGCGTCGCGCCCGCCCCCAGCCACACCGACCAGGCGGGACGGTCCCGGCGCACCCGGTGTGCGCACGTCAGCGACCAGATCCCGCCGACGACCAGGATTGCCGGCGCACCCAGCGCCAGCGCCGCTCGCTGCGGCGCCCCACACGCCATGGCGTCGGCGACCGAACCGGTGCAGGTGCTCATCCACATCGCGGCCGTCACCAGGAAGATCCCCGCGGCCACGGCGAAACCCAGCCCGGTGCGCACGGCGGTGCGGACCTCGGCGTCGTCGGTACCCCTGCGGTGCGACAGGTCGGTCACGATTGATCTCCCGTTTCCACAACGATGTGCGACCGGTTTTCCCCTGGGCCCAGCGCGGTAAACCCTGACCTGTCGTGGCCCGGCCCTACGATGCGTGCGTGATCACGGTGCGGACCAAGCTCACCGCCGCCCTGGGCCTGGCGGCCGGCGGCGCGACCTACCTGCTGGGCGCCGGTGCGGTGGCCAGTGTGCTGGTGGCGGTGCTGGTCTACCTCGCGCCGCGGTTCCTACTCGGGGTGCTCGCCGGTGCGGCCACCCCGAGCGAGCGGGAACGCTGCCCCGCAGATGCCATGTCCGGCACGGAATTCGAGGAGTACGTCGCCCGGATCGCCCGATCCTCGGGGCTGCCGGTGATCATGACGTCGCTCACCGGCGACTGGGGCGTCGACCTGATCGTCGGGCACCGGCCGCACCGCATCGCCATCCAGTGCAAGCGGCTGTCCCGGCCGGTCGGTGCGGCGGCCGTGCAGGAGGTGGTGGCCGGCGCACCGATGCAGGACTGCACCAGGACCATGGTCGTGACGAATCACGAATTCACCCCGGCGGCACGCAAACTCGCCGAGCTGCACGGCTGCGAGCTGGTCGGCGGTGCGGAACTGTCGCGGCTGCGGTCGACGATCCGGCGGCTCAGCCGGCCGGATGAGCCCGCATCGCCCTGAGCACGGCACGGACCGCGTCCACCGCGGTGTCGATCTCGTCGTAGGACACCGTCAGCGCGGGCCGGAACCGCACGCTGTCGGTCCCGCAGCCGAGCATGATCACACCGCTGTCCCACAGCTGCGCCAGCAGCGAATCACGCTGCGCCGCACTGGGCAAGCTGAACGCGCACATCAGGCCGCGGCCGCGGACGTCGCGAACCAGGCCGGGGAACTCCGCGGCGGCCTCGTCGAGCCGGCCCAACAGGTAGCGTCCGCTCTCGGCGGCCCGCTCGAAGAGGCCGTCGGTCTCGATGACCTCGAGGATCCGGCGCGAGCGCACCATGTCGACGAGGTTGCCGCCCCACGTCGAGTTGATCCGGGAGCTGACCGCGAAGACGTTGTCGGCCACCTCGTCGACGCGTGTCCTGAATTGCTCCTCGCGTGCGCGGCCGCCGGCCATCACACCGCACACCTGGGTCTTCTTGCCGAACGCGACGACATCGGGCTGCACACCCAATTGCTGGTAGGCCCAAGCGGTTCCGGTGATGCCGCAGCCGGTCTGGACCTCGTCGAAGATCAGCAGCGCGTCGAACTCGTCGCACAGCTGGCGCATCGCGGCGAAGAACTGCGGGCGGAAATGCCGGTCGCCGCCCTCGCCCTGGATCGGCTCGGCGATGAAGCACGCGACGTCGTGCGGGTTGGCCTCGAACGCGGCGCGTGCCTGGCGCAGCGACTCGGCCTCGAGGGCGGCCATGGCCCGGTCGTCCATGCCGGCACGGACGTAGGGCGCGTCGATGCGCGGCCAGTCGAACTTCGGGAAGCGCGCCACCTTGTTGGGGTCGGTGTTGGTCAGCGACATGGTGTAGCCGCTGCGGCCGTGGAACGCGCCCACGAGGTGCAGCACCTTGGTGCCCAGCGCGGGGTCGAGGCCCTTGGCCTCGTTGCGCCGGCTCTTCCAGTCGAACGCGACCTTGAGCGCGTTCTCCACGGCCAGCGCGCCGCCGTCGACGAAGAACAGGTGCGGCAGCTGCGGGTCGCCCAGCACCCGGGCGAAGGTCTGCACGAAGCGGGCCATCGGGATGCTGTAGACATCGGAGTTGCTCGGCTTGTTCAGCGCGGCGGCGGTCAGCTCGGCACGGAACTGCTCGTCGTCGGCCAGCGCCGGGTGGTTCATACCCAGCGCCGAGGAGGCGAAGAACGTGAACATGTCGAGGTAGCCGCGGCCGGTCCGGGCGTCGACCAGGTACGAGCCGCGGGACCGGTCGATGTCGAGCACCAGGTCCAGGCCGTCGGCCAGGATGCTGCGCGCCAGCACCTCGTGCACGTCGGACGGGGTCATACCAGCTGAAACCCGGGCCACAGGAGCCGAAAGAACACCAGTCATAGGTCTATCTTAACGGAAATTTTACGCCCTAGCGAGCTAGTGCACGCAATTGTTACTGCCATTCGCCGATGGCATACAACCCGGAGCGGCAGGATAAAGTGTTGCCATCTGGCATGCTGACCGGAACTAATCCGGTATGTGACGTCGATCGCTGTAGAATTTATGTAGGATGATGGTGCTGCGTGTCTTCACGTCGGCCGCCGACCGGATCCGCTGGAGCAGGAACTCCAGCGCCCGGGCCGATTCGACGTGGACCAGCAGCACGTAATTGTCCTCGCCGGCCACCGAGTAGCACGCCTCGATTTCTTCGATGTGTTCCAGCCGTGCGGGTGCATCATCGGGTTGAGAGGGATCGAGAGGGGTGATGGCGACGAACGCCGACAGCTTGGCACCGACGGCTTCCGGGTTGATCCGGGCCGCATACCCGGTGACCACCCCCCGCGACTCCAGCCGCCGCACCCGCGACTGCACCGCCGACACCGACAGCCCGGCCGTGGCGGCCAGGTGCGCCAGCGTGGCCCGGCCGTCCTTGACCAGTTCGCGGGCGAGCACGCGATCGATCTCGTCGAGTTGCTGGGCTTCGTCGGGACCGGTCATTGCCGCACTGTATCGGACCGAGCGGCGGTTGCCGCGATGACCGTCGAAACCTGGCAGCTGCGGGCGCAATTCGCCGCGGGCCTGTCCCGGATGTACGGGACCGAGGTCCCGGCGTATCACACGCTGGTCGAGGTCAGCTCGCAGCTGAACCGGGCGTACGCCGACGCGCACCCCGACGCCCAGCGGCTGGGCTCGCTGGATCGGGTCACCGCGGAGCGCCACGGCGCCATCCGCGTCGGCACCGCGTCCGAACTGGCCCAGGTGGCCGACCTGTTCGCCGCGTTCGGCATGTACCCCGTGGGCTTCTACGACCTGCGCGAGGCCGCCTCACCGGTACCGGTGGTGTCCACCGCGTTCCGGCCCATCGACCAGGATGAGCTGGCCCGCAATCCGTTCCGGGTGTTCACCTCGATGCTGGCGACGGCGGACACCCGCTTCTTCAACGCCGACCTACGTGGCCGTGTCGAGAACTTCCTTCGCCGTCGGCACCTGTTCGATCCCGATCTGATCGCGCGCGCCCGCCGGATCGCGGGCGACGGCGGCTGCCCGGACGAGCAAGCCGACGCGTTCGTCGCGGCCGCGGTGTCGGCGTTCGCGCTGTCGCGGGAACCCATCGACCGGACCTGGTACGAGGAGCTGTCGACGGTCTCGGCGGTGGCCGCCGACATCGCCGGCGTCACCACCACTCACATCAACCACCTGACCCCGCGCGTCCTCGACATCGACGCACTGCAGCGCACGATGACCGAGCGCGGGATCACCATGATCGACCACATCCAGGGCCCGCCGCGGGTCGACGGTCCGCAGGTGTTGTTGCGGCAGACGTCGTTTCGGGCACTGGCCGAGCCGCGCCGGTTCCGCTCACCGTCGGGTGAGGTGTCCGACGGCACGCTGCGGGTGCGGTTCGGCGAGGTGGAGCAGCGTGGCGTCGCGCTGACCCCGCTGGGCCGGTCACGCTTCGACGCGGCGATGGCCGCCGCCGACCCGGCCGCGGTGTGGGACCAGCACTTCCCCACCACCGACGAGGCCATGGCCGCCGCGGGCCTGGCCTACTACCACGGCGGCGATCCCGCTAAACCCGTTGTGTACGAAGACTTCCTGCCTGCCTCGGCGGCGGGGATCTTCCGCTCCAACCTGGACTCCGACACCCCGGCCGCCGAGGGTGCCGACGAGTCCGACTACAGCCAGCAGTGGATGGCCGGGCAGATCGGTCACCACATCCACGACCCGTACGACCTCTACGAGAAAGTCGCCCACTCATGACCACCACCGTGACGTCCCCCCTGCCCACCGCCGACGCGCTGCGCACCCGGGTGCGCGACGCACTGGCCGCCGTCGGCGCCACCGTCGCGCTGGGTGAACCCGGCGCCGGTGGGCTGCCCGCCAGCACCCCGATCACCGGCGATGTGCTGTTCACCCTGACGGCGTCGACCGTCGAGGAGACCGACAGGGCCATCGGCGAGGCCGCCGAGGCGTTCCGCACCTGGCGCACCACGCCGGCGCCGGTGCGCGGGGCCCTGGTGGCCCGGCTGGGGCAGCTGCTCGTCGAGCACAAGGCCGCACTGGCGTCGCTGGTGAGCATCGAGGCCGGCAAGATCACCTCCGAGGCGCTCGGCGAGGTGCAGGAGATGATCGACATCTGCGAGTTCGCCGTCGGGTTGTCGCGGCAGCTCTACGGCCGCACCATCGCCTCCGAGCGGCCCGGGCACCGGTTGATGGAGACCTGGCACCCGCTCGGTGTGGTCGGTGTCATCACCGCGTTCAACTTCCCGGTGGCGGTGTGGGCGTGGAACACCGCGGTCGCGCTGGTGTGCGGTGACACCGTGGTGTGGAAGCCCTCGGAGCTGACCCCGTTGACGGCGGTGGCGTGTCAGGCACTGCTGGAGCGGGCGTGCGCGGACGTCGACGCGCCCGCCGCGGTGGGCCGGCTGGTACTGGGTGAGCGGGAGGTCGGCGAGAAGCTGGTCGACGACGCGCGGGTGGCGCTGGTGTCGGCCACCGGGTCGGTGCGGATGGGCCGCGAGGTCGGTCCGCGGGTGGCGGCGCGGTTCGGCCGCGCGCTGCTCGAGCTGGGCGGTAACAACGCCGCGATCGTCACCCCCGCCGCCGATCTGGACCTGGCGGTGCGCGGCATCGTCTTCGCCGCCGCCGGCACCGCCGGTCAGCGCTGTACCACGTTGCGGCGGTTGATCGTCCACTCGTCGGTGGCCGACGAGCTGGTGTCGCGCATCGTGGCCGCCTACCGGCAGCTGCCGGTAGGTGACCCGTTCGCCGAGGGCACGCTGGTGGGGCCGCTGATCCACACGGCGGCCTACCGCGATATGGTCGGCGCGCTGCAGCAGGCGGTGGCCGAGGGCGGCGAGGTGATCGGCGGCGAGCGCGTGGACGTCGGCGACGAGGGTGCGTTCTACGTGACGCCGGCGGTGGTCCGGATGCCCGGGCAGACGGCGGTGGTGCACAAGGAGACCTTCGCACCCATCCTCTACGTGCTGACCTACGAGACGCTGGACGAGGCTATCTCGTTGAACAACGCAGTGCCGCAGGGGCTTTCGTCGGCGATCTTCACCCTCGACATTCGGGAGGCCGAACGCTTCCTGGCCGCCGACGGGTCGGACTGTGGCATCGCCAACGTCAACATCGGCACCTCGGGCGCGGAGATCGGCGGTGCGTTCGGCGGCGAGAAGGAGACCGGCGGCGGGCGCGAGTCCGGCTCGGACTCCTGGAAGGCCTACATGCGGCGGGCCACCAACACGGTGAACTACTCCACCGAGCTGCCGCTGGCCCAGGGCGTCCACTTCGGCTGAGCCGCTTGCCGTTGGTGATGCGTGTTGGTGATGCGTGTTGGTGATGCATGTTGGTGATGCATGTTGGTGATGCATGTTGGTGATGCTTGCGCCCGTTGTTGCGCGCCTCGTTGGGCGAGCGCGCGTGTCTGCACGCAGACACGCCGCCCCCCGCGTACATTTTGCGCGCGCTCGCGGCGCAGAATCGGGGTATGGAACTCGACGGCAAGGTCGCCATCGTCACCGGTGGCGGCTCCGGAATCGGACAGGCACTGGCGGCCGAGCTGGCCCGGCACGGCACGCGGGTCGTCATCGGCGACCTCGACGACGCGGGCGCGCAGGCCGCCGCGGCGGCGATCAGGGACACCGGCGGGCAGGCCGTCGCGCTGCGTGCCAACGCGGCCGACACCGCCGACATCGACGCGCTCATCGCACTGGCCGCCCGCGAGTTCGCGCCCGTCGACCTCTACGTGGCCAACGCCGGGATCATCGGCACGTCGGGCCTGGGCGCTGAGTCCGATTGGGACGTCATCCTCGACGTGAACCTGCGCGCGCACATCCGGGCCGCCAGAGTGCTTGTGCCGCAATGGCAGTCCGCCGGATCAGGGTACTTCGTGTCGGTGGCGTCGGCGGCCGGGCTGCTGACGCAGCTGGGGGCCGCGGGGTATGCGGTGAGCAAGCATGCCGCGGTCGGGTTCGCCGAGTGGCTGGCGGTGACCTACGGCGACGACGGCATCGGGGTGAGTTTGGTGTGCCCGCTGGGTGTGGAAACGCCGTTGCTGCAGAACATTCGCGAGCTCGACGACGCGGATGCGCAGCTGGGGGCGTCGTCGATCGAGCGGTCGGCGCCGGTGATCACCGCGGCCGACGTGGCGGCGGTGACGGTCGAGGCGGTGCGGGCCGGGCGGTTCCTGGTGCTGCCGCATCCCGAGCTGCTGGAGATGTACCGGCGCAAGGGTGGTGACTACGACCGCTGGATCGCCGGGATGCAGCGGTATCAGCGGACACTGCGAGCGCACTGACGGGCCGCGAGCGCGCGCTGGTGCACGCTTGGGCACGGCGTGTCGGCGGGCAGACGCGCGCGCTCGCGGTAACAAGTCTCGCGGAAGCAGGGCCCGGTCAGCGGCGGCGCAGGGTGAGGTGGAAGTCCCTGGGCATCAACGTCAGCCGCTCGGCGATCTGCAGCTCATAGCCCGGGTCGGGTACCAGGTCGTAGCGGCGCAGCAGCACCGCCAGTAACAGCACCGCCTCGTGCAGTGCGAACTGCCTGCCGATGCACGACCGTGGACCGGTGCCGAACGGCCGGTACAACCCGGCCGGGCGGGCCCTGACCTGCTCGGGGGCGAACCGGTCCGGATCGAACACGTCCGGGTCCGGCCCCCACCGCGGATCGCGGTGCAACGTCATCGTCAGCGCCAGCGCCCACTGGCCCTTGCGCATCGGATGCACCCCGGCCAGCACGGTGTCCTCCCGGGCTTCCCGGTAGAAGCCGGGCACCGTCGGGTGCAGGCGCAGCGCCTCATCGAAAACCCGTCGCACATACCGCAGTTTCGAGATCAGCTCGAAGTCCGGCCGCTCCTGCTCGCCCCAGACCTCGTCGATCTCCGCGCGGGCCCTGGCCGCCACATCCGGATGTTGGGACAGGAAGTACAACGCGAACGACAACGCCCCCGAAGTGGTCTCGTGACCGGCCACCAGGAAATTGATCAACTGGTAGCGGATGTTCGCCGGATCCAGATCCGAGGCCAGCATCAGCTCCAGCAGATCGTCGTGGCGGCCCAGCCCGCCGCGCAACCGCTCGGCGATGATCTCGTCGGCGATGGCGTGCATCTGGGCGGCGTGGTGACGCACCCGGCGTTCGGCCCGGCGGGCGAACACCTTCGGCAGATAGGTCTGTCGCAGCACCCCCACCCAGTCCGAACCCTTCAACCCCGCCACCATGTGGTCGACGAACGGATGCACCGCCTCGGATTCGAAACAACCGAACGGGTAGCCGGCCGCGCAGCGGCCGATCGTCTCCAGCGTCACCCGCGTCGCGTCACCCGACACCTCGACTGTCTCGCCCCGGGCCGCCCTGGCGTCCCAGCGGGCGGTCAGCTCGTCGGCCACATCGAACATCGTCGCGTGGTAGCCGCGCATCGCCTGCTGACTGAAGGCCGGCATCAGCACGTCGTGGGCCTTGGCCCAGTTGGGTTCGTCGTTGAAGGCGGTGAACAGGCCGTCGCCACCCAACAGCCGCAGTGCCTCGATGTCGGGGCCGACGTGCTTGCAGAACCGGTTCTCGTCGCACAGCTCGACCACCGCGTCGGACCCGCCGGCGACCACGTAACGCGCCCCCAGGAACCGGAACTCGAAGACCGGGCCCAGTGCGGCCAGATCCATCGTCGACTGCGCCGGGGAGTCCGACCGGAACGCCAGCACGTCACCGAGGAGCGGCACCCGGCGGGGCGGGTGCGGTAGCTTCGGGGCGGCCGCTGCGCGGGCCAGGACGGTCATGTCACCAGCCTCCGCCGCTGTTATACATGTGTCAAGTAGTACCATCGGTCCATGCCCGAAGCGCGACGGCGGCTCTCGCCCGACGATCGTCGCAACGAGTTGCTCAGTCTCGGGGCCGAGGTGTTCGGGCAACGCCCCTACGACGAGGTCCGCATCGACGAGATCGCCGAACGGGCCGGGGTGTCCCGGGCCCTGATGTACCACTACTTCCCGGACAAGCGGGCGTTCTTCGCCGCCGTGGTGCGCGCCCAGAGCGAGCGGCTGTTCGAGGCCACCAACACCGTCGCCGAACCCGGGTCGACGCTGTTCGCCCAGGTTCGCCTCGGTGTGCTCGCCTACCTGCGCTACGACGAGGAGCACCCGCACGGCGCGTGGGCGGCATACGTCGGGATGGGCCGCTCGGATCCGCTGCTGCGCGGCATCGAGGACACCGACAACGACCGCCAGGCCAACCGCATCATCGACCGCGTGATGGCCGCGGCCGGCGGTGAGCTCGACGCCGACGCCGCGCGGCATCTGCGCGCCGCCGTGTACGGCTGGCTGGCGCTGACGCTGGAAATGTGCCGGCAGCGGCTGCTCGACACGTCGATCGACGCGGACTTCATCGCCGACCTGTGCGCGCACGCACTGCTCGACGCGATCGCCCGGGTGCCGGGCATCCCCGCGACGCTGGCCGACGCGGTGGCCCCGTCGGCGCGCTGAACCGTCAGCCGCAGCGGTTGCGGAAATCCACCGCGGGCTGCCTGATGCCCCGCAACTCCGCCTTCACCTGAGGGTGCTCGTCCAGGAAGACCGTCAGCGCGGCGCGCTTCTCCTCGGTGTTCAGCCGTTTGATGCCGGTGAAGAAGTCGTTGACCGGTGGATGGGTGAACAGGTACGCCGACGTCGCCGCCATCACCCCCGCCATGACGCCCGCGAGGTCCGCCGACGTGCAGTTGGGCGGGTCCGCCGCGGCGGGTCCGGCGGCGCCGAAGAACACCGCCCCGGCGCCCAGGGTTGCCGCGCAGGCGCGCCGCAGCGCGGTGAAGGGAAACACCATGTCGCTCTCCTCGATCCGGTCCTGGTTCGTCATCGGCGTCCACCTCCGCCACCCGGTCGGCCACCGCCTCCGCCCGGACGTCCGCCGGGTCTGCCGATATCGGGCCGACCGGGGCCGGGATCGAGGTCGATGTCGAAGTCGACGTCCCACACGTCGTCGCAGGCGTACCAGTCGAGATCACACGGATAGGGCACGTACGGCCCGGCCGATCCACTGGGGCCGTCCCCGGTGTTCGCGCCGCGGACGTCGCCCTGCGAGCAGATCGTGGTGCCGCTCACGCTGGTGCAGTCCGCGGAAACCGTCGGCGTCACAACGACAATGGGGGCGATGAGGATGGGGATGGCGAGCGCAGGTACCAACCGCATGGCGTGCTCCTACTGCGACCGCTCCTGTGCACGGTCGGCCGCCGGCGGTTCGCTGACCCGAGCGTAGGAACCGGGTGTGGTGAGGGCATCCCCCACATCGGGTGAAATCCGGGATTCATAGTTCTGCGGTGGATCTCGTGGCGGTAGCGTTCAACTCGCCTGGGGTCACGATGTGGCTGGCCGTCCCTAGCCGCCGGTACAGCGTGACCCCAGGCGCCGTCGTATCTACGTCCGGACGGCCGGCCCGATCCCCCGGTTCGGGTGACGACAGGACCGGTCCACCGCCCTAGCATCCGGAGCCATGACCGAAGGTGACGGGCTGACACCGGCTGCGCGGGCCATCCCGCCCGAGGGCTACTTCGAGCTCGAGCGGGGCCGCTACGGACCCACCTTTCCACGCACCCCGGCCTGCTACGGCTTCTCCATCATCGCGAAGGTGAAGCCGGGCCGCGAGGACGCGGTGCGGGCCTACGGCAAACAGATCGAGGAGGCCGTCGCGGGCAGCCCGGACGTGCTGGCGCCGCTGCGACTGCACTATCTGCGGTGGGTCCTCTTCGACGTCGGGTCCGGACTGCACTTCCAGTACCAGGGCATCTTCGACACCGACTTCGACAAGTACACCGAGGACGCCGTCCGGCTGTTCAGCGATACCGGGATCACCACCGTCTTCACCAATCTCGAGGGGTTCCCGGAGGATTGGAAGACCAACCCCGAGGCATTCATCAAGTTCGTCCGGGACCACCAATGCCCCAGCTTCCTCGAGTACGGCGAGTACCCGTACGTCACGGCCGACGAGATCAAGAAGGCGCTGCGGTTGAAGCGGGCGTTCTCCGACATGCTCGACCAGATGCAGTGACCCTCGAACTCGACGACATCCAGCACATCCTGCTGACGCGCACACCGGCGATGACCGGGCGCTACGAGTTCCTGACGTTCGACACCGAAGAGGGCGGGCGGGTCTGGCTGAGCGCGCTACTGGACCGCGTGCAGTCCGCGTCCGACGTCAGCCGCACCATGGACAGCTCGAAGCGCTGGATCACCCTGGCGTTCACCTGGACGGGATTGCGCGCGTTGGGAGTTGACGCCGAGTCGCTGGCGACGTTCCCCGACGCGTTCCGGGAGGGCATGGCGGCGCGCGCGGACATCCTCGGCGACACCGGACCCAACGCACCGCGGCACTGGGTGGGCGGACTGGCCGGCGATGACGTGCACGCCATCGCGATCCTGTTCGCCCGCGACGAGGCCGAACACCGTCGCTGCGTGGGTGAACACGACGCGCTGGTGGCGCGCTGCGACGGGGTGCGCACCGTGTCCTACCTCGATCTCAACGCCCACCCGCCATTCGATCACGCCCACGACCACTTCGGTTTCCGGGACCGGCTGTCGCAGCCGGTGATGAAGGGCTCCGGTGAGGATCCGACCCCGGGGTCGGGGCCCGCCCTCGAACCCGGCGAGTTCATCCTCGGCTACCCCGACGAGGACGGCCCGCCGGTCCACCTGCCGCAGCCGACGGTGTTGTCGCGCAACGGCAGCTTCATGGCCTACCGCCGCCTACAGGAGCACGTCGGCGCCTTCCGGGCCTACCTCGCCGAGAACGCGGGCACGGTGCAGGAACAGGAGCTGCTGGCCGCGAAGTTCATGGGCCGCTGGCGCAGCGGTGCACCACTGGTGCTGGCACCGGACGCCGATGACCCCGAGTTGGGAGCGGATCCCCTGCGCAACAACGCTTTCAACTACAAGGAGATGGATCCGCTGGGCTATGCCTGTCCGCTGGGGGCCCACGCCCGGCGGCTCAACCCGCGCGACACCGCGCACAACATGAACCGTCGCAGGATGATCCGCCGTGGCGCCACGTATGGTCCGGCGTTGCCCGACGGGGCGCCCGAGGACGGTGTGGACCGCGGGATCGCGGCGTTCATCATCTGCGCCAGCCTGGTGCGGCAGTTCGAGTTCGCCCAGAACGTGTGGATCAACGACAAGACCTTCCACGAGTTGGGCAACGAGCACGACCCCATCTGCGGCGCCCAGGACGGTACCCTCGATTTCACCGTCCCCAAACGACCGATCCGTAAGAAATACAGGGGAATACCGTCATTCACGACGCTGCGCGGCGGGGCGTACTTCTTCCTACCCGGGCTGACCGCTCTGCGCCACCTCGCAGAGGGCGCGCGATGACGCACATCCCGGCCCGCACGTACAACCAGGAACACATCGCCCGGCCGCGCGACGGCCATCGCCGCGTCAGCATCTACTGGACGTGGAGCTATCCGTGGGAGGCGCAACGGGATCCGGCGGCGATGTCGAACCGCTTCTCCACGTTGACCGAGGTGCGCAACGTCGTCTACCCGGCCTACGAGACACCGGAGTTCGACGCCGCGAATTTCCTGCAGGGCATCGCGGGAACCCTGGAACTGTTCCACCGCTCCACGGTGTCGTTCCAGGATCTCGTCGGCGAACTGACCGGCCATCCCGTCGCGGTGTTCCAGCGGGTCGACCAGGCGGGGTACCGCCAGCCGATCGACGAACGCATCCTCACCGACACCGACACGCTGATGGTGTTCGGCCTCGATCATCTGGGCTGCGGTTTGGAGGCCTCGGCCGGGGAGGCCGCGGCGATCGAGGACTGGCTGCGGCGCGAGGGCACCTGTCTGCTGCTGGCGCCCCACCACGACGTCGGGTTCACCGACGACCTCGCGCAGCGGCAGGTCGAGTACCTCCACCACGGCGACCGATTGGTGCCCCGGCAGCAGCGCTTCAGCCAATACACCCGGTCGCTGATGCGGGCGCTCGACGTGCCGGTGCACAACACCTGGGGGCTGCGCCCTGCCGTCGTCGATGGAACCAAAGAGATTGCCCCGCTGCGGTCTTCGCCGGACCTGGACGGTCGCGGACTGCTCACCGGGGTCCCGACGCTGAGCTTTCATCAACACTTGCCGCACTACCAACTCACCGCCGCGGAGGGCCCCGAGCTGCGGGTGCTGGCCCGCCAGCCCGTGGACGCCCGACGCCCGCACCCGTTCACCGCCGCCGGCGCCACCGAGTTCAACGCCGTCATCTGGATGCCGCCGGCCGGCGACCGCGCCGGTGATGTCGTGCTGATCGATTCGACACATTTCACCACGCTTTTCGGGGGCACCGAGAGCCTGCGGACCTTGTGGCGCAATCTGGCGACGATGGCGTGAGCCGGCCTCACTCGGCCAGCAGCCCGATCCGCCTGGCCTCGGCGACCGCGTCGGCGCGCGAGCACACCCCCAGTTTGCGGTAGATCGACGTCGACTGGCTCTTGGCGGTCTCCCGCCCGATCACCAGTTCCTCGGCGATGCGCTGCAGCGAGAAATGGGTGGCCAGCAGCGGCAGCAACCGCAGCTCCGCGGCGGTCAGCGGGCGGGTGCCGCCGACCGCCATCGCCCGCACCCGGTCCACCCGCTGCGCCAGCGCCACCGCATCCGGTTCGCGGCGGCGGGCCCGCTCGGCGGCCTCGAGGTGCCGGTTCAGCAGCTCGTCGTCGTGGATCACCACCGCCGTCCAGGCCAGCAGGCCGTGGCCCAGCAGCGCGGTGCGAGCCGCCAGATATCCCAAGCGGTTCAACAGGTTCTCGGTAGCGCACACCGCCACCCTGGCCTGCTCCGCGTCCCCGATCCGGGCCGCCATCACCGCGCTCACGGCGTAGACGACCACCATCGGGACCACGTCACGCAGATCGAACTCGTCGGCCAGGGCGCGGGCGGCGGCGCTGCGCGTCACGGCGCTGTCGTCGTCACCGGCGCTGAGGTCGAGCAGCGCCAGGTGCGCGAGCGCGGCAGCCTGGAAGCCCGGCAGGTCGTGGGTGACCGGCAGCGCGGACTCCAGCAGCACGCGGGCCTGCGTGACGTGACCCAGCATCGCCTCGGCGGCGCCCTTCATCACGGTGGCCGCGCCCCACCACGGATTGACCAGGTAGTCGCCGGCCGCGCGCACCACGTCGGCGTGCCGGACCACATCGTGCACCCCGCCCACGCCGATGAGTGAACCAATAAGGGCAGCAGCAACTTTCACCGACGGCGTGCCGTCGGCGAGCCGACCGCCCCGGTCGGCGCGGTGGGCCAGCAGCAGGGAACGCTGGATCAACCCGGCGTCGCCGGTCGTGACGCCCAACCAGGCCCTGGCCACCGCGGCGTCGGGGCACTCGACGAAGGTGCGGGCGTCCAGTGCCGCCAATCGCCGGGCCAGTACACCGGCGCGCCCGTCGAAACCCAACCGCACCGCCTCCCGGCCCACCAGCACCGCGGCGCGGGCCCGGTCGTCGGCGTCCAGCGCGTGCACCAGGGCGCCGTCGAGGTCGCCGTCGCGCTCCAACAGATCCGCGGCTCGGGCGGCCAGCTCCCGCGCCCGGGCCGGACAGCGGGTCCGCAGCCGCGCCCGCAGCACGTCACAGAACAACCGGTGATAGCGGTACCAGCCCTCGTCGCCGTCGAGCGCCACCACGAAGAGATTCCCTGAGGCCGAGAGCTTTTCGAGCATCTGCGCGGAGTCGTCGCGGCCGCGGACGGTGTCCAGTTGCGCGGCGGTGAAGCGGTGCAGGACCGCGGACTCCTCCAGGAACGTCACGGCGTCGTCGTGCAGGTGGTCGAGCACCTCCTCCACGAGGTAGTCAGCCGCCGCACTGTGGCGTCCGCAGACCGAGTCCAGCGTCGCACCATCGCGCAATGCCATGGCACTCAACATAATCCCCGCGGCCCACCCTTCGCAGACCTCGGCGACCGTCGCCACCGTCGTCTCGTCGCTCGGCCCGGTGACCGATTCCAGCGCGACCGCCGTCTCCCGATCGGAGAACCGCAGCGCCTCGGGCCCGACCATCACGACGGTGCGCTGCAGCCGTCGCCGCGCCATCTCCAACGGCAGGTGGTAGCGGCCCAGCAGCGCCACCGTCGTCGACGCCGGCGCCGCGTCGATCAGGGCCCGGACCGCGTCGATGGCCTCGGGGGTGGACAGCTCGTGAGTGTCGTCGAGCACCACCACCACCGGGCCACAGTGTTCGAGCGCCCGCACCACCGCGGGCACCAGATGGGTCAGCGGTCCGCGGCCGGGGCCACGTAGATACCGGAGCACGGCCCGATCCACCGGCAGGCACCGGTCGATGGCGGTGAGGACGTGCAGCAGCAGATGGGTCGGATCGTCGTCGAGATGATCCATCCGCACCCACGCGAAGGGCCGCGGATCGACCGCGTCCCACAGCGCGGCCGCGGTGGACTTGCCGTACCCCGCCGACGCCGTCATCACCACCAGCGCGCCGTCGGCAGCCCGCCGCAACCGCTGTACCAGCTCCGGGCGGTCCACGACGCCCTGAGCGATCCGCGGCCGACCGATCGTGGCCGCCGGAACACTCGGCCGCCAGTCCCCCGCCACCACCTCCGCATGTTAAGCACGTTCAGTGCGCTGAAGTGCCGTTTTCCGACGGTCGTGACCCGGGCACGGAAATCTGTCGGTGGCCGGGGGCACCATGGACACGTGCCCCGGATCGCCGACCCGCTCTCCCGCTTCAGCGCGCTGACGCGGGAGTGGTTCGCGGGCACGTTCGTGGAGCCGACGGCGGCGCAGGCACAGGCCTGGAACGCCATCGCCGACGGGGACAACACGCTGGTCATCGCCCCCACCGGGTCCGGTAAGACGCTGGCGGCGTTCCTGTGGGCCATCGACGGGCTGGCCCGGGATCCCGACGGATCCCGCGGCACCCGGGTGCTCTACGTGTCGCCGTTGAAAGCGCTGGCCGTCGACGTCGAACGCAACCTGCGCACGCCGCTGACCGGCATCTCCCGCATCGCCGACCGCACCGGGGTGGCACCGCCGGCGATCAGCGTGGGCGTGCGCTCCGGGGACACCACCCCGGCCCGGCGCCGCGAGCTGATCACCAAACCGCCCGACATCCTGATCACCACCCCCGAGTCACTGTTCCTGATGCTGACCTCGGCGGCCCGCGACACCCTGGCCACGGTGCAGACCGTGATCGTCGACGAGGTACACGCCGTCGCGGGCACCAAGCGCGGCGCGCACCTGGCGGTGTCGCTGGAGCGACTGGACGCGATGCTGGCCCGGCCCGCCCAGCGCATCGGTTTGTCGGCGACCGTGCGCCCGCCCGAGGAGGTGGCCCGGTTCCTGTCCGGGACGGCGCCGACCACCATCGTCGCCCCGCCGGCGGCCAAGACCTTCGACCTGGCCGTGCAGGTGCCGGTGCCCGATATGGCCAACCTGGAGAACAACTCCATCTGGCCCGACGTCGAGGAACGCATCGTCGACCTGGTCGAGGCGCACAACAGCTCGATCGTGTTCGCCAACTCCCGCCGGCTGGCCGAACGGCTGACGGCCCGGCTCAACGAGATCCACGCCGAGCGCGCCGGCGTCGAGCTCGGGGGGCACAACCCGGCGGTGGCCGGGGGCGCGCCGGCGCACCTGCTGGGCAGCGGGCAGACCTACGGCGCCGAGCCGGTGCTGGCACGGGCCCACCACGGTTCGGTCAGCAAGGAGTCCCGCGCCGACGTCGAGGATGCGCTCAAGAGCGGACGGCTCAAAGCGGTGGTGGCGACGTCCAGTCTGGAACTCGGGATCGACATGGGCGCAGTCGATCTGGTGATCCAGGTGGAGACGCCGCCGTCGGTGGCCAGCGGGCTGCAGCGCATCGGCCGGGCCGGGCACCAGGTCGGCGAGATCAGCCAGGGCGTGCTGCTCCCGAAGCACCGCACCGATCTGATCGGCTGCGCGGTCAGCGTGCAGCGGATGCTGGCCGGACAGATCGAGACCATGCAGGTGCCGGCCAACCCGCTCGACGTGCTGGCCCAACACACCGTCGCGGCGTGCGCGATGGAACCCATCAACGCCGAGGCCTGGTTCGACGTGGTCCGGCGCAGCGCCCCGTTCGCGACGTTGCCGCGCAGCGCATTCGAAGCCACGCTGGATCTGTTGTCCGGGAAGTACCCGTCGACCGAGTTCGCCGAGCTGCGCCCGCGCATCGTCTACGACCGCGACACCGGGACGCTGAGCGCGCGGCCCGGCGCGCAGCGGCTGGCGGTCACCTCCGGCGGGGCGATCCCCGACCGCGGCATGTTCACGGTGTACCTGGCCTCCAGCGCCGATACCGAGAAGCCTTCCCGCGTCGGCGAACTCGACGAGGAGATGGTCTACGAATCCCGGCCCGGCGATGTGATCTCACTCGGCGCGACGAGTTGGCGGATCACCGAGATCACCCACGACCGGGTGCTGGTCGTGCCCGCCCCCGGGGAACCCGCGCGGCTGCCGTTCTGGCGCGGTGACGGCGTCGGACGGCCCGTCGAGCTGGGGGCCGCGATCGGCGCGTTCACCGGGGAGCTGGCCCGGCTGGACCGGACTTCCTTCGAAGAGCGTTGCCGCACCGTGGGTTTCGACGCATTCGCGACCGACAACCTGTGGCAGTTGATCTCCGAGCAACGGGAGGCCACCTCGGCGGTGCCCTCGGACAGCACGCTGGTGGTGGAGCGGTTCCGCGACGAGCTCGGTGACTGGCGGATCCTGCTGCACTCCCCGTACGGGCTTCGGGTGCACGGGCCGCTGGCGCTGGCGGTCGGCAAGCGGCTCTACGAGCGCTACGGCATCGACGAGAAGCCCACCGCCTCCGACGACGGTATCATCGTGCGGCTGCCCGACACCGACGAGACCGCCCCGGGCGCCGACATTTTCGTGTTCGAACCCGACGAGATCGAGCCGCTGGTCACCGCCGAGGTCAGCTCGTCGGCGCTGTTCGCGTCCCGCTTCCGGGAATGCGCGGCCCGGGCACTGCTGCTGCCACGCCGCCACCCGGGCAAACGATCGCCGCTGTGGCATCAGCGCCAGCGCGCCGCTCAACTGCTCGACGTGGCGCGGCACTATCCGGACTTCCCGATCGTGCTGGAGGCGGTGCGCGAGTGCCTGCAGGACGTCTATGACGTACCCGCGCTGACGGCGCTGATGGGCCGCATCGCGCAGCGCCGGGTGCGGCTGCTCGAGGTCGAGACCGCGACCCCGTCGCCGTTCGCGGCGTCGCTGTTGTTCGGCTACGTCGGTGCGTTCATGTACGAGGGTGACAGCCCGCTGGCCGAGCGCCGCGCCGCCGCGCTGGCGTTGGATCCGACGCTGCTGGCCGAGCTGCTGGGCCGAGTCGAGCTGCGCGAACTGCTGGACGGTGACGTCGTCGCCACCACCACCCGCCAGCTGCAGCACCTGACCCCGGAGCGCGCGGCCCGCGACGCCGAGGGCGTCGCCGACCTGCTGCGGTTGCTCGGGCCGCTGACCGCCGAGGAGATCGCGGCCCGCTGCACCGCCTCCGACGTGGGTGGCTGGCTGGAGGGACTACTGGGCGCCAAGCGGGCACTGCCGGTGTCGTTCGCCGGGCAGACGTGGTGGGCCGCGGTGGAGGACATCGGCCGGCTGCGCGACGGTGTCGGTGTCGCGGTGCCGGTCGGGGTGCCGGTGGCGTTCCTGGAACCGGTGGTCGATCCGCTCGGCGAGCTGCTGTCGCGCTACGCCCGGACCCGGGGCCCGTTCAGCACCGCCGACGCGGCCGCCCGGTTCGGCCTCGGGCTGCGGGTCGCCGGCGATGTACTGGGCCGGCTGGCCGTCGACGGCAAGTTGATGCGCGGGGAGTTCATCGACACCGATACCGGGGGCGATCAGTGGTGCGACACCGAGGTGCTGCGCATCCTGCGGCGCCGGTCGCTGGCCGCGCTGCGCGCGCAGATCGAACCGGTCAGCACCGCGGCGCTGGGCCGCTTCCTGCCGGCCTGGCAGATGCTCGGCAGTGAGACTGTGTCCGGGGTGGACGGTCTGGCCGCGGTGATCGATCAGCTCGCCGGGGTGCCGCTGCCGGCGTCGGCGGTGGAGCCGTTGATCTTCCGCGCCCGGGTCCGGGACTACCAGCCGGGCATGCTCGACGAACTGCTGGCCTCCGGGGACGTGCTCTGGGCCGGCACCGGGGCGCTGTCGGCGTCCGACGGCTGGGTGACGTTCCACTCCGCGGACACCGCACCGCTGTCGCTGAGCCCCCCGGACGGGCTGGACCTGACCGAGGTCCACCGCGCCGTGCTGGCCGCCCTCGACGGCGGCGGGGCCTTTTTCTTCCGGCAGCTCAGCGTCGACGGCATCAGCACCGAGTCACTCAAAGAGGCGTTGTGGCAACTCATCTGGGCCGGTTATGTGGGCGGGGACACCTTCGCCCCGGTGCGGGCGCTGCTCGCGGGCACCCGCAGTCCCGGCGCGCGGCGGCCCACCGCACCGGCGCACCGGCATCGCCGCGCCCCGCGGCTGAGCCGCTACGCGATCAGCTCCGGCACCCACCGCGACTCGGATCCGACGGTGGCCGGGCGGTGGTCGCTGCTGCCCGCCGCCGAGACCGACAGCACGGTGCGGGCCCACTTCCAGGCCGAACAGCTGCTGGCCCGCCATGGGGTGCTGACCAAGGGGGCGGTGGCTGCCGAGAACATCGCGGGCGGATTCGCGTCGATGTACAAGGTGCTGACCACGATGGAGGAGGCGGGGCGCTGCCAGCGGGGCTACTTCGTGGAGTCGCTCGGCGGCGCGCAGTTCGCAACGGCGAGCACGGTGGACCGGCTGCGGTCCTACGCCGACAGCATCGACGACACCCACGCGGCCCGGCGTGCGCTCGCGGTGGCGGCCACCGATCCGGCCAACCCCTACGGCGCCGCACTGCCCTGGCCGGCCCGCGGGGCTGACTCCGACACCGCGCACCGGCCGGGCCGCAAAGCCGGGGCGCTGGTGGTGCTCGTCGACGGTGAGCTGGCGTGGTTCGTCGAGCGCGGCGGCAAGTCACTGCTGAGCTTCACCGACGATCCCGAAACGCACAACGCGGCGGCCGCCGCGCTGGCCGACCTGGTCACCAACCAGCGGGTGCCGGGGTTGCTGGTGGAACGCATCGACGGCGTGGCGGTGCTGGAGAGCCGCGATTCGGTGGTGGCCGAGGCGCTGGTGACCGCCGGCTTCGCCCGGACGCCGCGCGGGCTGCGGCTGCGCTGATGCCCGGGTGCGGTTGATGCTGGGGGCGCGCTGATGCCCGAGGGCGACACCGTTTTCCGCGCCGCGACCAAACTGCGGGAGGCGCTGCAGGGTCGGGTGTTGACGCGCTGCGACGTGCGGGTGCCCCGCTACGCGGCGGTCGACCTGTCCGGGCAGGTGGTCGATGAGGTGCTCAGCCGCGGCAAGCACCTGTTCATCCGGGTGGGCGCGGCCAGCATCCACTCGCACCTGAAAATGGACGGGGCGTGGGTGATCGGCCGGGTTCGAGTGCCGGCCTACAAGATTCGGATCGTGTTGGAGACCGCGAACTCTCGCGCGTCTGGGGTGGACCTCGGGGTGTTGGAGGTCCTGGACCGGTCGACGGACCTGGAGGCCGTCGCGCATCTGGGACCTGACCTGCTCGGCGACTGGTCGGCGGCGGCGGCGAGCACCGCGGCTTCGAACCTGGTGGCCGACCCGGCGCGCCCGCTGGCCGAGGCGCTGCTGGATCAGCGGGTGATGGCCGGCGTCGGCAACGTCTACGCCAACGAGCTGTGCTTCGTGTTCGGGCTGCGGCCGGGCACCGCGGTGGCCGAGCTCTCCGATCCGCTGCGGGTGGTCAATCGAGCGCAGCAGATGTTGTGGGCCAATCGATTACGGATCAACCGCACCACCACCGGAAACACCCGGCCCGGACAGGATGTGTGGGTCTACGGCCGCGCCGGGATGCCGTGCCGCCGCTGCGGTACGCCGATCGCCACCGACAAGGGCGGCGACCGCGTCACCTACTGGTGCCCCACCTGCCAACGCTAGATCCCCGTTGCGCTGGGCCCCGCCCCCCACCGCGCCCCTACCGCGCCGAAATTGCATTCCAGCAGAAGAAGTGCGAGTAGATCCCTGCGTAGCCGCAATCTCGGCGGGTGTTGGGCTTGGCCGGGGGTTGGGCTTTGGCCGGGGGGTTCGGCTTTGGCCGGGGGTTGGGCCGCCCGAGCCTGGGGATGACCGCGGTATTGGGGATAACTCGGCTCGAGGCGGCGGATTCGTCGGCACCCACATCGATGATCCGGACATGGGAGACATCATCATCGGGACCGAGGCCGTGGCGAGCGGCGTCGTCACCCGCCACGAACTGCAACGCTGGTACCGGCCGATCTACCGCAATGTCCACGCCCCGAAGAACCCGGCGCCCACGCTGCGGGACCGCACCGAGGGCGCGTGGCTCTACTCCAAGCGCGACGGCATCGTCACCGGGCTCGCCGCGGCCGCGCTGTACGGATCGGCCTGGATCAACACCGACATCGACATCGAGTTGATCTACAACTGCCCCCGGCCCCCGACCGGGATCGTCGCCCGCAACGAACGCATCGCCCCGGACGAGTGGCACGAGTTCGCCGGGCTGCCGGTGGCCTCACCCGCGCGTACGGCCTACGACCTGGGACGGTTCCGAACGGACCACGACGCGCTGGCACGCCTGGATGCGCTGATGCGTGCGCGCCCGTACTCGGTCGAAGACGTCCTGGTGCTGGCCAAGCGGTACAAGGGTGCGCGCGGCGTCGCGCGACTGAAGGCGCTGCTGCCGTTCGTCGACGGCGGCGCCGAGTCGCCGCCCGAATCGTGGTGGCGAAAACTGGTACTCGACAGCGGTTTACCGGTCCCCAGCACCCAGATCCCCGTCGTCGACGAGAACGGGGATCATGTGCGCACCCTCGACTTCGGTTGGGAGGACTACAAGGTCGCCGTCGAGTACGACGGCGAGCAGCACCAGTCCGACCGCCAGCAGTACCTCAAGGACCGGCGCGTGCTGCCGACTTTGCAGCGACTCGGCTGGCACGTCACCGCCGTCGTCAAGGAGGACGACCCCGTCACCGCGCTCAGCACGATCTCCGCGGCACTGCGCCGCCGCGGCTGGCGGGGCACCGTGCTGATCCCCCGCTACGCCTATGCGGCTCGCCGCCGCGCCGAGATTGCGTCCAGGCAGGGAAAGTTCGAGTAAAGCCCTGCTGGAATGCAATTTCGGCGGGATCGGGCCGGGAACGGCGGGAACCGGGGGCGGGGTCAGACCGTGCAGTCGACGCCGGCGACGTCCCGCGCGATGACGCAAGCCGACGGGTTGGATAGCTTCCACTGCCCACCCTGATCGACCCAGTAGATGTTGTGGGTCTTGGTGCCGAAGATCGGGATGGTCACCGCGATCTGGGCGTCGAGCTGGTCGCCGTTGAGCACGGGGTTCTCCACCCGCCAGTTCACCATGCCGCCGTAGGTGTTGAGCCGGTTGGCGATGTTGTCCGCGGTGGGAATCGCTGCCTGGCCGCCGGCCAGCTTGGCGGCACGCACGTCGGCCGGCGTACCGGTGTTGAGCACCTGCTGCAGTTCCGCGGTCAGCTCACCGGCACTCGGCACCGCGGGCTGCGCCCAGGCGACACCCATCCCGCTCAGGGCACCCGCCACCAGCACCGACATCGCCGCCAACACAGCACGCATGACACGTTTCCTTCCGACAAGAGATCCACACCTCACCATGCGCCGACCCGCGCCACAAGACCTACGTCCGGGCCCTATCCGCGTCGAAATTGCATTCCACCCTCTTTGCCACGCTCGTTGTGAGTCAGTTCAACGGAGTGTGAAGGGGTTAGGTGTGTCGATCAGTGCCGGGTTCAGTGTCGCCGAGATTCGTGAGTTCGTCATCGAGTAT
>JBFWOX010000061.1:0-24522 GCA_050250295.1 Mycolicibacterium sp.
TGGTCACGTCGATTCCCTCGACGGCGTCACCGGAACACGTACTCGACCAATTGGCACTGCTCACCTGAGACCAGGAGATGACGAATGAAAGCAATGGTGTACCACGGCGACGGCGAGGCCTCCTGGGAGGACGTACCGGATCCCCGGCTCACCCACCCGTGTGACGCGATCGTGCGGGTCGAGGCCGTCACGATCTGCGGCACCGATCTGCACATCTTGCGTGGCCACGTGCCCACCGTGGACAAGGGACGGATCCTGGGCCACGAGGCCGTCGGCACCGTCACCGCCGTCGGTTCCAACGTGCGCCGCCTCGTGGTGGGCGACCGGGTGCTGATCTCGTGTGTGACGTCGTGCGGGAGCTGCCGGTACTGCCGCCGGATGAGTTACGGCCAGTGCACAGGCGGCGGCGGCTGGATCCTGGGGCACCGCATCGACGGCACCCAGGCCGAGTTCGTGCGAGTGCCGTTCGCGGACAACTCGACCCATCTGGTTCCGGCCGGGGTGACCGACGAGAAGATGGTCACGCTGGCCGATCTGCTGCCGACCGGCTACGAGGTGGGCACCCTCAACGGCAATGTGCGACCCGCCGACACCGTCGTCGTCGTGGGCGCGGGACCGATCGGCCTCGCGGCGATCATGACCGCCCGGTTGTTCAGTCCCAGCCGCATCGTGGCGATCGACCTGGCCGAGACCCGGCTGGAGGCGGCGCGCAAGTTCGGCGCGGACGCCGTGATCGATCCGGGCCGGCAGGACCCGGTGGCGGCGGTCGCGGAGTTGACGGACGGCGCGGGCGCGGACGTGGCGATGGAAGCGGTCGGAACCGCAGGCACGTTCGAACTCGCCGTGCAACTGGTCTCCCCGGGCGGGCACATCGCCAACATCGGTGTGCACGGTGGGCCGGCGACGCTCCATCTCGAGGACATCTGGATCAAGAACCTGACGATCACCACGGGCCTGGTCGACACCTATTCGACGCCGACGCTGATCGACCTCGTCGCCGCGCACCGGCTGGACACCTCCGCGATAGTCACCCACCGCTATCGCCTGGACGATTTCGAGCGCGCCTACCAGGAATTCGACAACGCCGGGGAGACCGGGGCCCTCAAGGTCCTGCTCACCCCGAACTAACGGGCACCGGCGAGGGCGGCGGCCAGGTCGACGTCGGGCCGGTCGGCCTACCGCGTGCGGAGGAAGTCGGTCGGCACGGCCGCGAACGACGACGTCGCCGTCAGCGCAGCGAGTACGCGAACCCGCTGACGTCGCGGACGCTGGCGGCGAACACGTCCGGCATCACGCTGCCCAGCAACAGGTCCCCGCCGTGCGAGGTGCCCAGCACCACCCGCCCGACGGTCGGCACCCCCGCGCTCAGCAGCCGGCGGTAGTACTGCAGCCCCTCGTCGCGCAGCGGGTCGAGTTCGTTCACCGAGATCACGTGTGGAGGAAGGTCTTTCAGTTCCTCGTCGGTGGCCGCTGCGGCGAAGCAGGTGGCGTCGCCGCTGTGCTCGCCATCCGGGTCGTAGAGCGAACCCAGCAGCGACAGCTGCTCACCGTCGATGAAGTACCCGTCGCACTCCTCCATCGAGGGCAGATCCTCGCACAGCTGTCCCCACCGGTTGGAGATGAAGGGGCACTGCGCGTAGATACCGGCGATCTCCCCGATCCACCCGTCGCGTTTGGCCTTGTGCGCCAACGTCAGGGTCAGGTTCCCGCCGCCGGACTCCCCGTTGACGATGAAGTGGCTGATGCCGAGTTCGTCGCGGTGGGCGCTGACCCAGCGCGCACCGGACGCACAGTCGTTGAGCCCGGCCGGGAACGGGTGCGGGCCCAATTTGCCGCTGGAATTGCGGAATTCGACGCCGACGACCACCAGTCCGGTCGCGGCGAGGTGCTCGCGCAGCGCGGTATAGCTGCCGCCGGCGGCGCTGAGGAGGGCCATGCCGCCGCCGTGCAGATGCAGCACGCCGGGCAGCGGGCCCGTCGTCTCGGTGGGCCGGCTGATGAACAGGGTGATGTCGTTGCCGTCGACGCCGGTGATGGTGGTCGAGGTGGTGGTCACCCCCTGCGCCGCGGGCATCTCGCTCGCGAGCGTGTCGAACAACGCGGCCATCCCCTGTTCGCTCGCGCCGGCGTAGGCGTGCCGGTCGGCGATGGGCGAATCGAGGGTCAGCCCGCTGGGCGGCAGCGGGCCGTCGAGTCCGAAACGGGCCAGCGCGGCGACCATGCGGGGATCGGCGCGCGGATCGGTGCCCAGGGTCATGGCGGGGTCGGCGTGGCGTCCATAGCGCATAGCCGTTGACGCTAGCGGGTACCGGCCGCGCGCGTGAGGCGTTCGCGGGCGGCGAACGCCGGGAGGCTCTGGGAATACCTGGATCAGGCGGGTCTCCCCCGCGCCGCGAAGGACTGCCAATCTGCCCGAGTTGCAGATTCTTCGCCATACGACGGAAGGACACCCATGGCCGACGGCCAAGTCTCCAGCCACGCAGGACTGTTCGATCTGACCGGGAAGCGCGCCCTCGTCACCGGCGGCACCAGGGGCATCGGAATGATGATGGCGCGCGGGCTCCTGCAAGCGGGCGCCCGCGTCGTCATCAGCTCACGCAACCCAGACGCGTGCACGGCGGCGCAGCGACTGCTCTCGGAGTTCGGTGACGTGCAGGCGATCTCCGCCGATCTGTCCCGACACGACGAGTGCCGCCGCCTCGCCGCCGTCGTGACGTCCGACGCGGAGCGCCTGGACATCCTCGTCAACAATGCGGGGGCGATGTGGCGTGAACCCTTGGCGACGTTCCCGGACGAGGGCTGGGACTCGGTCATCGACGTCAACCTCAAAGCACCGTTCTGGCTGGTGCAGGCGCTGCTGCCCGCACTGTGCAACGCCGGCACCGCCGAGGATCCCGCGCGGATCATCAACGTCGGCAGCATCGCCGCGATCCATGTCGCCCAGTCGCCCAACTACTCCTACGCCAGCAGCAAAGCAGGCCTGCACCAGCTCACCAGAGTGCTCGCCCGCGAGCTGGGCCCGCGGCACGTCACGGTCAACGCGGTAGCACCGGGCCCGTTCCGCACGCAGATGATCGCGACCACGCTCGATGCGATCGGCGACGCCGTCACGGCAGCGGCCCCACTGCGCCGGCTCGGCCATGACGACGACATGGCAGGCGTCGTCGTCTTCCTCGCCAGTCGGGCCGGGTCCTATCTGACCGGTGCTGTCATCCCGGTCGACGGGGGCATCGCCACGACGGCGTCGGGAACCTAGCCGAGCCGTCGAGGGGTACCGGCAGGACCTCCCTCTCACCCGGGGCCGGGCCTACGGTGAAGGGGTGGCCGCGACGGATCTGCGTACCGAGATCAAGGAGTTCCTGACCTCGCGGCGCGCGCGCATCGCGCCCCAGCGGGCCGGACTGCCCGCCTACGGCGGCAACCGCCGGGTCAAGGGGCTGCGCCGCGAGGAGGTGGCGCTGCTGGCCGGGGTGTCGGTCGACTACTACGTGCGGATGGAGCGCGGTAGCCTCACCGGCGCCTCCGACGGGGTGCTCGACGCGCTGGCCGCCGCCCTGCAACTCGACGAGGCCGAGCGCGAGCACCTGTTCCACCTCGCCCGGCGATCCCGGGGGCCCGCCGTTGCGCGCCGGCGGCGACCCGCCGTCGCGGTGCGTCCGGCGCTTCGGCAGGTGCTCGACGCCATCACCGATGCGCCGGCGTTGATCTGCAACGGCCGCTACGACGTGTTGGCGATGAATCTCCTTGCCCGTGCGCTGTATTCACCGATGCTGACCGACCCGCAACGGCCGGCCAACACCGCGCGGTTCATGTATCTCGATCCCGAGGCGGCCAGGGAATTCTTCGTCGACTACGACCGGATCGCCTGCGACGTCGCCGCGAAGCTCCGCATGGAAGCCGGTCGCAACCCGCACGACGAGGAGCTGATCGCCCTCGTCGGTGAACTGTCGACGTGCAGTGAACTGTTCCGGCAGCGGTGGGCCTCCCAGGACGTCCGGCTGCACCGGTCCGGACGCAAGCGGCTGCACCATCCGGCGGTGGGCCGGCTCGACCTGGACGTCGAGTCGATGGAGCTGCCCGCCGAACCCGGTCTGCTGTTGAACGTCTACACCGCCCCGGCAGGGACCTCGACCGCGGACGGTCTGGCGCTGTTGGCGTCGTGGGCGGCCAGCCAGGAGACGCTGGCGACCGAGGCTCGCACGCTCAGCTGAGTGGCCGCGCCGGCTCCTGCGCTCACGCCTTGGTGGCGGCGTGCAGGGCGACGATCCCCCCGGTGAGATTGCGCCACCGCACGTCGGTCCAGCCGGCGGCGTCGATCTGCCCGGCCAGCGCACGCTGATCGGGCCAGGCCCGGATCGACTCGGCCAGATACACGTACGCGTCCGGGTTGGACGACACCGCCTGCGCCATCCGCGGCAGCGCCCGCATCAGGTACTCCTTGTACACGGTGGCGAACAGCGGATTCGTCGGCGTGGAGAACTCGCACACCACCAGCCGGCCCCCGGGCCGGGTCACCCGCGCCATCTCCCGCAGCCCGGCCGTATGGTCCACCACGTTGCGCAGCCCGAAGCTGATCGTCACCGCGTCGAACACGTCGTCGGCGAACGGCAGCCGGGTGGCGTCGCCGGCCACCTTCGGCACGTCGCGGCCGGCACCGGCGGCGAGCATGCCGACCGAGAAGTCCGCCGCCACACACCACGCCCCCGACGCCGCCAGCTCCACCGTCGACACCGCCGTCCCGGCCGCCAGGTCCAGCACCCGCTCGCCGGGCCCGATCCGCAGCGCCTGCCGGGTCGCGCGCCGCCAGAACCGGTCCTGCCCCAGCGAAAGGACGGTGTTGGTCAGGTCGTAGCGCCGGGCGACACCGTCGAACATCGACGCCACTTCATGCGGGTTCTTCTCCAGCGACGCGCGGTTCACGCCGCCGACGCTACCTGTGAATGTGCTGGCCCCGGGAATGGGGACACCGCGGACCCCCTTGTAGCCGGTATGAGTGAAAAAGTCTGGTTCATCACGGGTACCTCACGCGGCTTCGGGCGGGAGTGGGCGATCGCGGCGCTCGACCGGGGCGACAAGGTCGCCGCCACCGCCCGCACCGTGTCGACGCTGGACGACCTGGTCACCGAGTACGGCGACGCGCTGCTGCCGATCCCCCTGGACGTCACCGACCGCGACGCCGACTTCGCGGCGGTCGCGCGAGCCCACGAGCACTTCGGCCGGCTGGACGTCATCGTCAACAACGCCGGCTACGGACAGTTCGGCTTCATCGAGGAGCTCTCCGAGGCCGAGGCTCGCGCCCAGATCGAGACCAACGTGTTCGGCGCCCTGTGGATCACCCAGGCCGCGCTGCCGTACCTGCGCGCCCAGCGCAGCGGCCACATCATCCAGGTGTCCTCGATCGGGGGCATCGTCGCGTTCCCCAACGTGGGCATCTACCACGCCTCCAAGTGGGCGTTGGAGGGCTTCTCGCAGGCGCTGGCGCAGGAGATCGCCCCGTTCAACGTGCACGTCACGCTGGTCGAACCTGGCGGGTTCGCCACCGACTGGGCCGGCCCGTCGGCCAAGCACGCCGCCGAGCTGCCCGACTACGCCGAGATCCACGCCGAGGCGCAGCGTCTGCGCAGCCAGCGCGCCGCCGACCCCGGCGATCCGCAGGCCTCCGCCCGGGCGCTGCTCGACGTCGTCGACGCGCCCGAACCGCCGCTTCGGGTGTTCTTCGGTGAACTGCCGCTGCAGCTGGCCAAGGCCGACTACGAGAAGCGGCTGGCCACCTGGGAGCAGTGGCAGCCGGTGGCGGTCAAGGCCCAGCGCTCGGAGGGTTGAGGGTGGTTCAGCCGAACTCCAGCAGCGTGTAGGCGCCGCGGTAGTTGCGGACCGGCTTCCACCGCCAGAAGGCGGGGAACACCTTCTCGAAGAACACGCCGCGCCCGCGGGGCATCGGCAGATCGTGTACGGCGGTGACGCCCGGCACCGTGTGCACCAGGTCGGCCAGCTGCGCCGCGGACAGGCTGAACGGCATCGGCGGGACCCGGTAGCGCGCCGAGGACCGCACGCCTTTCGGCGCGAACTTCTTCACCAGCACCGGCGGCAGGTCGAAGATCATCTGGGCGCCGGGGAACCGCTGTGCGCACGCGGAGATCAGGCCCATCGCCTCGGCGGGCTGCAGGTACATCAGCAGCCCCTCGGCGGTGATGAACACGCCCTCGGTGTCGTCCACGGCGTCCATCCAACTGTGGTCCAGCACCGACTGCGCCAACGTGGTGATGCGCGGCGACTCGGGTAGCAGCCGGCGACGCAGCTCGATGATCGGCTCCAGATCCACGGTGAACCAACGGAATCGGGGGTCGGGGACGGTCGCGTCGAGCCGCCAGAAACTGGTCTGCAGGCCTTCGGCGAGCGCGACCACCGTCGCTTCGGGGTGCTGCGCCAGGTACCGGGTGGTCGCCCCGTCGAACGCCAGCGAGCGCAGCGCCATCTCCTGACCCCGACGGCGACCGAACTTGGCGAAGTCGAAGTCGATGGCGTCCACCACCCGGATCGCCATCGGATCGTCGAGGATGGCCTGCCGGTGCCGCGCCTGGTACGCCCGGCCGTTGAGCGTCAGCAGCGCCGTCTCCGACACGCCGGCCAGCGCCCGGGCGTCGATCTTGCCCTCGAAATCCACGCCACCGAACGTACCCGGCGCGTCTCACGCGGCGCGTAGGCGCCGGGTGCCGATGACCGCCTCGTAGTGCCCCAGCAGTTCGTCGCAGAGCACCGGCCAGGTGCGGCCCAACACGCTGCGGCGGGCGGCCGGTGAATACCGCCGGCGTTCGGCGAGCAGATGGTCGACCGCGGCCGCCAGCCGGGCCTCGAACTCGGCGACCGGGAGCAGCAGCCCGGTCCGGTAGGGGGCGACGAGGTCCCGCGGGCCGCCGGCGTCGGGCGCGATGACCGGCAGCCCCGAGGCCATCGCCTCCTGCACGGCCTGGCAGAACGTCTCGTGTTCGCCGGGATGGACGAAGACGTCCATGCTCGCGTACGCCGCGGCCAGCTCCCGGCCGTACAGGGCGCCGGTGAAAACCGCTCGGGGCAAAGCAGATTCGAGTTTGGGTCGGTCGACGCCGGCACCGACGACGACGATCTGCAGGTCGTCGCGGGCGTGCAGCGCGGCCAGCCGCTCGACGTGTTTCTCCGGCGCCAGCCGGCCGACGAACCCGACGATCGGCTTACCCTGCGGTGACCAGCGGGCCCGCAGCGCGTCATCACGCGCCGAAGGCACGAAGCCCGTCACGTCCACCCCGCGCGCCCACCGGTACACCCGCGGTACACCATGGGCGACAAGGTTTTCCATCGCCGACGTGGACGGTGCCAGGGTGCGGTCGGCCTTGCTGTGCAGCCGGCGGGTCCACGCCCACGCTGCGTGCGCGAGCATGCCGACACCGTAGCTGCGCGCGAACCCGGCCACGTCGGTCTGGAACACCGCCACCGTCGGGATCCCGAGATGACGCGCCGCGTGCACCCCACCCCAGCCGAGCAACGCCGGCGAGGCCAGGTGCACGACGTCAGGGTCGAATCCACGCAGCACGCCCACCATCCGCGGGCGCGGCACCCCCAGCGGCAGCGACGTGATCTTCGGGAACATCATCGACGGCACCCGGTGCACCCGCACACCGTCGTGCACCCGGTCGGCGGCCGGTGCCCCGCGCGGCGTGTCCGGGGCGACGACCAGCACCTCGTGCCCGGTGCGGCGCAGATGCTCGAGCACGCGGAGCACCGAGTTGGTGACCCCGTTCACATTCGGCAGGAAGGACTCTGCCACGATGGCGACCCGCACACCGCGACGGTGACACCGCCATCTGTCGGCGAGGTTGCCAACAGGGATATGTCACACGAATTGCCGGGTCGGCGGCATTAGTCTCACGGGGTGCGCACTCGCAAACCCGCCCTGATCCTCACGGTGCTCGCCCTGCTGCTGGCGGTGGCGGGCTGCTCCACCGAGATCGCGGGCACCCCGACGGCCGACCCCACCCCGGCGCCACTGGGGGTGGCCGGCGACGGCTACGGCATCGTCGCCGGGTTCGACGACGCGCCCGCCCGGATCGAGATCTTCACCGAACCGCAGTGCTCGCACTGCCGCGACCTGCAGAGCGAATACGGCGACCAGCTGGCCTCCTACGTCAAGGCCGGCACGCTGCAGGTCACCTACCGGCCGCTGACGTTCCTCGACGACGGCCCCGACGGGTACTCGGCCACGGTGGCCAACGCGCTATTCGCCGCCGCCGACCCCTCGGGGGACTTCGCGGTGACAGGCACCCAGTTCCAGCACTTCGTCGAAGAACTGTGGCTCAACCAGGATCCCGGCGGGGTGCCGTTCAGCGGCGACGAACTGCGTGACATGGCGCTGCGCGCCGGGCTTCCCGACGGCATCGCCGACAACATCGCCAGCCTCGACGAGGCGGTGGACACCGCCGAGATGGGTGAGGCCAACTTCACCTACCTCTACGAGATCGACCCGCTACAGACCGGTACCCCAACGGTTTTCGATCTGGTAACCGAGGAGAAGGTGGACATCTACAGCGACGACTGGCTCGAGCAGCTGCTGCGGTCCTGACGTCAGTGCAGCGCGCGGCGGTCGATCCGGCGCTCCACCACCGTCGTCCCGACCAGCGCGGCGCCCGCGATCAGCCAGCCCACCACCGCGATCGAGCCGGCCGGGATGATCGCCAGTGCCGCGTTGCGGTCCCGCACCCGCACCAGATCCGGGTTGTTGGTGTCGTATTCGACGTAGATCCGCATCCCGTTGTCCAGCTCCGACGGGTACAGCACACCCAGCTCCGGCCGGTAGGTCACCCGGTCGGGGGTGACGAACTCGATGGTCGAGCGGCGTGGCCCGGCGTCGAGCACATTGGCCTCGGCCACCCCGAGATGACGCTCGATCTGGCGGTCATTGCGCCACGCACCGAGCACCAGCAGCACCGACTGCAACGTCACCAGGCACGCCGCCACCACGATGCCGATCCGGATCCGCCGCAGCATCCGCCCCGGCCTGGTCTCGCCGGCGCTGCCGTACAGATGCGGAAGGACGATGCGCCACAACGCTTTCAGCCGCTCCCGCGCCTTCGCTCCGCTCACCGGAGCTGGATCGTTCGCTCCGCTCACCGGAGCTCGATCGTTCGCTCCGCTCACCGGAGCTGGATCGTTCGCTCCGCTCACAGGAGCTGGACCGTTCGCTCCGCTCACAGGGCAGCCCTGATCGACGCGTGCAATGCCCGCAGCGACGACCGGTCGGCCTTCACCTCCAGCACCCGCATCCCCTCGTACGGCTCGTCGAGCACCCGGGCCAGCTCACCGGCCTCGATCTGCTTGTTCTCCACGTGGTAGGCCCGGCACAGCGCGCCGACGTCGACGTCGTGCGGGGTGCCGAAAATGCGCGACGACACATCCGTGAAGCGCGGATCACCCTGCTCGAGCAACTCGAAGATGCCGCCACCGTTGTCGTTGGACACCACGATCGTCAGGTCGCGCGGTGTCGGCTCGGTCGGCCCGATCAGCAGCCCGGAGCTGTCATGCACGAACGTCAGATCGCCGATCAGCGCGATGGTGCGGCCGTGGTGCGCCATCGCCGCACCGATCGCCGTCGACACCGTCCCGTCGATCCCGGCCACCCCGCGGTTGGACCGCACCTTCACCTCGGCGGCGTTCAACCCGACCAGCGCGATGTCGCGGACCGGATTCGACGCGCCCAGCACCAGCTGATCACCGGGGCGGACCGCGTCGACCACCGCCGCCGCGACATGCAGGCCGGTGATCAACGGGTGAGCGGCCAGCTGCTCACGCACCGCCGTCACGGCGTGCCGGTTGACCTCGTCGCAGCGGTGCAGCCACGCCGGCCGCGGCGTTCCCGACACGACCGCGCGGGTGCCGGTGGCCTGCGAGTTCCCGGACACGTCCGGCCAGCGCGGGCCGGTGGTCAGCGCGTACACCGGCACCGACGGATCGGCCAGCAGCGCGGAGACCGGGCGGTGCAGCGTGGGGCGGCCCAGCATGACGACCTGTTCGGGGTGCAGCAGCGGCAACGCCAACGGGTGCAGCGGGTTCTGCGGGGCCGGGGCGGTCGGCTCGGCCACCGTCGGCAGGTGCGCCAGGTTCGGGTGCTCGCCGGCGCCGTGTCCGGCGATCACGACGGTGTCCGGCCCCAGGTCGATGTCCAGCGGCTGGTCGAACGTCACCGGCGGGGTGTAGGTCCACGGCTTGCCGCCCGGGCGCCCGGCCGGCGCGTACGGCACCGCGGGTTCGTGCGGATCGGGCACCAGCGGCTCGCGCAGCGGGATGTCGAACTGCACCGGGCCGGCGTTGGCGGTCCGAGATCCGGTAGCCGCCACCAGGACCCGGCACGTCGCCGAGCGCCACTGCGCGTTGAGCGCGTCCATGCTCTCGGAGTCCTCGGCCAGGCCCAGGCTGATGGCGGCCCGCACCTGGGTTCCGAAATAGCCGAGCTGCTCGAAGGTCTGGTTGGCCCCGGTGCCCAGCAGTTCGTAGGGCCGGTTGGCCGACAACACGATCAGCGGCACCCGCGCGTAGTTGGCCTCCACCACCGCAGGCCCGAGGTTGGCCACCGCGGTGCCCGAGGTCATCGCCACACAGACCGGCGCGCGCTCGGCCACCGCCAGGCCGATCGCCAGGAAACCGGCGGTGCGTTCGTCGATGCGCACGTGCAGCCGCAGCCGGCCCGCGCGGTCGGCGTCGTGCAGCGCGAACGCCAGCGGGGCGTTGCGCGATCCCGGGCACAGGACGACGTCGCGGACCCCGCCGCGGATCAGTTCGTCGACGACTACCCGGGCCTGCGCCGTCGAGGGATTCACCACTACAGACTATCGGCGAAGAAATTGAGGATCGCCGTGTTGACGACCTGCGGTTTCTCGATGAAGCCGAGGTGACCGGTGCCCGGGATCTCCAGGAAGCGCCCGTTGGGCAGCGCGTTGGCGACCTCGCGGCCCAGGTAGGACGGCAGCACGACGTCGTCGGCGAAACCGATGACCAGCGCGGGGGTGGTGACGTTCTGGTAGGCGGCCAGCCGGCTGCCCTGCGGGGCGATCGACAGCTGGGTCCGCATACCGGGCGTCGGCTTCTGCGGCCACATCGTGAACATCTCGATCCAGTCCCGCACCGCGTTGTCGTCGTTCAGCGTCTTCGGTGAAAAGCTTTCCAGCAGACGGACTTTCGCTTCGAACTCGACGGGCAGCTGGATGCCGGAGGCGGCCAGGGCCTGCTCGCCCTTCCAGAAGAAGTCGCGGGTGCGGTCGTGGCGCCCGCGGGTGGCCATCAGCACCGCGGCGCGCACCAGCTCGGGCCGGGCCACCATCAGTTCCTGGGCGATGTAGGAGCCCATCGACACCCCGACGATGCGGACCGGGGCGATGTCGAGCCGCTCGATGAGCTCGGCAACGTCACCGATCATCGTCTCGGTGGTGAATCCGTCGGCGTTCTCGGTGGCGCCGATCCCGCGGTTGTCGAAGGTGATGCAGCGGTAGCCGGCCCGGGTGAAGACAGGGACCTGGTGCAGATGCCAGGTGCGGCCGGCACCGCCGCGACCGGCGATGAACAGGACCGGATCCCCCGAGCCGCGATCGTCGTAAGCCAAGTTCACGCCGTCGACGCTACTGGAGAGCGATTTCGGCGTGAATATCACCGCTCAGCGACGAGCATCACCCCGAAGTCACGCCCAATGGAACCGGGGCGTCGTCTGGTGCGTCCGATCTAGACATGGTGAACGACTACCTCAGGCGCCACGACGGCGTCATCACCCTCGCCCAGGCCCGCGAGGTCGGCCTCAGCCACGCCGCCGTGCAGCGCCGCGTCCGATCCGGGCAGTGGGTGCGCCGTTTCCCGGGGGTGTATTTCGCCGACGACCGGCCGTACACGGACGCGGCGCGGGTCCGGGCCGCGGTGTGGAGTTACGGTCCGCACGCCACGGCAAGCGGGTTGTCGGCCGCGTGGTGGCACGGCCTCACGCAGTTTGCGCCGGACCGGGTCGAGGTGACGATCCCGCGCAACAGCAACGGTCGCGCGAAACCCGGTTGTCGGCCGCGACGCCGCGACCTGGCGCCCTCCGACGTCGTCGAGATCAGAGGCGTCCGTGTCACCAACCTGGCCCTCACCGTCGTCGAAGCTGCCGCACGCGACGGCGGCGCCCGCTTGCTGGACGCGGCGCTGCAGAGGAGGGTGGTCGGACTGTCGGCGTTGTGGCGGGCGCAGCTCCGACACGCAGGCCGATACGGTTCGCCGCGGTCACGGCTGTTGCTGCAGGCGGCCGACGCCGGCGCTCGCTCCGCGGCGGAACGGATCCTGCACAAACTCCTCACCGCCGCCGGGATCACGGGCTGGAAGGCCGATTACCGAGTGGGCCGCTATCGGGTGGATGTCGCATTCCCGCAGTGCAAGGTCGCCATCGAGGTCGACGGCTTCGCATTCCACAGCGGCCCCAGCGAGTTCCAGAACGATCGCACCCGGCAGAACGACATCGTCACGATGAACTGGCAGGTGCTGCGCTTCACGTGGTTGGACCTCACGCAGTCACCGGAGCGCGTCATCGCCGTCGTCCGGGCCGCGATTTCGGCGTGAAGATCGTCCCTCAGCGACGACGACCACGCCGAACTCGGGCCAGTGCGGCGTCCCACAGCACGCCCGCGGTGGCCGTGAGCGCGGCCGGCTTGATCATCTCCTTGCCCATCAGCGCGGTGGCCGTCGCCCTGGTGGCCGCCGAGGACTTCGACATGTGCCCGGAGTCGAACGGCGGCTGCGGGTCGTATTCGATGGACAGCTGGATGGCCTTGGCCCTGGCCTCCCCGGCGATCCGGCCCGCCAGCCATAACCCCAGGTCGATGCCGGCCGACACCCCGGCCGCGGTGACGATCTTGTCGTCGGCGGCGACGATGCGTTCGTCGCTGACGGCCTGCACCCCGAACGTGGTCAGCACCGGCAGCGCCGCCCAGTGCGAGGTGGCGCGCTTGCCGTCGAGCAGCCCGGCCGCGGCCAGCACCACCGAGCCCGAACACACCGACGTCGTCCACGTCGACGTCTCGTGCGCGCGCCGCACCCAGTCCAGCACCTTCTTGTCGCGCGCCGTAGTCATCGTGGCGAACCCGCCCGGGATCAGGATGATGTCCGGGGCCGGGGTCTCGTCGAACGAGTGCGTGGCCCCGACCAGCAGCACCCCCGAGTCCGCGGCGACCGGACCGGGCTCGTGCCAGACGAAGCGGACCTCGGCGTCGGGCAGCCACCGCAGGCTCTCGTAGGGGCCGATGAAATCCAGCGCGGTGAACCCGGGGTACAGCACGACAGCGACCTGCACGCGACCTCTCCTCCTCGTGTGCCACCAGTGTTCGCCCGGCAGGCGGCGGCGTCCAGGCCTCGGATCAGGACAGCAACGGGTAGCACTCCCGGACCCGGTCGATCCACCACTGCCTGCGCTGCGGCGGGGCGGCCAGGGCGGCGATCCGGTCTCGGTCGGGAACCACGGCCGCGGCCGGCAGGTAGCCGTCGACCGGGACGATCGGGGCGGCGACGTCGTCGCCGAACAAACCACCGGTACCCAGCCCGCACGCGTGCTCGAGCGTGGGCAGCGCGCCGGCGGCCACCAGCCCGATCCCGATGCCGACCGCGGAGTCCAGCGCGCTGGACACCACGATCGGGATGTCGATCTGGGCGGCGATGTCGAGCATGGCGTGCACGCCGCCGAGCGGGGCCACCTTGAGCACCGCGACGTCCGCAGCACCGCGGCGCACCACGTGCAGCGGGTCGTCGGCCTTGCGGATGCTCTCGTCGGCGGCCACCGGGACGTCGACGCGGCGGCGCAGCTCGGCCAGCTCGCGCACGGTGGCGCAGGGCTGCTCCAGGTACTCCAGCGGACCGTCGACGGTCAGCGCCCGCGCCGCGGCGGCCGCCTCGTCGACGGTCCACCCGCCGTTGGCGTCGACCCGCACGGTCGGCACCGCGGCGCGCACGGCGTTGACCCTGGCCACGTCGTCGGCCAGGGTCTGGCCCGGCTCGGCAACCTTCACCTTCGCGGTACGTGCGCCGGGAAAGCGGGCCAGCACCTCGGGAACCGAGTCGGCGGGGACGGCGGGGACGGTCGCGTTGATCGGGATCCGCGCGCGCCTCACCCCGGGCAGCGGACGGTAGGCGGCGGCGATGCCGGCGGCCAGCCAGTGCGCGGCCTCGGCGGGGCCGTACTCGAGGAACGGACCGAATTCACCCCAGCCGGCGGGCCCCTCGATCAGCGCGAGTTCGCGGGTGGTGATGCCGCGGAACCTGACCCGCATCGGCAGCGCCACCACGTGCAGCCGTTCCAGGATGTCGGCGAGGTCGGCCACCTCGCCATCGTGCCTCAGCCGTCGGCGCCGGCCCGAGCCGCCTCACCGGAGCGCTCGGGCACCATCTCGAGGCCGACGACCGCGACGATGATGCCGCCGAGGAAGACCACCTTCGCCGCGGAGACCGCCTCCGCACCGCTGGCCATCGCGTAGCCGACGGTCAGCGCGGCTCCCAGCCCGGTCCACACCGCGTACGCCGAGCCGATCGGGATGCGTCTGGCGGCCCAACCGAGGCCACCGATGCTCAGCACCAGCGCAACCACGAACACCAGCGTCGGGGCCGGTGCGGTGAGACCGTCGGATCGCCCGAGCGCGGTCGCCCACACCGCCTCCAGCACGGCGCTTCCCGTCAACACCACCCAGGGGATCAGGCCACCGCCTCGAGCCCGACGACGCTGCCGACCAGCAGGCCCAGCAGCATCATCCGCGCGACCGATGCGGCTTCGCGTCGGGTGAGCATCGCCCAGAGCACCGTCAATGTCGCGCCGACACCGACCCACACGGCGTACGCCGTGCCGGCGGGCACCGACGTCATCGCGTACGCCAGCCCGGCCAGGCTGGCGGGCATCGCGACGGCCACCACCAGCATCGGGCGCCAAGAGTTCGCCCGTGCCAGCGCGGTCGCCCAAACGGCCTCCAAGCAGCCGCTGATGAGTAGAACCAGCCACGCCACAAGACCTCCTCAACGAGTCAGTCTTGTCGCTGCGGGTACTGCTCCCTCGTCCGCCAGCACCCAGGATCGAGCGCTGCACCAGCCACGTTACCCAACAGTCTCGGGTTGGTCATGTCCCGGAAACACGATGTGACGAAACCCTCCGCTCACACCGTCGCGCGGTCGCGGCCCTCCCAATGTGGTTTGCGTAGTTCCTTCTTCAGCACCTTGCCGGTCGGGTTGCGGGGCAGTTCGTCGGTGATGTCGACGGACTTGGGGCACTTGTAGGCGGCCAAGCGCTCCCGGGCGAACGCGATCAGCTCGGACTCGGAGACCTCGGATTCCACCACGACCACGGCCTTGACCACCTCGCCCCACTTCTCATCGGGCACCCCGATCACCGCGACGTCGACGACCGCCCGGTGTTCGGCGAGCACCCGCTCCACCTCGATGGAGTAGATGTTCTCGCCGCCGGAGATGATCATGTCCTTGAGGCGGTCCTCGACGAAGATGAAACCGCCTTCGTCGACGCGGCCGATGTCGCCGGTGCGGAACCAGCCGTCCTCGGTGATGGACTCGGCGGTGGCCTCGGGTTTGTTGTGGTAGCCCTTCATCAATTGCGCTGAGCGGAACCACAATTCGCCCTGTTCACCGGGCGGGACGTCCTCCAGGGTGTCGGGGTCCACGACGCGCACCTCGGCGTTGGGCACCAGCGTGCCCGCGCTGGAGAGCCGTTCCACCTTGCCGGGGTCGCGGTGGGCCTCGGGCAGCAGGTGGCTGATCACCCCGGCCAGCTCGGTCAGCCCGTAGGCCTGGATGAAATCGGTGTTCGGCCAGGCCTCGAGCGCCTGGCGCAGCAGCGGCAGCGGCATCGGCGAGGCGCCGTAGGCGAAGGTCTTCAGCGACCCGAACAGCTTCACCGCATCGGGGCCGGCCTCGAGCACCCTGGCCAGCACCGCCGGCACCAGGAACGTGCGGTTGGCACCCTTGAGGATCGCCCCCGCCAGCGCGGCGCCGTCGACCTCGCGGGTCATCACGCTGGGGAAGCCGTCGTGAATCCCGAACTGCACGTAAGACGATCCGCCGACGTGGAACAGCGGCATCGACACCATGTTCTTGTCGCCCTCGTCGAACTCGAAGCCTTCGTGGGCGTTGACGGTGTGCGCGACGATGTTGGCCTGGGTCAGCTCGACGCCCTTGGGCCGACCGGTGGTGCCCGAGGAGTACATGATGATGCAGACGTCGTCGGGGGTGACGTCCGACGAGCGGTCCACCGGGGTGGCGGCCGCCAGCAGCGCCTCGTACTCGTCGTCGCCTTCGGGCTTGACGGAGATGACGTGCTCGATGTGCTCGAGCTTGTCGCGGATCCTGTCGATCGCGGGCGTGAACTCCGCGCCGACGACGAGCAGCTTGGCGCCTGAATCGTTGAGCACGTAGTCCAGCTCGTCGGCGGCCAGCCGGAAGTTGATGATCGCGGTGGCCGCGCCCAGCGACGCGGCGGCGAACGTCAGCTCGACGCAGGCGGGATGGTTCTTGTCCACGAACGCCACCACGTCGCCGCGGGTGATGCCGCGTTCGGTCAGGGCGCCGGCGAGTCGGCGGACGCGGTCGTTCCACTGCGCCCAGGTCCAGGACCGGTCGAGGTAGTCGATGGCTTCGGCATCGGGCTTGGTGGCAACCCATTGGGCGAGCCGGTCATCGAGGAAACGAGGTTCGGGCAGATCGGCCATGGTCAGCAGCGTGCCACGGCGCGCTGGCCCGCTGTCCGGTTTCGCGAAGATTCGCGGAGGTCAGTACACCAGCGGCGCGAGATGGGTTTGCGCATAGGCGGACACGGCCGGGTCATCGTCGACGTCGAGCACCGGGGAGCTGACCTGCACCAGTGAGGCGGCCAGCCGGATGTGCATGTCGGAGACGGCCAGCAGGGCGTCGTCGGGCATCGCCGCGCCGGCCGCGCGCAGTGCCTTGGCCATCGCGGTGGCGGCGCTGAGCAGGAAGATCCGGGCCTCGGCGACCATCTCGGTGGTGGCGGTGAAGTCGCCGTCGAGCTGCAGGAACCGCCGCATCACCGGCTCGCCGGTGAGCAGCCGGACACCCTCTCGGAACGCGGCGACCGCCGCGGCCCGCGGACCGGCGTCGATCGCCACGGTCTGCAGCCGGTTCATCGCGAATTCGAAAGTCTGGCGGCCTAATTCGGTGATCAGCGCGTCGCGGCTGGGGAACCGACGATACAGGGTGCTGCGGCTGACGCCGGCCTGGCGGGCCACTACGTCCATGTTCATCCGACCCACCCCGACCAGCGCCACCTCCTCGGCGGCAGCCTCGAGGATGGCCGTCTCCTGTTCGGTGCGGCTGGCGGTGGTGCGCAGTCGTCGCATCGCGCCGTCAGCCCCGCCCCGCCGGGCACCCGGCCGGCGCGGCGAACGAGTCCAGCCCGACGGAGCGGTGCAGCCGGACCAGCTTCTCGTACTCGATCCGGTTGCGGGCCAACGGGATCAGCAGCAACCGGTCGGGCAGGGTGTGCCACGCCACTTGCAGCGCGCGGGTGTATAGGGCGAACTCGAGGTCGTGGCGGGGTTGCCAGCGGAACCCGGTCAGCTCCCGCACCCCGGGGTGCAGGATGCCGAACGAGCACACCGTGACCACCCGCCCGGCCAGCGGCCGCAGCGCCAGCCAGCCCGGGGTCAGGGCCAGCCGCAGCGCGGGCGGGAGCAGCAGCGTGGGCAGCGGCAGCTTGGTCAGGTTCGCGGTGACGCGCCGCAGGAAGGGGTTGGCCGCCAGCTCGTCGCGCACCATCGCCTCGTAGTACTGCTCGGCCTCGGCGTAGGTGGCGGGCAGCTTGGCATTCTTGCCGGGCAGCTCGAGCGCGCCGAACGCCTCGAGCAGTTGGGCGTAGGCGGCCTCGCGTTCGGCGTCGTTGAGCCTGATCCCGGTGGCCGGGGTGAAGGAGTTGAGCACCAGGAACAGGCCGCTGACCGCGATCCAGTTCCACAGCTTGGGGTCCAGCGCGCTGTAGCGCACGCCGTCGAAGTCGCCGACACCGAGGCCGCGGACATCGCGGTGCATGGTCTTGAGCCGCTCGCCCTCGGCGGCCCGGTCGGCGGCGTCGCCCCAGATCGCCAGGAACGTGGAAAAGCCGCTGCGCACACCGCGATCGGCGAAGTTGGCGGCGAAGCGTCCGGTCTTGTCGACCGCCGCGGCGACGGGCAGCAGGGCCACTTCGTCGAACGCGGCGGCACCGAAGAAGCCGCCGAACACGCTGCCGGTGTGTTTGCGGAACTCGCGCAGCACGCGCGGGCGGACCTGCTGATGGGTTCGGGGTGGGACTGCTGCGACGGCCATGGCGCCTCCCTCGTTGACACAAAGACTAGCTTTCTGTGTCAACGCGTCGCGCGCCGCGCGCCGCGCGCGCCGAAATTGCGTTCCAGCAGGAAAAGACCGAGTGAGGCCCTGCTGGAATGCAATTTCGGCGGGGATTGGGGTGAGCCTGGTGACGGAAATTGGAACACGTTCTAGTGTGATGTCCATGACCCAGGCCGATGCTCCCCCGCGCTCGTCAGACCAGCTGTTGCGTCATCCCCTGCACTCCGGTCACCTCACCGTCGGCGCCCTGAAGCGGCACAGGGACAAGCCGGTGCTGTTCCTCGGCGACACGACGCTCACCGGCGGCGAGCTGGCCGACCGGATCAGCCAGTACATCCAGGCCTTCGAAGCGCTCGACGCGGGCACCGGCGCGGCCGTCGGGCTGCTGTCACTGAACCGGCCGGAGGTCCTGATGATCATCGGCGCCGGCCAGACCCAGGGCTACCGCCGCACCGCGCTGCACCCGCTGGGCTCGCTCGACGACCACGCCTACGTGCTGTCCGACGCCGGGGTGACGGCGCTGATCATCGATCCCAATCCGATGTTCGTCGAACGCGCGCTGGGCCTGCTCGACAAGGTGCCGTCGCTGCGGCAGATCCTGACCATCGGACCGGTGCCCGCCGAACTGGCCGACCGCGGCGTGACCGCCGCCGACCTGACCGCCGAGGCCGCCAAGTACCCGCCCCGGCCGCTGGTGGCCGCCGACCTGCCGCCCGACCACATCGGCGGGCTGACCTACACCGGCGGCACCACCGGCAAGCCCAAGGGCGTGATGGGAACGACGCAGTCGATCACCACGATGACGACGGTCCAGCTCGCCGAATGGGAGTGGCCGGAGAACCCGCGCTTTCTGATGTGCACCCCGCTGTCGCACGCCGGGGCGGCATTCTTCACCCCGGTGGTCGTCAAGGGCGGCGAGCTGATCGTGCTGACGAAGTTCGACCCGGCCGAGGTGCTGCGGGTGATCGAGGAGCAGAAGATCACCGCGACGATGCTGGTGCCGTCGATGATCTACGCGCTGATGGACCACCCGGATTCGCACACCCGCGACCTGTCGTCGCTGGAGACGGTGTATTACGGCGCCTCGGCGATGAACCCGGTGCGCCTGAAGGAGGCGATCCGCCGGTTCGGGCCGATCTTCGCGCAGTATTACGGGCAGTCCGAGGCCCCGATGGTGATCACCTACCTGTCGAAGAAGGAGCACGACGACAAGCGGCTGACCTCGTGCGGGCGGCCGACGTTGTTCGCGCGGGTGGCGTTGCTCGATCCCGACGGCAATCCGGTGCCCCAGGGTGAGGTCGGTGAGATCTGCGTGTCGGGGCCGCTGCTGTCCGGCGGGTACTGGAACCTGCCCGAGGCGACGGCCGAGACGTTCCGGGACGGCTGGATGCACACCGGGGACCTGGCCCGCGAGGACGAGGACGGCTTCTACTACATCGTCGACCGGACCAAGGACATGATCGTCACCGGTGGGTTCAACGTGTTCCCGCGCGAGGTGGAAGATGTTGTGGCCGAACATCCTTCGGTGGCGCAGGTGTGCGTGATCGGCACGCCCGACGAGAAGTGGGGCGAGGCGGTGACGGCCGTGGTGGTGCTACGGCCCGACGCCGATCGTTCCGAGGCCGCCGTCGCGGCGATGACCGCGGAGATCCAGGCCGCGGTCAAGGAACGCAAGGGGTCGGTGCAGTCGCCCAAGCAGGTGATCGTGGTGGACTCGGTGCCGGTGACCGCGTTGGGCAAGCCGGACAAGAAGGCGGTGCGGGCGCAGTTCTGGGAAGGCGCGGGGCGTTCGGTCGGCTGAGCCGACGGTCGGGCTTGGGTCGGCTGAGCCGACCCGCACTACTCAGTCGGCGGAGCCGACGGCGGCGAGGGCGTCGTCGAGCAGGTCCCCCGCGGTGCGGGCGGCCTGGCCGGCCTGGCCCGCGGCGATCTGGTCCAGCAGCTGTCCGTGGTCGACGATCCAGCGCAGCTTGTGGCGCGTCGTCGCGACGCTGGCGGTGACGGCCTCCAGCAACCCGCGGTAGAGCTCGGTCAGGATCTGGTTGCCGGAGGCGCGCACGACGGCGAGGTGGAAGGCGGCGTCGGCGCGGGCGAACGCGTCGTTGTCGTCACCCGCCTGGCAGGCGTCCCGATGGGCGAGCAGGGTGCGCAGCTCGGCGATGTCGGCGGGCGTGGCGTGGACCGCGGCCAGCCGTGCACCCTCGACCTCCAGTGCGCGTCGCACCTGGAGTACGTGGCGCAGCTCGACGCCGCAGAGCCGGCGTAGCGCGCCGGAGACTTCGCTGGTCGCGCGCACGAAGGTGCCGTCGCCCTGGCGCACCTCGAGGATTCCGGCGTGCGACAGCGCCCGCACGGCCTCGCGCACAGTGTTGCGGCCGACACCGAGGGACTCCGCCAACACCGTTTCATTGGGTATCCGGCCACCGATCGGCCATTCGCCGTCGACCACGGACCGCCGGAGCTGCTCGATGACCTGCTCGACGAGGCCGGTGCGGCGCGTAGTGGTCAAGGGCACAGGACAAAGCCTTTCATCCAATCATGGGATGTATGGCAGGGTAGCAGGATGCGCACCGAGCAGCACGACATCGACGCGGTCCCCACCACCGGGGCCCGCGATCGGGTGCCGACGGTGGCCGGCGGCGCCCTGCTGGCGATCGCCGTGGTGCTCACCGCGCTGAATCTGCGACCCGCCGTCACCAGTGTTTCGACGCTGCTCGGCGACATGCGTACGGATCTGTCGGTCTCGGCGACGTGGGCCGGCGTGCTCACCACGCTGCCCGCGCTGTGCTTCGCCGCCGCCGGCCTGGCCACCCCATGGCTGGCCCGCCGGCTCGGCCTGGGCCGGACGATCTCGGTGGCGATGCTCGCGCTGACCGGCGGGCTCGTGTTGCGCGGTATCGGCGGAGCGCAGCTGGTCATCGGCGCCACCCTGGTCGCGTGCGCCGGCATCGCGCTGGCCAACGTGCTGATCCCCGTCGTCATCAAGTCGTCCTTCCCGGCCCGCGTCGGGTTGATGACCGGGATCTACACCGCGGCTCTGCAGAGCGGCGGTGCGCTGGGCGCGTCGGTGACCCCCGGGTTGGAGGACCCGCTCGGTGGGTGGCGGCCGGCCTTGGCGATGTGGGCGGTGGTGGCGTTTCTCGCGCTGGCCGTCTGGATCCCGGCGACCCGGCGCTACCGCGGAACCTGGGTCGCGCAGACCGCGCCCGCGGGTGCTCGGCGATCGCTTCTCGGCAGCCCGCTGGCCTGGACGGTGACGGTGTTCTTCGGCACCCAGGCATTCATGGCCTACATCGTGATGGGTTGGCTGCCAGGGGTTTTCATCGACTCTGGGGTGGACAAGATGCACGCGGGCCTGCTGGGTGGGCTGACCGCGCTGATCAGCGTCCCGCTGTCGCTGTTCATGGGGCCGATGGCAGGGCGGCGCCCCTCGCAGAGCGGCTGGATCGTCACGGTGGGCATGTTCGGCTTCGCCGGCGCCGTCGGGTTGATGATTGCGCCAGCCGCGGCACCCCTGCTGTGGAGCGTGTTGATCGGTATCGGAATGAGCGCGTTCTCGATGGCGCTGGCGGTACTGGGCCTGCGGGCGCGTACCGCCGAGGACACCGCGCAGCTCTCGGGCATGGCCCAGGGGTTCGGCTATCTCATCGCCGGCACCGGTCCGTTCCTGTTCGGGCTGCTTCACGACGTGTCGCACGGGTGGACGGCGCCCTGGGCGATGTTCCTGTCGGTTTACGCGATCCAGATCGTCGCCGGTGCGCTCGCCGGTCGCGCCCGTTACGTCTGAGCTTGGTAGCTTGCCGCGAAATTGACCCTGTTGCAGGCGGTTACGCGGGGCTGTGGGAGGTGGCGCGAGCGCGCGCATTTGCCCAGTTTTCCCGGCGTGTCGCCGTGCAGACCCGCGCGCTCGGCACAGGAGAGGCAGGATGGTGAGCATGGGTGACCTGCGGGCGGTTCTGTTCGACTACTCCGGCACCCTGTTCCGCCTCGAGGAGGACGACAGCTGGTTCGCCGGCATGGAACTCGAAAGCCCGATGAGCCCGGAGGCCACCCGCGAGGTCGACGGCCACGTGCAGGCCGAGTTGATGCGGCGGTTGACCGCGCCGACCGGCCGCTCGGTGTCGATGACCCCCGAGGCACTGGAGGCCTGGGTGAACCGCGACCTGGCCCCGCACCTGCACCGCGAGGCATACCTGCACGTGCTGCGTGAGTCCGGGCTGGCCCACCATCACGCGGAGGCGCTGTACGGGCGGGTGATCGACCCGGCGTCGTGGACGCCCTACCCCGACGCCGGCCCCGTGCTGGCCGGGCTGCGCCGCCTCGGCATCAAGACCGCGGTGGTGTCCAACATCGCGTTCGACATCCGGCCCGCGTTCGACGCGATCGGCGCCGCCGACGAGGTCACCGAGTTCGTGCTGTCGTTCGAGGTGGGCGTCATCAAGCCGGACCCGGCGATCTTCGCGATCGCGCTGGACCGACTCGGGGTGCCCGCCGAGCGGGCCCTGATGGTCGGGGACAGCGACGAGGCCGACGGCGGGGCCCGCGCGCTGGGCTGTGCCTTTGCGCTGGTGGATCCGCTGCCGACGGCCGACCGTTCCGACGGGCTGCTCGCGGCGCTGGGGGCCCACGGCATCGCACTGTAACTTCGAAATCATGGTCGATTCCAAGCGCATCCGGCCGCCGTGGTGGCTGAAGTACGTCAACAAGGTGATGATCCTCATCAACCGGACGGGCCTGCTCTCCGAGGGCCCGGTGGTGCTGACCGTGACCGGCCGCAAGACCGGTAAACCCCGCTCGACGCCGATCACGCCATTCGAGGTCGACGGCCACCGCTACGTCGTCGGCGGCCTGCCCGGAGCGGACTGGGTGCGCAACATCCAAGCCAATCCCGAGGCGGTGCTGCAGCGCGGCCGCAGCCACGAACCCGTGCGGATGGTGGAGCTCAGCGCCGACGAGGCCCGCCCGCTGCTGCGGCAGTTCCCGGTGCTGGTGCCCACCGGCGTCAGCTTCATGAAGAACGCCGGATTGGTCACCGGACCCAACCCCGACGAGTTCGAAGCGCTGGCCGGGCGCTGCTCGGTGTTCCGGTTCGATACCGTCTGACGGGTGAGCAACCCGTTCGACGCCAGCCTGTGGGAGCCGGTCGCCGGTTTCGATGACCTGACCGACATCACCTACCACCGCCACATCGCCGACGGCGCGCGCCGGCCGACGGTGCGGGTGGCCTTCGACCGGCCCGAGGTACGCAACGCGTTCCGGCCCCACACCGTCGACGAGCTCTACCGGGTGCTCGACCACGCCCGGATGTCCTCCGACGTCGGCGTGGTGCTGCTGACCGGCAACGGGCCCTCCCCGAAGGACGGCGGGTGGGCCTTCTGTTCCGGCGGCGATCAGCGGATCCGGGGCCGGTCCGGTTACCAGTACGCCGCGGGTGAGACAGCCGAGACGGTGGACCCGGCGCGGGCCGGGCGGCTGCACATCCTGGAGGTGCAGCGGCTCATCCGGTTCATGCCCAAACCGGTGATCTGCCTGGTCAACGGCTGGGCCGCCGGGGGCGGGCACTCGCTGCACGTGGTGTGCGACCTGACGCTGGCCAGCCGTGAGCACGCCCGGTTCAAGCAGACCGACGCCGACGTCGGCTCGTTCGACGGCGGGTACGGATCGGCCTACCTGGCCCGCCAGACCGGGCAGAAATTCGCCCGCGAGATCTTCTTCCTGGGCCGGCCCTACACCGCCGAGCAGATGCACGCGATGGGAGCGGTGAACGCCGTCGTCGACCATACCGAGCTGGAAACCGTTGCGCTGCAATGGGCTGCCGAGATCAATGGCAAGTCGCCGCAGGCCATCCGGATGCTCAAGTATGCGTTCAACCTGCTCGACGACGGCCTGGTGGGCCAGCAGCTGTTCGCCGGTGAGGCCACCCGGCTGGCGTACATGACCGACGAGGCGGTCGAGGGCCGCGACGCGTTCCTGGAGAAGCGCGACCCGGACTGGACCCCCTTCCCCCGCTACTTCTGACCCTTCTGATCCGCCGAAATTGCATTCCACCCTCTTTGCCACGCTCGTTGTGAGTCAGTTCAACGGAGTGTGAAGGGGTTAGGTGTGTCGATCAGTGCCGGGTTCAGTGTCGCCGAGATTCGTGAGTTCGTCATC
>JBFWOX010000062.1:0-24126 GCA_050250295.1 Mycolicibacterium sp.
CGCGGTCCAGTCCGCCGAGCGCAGCCAGCGCTTCGAACCGGGCCGGCACCTCGGCCGGGTTGTTGGCGTGCACGGTGCCCGCGCCGCCGTCGTGGCCGGTGTTGAGCGCCGCCAGCAGGTCGACGACCTCGGCGCCGCGGACCTCGCCGACGACGATGCGGTCCGGCCGCATCCGCAGTGCCTGTCTGACCAGGTCGCGCACCGTCACCTCGCCGACACCCTCGACGTTGGCGCACCGCGCGACGAGGTGCACCAGATGCGGATGCCGCGGGGCCAGCTCGGCGGCATCCTCGACGCACACAATGCGTTCGGCCGGCGACACCGCGCCGAGCAGCGCCGCCAGCAGGGTGGTCTTTCCCGCACCGGTGCCGCCGGACACCACGAACGCCAGCCGGGCCGCGATGATGTCGTGCAGCAGCCCGGCGGCGTCACCGGCGATGGCACCGGTGCGGGTCAGCGTGTCCAGGCCCTGGCTGGCCGGGCGCAGTACCCGCAACGACAGGCACGTTCCCGCCGCCGCGATCGGCGGCAGCAGCGCGTGCACCCGGATCGACAGCGGGCCGTGGCGCAGGTGCCCGTCGACCCACGGCTGCGCCTCGTCGAGGCGACGGCCGGCGCTGACCGCGAGCCGCTGCGCGAGCCGGCGCACCGCATCCTCGTCGGCGAACCGCAGCGAGGTCCGCCGCAAGCCGTCGCCGTCGTCGACCCAGACCGCGTCCGGGGCCGTCACCAACACGTCGGTGGTGCCGGGTGCGGCCAGCAGCGGCTCCAGGATGCCCAGCCCGACCAGTTCGGTCTGCAGCTCCCGCAGGTTGGTCAGCACCTCGGTGTCGCCGAGCACCCCGCCGGACTCCGCGCGGATGGCCGCCGCCACCACGCTGGGACGCAGCGGGGCACCCTCGGCCGCCAACCGGTCCCGGACCCGGTCGACCAGCGACGCGCTCACGCGGCCGGCTCCGCGGCTTGCTCGAGGTGCGGATTGTGGCAAAGAACGGCGAGGACCTCGCGGGCGGCCGCCCGCAGCGGGGATCGTCGGCGCGGCCGCAGCCCGCCGCGCTCGAGCAAGACCTCGATCCCCGGCTCGGGCCGCATCGCGGCCAGCACCGGGACGCCGACGATGCCGGCCACGTCGCGCGGCCGCAGACCGCCCGGTGCGGGCCCGCGCACGACGACGCCGACGTTCGGATTGCTCACCAGCGCCCACCGCGCCGTCGCGGCCGTCGCCGCGGCCGACCGGACGTCCGCCGTCGTCAACAGCACCACGAGGTCCGCGGCGCCCAGCGCGGCCTCCGCCGCGAGCGTCGGCTGACGCGCCACATCACAGACCACGGTCACACCGCCGCGGCTCCCGGCGTCGATCACCGCCGCGAGCGGCAGCGCGTCGACATCGTTGCTGGAGTGCCCATCAGAGAACACCCGGCTGGTGGCGAGCACGCTCACGCCGTCGCGCCGGGGCAGCGCGTCGCGCAGCGCGGAATAGCTCACCCGGCCACCGGCCAGGGCCAGGTCGGGCCACCGCAACCCCGACTGGGCCTCGTTGCCGAGCAGCAGATCCAGCCCGCCACCCCACGGATCTGCGTCGATCAGAAGGGATTCGGCGCAGGTCTGGGCCAGCGCGGTCGCGAACACCGAGGCTCCTGCGCCACCGCGCCCGGCCAGCATCGCGATCACCGGGCCGCGGGTGCCACCGTCGCGCGCGGCTTCCACCGCGTCTGCGAGCACGGCCATCAGATCCTGGTCCTGGCCGGGCAACGCCAACACTTGTTGCGCGCCGACAGCAACGGCGGCCTCCCACTGGCCGGGGCCCGGTTCTGCGGCGACGAGCAGGACACCCGCTCGGCGGGGAAGTCCGCGCTGCGCACAGCGCAGCGCGGCGGCGGTGTCCACGAGCACCGCGGCCGCGCTGGTCCACACCCGCTGACTGGACGGCGTCTCGGTCCGCACCAGAGCGAGGCCGGCAGCGGCCGCGACGCGGTCGATGTCGGTATTGAGCGCGGGGTCGTCGACCACGGCCAGGATCGCGGCGGGACTCGTCATGACCCGAGCTTCGGCGGTCGACCGGGACCGGCGAAAGACCCCGCGCGGGATCTGTGGATCAAAGTCGGATTGGGGACAGAACGTAGGCCGCCGCGCGAAGCGAAAACGACGTTCCGCAACTTTTTGAGAAACTCGAGTTCTATCCCGTTTGCGAATGCACCCCACAAAAGGGACGACCCCCGCCAGGGGGGGAGGAGGCGGAGGTCGTCGTGTATCAGCCCCGGGGGGTCGGGCTGATGCACACCCGGCATAAGCCGAGTGATGCCCACTATACACACGGCGGACTGGGCCAGCGCAAGTACTGAAAGGCAGAGAAGTCGGCCGGGAGCAGGAAAGATTACAGATTCCGACACGTGTCGTGAACTGCCATTTTGTACGATGCGGGCCGATCTGTTAAGCCGTGCGGCCTCTATGCTGACGTTGTGACCTCACCCGACCCGGCGGCCGGCGCCGACCGAGCCGCGGACCCCACCGCGCCGTCGGAGCGCCCAATTCGGACCGCGGCGTTCTTCGATCTCGACAAAACCGTGATCGCAAAGTCGAGCACTTTGGCTTTTAGCAAACCCTTTTTCAGCCAGGGGCTAATCAACCGGCGCGCGGTTCTGAAGTCCAGCTATGCGCAATTTCTGTTCCTGATGTCCGGTGCAGACCATGAACAGATGGACCGGATGCGGTCCTACATCACCAACATGTGCACCGGCTGGGACGTCGAACAGGTCAAGTCGATCGTCGGCGAAACCCTGCACGACATCGTCGATCCGCTGGTGTTCGCCGAGGCAGCCGAGCTGATCGCCGACCACAAGCTGTGCGGCCGCGACGTCGTGGTGGTGTCGGCGTCGGGTGAGGAGATCGTCGCGCCGATCGCCCGCGCGCTCGGGGCCACCCACGCGATGGCGACCCGGATGGTTGTCGAGGAGGGCAAGTACACCGGGGAGATCGCGTTCTACTGCTACGGCGAGGGTAAGGGCGAGGCGATCCGCGCGCTGGCGGCTCGGGAGGGTTACGCGCTCGAGCATTGCTATGCCTACTCCGACTCGATCACCGACCTGCCGATGCTCGAAACGGTGGGCCATCCGACTGTGGTCAACCCGGATCGCGCGCTGCGCAAGGAAGCCGCCGCACGCGGCTGGCCGGTGCTGACCTTCACCAAACCGGTATCACTGCGCGACCGGCTCCCTGCCCCGTCCGGTGCGGCCGTCGCCACCACCGCCGCGGTCGGCATGAGTGCGCTGGCCGCCGGCGCGCTGACCTATTCACTGCTGCGCCGTTTCGCTTTCTGACCTCGCTACCGCCGGGTAGCTGAGGAGCTGGTCGTAACGATCCGGGCGCGCCGTCGGGTTGACACTTGATGTGACCCCAGTCACGTAGTACAAAGGAAGCACGGAAGCCGGGTGAGGCCAAGGCCGAGCCGGAAGAGAAGGCTCGATCTCCCGACCTCGGCTCCTAGCACGGGTGCCGCGAACCCACGGCGAGCACATACCGCGGAATAGGTAAAAGTGTTGCGGGCCTGCGTAATTGCGAAAATCGAATGACCACGACGACCCTTTGGGTGGGGCCGCAGTCATAGCGAATCGCAGGGACGCCGAGGCCACCCACGCAACCCCATCAGCACGCATGGTAACCGGAACCCGTGCTAGCGGGCGGCGAGCCGAAGTACTTTTCGAATTACTTCGGAACGCCGCCCGCTTTCGCGTTGCTGGGACGCACGATCAGCCGGACATCGACGCCGCGATCGACAGCGCCTCGCGGGCCCCCGCGTGCAACGCCTCGGCGCTGAGCACCAACCACGCCGCCAACCCTTCCCGGGTGCCGGAGGCGAATCCGCGCGCCGCGGCCTGGTAGTCCCCGGAGCGACGCATCCAGTGGATCTCGGGCACCCCGAGCCCGTGCGGATCCAGCCCGCTGGCGATCGTGATCAGCCGCGAGACACCCCGCGCGACGACGCCGTCGGCGACCCCGAACGGCGCCAGCGTCAGCAATTCACCGTGCGCGACCGCGGCCAGCACCGTCGCCGGCACCCGCGTGCCCCCGGTGGCCAGCTCGGCCAGCAGCTCCAGTCGTCGTCCGGTGCCGTCGCGGGGCCGACCGAGCGCGTCGTCGCCGACGAGATCGGCGGCGGCCAGCGCATGCAGCCGAGCGATCGCCTGCAGCGGGGCCCGCCGCCACACGCCCACCAGGGCGCCCTCACCGCCTTCGAGCGACTCGGCCACCCTCAGCGCGCCCGCCAGGATCGGGTCACGGTCGCCGTCATTGGAGGAATCGTCGGAGAACTGCAGCGGCCCACCGTCGAGCACCGACGACGCCCGCGCCGCGCGCACCGCCGCCTCGGCCGCCGTTTTCGGCCACCCCCGCAGATTGGTGCGATGTCGGTGCGCACGGCCCAACGCCCCCCGGGCCTCGTCCCCGGCCTCGGCGACGCCGGGGAGCACCGTCAGCGGCGCCAGCGGGTCACCATCGGAATCTGCACCGGTCACGCCCGAACCCTAGTCGACCGCTGGACCCGCCAAGAGCAACGCTCGTCGCGTGACATCTGCCGCCCACAGCGGTGATTATGAGGTGCCAACGCGGCTGCAACGTTTGGTGACTACGCTCACAGATATGACCGAGACGCACGTGGAAGTTCCGGCTGTCTACCCGCCGGCGCCTGAGTTCACCGCCACTGCCAATGCCACCGAGGCGCTGTACGACGAGGCCGAGGCGGACCGGTTGGCATTCTGGGCCAAGCAGGCCGAGCGGCTGTCTTGGCAGACGTCCTTCACCGAGGTGCTGGACTGGTCGAACGCGCCGTTCGCGAAGTGGTTCGTCGGGGGCAAGCTCAACGTCGCCTACAACTGCGTCGACCGGCATGTCGAGGCCGGCAATGGTGACCGGGTGGCCATCCACTGGGAGGGTGAACCGGTCGGGCACTCGCGGTCGATCACCTACGCCGAACTCAAGGACGAGGTGTGCCGGGCCGCCAACGCGCTCACCGAGCTCGGGCTGTCGTCGGGCGACCGGGTCGCGATCTACATGCCGATGGTTCCCGAGGCGATCATCGCGATGCTGGCATGCGCGCGGTTGGGGGCCATGCACTCGGTGGTCTTCGCCGGGTTCTCCGCCAGCGCGCTCAAGGCCCGCATCGACGACGCCTCGGCCAAGCTGGTCATCACCACCGACGGGCAGTACCGGCGCGGGCAGGCGGTCTCGTTGAAGGCCGGCGTCGACGAAGCCATCGAGGGCCTCGGTGCCGACAGCCCGGTCGAGCATGTCCTGGTGGTGCGCCGCACCGGTATCGAGGTGCCGTGGACCGAGGGCCGGGACCTGTGGTGGGACGAGACCGTCCCGCAGGCCTCCACCGAGCACACCCCGGAGGCCTTCGACTCCGAGCATCCGCTGTTCCTGCTCTACACCTCGGGCACCACCGGCAAGCCCAAGGGCATCGTGCACACCTCCGGTGGCTACCTCACCCAGGCCGCCTACACCCACTACTACGTCTTCGACGTCAAACCCGAGACCGACGTGTACTGGTGCACCGCCGATATCGGCTGGGTCACCGGGCACAGCTACATCGTCTACGGGCCGCTGGCCAACGGCGTCACCCAGGTGGTCTACGAAGGCACCCCGGCCTCGCCGACCGAGCACCGGCACTTCGAGACCATCGAAAAGTACGGTGTGACAATCTATTACACCGCTCCGACGTTGGTGCGCACGTTCATGAAGTGGGGCCGTCAGCTGCCCGCCGAGCACGACCTGTCCAGCCTGCGGCTGCTCGGCTCGGTCGGCGAACCGATCAACCCCGAGGCGTGGCGCTGGTACCGGATGGCCTTCGGCGCCGACAAGACCCCCATCGTGGACACCTGGTGGCAGACGGAGACCGGCGCCATCATGATCTCCCCGCTGCCCGGCGTCACCGCCTGCAAGCCCGGGTCCGCCATGCGAGCGCTGCCCGGCATCTCGGCCAAGATCGTCGACGACGAGGGCAAGCAGCTGGATCCGAGTCCCGACCACGGTGAACACCAGACCGGGTACCTGGTGCTCGACAAGCCGTGGCCGGCGATGCTGCGCGGCATCTGGGGCGACGACGAACGCTTCAAGGAGACCTACTGGTCCCGCTTCGCCGAGCAGGGCTGGTATTTCGCCGGTGACGGCGCCCGCTACGGCAGCGACGGTGAGATCTGGGTGCTCGGCCGCATCGACGACGTCATGAACGTCTCCGGGCACCGCATCTCCACCGCCGAGGTGGAGTCCGCCCTGGTCGGTCATTCCGGGGTCGCCGAGGCCGCCGTCGTCGGCGCCTCCGACGATCAGACCGGCCAGGCCATCTGCGCGTTCGTCATCCTCAAGTCCAGCGCCCACGGTGGCGAGGCGAACATGGTCGAGGAGCTGCGCGCCGAGGTGGCCCGGGAGATCTCCCCGATCGCCAAACCGCGCGAGATCCACGTCGTGCCCGAACTGCCCAAGACGCGCAGCGGCAAGATCATGCGACGGCTGCTGCGCGACGTGGCCGAGGGCCGCGAACTCGGCGACACCTCCACCCTCGTCGACCCCAGCGTCTTCGAGGCCATCCGCGCCAGCAAGTAGGTCGCGGGCGGTCAGCCGCCGACCGGGACGAATCCGCTGCCCGGCCTGCCCTTGGCGGTGATGTCGGCCAGCTGGGTGTTGAACGACATCGTCACCGCCGGGGTGTGCAGCGGGATGAACTTGATGACACAGGTCGGCAGGTCCTCGGAGAACGCGCCGTGGATCATCCCGACCAGCAGGTTGTTCACGGTGACCGGCGCGCCAGAGTCCCCGGGCTGACCGCACACCTGATTGACGATGGTGCCGGGCTGCTCGCCCGGCCCCCAGGTGACCCCGCACGAATACCCGGTGGTGCGGCCCAGCTTGCAGGCCACGTCCCCGAACGCCGGGTCGGGGCCGAGGCCGTCGATGCGAAAACCGTTGACGGTGTTGACCGGCACCACCTTGGCCGGGTCGAACTTGATGACGGCGTAGTCGAGGATGTCGTTGCCGGCCACCATGGTGCCGACGACGCCCGCGCCCTGGTCGGCCTCGGACGCCACCACCGCTCCGGGGCCGCCGCAATGCGCCGACGTGAAGCCGATGAGGTTGCCTTGGTTGTCGGTGCCGATCGCGGTCAGGGTGCACAGCGATTCCCCGTTGACGACGATGCCCGATCCCCCGCCGAGCGGCACCGGGCCGTCGGCATGCGCGGGCGCGGCGCCCAGCAGCGACAGGACGGCGGTCACTATGGCGGCACGGACGGCCAGGCAAAGCCCGCGTGTCCTCAAGTGTCTATCCCCGTTCGACGTGCCCGACCCGCCCTGCAAGGAACGTGCGCAGTCTATAGCCACCGCGGAATCGTTTCGTGTCACGCCACGTGGCAACATGAACCGCGACCGACAGCAGAGGCGGGAAGGGAAAGCTTTCGTGACCGATCGCAGAAACGGCGCGCCGAACACCGTGACGTCCATACCACTGGTGGACCCGCACGCCGCCAAGCCCGACCCGTCGATCGGTGACCTGGTCAAGGACGCCACCGCGCAGGTGTCCACCCTGGTGCGCGCCGAGGTGGAGTTGGCGAAGGCCGAGATCACCCGCGACCTCAAGAAGGGGCTGACCGGCAGCGTCTTCTTCGTCCTCGCGCTGGTGGTGCTGTTCTACTCGACGTTCTTCTTCTTTTTCTTCGTCGCCGAGTTGCTCGACACCTGGCTGTGGCGGTGGGCGGCGTTCCTGATCGTGTTCGGGTTCATGGTGGTCGTCACCGCGGTGCTGGCGCTGTTCGGCTATCTCAAGGTGCGCCGGATCCGGGGTCCGCAGAAGACCATCGCGTCGGTCAAGGAGATCCCCGAGGCGCTGACGCCCGGCCCGGACAAGAAGGCGGTCGCGGCCGCCGACGGTAAGCAAGCGGCCCAAGCCGACCCGTCCGGCTGGTAATGGCCCCACCGGATCCGTCGGTCGTCCGGATCGACGGACCGTGGCGACACCTCGACGTGCACGCCAACGGCATCCGCTTCCACGTGGTGGAGGCACAGCGGCGGGCCGCAGCAGAGACACAGCGGCGGGCCGCGTCAGAGACACCGCGGCGGGCCGCGGCAGAGACACCGCGGCGGGCCGCGTCAGAGACACCGCGGCGGGGCGAACCCGAGCCGCGGTCCACCGCGCTGACGGATCGGCCGCTGGTCATCCTGTTGCACGGGTTCGGGTCGTTCTGGTGGTCGTGGCGCCATCAGCTGACCGGTCTGACCGGCGCCCGGGTGGTGGCCGTGGATCTGCGGGGTTACGCCGGCAGCGACAAACCGCCGCGCGGCTACGACGGTTGGACGCTGGCCGGTGACACCGCCGGGCTGGTGCGCGCGTTGGGGCACAACAGCGCAACGCTGGTCGGGCATGCCGACGGCGGGCTGGTGTGCTGGGCCACCTCGGTGCTGCACCCGCGGGTGGTCCGGGCCATCGCGGTGGTCAGCTCACCGCACCCGGCGGCGCTGCGGGCGTCGGCGCTGACCCGGCGCGATCAGGGTAGGGCGCTGCTGCCGTCCATGCTGCGCTACCAGGTGCCGATGTGGCCCGAGCGGTCGTTGACCCGCCACGACGGCGCCGAGCTGGAGCGGCTGGTGCGTAGCCGATCCAGCGTCAAATGGCAGGCGACAGAAGATTTTTCGACCACCATGGGCCATCTGCGGCGGGCCATCCAGATCCCGTCGGCGGCGCATTCGGCGCTGGAGTACCAACGGTGGGCGGTGCGCAGCCAGCTGCGCGGTGAGGGCAGGAAGTTCATGGCGTCGATGCGACGTCCGCTGTCGGTGCCGATGCTGCATCTGCGCGGCGACGCCGACCCGTACGTGCTGGCCGATCCGGTGTACAAGACGCAGCGGTACGCCCCGCACGGCCGGTACGTGTCGATCGACGGGGCCGGCCATTTCGGGCACGAGGAGTCCCCGGAGTTCGTCAACGATCAGCTGTGCCGGTTCCTGGCGCAGGTGTACCGCTAGCCGTTGATGCAGGTGCCGGTCGGCACCCGGTTGACGTTGCCCACCTTGGCCATCTGCCGCGCGACCTCGTCGGCGGTCAGCACGAAGCCGGTGTCGACGTCGTCGACGGCCGCCCCGAACACCACACCGAGCACCTTGCCGGCGCGGTTGATCATGGGGCCACCCGAATTGCCTTGCTTGACCGTGCCTCTGATCGTGTACACCACGCGGGTGACGGTGGTGGTGCGGTAGATGTCGGGGCCGTTGAGTTCGATGACCTCCCGCACCCGGGCCGGCGTCGCGGTGAACGGGCCGCCGCCGGGATAGCCCATGACGATGCCGTCGGTGCCGGTGGGCGCCTCTTCGTCCGCGAACTGCAGGGGTGCCGACGGTAGGTTCGGCACGTCCAGGATCGAGATGTCGGCGTCGGGGTCATAGGACACCACCCCGGCCTCGTACTCCTGCCCGTCGACCTCGACGGTCACGCTGTCGGCTCCGGCGACGACGTGCGCGTTGGACATCACCCGGTTCGGGGCGACGACGAATCCGCTACCTTCGAGCACCTTCTGGCAGCTGTTGGCCACCCCTTTGACCTTCACCACGCTCGGCCGGGTGATGCCGACCACCGCGGAGTCGGTCAGCGCCGGATCCGGCGGATCGACCGCGATCACCGGGGTCGGACCGAACGGCTTGAGCACGTCGTGCATGCCCGCGGTGTCCCACAGCGCGGAGAGCCGGTTGGGCACCGACCGCAGCCAGCTCGGCGCCAGCGCGTCCACTTCGGCGATCACCTTGGAACCGCGGACCGCGGCAGCCAGATTCGGCTGTGGCGAGGACGTCAATGCGGTGCCCAGCAGCCACGCGGCCGTCAACACCAGGACCAGCTGCAGGGCCACCCCCACCACCGAGTCGACGACCCGCAGGGTGGGGTTGCGGATGGCGCCGCGCACCGCCCGGCCCAGCACCACCCCCGCGATCTCGCCGATGAACACCAGCACCAACACCAGGAACAGCGTCACGAACTGCTTGGTGCGCTCGCCGCTGAGGTGCTCGACGACATACGGCGCCAGCAGCACCCCGGCGACCGCGCCGAGCACCACCCCGACCAAGGCCAGCAGGGAACCCGGCGCTCCGGATCGCCAGCCCGAGATGGCTGCGATGAGCGCGACGGCGAGAACGGCTATATCGAGCCACTGTGACGATGTCATCGTTGCGCATCACCGTAGCTGTCCGCGGCGTCCAGCAGCGCCATCGCCTCGCCGAGTTCACGCACGTTGTCGGTATCCCAGGGCTGCGCCCAGCCCGCGACGTCGAGCATCGCCGAGATGACCTGCCCGGTGAACCCCCACACCAGCATCTGGTTGAGCAGGAACGCCGGTCCGGCGAACCGGCCGGTGTTGTTCTTGCGGTACACCATGATCCGGTTCTCCGGGTTGACGAAGGCCCGCACCGGCACGCGGGCAACCAGCGCCGTCTCGGACTCGTCGACGACGGCGACCGGGCCCGGATCCGGTGAGTGAGCGAGCACGGGGACGACGTGAAAGCCCGACGGCGGGATGAACATCCGGTCCAGGATGGCGAGCGGGTGCAGCCGGGCGGTGTCCAGCCCGGTCTCCTCGGTGGCCTCCCGCAGCGCCGTGGTGACGGGGCCGTCGTCGTCGGGATCGGCTGCGCCGCCGGGGAACGCGGCCTGCCCGGCATGGTGGCGCAGGGTGCCCGCCCGCACGGTGACGAGCAGGTCGGCATCCTCGGGCAGGATGCCGCGGGTGCCGTCGGGTGGGCCGGAGAACAGCACCAACACGGCCGCGTCGCGGCTGGACCCCGCCGCACGGGCGGTGGTGCTGGCAGCGGCCAACGCGGCCAGCACGTCGTGCGGCACCCCGGTGCGGTAGGCCTGGGTGACCGCGCCGGGACGCTCGACCAGCGGGATCAACCAGGGCGGTGCGGCATCCGGCGTCAGATCACCGGCGCGGCTGTCCCAACTCACGGGGCCGGACTCGCTGTTCTCAAGCCACTCCCAACGGAGGATCGACGGCCTCGGCGATCTCCTCGGCAGACGCGAAGGACCGGGGCAGGATGGCGGCAACGCTACCGTCCGCGCGGAGTACGACGGTCGCCGGCATCACGTTCGGCACCCGCAGCGCTGCGGCGATGGTGCGCCGACCGTCCTGGAGAGTGGGCAGGTGCACCCCCAGTTCGGCGAGCCGCAGCAACGCCGCAGTCTCGTTCTCGTCCTGGTGCACGGTCACCACGGCGACATCCGGGCCGACGCGCCGCTGGTACTCGGCCATGGCGGGCAACTCGTCGGCGCACGGCCCACACCAGTACGCCCACAGGTTGAGCACGACGCGGCGGCCGGCGAGCGCCGCACCGACGTCGACGGACGTCCCGTCCCCGGCGCACTCGAGCACGACGCCGCGCAGCGGCTCGGGACCCGCCCCGTCCCCGGGGCCGGGGCACGGCTGCAGATCGGCGCGGGCCCGCGGCGCGGCCAGCGCCTCGGCGGTGTCGACGTCGCGGCGGTCCCGCGCGGACACGGTGTCGGATCCGGCGGTGCGGGCGCCGTCGCCGTCACCGCCGAGTTCGGCCCACAGCGCAGCGGCGAGCGCGACGACGATGACCATCGCGACCACGCTCCACCGGGCGGACACACTCATCGGGTGACCCGCTAGAGGCCGGCCAGCGCCAGCAGGTGCTCGGTCTCGGGTCCCTTGACCAGCGGTGCCGCCAGCAGCGGATCGGTGGGCCCGGTGCCGAAGGACGGACAGTCCTTGGCCAGCACGCAGACCCCGCAGGCCGGCTTGCGGGCATGGCACACCCGCCGGCCGTGGAAGATCACCCGGTGGCTGAGCAAGGTCCACTCACTGCGCTCGATCAGCTCGCCGACGGCGTGTTCGACCTTGACCGGGTCCTCCTCGGCGGTCCACCGCCAACGCCGGACCAGCCGGCCGAAGTGGGTGTCGACGGTGATGCCCGGGATGTCGAAGGCGTTGCCGAGGATGACGTTCGCGGTCTTGCGGCCGACCCCGGGCAGGGTGACCAGCTCCTCGATGGTGCGCGGCACCTCGCCGTCGAAACGTTCCACCAGCTCCTGGCCCAGCTTGATCAGCGCGGTGGTCTTGTTCCGGAAGAAGCCGGTGGGACGGATGAGCTCTTCGAGTTCGGCCCGGTCGGCGGTGGCGTAGTCCATGGCCGTGCGGTACTTCGCGAACAGCGCCGGTGTGGTGAGGTTGACCCGCTTGTCGGTGCTCTGCGCGGACAGGATGGTCGCCACCGTCAGCTCCAGCGGATCGGTGAAGTCCAATTCGCAGTAAACATGGGGGAACGCCTCAGCCAGGGTCCGGTTCATCCGCCGGGCCCGCCGGATCAGTCCGAGCCGGGTTTCCTTGTCCCATTTCCGGTCCGGTTTGCGATCGGCCTCGGCACTGCTCTTGGCCTTACCCTTACCGACGCCCTTGCCAGCGTTCTTGCCATCGCGCCTGGCAGCGGCACGTGTGGACGGCTCACCCACGGTCATCAGGCCAGCGTACTGAGACCCACCGACGAGGCCACGACGCGCCGGGAGCGGATCAGTTCTTAACGACGACGATTCGTGATCCCGCCGAGATCTTGGGCGTGTTTACTTCACCCTTGTGTCGTGGTTGCTCGTTGCGCTCATTCCGGGGTTGCTGATGCTGGCGACCTTCGGTCTGGACCGCGTCGAAGCGAGCCTGCGCCGGGACACCATCTCAGCCACCGACGTTGCCGAATTCCTGGAACAAGCCGAGGCCAGCGACGTCGACACCCTCGCGCGGAACGGGATGGACAGCGCGCTGGACAAGCTGCACCGCCGGCTGAGCGCACGCGAATCGGCGACCCCCGACGTCGTCGAGCACATTCCGGGGCCGCGTTTGCCAACGCGCGAATACACCTATGAGCGCGCCAATCGTGAATTTCAGCAGACCCGGCATGCCAATTCTGTGTAGCGTGGGCTGGTCACGAACAGGCATACCTCTAGACTGATCCCGCGAGGTTTGCGCATGTCTGATCATCGAACTGCTTTTACCTAAGAGGGGCAACGTGGACGAGATCCTGGCCAGGGCCGGAATCTTCCAGGGGGTGGAACCCAGCGCCGTTTCCGCGCTGACCAAACAGCTGCAACCGGTGGATTTCCCGCGCGGGCACACGGTGTTCGCCGAAGGCGAGCCCGGCGACCGGCTGTACATCATCATCACCGGCAAGGTGAAGATCGGCCGGCGTTCCCCGGACGGCCGGGAGAACCTGCTGACGATCATGGGCCCGTCCGACATGTTCGGTGAGCTGTCGATCTTCGACCCCGGCCCCCGGACGTCCAGCGCCACCACCATCACCGAAGTGCGCGCGGTGTCGATGGACCGCGACGCGCTGCGCGCCTGGATCGCCGACCGTCCCGAGATCGCCGAGCAGCTGCTGCGCGTCCTGGCCCGCCGGCTGCGCCGCACCAACAACAACCTCGCCGACCTGATCTTCACCGACGTGCCCGGCCGGGTGGCCAAGCAGCTGCTGCAGCTGGCTCAGCGGTTCGGCACGCAGGAGGGCGGCGCGCTGCGGGTGACGCACGACCTGACCCAGGAGGAGATCGCGCAGCTGGTCGGCGCGTCCCGCGAGACCGTCAACAAGGCTCTCGCCGACTTCGCCCATCGCGGTTGGATCCGCTTGGAGGGCAAGAGCGTGCTGATCTCCGACTCCGAACGGCTGGCCCGCCGAGCGAGGTAACGCCCAGTTCGTCGGCGAAATTGCATTCCCGCAGCGAAAGTTCGAGTGGACGCCTGCTGGAATGCAATTTCGGCGGGGCGCCTGCGGCGGGGTCAGCGCGACGCGTGGGTCAGCGGCGGAGGTAGTCCAGCTGGGCCCGCACCGACGATTCGGCGGCGTCCCACAGCTTCTCGTCCACATCGGTGTAGACGTGCTCGACGACCTGACGGGCGGTCGCGTCCTCCCCCAGCGCGCGCAGCGCGGAGCGGACCTGGTCGAGGCGCTCCTCGCGGTGCGCCAGATACGCGTCGGTGACGGCGACCATGTCGTCGAGGTCCGGCCCGTGCCCCGGCAACACCCGGCGGTGGCCGAGCCCCCGCAGACGCCGCAGCGACTCCAGGTAGTCACCGAGATCGCCGTCCTCGGTGTCGATGACGGTGGTGCCCCGGCCCAGGATCGTGTCGGCCGTCAGCACCGCACCGCGGCCGTCGGCGTCGTCGACGAGGAACGACACCGAGTCCGCGGTGTGCCCGGGCGTGGCCATCACGGTGATCCGCAGGCCGGCGGCGTCGATCACCTCGCCGTCGCTCAACGGCCCGCCCAGGCCCCGCAGGAACCCGCTGCCCACCGAGCGCACCACCGCACCCGTCAGCTCGACGATCCGGTCGATGCCACCGGTGTGATCGGTGTGCCGGTGACTGATCAGCACCAGCGGGATCGGCCCGAGGTCGGCCAGCCGCTCGATGTGCTCGTCCTTGTCGTCGGGCCCGGGATCGACGACGACCATCTCGTCGCTGCCCGGTCCGCGCAGCACCCAGGTGTTGGTGCCGTCGAGCGTCATCAACCCGGGGTTCTCGCACAGCAGCACCGACGCGGTCTCGGTGACCGGCCTCAGCACGCCGTACGCGGGGTGTTCCACTCAACCGACCTCGACGATGATCTCCACCTCGACCGGCGCGCCCAGCGGCAGCTCGGCCACGCCGACCGCCGAGCGGGCGTGCGCGCCCGCGTCGCCGAAGATCTGCCCGAACAGCTCGGAGGCGCCGTTGACGACGTCGGGCTGCCCGGCGAATCCGGGCGCCGAGGCGACGAAGCCGACGACCTTGACCACCCGCACCACCGCGTCGATACCGACCAGCGCGTGCACCGCGGCCAGCGCGTTGAGCCCGCACTGGCGGGCCAGCGCCTTGGCGTCCTCGGCGGACACCTCGGCCCCGACCTTGCCGGTCACTTCCAGCTCACCACCGGTGATGGGCAGCTGACCGGAGGTGTAGACCAGGTTCCCGGTGCGCACGGCGGGCACGTAGGCCGCCACCGGCGCGACGACGGCCGGGAGTTCGATGCCCAGTTCGCCCAGCCGGGCCGACCAGCCGCTCATTTGGCCCGCTTGAGGTAGGCGACGTGCTGTTCTCCGGTCGGGCCGGGCAGCACCGACACCAGTTCCCAACCGTCCTCACCCCACTGGTCGAGGATCTGTTTGGTGGCGTGGGTCAGCAGGGGGACGGTCGCGTACTCCCAACGGGTGGTTTCGCTCATGCGGCTGAGCTTATCGGGCGGCGATCCGGCCTTGGCTAGCATGCACTGGTGGCAACCACATCCCCTGGGACAACGCACGGTCCCAAGCCGGTCGGCTGGCCGTCCCGTCTGACCAAGGCGCGGCTGCATTTCGTCTCTGGCAAAGGGGGCACCGGCAAGTCCACCATCGCTGCCTCACTGGCCTTGACGCTGGCCGCGGGCGGCCGGAAGGTCCTTTTGGTGGAAGTTGAAGGGCGCCAAGGGATTGCGCAGCTCTTCGACGTGCCGCCGCTGCCGTACGACGAGGTCAAGATCGCCACCGCCGAGGGTGGCGGGCAGGTCAACGCGCTGGCCATCGACACCGAGGCCGCGTTCCTCGAGTACCTCGACATGTTCTACAACCTGGGGCTGGCCGGGCGGGCGATGCGCCGCATCGGCGCAGTGGAGTTCGCGACGACGATCGCGCCCGGCCTGCGCGACGTGCTGCTCACCGGCAAGATCAAGGAGATCGTCACCCGCGAGCAGAAGGGCCGGCCGGCCTACGACGCGGTGGTCGTCGACTCGCCCCCGACCGGTCGCATCGCCCGGTTCCTGGACGTCACCCAGGCGGTCTCGGAGCTGGCCAAGGGCGGACCGGTGCACTCGCAGGCCGAGGGGGTGGTCAAGCTGTTGCACTCCGAGCTGACGGCCATCCACCTGGTGACGCTGCTCGAGGCGTTGCCGATCCAGGAGACCATCGAGGCGATCGACGAGTTGCGGGCGATGAAGCTGCCCATCGGCAGCGTGATAGTCAACCGCAACATCCCCGCCTACCTGGCACCCGACGACCTCGCCAAGGCCGCCGAGGGGGTGATCGACACCGACGCCGTCCAGGACGGGCTGAAACAAGTGGGGATCACGTTGTCGGACAAGGATTTCGCCGGCCTGCTCACCGAGACGATCCAGCACGCCACCCGGATCAGGGCGCGCGCGGAGAGCGCCGAGGCGCTGGTGGCGATCGACGTGCCCCGCCTGGAGCTGCCCGCGCTGCCCGACGGGGTGGACCTGGGCAGCCTGTACGAACTGGCCGAAGCGCTCGCCCAACAGGGCGTGCGGTGAGCGGAGGGAATCGATGAGCACCAACCCGCCGGCCCTGGACATGGCCACGATCCTGCGCGACACCTCCAACCGGGTGGTGGTCTGCTGCGGCGCCGGCGGCGTCGGCAAGACGACCACGGCCGCGGCGATGGCGCTGCGCGCCGCCGAATATGGCCGCACCGTCGTAGTTCTGACCATCGACCCGGCCAAGCGGTTGGCGCAGGCGCTCGGCATCGAGGACCTCGGTAATTCGCCGCAGCGGGTGCCGCTGCCGGCCGAGACCACCGGTGAGTTGCACGCGATGATGCTCGACATGCGCCGCACCTTCGACGAGATGGTGCTGCAGTACTCGGGTCAGGGCACCGCCGAGGCGATCCTGGACAACCAGTTCTACCAAACCGTGGCCACCTCGCTCGCCGGCACGCAGGAGTACATGGCCATGGAGAAGCTGGGACAGCTTCTGGCAGAAGACAAATGGGACCTGGTGGTGGTGGACACCCCACCGTCGCGCAACGCGCTGGACTTCCTGGACGCGCCCAAGCGGCTGGGCAGCTTCATGGACAGCCGGCTGTGGCGGTTGCTGCTGGCACCGGGGCGGGGCATCGGCCGGCTGGTCACCGGCGCGGTGGGGCTGGCGATGAAGGGCATGTCGACCATCCTTGGTTCCCAGATGCTCTCCGACGCAGCGGCTTTCGTGCAATCGCTGGATGCGACGTTCGGCGGTTTCCGGGAGAAGGCCGACCGCACCTACGAGCTGCTCAAACGGCGCGGCACGCAGTTCGTGGTGGTGTCGGCGGCCGAGCCCGACGCGCTGCGGGAGGCGTCGTTCTTCGTCGACCGGCTCAGCACCGAGCACATGCCGCTGGCCGGGCTGATCCTCAACCGCACCCATCCCACGCTGTGTGACCTGCACGCGGACAAGGCCGCTGACGCGGCCGAGGATCTGGCGCGGACCGGGACGCATCCGTTGGCGGCCGCGGCGTTGCGGATCCACGCCGACCGGGCGTCGACAGCCAAGCGGGAGGTGCGGCTGCTGTCGCGGTTCACCGGCGCGAACCCCCACGTGGCGATCGTGGGCGTGCCGTCACTGCCGTTCGACGTGTCGGACCTGGAGGCGCTGCGGGCGATCGCGGATCAGATCACGAGCGAGGCACCCGCGGCGTAGCCACGGGTGCCTACGTCGACGTCAAAATTAGCCCGCGCTGCGATGCTTCCGCTGAGCAGCAAAGAAGTCAGCCCAGGAAACCACGTCGGGGTGCTGCTTGAGCAGGGCGCGCCGCTGACGCTCGGTCATGCCGCCCCAGACTCCGAACTCGACGCGGTTGTCCAACGCGTCGGCACCGCATTCGGCGATCACGGGGCAGTGCCGGCAGATGACCGCGGCCTTGCGCTGCGCCGCGCCGCGGACGAAGAGTTCGTCCGGGTCGGTCTGACGGCAGCGAGCCTGCGACACCCACGCGATCCGGGCCTCGGCTTCTGCACCGTGGACGATGGCCTGGGCGGTCGGGCTCACGGTGGTCCTGCGAGCGACGGTGTGGGTACCTGACACTTGCGATCCCCTTCGTTCTGGCCGCGCCCCGACAACGCAGACTGCTCCTTGCATCGGCGTCAATCGCGAAGGTGCGATTTACACCACACTGCGAGTGTCAGATGTGACCTGCATCGCACTGTGTGCTCAACTTAGGTGGTCAGGGGCGTTCTGCGCAATATGTTCGTGACCATTTTTTTGGGACAACCGTGCCGTCAGACGCCCACCATGCCGGACCTCGGCATTTGTCACAGACTGCCGGTGAGGCGGGGCCGCACGCTCGGGGAAAGGCATGGCAGGGGCGTCGCTAGTCTGTACGCATGCCGGAGGACGCCCCCATCCGGCCGCCCCTGGCGGTCACGGTCATCAAGCTCGCCTGGTGCTGCCTGCTGGCCAGCGTCGTGGCGGCCGGTTTGATGTTCCCCGTCGTCGGCGGATTCGGGCTGATGTCCAACCGTGCCTCCGACGTCGTTGCCAACGGATCGGCACAACTCGTCGAGGGGGAGGTGCCTCAGGTCTCGACCATGGTCGACGCCAAGGGAAACGTCATCGCCTGGCTGTATACCCAGCGTCGTTTCGAGGTGCCCAGCGATCAGATTGCCAACACGATGAAGCTGGCGATCGTCTCCATCGAGGACAAAAGGTTTGCCGACCACAACGGCGTGGACTGGCAGGGCACGCTGACCGGGTTGTCGGGATACCTGTCCGGCAACCTCGACACCCGCGGTGGCTCGACCATCGAACAGCAGTACGTCAAGAACTACCAACTGCTGGTGATCGCGCAGACCGACGCCGAGAAGCGCGCCGCGATCGAGACCACCCCGGCGCGCAAGCTCCGCGAGATCCGGATGGCGCTCACTCTGGACAAGACGTTCACCAAGCCGGAGATCCTCACCCGCTACCTCAACCTGGTGTCGTTCGGTAACGGCGCGTTCGGGATCCAGGACGCTGCGCAGACGTATTTCGGGATCAACGCCTCCGAGTTGAACTGGCAGCAGGCGGCGCTGCTGGCCGGCATGGTGCAGTCGACCAGCACGTTGAACCCGTACACCAACCCCGACGGCGCGCTGGCCCGCCGCAACGTGGTGCTCGACACGATGATCGAGAACCTGCCCGAATACGCCGGCGAGCTGCGTGAGGCGCGTCAACAGCCGCTGGGAGTGCTGCCGCAGCCCAAGGAACTGCCCCGCGGCTGCATCGCCGCCGGGGACCGGGCGTTCTTCTGCGACTACGTGCTCGACTACCTGGCCCGCGCCGGGATCAGCAAGGACCAGGTCGCCAAGGGCGGCTATCTGATCAAGACGACGCTCGACCCCGATGTACAGGCCACGGTGAAGTCGGCCATCGACAGCATCGCCAGCCCGGACCTGCAGGGCGTGGCCAGTGTGATGAGCGTGATCCGGCCCGGCAAGGAGTCGCACCCGGTGCTCGCGATGGCCAGCAACCGGACCTACGGGCTGAACCTCGACGCCGGGGAGACGATGCAGCCCCAACCGTTCTCCCTGGTGGGCGACGGGGCGGGCTCGATCTTCAAGGTTTTCACCACCGCGGCCGCGCTGGAGATGGGCATGGGGATCAACGCCCAGCTGGATGCGCCGTCGCGGTTCGAGGCCAAGGGGCTGGGCACCGGCGGTGCGCGCGGCTGCCCGCCCGCGACGTGGTGCGTGCAGAACGCCGGCAACTACCGCGGCACGATGAGCGTCACCGACGCGCTCGCGACGTCGCCGAACACCGCGTTCGCCAAGCTGATCGCGCAGGTGGGGGTGCAGCGCACCGTCGACATGGCGGTGAAGCTGGGCCTGCGTTCCTACGCGCTGCCCGGCACCGCCCGCGACTACGACCCGGAGAGCAACGAGAGCCTCGCCGACTTCATCAAGCGGCAGAACCTGGGGTCGTTCACGCTGGGCCCGATCGAGGTCAACGCGCTAGAGCTGTCGAACGTCGCCGCGACGCTGGCCTCCGGTGGCACCTGGTGCCCGCCGAACCCGATCGACCAGGTCGTCGACCGCAACGGCGAGGAGGTGGCCGTCACCACCGAGACGTGCGAGCAGGCGGTGCCGGAGGGTCTGGCCAACACGCTGGCCAACGCGATGAGCAAGGACGACACCGGTGCAGGTACCGCCGCCGGGGCGGCCGGCTCGGTCGGCTGGAACCTGCCGATGTCCGGGAAGACCGGCACCACCGAAGCGCACCGGTCGTCGGGTTTCCTCGGCTTCACCAACCAGCTGGCCGCCGCCAGCTATATCTACGACGATTCGACGTCGCCCGGTGAGCTGTGTTCGTTCCCGCTGCGGCAGTGCGGCTCGGGCAACCTGTTCGGCGGCAACGAGCCGGCCCGGACCTGGTTCACCGCGATGCAGCCGATCGCCACCAACTTCGGTGAGGTCGCGTTGCCGCCGACCGACCCGCGCTACGTCGACGGCGCACCCGGGTCGCGGGTGCCCAGCGTGGCCGGGATGAGCCCGGAGACCGCGCGGGCTCGCCTGCGGGAGGCCGGATTCCAGGTCGCCGAGCAGACGACGCCGGTGAACAGCACCGCACCGTACGGAGCCGTGGTCGGTACGTCGCCGAGCGGGCAGACGGTGCCGGGGTCGATCATCACGATCCAGATCTCCAACGGCATCCCGCCGGCGCCGCCGCCTCCGCCGCCGGGAGCGCTGCCACCTGGCGCACCGCCGGTCGTCACCGAGACGGTCATCGAGATCCCCGGCCTGCCGCCGATCACGGTGCCGGTGCTGGGTCCGCCGCCACCACCGCCACCGCCGCCGGGCTGATCGGTCGGGACGGGCGGCGTCCTGTGCCGGGGCGGCGGGGGCAGTACTCTAGGCCAATGCCTGTCGCGCTTGGATCGCTGCTGAAAACCACCGCCGTCGCCTCTGCGGGCACGCTCGCGGCGGGGATCGGGTACGCCTCGCTGATCGAGCGCAACGCCTTCGTGGTCCGGCAGACGACGATGCCGGTGCTCTCCCCCGGTTCCTCGCCGCTGAAGGTGCTGCACATCAGCGACATCCACATGCGGCCCGGTCAGCGCCGCAAGCAGGCGTGGCTGCGTGACCTGGGCCGTTGGCAACCGGACCTGGTCGTCAACACCGGCGACAACCTGGCACACCCCAAGGCGGTGCCCGCGGTGGTGCAGGCCCTCGGTGACCTGCTGTCGGTGCCCGGGGTGTTCGTGTTCGGCAGCAACGACTATTTCGCCCCGAAGCTGAAGAACCCGGCGAACTACCTGACCAAGCCGACGCACCGAATCTACGGTGAGCCGCTGCCCTGGCAGGACCTGCGCGCGGCGTTCACCGAGCGCGGTTGGCTGGACATGACGCACACCCGCCGGGAGTTCGAGGTCGCGGGCCTGCACATCGCCGCCGCCGGCGTCGACGACCCGCACCTGACCCGGGATCGCTACGCGACCATCGCGGGCCCGGCCAACGCGGCGGCCAACCTGACGCTGGGTCTGACCCATTCACCGGAGCCGCGGGTGCTGGACCGGTTCGCCGCCGACGGCTACCAGCTGGTGCTGGCCGGCCACACCCACGGTGGTCAGCTGTGTGTCCCGTTCTACGGGGCGATCGTCACCAACTGTGATCTGGACCGGTCCCGGGCCAAGGGCCCGTCGCGGTGGGGTGCCCACACCCAGCTGCATGTCTCGGCGGGCATCGGCACCTCCCCGTTCGCCCCGCTGCGGTTCTGCTGCCGCCCGGAGGCGACGCTGCTGACCCTGGTGGCGGCCCCGACCGGGGGTTCGGATTCCGGTGTGCAGCAAGGGCAGTCGCACCCGACCGTCTCGGCGCGGTGAGCCGGTCAGACCCCTCCGACTGTCGTCACCCGGCGCGCTCCTGGGTCGACAACGCGGTGCGGCTGATCGAGGCCGACACCCGCCGCAGCGCTGACACGCACCTGCTGCGCTACCCGCTGCCGTCGAGCTGGGCCGGTGACGTCGACGTAGCGCTCTACCTCAAGGACGAGACCACCCACATCACCGGCAGCCTCAAGCACCGGCTGGCCCGCTCGCTGTTCCTGTACGGGCTGTGCAACGGGTGGATCCGGGAGGGCACGACGATCATCGAGGCGTCCTCGGGGTCCACCGCCGTCTCGGAGGCGTATTTCGCGGCGATGCTGGGGCTGCCGTTCATCGCGGTGATGCCGGCGACGACGAGCCCGGCCAAGATCGCGCTGATCGAATCACAGGGCGGCCGTTGCCATTTCGTGACCGAATCGGCCCAGGTGTACGCGGAGGCGCAGCAGCTGGCCGAGGAGACCGGCGGGCACTACCTCGATCAGTTCACCAACGCCGAGCGGGCCACCGACTGGCGGGGCAACAACAACATCGCCGAGTCGATCTACCAGCAGATGAGTGCCGAAACTCACCCCGTGCCGGACTGGATCGTGGTCGGGGCGGGCACCGGCGGCACCAGCGCGACGATCGGGCGTTACATCCGGTATCGCCGCCACGCCACCCAGTTGTGCGTCGTCGACCCGGAGAACTCGGCGTTCTCGGTCGCCTACCGGACCGGTGACCTGGACGCGGTGACCGGTGTCTCGTCGTGCATCGAGGGCATCGGCCGGCCCCGGGTGGAGCCGTCGTTCCTGCCGGGTGTGGTGGACCGGATGGTGTCGGTGCCGGATGCGGCGTCGGTGGCCGCGGCTCATCACGTCAGCAACGTGTTGGGCCGCCGGGTGGGCCCGTCGACGGGCACCAACATCTGGGGCGCGTTCGGACTGCTGGCGGGGATGGTGGCAGAAGGTCGGAGTGGGTCGGTGGTCACACTGCTCGCCGACAGTGGCGATCGCTACTTGGACACCTACTTCTGCGACGACTGGCTCAGGGCCCACCAGTTGGACCCGGCCGAATCCGTGGAAGTGCTGGCCGAATTCGAGCGGTCCGGGCGCTGGCCCTGATCGTCGCGGCCCCGGGTGAGCGGCCCGTCGGAGGTCAGGAACAACCACAACGCGGCCAACGCGAAGAAGCCCAGGTAGATCGATGCGCCCAACCCAGTCATGTCACGCCTCGTTTCGTTGGTGCCTGTCGTTTCAGTGTGTACAACGACATCGGACGGCCAGATCCATCCCGCGGCGTGTCGCGCAGGCGATAGGCGTTTGGCTTCAACCGCGGGCGGTGCGATAGGCTGTCGTCGCTTCATACGGGGTGTGGCGCAGCTTGGTAGCGTGCTTCGTTCGGGACGAAGAGGTCGTGGGTTCGAATCCCGCCACCCCGACTCGTGTGATCGCAGGTAGAAGGCCCTAACTGGTTCTCCAGTTCGGGGCCTTCTTTCGTTCCAGTCGCAGCGAGTTCCAACGCTGTCAATCGAGCTGCGTCTAGTGCAGCCGAAACTTGCTCCAGATCATCAGGGAACAGGTCGGCGGAGGTGTCGAGGGTGAGCAACGGCGGAGGCGTGGCCAAGCATCGTCTGAACGGCTTTCACGTTCGCACCGGCACTGATCGACAGCGACGCGGCTGTGTGAGGCAAGTCATGAGGGGTGACGGTGGGAAAGGCCGGCGTCCTCTCTTGGACTCGCTTGACGGCCACATTCAAGACCCGCGGTCGCCACGTCGACACTCGCAGAACGGCTCCCTCTGCCGAGCCGAACACCAGATCTCCGCGTTGCTTGCCGACCATCAATGCAGCGAGCGGCTCGGCGAGGAAGACGGGGAAGGGCACCGAGCGACGCTCATGAGACTTCGGCGTGGACCACACCAGCTTTCCGCCGACCTCGGCAACGGCTTGGCGGATGTTCACCCGACGGCGCAGCATGTCCAACGATTCCACCCGCAGCGCTGCGATCGCCCCCCAACGCAGGCCGGTGTAGACCAGGAACCGGACCACGGTGGCGTGATCACCCACCTCGTCCGCCAGCAGCTCCACTTGTGGGTGGGTGAGATAGCCCTCGATCGATGCTGTCGTCGCGGCGCCTTGACGCCGCAGCAGGGATTACGCGGAATGCGTCGGTCGTCGACCGCCATCTCCAGGATCTGCCTTAGCCTCGATCCACCGATGAATCGGCTGGTCATCGGGTGTCGTAACGAGGAAGATGCCCGCTGAGCTGTGATGATGAGTGTTCTCTACGCACTTATCGACACAACCCGCAAGGCACTTCCGGTGCAAGTGCCCCACAGGTTCGCCGCGTCGTCGGCGGTCTTCGATGATGACCATCTCGTGTCGTGCGCGGGGCTGGTCCCGGTGATGACGTTGGCCCCAGCCCGGGTTGGCACAGCTGTTGGCCGCCAAGGTGCACATGACCGAGCCGCGGATCACCTCCGGGGCGGCCAACCCGGCACCGAAGCTGACCACGCTGATCGCGGGGATGTGC
>JBFWOX010000063.1:0-22289 GCA_050250295.1 Mycolicibacterium sp.
TGGCCTCGGTGGGGGCTTGGATGATGAGGGTTTGGTTGAACTGGTCGGTGGGTCCGTCGATGGTGTTCAGCCAACGCATGATCGGCGTCGCCGGCACTTCCCCGAGGCCTTCGTCGACGGGGCCGGCCGTACCGGCCACGGTGACCGCCCGGGCCAGCCGGGCCACGGTCTGCTCGACGAAGATGTCCTTGGGCCGGCACAACACACCCGCAGCCCGGGCGCGCGCCACCACTTGCATGGACAGGATGCTGTCGCCGCCGAGGTCGAAGAAGGAGTCGTCGACCCCGACCTGGTCCAGGCCGAGGACCTGGGCGTAGATCCCGGCCAGCACCTCCTCCACAGCGTCCGCCGGCCTTCGGTACTGGCCGGCCTGCCGGAATTGTGGTTCGGGCAGGGCGCGAACGTCGAGTTTTCCGTTGACGGTCAAGGGAACAGCGTCGATGGCCACCACCGCCGCGGGAACCATGTAGGCGGGTAGTCGCTCGGCCAGTGCTGTTCGGGCGGCGGCAGCGTCGGCGGTTCCGACGATGTACCCGATCAGCCGCTTGGCGCCTGGCTGGTCCTCCCGCACTACGACCACTGCCTGGTCGACCCCGTCGAGCGCGCCGAGCGCCGCCTGGACCTCGCCGAGCTCGATGCGGTAGCCGCGGATCTTGACCTGTTCGTCGGCGCGGCCAAGGTAGTCCAATTGCCCGTCGGTGCGCCAGCGTACGAGATCCCCGGTGCGATACATCCGCGCCCCAGGCTCCCCGAACGGGCATGCGAGGAAACGTGATCCGGTCAACCCGGGTCGGCCCAGATAGCCCATGGCCACACCACGTCCCGCGACATACAGCTCACCGACCACTCCGACGGGGACGGGGTGCAGCGATTCGTCGAGAACGAACACCGCCGCCGTCGGCACCGGCGCACCGATCGGCGCCGGGCCCGAGCCCGGTGCCAGAGGCTCACTCATCGACGCGTACACCGTGGCCTCGGTGGGGCCGTAAGCGTTGATCAACACCCGTCCTGGCGCCCAGGTATCGACGACCTCGGCCGGGCAGGCCTCCCCGCCGAGCAGCACCGCCACCGAATCCAACCCCTGCGGCGACAACGCACTGATCGCCGACGGGGTCTGGGTGAGCACGTTGACACCCTCACGTACGACGAGTGCGAGGAAGTCCGCCGGTGACCCGGCCGTCTCCTCCGGAACGATCACCAGGCGTCCACCGCCGAGCAGCGTGGCCCAGATCTCCCACACCGAGAAGTCGAAACCGTAGGAGTGGCACTGGGTCCACACCTGCTCCTCGGGCAGCGTGTGGGGCGTCGAGTCGGCCAGGTGCACCACGTTCCGGTGGGTGATGGCAACACCTTTGGGGACACCGGTGGTGCCGGAGGTGTAGATGAGGTACGCGGCGTCGTCAGGGTCCGGGTCCGGCAGCGGGTCGGATCGTACCGGCACGTCGTCGACGTCCACCACCATCAGGTCGGTAGCGGCCAACCGGGACCGCAGATCGGCCGACGTGACCGCGGCCACCGGTTGGGCATCGTCCAGCATGAACCGGATCCGGTTGTCGGGGTGGGCCAGGTCGATCGGCAGATAGGCCGCCCCGGTCTTGAGGATCGCCAACATGGCCACCACGGCCTGCGCGGACCGGTCCAGAAGCACCGCCACATAATCGCCCGCACCGACGCCATGGCCAATCAGTCGGTGTGCCAACCGGTTCGAGGCCTCGTCCAGATCCCGGTACGTCAACGACCGGTCCAGGTCACTGACGGCGACCGACTCCGGGGTGGCCGCCACGTGTGTGTGGAACACTGCCGGGACGGACAGCTCGGCCGGGTTGCTCGCCAGCACCGCCCGGTTGCCGAGCGCGTCGAGGTGCCGGTGCTCGTCGGCGTCGAGCACGTCGATCGTCGACAGCCGGGCGTGCGGATCGGCGGTCATCGCCGTCAGCATCCGTTGCCACCGGTCGACCAGGGTCGCGATCGTCGCGGCGTCGAACACATCGGTGCGGAACTCCACTGTCCCGCCGATCCCGGTCGGTGCGCCCGATTCACCGACGCGCTCCGACAACGAGAACGACAGATCCATCCTGGCGGTGTGGGTATCGACGGGCACCGGCGTCACGTCCAACCCACCCAACGAGAGCCCGGCGGCGGAGTCCTCGGTCACCCCCGGTAGGTTCTGCCACGCCAACGCCACCTGGACGACGGGATGGTGCGTCAGCGACCGGGTCGGATTGAGCCGCTCGACCAGCATTTCGAACGGCACGTCCTGATGTTCGTAGGCGGCCAGGCTGCGCCGGCGCACCTGGTCCACCAGTTCGGCGACGGTGGGATCACCGGAGGCATCGACGCGCAGCACCAAGGTGTTGACGAAGAAACCGACCAACGCGTCGAGCGCCGGATCACTGCGGCCGGCGATCGGGAAGCCCACCGCCACATCGGAACTGGCGCACAACCGGCTCAACAGTGCCGCCAGGGCGGCCTGCACGACCATGAAGCTGGTCGCGTTGTGCGCGGCGGCGAGGTCGCGGATGCGCTGCTGCAGTTCGGCGGGCCAGGCGATCTCGACCGTGGCCCCCCGCAGATCGGCCACCGGCGGATACGGCCGATCGGTCGGCAGCGCCAGCCGCTCGGGCATCCCGGCCAGCGACTCCTGCCAGTACGCAAGCTGCAAGGCGATCGGGCTGTCGCCGTCGCGCAGGTCGCCGAAGCGTGCCCGCTGCCACAGCGTGTAGTCCGCGTACTGCACCGGTAGTGGCGCCCAGTCCGGTGGACGGCCGGCGCACCGGCCCGCGTAGGCCACCGACAGATCGGCCATCAGGGGGGCGACCGACCACCCGTCGGCGGCGATGTGGTGCACCACCCCAACCAGCACGTGCTCGTCGACAGAGACGCGGAACAGACTGACGTACAAGGGGATATCGGTGGTCACGTCGAAGCGGTGCCGGGCCCCCTCTTCGACGGCGGCGGTCAATCGGGTAGACGACCAGCCGACGGCGTCGACGACGTCGAAGGGGTACTCGGCCCGCTCGGCGGCCACCACCTGCTGGCGCGGTACCCCGTCGGTCTCCGGGAATATCGTGCGCAGCGATTCGTGCCGCTCCACCACGTCGCGTAGCGCACCGCGCAGCGCCTCGACGTCCAGTGCGCCCCGCACCCGCAGGCACAGCGGCATGTTGTACGTCGCGTTGCCGTTCTCGAACCGGTTCAGGAACCACAACCGGTTCTGCGCGAAGGACAACGGGATCACCTCGGGCCGATCCGCGGGCACCAGCGGCTCCCGCAGGACCGCGGCGCCGCCGAGCTGACGCGCCAGCTGCGCCACCGTGGGCGCGTCGAACAGGGCACGCACCGACAGGTCGGCGTCCAGCGCCGCGTTGACCGCGGCGACCAAGCGCATCGCCAGGATGCTGTCGCCGCCCAGGTCGAAGAACGAGTCGTCGACGCCGACCCGTGGCACGTCGAGCACGTCGGCGTAGATGCCCACCAGGATCTCCTCGACCGCATCCCCGGGTGCGCGGTACCCATCGGCGTCGCCGTACTGCGGGACGGGCAGCGCCCCGACGTCGAGCTTGCCGTTGACGGTCAGCGGCAACGCGTCGAGGACGACCACCGCGGCCGGAACCATGTACGGGGGCAGTCGATCGGCCAACGCCGCCCGCGCCGCGGCGGGATCGACTGCCCCTTCCTCGGTTTCGGTGACATAGCCGGCTAGGCGTTTGTCGCCGGGACGGTCTTCGCGCACGACCGCTGCAGCGTGCTGCACACCGCCGAGCCCGAGCAGGGCCGCCTGGACCTCGCCGAGCTCGATGCGGTAGCCGCGGACCTTGACTTGTTCGTCGGCACGGCCGAGGTAGTCCAGTTGCCCGTCGGGCCGCCAGCGCACCAGATCCCCGGTCCGGTACATCCGGGCACCCGGCTCACCGAACGGGCAGGGCACGAACCGCGTCGCGGTCAAGCCCGGTCGGCGGACATAGCCGCACCCGACGCCGTGGCCGGCGACGTACAGCTCGCCGACGGTGCCCGCCGGCACCGGGCGCAGCCATCCGTCGAGCACGAACAGTGCCGCGGTGGACACCGGCGCGCCGATCGGCGGCACCCCGGTCCCGGCCGCCAGCGGCGCGCTCCCGGACGCGAAGATCGTCGTCTCGGTGGGGCCGTAGACATTGATCAGCGTGCGGCCATGTGTCCACCGGTCCACCACCTCGGCGGGGCACGGCTCACCGCCCACCAGGACGGTGACGGATTCCAGGCCGTCGGGGCGGAGCGCTCCCAGCGCCGACGGTGTCTGGCTCAACACCGACACCTGGTGGCGGATCAATAAGGGGCGCAGGTCTTCTGGCGAGCGGGCCACGGTCTCGGGCACGATGACCAGCCGGCCGCCGTGCAGCAGCGCGCCCCAGATCTCCCAGACCGAGAAGTCGAAGGCGTAGGAGAAGAACTGCGCCCACACCTGGTCGGCGGACAGCTCCACCGCCAACCCCAGGGGACGGTACAGCCGGGTCACGTGCTGATGGGTGACCGCCACGCCCTTGGGCACGCCCGTTGTGCCGGAGGTGTAGATGATGTGCGCGAGGTCGTCGGCGCCGGGTGCGGGCAGCGCGGTGCTCGGCTGGGCTTCGATGCGGGGATCGTGGGCGTCGATGACCGGCACGTCGCATCCGGCGAACCGATCGGCGAAGCTGTCGGTGGTGACCGCGACGACCGGGCCGGCGTCGGCCACCATGAACTCGATCCGCGACATCGGGTGCGCCGGGTCGATCGGCAGGTAGGCCGCACCGGTCTTGAGCACCGCCAGGATCGCGGCGATCGCCTGACCCGAACGTTGCATCAACAACGCGACGTTGCGGCCCGGGCCGGCACCGTGTTCGGCCAGCAGGTGCGCCAGCCGGTTCGACGCATCGTCGAGTTCCCGGTAGGTCCAGGACTGTTCACCGGAGACCACCGCGACCGCGTCCGGGCGGTGCTCGACCTGGGCGGCGAACCCGGCCGGGATCGACACCGGGGTCGGCTGCTGGGTCAGCACCGCCCGGTTGCACCAGGCGTCCAGGTCGGCCCGCTCCCCAGCGCTGGTCACCTGCAGCGTGGACAACCGCCGGCCGGGGTCGGCGGCCATCGCCGCCAACAGCGTGTCCAGGCGTCCGGCCAGGTCGGTGAGATCCATTGCGGCGAACGGGTGCCCGGTGCCCGCGGTGCTGAGGAACAGGTCGTCGCCGACCGCGGAGAAGAACAAGCCGAAGCCGCTGATCTGACCCGAGCCCGTGTAGCTGGCGGCGGCCGGGACCCCGCCGAAGTCGAGGGTGAACACCGACGGGATGAAGTTGACGTTGACCCGGTCGGACGGCTGCCCGGGATCGCGGGACCGGGTCTTGCGTTCCAGGGCCTGCGCCGGGAAGCGCTGATGGCGCAGCGCTTCTCCGATCCGGGTGTCGACGTGCCGACAGAACTCGGCGATCGTCTGCCCCGGCGCGGTCCGCAGCGCCAGCGGCACGATGCCGGAGAGCATGCCCGGCAGTGTCTTCGACTCCGGGCTGACCCGCCGGCCCACCGGGAAGTCGAGCACCACCTCAGAGCCGTCACCGTGTCGGCCCCCGATCAGCAGCGCGCACGCGGCGGTGATGACCGACGAGCGCGGAACCTCCCATGTGTCGGCCACGTCCTGCACGCGGTACAGGATGGTCGGATCCAGCCGGACCGGGGTCGGTGGCGCCGCCGGCTCGTCCCCGGCTTCCCCGGGTGGCGGTGGCTCCGCCGGGTCCCCGTCCGGCAGGTTGGCCGACCAGTACTGCTCGTCGCCCGAATAGTCCTGCGAGGCCTCGTATTCCAGCTCACTATTGACCAGGTCCGCGAGCGTGCCGAAGAACGGTGGTGGGATCGGTGCACCGGACACCACGGCGGAGTACACGGCGGCGATCCGGTGCCCGACAAGCGAGACCCCGAACCCGTCGATCACCAGGTGGTGGCAACAGGTGAACCAGACATGCTCGTCGGGCCGGATCCGGAACAGCGCGAACCTGAACAGCGGTCCGGTCAGCGGCATCGGTGTGCGCTGGATGGTCGCGGCGATGTCGTAGGCGTCCTGCAGCGCGGTCACCGAGCCCGAGAAGTCGTGAAAGTCCAGCACGACGTCCGGGTGGTCGATCGGCTTCTGGAACACCTGGCCGTCTTGTTCGAAGAACGCGGCCCGCACCGGCTCGGCCTCTTTCATCACCCGCCGGATCGCCCACTCCAACGGATCCCGCTGAACCGGTCCCCGGATCTTGACGAACAGCCCGAGTTGCCAGCCGGTCCCGAATCGGCCGGTCTGGTGGGCGAGCCAGATGTCGAGTTGTCCGCGTGTCAGCGGAAGCCCCCGGTCGTCCCGCGCCATCGGACCTCCCCCTCGAATGTCAGGCGGCATCTGCGGGCGCCAGCTTGTCGCACAGCAGCTCGGCCAGGCCGCGGATGGTGATCGTGGTGATGTCGGTGGCCGAAATCCTTATCCCCGTTTCGGTTTCCACCCGGGTGCGCAGCTCGAGCGCGCCCAGCGAGTCCAGGCCGTACCCGGACAGCGGACGGTCCGGGTCCACGCTGCGACGCAGGATCACCCCGACCTGGTCGGCGATGAGCCGACGGAGCCTCGCCGGCCACTCGTCCCGGGGAAGTTCACCCAATTCCGCGCGGAGCCGGGCCGAGCCGGCCGCGGAGTTGGCGTTGGAGCGGAACGCCTCGGCGAACGGGCTGCGCTCGGCGAACACCGCCAGCCACGGAGCGTCGGTGACGGGCGCATATCCGGTGTAGCCGCGGTTGTGGCGCAGCAGCGCATCCAGGGCGTACGCACCCTCGTCGGGATCGATGGCGGCATTGGCCGCCGCTGCCACCTCGGTGGCCCGGCCGACCTGCGCCCAGGCGCCCCAGGCTATCGCGGTGCCCGGCAGCCCCTGGGCACGTCGCCACTGGGTGAACGCATCGAGCCAACTGTTGGCCGCGGCATAGGCGCCCTGGCCGGGCGAGCCGACGAGCGCGGCGGCCGACGAGAACGAACAGAACCAGTCCAACGGCTGGCCGGCCAGCGCCTTGTGCAGCTCCCAGGCCCCGTGAACCTTGGGCGCCCAGTCACGTTCGAGGAGTTCCTCGGAGATGTTGGTCAGCGTGGCGTCTTCCACCACCGCGGCCGCGTGCAGCACCCCGCGCACCGGCAGCCCGGTCGCGGTCGCGGTCGCCACCAGCCGCGCCGCAGTGCCCGGTGCGGCGATGTCACCACACTCGACGACCACATCGGCACCCATCGCGCAGATCAGTCCGATCGTCTCGGCGGCCGCCGGTGAGGGCTGCGACCGCGAGGACAGCACGATCCGGCCGCAGCCCGCCGCGGCCATCTTCTCGGCCAGGAACAGGCCCAGCCCGCCCAGGCCACCGGTGATGACGTAGGCGCCGTCGCGCCGGTAGATCGGGACCTGTGCCGGCGGTACCATCACCCGGCGCCGGCCCCGGTGCGCGACGTCGAGCACCAGCTTGCCGGTGTGCTGGGCGCCGCTCATCAGCCGGATCGCCGAGCCGGCGTCGGTGAGCGGGTAGTGGGTGCGCTCCGGCACCGGCAGGGAGCCGTCGGCGACGCGCCGGTACACCGTGCGCAACAGCTCCCGCAACCGGTCGGCATCGCTGAACGCGAGCAGCCCCAGGTCGACGGCGTAGAAGGCGAGGTTGCGGCGGAACGGGAACAACCCGAGGCGGGTGTCGCCGTAGATGTCGCGCTTGCCGATCTCGACGAAGCGGCCACCGAATGCCAGCAGCTGCAGCCCGGCCCGTTGAGCCGGACCGCTGACCGAGTTGAGCACGATGTCGACGCCGTAGCCGTCGGTGTCGCACCGGATCTGGTCGGCGAACTCGGTGCTGCGGGAATCGTAGACATGGGCAACGCCCATGTTGCGCAGCCGCTCTCGGCGTTCCGGGCTGCCCGCGGTCGCGTAGATGTCGGCGCCCGCCGCCCGCGCGATGGCGATCGCCGCCTGCCCGACCCCGCCGGTGCCGGAGTGGATCAACACCTTGTCGCCGCGCCGGATCCGGGCCAGCTCGTGCAGCCCGTACCACGCGGTGGCATGGGCGGTGGTGACGGCGGCGGCCTGGCCGTCGGTGAGTCCGTCGGGCAGTGGGACGGCATGGCGGGCATCACAGGTGAGGAACGTCGCCCAGCAGCCGTCGGCGCACACCCCGCCGACCCGGTCGCCCACCGCGAGGTCGGTGACACCAGGACCGACCGCGGTCACCACCCCGGTGAAGTCCGTGCCCAGCGCGGGCAGCCGCCCGTCGAAGGCCGGGTAGCGGCTGAACGCCACCAACACGTCGGCGAAGTTGATGCTCGACGCGCTGACCGCCACCTCGACGTGCCCCTCGGGCGGTGGAACACGGTCGAAGGACACGAGTTCCAGCGTCTCCAGATCGCCGGGTGTACGGATCTGCAGGCGCAGCCCGTCATGCTCGGGGTCGGCTTCGGTGGTGCGCCGCTCCTCGGGGGCCAACGGGGCGGGGGACAGCCGGGCGGCGTACCAGACGCCGGCGCGCCATGCGGTCTCGTCCTCCTTCGAGCCGCTCAGCAGCTGCCGGGCCACTGCCACGGTGTCGACGTCGTCGTCCACATCGATCTGGGTGGCGCGCAAATGCGGCTGCTCGATGCCGATCACCCGCATCAGGCCCCGCGCACCGGCCTGTTCGAGGTTCGCCACGTCCCCGGCGGTCACGGTCTGCGCGGTGCGGGTGACGAGATACAACCGGTCGAGCGCACCGGCGCTCTCGGGCAGCTCCCGGACGATCCGCACCAGCTGTGCGACGTAGTCGCGGGCCAGCCGCGGCGTCTGGTCATCGGATCGGCCGGTCTGTGGCGGTGAGACGATCACCACCCCGGCGAACCCACCGGCCCGCAGGTGCGCGGTGAGGTCCTCCCGCGGTGTGGCGTCCGCAGGGTTGTGGGTCGGCCACTGCATCGTGATGCATTGCGCCCCACCTGATCTCAGTGCATCCGACAGCGAGGCGGGGAGGCCGTCGCCGTCACCGAGGCCGATCACCAGCCAGGCCCCGGCGTCGGCGTGGTCGGGCTCGGGTAGCTCCCGCTGGCGCCAGTCCACCGCCAGCAGCCGGGCGTCGAGCACCCGGTCGTGCCGGTCGTGTTCGGACATCCCGGCGCCCAGACGCAGTCCGCGCACCGTGAGCAGCACCGACCCGTGCTCGTCGAGGACATCGAGGTCGGCTTCGGCCCCGGTGGTGTCGACCGCGGTGATCCGGGTCAGGCAGTAGCGGGCGCCGCGGGCCGTGCCGTGGCAGCGCAGCTGGCGAATGGCCAAGGGCAGGGCCAGGGCATCGCCGCCCAGCGCCGCGACCTCCGGGTGGGCCGCCACCGACTGGAAGCACGCATCGAGCAGTGCCGGATGCACGTGGTAGGCGTCCTGTTGGGAGCGGAAGTCCCGCGGCAGCGCGACCTCGGCCAGCACGCTGTCGGCCTCCGCGCCGGTGTGTACCGCGGCAAGCCCGCCGAATGCCGGGCCGTACCGGATGCCGCGCCGCTCCAGCCGGGTGCGGACAGCCGCGCCGTCCTCCCGGTCCGGATGCGCCGACAGGAGATGAGATATGTCTTGTGCCGGACTGTGATTGGCCTCACCGTGACGCAAGACGGCCGAGGACTGCCGCACCTGGTCACCGCCGTCGAGGGTCTCGACGGTGAACGCGAAGGTCGCGGGGGCGGACAGCTCCGCCGCCGCGCCGGCGGTGGTCTGCTCGTCGAGCAGCAGCGCCTGTTCGAAGCGGATGTCGTGGACCTCGGCGGTCTCGCCCAGCGTGGTGTGTGCGGCGGCCAGCGCCATCTCGCAGTACGCCGCGGCGGGGAGCACCGCGACGTCGCGGATCCGGTGGTCGCCCAGCCAGGGTTGCGCGGCGGTGCCGATCTCCGATGCCCACACGTGGCGTTCGGGTTCCTCCTGCAGCCGCACGTGCGATCCGAGCAGCGGATGGACCGACACTGTGCAGCCGCCGTGGGTGGGGGAGTCCTGGGCGCCCCGGGTGAACATCAGCCGCCGGTGCGTCCAGCTGGGCAACGGCGCGTCCACCAGCTCACCGTCGGGATAGAGCGCCGAGAAGTCCACCGCGGCACCGGCACTGTGCAGATCGGCCACCAGCGCGCGTAGCCCCTGGGGCAGCTCTTGGTCGCGGCGCATCCCGGCCAGCGCGGCCACCGGCATATCGAGGCTGCGGGCGGTCTGCTCGACGGCGTGCATCAGCAACGGGTGCGGTGCCAGCTCGGCGAACACCCGGTAGCCGTCCTCCAGGGCGGCCTGTACCGCAGGGGCGAACCGCACCATCTGACGCAGGTTGCCGACCCAGTAGCGGGCGTCGCACATCGGTTCTTCACGGGGATCGTATTGCGTGGCCGAGTAATACGGCACGGTCGGCGTCAAAGGAGTGACCCCGTGCAGCGCCTCGGTCAACTCGTCGAGGATCGGATCGACCTGCGGGGAGTGCGAGGCCACGTCGACCGCGACCTCGCGGGCCAGCACGTCGCGCTGTTGCCAGGCGGTCACCAGGTCGCGGACGGTCTGGGTGGCTCCGCCTATCACCGTCGACTGCGGGGACGCGACGACGGCGACGACGGCGTCGTCGATGCCGCGGGTCATCAGCTCTGAGAGCACCTGCTGCGCCGGCAGTTCCACCGAGGCCATCGCGCCGGCCCCGGCGATGCGGCTCATCAGCCGGGAGCGCCGGCAGATCACCCGCGCACCGTCGTCGAGCGACAGTGCACCGGCGACGACGGCGGCGGCGACCTCACCGAGCGAATGACCGATGACCGCGCCGGGCGCCACGCCGTAGGACCGCATCGTCGCCGCCAGCGCGACCTGCATCGTGAACAGGGTGGGCTGGACCCGGTCGATGCCCGTCACCACCTGCGGCCTCGTCATCGCGTCGGTGACCGAGAACCCGGATTCGCGGGCGATCAGTGGCTCGGCCGCGGCCACCGTCGCGGCGAACACCGGTTCGGCCCGCAACAGTTCGGCGCCCATCTGAGCCCACTGGGATCCCTGGCCGGAGAACACCCACACCGGTCCCCGGTCGTCCTGTCCGACCGCGGTCTGGTGCGGGGCGTCACCTCCGGCGACGTCGCGCAGCGCCGCGACCAGTCGGTCACGGCCGGCGGCGACGGCGGCGGTGCGCACGGTCCGGTGGCTGCGGCGGCGCGTCAACGTGTAGCCCAGGTCCGGCAGCGCCACGTCCGGATGGGCGGCGACCCAGTCGGCCAGCCGCGCCGCGGTGCGACGCAGTTGGTCGGCGGAGGTCGCCGACAGCGGGAAAAGTAGGGGCGCCGCGTCGGTCGAGTCATGCTGCGGCGCAACGGAGTGCGATGCAGGCGCCTGCTCGAGCACGGCGTGCACGTTGGTGCCCGACAGCCCGTAGGACGACGTCGCCGCCCGGCGGGGATGGTGACCGTTGGTCGGCCACGGTGTCAGCTGCTGCGGCACGAAGAGATTGGTGTCGATCCTGGCCATGTCGGCGGGCAGGGCGGTGAAGTGCAGGTTCTGCGGCACCGCGCCGTGCTGCAGCGCCAGCACCGTCTTGATCAAACCGAGCGTTCCCGCCGCCGACTGCGCATGCCCGAAATTGGTCTTCAGCGACCCCAGCGCGCAAGGCCCCTCGGTGCCGTACACGTTGGCGAGGCTGGCGTACTCGATCGGGTCACCGACCGGCGTACCGGGGCCGTGGGCCTCGACCATGCCGACAGTGCTGGGATCCACGCCGGCCGCGGCCAACGCCGCCCGGTAGACGGCGGTCTGTGCGGTGACCGATGGGGTGGCGATGTTGACGGTGCGGCCGTCCTGGTTGGCGGCGGTGCCCCGGATGACGGCCAGGATCCGGTCGCCGTCGCGCAGCGCGTCCGGCAGCCGCTTGAGCAGCACGACCGCGCAGCCCTCCGACGAGACGAACCCGTCTGCGGCCACGTCGAACGCATGGCAACGGCCGGTGGGGGACAGCATGCCCTCCGCTGAGCCCGCGACGAACTTCCGCGGATCCAGGATGACGGCGGCGCCGCCGGCCAGTGCGAGATCGCTCTCCCCGTCCAGCAGGCTGTGGTGCGCCAGATGCACCGCGGTCAGACCGGAGGAGCATGCGGTGTCCACCGTCAGCGCGGGACCGTGCAGGCCGAGCGCGTAGGAGATCCGTCCAGAGGCGAGGCTGAAGCTGCTCCCGGTGAACCCGTATGGCGCCTCCACGGCGTGGGCGTCGGCAGCCAACAACTGGTAGTCACCGTGGGTCAGCCCGACGAAAACACCGGTGAGCGAATCGGACACCACCGCGCGGGTCAGGCCGGCGTGTTCGAGGGCCTCCCAGGAGGTTTCCAGCAGCAGTCGGTGCTGCGGGTCCATCGCGGTGGCTTCCCGCTCGTTGATGCCGAAGAACTCGAAATCGAAGCCGGCGACGTCATCGAGGAACCCGCCCCACTTGGTGACCGAGCGGCCCGGCACCCCGGGCTGCGGGTCGTAGAAGTCGTCGGCATCCCAACGGTCGGGCGGGATCTCGGTGACGAGATCGTCGCCGCGCAGCAGGGCCTCCCACAGCGCAGCGGGCGAGTCGACGCCGCCGGGGAGCCGACAGGCCATCCCGATCACCGCGACCGCGCCGGGACCCGATGGGTCCGCGGCGTCATGCCTTGCTCTGGTCATGTTTTCATGCATGGCGACTCACCCTTTTCCGCGCTGCACGGCGACTCCATGATCGGAATCCCGTTGCCGCGGAAGCGCTCGAATGTCAAGGTTCATCCGACCCCCCGATAGTCGGCTGAGACCGTCAGCCCTTGCTCTTTGCGAGCCTCTCGCGCAGAGACTTCGGGCGGATGTCAGTCCAGTTCGATTCGATGTACTCCAGGCATGCCGCGCGGTTCGCCTCCCCGAAAACCACGCGCCACCCTGCCGGAACGTCGCCAAATGTCGGCCACAAGCTGTGCTGTTCTTCGTCGTTGATCAACACGAAGAAGTTGGCGCTTTCGTCATCGAACGGGTTGATGCTCATAGCGTCTCCAACCGTTTACCCGAACGTGGGACTTCTCCTTCGAAGCCTAATTTGACGCGAACGTTACTGCAGCCCGAGCGCGCGAGTTCGAGGTTTCGTCAAACGGACGCGAAATTAGCTGTGCTACATGCTGTGAACCTGTTGTGGTGGCCGGTAGACATTTGGCTGATCTTGATCACTGCAGGTGGGGAGCGGGGTAACGCCAGCAAACGCGGCGTGGACGGCGTCCTCCGATGCGGCGCGGTGTGATTTGCGATGATTGCCTCCACGTGTCGAGCAAACCCCGTTCCGGCCCACTTCGGCACCTGTCAGAAGGCGTACCGGAACAGCCGGTCGTAATTGCGGATCGGGCGAATGGCGAACTGCGTGCGGTACAGCAACCGTTGTGGCGCAGGCTGGATCTGGTGGTAGCCCGCCATGATCGGGCTGTCGCCGGCCAGCCGCAGCCGAGGCTCCCATCGGTTGATCTCCGAACCGTCGTGGGTGCCCCACTTGATGAGACCCTTGGTGAGCACCTTCGACATCCGCGGACCCCACGGCGAAAGGAAATCGGCGATCAGCTCGCCGGTGTCGAACCTGTCGAGCAGCCGGTGCAACAGGTCGGTGACCTCGCCCGGGGTGATATACATCAGCAGGCCTTCGGCCAGGATCAAGACCGGCCCGCCGCGCGGCAGGTCCTCGATCCACTCCGGCTCGGTCACCGACGAGCCGATCATCCGGTACGTGCCGGTCTCGGCGTAGAGCCGGCGGCGCAGCGCGATGACATCGGGCAGGTCGACGTCGAACCAGGGTGTGCCCGGGCGCGCCAAGCGCATAGCGCGGCTGTGCAATCCGCACCCCAGGTGCAGGACGACGGCGTCCGGATGGCGGTCCAGGTAGTCGGTCGCCAGCGCGTCGAACTGCGCGCTGCGCAACGCCACCATGTACTTGTTGACCTCCGGGCGGACCACGCGGTGGATACGGTCGAAGTCGTAGTCGATGCGGGCGACGTCGCGCGCGGCGAACTCGTCACCGAGGATCGAGTGGGGCGACGCGCTCTCGCAGGCCCGCAGATAGAGCAGACAGATGTTGGTCCATTCCACCGACTTCCACTGCACGCCGGTGAAATCCACCTTGTCGCGGTGCGTACTGGTCGGGTCGACCGGCTCGGCACAATTTGTCACGAGTCCTCCTCGTCGGTGAGTGATCAGCTGCCGTCGGAAACCGCCGATGCGGTCGTGGCCGGCCGCGGCGCCGGCGGTCCCGGTCGCCACTTCGACGGCCACCAATTGCCCCGCCCCACCAGGACGGCCATCGCCGGCACCGTCACGGTGCGAACCAGGAAGGTGTCCAGCAGGATGCCGGTGCCGACGACGAAGCCGGCCTGGATGATCGTGCCGATACTGGCGAACAGCAGGCCGAACATCGATGCGGCAAAGATCAATCCGGCCGCGGTGATCACGCCTCCGGTGGCGCCGACGGTGCGGATGACCCCGGAGCGGATGCCGCGCGGTGACTCGTCACGGATGCGCGAGATGAGCAGCATGTTGTAGTCGGCACCCATGGCGACCAGGATGATGAAGGTCAGACCCGGTACGCTCCAATGTAATTCGTCGCCCAGGAGGAACTGGAAGGTGAGCACGCCGAGACCGAGCGCAGCCAGGTACGACAGGATCACCGAGGCGATCAGATACACCGGCGCGACGATCGCGCGCAACAACACGATCAAGATCAGCAACACCACGACGATCGTCAAGACGATGATGAACCTCATGTCGTGGTCGTAATAGTCACGCGCGTCGCGCAGGGTCGCCGGGTACCCGGTCATCGCGACCGACGCGTCGGCGAGCACCGTGTTGGGCTGGGATTCGCGGGCGGTGTCGGTGATCGCGATGACCTGATCCATCGCCCCGGTGCTGAACGGATTGAGCTCGGTCTGGATCAGATACCTGGCCGCGTGCCCGTCGGGGGAGATGAAGAACTTCGCCGCCTTCTTGAAATCGTCCGATGTCAGAACCTGGGGTGGGATGTAGAACCCGGCCATCGACGGCGACGACGCGTCGTTGCGCATGGCCAGCAGAAACTGCGAGGCGTCGCCCAGGTCGTTGGTCATCCGCTTGGTCTGGTCGACCAGTTCCTGGACCCCGTCGGCAACCTGGCGGCCGCCGTCGGCAAGCGAATCCAGGCCCTTCTGCATGTTGCCCAGGGAGCCCTGTCCGCCACCGGTCCCGCCCAGCCCCAGCGAACCCATCGGCCCGGACAGCGACTTCATCGACTGGGTCAGCTTCGTCACCGTCTGCGACAGGTTCGACAGCGGCCCGGTGGACTTCAATTGGTCCGCGAGCTTCTGTAACGTGCCGTCGTTGCGGGCGATCTGCAGCTGGCGGAACTGCTCGCGGGCCGCGCTGCACACCGGGTCGCCGGTGCAGTACGGGCTGCCGTCGAGCGCGATGACGACCGGGTCCACCCACGCGAGGTTCTCCAGGTCGCCGAAGGTGGCCTGCAACGTGTCGCCGAGTTCGCGCATCCCGCTGACGAGGCGGTCGGAGTCGCCCATCTGGCCCAGCGCGGTGGCGCCGCCGAACTGATCCTGGATGGATTGGAACGTGTTGAGGAGGTTGGTGAGACCGGCCATGAGTTTGGTGATCTGCTCCCGCAGGGTGTGCAGACCGTCGGCCAGTTGATCGGCCCCGGAGGCCAGCCGGTTCAGGTCACCGGTGCGGTCCCGGATCAACGTCACCGCGTCGTTGAGTCGGCTGCCGACCTCGCCGGCCTGGTAGGTGGTGCTGGCGACCTCGAGAGGTTCCCCGCTCGGGCGGGTGATACCGCGGACCGCGGCGATATCGGGCAGTTGGCTTATCCGCTGGGCCATCTGCTCCATGTCGGCGAGCGCGTCGGGGGTTCGCAGATCACGCGGCGACTGGATGAGCAGGTACTGCGGGATGGTGGTGTTGACGGGGAAGTGACGGTCGAGCGCCACGTATCCCAGTGCGCTGGCGACCGAATCAGGCAGCGCCTTGCGGTCGTCGTAGTTGTAGTTCACCATCAGCACGCAACCGGCCAGCAGGGTCAGCACCGCCAGGCTGGCCACCAGGTTGGCGGTGGGCCGGCGCACGATGCGGATCCCGGAGCGCCGCCAGAAGCGCGTGGTGAGGTCGCGCCGCGGCGCCACCCAGCCGCGGCGGCCCGCCAACACGATGATGGCCGGCAGCAACGTGACCGCGGCCAGGAACGCCACGCCGATGGCGATCGCCAACGCCGGGCCGATGGTGGCGAACAGCTCCAGCCGGGCGAACGTCATCCCGAGGAAGGTGACCCCGACGGTGGCCGCGGACGCGGCGATCACCTTGCCGATCGAGCCCAGCGCGTTGCGGACGGCTTGGTCGGAGTCGGCGCCGAGCCGGACGAAGTCGTGGTAGCGGCTGATCAGGAAGACGGCGTAATCCGTTCCGGCCCCGGCCATCATGCCGCTGAGCAAGGTGATGGTCTGGGTGGACACCCCCAGGCCCAGTTGCGCCGCCGCGGACACCGCCGTCTGGGCGATGCCGAGCGAGACGCCGATGGTGATCAACGGCAGCAGGATGGTCGCCGGTTTTCGGTAGATGATGATCAAGATGAACAGCAGCAGCGTGATGATCGCGGCTTCGATCTTGAGTTGATCCCGGGTGCCGACGTCGAGGGAGTCCGCCAGCGTGGCGGCCGGTCCGGTCAGGTTCGCGGTCAATGTCGTTCCGGCGACAGCATGTTCGACGATGCCGGCGACGCGCTTGTAGGCCGTGTAGGACTCCGTGGAACCCAGCTCACCGGCCAGGCCGACGGGCATCAGCCAGGCCTCGCCGTCCTCGCTGCTGAGCGTTTCGCGCAACTGCGGGGTGGTGACGAAGTCCTCGAGCATCAGGACGTCCTCGCGGTCGCGGCGTAGCCGCTCGACCAGCGTTGCATAGACCTCTTCGTCGGCCTTGCCCAGCCCGTTGTCGTTGGTCAGCAACACCAGCAGGACGTTCTCCGTACCGGCTTCGTCGAACGCCGCCGCCATCTGCTGGGTGGCGACGATGGAGGGCGCGTCGGCGGGCAGCGGGGAGACCGGCTGTTTCTGGGTGACCTCGGCCAGCGTGGGGAACAACGGCGGCAGCACCACCGCCAGCGCCACCCAGAAACCGATCACCAGCCAGGGCCACCGCACGATGACGTTGCCCAGCCGGTAGAAGAAGCCGGTCCCGGCGGGAAGATCGACCGGCTGCGCCCGGGGGGCCGCCGGTGCCTTGCTCGGCCAGCGCACTCGTCGGAGCACTAGTCGTCCACGCGGCTACGGCGGGGCAGGCCCGCGCTCGTGCCGACATCCACCGCCCAAGTGCCCGGGCCGGGCAGGCGGCACCGACGGACGTGCCGGCCGCCGTCGAGCGGTGCGGGCACTCCTGATGACAGCCTCACCAACACGGGCCTCACCCACCCCGGTCGCCTCGTTCAGGGCATGAGGCGAGAAGCTCGTTCGAATCAGGATGCGAGAGAAGGGAATTCTCGCGCCCCTCGCCCGACATCCATGGTCAGTTCGTATTCAGCTGGGACGTCCTTGTCTGTGCAGCCAGCGTAGCGGGTTTATTTGACGTCGGTGTCACGAATACCGCATTTGATGTACCGTTTTCTGGCGGGCGTCGATGTCACCCACCGCCCGATGGCAACCATCTGCCGGCAACACTGCGGGGGTGTCTGGTGAGCGAAGTCGCCGTGGCGCACGCGAGCGCCGCCCACGACGAGATGTCCTGCGGTCGCGGACCGTTCCGGGGGCGGTGACGGTGCCCCGCTCGGTCGATTTCCGCGTCGAGTCCTCGGCCAGCGTCGAGCAGATCTACTGGGCGTTCTCCGAGGAGGATTACTGGCTGGCGCGAATGGCCCATTTCGGTGGCTTCGGCAAGCTGGACTCGTTGAGCGTGGCCGAGGACGGCACGGTGACGGTTGTCGTGCTCCACGATCTGCAGCCCGACGGTTTGCCAAAGACGTTCGCCAAGTTCTTCCCGCGCAATTGGCAAGTCGTTCAAGACGAGACGTGGCGCCCCGCCGACGGCGGTGTGGTGCAGGGCGAGGTGGCGATCGCGACGCGCGGAGCACCGGGATCCGGCCGAGGTATCGCGTTGCTGGCGCCGGCCGCGAACGGCTCGGAGCTGCGGTGCAACGCCACCGTGGAATTCAAAGTGCCATTGGTGGGTGGCAAGATCGAGGGGATGATCGGCCGGCTGATGGTGCCGCAGTTCGCCGTCATCCAACGGTTCACCGCGAAGTGGATCGCCGAGAACGCCTGACGGTTCGTCGGGTTCAACTCGCGGTGTCGGTGTCGGTGTCGGCGTCGCTGTTGCCTGAAGCGTCGCTCGGGTCCGCGCTGTCAGGGCCGGCCGTCTCGCGGGTGTCGTCCGGGGTCTCGGCATCGGCCGTTGGCTCGGTGTCCTCGGGGTCCGAGTTGTCGCTCGCCACAGTGGTTTTGGAATCCGGTTCCACGACCTCGTCGTCGGTGTGCGCGTCGTCGCGGGCGTCCTGGCCGGTGTCGGCCAGGTCGGTGGCCTCGGTGGCCTCGGTGGCCTCGGTGACCTCGGTGATCTCGGCGATGTCAACACCGTCGTCGTGCTCGGTCGGGGCGGCTTCGCGCGGCTGGCCGGACCGGGCCTGCGGATCCGGTTCGACCGTGGCAGGCTGGGTGGTAGTGGCGTGAGATGCATTGGCCGACAAAGCTTCCAGGCCATCCTTGACGGCTTGCGGGATCTTCGCCACCGTGGCCAGCAGCTCGGCCAGCGACGGGCCAAAGCGCGCCGGCCGGTACCGGCTGGGGTCCCCCGGGATCGGGTTGCCGCCGTAGTAGGCCGAGTCCACGATCAGCTTGAGCAGCGGTTCGGTGAGATCGGCGATGGCGCCGCCGAAGGGCACGACGTCACGGATCAACCGCGCCAGCGGCAGCTCGGCGGTCGTATAGGTGACATAGGTGGTGCTGCCGCGGGTCGTCACATAGGCCACCACCCGGTCCCCGGCGGGTGTCTCGCAGCGGGCGTCGTCGCACGGCAGCGGGTCGGCGCCGCCGGCCAGCACGGCACAGGTGTTGGCGGCGCACGACACGGTCGGGCGGCCGTCGGCGTCCACCGGCAGCTCGATCTCACTCTGCTCGCGATACCCGTAAAGGTATGCCACCAGGGAATTCACGTGGGCCACGACGTTGAGCAGGTCCGCCGGGGCATTGGAGTTGTAGTTGTACTGGTAGGCGATGTCGACGACGGCCTTGGCGGTGGTCTGCGGCGGCGCCGGGAACGGGTTGACCCCGATGAGGGCGAACAGCGGGTAGCGGGTGCCGAAACCGCCGTCGGGGCGGGAGACGTTGTTGTCGAGGACGAAGACGGTGTTCGGCAGCGCCGGGTCCTCGTCGCGGTCGAGTCGCATCAATAGCAGGCTGGCGTTGGCGGCGCCCCACCCAGAGGACAGCACCGCGTTGTCCGACCCGGTGTGCGTGCGCAGCGCGTCGCCGATGGCGGCAGGCCCACCCAGGAAGTGCACGCCGACGAGATCGGGACCCGGCAGCCCGCCCGGGTTGTACGGCGCCTGATTGAACATCCCGCCGAAGAAGTTTTCGTTGCCGGCACCGTCGGGGTGGGTGGAGCTGCCGACGACGATCAGCGCGGTCAGGTCGACCGGCGACGCCGAAATGGACGCCGGCTGGGTGGCCGCGACGGCACCGACGGTAGCCGCGACGCTCACCGCGGCCGCGCCGACGGCCGTCCGGTGGAATCTGCCGGCGGCCCAAACTTTGCTCATTCTGGCGGTTCCTCCCCGTACTTTGCTGCCCACCGTATCGCGCGGTTCGTACCGGGCGCGAGCCGGGGCGCTGCGCAGATCAGCGTCAGGGTGGGGTCCCGGGAGGGCGACGAGGCGCGGCGCCCTGGTATCGAGGTGTGGTTCGCTGAAAACGAGGTAAACGGGATTCTCCGAAACTGGGGCTCAGCTTCTCCGGTGGTCGCGCATCGGCCCGGGCGAACCGGTGCACGGCGGGCGCCGCGGCCGGGAACGGATCGGCCGTGAAAATGCGCCCCCGGCAATCGCACCTGCGCCCCAGCGAATTATTCGTCCATCAACGTTGCCGTGTGTCCACAACCGAAAGGGACGCACCGCCCTCTTCAATTTCGCAGCCGGGCCGTCCTGGCTAAGGCCGGGTAATGTCGTCCCGTTCGATTCTGGGGAAATCGATGCGTGATCTGAACGGCATCGATCCAATGCCATTTCGACCTAAGATGCCACCCTGAATGCCGGGGAGTGTCGGGGGATAAGAACAGTGGTACGTCCACGTAGCGCGGCGCGGCGCCGTGTCGACGTGTCAACGCATGGTCCCCACCTGAGTCGGCGAAGGTTCCTCGGCGCGGCGGCCTCGACGGCCGCCGTACTGGCGGTCGCCCCGGTAGCGTGCGCGGTCGACGACAGCGCGGACGCAGCGCTGGACACCGCCGTGATCGGCGGCGGCATCGGCGGGCTCTACGCCGCGTGGCGTCTGGGCAACGGTCACGAGCCCGCCGACAAGATCGCGGTGTTCGAGGCGACCGATCGACTCGGCGGTCGCATCATGAGCGTGAACATGCCTGGAACAAGCGGGCTTTCGGCCGAGTTCGGGGCGATGCGCTTCCTCGACAACCAGCGCATCGTCGCCTCGCTCGTCGACGAGTTGGGATTCGACACCCGGCACTTCCCGATGGGTGGCGGCGACAATCGGGTGTTCCTTCGAGGCAGGCACTTCACGGCCGCGGACTACGCGCGCCCGGATGGGGTTCCGTATGCACTTGTCGGCGACGAGGCCGGCCTTGATCCCACCACGCTCCAAGTCAAGGCCATCCACGACCTGGTGCCGGATGCCGAGACGCTCGGGCCCGAGAAATGGCTCACAGTGAAGCGACAGCTCACGCTGGACGGGCGGCCACTGGTCGACTGGGGTTTCTGGGATTTCCTGGAGCGCCAGCTGTCCTCGGAGGCGGTGAAGTTGGTCGAGGACGGCGGCGGCTACAGCTCTTTCATCCGTAACCGGAACGCGGCCGAGACGTTGCCGTGGCTGCTCGCCGATTTCGTCGGCAACCCCGAGTACCGAACCGTGGTGACCGGGATGTCGGCGATACCCGACGCGCTCGCCGACGCCCTGCACGGCATGGGCACGGCGGTGAACCTGGGACATCGCCTCGAATCGCTTCGCACCCCGAAGGATCCGGGTGGACTTCATGAGCTCGTCTTCGCCACGGGCGACGGGCAGCGCACGGTCAAGGCGCGGCGCGTGATCCTGGCGCTTCCGCGGCGCGCGATCGAACGCATCCCCGACTGCCCCGCGCTGAAGACCCCCTCGGTCACGGCGCTGCTCTCGACGGTCACGCCGTGTTCACTGGCGAAGGCATTCGTCGCCCACCGCGAGCCGTGGTGGCGCCAACTGGGCGTCGCGAGCGGCCCAGCGGTGACCGACCTGCCCGCGCGGAAGTTCTATCACTTCGGCACGGAGCCGGGCCGGCCGCCGGGGTTCACTGGGGCCTTGACGATGGCGTACCTCGATGACCGGGAGACCGACTTCTGGTCCGGTCTGCGGTACCTGGAGCAGCCCGACGCCGCCGGGCTGACCATGCTCGACCCCGAGGGGCCGTTCGCCACGGAACTGCTCAGCCAGATCGTCGCCGTCCACGAGCTCGCGGCGCCGCCACCGATCGAATCCGTGGGCTTCATCGACTGGGGCGACGATCAGTACCTCTCGGGCTGGCATACGTGGACACAGGGCGCGAAGACCTGGGAGGTCATGCCGGCGGTGCGAACGCCGCTGCCGGGCACCGCGTTGCACATCGTCGGTGAAGCCTGGTCCCTCGATCAAGGCTGGATCGAGGGAGCGCTGCAGACCGTGGAAGCGTTGCTCACCGAGGATCTGGGACTCCCATCTCCCGATTGGATCCGCTGATCCTGCGGTGCGCCGATGGGCGGCCACCGAATTCACCGCCGGCCGACCGAGGAGTTCATTCCGTGCGAATGGTGTGGTCCCGCGCGTCTGAATGCCGCCATCCAACGGACGAAATGGCAAAAGCAGCAGACGCCCGTGCGGAAAACACCTCGCGCGATGAATAGCCGGCTGCGCCGTGCCGCGCGGAATTCCATTCGATAGGGGCGACGACGCGGCGAACCTCTAGACGGTATGGGGAGGCTGGGGCCTCACTGCATGTGAACGTGGGTTGCCGACAGGAATTGGGTCCTGGCCGGTAGAGCCACAGATGTAGGAGGCCCCAGTGGGTATTCAGCGTACGAGTGTGGGT
>JBFWOX010000064.1:0-20657 GCA_050250295.1 Mycolicibacterium sp.
CGCCCACCCCGAACGGTTCCGCAGCCGTCCACGAACCAAGAGTCCCAGCCCCGTCGTCGGCATCAACCTCCCCGCTGAAAACAACCCCGACCGACTCCACGCAGCTTGACATCGCCCGCCAGCAGGACTTTTGCGAGTGGAGACCTGCTGGAATGCAATTTCGGCGGGGATCTCGAGGGCGGGGTTAGAGGTTGAGGGCGTGGCCTTCCAGGCCGTGCAGCGCCTCCTGCACCGCCTCCCCCAGCGTGGGATGTACGTGCACATTGCGGGCCAGCTCGAAGGAGCCCAGATCCCAGCGCTGGGCCAGCGTCAGCTCGGGCAGCAGCTCGGCGACGTCGGCGCCGACGAGATGGCCACCGAGCAGCGCGCCGTCGCGCTCGGCGATGAGCTTGACGAAGCCCGATGGCTCCCCCAGTCCGTGCGCCTTGCCGTTGGCCGAGAACGGCGCCGTCGCCACCCGGATGTCGACGTGCTCGGCGCGGGCCTGCTCCTCGGTGAGCCCGAAGCTGGCCACCTGTGGCTGACAGAACGTCGCGCGGGGCATCATCCGGTAGTCGCCGAGCTTCATCGTCGTCGCACCGGCGAGAGTTTCGGCGGCGACCACACCCATCGCCTCGGCCACATGGGCCAGCTGCAGTTTCATGGTGACGTCGCCGATCGCGAAGATGTGTGGGGCGCTGGTGCGCATCTGCTCGTCGACGACGACCGCGCCGCGGTCGTCGACGCCGACCCCGGCCCGCTCGAGACCCAGCCCGGCGGTGTTCGGCTCGAACCCGGTGGCGACGAGCACCGTGCCGGCGGCGCGGGTGTGCTCGGCGCCGTCGGCGCCGACCCAGCACAGCGTGGCCGACTCCTCGTCGCTGACAACTGTTCTCACCGACGCCCCGGTGACGATGTCGATGCCGAGCTTGCGGTAGGCGGCGGCCATCACCCGGGAGACGTCGCGATCCTCCAGCGGCAGCACCCGGTCGGCGAGTTCGACGATCGTGACCTCGGTCCCGTAGGCGTTGAAGACGAACGCGAACTCCATGCCGATCGCCCCGGCCCCGACGATCACCAGCGACGACGGCGGCTCGGGGTCGAGGATCATCTCCTCGTAAGTGCGCACCCGCGGCGAAACCGTGACGCCGCTGGGCATTCTCGGCCGGGCACCGGTGGCGATGATCGCGTGCTCGAACGTCACGGTTGCGATCTGGCCGTCAGCGTGCTGCACGGCCAGCTCCGTGGGCCCGGTGAACGCGGCCCTGCCGTCGATCTCGGTGATGGCGTTCTTGCGCATCAGGTAGTGGATGCCCTTGGCACGGCCGTCGGCAACGTGGCGGCTACGCGCGTGCGCGGTCTGGTAGCTGGCCTGCATCTGCCCGGACAGCCCGAACCGCTCGGCGTCGCGGCTCACCAGGTGCACGATCTCGGCGTTGCGCAGCAACGCCTTCGACGGGATGCAGCCGACGTTCAGACACACCCCACCCCAGTACTTCTGCTCGATGACCGCGACCCGCTTGCCCAGCTGGGCGGCCCGGATGGCCGCCACGTACCCGCCCGGTCCGGCGCCGACGACGGCGACGTCGTAGTGCGTCACAACAACCCCAGCCCCGGGTCGACCAGGATGGCCGCGGTGTCGGCGAGCAGCTGGGAGCCCTGCTGGCCGTCCATCACCCGGTGGTCGAAGCTCAATGCCAGCGTCATCACCGAGCGAGCTTCGATGCGGTCGTCGTCGACCACCCAGGGCATCCGCCGGATCGCCCCGGCGGCCAGGATCGCCGACTCGCCGGGGTTGAGGATCGGGGTGCCGGTGTCGATCCCGAACACCCCCACGTTGGTGATCGTCGTGGTTCCGCCGGTCATCGCCTCCGGCGGGGTCTTGCCGTCCCGCGCGGTGCGGGCCAGCTCGTTGATCGCCTCGGCGAGCTGGCGCAGCCCCAGCGCGTCGGCGGCCCGGATATTGGGCACCACAAGGCCTCTCGGGGTGGCGGCGGCGATACCGAGGTTCACCGACGGTGGGATGACGATCTCACCGGTGGCGTCGTCCCAGCGGCCGTTGGCGATCGGGGTGCGCGCCAGCGCGAGCAGGTATGCCCGGGCCACCAACGCCAGCGCGGTGATCTTGGTGTCCGCGAAGTCGCGGTGTCTGCCCAGTCTGTCCTTGAGCGCCAACGTCTCCGACACGTCGACGGTGACGAACTCGGTGACGTGCGGCGCGGTGAACGCCGAGGCCACCATCGCGGCGGCCATGTGCTTGCGTACCCCCTTCACCGGCACCCGGGTCCCGGAGGACGCCGTCGCAGGCGCCGGGGGTGGCGTGTCGGCCGCGGCCAGCACGTCGGTGCGCACCACCGTGCCGTCGGGACCGGTCGAGGTGACGGCGGCCAGGTCCACGCCGAGCACCCGTGCGAGCTTGCGCACCGGCGGCTTCGCCCGGGGCTTGGCCGGGGCAGCGGGCATCGACGGTGCGCGCCCGGATACCGGTGATGCGGGGCTCCGGCGTCGGCGGGTGCGCTGCGGCTCGGTGCGGGCCCCGTAGCCCACCAACAGCTTCGGCTCGTCCTCGGCGGCCGACGCTTCGACGGATCCCGCTGCAGCCGTGGCGGTTTCGATGCCGATGAGCGGGGTGCCGACGGCGACGGTCTGCCCCTCGTCCGCCAGCAGCGCCTGCACGGTCCCGGCGTAGGGCGACGGCAGTTCCACGAGCGATTTGGCGGTCTCGATCTCGACGAGGAGCTGGTTGACCTCGACCTCGTCGCCGACGGCCACATGCCAGGTGAGGATCTCGGCCTCGGTCAGACCCTCCCCCACGTCGGGCAGGCGGAATTCACGCGTGGGCATAGCCGGCCTCGCAGGCGTCGAGGATGCGGTCGAGGTTGGGCAGCCAGTCCGCTTCCAGCCGGCTGGCCGGGTACGGCGTGTCGTAGCCGGTGACCCGCAGGATCGGCGCCTCCAGCTCGTAGAAGGCCTCGGCCTGCACACGGCTGGCCAGTTCGGCCCCCACACCGCAACTTTGGGACGCCTCGTGCGCGATCACCAACCGCCCGGTGCGGCGCACCGAGTCGACCACGGTCCGGTCGTCGAGCGGGGACAGCGAGCGCAGATCGATGACCTCCACGTCGCGGCCGTCCTCGGCCAGGACCTCGGCGGCCTGCAGTGCCACCGGCACCAGCGCGCCGTAGGTCACCAGCGTGAGGTCGGCGCCGGCCCGCACGGTGCGGGCTCGTTCCCACCCCGGGTCGTCGTCGGCGTCATCGATCTCACCTTTGGCCCAGTAAGATCTCTTGGGCTCCAGGAAGATCACCGGGTCGTCGCACCGGATGGCCTGGCGCAGAAGATGATAGGCATCGTGCGGGGTGGACGGGGACAGCACCCGCAGCCCGGCGGTGTGCACGAAGTAGGTCTCCGGGGATTCGCTGTGGTGCTCGATCGCGCCGATACCGCCGCCGACCGGGATGCGGATCACCACCGGCAGGCTCACCGCGCCCGCCGAGCGGTGCCGGTACTTGGCCAGCTGGGTGGTGATCTGGTTCATCGCCGGGAACACGAAGCCGTCGAACTGGATCTCGCACACCGGGCGGTAGCCTGCCATCGCCAAACCGATGGCGCTGCCGACGATTCCGGCCTCGCCGAGCGGGGCGTCGACAACCCGCATGGGATCGAACTCCTTCTGCAGCGAGTCCGTCACCCGGAACACCCCGCCGAGGCGGCCGATGTCCTCGCCGATCAGCACTACCTTGTCGTCGGCGGTCATCGCATCGCGCAACCCGCGGTTGAGCGCATGCACCATCGGGATGGCGCTCATCTACCGTCCTCGGCCAGAAACGCCCGGTGGTTCTCCAGCTGGGTCCGCAGTTCCGCGGTCATCTCGGCGAGGGTGTGCCGGAACGGCGCGGTGGGGTCGGGTTCGGGCAGGGCCCGGCAGCCGGTGCGCAGGTGCTCGGCCAGCTGGGTCTGTTGTTCGTCGAGGTCGGCGAGGAACGCGGCGTCGATCCGGTCGTCGCCGGCGGCCTCGGATTCCAGGTGCCGGCGCAGCCGGTCGATGGGATCCTGGTCGGCCCAGTGTTGGTTCTCCGCGTCGGTGCGGTAGCGGGAGTCGTCGTCGGAGGTGGTGTGCGGGTTGCGGCGGTAGGTGAGCGCCTCGATCAGGGTGGGCCCACCCCCGGCCCGCGCGGTGCGCAGCGCGTCGCTGACGGCGCTGTGGCAGGCGACGACGTCGTTGCCGTCCACCCGGATCCCGGGGAACCCGAAGCCGCCGGCCCGGTCGGCGGCCGGGATCCTGCTCTGCGTGGAATACGGTGCGGAGATGGCCCATTGGTTGTTCTGGCAGAAGAACACCACGGGCAGCTGCTGGGCGGCCGCCCAGACGAATGCCTCGTTGGTCTCGCCCTCGCTCAGCGCGCCGTCGCCGAGGAACACCAGCACCGCGCGGTCGCGGTCCGGGTCGCCGGTGCCGACGTCGCCGTCACGGACCACCCCCATCGCGTACCCGACCGCGTGCAGGGTCTGCGCGCCGATCACCAACGTGTACAGGAAGAAGTTGTTCTGGAAGGGGTTCCAGCCGCCCAGCGTCGTGCCGCGGAACAGGCCGAGCAGGTCGACCGGGTCCACCCCGCGGCACCACGCGACGGCGTGTTCGCGGTAGGTCGGGAACACGATGTCGCGCGGCCCGATGGCACGCCCGGCGCCCACCTGGGCACCCTCCTGTCCGAGCAGCGACGGCCACAGCCCGAGCTCACCCTGGCGTTGCAGCGCGATCGCCTCGGTGTCGATCCGGCGGGCCAGCACCATGTCCCGCAATGCTGCGCGCAGATCGAGTGCGGTGCGCGGCACGTGGGTCGTTCTCTCGAGAAGGCTCACGATTCCTCCTGACGATCCGGATATCGTCACAGCCTGGTACGCCGTCCGCGGCTCGGCAATGATCCCGCACGCGTGATGTCAGAATCGCACGAGCCCAGCGTGTGACCGCGCACATGAGGCATAATTCATGCGGTCGGCGCACGATGATGTCTTCGGGAGGTTTGGGTGCTGGACGACGTGGACCGGGCCATCCTGGACATCCTGCGGCGCAACGCGCGTGAACCGGTCAGCGAGATCGCCCGTGCGGTCGGGCTCTCCAGCGCACCGGTGTCGCGTCGCATCGCCCGGCTGGAGCGCACCGGCGTCATCAAGGGTTACGTGGCCGTCGTCGACCAGGGCGCCACCGGCGGCATCGACGCGTTCACCGAACTGCGGCTCTCCGGCAGCGTCGACACCGCCCGGATAGAGGACATCGCCCGCGACGTGCTGGAGATCCAGCAGGTGTTCACCATCGCCGGTGATCCCGATGCGCTGCTGCATTTCCGCGTCGACAACGTCGACCATCTGCAGCGGGTCGTCAATGCGATCCGACGCTCGGGGGCGGTGGCGGGCACCAAGACGCTGATCGTGCTCAAGTCCTGGGATCGGACCAGCGCGGGCGACTGAGTCAGCCCCGCAACCAACCGCTGAGCAGTTCCCGGGTGTGGTCGATGTGAGCCCGCATCAACTCCGATGCCTGCGCACGGTCCTGCGCCTCAATGGCTTTCAGGATCTTGGGGTGGGCGTCGTCGGCGTTGTCCTCGAAATGGTCGAACACCGCGCCCATCGGCAGCATCATCTTGCGGCGCGCGTCGGCGACCGCGGTGACGAACTGGTCGTTCTGACTGGCCCGTGCGACGGTGACGTGGAACAGGGAATCCAGGCGCTGGAACTCGATGACGTTGTAGGCCGACCGATCCGCGATGGCGCGTTGCAGCGCCTCGGTCATCTCGTCGAGCACCTTGCGCAGCGACCGCAGATCGGCGGGGCGGCGACGCTCGGCGGCCAGACCGGCCGCGGCCGCCTCGATGGCGCTGCGGAACTCCAGCGCTTCGAGCACCCTGGTGCCACGCTTGCGCAGTTCCCGGTGCGCCCGGGCGTCGTCCAGACTCGTTGAGGTCACGATGAATCCGCCCTGCCGGCCGTGCCGGACCTCGACCAGGCCCTCCTCCAACAGCACGTTCAGAGCCGCCCTCAGGGTGGTGCGGGAGACGCCGAACTGCTCGGTCAGTTCCCGCTCGGCGGGCAACCTATCACCGGGGCGCAGCTCCCCGAGTTCGAGGGCCTGCTTGAGTTGATCCAGGACGAGTTCGTGGGCGGCGATCTGCCGGATGGGTTCCATCCTCGCCTTCATTGGCGGCACGTGCCCCGTCCCTTCCGTCGGATCCTCCCCGGACCAAAATGGTCCGTTAAGTGGACCCTACTCTACCCTCGCTCGTGCCCGGAACGACTGGGCAAGCCCGACAATCAAACTGGCCGCTATCAGCCCGATGAGCGTGAAGCTGACCGGGCCCCAGGTGGGCACGCCCGCGTCGTCGACCTCACCGACCAGGAGCGGGAAGTTCCACGCGATGAACGCGGTGGCCGACACCAGGCCGAGGGCGCCGAGCCCGGGGGCGATCAGCGACCGCCACGGGCCGACGTCGTTGCGGTTCTTCCGGAAGTAGGCGATCACCGACAGACAGGTCAGCGCCATCAGCGCGGCGATGGCCAGCGTGCCCAACCCCGCGCCCCAGGCGAACGCCTGCACACCGCTCAGGCCGGCCAGCCGGATGACGATCAGCACGACGGCGGCGGTGGCGACCTGCACCACCGAGGACAGGTGCGGGGAGCCGTGTTTGGTGTGCACCCGGCTCAGCGGCACCGGCAGCAGGCTGGTGCCCGCCATCGTGTGCTGGTACCGGGTCAGCACGTTGTGCAGGGACAGCACGCACGCGAACATGCTTGCGGGCAAGAGGATGTCGACGACCAGCAGCCCGGTCCGGCCCAGGTAGTCGTCGGCCAGCTGCGCCAGGAACGTGGTGGGCTGCTCGGTCGCGATCTGCACCACCGACGACGCGCCGTAGCCGACGACGACGCCCCAGGCCGCCAGCGCGTAGAACACCGCGACCAGCACGACCGAGCCGTAGGTGGCGCGCGGGATGGTGCGCTGCGGGTCGGCGGCCTCCGAGCGGTACACCACGGTGGATTCGAACCCGATGTAGCTCGCCAGCGCGAACATCAGCCCCAGCGCGGGCGCACCCGAGATGATGTTGCCGGGCGCGAACGGCGCCGCCGTCAGCCCTTCGGCTCCGCCAGTCACCGTGATCGCCAGCACCAGCGCCAGCACGATGCCGGCCTCGGCGATCAGGGCGACGATGAGCACCTTGGAGCTGAACTCGATGTGCCGGTATCCGAGGACGCCGACCAAGCCCAGGCAGACCAGGGCCGGGATGGTCCAGTCGACGCGTGGCAGCCCCAGCAGTCCGAGGTCAACGCTGAGGGTCTCACCGAAGTAGGACAGCACCGCCACCTGGACCGAGGTGTACGTGAGCACCGCCAGGTAGGCCGCAGGGGTGCCCCACCGCTGGCCCAATCCGCTCGTGATGTAGGTGAAGAACGATCCGGTGGCCGGGATGTGCTTGCTCAGCGCGACCAGGCCCACCGAGAACAGCAGCAGGATCACCGCCGCCCCGATGAACGTCAGCGGGAAGCCGATGCCGTTGCCGTAGGCGATGCCGATCGGCACCACACCGCCGACGACGGTCAGCGGGGCCGCGGCCGCGATCACCATGAAGATGATGGCTCTCGGGCCGAGGTTGCCCGTCAGCTCATGCGGTCCGGACGTGGCGGCCGGGGCGCCGGTGCGGGGTAGAGAATCCATGGAATGTCCTGTCCGAGTTGGGGGTCGTCGTGCCTTAGAGGGCTGCCTCTGCCAGGTCCTCGCCGAGCACCTGCTTGCCGCTGTAGAACGCGAGCACGTCGCGGTCGCCGTGGCCGCCGAGCCCGCTGAGCCCGAAGAAGCTCTGCGCCGACTCGTCGGCCATGTCCAGAAGACTCGTTCCGTTGATCTTGACCTCGCCGGCGATCAGCTGCCCGCCGACCGTCATCGCCGCCTCGACGTCGGTGCCGAAGACGTAGCCGGCCAGCCCGCCGCCCACCGCGTTGGCCCGCCGCAGCGCCTCGGCGTCGGAGTCCACCGGCTCGACGGTCAGCATCGGCCCGAACACCTCCCCCGGCAGGTCGGCGCCCGCGCCGCGCAGCAGCGTCGGCCCGACGAACGCGCCGCGCTCGGGCGCGGCGGCCTGGGCCACCAGCTGCCTGCCACCGGCGACGAGCGCCGCGCGCTGGCCCTCCAGTTCGGTGCGCCGGGCGGCGAAGGCCTGCGGGCCCACCTCGGTGCGGCGGTCCAGGCTGGCGCCCAGCCGGGCGTCCCGGACCGGCCCGGCGAGCGCGTCGAGCAGACCGTCGTAGCTCTCGCCCACCGCGAAGACCACTCGGGGGGCCTCGCACCACTGGCCGTTGAGTTTGGTCATGCCGCGGTACAGCGCGTCGGCCGTGGCCGGGATGTCGGCGTCGGCGCGCACGACGACGGGATTGTTGGAGCCCAGCTCGAGCCGCAGCTTGGTCAGGTTGGCCGCCGCCAGCGCGGCGATCGCCTGGCCCGTCGCGGTCGAGCCCGTCATCGACACCGCCTTCACCCGGCGGTCACCGCACAGGGCGGCTCCCACGTCGGCGCCGCCGAGCAGCATCGAGACCACCCCGGGTGGGAAGACCTGCGCGGCCGCGGCGGCGATGAGCTGCGCGCTCCACGGGGCGGCCGGTGACGGTTTGACGATCACCGGGGCACCGGCGGCCAGCGCGTAGGCCATCTTCTTGGTCATCAGCGCCGACGGCGCATTCCACGGGATGATCAGTGCGGTCGGCCCCCACGGCAGATGGCGCAGCCGCACCGTGCGCGAACCCGCCGCCAGCTCGACCGCGTCGCCCCGGTCGAGGGCCAGCTTGCGGGCACCACGCACGGTGTCGGCCAGACTCCGGGCGAACAGCGTCGTCATCGCCAGTGGGACACCGCTGTTGACGGCATCGAGCACGGCGATCTGCTCGCTCACCGCCTCCAACCGGGTGGCGAAGGTCTCCAGGTACTCCCCGCGGCCGATCACCCCGAGGTCCTGCCAGGACCGCTCCCGATGGACGCGCTCGGCGGCGGCGACAGCGTGCTCGACCTGCGCCGGCGACGACGCCCGACCTCGCTGGATCGGGTTGTCGTCGTTGGGATCCCGGATGACGTCGGGCAACTCGACGCGGCTGGGCAGGCAGTCACCGGAGATCCAGGTGTTGAGCTCGGGAACGGTGTACATGGCCGGCCCTAGATCCTGTCGAAGTAGCGGTCGAGATCCCAGCCGCTGACCGAGGACAGGAACGTCCGCCATTCGTGGTCGAGCAGCGCGACGAAGTGCTCGACCACGCTCTTGCCGAATTCCTGGTGCGCGAACGGGGATTTCCCGAAGGTGCGGGCGGCATCGCCGAGGTGGCGCGGGAACTCGGGGTCCGGCGGGGTGTCGTAGGCGTTGCCCTCGGTCACCGGCGGCAGGTGCGCCTGCCGGCCGATCCCGTCGCGCGCCGAGGCCAGCAGCGCCGTCAGTGTCAGGTAGGGGTTGGTGTCGGCGCCGGGCAGCCGGAACTCGAAGCGCAGGTCCTTCGGGCGGCGGCCGACGACCCGGACCGAGGTGGTGCGGTTGTCCCAGCCCCAGGTGCGTCCCCAGCCCGCCACGTCGGCGCTGTTGGCCCGCCGGTAGGAGTTCACGGTGGGCGCGTACCAGGCCATGAACTCGGCGGCGTGGTCGAGCACCCCGGCCATGGCCTGCGTCATGACGGGCGCCATCTCGGCCGTACCGGGCTGCGCGAAGACCGGCTCGCCGGCGTCATCGACCATGGAGACGTGCACGTGACAGGACGAACCAGGTTGCTTGTCAAGGGGTTTGGCCATGAAGGTGGCGCTCATCGCGTTGCTGGCCGCGGTGTCGCGGACCGCCAGCTTGTAGAGCACGTGCCGGTCGGCCATCTCCAGCGGATCGCCGTAGCGGAAGGTCATCTCCCACTGTCCGGTGCCCCATTCCGACTGCGCCGCCTCGACATCGATGCCCGAGTTCTTCAGGTTCTCCCGCAGGGTGCGGAAGAACGGCTCGTAGACGTTGCCTTCGTGGATCATGAAGTCCGCCGGGATGACGGTGGTGGGCTTGAGATTGCGGAACTCGTCGGCGCGCAGCTGCCTGGGGTCGTTGTCGAACAGGTAGAACTCCAGCTCGGTGCCGGTCTTGGCGTGCAGGCCGAGTTCGGCGAGCCGGTCGATCTGCCGTTTGAGCAGCGCCCGCGGGGACAGCGGAAGGTATTCGCCGCGCCGGCCGTCGTAGGGGTCGGCCAGGCACACCGCGATGCCGTCGAGCCAGGCGGCCGGCCGCAGCGTCGCGAGGTCGGGTTTGAACGTGACGTCGGGGATGCCGTTGTGCATCCCGCACAGCTCGAAGACGTTGGCCTCCACCAGGTTGAGATCCTGGGCGACGTCCCAGGAGTACACACAGGTGCACACCTCGACACCGTCGTCGATGACCCGGTCGAACGAGTCGGCAGGCACCCGGCGGCCCACCAGCCGGCCCTGCAGATCGGGCGACCCCACGATCACGGTATGGAATCCGTTGGCGGTCAATGTGTTCGGATCAAGCAGGTAGCCGTTCATCGGGTCAGCCACCCCCCGTCGACCGGGAGCTGCACGCCGGTGATGAACGAGGCATCCTCGGAGAGCAGGAAATTCACCGCCGCGGCCACGTCGTCGGGCTGGCCGACCCGCGGGATCAGGAGCCGTTGTCGCATGAACTCGAATCCCTCCTCGGATGTCACCATGTCCAGGTCGAAGAAATCGGTGGCGATCGGCCCGGGCGCGACGCAGTTGACGCGGATGCCGGCGGGCGCGAGTTCGACGGCGAGGGCTTTGGTGAGCGCCGGCACACCGCCCTTACTGGCGTTGTAGTGCGGTTGAGCGGTGTCGCCGGAGGTGACGACGACCTCGGCTTCCACCGTGGACAGGTTGACCACGGCGCCGCCGCCGGCGTCGGCGATGCGGCGGGTCACCTCCTGGGCGACCAGGAACTGGCCCTTGAGGTTGACGTCGACGACGAAGTCCCAGGCCTCCTCGGTCAGCGTGCCGAACGAGTGCGGGGTCACCACCCCGGCGTTGTTGACCAGCAGATGAATTGCACCCCAGGTGGATACCGTCTGGTCGGCGGCTGCGGAGATGGCGGCCCGGTCGCGCACGTCGACCACCGCCGAGGACGCAACGCCGCCGAACTCCTCGATGAGCACGACGGTCTTGACCGCGGCGTCACCGTCGATGTCGGTGACCAGCACGCGGGCGCCCTCCTGCGCCAGCCGCAGCGCGATCGCCCTGCCGATCCCGCTGCCCGCTCCCGTGACGAAAGCGACCTTGTCCCTGTGTGTTCCGTTCATGCGACATCCTCATCGTCGTGGTCGTGCTCGTGGTCTTGGGCGTGGTCGCGGCGGGCCACCCGGGGCAGGTCGGCGTCGCCGCGGTTGCTGGTGCCGACCAGCCAGTCGAAAACCGGGTCGGCACCGAAACATTCGGGATGCCATTGCACGCCGATGACCGCCAGGCCGGGGATCTCGATCGACTCGGCGACGCCGTCGTCGGCCACCCCGGAGATCTCGACCCCGGACCCGGGAGCGTCGACGGCCTGGTGGTGGAAGGAGTTCACGGTCGCGCTCGGACCGTACAGTCGCCACATCGCCGATCCGCGCTGGAACGTCACCGCGTGGCGCCGCGCCGTGCGCGGATAGGCGTAGGAGGCGTGCGATTCGCCCGTGCCGACCGGCAGGTCGGTGATCAGGCTGCCACCGCGGGCGACGTTGATGAGCTGGGCGCCGCGGCAGATGCCCAGGACGGGCACTCCTGCCGCGACCGCGGCCTCGAACACCGCGATCTCGAACGCATCGCGGCCGGGATCGATCCATGTGGTCAGCGGCCCGGGGCGTCGGCCGTACCGCACGGGATCGACGTCCTCACCCCCGGCCAGCAGCACGCCGTCGACGTGGGCGATCACCGCATCCGGATCGCTGTCCAGGGCCAGGTGTACAGGAACCCCGCCGGCCCGGTGCACCGCGGTGGCGTACTCGCTGAAGTACGCGTCGACGGGTGCGTCGCGGAAACCGGCGGGAACGCCGAGCGGTGCGGCGGTGATCCGCCGTCCGGAGATGCCGATGATCGGTCTGGTGCCCACAGAACTCCTGATGCCGTGGTGTTGCGCTAAACGCTTTACGGACTAGACCGTAGACCATTCGATGCGGTGTTGCATAGTGCAGCGCCCAATCTTGTGCCGAAATTGCATTCCAGCAGCGGAAATTCGAGTAATGGCCTGCTGGAATGCAATTTCGGCGGGATGTCAGGGGTGCGCGGGGTGTGTCTGGGTGGCGTGCCGGGCCGGGCACATAGACTCGCGCGGGTGACCCGCAGGAACCCGTTGCGGCGGCTGGCCGACCAGGTGGTGCTGACCAGCATGCGCCCGCCACTGCTGCCCCAACTGTTGAACCACAACCGCGACCCCGTGCCGTTGGCCGGCAAACGCGTCCTGCTGACCGGGGCGTCCTCGGGCATCGGCGAGGCCGCGGCCGAGCAACTCGCCCGCCGCGGCGCCACGGTCGTCGTCGTCGCCCGGCGCCAGGACCTGCTCGACGCCGTCACCGCCCGCATCACCGCGGCCGGCGGCGACGCCCGCGCGCACGCCTGCGACCTGTCCGACCTCGACGCCGTCGACGCGCTGGTCGCCACCGTGACAGCCGACCTCGGCGGCATCGACATCCTGGTCAACAACGCCGGCCGGTCCATCCGGCGGCCGCTGATCGAGTCGCTGGACCGCTGGCACGATGTCGAACGCACGATGGCGCTGAACTACTACGGCCCGCTGCGGCTGATCCGCGGGCTGGCACCGGGCATGCTCGAGCGCGGCGACGGCCACATCATCAATGTCTCCACCTGGGGGGTGAAGACCGAATCGCCGCCGCTGTTCGGGGTGTATAACGCCTCCAAGGCGGCGCTGTCGGCGATCGGCCGCATCGCCGAGACCGAATGGGCCGACCGGGGTGTGCACTCGACGACGCTGTACTACCCGCTGGTGAAGACCCCGATGATCGCCCCGACCAAGGCCTACGACGGCCTGCCCGGGCTCAGCGCCGAGGAGGCCGCCGGCTGGATCGTCACCGCCGCCCGGCACCGCCCGGTCAGCATCGCCCCCCGCATCGCCGTCACCGCGCACGCCGTCAACAGCGTGGCTCCGGCCGCGGTCGACGCGCTGATGAAACGCCAGCGGATGCAGCCCAGAGACGGATGATCGCCACCCTGGCCGACCTCGTCCGCGGGCACGCGCGGCGCCGGCCCACCGCCGCGGCGTTGATCGTCGACGACCGCATCGTCACCTTCGCCGACCTCGACGACCGCAGCAGCCGGGTCGCCCAGGCTTTCGCGCAGGCCGGCGTCGGCCGTGGCGACCGGGTGGCGATCGTCGACAAGAACGGCGCCGAGTTCTTCGAGGTCGTCTTCGGGCTCGCCAAGCTCGGTGCCGTCGCCGTGCCGATCAACTGGCGGCTGGCCGCCCCCGAGATGCGCCACATCATCGAGGACTGCGCGGCTGCCGCCGTCGTCGTCGGCGCCGAGTTCTTCGGCACCGTCGAGACCTTCGCGGACCACGTGGAGGGGCCGGTCGTCGCCGTCGGCGCGCACCCGCGCTGGCCGGACCTGCACGACTGGGCCGGCGCCCACCCCGCCGTCGACCCCGGTGTCACCACCGGCCCCGATGACCTCACGATGCTCGCCTACACCTCCGGCACCACCGGGCTGCCCAAGGGCGTGATGCTGAGCAACGCCAATTTCGCCTGCAAATCCGCCGGGGTGGCCGAGCCGTGGCGGCTGGGCCCCGACGCGGTGGCCCTGGCCGTGATGCCGATGTTCCACATGGCCGGCGCCGGCTGGGCGTTTGCCGCGCTGTGGCAGGGTGCCACCACGGTGGTGCTGCGCGAGGTGGACCCGGCGGCGATCCTCGCCGCCGTCGCCCGCTACCGCGTCACCAACATGCTGCTGGTGCCCGCGGTCATCCAGTCCCTGCTCGACGCGCCCGGGGACGCCGACTTCGCCTCGGTGCGGATCGTCGTCTATGGCGCCTCCCCGATCAGCGACGACGTGCTGATCCGCGGCATCGACCGGTTCGGCCCGGTGTTCGCGCAGGTGTACGGCATGACCGAGGCGACGGGCTCGGTGACCCAGCTCGACGGCGCCGAGCATGTGGGCGGGCTGCTGCGGTCCTGCGGGCGGCCGTACCCGTGGGTCCGGATCCGGGTCGTCGACGCCGACGGCCGCGACGTCCCCGCGGGCGTGGTCGGCGAGGTGTGGACCAGCTCGGCGCAGAACATGCTCGGCTACTGGAACAACCCGGAGGCGACGGCGGCCGCGCTGACCCCCGACGGCTGGCTGCGCTCCGGCGACGCCGGCTACCTCGACGCCGACGGCTACCTGTACCTGCACGACCGGCTCAAGGACATGATCGTCACCGGCGGTGAGAACGTGTACCCGGCCGAGGTGGAGAACGTGCTGATGGCCCACCCGGACGTGGCTGATGTCGCCGTCATCGGGGTGCCCGACCCGCGGTGGGGCGAGGCGGTCAAGGCCGTCGTGGTGCCCGCGCCCGGCGCGCGGGTGCGGGAGGCCGAGCTGATCGGGTTCGCCCGCGCGCAGCTGGCCGGCTTCAAGCTGCCCAAGTCCGTCGATGTCGTCGCGGCGCTGCCCCGCACCCCCAGCGGCAAGGTGCTCAAACGCGCACTGCGCGAACCGTACTGGTCCGGCACCGACCGCCACATCGGCTGACCGGCGTGGTAGACACGCATCCATGGAGATCCTGTCCAGCCGGCTGCTGTTGCGGCCGAAGGACTATCCGCGCACGGTGCGTTTCTACCGCGACGGCCTCGGGTTGGCGATCGCGCGGGAGTACAGCGGCGGCACCGTGTTCTACGCCGGGCAGTCCCTGCTCGAACTGGCCGGCCACGGCGCCCCGGACGGGGCGAGCCCGCCGTTCCCCGGCGCGCTGTGGCTGCAGGTGCGGGATCTGTACGCCACCCAGGATCAGCTGCGCGAGCGCGGCATCGAGATCGTCCGCGAGGCGCGTCGCGAACCGTGGGGGCTGCACGAGATGCACGTGAGCGACCCCGACGGGGTGATGCTGATCTTCGTCGAAGTGCCCGAGGACCATCCGCTGCGCCGCGACACTCGCGGCTAGTCGCGCAGGCTCAGGAGGCCGGCGCCGCCAGCGGCCAGCCGACCGAGGCCAGCCGGGCCGCCACCTGGTTGATCTCCTCGGGGTTGGGTTCCTTGTCGGTCACCAGATGGATCGCGGCGCGGATCTCTTTCTCGGTGACGGTGTCGGAATCGTTGCGCCGCAAAACAATTTGTGCGACCTTGACGACTTCTTCCTCCGACAGCGACCGCACCAGCAAGGCCAGCAGCGGGAAGTAGTCCTTCTGCGGAACCCCGTGCGGGTAGCCCTCGTGCAGCCAGCCGAGCACGTTGCCGATGACGTTCTGAGCCATGCGTGGTCAGCTCACTTCCTGGGCAGGAACGGGAACAGGTCGATTCCGGTGTGGTGGATGATCGTCGCCCTGGTGATCCACAGCACCGCGGTCACGATGACCCAGCCGACGAACACGAACGCCGCCACCCCGAGGTACTTCAGTGCCGCGTTGGGCGCCACCACCGCGCCGCCGTCGGCGCCGTCGTCGCCGGTGCCGCGGGAGTAGGCGACCAGCCCGAGCGCGAACACCGCGGGCAGTCCCGCCCCGAGCGCGAGGCCCACCAGGAGCACCTTGAGGATGCTCTCCACATATGTCATCGCGGGTTCCTTCGGTGGCCGGTCATACCGCGGCCGGCCTGGTCGGGCCGGGCTCGTTCTGCGCCCGGGCTTCGTCGCGGACCTCGGCGGGGACGACGGAGTTCGTCGAGCTGTCCCACTCGGCGTTGACGTTGCTGTGGTCGACCTTCTGCTGCTGGGCGCGCCACCACATGTAGAACGACAGCCCGACCAGGATGAGGAAGATCAGCCCGTCGCCGACCAGCGGTGCCGTCACCGCGGCCACCCCGTGCGACAGCCAGAACGCCAGCGCCCCGACCAGCCCGGCGGCCGGCAGCGTCACCAGCCAGGCGACCGCCATCCGGCCGGCCACCGCCCAGCGCACCTCGGCGCCGGGCTTGCCGACCCCGCTGCCCAGGATCGAGCCGGTCGCCACATGCGTGGTGGACAGCGCCATGCCCGCGGCGCTGGAGCTCAGGATGATCGCCGCCGACGAGGCCTCGGCGGCCAGGCCCTGCGGCGACTCGATCTCGACCAGGCCCTTGCCCAGCGTGCGGATCACCCGCCAGCCGCCCAGGTAGGTGCCCAGGCCGATGGCCACCGCGCAGCTGAAGATGATCCAGAACGGCAGGCCGTTCTCCTTCACGTCGCCGGTCAGGTGCCCGGTGGTGATCAGGGCGAGCGCGATGACGCCCATCGTCTTCTGTGCGTCATTGGTGCCGTGCGACAGCGCGACCAGCGATGCGGTGGCGATCTGGCCCCAGCGGAAGCCCTGTTCGCGGCGTTTCTTGGCGATGTTGCGGGTGATCCGGTAGATCAGCCAGGTGCCGCAGCCGGCGACCAGGCAGGCGATCATCGGGGCCATGACGGCCGGGATGAGCACTTTCTGGGTGACCCCGGCCCAGTTCACCCCGGTCAGCCCGATGGCGGCCAGGCCGGCGCCGATCAACCCGCCGAACAGCGCGTGCGACGAGCTGGACGGGATGCCGAACAGCCAGGTGAGCAGGTTCCACAGGATGCCGCCGATCAGGCCGGCGAAGATGATCGTCAGGCCGGTCGAAGCGTCGATGGAGGGCAGCAGCTGACCGGTGGCGGAGTCTTGGATGTCGAGCACCGAGGTGGTCACGGTGACCGCGACCTCGACCGACAGGAACGCGCCGATGAGGTTGAGCACCCCGGCCAGCAGCACCGCCGTCTTCGGTTTGAGCGCGCCGGTGGCGATCGAGGTGGCCATCGCGTTGCCGGTGTCGTGGAAGCCGTTGGTGAAGTCGAACGCCAGTGCTGTCGCGATCAGCAGCACCAGGATGACGACCTCTGCGCTCATGCGCTCATTCTGCTGTTCGCGGGGGCGTTTTGACCAATCTTCGGCGAGTCCGCTGAAGGCGTGTCACATGGGCTTTTGTCCGCTGGGGCGAAGCTGTTCATCCGATGTTCATCTTCGGTCCCGGATCCGTCCCGGATCCATTGGCCCCCCGAGGGTCTCGCACGGTAGCACTGTACTTGTCGGGACTACTATCGAGACGCCGGGGCGCGCCCTGTGGGCCTTGTTGGGAGTTGACGCGTTGACCAAGTTTCTCGCCAGGATCGTCGCCTGGATCAATGCCGGGTACCCGGAGGGGGTGCCCGGACCGGATCGGGTGCCGCTGCTGGCGCTGCTGCGGCGACGGTTGACCGACGACGAGGTCAAGGCGGTGGCTGCCGCGCTGGTCGCCGCGGCCGGTGGCGACGATCCGGCGCAGGTGGCGATCGATCTGGTCGACATCGGTGTGCAGATCACCCAGATCACCGACGACCTGCCGGCCCCCGACGACGTCGAGCGGGTGCGGGCGCGGCTGGCCGCCAAGGGCTGGCCGCTGGACGATCCACGGGATGCGGAGGACGAGCTTCAGCCGCGGGACGCGGAAAACAGGCTTCAGCCGCGGGACGCGGAGGACGAGCGATAGCCACGCTGCGCGCCGTCGGCATCGGGTCCGACGCACCGGCCGCGCTGGCGGTGGTCGGCGACGTCCTGGCCGGTAGGGCCAGCGTGGTGCCGGTTCCGGCCGACGACCCCGCCCAGGCGGCGCTGCTGACCCGGGCGCTGCGGGCCGGCGAGCCGATCGACGACACCGTGGCGGTGGTGCTGTCGACGTCCGGGACGACCGGCACCCCCAAGGGCGCGATGCTGACCGCGTCCGCGCTGCTGGCCAGCGCCGAGGCCACCCATCAGCGGCTGGGCGGGCCCGGCCGGTGGCTGCTGGCGCTGCCTGCCTATCACGTCGCCGGGTTCCAGGTGCTGGCCCGCAGCGTGGTCGCCGGCACCGAACCGGTCGCGCTGGCACCGTCTTTCACGCCCGCCGACCTGGTGGCCGCGATCGCCGCGCTGGGCGGCGGGCGGCGCTACGCGTCGCTGGTGGCGGCGCAGCTGGACAAGGCGCTGCGCCACGCGGCGGCCGCCGCGGCGCTGGCCGAGCTGGACGCGGTGCTGATCGGCGGCGGCCCGATCCCGGCCGGCGTAGCCGAAAAAGCCGCTGCAGCAAGCATTCCCGTGGTCCGGACGTACGGCATGAGCGAGACCGCGGGCGGCTGCGTGTACGACGGGGTGCCGCTGCGCGGGGTCGGGGTGCGGATCGGCGGGGACGGCCGGATCGCACTCGGCGGGCCGACCGTCGCGTTGGGCTACCGCAACCCGGTGCGCCCGGACCCGTTCGCCGAGCCGGGCTGGTTCCAGACCGATGACATTGGCGCCTTGGATGATTCCGGGGTCCTACGGGTCCTCGGCCGGGCCGACGACGCGATCAGCACCGGCGGGCTGACGGTGCTGCCGAACCTAGTGGAGGCGGCGCTGGCGACCCATCCGGCGGTGGCCGAGTGCGCGGTGTTCGGGGTGGCCGACGAGCGGCTGGGACAGCGGGTGGTGGCCGCGGTCGTCGTCGCCGACGGGGCGTCGCTGACGCTGGCCGACGCACGCGCCCACCTGGTCGACCGGTTGCCTGCCACCGCCGCCCCGCGCCAGCTGCACATCGTGGAGGCGTTGCCGCACAAGGGAATCGGCAAGCTCAACCGCCGCGAGCTGGTGCGCCGGTTCGGTTCGGCGCACCCGGAGCCCGGTGGCCGCGACCGAGGGTAGCCGACCGTCTGGTCGGGGCAGCGCGCAGAATGGGGCGATGAGCCGAGAAGTGACCACCGTCGAGGAGCTGCGCGCCATCGTCGGACACCCGACCCAACTCGTCGCCGACAAGGTGGCCGACCGTCTCAGCCCGGTCTACCAACTGTGGCTGCGGGCCTCCCCGCTGGGTTTCGTCGCGACGTTCGACGCCGACGGCCGCGTCGACGTCTCCCCGAAGGGCGACCCGGCGGGCTTCGTGCACATCATCGACGAGAAGACGATCGCGATCCCGGAACGCCCCGGCAACAAGCGCGTCGACGGCTTCCTCAACGTGCTGCAGAACCCGCGGGTGGGCACACTGTTCGTCATCCCTGGCCGCGGCGACACCATGCGGGTCAACGGATCGGCGCGCGTCATCGCCGACGCCGACTACTTCGACGCGATGGTGGTGCAGGGCAAACGGCCGATCCTGGCGCTCGAGATCGGTGTCGAGGAGGTGTTCTTCCACTGCCCCAAGGCGTTCCTGCGCTCGGATGCGTGGAAGCCGGAGACCTGGGAGCCCGCCGCGGTGCCCAGCGTCGCGCAGCTGATCAAGATGATGGGCGCCGACGCCGACCTCGACCAGCTCGAGGCCGCGTTGCACGAGGACAACGTGCGCAAAGCGCTGTACTGATCCGGCCCCGGCCCAGACCTGGTTGGCGCCGCCGTCGACGGGGATGTCGGCGCCGGTGGTGCTGTTCCTCGCCTCGGATCTGAGCAGTCTCACCACCGTGGCGAACAGCACGTCGATGCCCTGACCGCGGCCGGACACCGCGGCATAGAGCCGGTCGAGGTCCTCGGCCTTGCTGATGTCGCCCTGGATGCCGGTAAGGTGCTCGCCGAGTTCCTTGACCGCGAGGTCGAGCTCCGGCCCCGCTTCGCGGTGGCGAATCCGATGCCTGTGGTGCCGCGGTGATGACGGCGGTCTTACCGTTCAGAAAATCCGTGGGCCCCTGACCTATCCCACTGTTATGTAACGCTCAGTCAATTATCTCCGACGCCGGGGCGGGGTCACCTATTACCGGCGCGGGATCAGGGCGATCACCTGTTCGGTGGCGGCCGCCAAGTCGGCCGGGCGCGCGCCGCCCTTGTGCAGTGCTTCCAGGCCGCGCAATAGCGCCAGCAGCGTGACGGCCAGCGGCTGCGGGTCGGCGGCGGGGTCGAGGTCGCCGTCGCGCTGGGCCTGCCGGATGCAGCCGGCCAGCTCGGCCTGCCAGATCGCGTAGGCCCGCTCAGCGGCCCGGGCCACGGCGTCGTCGGTGGCGGCCAGCTCGGCGGCCCCCTTGGCCAGCATGCAGCCGCGTCGGCGCCGGTCAGCGGTGAGTTCCGCGGCGTGGCCGCGCAGGAAGGCGAGCAGGTTGGCATACGCGCTGCGGGCCCGGGTCGCACAGCTGGTCCTGGATCGCGTCGATCACGGTGTCGATGTGGTCGTCCAGGGCACGCAAAGATGGTGGGGTGCGGGTACGTGAAGGTGTGGCGGTGGCGGGTGCCGCGCTGCTCGTCGCCGCGGCGTTCGTGGTGCCGCACCTGAACCTGGGCATCCTCACCCCGCTGATCAACGCCACGCCGGAGCGGTTCCGCAGCTTCGCCGACACCGCACCGATCTTCGGCTGGTGGAACGCGCACCTCGGGCCGGGCACCGCGCCGGCGCTCGCGATCGCGGCGGCCGCGGTGCTGTGGGGGCCGGCGCTGGCGGCCCGGCTGTCGTGGCGGTGGCTGCCGTGGGCGGTGTGGGCGGTCTCGTGCGGGTGGGCGTTCAGCCTGGCGATGGTCGACGGCTGGCAGCGCGGCTTCGCCGGCCGGCTGACCGCCAGGCACGAGTACCTGCG
>JBFWOX010000065.1:0-20250 GCA_050250295.1 Mycolicibacterium sp.
TGATCCAGACCCCCCACCGACCGCCCCACGCGGAGTTCCACACCACGGGCTGGCCACTCCAGACTTCGGCCGGCTTCGGCGGCGCCCAGGCGGGGGGTTGCTCGCCGAGCGCCGGCGGCGGCGGCGGAGCCGGTTGCGCAGCCGCCTGCGCGAGCCCCACGCCCAGTACGCCCGCGGTCAGTCCACAGGTGATGACGGCGGCGGACAACGTGGTCTTGATCAGGCTCATCGCAGTGCTCCCGCATCGACGGTCGGCAGGATATTTAGCATATATAACGAGCGAGTCCGGCGGCCAGCCCCGTCGATGTGTTCTGGGCCTCATCGCCGGGCCGGCACCGCGGCGCGCCGAGCCGACAGGCTGTTCGGGGACCGTCAGGGCAAGGCGCTGAACGCGTCCTGCAGTTCAGCCATGTCCAAGCCGGGGGCTTCGGGGGAGCTGCCCCCGAGATGCGGTTGTCCGGTCGGCGCGGGCGAGGTCCCTGCGAGATGGGGCACCCCGGCGGGCTCGGGCAGCCCCGCCGAAAGGTGCGGCACCGCCAGCGGTTCCGGCGTCGTCGCGACCTGCGCGACGACGCCGGGGGACGTAGCCACCTGCGGGACGGCGGACGGGGCGGCGACAGCGGCGGCGGGCTGCGGCACCGCCACGGACTCCGCGGGCTCCGCCACCCCGGGAACGGCCACCTCGGGAACGGAGCCCGTCTCGGGACCGGCGACCGCGGCGGCCTTGCGGGCGGGGACCGGCGCCTGACCGGACGGGACGGCGACCCAGCCCACCGCTGCCGGAGCGGCGGGCACCGCGACCCACCCTGGGTCGGCGGCCGCCGGGACCTCGTCGGCCGGCGCCCCCGGTTCGAGCTGGGGTGCCGCACCCGCTGACAGCGAGAGCACCGCGGCCACCGCCGCGGCCGCCGCCACGAGCACCGTCGACGCGATCCGCCTGCGGCGCCGCGCCGGGCGCACCGGCACCGGGTCCTCCGAATCGTCACCCACCTCGGCCACCGCCGCGCCGTACGCCGGCGCCAACCGCGCGGAAAGCTCCTGGTTGTCCGACCCGGCCGCCAGCGCATCGGCGCGGAGCACGGCGTCGACGTCCTCGAATCCGAGGCACCGCAACCGACTACGCAACCGCATGCCGTCGTGGGCGGTGTCCGCGGTCCAGGTCAGCCGGACCCGGTCCACCGGGAACCCGGCCGTCGCCGCGATCGCCTGGGCACCGCGGGCGGCCGCCCCCGCCACCTCCACATCGGCGGGCAGCTCCAGCACGTCGTGGTCGACGACGGCGCCGGCCTGGTCGACGAGCACCCAGACGACGTCGCCGCAGTCCAGCGACAGCCCCAGCACTGTGCCCACGGCGGTGTCCTCCCGGGTCGAAGCGTGTGTGCGGTCTATCGACGGGCCGCGCTGTGCCGTTACTCACCGAACCAGCAGGTGGGGCTGGTTTCCCCGGTTACCCGGCTGGGTACCTTCTGGCGCACCGTCGAATGGAGTCTGCGTCATGAGCGGTACTTCTGCTCACCGTCCCAGCGGCCGCGGCGTCGAGGCCCACCGCGAATCCGAGACCTACCTGCAGAAACGCCAACTCAGATCGGGTACTGCGGGATGGCTGCTGCTGGCCGGGCTGGGCGTCAGCTACGTCATCTCCGGTGACTACTCCGGCTGGAACTTCGGCCTCGGTGAAGGCGGGTTCGGTGGGCTGGCCATCGCCGCGGTGCTGATCGCCGCCATGTACCTGGCGCTGGTGCTGGGGATGGCCGAGCTGTCCGCCGCGCTGCCGGCCGCCGGCGGCGGGTACACCTTCGCGCGCCGCGCGCTGGGCCCGTGGGGTGGGTTCGCGACGGGCACCGCGATCCTGATCGAGTACGCGATCGCGCCCGCCGCCATCGCGACCTTCATCGGCGCCTATGTGGAGTCGCTGGGGCTGTTCGGGATCCGGGACGGCTGGTGGGTGTACCTGGTGGCCTTCGCCGTGTTCATCGGCATCCACCTGGCCGGTGTCGGCGAGGCGCTGAAGGTGATGTTCGTGATCACGGTGATCGCGCTGATCGGGTTGGTCGTCTTCGCCGTCGCGGCCGTCCCGTTGTTCGACGCCGACCGCCTCACCGACATCCCGGTCACCGACTCGCTGGGCGCCTCACCGCTGCTGCCCTTCGGCGTGCTCGGCATCTGGGCGGCCATCCCGTTCGCGATCTGGTTCTTCCTGGCCATCGAAGGGGTTCCGCTGGCCGCCGAAGAGGCCGCCGAACCCGAACGCAACATGCCGCGCGGCATCATCGCCGGCATGGCGGTCCTGCTCGTCACGTGTGTGACGGTGCTGGTGCTGACCACCGGCGCCGGCGGCGCGGCGGCCATGTCCGAGGCCGGCAATCCGCTCGTCGCCGCGCTCGGCGACGGCCCGATGGCCAAGGCGGTCAACTACATCGGGCTGGCCGGTCTCATCGCCAGCTTCTTCTCGATCATCTACGCCTACTCGCGGCAGCTGTTCGCGCTGTCGCGGGCCGGCTACCTGCCGACGGTGCTGTCGGTGACCAACTCCCGCAAGGCACCGATGCTGGCGTTGATCGTGCCCGGCGTCATCGGCTTCCTGCTGTCGCTGACCGGTCAGGGCGACCTGCTGTTGAACATGGCGGTGTTCGGGGCCGCGGTGAGTTATGTGCTGATGATGGTCAGCCACATCGTGTTGCGGCGCCGCGAACCCGACATGCCGCGCCCCTACCGCACCCCCGGTGGTGTGGTGACCACCGGCTTCGCGCTCGTCGTCGCGGTGCTCGCGGTCATCGCGACGTTCCTGGTAGACAGCGTCGCCGCGCTGTGTTGCCTGCTCGTGTTCGCCGCGTTCATGGCGTACTTCGGCATCTACAGCCGGCACCACCTGGTGGCCAACTCCCCCGACGAGGAATTCGCCGCCCTGGCCGCCGCCGAGGACGAGCTCCGCTAGGGGGCTCAGGCGGTGGTGTTGGCCAGCGCCTCGATCCGTTTGGACGCCTCCTCGGCCAGCGCGGCGATGTCGAAGCCGCCCGCCGCCCCGCACGCGGTGATCTCGATGGCCGCATTGAAGGCGGCCACGAAGGTGTTGTCGCAGTTCCAGTCCACCGCGCGCAGCGTCCACAACACGCTGTTGGGCGGCGCGTCCCCGGATCCTCGGCCCACGTCGAAGACGTAGCTGCGGCCCTCCATCGTGGTGATGGTCAGCGGGGTGTCACCGCAGGCCGCGATCGCGTCACGCACCTCGTCCAGCGCGGCCGCCGGGTCGAAGTCGTAGCGGTAGACGGCCACCATCTCCTCGACGTAGACGGTGCCGTCGTCGGTGACCCAGTGCCCGCCGTCGGTGGCCAGCGGGCGGTGGGCGTCGATGAACGGTGGGTCCACCTCGCGCCCCAGCCCGGCGCAGCGCTCGGGTTCGGCGGTGGCGAACAGGTTGCCCTCGGCGCCGAGGACCTTCGGGCTGAGCAGGTCGACGACCTGGCCGGTGGTGATCGGGCTGGCCAGGGTGCCCGGCCGGGCGATCGGGTTCTCCACGGTGCGGGTGCAGCCGGTGCCGAGCGCGGCGACGGCCGCGGCGGCCGCGATGGCCGCCCCGGCTGCTCGCGCCCGCCGGGTCACCGCCCGAAGCCCGCGTCGCGCAGCGCCTGGGCCATCGAGCCGCCCGCCGGCTTGCTGTCTCGGCGTCCGGAATTGTTGCCGCGCTGGGCTTTTCGACCGTTCCCCGCGTTGGGGCGGGGGCCGCCGCGGTCGGGGCGACGGTTGCCGCGCTCGCGGGTGGGCTCGTCGTTGAGCCGCAGGCTCAGCCCGATCCGCTGCCGCTCCACGTCGACGTCGACGACCTTGACCCGGACCACCTGCCCGGAGCGCACCACCTCGTGGGGGTCGCTGACGTACCGGTCGGCCATGGCGGAGACGTGCACCAGTCCATCTTGATGCACGCCGACGTCGACGAACGCCCCGAACGCGGCGACGTTGGTGACCACGCCCTCCAGCACCATGCCGACCTTCAGGTCGGCCACCTTCTCGACGCCGGTGGCGAACGTCGCCGTGGTGAACGCCGGGCGCGGATCGCGGCCGGGCTTCTCCAGCTCGGCCAGGATGTCGGTGACAGTCGGGACGCCGAAGCGGTCGTCGGCGAAATCGGCCGGGCGCAGCGTCCGCAGTGTGCGCTCGTCGCCGATCAGCTCGGCCAGGGTGACCCCGGCGCGGTCCAGGATGCGGCGCACCACCGGGTAGGACTCGGGGTGCACACCCGACGCGTCCAGCGGGTCGTCACCGTCGCGGATCCGCAGGAACCCGGCGCACTGTTCGAACGCCTTGGGACCCAGCCGGGGCACGTCGAGCAGCGCGCGCCGGTTCTGGAAGCGGCCGCTGCGGTCCCGGTGCGCGACGATGGCCTCGGCCAGCGAGTCGGTGATGCCCGAGACCCGGGCCAACAGCGGCACCGAGGCGGTGTTGAGGTCCACCCCGACGGCGTTGACCGCGTCCTCGACCACCGCGCCCAGACTGCGGGCCAGGGTGCCGGGGGTCACGTCGTGCTGGTACTGCCCGACGCCGATCGACTTCGGTTCGATCTTCACCAGCTCAGCCAACGGGTCCTGCAACCGCCGGGCGATGGACACCGCGCCGCGCACCGTGACGTCCAGGTCCGGTAGCTCGTGGGCGGCGTACGCCGACGCCGAGTACACCGACGCGCCGGCCTCGCTGACCATCGCCTTCACCGGCGTGGGAGCGCCGGCGGCGCGCAGATCGGCGATCAGCTCGGCGGCCAGCGCGTCGGTCTCCCGGGACGCGGTGCCGTTGCCGACGGCGATGAGTTCCACCTGGTGGCGGGCGATCAGCGCGGCCAGCGTGGCCTTGGCCTGGTCCCATTGCTTCTGCGGCTGGTGCGGATAGATCGCACCCGTGTCGAGGACCTTGCCGGTGCCGTCGACGACGGCGACCTTGACCCCGGTGCGGAAGCCGGGGTCGAGGCCCAACGTGGTGCGGTTACCCGCCGGCGCCGCCAGCAGCAGGTCCTTGAGGTTGCGCGCGAACACCGCGACGGCGTCCTCCTCGGCGCGCAGCCGCAGCCGCACCCGGGCGTCGACGGCCGCCGACACCGACAGCCGGGTGCGCCATGCGAAGCCGACCGTCTGCGCCAGCCACGGCGTCGCCGCCCCCGGTCCGCTGAGGTCGACGCCGAGCGCGCCGGCGACCATGGCCTGGTACACGTCGTCCTCGCCGCCGTCCAGCGACAGCGCCAGCACCTGTTCCTTCTCCCCGCGCAGCACCGCGAGCACCCGGTGCGACGGCATCGCGGTCAGCGGTTCGGAGTAGTCGAAGTAGTCCCGGAACTTCTGCGCCGCCGGGCTGGCCTGGTTGACGTCCGGGGCCGGCCGGGACCGCAGCTCGCCCTTGTCCCAGAACCGTTCCCGCAGCGCACCGACCAGCTCGGCGTCCTCGGCGGCCCGCTCGATGATGATGTGGCGCGCCCCGTCCAGCGCGGCCGCCGCGTCGGCGACGGCATCGCCGACGAACCCGGCGGCCACCTCGTCGGGCACCAGGCTGGGGTGGGCCAGCAGCTGGTCGGCCAGCGGCTCCAGACCCGCCTCCCTGGCGATCTGGGCCTTGGTGCGCCGCTTGGGCTTGTAGGGCAGGTAGATGTCCTCGACGCGGGCCTTGGTCTCGGCGGCCATCAGCGCGGCGGTCAGCTCGTCGGTGAGCTTGCCCTGTTCCTTGATGGAGGCCAGCACCGCGGCCCGGCGATCGTCGAGTTCCCGCAGGTAGGCCAGGCGTTCTTCCAGGATGCGCAGCTGGCCGTCGTCGAGGCTGCCGGTGGCCTCCTTGCGGTAGCGGGCGATGAACGGCACCGTGGCGCCCTCGTCGAGCAGCCGCACCGCCGCGGCCACCTGGTTCTCCCCCACGGCCAGTTCCGCAGCGAGACGGGCGGTTACGGACTTCAGGACGGCAGGGCTGGAATTCACGCGCTGGACCCTACCCAATCGCGCTGACAGACCGCTCCGGACACGCGAATCGAGTTTGGCCGGTGCCGTACCGGGTAGCCGCCGCTGGCATGAGCACCACCGTCGGCGACTTCCTGGTGCAGCGGCTGCGCCAGTGGAACATCGAGCAGATCTTCGGCTACCCCGGGGACGGCATCAACGGGTTGGTGTCGGCGCTGGGGCGCGCCGACGACCGGCCCCGCTTCGTGCAGACCAGGCACGAGGAGATGGCGGCATTCGCCGCCGTCGGCTACGCCAAGTTCTCCGGGTCGGTCGGGGTGTGCCTGGCGACCTCGGGGCCGGGTGCGATCCACCTGCTCAACGGTCTGTACGACGCAAAGCTCGACCACGTCCCGGTGGTCGCCGTCATCGGCCAGACCGCGCGCACCGCGATGGGCGGCAGCTACCAGCAGGAGGTGGACCTGCAGGCCCTGTTCGGCGATGTGGCCAGCGATTACCTCGTCGAGGTCAACGTCGCCGAGCAGCTGCCCGCCGCACTGGACCGGGCGATCCGCACCGCCCGCACCCGGCGGGCGCCGACTGCGGTGATCGTGCCGTCGGATCTGCAGGACGAGGCGTACTCACCACCCGAGCACGCGTTCAAGCACGTCCCGTCGAGTGACCCCGGCGACGCGGTCGGGGTTCCGGTGCCGCGCGAGGACGACATCCGGCGTGCCGCCGAGATCCTCAACGCCGGCCGGCGGGTGGCGGTCCTGGTCGGCCAGGGCGCCCGTGGTGCGGCCGAGGAGGTCACCGCGGTGGCCGAGCTGACCGGAGCCGGGGTGGCAAAAGCGTTGTTGGGCAAGGATGTCCTGCCCGACGACCTGCCGTTCGTGACTGGGGCGATCGGGCTGCTCGGCACCCGGGCCAGCTATGAGCTGATGCGGGACTGCGACACGCTGCTGATCGTCGGCTCCAACTTCCCCTACACCCAGTTCCTGCCGAAGTTCGGACAGGCCCGGGCGGTGCAGATCGACGTCGACGGCACCGCGATCGGCATGCGCTATCCCACCGAGCTGAACATCGTCGCCGACGCGAAGGCCACCCTGGCAGCGCTGATCCCGCACCTGCGGCCGCACCCCGACACCACGTGGCGCGACGCCGTCGAAGCCAACATCCGGCGTTGGTGGTCGGTGCTCGAACGACAGAGCATGCTGACCGCGGCCGGGGTCAACCCGATGCGCATCGCCTGGGAACTGTCCAAGCGGTTGCCCGCCGACGCGATCGTCACCGCCGACTCGGGGTCGTCGACCACGTGGTATGCGCGCTGCCTGAATTTCGTTCCGGGCGTTCGCGGTTCGGTGTCGGGCACGTTGGCGACCATGGGGTGCGCGGTGCCGTATGCGATCGGCGCCAAGTTCGCCCATCCCGAGCGCCCGGTCATCGCGCTGGTCGGCGACGGGGCCATGCAGATGAACGGCCTGGCCGAACTGCTCACCATCGCAAGGTATGCCCGGCGGTGGACGGACCGGCGGCTGGTGGTGTGCGTGTTCAACAACGGCGACCTGAACCAGGTCACCTGGGAGCTGCGCGCGATGGGCGGCGCACCGAAGTTCGAACAGTCCCAGAACCTGCCACCGGTCAGCTACGCCGAGGTGGCCCGCTCGATGGGGCTGCACGCGATGACGGTGGACGCCGACGCGGACCTGGGCAAGGCCTGGGAGTGGGCCCTGGCCACCCCGGAACCGACCTTGTTGGACGTGCGGTGCGATCCGGAAGTGGCACCGATCCCGCCGCACGTCACGGTCGACGAGATGGTCAACACAGCACGCTCGGTCGCACACGGGGACCCCAACGGCCGCCACCTGCTCGCCCAGACGGCGAAGGCGAAAGCCGCCGAACTGTTCACCCGCGACTGAGGGGCACCGGCCGCGCCCTGGCGGGCACCCTGAATCTATGCAGCCCACCCGTTTTCGCCCGCTGATCGGGGCCGAGGGGCCCTTCGCCTCGGTGTACGTCGATGACTCCCACAACACCGCCGACGCCGAGACACAAAACCGAACTACGGTGGCGCGCCGTCGCGGAGGAACTCGACACCCTGGGCGCGGACACCGAACTGGTCGACCGTGTCCGTCAGGCGCTCGACGAGGGCGCCCCCGCGATCGGACGCGGCGGTCGAGCCGTCATCGTCGACCATGGTGTCCAGCTGGTGGAGCGGCTGATCCGACCGCCAGAACAGCCCACGGTGCGGGTGTCGAAGGTCCCCTTTCTCGTGCCGGCGATCGCCCATGGCGTCGACGATCCGGTGTACGCGGTGGTGATCTGTCGATCACGCCGGGGCTGACATCACGGTGCACCGGTACGGCCGCACCGATACGGTCACCGTCGACGGCGAAGGCTATCCGGTGCACAAGGCCAGCGGTGCGGAATCCGCCGGCTACGGCGACCCACAGCGAACCGCCGAGGGGGCCCGGCTGAAGAACATCCAGACCACGGCCGAGGCGCTGACGGCCACTTTCGACGACAGCGAGATCGACACGGTGTTCCTGGGCGGTGAAGTCCGCTCCCGCTCGGACCTGCTGTCAGCGCTGCCGAAACGGGTGGCCGAACGCATCGTCGAGGTCAACGCAGGTGCCCGCGGCAGCATCGATGCGGCCGCCGTCGAGCATGACGTCGAGACCCATTTGCGGCTGCGCCGCGTCGATGCCATCGACGCCGCGGCCCAACGTTTCCGTGCCGGGCACGACCGCGAGTCGGGCCTGGCCACCGAGGGTCTGCCCGGCGTGTGCGCGGCGCTGCGCGAGGGTGCCGTTGAAACGTTGATCCTGGGCGAGATCGGCGATGCGACCGTGCTTCTCGGCGACGCACCGACGATGCTGGCACCGACGCCGGAGGTGGGCCTCCGAACTGGGCGCCGCCCAGACCTCGACGGTGCGGGCGGACGAGGCGCTGCCCTTCGCGGCGGTCGGTATCGACGCGGACCTGATCTGCGTCGACGAACGCCTCACCCCGCGCGACGGCGTCGCCGCCATCCTCCGGTACGCACCCCGCACATCCGCCGCAGGGTGACGGTCGGTCCACCGCCGCCACCAGCAGCCACCCCCGCGCCATCGAAGCCGGCCGCAGCGTTTTGGGTTGGGCTGGGCGGGGTACCGCCAGGGCAGTCCAGACTTCCCATAGGTCGACCATGCGCAACGAATTCCACGAAACGCTCGACAGCTTGGCCGTCGACCTGGCCGACATGTGCGGTCGTACCTCGGTGATGATGCACGCCGCGTCGGGCGCCTTGCTGACCGCGAACCTCGACCAGGCCGACCGTCTGCAACTGGACTTGAAACGCTTGACCGGGTTGGGCAACACGGTCCACGACCGGGCCTACAGCCTGCTCGCTCTGCAGGCACCGGTCGCCAAGGACCTGCGCACTGTCGTCTGCGCCCTGCACATCGCCGCCGATGCCGACCGGATGGGCGCGCTGGCCGCCCACGTGGCGCGCGCGGCCAGCCGCCGCTATCCGGACCGGGTGGTTCCCGACGACGTCGAGGAGTTGTTCGCCGACATGGGTGCCACGGCGGTCGAACTAGCCGACCTGGCTCAGGTGACCGTGCAGACCGGCGACACGATGCAGGCGCGGCGGGTCTGCGACGGGGATGATCGGATGGACGACCTGCACCGTCAGCTGTTCACCCACCTGATCAGCCCGACTTGGCGGCACGGGGTGACCGCGGCGGCCGATCTGGTGCTGGTGGGCCGGTTCTACGAGCGGTTCGCCGACCATGCCGTCGAGATCGCCCGGCGGGTCTATTTCCAGACCACCGGCACTCAGTTGAGCCTGTCGGCGGATCCCATGCCGCCGGCACGGCCATTGCCCGGGTAGACCGAGCCGGTCGCGGTAGCGGCCGAGTTCGACGAGCCCCAGGATCCGGCGAGAGTGATTGGCGGAAACCGATTTTGGTGAACCACCGGGTCAACGCGGCAGTGTCGCGGAAAGCCGCCGGTCCGCGACTGCGGTGTACACCCGTTCTGCATCGGTCGCGATCCGGTCCCAGCTGTAGCGGGATCTCACCCTGGCCCGGCCCGCCAACCCCATTCCCTGACGCAGGACCGACTGGCCGAGTACCGAGCGCAGCGCGCGGCTCAGGGCGCCGATGTTGGCCGGTGGCACCAGCAGCCCGGTGACGTCGGAGATCACCGCATCGCGCAGCCCGCCGGTCGCCGTGCCGACCACCGCGGCGCCGCACGCCATGGCCTGTAGCACGGTGGCGGCGCTGGGCTCGTAGTTCGCCGGACACACCACCACATCGGCCGACCGCACGAACTCCGTCAGTTGCGCAGTCTCCTCGGCCACGACGACGCGGATGCGTGGACTGACCCTGAGCCCCTTGGCCAGACCGAGCAGCCGGGCGATATCACTATCGTCGACACCCTCCGTTGCGACCAGGATCAAGTCGGCGCTGGGCAGCGCGGGCAGAGCCCGCACCACATGCGCGAACCCTTGCTCGGGTGAAAAGTCCCGCGCCACCGCGACCACACGGTGTCGAGCCGGACCGGCATGCGCGGGCATGTCCGCGGTGAACTCCTCGATGTCGATGCCACACGGCAGCACCCAGATCCGGTCCCGGACACAGCCCAGCCTGATCAGTTCCCGGACATCGTCGACGCATGCCGCGGTCACCGCGGTCGCGTTCCGGGCCAGCAGGGCCCCGAGCCGGATCGCCGGGTCCGGCGCAGTGCCGGGGGTGGCACTGAGCCCGTCGAAGCCCTGCACGACCGGCACCGGATGCCAGTTGGCGGCCAGTTGAGCCGCCATGCCGTAACTCCAGCCGTGGCAGTGCACCACGTCGGGAGGATGGTCGTCCCAGTGGTCGACCAGGTGTCGGGCCATTTCCCCGATCGCCGGCATCGTCGCCGCGGGGTCGTCGAGGGTGTCGTCCGCCACGTGCATCCGCACGATATCCAGGTCCCCGCTCAGGTCTTCGGCGCGCACGGCGCCCGCGGTGAGCACCTGGACGTCATGGCCCCTGTGCGTCAACGCGTGGGCCAGCCGCACGACGTCGTAACAGCGGAGGCGTCGTGCCGACCGCACACCCAAGCCCGGCGCTTCACCCACGATCGCCAGTCTCATCGGGTCCTCTCGCCGTCGGCCTGACCATGGGGAGTCCAGATGTGTCGGTCACCAAACGTGTGTGGCCGGATGCTTCGCCCGGTGTCCCGCGGCGTTCGTTCTGTGGCTGGACAACGGGTCTGCTTCCCCGTGCCGACGCATCGCGGCGCTCAGCGCGCCCAGAAACCGGCCCCGCCGCCGGGACGCAGGTCCAGGTGGCGGGGCCGGAGAGCAGGGTCCGACCGGGCCGCGTCAGCGCAAGTCGAACCTGTCGTTGTTCATCACCTTGACCCAGGCGGCGACGAAGTCCTCGACGAACTTGGCCTTGCTGTCCTCCTGGGCGTACACCTCGGCGATGTTGCGCAGCACCGAGTTCGACCCGAACACCAGGTCATTGGCGGTGGCCGTCCACTTCAACGCCCCCGACACCCGATCACGGCCCTCGTAGACGTTCTCGGCGGTCTCCGAGGACTTCCATTCGGTGCCCATGTCGAGCAGGTTGACGAAGAAGTCGTTGGACAGCACCCCGGGCCGGTCGGTGAAGACGCCGTGCTTGCTGCCGCCGTGGTTGGTGTTGAGCACCCGCAGACCGGCCAACAGCGCCGCCATCTCCGGAGCGGTGAGGTTGAGCATGTAGGCCCGCTCGACCAGAAGCTGCTCCAGCGGCGCCTTCTCCCCGGGCCGCACGTAGTTGCGGAACCCATCGGCCTGCGGTTCGAGCACCGCGAACGAGTTCACGTCGGTGTCCGCCTGCGAGGCATCGGTGCGGCCGGGCGCGAAGTGCACGTTGATCTCGAAACCGCCGTCGCGGGCGGCCTTTTCGACCGCGGCCGAACCGCCGAGCACGATCACGTCGGCCAGCGACACCTTCTTGCCCCCGGAGGCCGAGCCGTTGAAGTCCTGCTGGACCCGCTCGAGCACGGGCAGGATCTGAGCCAGCTCGGAGGGTTCGTTGGCTTCCCAGTTACGCTGCGGCTCGAGCCGGATGCGGGCACCGTTGGCGCCACCGCGCTTGTCGGTACCCCGGAAGCTGGACGCCGACGCCCACGCGGCCTTGATCAACTGCTGGGTCGTCAGGCCGGATTCCAACACTGTGCTCTTCAGCGCGGCGATGTCCGCCTCGTCGACCAGTTCGTGGTCGACGGCCGGCACCGGGTCCTGCCACAGCTGCGGCGCGGGCACCCACGGACCGAGGTAGCGGCTGACCGGACCCATGTCGCGGTGCATCAGCTTGTACCACGCCCTGGCGAAGGCGTCGTCGAGTTCCCTGGGATGATCCAGCCAACGGCGGGTGATCGGCCCGTAGATCGGGTCCACCCGCATCGAGATGTCGGTGACCAGCATCGTGGGCTTGCGTTTCTTGGTCGAGTCGAACGGGTCCGGGATGATGTCCTCGGCGTCCTTGGCCTGGAACTGCCAGGCCCCACCCGGGCTCTTGGTGAGCTCCCACTCGTGGCCGTAGAGCATCTCCAGGTAGCCGTTGCCCCAGCGCGTCGGGGTCGGCGTCCAGACCACCTCGAGCCCGCTGGTGATGGTGTCACCGGCCTTGCCGGAGGCGAACGCGCACTTCCAGCCCAGGCCCTGCTGCTCGATCGGGGCGGCCTCGGGCTCGGGACCGACCAGGTCACCGTCGCCGGCGCCGTGGGTCTTGCCCAGGGTGTGGCCGCCGACGATCAGCGCGGCGGTCTCCTCGTCGTTCATCGCCATCCGGCCGAACGTCTCGCGGATGTCGTGGGCGGCCGCCAACGGATCCGGTTTGCCTTCCGGGCCTTCGGGATTGACGTAGATCAGGCCCATCGTCGTGGCGCCGAACGGCTGGGCCAGCGTGCGGTCGGAGTCATTGCTCCCGCCGTAGCGCGCATCGGTGCCCAGCCAGGTGTCCTCCTGGCCCCACAGCATCTCCTCGGGCTCCCAGATGTCCTCGCGCCCGAACGCGAAGCCGAACGTGTTGAACCCGGAGGTCTCGAGCGCGGCGTTGCCCGCGTAGGCGATCAGGTCGGCCCAGGAGATCTTGTTGCCGTACTTCTGCTTGATCGGCCACAGCAGGCGGCGCGCCTTGTCCAGGTTGGCGTTGTCGGGCCAGCTGTTCAGCGGCGCGAACCGCTGCGAGCCCTGACCCGCGCCGCCGCGGCCGTCGTAGATCCGGTAGGTGCCTGCGGCGTGCCAGCTCATCCGGATGAACAGGCCGGCGTAGCTGCCGTAGTCGGCCGGCCACCAGTCCTGCGAGGTGGTGACGACCTTGCGCACGTCGGCCTTGAACGCGTCGAGGTCGAGCTTGGCGAACTCGGTGGCGTAGTCGAAGTCCGGGCCCAGTGGGTTGCCCTTCTCGTTCTGCCGGTGCAGCACCGAGACGTCGACCTGATTGGGCCACCAATCCCGATTAGTCAGCGGCGCATGCGATTTCGGCTTCGGCGACTGGATCGCCGGGTTCTCGCTCTCGCTGTTGCTCTGGGTCGCGGCATCGGAATGCGGCGGTCGGGCATCAGAGGTATCAGATGACACGTACTTCCCTTTCATCGGTGGGTGTGGGCTGCAATCAACTTCGGGTGGTCGAACAATCCGGGCACAGACCCCAGTAGATGACCTCGGCTTCGTCGACCTCGAAGCCGAGATCGTCGGATGCGGTCAGGCAGGGCGCTTCACCGACGGCGCAGTCCACGTCGGCGATCACACCGCAGGACCGGCACACGATGTGGTGGTGGTTGTCCCCGACCCTGGACTCGTAGCGGGCCACCGACCCGGCCGGCTGGATGCGCCGCACCAGACCCGTTGCGGTCAAGGCGTTGAGGACGTCGTAGACCGTCTGGCGGGAGATGTCGGCCAGCCGTTCCCGCGCGGCGGCGATGATGACCTCGGTGTCGGCGTGCGGATTGGCCTCGACGGCGCCCATCACCGCCATCCGCGGGCGGGTGACGCGCAGCGCCGCCGACTTGAGCGCGTCGGCGTAGTGGGCATCGTCAGGCATTGCCTCGATACTGGCCCCGAAATTGGATGGGATCAAGTTTCCGACGAAAACGTTTGGTGCCCAACCCCGATCTGTTCGTTGCCCGGATCGGCATCCATAAAACGAACAGCACTTTTGGCGGTGGGTGGCTCGGGTATGGCTGCGGGTATGGCAGATTCACAGCTGGCGCTGGTGACCGGCGCGTCCAGCGGCATCGGGTTCGAACTCGCGCGCGTGTTCGCCCGCAACGACTACGACCTCGTCGTCGCGGCCGACGACGACGCGATCAACGACGTTCCGGATCGGCTCGCCGAGTTCGGTGTCGCGGTGCAGCCGGTGCAGGTCGACCTGCGCCGACCCGACGGGGTGGACCATCTGTTCGGCAGCGTGATCGAGGGCGGGCGGACCTTGACCGCCGCCGCGCTCAACGCGGGTGTGGGCCACGGTCACCGGTTCATCGAGAGCGAGCTCGACGACGATCTGAGCATCGTCGATCTCAACGTCCGGTCCACGGTGCACCTGGCCAAGCTGGTGCTGCGCGACATGGCCAACCGCAACAGCGGCAGGGTGCTGTTCACCTCGTCGGTGGCCTCGATGATGCCGGGCTCGTACCAAACCATCTACAACGCGTCGAAATCCTTTGTGCAGTCGTTCGCCAAGGCACTGCAGGACGAGCTGCGCGACACCTCGATCACGGTGACCGCGCTGCTGCCCGGGCCCACTGACACCGATTTCTTCCGCCGGGCCAAGATGCTCGACACCCCGGTCGGCCGAATGCCCAAAGACGACCCGGCGGTGGTGGCACAGCAGGGCTTCGACGCGCTGATGCGCGGCGATCGGCAGGTGGTCGCCGGCTCGCTGAGCTCCAAGCTGATGGGTGCCGTGGCCCGGGTGCTGCCCGATCCGGTCAAGGCCGCGGGGAGCCGGCTGATCTCGGTGCCGCTGGGACGGTGACCGGGGCCGCACCGCACCACCGGGCCGCGGCCAACGCGGCCAGGAACCCGCCGAGCGCGGTGAAGCCCGGTGCGTCGGCGAGACCGAACTTGGCGGTCAGCACCAGCGCGATACCCGAGAAGCAGATCAGCGCCCCCGCCGCGGTGGCCCGGCCGCCGGTGGCGGTCACGGGGGCATCCCACCCCGGCAGCGGCCGGTGCTCGAGCGGTGACAACAGCAGGAAGAGCGCGAGCATCACCGCTGCGAACACCACCGCCCGCACCGCCAGCCGCGCCCAGAAGTCGGCGGCCGTCACGTCGTAGGCGTCCAGACCGACGGCGTGCAGGGCGAACGTCGCGATCGCGATCGCCGGGATGTGCCACAGGTAGAGCGTCATCGCGCCGCCGTTGCCGGCCGCCACCAGCCGCCACACCCGCGGACGGTGCGCCCAGCGCTGGATCCGGCCGGCAGCCAGGATGAACAGGCACGACATCCACACGCACTGCAGCGCCAGCACGATGGTGGGCGGTGACACGTTGGACAGCTCGTCGGTGCCGGTGACCACCAGCGACACCTGGTACGGCCCGAACGTCACCAACGCCAGCTGCGCGGCCAGCGCGCCCACCGCCGCCCAGAGAGCGAAGCGGGTGGCGATCAGGCGGCGGGCATAGGCCACCCCGAACAGCACCGGGATCAGCCACACCAGCACGAAGTTCGCCACCCCGGCCATCGGATCACCCACCGCCAGCCGGATCCCGTCGGTCGCCGCCGCACCGGCCAGCAGCCCGGCGAGCACGACCGCGACGGCGCGCCCGGTGGAGAGCCGGGTCAGCGCGGGCACGAACGCCAGCGTCACCAGGTACACACCGAGGAACCACAGCAGCGCCACGCTCTCCCTGCCCACACCCGCCGCGGATTCGGCGCCCAGCACCAGCCGCACCAGCAGCAGGCCGGACAGCCAGGCCGCCAGGTACCAGAACACCGGCCGGCACAACCGCTGCGCGCGGTGGAACAGCCATGGGCCCCACGCTGTTCCCGGCCGCAGGCCGTAGGCGCCGGCGGCGCCACCGGCCAGGAAGAACAGCGGCATCACTTGGGCCACCCAGGTCAGCGGCGCGACCGCGGGCAGCGTGCCGATCAGGTTGCCGATCCGCACCCCGCGGCTGTCGATGGTGGCCAGCAGCAGGGCGCAGTGCCCGAACATCACGACGATCAGCGCGCCCAGCCGGGCGACGTCGACGGCCCGGTCACGCACGGGCGGGGAGACGGTCATGGCACCAGCATGCCGACCGGACGGCGCTGCTGGAATGAGTAGTCCTACCCGTTACGGCAGGGCGCCGAACAGCGGGGCCAGCGGGCCCGGTGCCGGCGGTGCCGGTGCCGGCTGGGGTGCCAGTGCCGGCGGTACGGGTGCGATGGGCGCAGGCACGGGCTGCGGAGCCCCCGCCGGCACCACCGGGACCGCACCGGGCTGCGGAACGGGCACCGCGGCCGGGACAGGCCCCGCGGCGGGCAGTGTGCCGGTCAGGTGGGGTTCCCCAACGACGGCGACGGTCTGCGGGATCGCGATGGTGGACTCGCCGACCGCGGTCGCGGCGACGGCCTCGGGGGCGGTGGCGACCTCAGGCTGCCAGGTGGTCGTGGGCTGCCAGGTCGCTTCCGTCTCGGTCTCGGGCTGCCAGGTCACCTCGACCTCCGGTGCCGGTTCCCATGCGACGACCGAGTCGACGGGCGCAGGTTCGGCCGGCACAGGCGGGGGCGGCGGCGCCACCGCCGATGGCGCGGGCGGCACCGCGGCGGGAGCGGGCAGTGCCGACGGGGCGGCCGCGGGGGCCGGTTCGGCGGCGGTGCCAGCGGGATCCGGGGATGCCGGGGTGCCGACGATCAGGTACGCGGTGACGCCGAGGACGGCCGCCACCAGCGCTGCCGCGGCGGCCAGCGGAACCGGGCGCAGCTCCGGTCGGGGCAGCCCGCCGAGCGCGGGCATGTGGACCCGCTCGGTGAGCCGGCCGAGCAGGTCGGCGGGGGTCGGCCGGCGCGGGAGTTCGGTACGCGCCGCCCCGTAGGCCAGCACCAGGTGCGGGGCGATGTGGCGGGCGGTCCGGTTCCGGTTCTCCCGGGCCACCTCCTGGTCGACGGTCTCGATGACGTCGAAGCCGGCCAGCCGCAGCTTCTCCCGCAGCCGGATTCCGTGCGGGCGGGCGTCCTCACTGTAGGTCAGCCGGACGCCCTCGATGTCGAACTCGGTCTCGGCGTCGAACGCCTGGACACTGCGGGCGGCGGCCCTGGCGATCTCGGTGACCGCTTCGATCTCCACCGACTCACTGGCCAGGATCGTGCCGTCAGCGGTATCCACCAGCGTCCACACCGCGCTGCTCGCGGTGAGCGATATCCCTAGTACAAGACGCATAGCTAACCCCTTGAAACCCGACTGCCGGTGTTGGCTCTTTATCGACCGAGGTATGACGGATGTTACGCGTGTGACCAGCGAGGATGCGCGGCAAGTCCCACATCCGGGACCGACCGGACCCGTGCGGTCACCCGTGCGCGGTCGCCAACGTCTCGTTGAACGTCTTGCTCGGACGCATCACCTCGGCGGTCTTCTCCGGGTCCGGGTAGTAGTAGCCGCCGATGTCGACCGGGTTGCCCTGCACCTCGTTCAGCTCGGCGACGATGGCGTCCTCCTGCTCGGCCAGCGCCTTGGCCAGCGGCGCGAAGTACTCGGCCAGCTCCGCGTCGTCGGTCTGATCGGCCAGCGCCTGCGCCCAGAACAGCGCCAAGTAGTACTGGCTGCCCCGGTTGTCCAACTCACCGGCACGCCGCGACGGGCTCTTGTTCTCCTCGAGCAGCTTGCCGGTGGCGGCGTCGAGCGTCTGGGCCAGCACCTTGGCCTTGTCGTTGCCGAACTTGTTGCCCAGGTCCTCGAGGCTGGCACCGATCGCGAGGAACTCGCCGAGGGAATCCCAGCGCAGGTGGTTCTCCTCGAGCAGCTGGTGGACGTGCTTGGGGGCCGAGCCGCCCGCGCCGGTCTCGTAGAGCCCACCGCCGGCCATCAGCGGCACGATCGAGAGCATCTTGGCGCTGGTGCCCAGCTCCAGGATCGGGAACAGGTCGGTGAGGTAGTCGCGCAGGATGTTGCCGGTGGCGGCGATGGTGTCCTTGCCGCGGACGACCCGTTCCATCGTGTACCGCATGGCCCACACCTGCGGCAGGATCTGGATCTTCAGGCCCTCGGTGTCGTGCTCCTGGAGGTACTTCTTGACCTTCTTGCGCAGCTCGACCTCGTGCGGTCGTTCGGTGTCCAGCCAGAACACCACGGGCATGCCGGACAGCCGGGCCCGGGTGACGGCCAGCTTGACCCAGTCCCGGATCGGCGCGTCCTTGACCACGGGCATGCGCCAGATGTCACCTTCTTCGACGTCCTGGCTCAGCAGCACCTCGCCGGTGTCGATGTCGACGATGTCGGCGACACCGGCCTCGGGGATCTCGAAGGTCTTGTCGTGGCTGCCGTACTCCTCGGCCTTCTGCGCCATCAGCCCGACGTTCGGCACGGTGCCCATGGTGGTCGGATCGAACTGGCCGTGGGTCTTACAGAAGTTGATCATCTCCTGGTAGATCCGGGAGAACGTCGACTCCGGGTTGACGGCCTTGGTGTCCTTGGTGCGCCCGTCGGCGCCGTACATCTTGCCGCCGAGGCGGATCATCGCGGGCATCGACGCGTCGACGATGACGTCCGAGGGTGAGTGGAAGTTCGAGATGCCCTTGGCGGAGTCCACCATCGCCAACTCGGGCCGGTGCTCGTGGCAGCGGTGCAGATCCTCGATGATCTCCTCGCGCTGGGAGGCCGGCAGCGATTCGATCTTGCTGTAGAGATCGGACAGGCCGTTGTTGACGTTGACGCCGAGCTCGTCGAAGAGCGTCTGGTGCTTGGCGAACGCGTCCTTGTAGAACACCTTCACCGCGTGCCCGAACACGATGGGGTGCGACACCTTCATCATGGTGGCCTTGACATGCAGCGAGAACATCACGCCGGTCTTGTAGGCGTCCTCGATCTGCTCTTCGTAGAACGCGATGAGCGCCTTCTTGCTCATGTACATGCTGTCGATGACGTCGCCGGCGTCGAGCTTCACCTCGGGTTTGAGCACGATGGTCTCGCCGCCCTTGGTGGTGAGCACCATCTTGACCTTGCGGTCCTTGTCCAGCGTCATCGACTTCTCACCGTGGTAGAAGTCGCCGGTCTTCATCGTCGCGACGTGGGTGCGCGACGCCTGGCTCCACTCCCCCATGCTGTGCGGGTGCTTGCGGGCGTACTCCTTGACCGCCTTGGGTGCGCGCCGATCCGAGTTGCCTTCGCGCAGAACAGGGTTCACGGCGCTGCCGAGAACCTTGGCGTAGCGCTCCTTGATCGTCTTCTCGTCGTCGTCCTTGGGATCGCCCGGGTAGTCGGGAACGTTGAAGCCCTTGCCCTGCAGCTCCTTGATCGCGGCGAGCAGCTGGGGTACCGAGGCGCTGATGTTGGGCAGCTTGATGATGTTGGCGTTGGGGTCCTGCGTCAGCTCGCCCAGCGCGCCCAGGTTGTCCGGCACCTTCTGCTCGTCGGTCAGGTAGTCGTCGAACTCGGCGAGGATGCGGGCGGCGACGGAGATGTCGCTGGACTTGACGTCGATGCCGGCGGCGCCGGCGAACGTGCGGAGCACCGGCAGGAACGCGTAGGTCGCAAGCAGCGGAGCCTCGTCGGTCAACGTGTAGATGATGGTCGGCTGCTCGGCGCTCATATCGTGTTCTCCCGGCGTCAGGTTTCGGTCACAGTCTTCAAAAAGGGGCTCAACGCCAAGTATCGCGTTCACCGCACCTTCTGGCGCAGCCTACCCAACGGCTCCGACGCCGGTGCGGGGCAGATCCCCCGTCCGCGCCCGGCGCGTCGACGGCCGGCAAAGCCGGGGCGACGTTAGATTCACGCCGACCGAAGTGGCACCGACTCTCACCGTTGCGAGGACCGATCATGGCGATTACCGGGTTCACAGGGCGCTGGTGTCGCGCCGCGGTCGTCGTGGGCGCCGCGCTGGCCGCGGCCGGCTGTTCGTCATCGGCACCGCCCGCCGAGCCGGCAGCGAACGCGGCGGCGCCGACGGCGTCGGGGTCGTTGGCCGACTGGCAGGACGCGGTGTGCCGGGCCGGCGACGAGGGCGACGGCGCCTCGGGCACCCGCCACACCGTCTCGGGCACCGTGTGCGTGCCTCACGACGGCGACGGGATCGTCAACTTCGACCACTTCGAATCGGACGCGTCGATGGATTCGGTGCTGTCGTGGACGCCGTCACCGCACGTCGCGACCACCGTCGTCGACGGCAAGCCGCTGGCCATCT
>JBFWOX010000066.1:0-19921 GCA_050250295.1 Mycolicibacterium sp.
CCCAGCGAATCCGGGCAGTAGATGCGGTCGGCGCCGGCCTCGCCCATCGCGGCGCCGAACTCGGTGACGAACTCGGGCACGGTCTGCGGGAACCCGTAGAGCCCCATCGAGATGGTCAGCTCGCGGTCCTTGGCCTCGGCGACCGCCGCGGTCGACACCTCCAGCATCTGCTCGCGGGTCCAGCCCGATTCCCGTAACGCGAATTCGGCGCCGCGGCCGTTGAGGCAGACGAAATCCGCCCCGCATTTCTGCGCCTTTTCCAGCGTCGTCATCCATTCGGTGCGGAAGAACGATTTGCCGTAGAAGCCAATTCCAATGCGGATACCCTCGTCGTTCTTGCGCCGGACCAGTTCGTCGGCGTCAGTGTCGGCGCCCCACACGATGGTCTCGGCCACCCCGGCCGCGGCCAGTTCCCGGAGCCAGTGCATCTTCTCGGCCATCGTCAAATCGGCTTCCATATGCCCGATTTGACGTAGGGTGATCTCCCGCAGCCGGATCCGGGGTTTCCCACCGTCGCGCCGGATCGTGGTGTTGTACATGCTCAACTGCGAATCGCTCACCGCTACCTCCATCGAAATGTCGTTACCCGAGAATGGTCTTTGCCCGGCGGAAATGTCCAATACCGACCGACGGCCATATCCATGACGCAGCGGTATCAATGTGCGGGCGGCGATATATGTGTTTCCGGTATCGCCGGCTGTCAATTTCGGTGTTGGACAAGACCAAGCGCACTGCGCAGACTTGGGCCACCGGCGCTGCTGTGATGGGCGCCACATCCAGGTCCCGTTCGGCAGAGGAAGAACCGCGATGCGAAGAACACTGCTCGATCCCGACGAGAAGATGGCGCGGAAGGCAGGCTGGGCATCCCTGTGCGGCACCACGATCGAGTGGTACGACTTCTATGTCTACGGCACCGCGTCGGCGCTGATCTTCGGTCAGGCGTTCTTCTCGCCGGCCCCGCACGCCATCGGCGTGCTGCTGTCGTTCGTCACGTTCTGGATCGGCTTCCTGGCCCGGCCGCTGGGCGCGGTCATCTTCGGCCACATCGGAGACCGCATCGGCCGCAAGCGTTCCCTGGTCACCACGCTGACGCTGATGGGGGGCGCCACCGTGGGCATCGGCCTGCTGCCCACCTACGCGCAGATCGGCATCGCGGCCCCGATCCTGCTCACGCTGGCCCGCGTCATCCAGGGCATCGCGCTCGGCGGTGAGTGGGGCGGTGCGGTGCTGATCGCCACCGAGCACGCCAAGAAGAACCGCAGCTTCATGTACGGGTTGTTCGCCCAGCAGGGTTCGCCGCTGGGCCGCATCCTGGCCACGCTGTCGTTCATGCCGATCGCGTCGCTGGCCGACGAGGACCTGCTGACCTGGGCGTGGCGGATCCCGTTCCTGGCCTCGGCCGTGCTGGTGATCATCGGCATGGTGATCCGGCTGCGGCTAGAGGAGTCGCCGGCCATCATCGAGCTCAAGCGCACCCGGCGGATCGTCAAGCTGCCGTTGAAGACTCTGCTGCGCAGCCACCGCAAGGCGGTCGTCCTGGGCATCGGCGCGTGCTTCATCATCTTCACGCTGGGCTACGCCAGGGACAACTTCGCGCTGGCCTGGGCGACCACCGAACTCGGCTTCGACCGCAACAGCTTCCTGACGATCATCCTGCTGGCCAGCGTGTTCCAGTTCTTCGCGCAACCGGTCGGGGCCTGGCTGGCCACCCACTACAACCCGCGCACGATGGTGATCGTGTTCCTGGCGCTGGAGATCCCGGCGCTGCCGCTGATGTTCATCCTGACCGCGACCGAGAACTGGTGGCTGGCACTGGCCGGCACGGTGGCGGCCACCATCCCCGACGTGATGTACCTGGGCATGCTCGCCGGCATGTTCGCCAACGGCTTCCCGGCCAACGTCCGCTACACCGGCATCTCGACCACCTACGCGTTGTCGTCGATGATCGGCGGCGGGATGCCCGCGCTGATGCAGTCGGTGTACGCCGCGTCCGGGTCGATCGTGCAGCCGGTGGCACTGACCGTGGTGGCGTGCATCATCTCGCTGATCTGTGCGCAGGCCTTCATCGCGCTGCCGGTGGGCACCTCCGAACCCGACGAAGACGTGCCGGCCGAGCCGGTCGGGGCGGCCGAGACATCTGTGCAACCCGGGCCTACGGCGGCGACGACTTCGCGAGAATGACGGGTATGGAACTCCATCACCTGCAGGCCTTCCTCGCCGTCGCGGAGGAGCTGCACTTCGGGCGGGCCGCCGACCGGCTGCACATGGCCCAGCCGCCACTGTCGCGGGCCATCCAGCAACTCGAGCGCGAGCTCGGTGCCCGGCTGTTCGACCGCACCACCCGCTCGGTGCAGCTCACCGCGGCGGGCAAGGCGCTGGTCGGGCCCGCCCGCGACGTGTTCGCCAGCTGCCGGGTGGCCGAGGCCGCGGTCCGCGCGGCCGGGGTGGGTGAGACCGGGATGGTGCGGATCGGCTACGCCGGGCCGTCGTCGCACGCGCTGATCGGCAAGCTGGTCCGCGCGGTGCGCGCGGTGCACCCCGGCATCGAGTTCGACCTGCGTAGCGTCACCTACGGGCACGAGGGCCTGGCCCTGGTGATGGAGGGCGCGATGGACCTCACCATCACCCGGTGGACGACGCAGCTGCCCGGCATCGCGTCGCGCATCGTGCAGCAGGAGCACTTCGTCGTCGTGGTCCCGGTTGGTCACCCGCTGGCCGAGCGGCAACGCGTCGGGATCGCCGAACTGCGCGACGAACAGTTCGTGATGCTGCCCCCGGAACCGGCGTCGACGGTGCGCACGACGTTCATGGCGGCCTGCTACGAAGCCGGGTTCGCGCCGACGATCGTGCAGGCCGCGCCGGATTCGTGGGACGTCATGGCGATGGTCAGCGCCGGGATCGGGATCACCTTCACCGTCGACGCGGTGATGACGCAGGTGCGCTCCGAGGGGCTGCACGTGCTGGACCTCGCCGACGACATCGAACCCACCTACGCCCGGCTGGCCTGGCGCGCGGACGACGACAGCCCGGCGCTGCGGGAGGTGCTGCGCGCCTCCGAGACCGCGTTGCCGACGCCGGCCGAGGCGCGCGATCAGGACCGGCCCTCGACCCTGGTCGCCATGAACTGAACCCCGGAGCTCCAGCCCTGTCGGCCTCGAGAATCTCTCGAGGATCCCGAAAGCTGTGCTGAGCAGCCTGATGTCACCACGCGCGCGCCACCCGGGCCGCGGGAGACAGCACTGGAGCCACTATGAACAACACTCTTCGCGCCGCCCTGGTCGCCGGCCTGATCGGCGGCGCTTCCCTCGGTTTCGCCGGCACGGCCGGAGCAACCGTCGACACCCACCACGTGCCGGTCTCCGCGTTCGTCGCGGCCCAGTCCTCCGACGCGGGGGATTGGGTGGGCCACAAGGCCGACGACGACGACGGCGGGGATTTCGGCGGTGACTTCGGTGGGGACGTCGGGGGTTATGACGTTCCGGACGTTCCCGACGAGGTACCCGACGTTCCGGACGTTCCCGACGAGGTACCCGACGTTCCCGACGCCGAGCCGGATTACCAGGCCGTCGACGACCAACCCGACCTCGACGAGGGCACCGACGAGGCCCCAGACGAGGACACCGTCCAGGACACAGACCAAGCCCCCGGCGAGGCCCCAGACGAAGCCCCCGAAGCCCCGGACACCGCGCCCGACCATGACGCCCCCGATGAGGAGCCGCTCGACGTGGACGCGGACGTCGCGACCGCCGACGAGCAGGACGTGGCGATCGCCGAGGCCAGCGACCCCCAGCCGGCCGACCCGCAGCCGCTCGCGGACGACGAGCTCGAGGACATGAGCCAGCTGACCCTCGACGACACGACCAGCAGCACCACGACCACCGACACGAGCACCGACGTGAGCACCGAGTCGTGGGATCACCAAGTGACCACCTGGAATTCGAGCTGGGTCGGCTACGACTCGTACTACCGGCCGGTGCTGCTCAACCCGTATCGCAGCCCGATGAGCCTGATCTACACCTACGACGGTGCCCAGCGCGTCGTCACCGTGCCGCCGCTGCAGCGGGTGGTCCTGGACGCCCCGAAGCCGGGCGTGTACGGGTTCACCGCCGTGACGAGGAGCCCGTCGGGGGCGGTGCAGAAGGTGTCGGTCGGCAGCTTCACCGGCGGCGGCTATGTCCCCGCACCGGGACAGCCGCCGGCACCCGAGCCGGCCACCCCGCCGACCTACACCGATGTGCTGGTGCAGCTGCACTACGACGCGGGCACCTCGCAACCCTTCCGGGTCAAGACGCTTGCCGACCTCGGTGACGACGCGGGGGTCGGGGCGCGCAAGGTGCTCATCGACGGTGCCATCACGGCGTGGGGCGACTGGGCGAAGACCTCCGGCGGTGAGCGGCAGTTCGAGATCACCAAGACCGTCACGCTGCCGGGCCTGACCGAACCGGCCCAGGCGCCACTGCCCGGCTACGGTGACGTCGCGCTGCGGGCGGCCACGTCGACGCCGTCGGCCGCACGGCAGAACTCGGTGACCACGCTGACGTGGATCGCCGCCGGGGCCGGGGTGCTCGGCGCGGCGTCGATCGGTGCGGCGTTGGCACTGAGCAGGCGGCGCCGGCCCCACAATTGAGTCATGGCTGACTCGGTGCTGGATTTCGGGGTCCTCGGCCCGCTGCGGCTGAGGCGCGACGGGGACGAGGTCGCCGTCGGGACACCGAAACTGCGTGCCGTGCTCGCCGTGCTGGTGATCAACCGCAACCGGCCGGTGGCCGTCGACACCCTCATCGACGCGGTGTGGGGGGAGGCGCCACCGGCCGGCGCGCGGGCCAGCCTGCACTCCTATGTGTCCAACCTGCGCCGGCTGGTCGGGGCCTCGACGCTGGTCAGCGCGCCACCCGGGTACCGCATCGACATCGCCGACGGCGCCTGTGACCTGGACCGGTTCATCGCCGGGAAGGCCGCCGGAGTGCGCGCGGCGGCCGGTGGAGATTTCGAGTCGGCCGGCCGGCACCTGCGCGCGGCCCTGGAGCAGTGGCGCGGCCCGGTGCTCGAGGACCTGCGGGGGTTCGGCTTCGTCGAGGCGTTCGCCACCGCGCTGGACGAGGACCGGCTCACCGCCGCCACGGCGCACGCCGAGGCCGAGCTGGCCTGCGGGCGGGCCGGCGCGATCGTCGCCGAGCTGGAAGCACTCGTCGCCGAGAACCCGTACCGCGAACCGCTGTGGGCCCAGTTGATCAGCGCCTACTACCTCGACGAGCGGCAGTCCGACGCGCTGGAGGCCTACCGCAGGCTCAAGACCGCCCTGGCCGAGGACCTCGGCATCGACCCGGGACCGTCGGTGCAGGCCCTGCACGACAAGATCCTGCGCCAGCAACCGCTGGATGCCAGGGGCTCGGCGCACACCGCCGCCGTCGGCGCCGAGACGGTGCTCGAGCAGCGCACCCAGATCGAGCCCGGGGTGGCCCCGGCCTGGCTGGTGGAGCCGTCGGGCCGCCGACACCCCCTCATCGGCGTCGCCACCCGGATCGGCAGGCTCCCCGACAACGACATCGTGCTCGACGACGCCAAGGTCAGTCGCCACCACGCGGCGGTCATCGACACCGGAACCGGTTACGCCATCAGCGATCTGCGCTCGGCGAACGGCGTCACGGTCGGCGGCACCCGGGTGCAGGGCAGTGCTCCGCTGGCCGCCGGGGACCAGATCGGCATCTGCGGGCATACCTTCACGTTCGAGTACGCCGCCCCCGCGAAGTAGTACGGTGCTTCGGTAGTTCGAAGAAAGGCGGCGATGAACGACGCCCCGCACAATTCGCGGGTGGGCACCCGGCTGGGCCCCTATCGGCTGACCCGGCTCATCGGCCGCGGCGGGATGGGCGAGGTCTACCAGGCCGAGGACACCGTCAAGGGCCGCGTCGTGGCGCTCAAGCTGCTGCCGGATTCGCTCTCGCACGACCCGGTGTTCCGGGAACGCCTGCAACGTGAGGCCCGCGCCGCCGGCCGGCTGCAGGAACCCCATGTGGTGCCGATCCACGACTACGGCGAGATCGACGGCCACCTCTACGTGGACATGCGGCTGATCGAAGGCACCGATCTGCGCTCCCTCCTGCAGACCGGCGCGTTGAGCCCCGGCCGGGCGGTGACGATCGTGCGGCAGGTGGCGGCCGCCCTCGACGCCGCCCACGCGGCCGGGATCGCGCACCGCGACGTCAAACCGGAGAACATCCTGATCACCGCCGACGACTTCGCCTACCTCGTCGACTTCGGCATCGCCAGCGCCGCCACCGACCGCACCCTGACCGGAAAGGGCACGGCGATAGGCACTTACGCCTACATGGCGCCGGAACGCTTCAGCACCAAGCCGATCACCCACCGGGCCGACATCTATGCGCTGGCGTGCGTGCTGCACGAATGCCTGACCGGGAGCCAGCCCTTCTTCGCCGACAGCATCAGCGCGCTCATCACCGCCCACCTCATCGAGCCGCCGCCGCGGCCCAGCCAGCTGCGGCCCGACGTCCCGGTGGCCTTCGACGCGGTCATCGCCACGGGGATGGCCAAGAACGCCGACGACCGCTTCGACACCGCCGGCGCGCTCGGCCGCGCCGCCGAGGCCGCGGTGGGCGGCGGTGACCTCGCCGAACTGACGGTGCCCGCAATGCCGACGGCGCCGCCGTCGCCGTCGCCGCCGGCCCGCGACGCGCGACGGGGGCTGGTCGTCGGGATCGCCGCAGGGTTGGTGGCGGTGGTCGCGATCGCGGCGACCGTCGCATGGCTGGTGGCCCGCACACCCGGCTTGGCGTCGTGGATGTCGTCGACGCTGACGATCACCCGCACGGTGACCGACGGACCCCGCAACCCGTACGACCCGGCGGCCGACCTGACGCCGGCCGAGCGGCAGCTGATGACGCTGGTGCCCGACCCGAAGGCCTGCACCCCCAACAAGGATTGGGACAACGCCATCGCCGCGGTGGACTGCAAGCCGACCGCCAGCGGTGACGGTCACGAACGCGCACTGTTCGCGCTGTACAGCGACGTGGACCGGCTCGAGGAAGACTTCAACGCCACGATCGCCGACGACGAGCTGACGGCCTGCCCGGGCACCGAAAGCTCGCCGACCAACTGGGATTACGACAACACCCCGGAGCAGGCCGAGGGGTCGCTGGCGTGCGGCATGCTCGACGGCAGGGCCGACATCGTGTGGACCAAGACCTCGGATCTGTTGCTGGGCACCGGTCAGGGCAACAACCTGGACACGCTCTACGCGTGGTGGGAGTCGATCACCTGATCGCGGCCTCGAGGATCCGGCAAGGATCCGTCGAGGCGCCGGACCGAGGCTGGCCGCATGACGCACCTCGGCTTGACCTTCCGTTCCCTCACCGCGGCGGCCCTGATCGGTGCGGCGGCCCTCGGCATGACCGTCACGGCCGCGACCGCCGCCGCCGTGCCCACCGCCGGCATGCACGGCGACCCCGTGGCGGCCGCCGGATACTGGGTCGAACAGAGCCTCGACGACTGCTCGCTGATGGCCACCGCCGATGTGGTGGGTCAGCTGACCGGCCACCAGCCCACCGAGACCCGGATCGTGCTGTTGGCCGGCGCGACACCCAGCGCTCACCATGCCGGCCCGATCTACCTGCCGCCGCCCGACCCCGACGACCTGGATTCCGGGCGTGGCACCGATTCCCGGGATCTGCCGATCCTGTTGGCGCACTATGGAATCGACTCCGTCTACACCGACGACGAGGTCGCCGCCGAGGTCGGCGTCCCGACCGGGATGGCCGCGCTGGTGCAGGCATTGGACAACGGCAGCAAGGTGATCGCCGGCGTCAACGCCGAGGTCATCTGGGGCGCCCACGGTGATCGCACCCGGGGCGATCACGACCTCGTGGTCACCGGCGTGGACACCGCCACGGGGGTCGTGCACCTCAACGACAGCGGCACCGAGCGTGGCGCCGACGAGCAGGTCCCGATCGCCGTGTTCGAGGCGGCCTGGCGGACCAGCGGGCACGACATGGTCGTGACCACCGGAAAGTCCACGCCACCGTGTCGCCCGATGGTGACCCCAAAATAATGACGCCTCCGAAATATTCCGGCGCGGGAGGTCGGGATGGCAACGTCGGAAGCACCATCGCGCCACGGCGCCCCGGAGAAAACGCGTGATGGACCGGCTACCGGCACCGCGATCGGCTTCGTCCTGGTCGTCGTCGTGCTCTATCTGGGATCCCTGTTCGACTATTGGTGGTTCTCCGGGTCGTCCCGGGGTTGGACAACCCCGACTTCGGCGACGGCTCCGAGACGGTGGTGCTGGTGACCATCAACTCGATTTACACGGTGGAGAACAAGGTCGACGTCAAGGTGCTCATGGTGCCCGAGGACGCGCTCACCGATCAGCGTCTGGACGTGCTCAACACCGACCTGTCGGTCCGGCTGTACCCGTGGAACACGTTGGGCGACTTGAATTTCCTGGCGGGAGCGGCGCCGGCGGAGGTGACCACCACGCTCGATCTGCACGGGGATCCGACCACATGGCCGTTCGACTCGTACACCACCGAGGCGATCAGCGCCGACGTGCTGGTCGGCGCGGGTGCGGAGCGGGAGTTCCATCCCGCCCGCGTCGAGGTCGAGGCGGCGATCCAGGGCTGGGACATCAGCAGCGCGGCCGTGCCGCTGCGCAACATCCTGCCGGGGGCCCCGCCGCCGGGGGCGTGGATCGACATCGCGCTGGTGATGTGGGTGGTCGTCGCGCTGGTGGCCGCCATGGTCACCTACGTGGTGGCGTGGTTACGGCAGGTCGACTGAGCGAGTCCCCTCGACATCCGGCTCACCATGAGAGCAGGGTGGCAGCATGGCTACCCACGATCTGCATGACCAGCGCACCGTGTTCGGCCACCCGATCGGGCTGACCAATCTGTTCGGTGTCGAGCTGTGGGAACGATTTTCGTTCTACGGGATGCTCACCATCCTGGGCTACTACCTCTACTACTCGGTGACCGACGGCGGGCTGGGCCTGCCGCAAACCACCGCGACCGGCATCGTCGGCGCCTACGGCGGCCTGGTCTACCTGTCGACGGTGCTGGGCGGCTGGGTCGCCGACCGGCTGCTCGGCATGGAGCGCACCGTGTTCTACGGCGGCGTCGTCGTCATGCTCGGCCACATCGCGCTGGCGATCCTGCCCGGACTGGCCGGCGTCGGCGCGGGGCTGGTGCTGGTGGCGCTCGGCTCGGGAGCGCTGAAGGCGAATGCCTCGTCGCTGCTGGGCACGCTCTACGCCAAGGGTGATCCGCGGGCCGACGGCGGGTTCACGCTGTTCTACCTCGGCATCAACCTGGGTGCCTTCATCGGCCCGTTGATCACCGGGCTGCTGCAGACCCGCATCGGCTTCCACTACGGGTTCGGCGCGGCGGCCATCGGGATGGCGCTGGGGTTGATCCAGTACGTGGTGTTCCGGCGCAACCTGGGCGGGCACGGTCGTGAGGTGCCGAACCCGTTGCCGCGCAGCGCGATCGGTAAGACCGTCGGTGTGTTCGTGGCGGTGCTGGTGGTGGTGGCTACGGCGATCGCACTGAAGCTGGTGACGCTGGCCAACCTGTCGCAGGTCACCACCGGGGTCATCATCGTCGCCTCGATCGCGTACTTCGCCATCATGCTCGGCAGCGACAAGGTCGATGGTGACGAGCGGGTGCGGGTGCGGGCGTTCATCCCGCTGTTCATCGCCAACGCGGTGTTCTGGTCGCTGTTCCAGCAGATCTTCACGGTGCTGGCGGTGTACTCCGACGAGCGGATGAACTGGTCGATCTTCGGATGGGTCGCGCCGTCGAACTGGATCGGGTCGATCGAACCGATCTGGATCATCGTGCTGTCACCGGTGTTTGCCGCTGTGTGGACCAAGCTGGGCACCCGGGCGCCCACCACCCCGCGCAAGTTCGCCTACGGCGTCATCGGCATGGGCCTGGCGTTCCTGTGCTTCGTCCCGCTGGCCGGGGTCGCCGCGGTGCCGGCCCTGGTGGTGCTGGTGATCCTCGGCGTCTTCGCGGTGTCGGAGTTGCTACTCTCCCCGATCGGGCTGTCGGTCACGACGAAACTCGCGCCGGAGGCGTTCCGCGCGCAGATGATGGCGCTGTACTTCTTCTCGGTGGGCCTCGGCACGTCCATGTCGGGTGTGCTGGCCGGCTACTACGATCCGTCCCGGGAAGCGGCGTACTTCGGCATCCTCGGCGCGGTGGCGGTGCTCGCCGGGGTGGTGGTGTTCGTCATCGCGCCGTGGATCAGCAGGCAGATGGAGGGCGTGCACTGAACCGTATGCTTCTGAAGTTTGCTGTTCGGTGGTAATTTCTCCGGGAACAGCATCTCAGCGGCAGCGTGGACACCGCGGCTGCGGTAACACGACGGGGGCGAACGGTGGCCACATCGGAAGGACAGCGCAGATCGCGCTGGCTGTGTGCCGCGGTCGCCGCGACCGGGATCGCGTTGTGGCCCGTGGTGGGGACCGGGGTGGCCGGGGCGGCACCCGCCGAGACGGGTGACTCCGCGGCTTCACAGGAAACGACCGGCTCCGAGGCATCGTCTCAGCAGCCCGAGCGCACCCAGGACAGGGCCGAGGGCAAGGCCGAGGACGCCGAGAACGAGGTCGACGAGACTGAGGAAGCCGAGGCGGAGGAAGTCGAGGCCGAAGCCGAGGAGGACGCCGAAGCCGACGCGGCGGAAGCCGAGGAGGAAGCGGCCGAGGAAGCAGCCGAGGACGAAGCCGGAGCCCAGACCCGGGCGGCGGATGTCGCCGAACCCGAGACCGAGGTCGTCGAACCCGCGGCCGAAACCACCCGGGGCCGCGACTACACGCCTGCCGACGAGGAACCCGCGCCCACCGTCGTCGCCGCCGAGGCCGTCACCGACGACGCCGACGACGTCACCGAGACAGAGCCGACGCTGACAGCACCGGAGCAGGCCGCAGCCGCGGTGATGATGCCGACTCCCGCGCGCACCACGCTGCACAGTGTGGTCAGCGCGCGGCCGGTGACCGTGCAGAACGTCGTCGCCGACGTGCTGACCTGGGTGGGCCTGCGGGCGTTGGTCGACGATCTGCCGGCTCCGCCGACCCCGGTGACCGGGCTGCTGGAGTCGTTGTGGCTGGCGGTGCGGCAGAACCAGTACACGTGGAACAACCAGCGGCCCACCGCCGATCCGACCACGTCGGAGCCCGGCCCGGACGGACTGGTCACCGGCAGCCTCAACGCCGTCGACTACGACGACACCACGCTGGCCTACCGTGTCACCACCGGGCCGCAACACGGCACCGTGCGCATCGACGAGTTCGGCAACTTCACCTACACGCCCGGCGCAGCGGGGCACGCCGACTCCTTCACCATCACCGTCGACGACACCACCGCCAACCCGTTCCACGTGCACGGCTTGCTGGGATTGCTCGGGCTGGCCGGCCCGGTGCGGGTGACCATCACGGTCGCCGCGGGCGCGCCGATCACCAAGGTGCCGCTGGACCGCGACGGCGTCGAGATCACCGCCGACACCGACGGCACCGTCAAGGTCGTCACCGGTCACTTCGTCGACCGCACGGTCACCAGCGCCGAGGACGCCGCGGCGGTGCTGAACGCGCTCGCGCCGGCACTCGGGGCCGTCAACGGGTTCGCCACCCCGGCGGCCATCACCACCGCCACGGCTGGCGTCGGCGACACCGCCGAACACTTCTACCGGTTCACCGAAACGGCCGGCGGCGTCACCGTCGTCGGCAGTGACGTGATCCTGGTGACCGACGCCGACGGCGTCGTGACCGGTTTGTTCAACAACTACCTGGGTCTGGCCGCCGATTTCGATGTCACCCCGCACGAGTCGGTGGACACCGACGCCGAGGTGCGGATGATTGCGAGCACCGCCTATCTCGGCTCGGCCGCCGAGCCCGCCGTGCTCGAAACCTTCCTGGCACGAACCACTTTTACCAAGCAGCTGGTGGTGTACACGTTCGACGAGGTGGGCGCCCCCAGCCTGGCGTGGCGGGCGGTGGTGCAGCTGCCCGACACCGGCGACATGTCGCCGTCCTCGGTGACCTACTTCATCCACGCCGACGGCGACACCGCCGGCGCGGTGATCGTCACCGTTTCGCACGCCCAGGCTGCCATGGTGACCGGCACCGCCACCGACTGGAGCGGGCAGACCCGCACCGTGACCTACGAATCCACCGTGGTGTGGTTCTGGCGGTCGTCCTCGCTGGTGGACAACGGCCGCAACATCATCACCTACAAGACGTCCTATCCGTTCTTCGGACTGATCGGGCCGTCGCTGCCGGGCGCGGTGGTCAAGAAGAGCTGGCTGGGCTGGGACAGGGCGGCGGTGTCGGCGCACGCCAACACCGCGGTGGTCTACGACTACTTCCTCGAGGTGCTGGGCCGGCAGTCGTTCGACGATGACGGCGCGACGATCCGGGTCAGCATCCGGTACAACCCGACCAGCCCGAGCGCCGCCGGCTACTCCAACGCGTTCTGGGATCCCACGATCGACCAGTTCGCGTTCGGCAACAGCGGATATCTGCAGGCCGCCCTCGATGTGGTCGGCCACGAATTCACCCATGCCGTCGTCAGTTACGTCGTCGGGAGCTCGGGAGTGGAGCTCGACCACGGTGAGTCCGGGGCGCTCAACGAGGCCTACGCCGACATCCTGGGGCTGCTGATCGAGAACAAACCCGGCGCCGACCGGTGGCTGATCGGCGAGGACTCGGCGATGGGGGCGATCCGCAACCTGGCGAACCCGACGGCCATCTCGACGTCGTACGGCCCGTACCGCGCGCACTACGGCAGCCGCTACACCGGAACCGGGGACGACGGCGGCGAACACGTCAACAGCACGATCTTCAGCCACGCCGCGTACAAGATGATGACGAGCCCGGCCACCGCGGACATCTCCAACGACACCTGGGCCACCCTGTTCTACAAGTCACTGCACCGGCTGAGCCCGGGCGCGAAGTTCGTCGACGGACGTCGGGCGGTGCTGGCCACCGCGGAGATCATGAAGTTCACCGTCGCGCAGCGCACCGCGATCGCCGCGGCGTTCGATTCGGTCGGGATCACCGCCGGTGCGGGCGCGGCCGTCGCCGCCTGAGCTCACTCGTTCTGATCGACCAACACCGCGCCGTCGGGCCGGTTACCGACGGTCTGCAGGACGATCGGTTCGCCGCGAGTGGTGAGCCGGATGATCTCGGCCAGCTCGGCCGGCGCGTCGCACTGCACGTAGTGGTCCGCGCCCGGCACCACCCAGTACCGGTTGCGGCCGGGCTTGTCGCGCAGGTAGGCCCGCCACACGTGGTTGGCGACCCGCAGCGGGGCGACGTTGTCGTGCAGGCCCCAGATCAGCGTGGTGTCCACGTCGATGCCGGCCAGCCGCTCCAGCCAACCGGTCTCGTCGGCGGCGCGCTCGTGCAGGTACTTGACCGTGTCGGGTAGCACGGCGATGCCGTCGTTGTGGGCGAAAGTCTGTGCCAGGGCGACGATCTCGGGGTCCTGTGCGATGCGCCGCGGCATGAAGGTGGACATGCCGAGCCCGGCGGCGAGCATGTCGGGGGTGGTGGCGGCCGCGGTGGCGCGCCCGGTCTGTTCGTCGAGCAGCGCCGCCTGGAACGCGGTCAGGTTCGCCAGCGGAAGGAAGATGTTGGCGTTGGTCAGGAAGACGTCGGCCGGCAGGGCACCCCGGTCGGCCAACAGGCCCAGCGCGATCATGCCGATGCTGCTGCCGCGGTCGTGGGTGATCATCCGGTACTCGTCGAGACCCCAGACCTCGGTGATCGCGTGGACCAACAGGCGGGCGTCGTCGTAGAGCGAGTAGACGTAGGGGTCGCGGGGTTTGGCCGACAGACCGTAGCCGGGGAAGTCCAGGGTGAAGATGTCGGACTCGCCGCCGAGCGCGCCGGCCAGGCCGTGGTAGTCGATGCTCGACGTCGGGAAGCCGTGGACGCAGACCAGCGGGGGTGCACCGGGTGTGCCGCAGCGGCGGGTGAAGATCTCGACCTCGGTGCCGGCGTTGGCGGGTGTCGTCGATGTCCAGCTCAGGCGTGCGGCGCCGGTCTGCCATTCGGTGAAGATGTCCACGGTCCTCCTTCGTGCGGTCGGTGACTAGTTAACGTGGCGGAAGTCTGCGATGGAGGTGTTTCGTGCCGTCAACCCCGCAACACTCGGTGCGCCAGGTACTGGCCCTGTCCGCACCGATCGGGCTGGCGTTCATCCCGCTGGGGATGGCGCTGGGATTCCTGGTGGTGCACGCCGGGCTGGCCTGGTGGTGGGCGCCGGTGTTCGCCGCGGTGATCTACGCCGGGTCGCTGGAGTTCCTGATGGTGCACCTGGCGGCGACGGCCGCGCCGATCGCGACGGTGGCGCTGACGTCGTTCGTGGTGAACTCGCGGCACGTGTTCTATGCGCTGTCGTTCCCGCTGCAGCGCGTCAAGAGCGTGCTGGGAAAGGTGTACAGCACCTACACATTGTCCGACGAGGCGTATGCGGTGGGGGTCAGCCCGGAGGCGCGGACATGGACCACCCGGCCGATCCTGCTGATGCAGCTGTGCTTTCACCTGTTGTGGGTCACGGGGGCCACGGTGGGCGGGCTCGTCGGCGAGGCGCTGCCGATCGAGCGGCTGGTGGGCCTGGACTTCGCGTTGACGGCGCTGTTCATCGTGCTGGCGATCGATGCGTATCGGCAGCGCCCGGACCGGGTGACCGCGGTGGCGGCGGCGCTGTGCGCAATCGGTGCGTGGGTGGTGGTGCCTGGGCAGATGCTGGTGTGTGCGTTCGCCGCGTTCACGGCCGTGCTGCTGGTGCGGATGATGGTGCAGCGCTGGGCCGATCGTGGTTAGCAACGGGTACATCGCGCTGCTGGTGGTGGTGAGTGCGATGGTGACCTGGGCGCTGCGGGCGCTGCCGTTCGCCGTGCTGGCGCCGATGCGGCACAGCGCGGTGGTGAAGTACCTCAGCGTGCACATGCCGGTGGGCGTCATGGTGATGCTGGCGGTCTACACGCTGAAGACCGTGGCCGGTGACACCGGGCTGCAGCTGCTGTGGCTGGTGGTGGCCGTGGCGGTGACCGCGGGCCTGCACCTGTGGCGGGGACACGCGCTGGTCAGCATCCTGGTCGGCACGACGTGCTATGTGACGCTGATGTCGGTGTGGGGGATGTAACGCTGCCGCCGCTGCGGCGATGAACAGTGCGAATCGTTCCGACGCGGCAGGAGGGACCAGGCACACCAGACCCCGCTCGGTGCGCGCTTCGCGCACCGCACAACACACGTCGCGGCAACTGCCGGTACCAGGCTGGCGTTGGGGGAGTGACTGCGCATTGGCAACGGTGGCGTCGATCGCCACCTCCTTGAACTCTGAGGAGTCGATGCACAATGGGTGCACAATCTTGTCGGCGACATGGCGTCGCCGCATTGGCGTCGGGAGTCGTTCTCTCGATGACCGCGATGACGGGGGCGATCACGCCGGCGCTGGCCGAGCCGGACAGCGAGTACCCGGAGCCGACGACGTCGGTGGTTCCCACCACGGAGGTGGCGGCTGAGCCGGCGGCTCCGGTGCCGACGGAAGCCCCGGCCGTGGTGGAGGCTCCGGTACCGGTGATGACGGAGACCGCCGCGCCGACCGAGCCGCCCGCGCCAGCAATAGCCGAGCCGCCGGCGCCGGCGGTGACGGACACGCCCGGGCCGGTCACCACTGAAACCGTGGTGTCCACGCCGACGCCGCCGGCCGAGACCGTCACCCCGACGGAGGCATCCCCACCCGCCGCCGTCACCCCCGTCGAAGCTCAAACCGACTCACCGACAACGTCTTCGGTGGAGAAGCCGGTCCTCCAGGAATCGGCCAAGACGGATCCGGTGGAAACCACGACGAAGGACGCCACGTCGTCGCCGAAACCCACGCCGTCGCCGTCGCAGGTGCCCTCCACGTCGCCCACGCCGTCGACTGAGACCATCCAGCCGGCGGAGCCCACCCCGACAACGGAGCTCACCTCGTCAGAGGAGCCCACGACGTCGGCCGAACTCTCGCCCGGGTCGACCGCTTCGGTCCAGGGGGTTGGCAAGGTCGAAACCGTTGTGCCGCAGGTGCTGCAGGCTCCCGTCGAAGACGTCGAGCTGGCGAAGGCGTCGCGGGTGATCGAAGAGGAGCCGGCACCCGCGCCGAAGGCCGAGGTCGAGGCGATATCGGCGTCGCTCGATCTCAGCGCCATCGATATCGACCGGGTGGACATCGACCGGGACGACCATGACCGCCGCTGGAACCGCGAGGTCCGCCAGTGGGATCGGGACTGGGTCTCTTACGACGAGTTCTACCGTCCGGTGCTGCTCAACCCATACCGGGACCCGGTGCGCATCGTCTACGTCTACCAGAACGCCCCGCGGGTGGTGTGGATACCGCCGTTGGCACGGATCGCGTTGGAAGTGGCGGAGTTTGCGGCCTACAGCTTCACCGCGATCGTCCTGAACGCCGTCAACACGGCGGTCAGTGTGGCGGTGGGCAGCTTCTTCGGCGGCGGGTACATCCCGGCGGTGGGTGTACCACTCCCGCCGCCACCGCCACCGGTGTTGCGCTACGACAACGTCCCGGTGCAGGTGCGCTATTCGCAGGCGGTCTATGAGCCGTTCCGGGTGCAGCGGATCATCGATGTCGGTGAGGACCGGGTGTACGGCGAGCGCAAGGTGCTGCTGGACGGGGCCACCCCGGCCTGGGGTGTGTGGACCCAGACTCCCAGCGGGGAACGGCAATTCGAGGTGCACCGGACCCAGCAGTTCCCGGGGCTGGACGTTCCGCGTGAGGTGCCGTTGGCCGGTGACTACCGGCTGCGGCTGGCCGCCGAGGAGATCTCCAAGCTCGACCACACCCGCACGGTGCTCTACGTCCTGGGTGGGGTGGTCGTGGCGCTGGGCATCGGGGCGCTCGGGCTGTGCGCGCTCCTGGGGCGGCGCAGCCCGCCGGCGCACTGAGTCAGGGGGCTTGCAGGTAGGCCACGAGCGCGTTGGTCAGCGCGCGGCGGGCCAGGTCGAGGTCGGCGTAGGAGCCCAGCTGGCGCTCGGAGACCAGGCCGCGCATCGCGCCGGGCAGCAGCGTGGCGACCTCGCGCACCCGCTCGGGGTCCACGCCGAGGCCGCCGAAGGCGGTGCGGCAGGTCTCCAGCCAGGACTGGCCCCAGGAGTGCAGCTCGGCGGCGGTCTGGGGATACAGCCGCTCCAACTCGGCATGATCGCGGGGGAGAGCGGCGCGTAGATTCTCGATGGCTCGCGAATCCGGCTCGGCCAGACCGTGATACAGCGTGTCGACGATGGCGGTGACGCGGTCGCGCAGGGACGCGCGCTCGTCGACGGTGGCGAAGGTCTCGGCCCGGCGTTCGGCGGTGCGGTGCAGCACAGCGGCCCAGAACCCGTCGGCGTCGCCGAACTGGTACTGGACCGCGCCCCAGGTGGCGCCGATGTCCTTGGCGATGCGGTTGGCCGAGACCGAGCCGGGCTCGCCGGAGGCGAGGGACCGGATGGCCGCCTCGAGCATGTTCCGGCGGGTGGCCTGACCGCGGCGATTGCTGCGGCGGGCAGGCGTCGGCGACTCGGCCACGTCGGGCATAGGGCGAGGATAGCAGTTTCGTAGAAGCTGCTATGAATCTTCCATAGAGTGTTCTACGATTCCGGCATGGCCCCGCCGCCTCTGTCGATGAAGCCGACCGGATGGTTTCAGGTTGCCTGGTCCGACGAGATCGCCGTCGGTGCCGTGCGCACGATGAAGTATTTCGACCAGGAGATGATCGCCTGGCGGTCCGAGTCGGGCCAGCTGACGGTGATGAACGCCTATTGCGAACACCTCGGTGCCCACCTCGGATATGGCGGCACGGTGAAAGGCGAAGTGCTGCAGTGCCCGTTCCACGGGTGGCAGTGGAATCAGCAGGGCCGCAACGTCTGTATCCCGTACGAGGACAGGCCGAACCGGGGCCGTCGGATCACGACGTATCCGGTGGTCGAGCGCAACGAGTCGGTGTACATCTGGCACGACGTCGAGAACCGGGAGCCGTTCTTCGACGCCCCGGACATCTTCGCCGACTTCGCCGGTGCCGCCACCGTCGCGGACTATTACCCGCAGCAGCGGTTGTTCCGGCAGGCGCTCGAGATGCATCCGCAGTACGTCCTCGAGAACGGGGTGGACTTCGCGCACTTCAAGTTTGTGCACAACACCCCGATCGTGCCGGTGTTCACCCGGCACGACTTCGACGGCCCGGTGGCGTACGTCGACTTCACGATCACGTTCGAGGGTGATGACGGTCAGCGGATCGAGGACATCAACAGTGGTGTCGAGGCGATCAACGGCGGACTGGGGATCGCGGTGACCAAGAGCTGGGGGATGGTCGACAACCGCACCATCTCGGCGGTCACGCCGGTGGACCAGAGCACCTCCGATGTGCGGTTCACGGTGTACATCGGGCGGCCGACGGGGGAGGTGCGTGACCCGGCCCGTGCCGAGGCGAAGGCCGGGGAGTTCGGTGTCGAGGTCATCCGGCAGTTCAGTCAGGATATCCATATCTGGTCGCACCAACGCTATTCCGATCCGCCGGCGCTGGCCAGCTCCGAGTTGGCGGGCTTCACCGCGTTGCGACGGTGGGCGATGCAGTTCTATCCCGACGGCAAGGGCGGCAGCGCCGCCGAACTGAGAGGTATCTCATGAGCACGCCCATCACGGTGTTCCAGGTCGCCAGCGGTAACGTCGGCACGGAGATGATCAAGCGGATCGCCCATCGACCCGACCTGAAACTCATTGGTCTGCACTGCTATTCACCGGAGAAGGTCGGCAGAGATGCCGGCGAGATCGCGGGTCTGGAGCCCAACGGGGTGATCGCCACCGGTTCGGTCGAGGAGATCATCGCCGCCAAACCCGACGTGCTGACCTTCCACGGGGTGTTCCCCGACGAGGACCTCTACGTGCAGGTGCTCGAGGCCGGCATCAACATCGTCACCACTGCGGACTGGATCACCGGCTGGCACCGCGATCACAACCACCCGCACCACTCCGGAATGCCGGTCACGCAGCTGATCCAAGCGGCGTGCGAGAAGGGTGGGTCGTCGTTCTACGGGACGGGGATGAATCCGGGGCTCAATCAGATCCTGGGTGTGGTGTGCTCGGCCGATGTGGCCGAGATCGAGAACGTGACGACCATCGAGTCGGTCGACGTGTCGTGCCATCACTCGAAGGACACCTGGATCGAAGTGGGTTACGGTCAGCCCGTTGATGATCCGGAGATCCCGGGCAAGCTGGAGAAGTACACCCGGGTGTTCGCCGACAGCGTGCTGTTGATGGCCGACTGTTTCGGTCTGGAGCTAGACGAGGTGACGTTCAGCTACGAACTGGGCGCGTGCACCAAGGACGTCGACCTGGGCTGGTATCGGCTGCCGAAGGGATCGTTGGGCGGCAACTACATCCGGTATCAGGGGATGATCGACGGCGTGCCCCGGGTGGAGACGCATCTGGAGTGGCAGATGACGCCGCACACCGACCCGAGTTGGGATATCAAGGGCTGCTACATCACTCAGATCAAGGGCGACCCGAACATCTACAACAAGCACATGATCTTCCCGAAGCCCGGGGTGGACCTGTCCGATCCGGCCAGCTTCGCCTCGATCGGGATGACCGTGACCGGGATGCCCGCACTGAACGCCATCAAGTCGGTGGTCGCGGCACCGCCGGGGATCATCACCAGCGCCGATCTGCCATTGCGTGGGTTCGCCGGACGCTTCAAACTCTAGGCCGAAGTCTGCGTGCCCGTTCGGGATTGATGCGGACACGTTCCACCACACCTTCTGGTTATCCACCGCATCTTCTGGTTAGAAGGGTGGTGGGTCGTTGTCGTGGTCGGGGGTGCGTGGTGGTTTTGGTGTGGGGGGTTGGTGGTTGGGGGTGGGTTGTTTGCT
>JBFWOX010000067.1:0-19577 GCA_050250295.1 Mycolicibacterium sp.
CGGAGACGCCAGGCTGGTATCCCCCGTGGAGGTGTCAGGGCTCGGTGGTGAGCCGGTCGAGTAGCGGCCGTAAATCTTCGGCCAGGAGTGCCATGAGGTACACCGCCGCGACCCTGTGCTGGCGGTCCAGGACCATCGTGGTGGGCACCACGCTGGTCGGATAGTTACGTCCCAGGGTGATCAGGCTGCGCATTGCTGGGTCGAAGATGGAGGGATATTGCACGTTGCGGTCGGTGACGAAATCGCGTGCAGTGTCCCGGTTGTCGCGGACGTCGATGCCAAGGAATTGCACGCCCCGATCGCGGTACTCGGTGTACACCGTTTCCAGTTCCGGTGTTTCGGTGCGGCAGGGCGCACACCAGGAGCCCCACACGTTGATCACGACGACCTTGCCGGTGAAATCGGACAGCTGGATCGGTTCGTCGGTGAACAGATCGGGTCCGGTGAGATCGCCGATCGTGCCCCGTGTCGAGGGTGGGTCGTAGAAAATCGCGGTTTGGCCGCCGGGTGAGACGAAGTCGAAGGTGCCGCCTTGGGCCACGGCATCCTCGCCGGTGGTGCAGCCGGTGACCGAGGCTGCGGCGACGACAACGGCTGCCACGACGGCGATACATCGCCTGAGGCTCGGCACGAAAATTCCTTTCGATGACCACGTTGTCGCCGATTGCACCGCCGGTGTTCCTGGCTGCCTAGTTTTCAAAGGCGAGGCCGCTGACCAGGATGAAGATGCCCAGTCCGATCAAGACGATCGGGAACAGGACGTGTTCCCAGCGTTCGAGGACTTCGGCGATCGGGCGGCGGGTGGCGACGAATCGGGCGGCGAGGACGAGGACCGCGACGAGGGCGAGGAAGACGATGCAGTAGGCCACCACGGCCGCAGGTCCCACGCTTAAGAAGACCGGAACGTAGACCCCGATGTTGTCTCCGCCGTTGGCGAAGGTGACTGCTGCGACGGTTAAGACACCGACGTTCTTGCCGGCCACCTTGTCGTCGTCGTCATCGTCATCGTTGCCACGCCAGGCTTCCCAGGCCGCCCACAGTCCCAGGGCCAGGGGTATGAGCCCGAAGTACGGGATGACCTCCGGGGGGAGGAACGCTCCAGCACCCAGTGTCACTAGCACCGCCGCGCCCAGAATCCCCGCAAATCCGAGGTATTGGCCTGCGGTGATCCGGGCCGTGGTGCCGCGTTGTCCCGCGCCGCGGGCGAAGAACAGCGAGAGCACGATGATGTCGTCGATGTTGGTGACGATGAACAGGCCGATGGCGGGCAGAACCGACGACACGATCATGCGCCTGCCCCCGTGTCTGCGGTGTCGTTTACCCGCCCATAAGTCACCACGCCGGTGGTCACGACGGCGCGCCGACCGGCGCCGCGCGAGTGGGGCTGGCTGCCGGATCGGCCGGCGCGCCGGCCAGCGGTGTGCTGCGTCCGGCCCGCACACCGTTGGCGATGACCACGATCTCGGCAAGTTCGTGGACCAGCACCACGGCGGCCAGCCCGAGCACCCCGAACAAGGCCAGCGGCACCAACGCGATGATCAGGCCCAGAGACAGGCCGACGTTTTGCAGCATGATCCGCCGCGCCCGCCGGGCATGGCTGAACGCTTGGGGAAGGTGGCGCAGGTCTTCACCCATCAACGCCACGTCGGCGGTTTCGATGGCCACGTCGGTGCCCATCGCGCCCATCGCGATCCCCACGTCGGCGGTGGCCAGCGCGGGAGCGTCGTTGACGCCATCACCGACCATCGCGGTGGGGCGCTGAGCCCGGAGCTGTTCGATCAGCCGCGCTTTGTCTTCGGGGCGCAGCTCGGCGTGCACGTCCTCGATCCCGACATCGCGGGCCAGCGCCGCGGCGGTGGCCGTGTTGTCGCCGGTGAGCATCGCCACGTGATAGCCGTCGCGGCGCAACCGGGCGACCACCTCGGCGGCCTCAGGCCGCAGCTCGTCGCGCACGGCGATGGCGCCGATCACTTCGCCGTCGTCTTCGACGAGGACCGCGGTGGCCCCGGTCCGCTGCATGCGGGCGACGTCACCGGCGAGCGGGCCGGGGTCCAGCCAGCCGGGGCGGCCCAGGCGGATGGTGTGCCCGTCGCGGTGGCCGGTGAGCCCGGCGCCGGTGACGGCCTCGACGTCGGTGGCAGGGGTGACGTCATCGACGGCGGCGAGGATCGCCGCGGCCAGCGGGTGCTCGCTGCGCGCTTCCAAGGCGGCCGCCACATCCAGCACCTGGGCGCGGGTGGCGCCGTTGGTGGCGGCCACGTCGATCACGGCGGGCCGGTTCGCGGTGAGTGTGCCGGTCTTGTCCAGGGCGACGCCGCGGATCTTGCCCAGCCCTTCCAGTGCCGCGCCGCCCTTGACCAGCGCACCGAGCTTGCTGGCGGCGCCGATGGCGGCCACCACGGTGACCGGCACCGAGATCGCCAGGGCGCACGGTGAGGCGGCGACCAGCACCACCAGGGCCCGCTCGATCCAGGTGGCCGAGTCGCCGAGCAGGCTGCCGATCACCGCGATCAGCGCCGCGACGATCATGATCCCGGGCACTAGGGGTTTGGCGATGCGATCGGCCAGGCGTTGGGAGGCGCCCTTGCGGGACTGCTCGGCCTCCACGATGCGCACGATGCGGGCCAGTGAGTTGTCCTCGGCGGTGGTGCTGACCTCCACCTCGAGTGCCCCGGTGCCGTTGATCGACCCGGCGAACACCTCATCACCGGGCCCGACCTCCACGGGAACTGACTCGCCGGTGATGGCCGAGACATCCAGCGCGGTGCGACCGTGGCGGATGATGCCGTCGGTGGCGACACGCTCACCGGGCTTGACCAGCGTCCGGTCACCAATCTGCAAATCCGCAGGCGCGACGGTCTTTTCGGCGCCGTCACGCAGCACGGTGGCCTCGTCGGGGACCAGCGACAATAGCGCGCGCAGTCCGCGGCGAGTGCGGGCCAGCGAGTACTCCTCCAGTCCCTCACTGATGGAGAACAGGAAGGCCAGCATGGCGGCCTCACCGACCTCGCCGAGGATCACCGCGCCCACCGCGGCGATGGTCATCAGCGTGCCGACCCCGATTTTGCCCTTCGCCAGCCGCTTCAGGGTGGACGGCACGAAGGTGTAGGCGCCGGCCAGCAGCGCCACCGCTTCCAGCGCCAGGACTACCGGCTCGGCGGCGTCGAGGAACCCGGCGATCACCGCTGCCAGCAGCAACACTCCCGAGAGGGCGGCGAACTGCAGTTCTTTGATCTGCCAGAGCCGCTCGGGCTCGCGGTCCTGCTCGTCGGCGCCGCGGGGTTCGCCGTTGCCGCAGCCGCATGCATCGCTCATCGGCGGGTCTCCTGCGTACCCCTCGTCGCGCCGGTGCGGGCGCGGGTGCCGTAGGTGGGGCACAGCGCCACCTGGTTGCCGGTGGCGGCCAGCAGGGTTTCGGCCGAGGCGAGCAGATCGAGCAGCTCAGGGCGGGTCAATGAGTAGAACACCTGCCGGCCTTCGGGGCGGCCGCTGACCAGGCCGCAGTCCCGCAGGCACGCCACATGAGCCGACACCGTGGATTGCGCCAACCCCAGCTCCCCGATCAGGTCGACCACGCGGGCCTCCCCGTCGGCCAGGCGGCGCACGATCGCCAACCGGGCCGAGTCGGAGAGGCTGTGAAACAGTGCCACCGCGGCATCCAGATTCGAACTCCCCGAGGCGCTGCCGGTGAGGCAGCCGTCCGCTTCCACCTTATTCATCGCCATATGACGATGATAGCCGGTCAGCAGCGATACTTCGAGGCCGGGTCTGGGACCGACGTCTCCGCCGCGCCGTTCGTCGTCGGGGCCATGGACTTCACGGCGCAGCCGCCGTTGTGGGTGAACGGGTAAATCATCTGGCGCAGGTAACTGCTGGGGTAGTCGGGCTTGGCGGCCATGCCCAGCTGGGTCGAGTCGAAGCGGCGGGTGGGGTCGTAGGAGAAGGTGCGCATCAGGTGGTCCCACACCAAGGTGAACAGCCCGAAGTTGACATCACCGATGCCGGCCCATTTGAGGTGGTGGAAGCGGTGGCCTTCGTTGAGGGCCAGCACGTACTTCGCCGGGCCGATGCGGTAGTCAGCGTTGGAGTGCTGCAGCAGCAGCTGGATCGCCACCGCCAGGGCCAGAGCGGAGGCCACGTCGACGGGCAGCCCGATCAGGATCAGCGGTGCCACCCCGGCGGCCATCTCCACGGTTTGGTGCAGCGGGTGTTTCATCAGACCGTTGAGGCCGTAGAAGCGGGTGATGCTGTGGTGCACCGCGTGGAAGCGCCACAGGAACCCGACTTTGTGGCTGGCCAAATGCACCACGGTGATCCCGAAATCGGCAACCAGGACCGCGGCCAGGACTTGTGCGACGAATGGCCAGCTGTGCGGCCACAACTGGGGTGCCGGGACGATCGCGGCCAGCAGCGGGATGGCGGCGACGCTGGCCAGGATGAGGGTTTCGTTGACCGCGACGTGGATGCGGTCACGGGTGCTGTCGGCGCGGTCGTGGTTCCACTGCGGGTCATACGGGATGACCCGCTCCACCACGAACGCCGTCGCGATCGCGGCCGCCAGAATGATCAGCAGCCAGTACTTCGGTGCGCCGGCGGCGGCCACGGCGATGCCCGCACCGTTGAGGCCGATCAGCAGGAACGGCACGTAGCCGTAGCGGGCCACCGCCTGGACCGCAGTGATCACCCTCGTCAATGGCGGAGAAGAAGTCGTACCCATGCCCTGAATCGTCGCGGCCACCGCCGCGACGAGGCTTGAATGATTCGGCTACCCGCTGTCGAGATCCCAGGACACGTGTCGGCTCAGCACCGAGGGTGGCAGGCCAAACATCTCACGGGTGGTCCGGGTCAGGTGAGCGCTGTCAGCGAACCCCGCCCCGTGCGCGGCGCCGGTCAGATCATCCCCGGCCTGCACGCGGATGATCGCGATCCGTAACCGCGTCCACAGCACGTACCGCCGCAGCGGGATGCCGACCTGCTCGGTGAACAGATGCGTTAACCGGCTCGCCGAAAGGCCAACCAGGGCAGCCAGTTCCGTGCCGCTGACCGGTCCCGCCGCCACCAGGTCGGGCAGCAGCCGCAACGCGTCATCGATGGCGGGATGCCGCACCGCGGTGCCGTTGTCGGCCGTGGCGGGCGCCAGGTGCGCAATCAGCTCGTCCACCACCGCGGCCAGCGCGCGTCGACGGGTCGAACTCAGCACCGGGGTGACGATCCACCCGGACCGCACGGCACGGGAGTGTGCGGCCTGTCCCGGCGCGGACTCCGGCTCCAGGAACACCACCGTGCCCGCCTGGGCGCCGACCTCGATCCGGTGCGGCGCGTCGGCGGGCACGACCACCTTCGTTCCCCGGTGCCGCGCGCCGTGATCATCGAGCACCGTCAGCGCCGTTGTCGCGGTGATGACCTGCACCGCATGGTGAGCGTGAGCATCGGTGGAGCCGATCGACCCCGCGAAAGCCAACACCCCCGGCCGCAGCAGCGCCGCCCCACCCCAGCGCGGTCCGGCCGCTGCATCACCACCACGCCTATTCATCGTCACTAAACGATGATAGCGTTCGCCATAGATCGTTTATGGGCGATGCCACCGATGAAGTCCGATCATCCGGACGCTGTGGCGGCCTCGGCCTTGTGAGTGGAAGGAGTCCTGCGAGTGTTGATGAATCGAGCGGAAACAGCCCTGATTAACTCGCCGCCTCGGCGCTGGCTGCAACGCCTCTATGAGGTGCCGGTACTGCTGAGCTTCGGCGGTCGGCTTCCCCCAGGCAGCAGAGCCCTCGAAATCGGCTGCGGATCGGGCTACGGCTCGCAGCTGATGCTGCAGCGCTTCGGCGCCGCGCAGGTCGACGCGATCGACCTGGACCCGGCGATGATCGCGCGGGCCCAAGCCCGGCTCGCCCCCTACCGCGACCGGGTGCACCTGGCCACCGGCAGCGCCACCGATCTGCGGGCCGCGCTCAACGCCGACGACGGCAGCTACGACGCGGTGTTCGACTTCGGGATCATCCATCACATTCCCGACTGGCGCGGCGCGGTCGCCGAAGCCGCCAGAGTGCTCTCCCCCGGTGGGCGGTTCTACTTCGAAGAAGTCACTTCACACGCTCTCAACCGCCCCACCTACCGGCGGTTGTTCGACCACCCCACCGAGGACCGGTTCACCGCCGAGGACTTCCTCGACCAGATAGGCCGACACGGCCTGGTCATTCTCGGATCGGTGACCCGCATCCAGGGCGACTATCTGCTCGGCGTTGCCGCCAAGCCGCTTCCGGGCCGTCGCTGATGGCCGCCGCGGCGCTGGCCCTGTTCGTGGTCATGATGCTGCTCGCCGGGGCGCTGCGCACCCTCATCCAGCGCCGCCGCACCGGTGACAGCGGCAACCGGCGCACACTGTCACCGCGCGGCTCGCTGGGCTGGTCAGCACTCACCGCCACCGACCTCGGCTACCTCATGGTCGGTGTCGGCGGCCCGCTGGCGCACTGGCTGGGACTAACGCCCATAAGCACGCTGCAGCACCCTTCCATTCACGTGCTCGGCGTGGTCCTGGCGGTCCTCGGCATCCTGGCCACCTTCGGCGCGCAGATGGCGCTGGGCGCGTCCTGGCGCATCGGAGTGGACCGAAGTGAACGCACCGCACTCGTTACCAGCGGCCCGTTCCGGTGGGTGCGCAACCCCATCTTCACCGCGGTGCTAGTCACCCTCCTCGGCCTAGTGCTCATGGTTCCCAACCCCGTCGCACTCATCGGCTGGGTCATCGCCCTCACCGGCATCCAAACGCAAGTACGACTGATCGAAGAGCCCCACCTCCACCGTGCCCACGGCGAGACCTATACCCGCTACGCCGCCGGCGTCGGACGGTTCCTGCCCGGCCTGGGGCGCCTCCGTATCCGGTCCGCGTGACCATCGGAACGCACAAGTCTTGGCTCGCATGAGCGCGCGGACTGAAAAGGCACACTGGTGAGGTGAAGCGGCCCAGGACCGATATTCGAACACCGGTGCCGCCGGCACCGATGTTGGCTACCGCGGGACAACCTCCGGTGGGTGATGACTGGATCGTCGAGCCCAAATTTGACGGGGCTCGATGCGCTGCGCGGATCGGCGGTGGGCGCGCTGAGTTATTCAGTCGCCAGGCCAACAACGTGTCGGCTGCCTTTCCCGACGTGGTGTCGGGGTGCTCGGCATCGAGCGGACGTGACGTCATTCTCGACGGTGAGATCGTCGTGTTGGACGACCGGACGCGACCCAGTTTCCAGCTGCTTCAGCGGCGTTTGCCCGTGGCAAGGCCTCCACAGTCGCTGCAGCGCCGCTTACCCGCGCGCCTGGTGGTCTTCGATGTTCTGCACTTAGACGGCCATGACCTCACGAGCCTCCCATATCGAGAGCGTCGCGGAATCCTTCAGGATCTCGATTTCGCCGTAGCCGCGCCCGCGCTGTCGATGTCGCCGGCCTGGGCTGGGCTAGATGGGCGCGACGTCCTCAAAGCCATGGTCGATGCTGGGATGGAAGGTGTCGTGTGCAAGAGGGCCGGCTCCTCTTACTGGTCGGGTCGGCGGAGTCGGCAATGGATCAAAACGCCCTACCGCCATAGCGGCCATTTTGTGGTCGGGGGCTACGCCGCCTCAGCAGCGGGTGCAGTAAACGCATTACTGGTCGGCGCGTACGACCAAGCCGGCCACTTGACGTATTGCGGAACCGTCACTATCGGGTTCACCGACCGTGCACGCCGCGACATGGGGGCGGCACTCGCTCAATTACGCCGGGTGGTTTCACCTTTCAGGTCCGTTGCTACCTCATTGGATGAGAGCCGCATATGTTGGGTTGAGCCGCTTGTGGTGGGACGCGTCGAATTCCGCGAGTACACCGGTCGGCTACGACACGCGGCGTGGAAAGGCGTAGTCGCTGTCGATGCCGACGCTGTATGCGTGCCGGCCCTGACCTAAATCTCAGGACGACCTGTTCAGGGCTGCGATGAGTTCTCTGTTGGCGGCGCGGGCGGCGTCGAGTTCGCCATCTCGCTGCTCCAGCTGTCGTTGCAACGCCAGGTTTCGTTGTTCGAGTCCGGTCACTTGCCGTTGCAGTGCATCGATGTCAGGTGCAGCCCCGAGGCCGGATTCGCGCCACGCCTGCTCGCCGAGGACCTCGGACAGCTTGCGTTCCAGCTGCCGGTTGTGGGCGGCCATGCGGGCGATCCGCTGCTGAGTGTTGGCCAGGTCGGCCTTGAGTGATTCGCTGGTTACGGACGCTTGCTGCTGTCGACGCGGGGGCGCGACCTGCGACTCGTGTATTTCGGCGAGTAAATCGGGGTGGCGGTATAGGAAGCTGCGGTCCACGCCGGCGGTTCTCGCGATCGAGGCGACGCTCAACACCAGGCCCTGATCGTGGGCCTGAGCCAACGCGAGTCTGACGCGTTCACGGCGGCGGTGTGAGTCGGCGCGTCGGCCGTTGATCATTGCGTCGGTCACCGTCATGCCGTTCTGTCGGGGCGAATGGTGGGGACGGGTTGGCGGATGCCGGGCATGTTGAGGCTCGTGACGCCGTTTCGGGCTCGTCGGACGACGCTGACAGCCTCCTCGATCTGTGCGCGCTCGGTTTCGGAGAGTTCGTCGACACCGGCTTTGATGCGGGCGATGAGGCGGCGGATCCGCGCGATCTCCTCATCGGAAGGTGTCGCCTCGTTTCTGGCCCATTCATCGGCGTTAAGGAAGCCGAGCAGCTTCTCGCGTGTCCGGAGCAAATCGGCGAGGTAGCTCTCCAGATCGGGCAGATAGGAAACGTCGGTGCTGAAGTGAGCACACCCGACGCAGCGGAATCGGACAGGGCAGTCCTGGCCCCCTGCTGCGACGTTGGTTGGTTCACTACACATTCCGTAGGGGACGGCGACTTCGCCGACCGCCCTTCGGAGATGCTCGGAGTCCAAGAGGCGCTTGGCGTTGCTCCACGTGCGGTTGCCGTGCCGGTCGAACTGCATCGCAGTCACCCGGTCGACGGCATTGCGCCGCCGCAGCTCTCCAACGCGGTAGTAGCCCTGTGTCGTGATCAGATTGAGGTGGTCCATCAGTTCGCGCAGCACATCGATCGGAACCCCGGCATCGGCATGCCTTTGGGCATAGGTGTGTCGGTAGGCGTAGGGGAATATGCGGCCCTTGTCGAACGGCATCGTGTCGGCCGCGCGACCGTCGTCTGTCGACCGTGTTGACACCAGCACGTCGGGCAGGGAATCAACCCACATCCGGTGCCGTGTGCCGACGGTTTCGTCCCGCAAGCCCTTCGCGCCGTAGGGGTTCTTGATCCAGGTGGGGAGGAGCTTCAGCTGCGCTGCAGGGGTCTGCGGGAAGCGCTGACGCACCCGCCGCTGCTGCCGTTCGATTACGGTGACCGTCGCCGCTGCAATCGGCAGGTGGCGTTGCAAGCGGTTGGCCTTGAGGTTGTCATAGACCAACACCGGCTTCCCGGTGCCGTCGCGGGTGATGCAGTCCATCGCCAGTGCGCAGATCTCCTCCGGGCGACGGCCAGTGTCGATCATCAACTCCACGGCGACCCGTACTTCGACGCCGGCTTGAGCCTCGAGTTCGTCGAGGTGCTCGCACAGGTGCCGGACTACTTCAATGGGTAGATCTCGGCCGGCGGCCTGCTCCTCGGATTCACCGGGGACGTCTCCCTCGGCGATGGAGAAGTCGTCGGGCAGGCCGTGTAGTGGTTGACCACTACGGGTTAAGCCGAGGGCCCGCATCTGTCCGAGCGTGCGACGCAGCTCGCGGACCGCACGCGGCCTGAGCTTCGCGGAGATCTGACCTTCGCTTTGCAGGAACGCCAGCCGATTCAAGAAGGCGGTGATGTCACCGCGACCAAGGGCATGAATGTCCATGCCGGCGTCCTCGCGCTGGATGACCAGGCTCTCGCTGAGGAGACCCAGGTAACTGATGCGGGTTTGGCAGTGGCTCTTACCTCCTTTCCCGCGGCGGCGCGGAAGATCGTTGTACACCTCTACTTTCGCTGCGGCGCGCAGCCACGGTTGCGTGATCGATCCGAATCTCAACGTCCCTGGGTAACCGAAAACGGCGAGATCCCAGACGTCCTTCACGGCCTCGATCTCGGGTGTCGAGCGCAACCTGCGAGCACTGGTCACGAACTTGCGATGCAGTTTCGCGACCTCGAAAGTGAACTGAGTTACGTCCGCGTCATCGATGGTGAGCACCTGCTGGCTTAGCAGCTGGCGGCCCAGCGTGCGGAAGTACGACGCGTCGAGACGGGCGCCTTGGTCGACGTTGCGCTGCAATCCGTACAGCATCTCGGCTATCACCCGGTCCGGCAGTCCGCGCAGCGTGATCTCCCCGCGAATGGTGATCGCCGGCTGCACCCGCCGGAACTGCTCCTCGTCGGGGCTCGCAAGTTCGCATGTCCGACGGTGCTCTCGCCAGCGGCCGTCGTGAGGGGAGCAGTACGGATTAGTGCTCGCAACGCGTTCTCGGTCGCACGCACGTACCGCGCATTCGCCGAAAGTGGCGAAACCTTCGAGACCTGGCTGGTTCACGAAATCCTCGACCGCCATATCGCGCCTCTTGCGCGCGCGCTCGTGGGCGCCGCACAAACCGGAGGCGGCTCGCGCCGTTCGCTCACACACCTCAACCCCGCACGGGTCTGCGCCGATTCGTTTGAGCCGCACCCGAGGCACTCGAACGAAGTCAGCCAGTTCCGGACGAGCCAATTGCCTCCATCGGAGATTGCATGCCGCACAGAGGGCTTCGGTCACAACGAGAATTCTCTGGTCGCACTCCGGAACGATGCATTCTCTCCAGCCGAGCACGGGGTGATCGCGAGGGAACACCAGGACCTGATCGTCGGCCGACCAGTGCACCGATGCCAGGAAGTCCTGTGAGATCGCATTCCACAGCTGTGCGCCGACGGCATCGTGGTCAGTCGGCGAGGGGGAAGGCGGTAAATCCGCAGCCACGGTCACGTTGGGTGCACCGTCGCCCTGGGCGTCCCACCCGTTCCACCGCCGCGCGAAGCCGGTCCGCCGACGGATGGAGATACGGTTGCGACGAACGTCGGGCTGGCGTGTCCCATCAGCATCTGGATCTCGTCGAGCAGCGCCCCGGAGTCGGCGAGGTTGCTGCCGAAAGCGTGGCGTCCTTGATGTGGCGTGACGGCGCGTTCGAGGCCCGCTCGGCGAGACAGCGACGCGAAGAGTTCGTTGAACGCCCCTGGCTGCATCGGTGCCCCAAGCGGCGCCCGGAACAGGTTCACAAGAAGGTAATCGCACTCTGCGGCCGCCGGCTGGTCCTCCCGCTCCAACAGGTAGACGTCCAAACTCCGTACCACCATGAAGTCGATCGGCACCGCTCGCGGATGCCGGGACTTCGCCCAGGCCCCGTTCGTATTCGGCCGGCGTACGACATGCAGATGCGCTCCGGTGATCGCGCATCCGTGAACATCGTTGATGGGCAACGAGTGAACGTCCGAACGGCGCAACCCGGCTGCCTCTCCGCGGCGCAACCCCACCCGTGACAACAACAAGACGATCAGGCGGTCCCTGGCCGATCGGCACGCCCCGAGCATGGCGACGATCTCCTCGTCAGTGGCTCGGTCAACCGTCGTCCTGGGTTCGCTCATCCGATGACGGGCCCGCAGCCGATACCGAAGGGTCGTGTCCTCACCGTGCGCCTCATTCGGAAGATCCCGCGAGTCGCCCATCTCGTAGAGCTGGTCGAGTACTTCAGGTGGCAGTTCCTTCGCGACAACGGCGAAGGACAAGAACCCGCGAACTGCAACGAGCACCCGATTGATCCGGCCGACGCTGCGGACGGGTTTTGCGCCGGGGCCGGGAATGACACGTGATCCGCTTGTCGGCTGATACTTGAGCCAAGTAATGAAAAGTCCTAAATGCCCGGCGGCGGTGCGCCAGTCGCGTTCGGTCGCCAAGCACCACCGCAGAAACAACGACACGCCCTCGGCGTACGCCTTCGACGTCGATTCCGCACGGTCACGCCCGAATCGAAGCTCTCGGAGAAATTGATCTGCGACCGGCTGCGCCTCGTATCGGTCATCGATCACCGTCCAGTAGCGGTCACCAGATGGCATCCGAACCGGAAAAGCTCGCATAGCCGCGCCGCCTTCGATTGCACAACGAGTCGAGACAGAGTCAACACCCCCGGAGAACCCATCCCAGCACATCTGCGCCGTGTCGCGCGCGACTAAGTGCGACACACGACGCCGCCCAAGAGAACATCACCTCCACCTTTCCCGAACTCGCCAAAATCAATGAGGTGACCGGTGGGCAACGTCTGCTGCTCGACGGCGAAATAGTCGCCCTGGACCAGCTCGGCCGCCCGTCGTTCTCCAGGCTCCAGCAGCGATGGCCGATGCGTCGACGTCCCACCCGCAGCCTGTTGGAGCAGGTGCCGGTGATGTTCTTCGCTTTCGATTTACTCGCCAGCGGCAACGACGACCTCACCGACCGTCCCTATGTTGAGCGCCGCCAGATGCTGAGTGCGCTGCCCCAGGGATACCCGTTGATGATCCCCCCGTACTGGGACGATGCAAAGCCCGTCGACATGCTCGCGGCGGCCGCTGAAAATGGCGTCGAGGGAGTCGTCGCCAAACGCCTGAATTCGCCATATGTCTCAGGACGATCCTCTGCGTGGATCAAGTCGCCGGTACGGCGCAGTTGCGAGCTGGTGATCGTCGGCTGGTGGCCGCCCACTGGACCGACTCGATCGGGGCGAGTCGGATCCCTTTTGCTCGCCGGCCGCCGCGAGGATGGTCAACTCGTTCTCGTAGGCCAGGTCGGCTCCGGGTTCAGCGACACCGAGCGCCGGCGCCTCTATAGCCTTCTCGACGGCCTTGCTCAGGAAGCCCCTCCGGTGCCGGATGCACCCGCGATCGGAGGGGTCACCTGGGTTCGTCCCCGGTATGTCGGTGAAGTGGCTTTCCGGAGTACAACAGCCCCGGAGGATTGCGGCATGCCTCCTGGAAAGGATTGCGCGAGATCCGGATTGCCGATGTCGGCATGCCCGACCAACTGCAATAGGGAGTCGGCTACCACGCGGTAGGGCGAGTCACCAGTATGCCGGAATCTGTTCAAAAACCCTGGCATGCAGTGAAATGCGGGCGAGGTCGGCAGCCGTCCGGTCTTCCCAGGACGCGATCCGCTCTTCGAACCACGACCGCCAGTCGACTTCCACTCCGGTGGTCGCCAGCGCAGCAAGGTAGGAGGCAAGGAGGGTGTCTCGTTTGACGATGAACTCTGATTCGAGTTCCCGCAATGCTTTTCCCTGCACATCGTCGACGATGGGGACATCCATTCGGAGTGCTGGTGCTGGGTCTTGCGCTCGGAGGCTGTAGCTGAGCAGCTTCAAGTTCTGCACCTGGATGCCGATCGCGGCGGTGCGGGCATGTGTGCGGAGGCGGTGTTCATAGGACTTGCCGAGTTCGTCCGACGCGTCGTGATACCACCGATCCAGAGCTGACCGAGTTTCCGAGTTGACTCCGGGTTCCCAGGCGGCCAGTGGCATCGCTTGGATGGTGGCAATGACTGCACCGTGGACCCCCTGAAAATCGGGCGCATCCGCTAAGGCGCCGTTCTCTTCCAAGGTGTCGCGCCACTGCGGGGAGAGAATCCCGTCCCGCGCTTGCTGCAGGGCCCGGATGAGCACCTCGTTCTCCAGGAGCCGGCGCGTGCTCCGCCGATCGTCCTCCGTGTACTGAATGTTCATACCTGTTCCCTTCTTTGCGATATTTCGTTGATAAGTAACGATTTAACGGATGACCGGCGCTGGGCGTCAGGCGGCGGCTTCGCCCTTTCCTGCGCGGTCGTTGTCGGATCCGACGCGGCTGTTCGAGGGCTTCTGCGAGTTCGACGCGGAGGACGGCGAGTCACTGCGGTGCCGTCCGGTAGCCGTGCCCGAAGAATTCGATGCGGTCTCGCCGGAGGCATGCCGGCCATGCGTGTCGGCCCGGTCACCGGGCGAGGCCTCGTCGGCGTCTTTCGCAGGCCGGGCTGTCGGGCGGGTCGTGGCGGCATCATCACCCTCGGACGCTGCGCTGTGTGCGGTCGGCCGGGTCAGCGCCTCGGCGTCACTGGTGTCTGGGTCCAGCGCGGCGCTGCCCTGAGGCGATGGGTCTCCGGCCGAGGATGTGCTGGTGAGAGACGTCAACTGCCCCGTGTCCGCGTCGCCGAGCTCTTGCTCCACTTCCACGGGTGTACCGTCCACCGCCGGCAACGAGACGGCCATGTCCGCGTGCGGTGCTTCCGGCGCACCTGCGCTGGCAAGAGGTGCTTCGTCAGCGACCGTCGCAGGGTGTCCCTCCCCCGCCATCGGTGAGGGCGCGGTGTCGGCTTCCGGGCTTGGCTCCTCCGCCCCGGCGGTCGGTCCCGCACTGCTGGCGGTGAGGGTTGGGACGTCGATGAGCACGCGGCTAGACGCTTCGCGCGACAGCGTAGGAGTCGACGAGCCCCGCTATCGCCGAGCCGATGTCGAGCACGGTAGCGACGGCGTTGAGTCCCGTTGAGACTCCGAAGCTCACAGCGCGCACGGTGATGTTGATGGTCGTCGCCAGGGCGTGCGGCAGCGAGGAGACGAAGGACGGTAGACCCGCTGCGTGCAGGATGCCTGATGCGGCTGTGGCCACCCCGTCAGTGAACCGGGTGATCATGGCTGAAGCCGTTGACGTGAGGTCTGCGCCTGCGGTGAATGGCACCGACAGCAGGCTGGCTCCGGCGCTCGCGACCGACCGCACGGAGCTGATCCCAGCGCTGACCACCACGCCGAGCGCACGGGTGTAGCTCGCCGCACTCAGTGGAGCTGCGCCGATCGCGTTGATCGCCTCCTGGAGGGCTCCGCTGGCCGTGCCATCCCCGAGCCAGGTTGCGCCGATCTCAGATGCGCCACCGGCGAGCTTGCTCACAACGCGGGATGCGGCGGAAGTAAGCGTGCCGGCCACGCCGTCGACCCCCGCCAGCGCTGCGGTCACCGGCGCTGACACGATCCCCTGCACTGCGGTCAGTACGCCGTCGAGCAGTGCCACGCCGGGCACCGCGCCCTTGGCCGCGTCAATCAGTCCGTTCACGCCGCGGAGAATGTTGTCGATCTGGGACGTCACCCCGGTAACCAGGGTGCTAGTCACCGACAGCGCGCCCGATCCCACGCTGTCGACCAGCGACAGTCCGTTGTTCACGACCAGTCCTGCGATATCGAGGGGCGCGTTGAGAAGGCCGGTGTAGCTTGCCAGCGCCAGCGGATTGTTCACAATGGTGGCGACCGCGTGCAATGCGGTGCTCAGAGAGCCGGTCAGCGCCGAGGCCAGCAAGTCGGTGACTTCCCCGGTCGTGAGCACCACAGCGGCCCCGGTATCGCCCACTGTGGTCGACAGCCGGGACAGGCTCCCCGAGGACGTCGCCCGCAATGCGTTGAGCAGGTCAACGAGGGACCGGTTATCGGTGGCATCGATCAGGCCGTCCCACAGCGAATTGTTCACCGAGACAGCGGAGTCCAGTGCCGAAGTCAGACTGTTGGCGGGCATCGCCACCGCGGCGGTAACGGTCGAGGACACCGAGGCGAGGGCCGAGTTCAACCTGTCGACCAGGTTGTCGATGTCGGTCGGGCTGATGACGGCCGCGAGCTGTACCTGCGGCACGGATACCGCCGGTGGTAGTGATATGGGCAGGGTCGGGGCGTGCAGAGCGGAGGGCCCTGCAATCAGCGGGGCGAGGGTGATGGCCGCTGCGGTCACCGCGGTCCCTGCTGTCCAGTGCGGGCGAGTAGAGATTTCCATGGATGGTGGTCAGCTTCCTGTGCCTGTGGTGAGTGATTTGCCGATGCGAATCGTTGCGTCGCCCGAAGTGGGCGACGGTCGCTGACGGCGCGGCGGAGAAAGCCGCAGAGCTGGTGTGCCATGAGATGGGATGCCGTCAGGCATGCCGGGGTGGCCGCATCGCGCGTGTCGCGTGTGTTGCATGCCGCCCCCGGCCTCCGATGCAGCACGCTCCCCAGCGTGTTGCAGGACCTATCAAGCTATTTCAGCCCGGACCGTATAAACGCGGAGTGTGAGGCGTCCACCACCGCAGCGGCATTGACCTCCAAAGTGTCCACATCGTGAGATGGAGGCGATAATCGGGTGGCCGAGTGGCAGCTAAGGTGCCGCGTAGCCGCCGCGGCGCAGCAGCGGGCTGCCGGTCGGACTGAGAAACGAGCGCTTGAGGTCGGCAATCGACCATTGCAGGTAGTGCGACAGTGGCACCAGCGCGAGCAGGCTCAAGGTGGGATCCGGTGCCGCGGCGACCGGTCCCCCACCCACCCGTTTGAGCGTGCGGTAGCCCCGCTCCATCTCGCTGACCTCGTATCCTCTGGCCAAATCGTCGACAGTCCAGCCTATTTCGAGGAGCGGCAAGTCGAGATCCTCGCGGATGTCATCGGCGAACAGGCCGATCAAATGTCTTTCCAGCACTTCGGTGTCGGCCACGAACAGCAGCGGGTGCTCGGCGTCGTCGTCGAGCTGGGTGAGTTCGAGTCGGTCCGGTCCGCGGCGCCGGATGAAGTACCGCGTAGGGGCACCCGCCTCCGAGCGCAGCTGAACATCGCCATCCTCAGCCACGGTGGTCACGTAGTGGGCAGTGCGAGCCCAGCCCACGCACTCAGCGGTGAGGGGTACCGAAAACCGCGGGTGCGGCGTCGCTTCGATGTCCCTGCTCACGCGGGCGAGCGTACGCACCGTCCTGATGCCGCGCGGCCCGGACCGCGCTTAGATCGCGATGCCGGGTTGTTCCTGCTCACGCTCCACGCGCTGCTGGCGCCGCACCGAAGCGCCCACCGTTGTTGCGAGCATCCGTCCGTGGCCGATGATCTGTCGAGCCTCGGCGCGCTCGTCCTCGGTGGCATCGCGGTGACGGGCGACCTGACGGGCCTTACTCACCGCCGACCGTGCCAGTTCTCGCCGGCGCTGCGGGTCAGCGTGGCCGCGCGCATCTGCAAGCGTCGACTGCGCTTCGCGCAGCAGGCTGCGCGCTGCCAGCGCGAGGGCGGTGTCCATCACAGCCACAGCCCGGGCCCGGTCGGCGTCGCTGGTCGTGCTGTCGACGGCCACTTGCGCGGCAGTGTCGGCAGCCGAGCGGGCGTACTGGCCCTGCCGGTGCCAGTCGGTCTCAAACTGCGCTGTGCGCAAATCGTTTTCGGCGTCGTCTAGGCCGCCGGAGAGTGAAGCTGTCATGTGACGGACCGTACGGAGCAACGTGAAGCGGAGTCCACCACCGCGAGCAACTTCGCCGAAAAATAGTTCCGGCGGGGGCAGGCTTCCAGGTTCGCCGGCGGCCGCTCACGTGCACCGGGTTCTGGTTGCATGCAGGCCCGGCTCAGCTCGGGTCATGACTTGCCGCCACCTCGGTCTGGGCAGCTCCCCTTTGCTCCGCAGCAGCGGTGTCGAGGGGGCAGGAAACGAAAGGCCCTGATCAGAGCGGTGATTGGAGCAAGCCAACACGCGCATGCTGGTTCATGAAACATGTTGCACTACAACGGATTACGCGATAGACTGTTGCTTATAAGCAACATCCACCGAAAGGCAGTCCGATGAAGTCTCGCACCACCGAAACCCATGTCACCCCCGCCGCCCTGCTCACCCACACGATGGTCCGCATCCAGGGCGACCAGAGCGGCGACATCGCCGTCTTCCACGCCTGCTCCCCAGAGGCCCGCCTGCGGTTGCAGTGGGGCGGCCTGCTGATGACGATGTTCTCGGCCCAGGCCGTCCAGCGGGTGCTGGAAGGGTTCTGCGCAGCCCGGGCGGCAATGACGCTGATCCCGCGGTCGATCCCGGCGCCGGTACCGGCGGACGAGCCCTTCGCCGTGCCGACCGTTTCCGTCGACTGGACGCGCCGCCCCGCCTACGCCGTGGTGCCCCGCCAGGAGCTGTCGCGCGACCGTTCGCGCCAACTCCGCTGGCTCGACCTGCACATGGGCCCGATCACCTTCCAGGTTCTCGACCAGGCCGGTGCTGTCAGCACCGTCGACCTGCTGACCACAGCCCACCGCACAGGGGCGCAGATCTTCCTCGACGGCCCCGACTTCGCCGCCGACCCCCGTGACCGGGACTACACCCCGCCCAGCGGTTAAGGGTTATCCACAGCCTGCCAAGAGCCGGGTCTGTTTATCCACACCAGTGGAAGGCAGACCCGGTTTTTGCTGTTTGGGGGCGCACACTGTGGCCGAGGTATCCCCCACGCAAGGAGGCAGCGCCATGACCGCTCACTGGACCCTGACAACCACGACCGCGCGCAGAGTCGACATGATGATCGGGTCGGCCCAGGACCACGAAGTCGCCGTGACGGCGGTCTTGGCCGCCGCGCTGGACGCGATCGACGACGCGAGGACCGGTGAGTCGGCCGGTCTGCCCCGCTATGAGCTCCGCGTCGACGCCGAATTGATGGCTCTGATCCAGACCGGCACCGACGACGCCGGGTGCCCCAATCACGCAGAGGCCGCCACGCTGATTCAGCGGATCGAAACCTCACGCTGCCTCGGCATATCGCCTTACTGAGCCGCCTGGGTCTGCAGGAGGGTCGCGGGGTCGACGCCCAGGCCGCGCGCCAGGTGAACCAGCACCACGACAGTCGGGCTCTTACGCCCACCCTCGATGTGATTGAGATGCGGCCGGCCGATACCCGCCCGTTCCGCGAGCTGGGCCTGCGTCAGACCCACCGCGGTCCGGTGCTCTCGGATCGCGGCACCCAGCGCCGCCAGGATCGCAGAACCGTCGTCTGTGGACGTGTCGGCGTCCATGGCCAGCTCCCTCCGATGACGTTGCCCATAGGCTACACCGTCGCGGCGGGGTGGATTGACCTCAGAACAGAACAGCATCGCTGGTCGCCTCCTGCCACCATTCGTCGAAACCGGGCCGCGCTTTGTCCTCCACCACTGCCGGGCAGACGACGTAGAAGTGTTCCAGAGAAGGCAATTCGGTACCGCGGGCCCGCAGTACGTGACGCGTGATGCCGTCCGGCCCGTCGTGGCGGTCGCCGGGCTGAGCCGCCAGCTGCCTCGTCATCTGCTCGCGCGTACCGTGCGCCACAGCGCGTACCGAACGCGCGGTGATGCCGCGACCATCGGTCCGCTTGGACGAACGGCGCGTCAGCCGGCGAACCTCGTAGACGGCGTGAGGCTTGTCTGCCAACAGTGCCTGGTAGTGCGCCTGAACCTCGGTCAGACCGGCGGCATCCACCAGTTCGGCTGCCGACCCACCGGCGATGAGGGTCTGTCGTTCGTTCAGGCTGCGGGCAACGAGCTCGAGGAACAGCGCCTGGGCGCCGGCATGTGGTTCGCGGCGGTAGCGCTCGACGAGGGCCTGCCGACCTGAGGCCGTCGCCATGGCGAAGGGACAGAAGCCACACGCCGATTTTGACCACCGGCGCCCGGTCACCTCAGCGATGACGTCTGTGCACCGGGCCCGATCCCAACCCCACTCCAGGGACCGCCGGGAGTTCAAGCTTTCTGAAGGCGGTCTGCTGCGAAACCCAGGGTCTTAACAGGACCCATCGCATCAGTTCGCGGAGGTTGCCAGCGCCAGATACAGCCGAGCCGGCAATGAGCGGCAGG
>JBFWOX010000068.1:0-18997 GCA_050250295.1 Mycolicibacterium sp.
CCTGTAAAACTGTTTGCTGCGCTGGTAGCCTTCGCCTGTGCACGGGGGTTTTGATCTGGACCGCAAATGTCTAGAGCTTTGGTGGTTCCATGTTTGACCGTTTGCGGAGTTCCCCCGTCGCCGCGCTCGCCCCTGCACTGTGGCGAACGGATCAGTACTACTGGTTTACTGCCGTGCTCGCTGCGCGTGGAATGCAGACGGCGACGTGTCGCCTGGTGGCGCTGTGCATCGGGGGTCTGGGGCTCATCCCGGTCGCGCTGATGACCAGCGATCTGGGTCCGCAGGGCGCCCGGATGCGCGGCATCGCCATCGGGATCGCCATTTGCTGTCTAGCGATGGCGGCCCTGTGGTTACGGGGACACTGGCCCAGTCGCGCGGAGTCGCTGATCTGCGCCCTCCTCGGGACGATCGGCATCGGTGTTTCGGCGCTGATCGTGTCCAGCCCGATCATCGGTGTGCTGGGCACCGCCACGTATGTGCAACTGAGTGTGTTCATCGTGTGCTTCCACACGCCCCGGCTGCTGGTGGTGACGTGGACGGTCGCCGCGGCGGTGCTCGGGGTGCTTTTCACCCGGCTGATGACGACGGATCTGGCGCTGGCCATCTGCGCGGTGGGCGTGGTGGTGCTGCTCAACGTCTTCGTGGGACTTTCCTGCCGGGCGGTGATCCGGTTGCTGCAGCCCGATGTCCACCAGGGCGAGATCGAACAGCTGACCGGCCTGTTGCACCGGGACGCGTTCTACCGTTCGGTGGCCACGCTGCTGGCGTCTCGCAGCCGCAGCGACGACAAGTATCTGGTCGTGGTCGCGGTGAACCTCGACAGCTTCTCGCTGTTGCTCGGCCTGTCGGGTTCGCGCGGTGGGAACCAGGCTCGGGTGGCGGTGGGTCAGGCGCTGCGTGAGGTCGTCCGGCACAACGCGATCGTTGCGCACGTCGCCGACGACGATTTCCTGATCGCCGACACGTTCACCACCGCGGATGCCTCCCCGCTGGTGGAACGGATCCGCGGCGCAATCGCGGTGACCCCGCAGCGGCTGACCGCCAGCATCGGCGTGGTGTGCACTCCGCTGCCGCCGCTGGCCGCCGAGCCGCCCGACGAGGTCCTCGACAAGCTGATCTCGATCGCCACCCAGGCCATCGAGCAGGCACGGATGGCCGGCGGCAACCAGGTCCGCTACGTGCTGCGCCCCAACCTCACCGACGACGGCTCCGAGACCGGGACCGACACCGACGGCGATTGGCCGGACGCCGACAAGACCGCCTGACCCGACCTCTGTCGAACATCAGTTCGATACACTGGCGGGGTGGGTTGGCACAACGGTCCGCCGAGCTGGACGGAGATGGAGCGTGTCCTCTCCGGGCGGTTGCGCCGCAGTGGGCTGCCGCTCGGGGACGGCGGCGACAGCCCGGCCTGGTCGCGCAAGCGAGGTGAGTACGAGTCCGAGGGCATCCAGCGGCGCACCTCCTCGGTGCCCTACGCCGAGCTGCACACCCACTCGGCCTACAGCTTCCTCGACGGTGCCAGCACCCCGGAGGAACTGGTGGAGGAGGCGGCCCGGCTCGATCTGCGGGCCATCGCGCTGACCGACCATGACGGGCTCTACGGCGTGGTGCGGTTCGCCGAAGCCGCCAAGGAGCTCGGCATGGCCACGGTGTTCGGCGCCGAGCTGAGCCTGGCCGGGGGCAGCCGCACCGACCACCCCGACCCGCCGGGGCCGCATCTGCTGGTCCTCGCCCGTGGTGCCGAGGGTTACCGGCGGCTGTCGCGGCAGTTGGCCGCCGCGCATCTGGCCGGCGGTGAGAAGGGGGTGCTGCGCTACGACTACGACGCGCTCACCGAGGCCGCGGGCGGGCACTGGCACATCCTCACCGGCTGCCGCAAAGGCCATGTCCGGCAGGCGCTTTCCGGGGGCGGCCCGGAAGCCGCGGCGACGGCCCTGGCCGATCTGGTGGACCGGTTCGGCCGGGACCGGGTCAGTGTGGAACTCACCCACCACGGCCACCCCCTCGACGACGAGCGCAACGCCGCGCTGGCCGAGCTGGCGCCCCGCTTCGGGGTGGGTGTCGTCGCGACCACCGCCGCGCATTTCGCGGTGCCGGCCCGGGGTCGGCTGGCCATGGCGATGGGCGCCATCCGGGCCAGGAACTCGATCGACGACGCGGCGGGTTACCTTGCCCCGCTGGGTGGTTCGCACCTGCGGTCCGGCGAGGAGATGGCGCGGGTGTTCGCGCACCGTCCCGAGGTGGTGACGGCCGCGGCGGAGCTGGGGGAGCAGTGCGCCTTCGGGCTGGCGCTGATCGCCCCGCAGCTGCCGCCGTTCGACGTGCCCGCCGGGCACACCGAGGCCAGCTGGCTGCGTCACCTGGTGGCCGAGGGCGCCCGCGAGCGTTACGGCCCACCCGAGCGGGCCCCGCGCGCCTACGCACAGATCGAACACGAGCTGGCGATCATCGAGCAGCTGAACTTCCCCGGCTATTTCCTTGTGGTGCACGACATCACGCGGTTCTGCCGGGACAACGCGATCCTGGCCCAGGGGCGTGGCTCCGCGGCCAACTCGGCGGTCTGCTACTCCCTGAAGGTCACCCACGTCGACCCGATCGCCAACGATCTGCTGTTCGAGCGGTTCCTGTCACCGGCGCGTGACGGCCCACCCGACATCGACATCGACATCGAATCCGACCTGCGCGAGAACGTCATCCAGTACGTCTACCAGCGGTACGGCCGGGAGTACGCCGCACAGGTCGCCAACGTCATCACCTACCGCGGCCGCAGCGCGGTGCGGGACATGGCGCGGGCGCTGGGGTTCTCCCAGGGGCAGCAGGACGCCTGGAGCAGGCAGATCAGCCGGTGGAACGGCCTGGCCGACTCGCCGGATGTCGAGGACATCCCCGAGCAGGTGGTCGATCTGGCCATGCAGATCTCCAACCTGCCGCGGCACATGGGCATCCACTCCGGCGGCATGGTGATCTGTGACCGTCCGATCGCCGACGTGTGCCCGGTCGAATGGGCCAGGATGGAGAACCGCAGCGTGCTCCAGTGGGACAAAGACGACTGCGCGGCAATCGGTTTGGTGAAGTTCGACCTGCTCGGCCTCGGCATGCTCTCGGCGCTGCACTACTGCATCGACCTGGTGGCCGAGCACAAGGGCATCCAGGTGGACCTGGCCCGGCTGGATCTGTCCGAACCGGCGGTGTACGAGATGCTGCAGCGCGCCGATTCCGTCGGCGTGTTCCAGGTGGAGTCACGCGCGCAGATGGCCACGCTGCCTCGGCTCAAACCGCGGGAGTTCTACGACCTGGTGGTCGAGGTGGCGCTGATCCGGCCCGGCCCGATCCAGGGCGGTTCGGTGCACCCGTACATCAAGCGGCGCAACGGTCTCGAGGAGGTCACCTACGATCATCCGTCGATGAAGCCGGCGCTGGAGAAGACACTGGGGGTGCCGCTGTTCCAGGAGCAGCTGATGCAGTTGGCCGTCGACTGTGCCGGCTTCTCCGCCGCCGAGGCCGACCAGTTGCGCCGGGCGATGGGGTCGAAACGCTCGACGGAGAAGATGCGCAGGCTGCGCGGCCGGTTCTTCGACGGGATGGCCGAACTACACGGGATCACCGGACAAGTCGCCGAGCGGATCTACGAGAAACTGGAGGCGTTCGCCAATTTTGGTTTCCCGGAAAGTCATTCGCTGAGCTTCGCATCGCTGGTGTTCTATTCGTCGTGGTTCAAGCTGCACCATCCCGCGGCGTTCTGCGCCGCGTTGTTGCGGGCCCAGCCGATGGGCTTCTACTCCCCGCAGACGCTGGTCGCCGACGCCCGTCGGCACGGCGTGCTGGTGCACGGTCCCGACGTCAACGCCAGCCTGCCGCACGCCACGCTGGAGAACCAGGGATTGGAGGTGCGGCTCGGGCTGGCCAGCGTGCGGCACATCGGTGACGAGTTGGCCGAACGTCTGGTCGAGGAGCGGAATGCTCAGGGGCCCTTCACTTCTCTGCTGGATCTCACCGACCGGCTGCAGTTGACGGTGCCGCAGACCGAGGCGCTGGCCACCGCGGGGGCGTTGGGCTGCTTCGGGATCTCCCGACGGGAAGGGCTGTGGGCGGCGGGGGCGGCCGCCAGCCAGCGGCCCGATCGGCTGCCTGGGGTCGGGTCGTCGTCGCATGTGCCGTCGCTGCCGGGGATGACCGAGCTGGAGTTGGCCGCCGCCGACGTGTGGGCCACCGGGGTGTCCCCGGACAGCTACCCGACCCAGTTCCTGCGGGAGGACCTCGACGCGCTCGGCGTGGTGCCCGCCGATCAGCTGCTGAGCGTTCCCGACGGCACCCGGGTGCTGATCGCCGGGGCGGTGACGCATCGACAGCGGCCGGCCACCGCGCAGGGGGTGACGTTCATGAACCTCGAGGACGAGACCGGGATGGTCAATGTGCTGTGCTCGCCGGGGGTCTGGTCGCGGCATCGCCGGCTGGCGCAGAGCGCGTCGGCTCTGGTGGTCCGGGGCATCGTGCAGAACGCCACCGGTGCGGTCACGGTGATCGCCGACCGGATGGGCAAGCTCAGCATGCGAGTGGCCTCGAAGTCCCGCGACTTCCGCTGATCCCCGCCGGCACTCGGCGTGCCCCCGCGCCGAGCGCGTGACCCCCGCCGAAATTGCATTCCAGCAGCGAAAGATCGAGAAACCCTCTGCTGGAATGCAATTTCGGCGCCGGGGGGAGGGGTGCGGGTCGGCGCCGGGGGGAGGGGTGCGGGTCGGCGCCGGGGGGAGGGGTGCGGGTCGGCGCCGGGGGAGGGTGCGGGGCCGGGCTGACCGGAGCGGGTCACGGTCGTGAGCCAGCCGAACTCGTCGGCCTGCAGTCGGGGGTGACCCCATCGGGAAGCTCGCTCGCCACGGCCCGAATGTAGTCTCGGAGAAATGACTTTGAACCTCTCCTTCGATGAAGTCCTCACCACCACCCGTTCGGTGCGCAAGCGGCTGGACTTCGACAAGCCGGTGCCACGCGACGTCCTGATGGAGTGCCTCGAGCTCGCGCTGCAGGCGCCGACGGGATCCAACACCCAGGGCTGGCAGTGGGTGTTCGTCGAGGACGCCGAGAAGAAGAAGGCGCTGGCCGACATCTACCGCACCAACGCCACCCCGTATCTGAACACCCCGAAGCCGCAGACCGGCGACCTCCGTGACGAACAGCGGCCGCGGGTCACCGATTCCGCGCACTACCTCAACGACAACCTGCACCGGGTCCCGGTGATGCTGATCCCGTGCCTGGAGGGCAAGCCCGACGACCCCGCGTCGGGCAAGAGCGCCAGTTTCTGGGGTTCGTTGCTGCCCGCGGCGTGGAGCTACATGCTGGCGCTGCGGTCACGCGGGCTGGGTTCGGCGTGGACCACACTGCACCTGCTGGGGGACGGGGAGCGCCAGGCCGCCGAGGTGCTCGGCATCCCCTACGAGAAGTACAGCCAAGCCGGCCTGTTCCCGATCGCCTACACCAAGGGCACCGATTTCCGCCCGGCCAAACGTCTGCCCGCCGAGCAGCTCACCCACTGGAACAGCTGGTAGTCACACCGCGCCGGCGAAGCCGTGCTGGCGCCACGCCTCGTACACCGCGACGGCGGCGGCGTTGGACAGGTTCAGCGACCGCCGGCCGGCCAGCATCGGGATCCGGACCTGCCCGGTGACGTGCGGATCGGCCAGGGTGTCCGCGTCGAGGCCGGTCGGTTCCGGGCCGAACATCAGCACGTCGCCGGACCGGTAGGCGATGTCGGCGAAGAACGTTTGTGCGTGCGCGGTGAACGCGAACACCCGCGCCGGCATCAGCGCCTGCCACGCCGCGTCGAGGTCGGCGTGCACGGTGACCGACGCCAGGTCGTGATAGTCCAGACCGGCGCGGCGCAGCTTCGGCTCGGACAGGTCGAAGCCCAGGGGTTCGACCAGGTGCAGCTCGCAGCCGCTGCCCGCGACCATCCGGATCGCGTTACCCGTGTTGGGGGCGATCCGCGGTGAGTAGAACAGGACCCGGAACACGACGCTCGCCCCTCCCCGGCATGGAAACCTCAGGCAAGGGTGCCATGTCGGGTTGCGGCTACCCGGGGCAGCGTCCGATCAAGTCAGATCTGGTGAAGAAGCCCTAGTCCAGGCAGGTTTCGTAGCCGGCGATGGAGGCCAGCCCGGCGAGCGTCTCGACGTCGACCAGTTCACTACTCATCGCTCGCATCATCGGTGAGTCACCGATCTCGCAGACATCGGCCAACATGGCCACCTCGACGCCGTTGCGGACCATCGCGCACCTCCCGTGTGTGGTTCGGGGTTACCCCACCTGACGCGGTTGAACCACCAATAGTTCCGGGCGGGTGCTGCGGAGCGGTAACGAACGCCTACCGGTTCAACGACGGCCGCAGCGAGAGTGCTTCGGGCAGAACCGCTGTGACGTCCGGGATAATGGCGGCATGGTCGCCCAAAGCCGCTGGATGCAGAAGGTCGCCGCGGATCCCGGGCATTCGCATTGGTACATCGAGCGGTTCCGCGCCCTGGCCCGGGCCGGCGAGGACCTCGACGGCGAGGCCCGGCTCATCGACGCCATGGTCCCCCGCGGCGCCCGGATCCTCGACGCCGGCTGCGGACCCGGCCGGTTGGGCGGCTACCTGGCCACCGTGGGCCACGACGTCGTCGGCGTCGACGTCGACCCGACGCTCATCGCTGCGGCCGAGCAGGACCACCCCGGCCCGCACTGGATCGTCGGCGACCTCGCCGAGCTGGACCTGCCCGCGCTGGGCATCGGCGAGCCCTTCGACGTGATCGTCTCGGCGGGCAACGTCATGACGTTCCTGGCCCCCAGCACCCGCGTCGACGTACTGACCCGGTTGCGGGCCCACCTCCGGCCCGACGGGCGGGCGGTCATCGGGTTCGGCGCCGGCCGCGACTACGAATTCACCGAGTTCTTCGACGACGCCGCCACCGCCGGATTCGCGCCCGACCTGCTGTTGTCCACCTGGGATCTGCGACCGTTCACCGACGAGTCCGACTTCCTCGTCGCGGTGCTGCGGCCGGCCTAGGGCGCCGCTGCGAGCAGTGGAAAGCCGGTGACCCGGCTGGCATACTCGACCAATTGCCAGGCTCTTGCGATTGCAAGCATGCCCGCGTGACCCTCAGCAGGAAGCCCTATGAACGACGCTCGATCACGGCCGCAGCGGGTCGCGCTGTCCAATTGGCCGGTCCGGTGGAAGGTCTTCGCCATCGCCGTGGTGCCGCTGCTACTGGCCGGCGTGTTCGGGGGTCTGCGCATCTACAGCAGCGTGGCCGACGCGGCGGAGCTGCGCCGCGCCGCCGAGCGCGCCGACATGGTGCCCGCCGTCGTGGACTACCTGGGCGCGATCGAGCAGGTGATGGTCGCCGCGACCGAGGGCGGTGACACCCAGACCGCCATGACGACCTTCGACACCCGCACCGCCGAGCTGGCCCGGCACATCGGCGACACCGAGGTGTCCGACCAGACCCGGCTGGCCGTGAACACCCTGCTGGACTACGGGCAGAACTTGATCGGCAAGGTCACCGCCAGCACCGTCGACCTGCGCACCCGGGTGATGACATACGCGCCGCTGCTGATCACCGCCGAGACCGCCATCACCGGTCTGGTCGCCGGCGACGACGCCGAGGTGCAGCGCCAAGGGGAGGCGCTCTCGCGTGCGCTCGGGGCTCGCGGGCAGATGACCATGCAGCAGATGCTCGTCGACCGCGGCGCCGACCTGCCCGAACCCGTGCTGCGCTCGGCGATGGTGACGTTGGCGGGCACCGAGCCGTCGACGGTGTCGGCGATGGGCGCGTTCCTCGGCGGCACCACCGACGCGGCGGCGGACCTGCGCTCGGAGATGGTCAAGCGGATGTCGCTGCTGTCCGAACCCACCACCGTCCTCGTCGGCAACCCCGATCTGCTGGCCTCCCAGCAGGTCACCCGCGAGATCGCCGACGGGGTGATCGCGCAGACCAGCCAGACCATCCCCGCGTCCGTCGACGCGCAGGCCGGGGCCGCCCGCACCACCGCGATCAGCGACGCCGCGCTGGTCGGCGTGGCGATCGTGATCGCGCTGCTGCTGGTCACCGTGGTGGCCCGGTCGCTGGTGCGCCCGCTGCGCACGTTGCGCGACAGCGCGCTGAAGGTGGCCCACGAGGACCTCGCCCGTGAGGTCGAGGACGTGCGCGCCGACGGCAAGACCGCCCCGGTGCAGCCGATCCCGGTGTACACCTCCGAGGAGATCGGGCAGGTGGCGCACGCCGTCGACGAGCTGCACGAGCGGGCCGTCGAACTCGCCGGCGAACAGGCCATGCTGCAGCTACAGGTCACCGACATGTTCGAGACGCTGTCGCGACGCAACCGGTCGCTGGTGGATCAGCAGCTGACCCTGATCGACCGGCTGGAACGCAACGAGGAAGACCCCGACCGGCTCGACAGCCTGTTCCGGCTGGACCACCTCGCCGCGCGGATGCGCCGCAACGGCGCCAACCTGCTGGTGCTCGCCGGCGCCCGGTTGCCGCGCGAACAGGCCGCCGCGGTGCCGGTGACCGCGCTGATCAACGCGGCCGCCTCCGAGGTCGAGGACTACACCCGGATCACCACGGCCGATCTTCCGGACACCGAGATCGCCGGTTCGGTCGCCGGCGACCTGGCGCACCTGCTGGCCGAGCTGCTCGACAACGCGCTGCGGTACTCCCCGCCGACGGCGCAGGTGACGGTGTCGGCGGTGCACACCGGCAACGGCGGCCTCGTCGTCGAGGTGAGCGACACCGGGCTGGGGATGACCGAACCGGACCTGCGGGTGGCCAACACCCGGCTGCAGTCCGGCGGCGAGGTCAACCCGTACACCGCGCGCCACATGGGCCTGTTCGTGGTCGGCCGGCTGGCCGCGCAGCACGGGCTGGTGGTGCGGCTGCGCAGCACCCTCGCCCGTGACCCCGCCTCGGGTGTCACCGCCGGGGTGTACGTGCCGGCCGAACTGTTGGTGTTCCCGTCCCGCAACGGCCATCGCAGCGACGTCCAGGACGAGGATGTGCAGTACGGCGACGCCGAGTACGACCGGCACCTCGCCGTGTCCGAAGCGCCGGCCGAGCCCGTCGTCGCGGCAGCAGCCGCACCGGCCGACGGGCCGCTGCCGCAGCGCCGGCCCGGGGCCAGCGGGATCGTCGACGTCCCACCGGTGCCGTCGTCGCCGCCGCGTGCCGACGTCGCCGCGTTCTTCCCGCCGCGCACCCAGCCGGCCCGGGAGCCTGAACCACCACCGGCGCCTGCGCGCGAGCCCGAGCCAACACCCCAGCCGGCCCGTCATGCCCGCGCCGACTCCGACGCCGACGACGCGATCTACCAGAAGATGTTGTCGGAGTGGCTCGTCGATCCGCACGAGCTGTCGCGCAGCGCCGACCTGGATTGGAAGTCGGTGTGGGACCACGGCTGGGAGGCAGCGGCCGCGGCCGAGCAGGCCCCGGTGCTCGACCACACCGCCGAGGGCCTGCCGGTGCGCACGCCCGGGGCCCGGCTGGTCCCGGGGGCGGCCGACGACGACGCCCACCGGGGCGGCGGCCTGCGGGTAGCATCGGCCGTCGAGTCCGCGGCCGGCGCTGCGGGCCCGCCGGTCCGTGATCCCGACGCCGTGCGCGCCAGCCTCGGCAGCCATTTCGGCGGCGTCCACGCCGGCCGCACCCGCGTCCCGTCGTCCGGAGGAACCGACACCGAATGACCCAGCCGCAGCAGCGTGACTCGCTGGACTGGTTGGTGTCCAAGTTCGCGCGCGAGGTCTCCGGGGTGTCGCACGCGATCCTGGTGTCGGCGGACGGCCTGTTGATGGCGGCCAGCGACCACATGCCGGGGGAGCGGGCCGATCAACTGGCCGCCGTCGCGTCCGGACTGGCCAGTCTGGCCACCGGTGCGGCGCAGCTGTTCGACGGGGGCCACGTCATGCAGTCCGTGGTCGAGATGGAGAACGGCTACCTGCTGCTGATGCGTGTCGGTGACGGCAGCAACCTCGCCACGCTGGCCACGCACCACTGCGACATCGGCCAGATCGGCTACGAGATGGCGATCCTGGTGGAACGGGTCGGGGCGGTCGTGCAGTCCGCGCGGCGCACCCCGCAGCACTCGTGAGCCGACGATGCAGCACGGGCCGCGGCACGGTGCCGAAAACTCCGAGGCCGAATCCTCCGAGGAGCCCAGCCTGGTCCGCCCGTACACGCTGACGGCGGGACGCACCGACGCGCGCGTCGAGCTGCCGTGGGAGGCGCCGATCGGTCCGGTGACCCCGGCACCGTCGGCGCGCTGGCCGCGCGGAGACGTGCGCGGCGAGATCGTCGCGATCAGTGCCGAGCTGCCCTCGGTGGCCGAAATTGCCGCGCATCTCTCGTTGCCGCTCGGCGTGGCGCGGGTATTGGTGGGGGACCTGGTGGTGCAGGGTTATCTGCGGGTGCACGCCACCCTCGGCGAGGCCTCCACCGCCGACGAACGACGAGACCTGATCGGAAGGACGTTGCGTGGCCTCAGGGCACTCTAAGCGGTCGGCATCGACGAAGATCGTCGTCTCCGGCGGGTTCGGCGCCGGCAAGACGACGTTCGTCGGAGCGGTCTCCGAGATCGTGCCGCTGCGCACCGAGGCGTTGGTCACCGATGCCTCCGAAGGCGTCGACGTGCTCGAGGCCATCCCGGCGAAGACGACGACGACGGTTGCGATGGACTTCGGCCGGATCAGCCTCGGCGACGATCTGGTGCTGTACCTGTTCGGGACGCCCGGGCAGCGCCGGTTCTGGTTCATGTGGGACGACCTGGTGCGCGGGGCGATCGGTGCCATCATCCTGGTCGACGTCCGCCGGCTGGCCGACGGTTTCGCCGCGGTCGACTTCTTCGAGGCCCGCGGCCTGCCGTTCCTGGTGGCGGTCAACGAGTTCGACGACGCGCCGCGCTACCCGCTGAGCGCGGTGCGCACCGCGCTGGCGCTGCCCGACCACGTGCCGGTCATCAGCGTGGACGCCCGCAGCCGCGACTCGGCGAAGTCGGCGCTGATCGCCGTCGCCGAATACGCACTGAGCAGGCTGGCGCCGACGGGCTGAGGGGTGGACGACCACGAGGTCGACCGGGAGTACACCGGATACGGCTTCCGCGACGAGGACTTCAGCAGGCTGCGCACCGAACGGGTGGTGTTCACCGAATGCGACTTCTCCGGGGTGGACATGTCGGAGTCCTCACATGTGGGCTCGGCGTTCCGCAACTGCACGTTTCGCCGGACCACGCTGTGGCACAGCACTTTCCGGCACTGCACCTTCCTGGGGTCGACGTTCGCCGAATGCCGGCTGCGGCCGCTGACGTTCGTCGAGGTGGACTTCACGCTAGCGGTGCTCGGTGGGGCGGACCTGCGCAAGGTCGATCTGTCGGACTGCCGGCTGCGCGAAGCCGGCCTGGTCGGTGTCGACCTGCGTGAGGCGGTGCTGGCCCGGGCCGATCTGACCGGGGCCCGGGTGCAGGGCGCCCGGCTCGAGGGGGCCGATCTGCGCGGCGCCCGCGCCGACCCGACGTTCTGGACCACCGCGAAGCTCCGCGGCGCGAAGGTCGACATCGAGCAGGCGCTGGCCTTCGCCGCCGCGCACGGCCTCGACATCGGGGGCTGAACGGGCGTCGGCGCTGGTCAAAAAACCGCACGTCACGAGGTGTTAGACGGCACATCCAGAAAAGTCGCATTTGGGATGCGCAATTTATTAGCGTCATATCTGTGCAGCTCACCCGGTTCACCGACCTCGGACTGAGGTCCATGATGCTGCTGGCCGCCGCCGAGGCCGACGGCAAGCGCGTCACCACCCGCACGATCGCGGTGGGTGCCGGCGCGTCGGAGAACCACATCGCCAAGGCCGTCTCGCGGTTGTCCGAACTGGGCATGGTCTACGCGCGCCGCGGCCGGGTCGGCGGGTTGGCGCTCACCGACGAGGGGCGCAACGCCTCCATCGGGTGGCTGGTCCGTCGTCTGGAAGGTGACCGCGAGGTCATCGAGTGTGGCGGCGACAACCCCTGCCCGCTGGTCACCGCCTGCCGGCTGCGCCGCGCGCTGGCCGAGGCCAAGGAGGCCTTCTACCGCGAACTCGACCGCTACACGGTCACCGATCTGGCCCGGGGGACCGACCTCCCGGTGCTGACCCTGCTCGCCCCCACCACCGAAAGGAATCCCCGATGACCGTCACCGCTGCTCCCGCCGAACTGGATGCCGCGCACGCGCAGATCGTCTCTGCCACGCTGCCGCTGATCGGCGCGCACATCGACGAGATCACCTCGGCGTTCTACCGGCGGATGTTCGCCGCGCACCCGGAGTTGCTGCGCAACCTGTTCAACCGCGGCAACCAGGCCCAGGGTGCGCAGCAGCGGGCGCTGGCGGCGTCGATCGCGACCTTCGCCACCCACCTGGTCGACCCGGCCCTTCCGCATCCGGCGGACCTGCTGTCCCGGATCGGGCACAAGCACGCGTCCCTCGGCGTCACCGCCGACCAGTACCCCATCGTGCACGAGCACCTGTTCGCCGCGATCGTCGAGGTGCTCGGCGCCGACACCGTGACCCCCGACGTCGCCGCCGCCTGGGACCGGGTCTACTGGATCATGGCCGACGCGCTGATCGCCCTGGAGCACGCGCTCTACGCCGAGGCGGGGGTGGCCGATGGCGACGTCTACCGCCGCGCGCGGGTGGTCTCCCGGGTCGACGACCCATCCGGCACCGTGCTGGTGACCGTCCGCTCGACCGGTGAGCCGTTCACCGATTTCCGTCCCGGGCAATATGTTTCGGTCGGCATCACGATGTACGACGGCGGCCGTCAGCTGCGGCAGTACAGCCTGGTCAACGCGCCGGGCCACCAGGAGCTGACTTTCGCGGTCAAGCCGGTGCCCGCTGCCGACGGACCCGCCGGTGAGGTGTCGAACTGGATCGCGGCCAACCTGTGCGTCGGCGATCTGCTCGATGTCACCGTGCCGTTCGGTGACCTGCCCGCACCCGACGGTGCGGCGCCGCTGGTGCTGATCTCGGCCGGCATCGGCATCACCCCGATGATCGGCATCCTCGAGCACCTGGCCGCCACATCACCGGACACCGCCGTACAGGTGCTGCACGCCGACCGCAGCGACGAGAGCCATCCGTTGCGCGAGCGCCAGCGCGAACTGGTCGACGCGCTGCCCAACGCCGGCCTCGACGTCTGGTACGAGGACGGACGCACCGCCGGTACCCCCGGCGCGCACCCCGGCCTGATGGATCTGTCCGGGGTGGCGCTGCCCGACGACGCGCAGATCTACCTGTGCGGCAACAGCGGTTTCGTGCAGGCGGTCCGCGGCCAGCTGCTCGGCAGCGGCATCGCCGCCGAACGGGTGCACTGCGAGCTGTTCTCACCCAACGACTGGCTGCTGGGCTAGGAGATCGCGCGGGTCACCAGGTCGGCGACCATGCGGCAGTAGTCGGGATCGACCGGGCGGTCGGTGTAGAGCGCCACAGCGTGCAGCGGCGAGGTCAACAGTTGCAGTGCGACAACGGGTTTGACGTCGCCGCGCAGCTCGCCGCGGCGGGCCGCCCGGTCGAAGACCTGTTGGATGGTCTGCTTGCGCAACGCCCAGAACTCGGAACGGGCAAGAGAGTTGACCACCAGCGAGCGGCTGTCGATGACGAACATCCGCGCGATCCGGCGGCCGTCCGGCCGGTTGAGGAAGGCCCCCAGGGCGAGCGCCAGCTCGGTCAGGTCCCCGCGCAGTGACCCGGTGTCGGGCAACGTGATCACCGCATCGATGTAGTCGCGCAGCGCCTCCATCACCAGCTCGTGTTCACTGGCCCAGGTCTGCCGCAGGTACTCGGGGCTCAGGCGGGCGCGCAGCGCGACGCCGTCGATGCTGAACCGGTCCATGCCCCACTGCTGCAGTTCGGCGAGTGCGGCATGCAGTGCCCCGGCACGGTCCGACTCGTCGGCGTCGTGACCCATTGGCATCCCCCTTGTTGCCCCGGCGCGCCAGATTACGGAATGTCGAGCATCGCGCCATCGGAGGGGCGCCACAAGGGTGTTGCGGTCAGGCTGTGGATAACTCGCTCAAGAGGCCTTGAGCCTGATCCGCCACCTCACGAACCCGATATACACCACGCTGATCAGCGCGAGCATGGCCATGTTGAAAAGCCATGCCCCCGAGGTGTGTTCCCAATGCCGGTCGTGCGGGGTGAGCGGGCCGGGGACCAGCCGGATGAGATCAATGGTCGAGGCCGACGCGGCGAAGCCCCAGCGTGCCGGGGTGGCCCACGACATCTGGTCGAGCACGATGCGGTCGGTCACCGGGATCATGCCACCGGAGAAGACCAGCTGGCTCATGATGGCCACCACCAGCAGCGGCATGATCTGCTCGGCCGAGCGGGCCATCGCCGACAACGCCAACCCCACCATCGCCGCCGCCACACACGTCACCGCGATATCGGTGAACAGCTCCAGGCTGCGGTTGCCCAGCACGGCGCCGCGCTCCACCGCACCCGGACCCCAACCCTTGCCGGCGATCGCGATCGACGTGACGATCGCGGCCTGCACGATCGCGAAGGCGGTGAAGACCACGATCTTGGCCAGCAGGTACGCGGTCGTGGACAGCCCGACGGCCTGCTCCCGGCGGAAGATCGCGCGCTCACCGATCAGGGCGCGGATGGTCAGCGCGGTCCCCATGAAGATCGCGCCGACGTTGAGCATGACCAGGATCTGGCCCGGCTCGTTGGGCGCCTCGCCGCCTTCCATCGCGGTCTTGGGCACGCCGAACCCGACCGTGCCGGGCACCGAGAGCGACAGCACTCCCATGATGAACGGCAGCAGCATCAGGAATGCGAAATAGCCGCGGTCGGAGATCACCAGCCGGATCTGCCGTCGCGCGATGGTGGACAGCTGCCTGCGCAGGCTGGTCCGTGTCGGGCTGCCGAGCTCCGAGGGCGTCAGCGCCGGCGGCTGCGGCGGCGGCGGCCCGTGCTGGGCCAGGTAGCGCTGCGCGGCGGCATCCGGGTCCCCGGCCACCGAGCTGAAGATGTCGGCCCAGTTGGTGGTGCCCATCGACGGGCCGATCTGGCTGGGCGGGCCGTAGAACGCGGTCTTGCCGCCCGGCGCCAGCAGCAGCACCTGATCACAGACGTCGAGATAGGTCAGTGAGTGCGTCACCACCAGCACGACGCGGCCGGCGTCGGCCAGCTGCCGCAGCATCGTCATGACCTGGCGGTCCAGCGCGGGGTCCAGTCCCGAGGTCGGCTCGTCGAGGATCAGCAGCGACGGGCCGGTCAGCAGCTCGAGGGCCACCGAGGCGCGTTTGCGCTGCCCGCCGGACAGCTTGTCGACGCGGGTGTCGAGATGCTTGGTCATTTCCAGCTCTTCGAGCACCTGCATGACGACCTGCTCGCGGTCGGTCTTGGTGGTATCGGGCGGCAGCCGCAGCTCGGCGGCGTACATCAGCGCCTGGCGCACGGTCAGCTGGCCGTGCACGACATCGTCCTGTGGCACCATCCCGATCCGGGAGCGCAGCGAGGCGTACTCGGCGTGCACGTCGTGACCCTCGAAGGACACCTGGCCCGTCGTCGGATGGGTGTAACCGGCGACCAGCCGGGCGAATGTCGACTTGCCCGCACCCGACGGCCCGATCACCGCGGTCAGGGTGCCCGGCCGGGCCGCGATGGAGATGTTGTCCAGCAGGGTCTTGTTGTTCTCGATCGTCCAGGTGACACCGTGCACGGCCAGACCGCCGGTCGCGGTGTCGGCGGCGGTCTCGGTGCGACGGACCAGGGTGCCGCCGCGGAACAACAGGTCGACGTTGCCGATGGTGACGGTGTCGCCGTCGGAGAGCAGTGCCTCGTCGACGCGGGCACCGTTGACGAATGTGCCGTTGATGCTGCGGTTGTCGCGGATCTCGGTGCCGGCCGGCGTCGAGACCAGGGTGGCGTGGTGCCGCGAGGCCAGCACATCGGGGATGACGATGTCGTTGTCGCTGGCCCGGCCGATCCTGATCGACCCGGGCGGTGCGTCCGCGGGCCGGCCCGGCCGCAGGATCTTGAGCATGCTGGTCGCGATGTTGCCGTCGCCGGACCGCGGGGCCGCGGCCGGGCCCATGACCGTTACCGACTCCATCGCCGGTGCGGAGATGGGTTGCTGGACGGGTGCCGGTCGCGACGGTTGCGGCGCACTCGGCGGATGCGTCCGCGGTCCGGTGGCATAGGGCCCCGGCCCGGCCGGGGGTGGCGGCGGTCGGTGCGCCGGGGGCCGGCCGGTCGGTGCGGGCGTCGGCCAGGTGCCGCTGGGGCGGGCCGTAGCCACCGGCACCGCCGTCGTCTGCGGCGGGGTGCCCGCCGAGCCCTGGTGGCGACCGACCTCGAAGGTCAGCAGCGGTCCGTCGGGATTGCCAATGTGGACCTGCTGCCCGTCGACGATGTCGGCCGCGGGTACCCGGCGTCCGTTGACGTACATGCCGTTGAGGCTGCCGTTGTCGATGGCGATCCAGCGGCCCTGGTCGAACCGCAGAACAAGGTGGGCACGGGAGATCAACGGGTGTGCGATACGGACGTCGGCGCGCAGATCGCGGCCGACGACGACGTCGTTGCCGGCCGCGAAGGTGCGTGTGGATCCGTCGTACCGAACGGTCAGCGCAGGGGGTGCTGGTCGGCTCATCGCTGCCAACTGTATCGGTAGTGCCTCAGGGCCGACGGTCCCACCTGGCGGTGTCGATGATCTGTTGCAGCGCTGTTATCTGGCCGTTTCCGTCCGGCCGGGGTGGCTGCGGCTCTTCCTGCCCGAGCAACGGTGTCCCGGACAGCGCCGGGCGCCGCGACACGCCGACGGCGGACCGCTCCGACAGCGGGTGCTGGGTCCGTGCGCCCCGGTGGTTCGAATATTTCTGGTGCACAACGTGATCGGTGATCCGGGCGGCAACCGTCGACCGGCGGTGGCCGTGACGGTCACAGCCCTGACCGGAGGCGGACCCAGTTTTAGATGGCGACCACTATTTTAGGGTGGGAACCATGCCGCGGCCCGCGCTGTACACCGCAGACGTCCTGCTCGACGCCGCGGCGGAATTGTTGGCCGAGGACGGGCCCGCCGCGGTCACCATGGCGGCCGTCGCCCGCATCACCGGGGCGCCGAGCGGGTCGGTGTACCACCGGTTCCCGACCCGGGCGGCGCTCTGCGGCGAGCTGTGGGTCCGTACCGAGGAGCGGTTCCAGGACGGTTTGATCGACGCCCTGTCGGGCGAGGGTGATCCGCAACAGCGGTGCGTGGCCGGTGCGCTGCGTGTCGTGGAGTTGTGTCGGGATCATCCGGTGCAGGCCCAGGTCCTGCTGGCCGGCCCCGACGAGCTCGGCGCCGGCGAGTGGCCCGATCCGCTGACCGGACGGCGGAAACGGTTGCAGCGCAAGCTACGTAAGGTGCTCGGCGATATCTGCGACGACGCGTCCCGGGCTCACGCCGCTCTGATCGACGTGCCGTACGCCATCGCCCGGCGACATCTACGTGCGCGTCAAGCCATTCCGGCCAGCGCCGACGCGATCGTCGCCGACTGCGCCCGGGCCCTGATCGACCCGGCCTGACCGCGCCGCGGCCCGGCGTTGGGCGCCGCGGTCACGCGGCGTCGGGTTCCGGTGCGTCGGGCTCCGGTGGCTCCGGCGGGGTCTCGGTCCCGTCCGGCTCAGCTCCGTCGGCCGCCGATCCATTGCGTTCCGCCGCATCGCTTTCCGGGCCGTCGGGGGCGGGTTCGGGTGGTCGGTGGGTGGGGGTGTGTTTGAGGCGCCAGGTGGTGAGGTCGACGATGTCGATGCCGAGGCGGTGTTCGAGGGGGCTGATCGGGGCGTGGCAGAACGGGGTGCGGCAGGTTTGGTCGCGCAGGCTGATGAACCGGGCCAGGCCTTTGGGGAACAGTCGGGCCTTGGATTCCATGGCCACCAATTGTCCCGAGCGGGGGTGGCGGTAGAGCCGGCGCAGCGCCACCGTGGCGGCTTCGGCGGCGGCGCGGGCGGTGTCGGTGTGGGCGGCGGTGGCCTGGCGGACCAGCAGGCGTAGGGCGGTGGCCGAGATCGGGCCGTAGTCCTGGCACCAGCGCGGGCAGTCGTCGTCGCCGAACAAACTCGTATCGGCCATCACCAGGTTCAAGGCCACCGATACCGGGGCGGTGGCGCTGGGTCCGGTGAGGCGTTCGGAGAGGGTGTCGGCCATCACCTGTCCCCGGGTGCGGGCTGTCGCCGCAGTGGTCGGCGGCCCGTTTCAATGCCGCGTAGGCGGCCACGCCGTGGGGCATCGGCAGCAGGGCACTGAGGTAGGCCATGTTGTCGGGGGCGGGCCGGAGGGTCACGCAGCGTTCGGTGGCGGCTTTGGCCGCGCGGTCGGCGACCGCGGCGGCATCCAACCGGGCGGCGATGCGCCGCGCCGCCGCGGCCACCCGGGTGTTGCCCCAGCCGTGGAACCCGTTGGCTTGGGCACACAACTGTGCGTCCAAGGCGCGGCGGTGCTCGACCGACAGGCAGGCCGATTCGCGCACGATCAGGGTGGCCCGCCATTCGGAGAGCTGTCCGGCTTGCAGCGCCGCCAGGGTCTGCGGCATCTCGTGCACCAGCGCCTGGGCCAACCCCAGGTGCCGGCCGCCGGTGTGCGGGGCCTCGCGGCGGGCCAGGGCGACCTCGGCCCCCAACCCTGCTCCGCGCCGCGCCGAAGGCACCCCGGCGGCGGCCTGGGCGGCGCGGCGTTTGGCCGACCACAACGCCGTCGCCCGGGCCTGCGCCGCCGCCGCGGCCGACTTGAGCCGTTCACAGCGCTCGATCAGGTCACAGAGCTCCTGCTGCGAACCCTCCACACCCACATCGAACACATGTTCTAACACAAACCCGACGCTACCCCCTGGCACCGACTCCCGGCGACCCCGTCACCACGCAGTGCGTATGGCTGTAGATCGTGGCCATGCACTGATTGCAGTGGTTGCACACCGACCGCACCGAATGCCGGTCGCCGTCGGCCTGGATCCGGTTGATCAGGTC
>JBFWOX010000069.1:0-13192 GCA_050250295.1 Mycolicibacterium sp.
CTCCCGGCGACCCCGTCACCACGCAGTGCGTATGGCTGTAGATCGTGGCCATGCACTGATTGCAGTGGTTGCACACCGACCGCACCGAATGCCGGTCGCCGTCGGCCTGGATCCGGTTGATCAGGTCCGGCTCGGCAAGTAACGCCCGACCCATCGCCACGAAGTCGAAGCCCTCGGCCATCGCCAGGTCCATCGTCTCCCGGTTGGTGATCCCACCCAGCAGGATCAGCGGCATCGTCAGCTCCGCCCGGAACAGCCGGGCCTCCCGCAGCAGATAGGCCTCCCGGTACGGGTACTCCCGCAGGAACTTCTTGCCCGTCATCCGGATGCCCCAGCGCAGCGGCGGTTTGAACGCTCCGGCGAACTGCTTGACCGGGGCGTCGCCGCGGAACAGGTACATCGGATTGACCAGCGAACTGCCCGCGGTGAGCTCGATGGCGTCCAGGCCGCCGTCCTCCTCCAGCCACTTGGCGGTCTGCAGCGCTTCGTCGGTCGAGATGCCGCCGCGCACCCCGTCGGCCATGTTCAGCTTGGCCGTCACCGCGATCGGCGAACCCGCCTTCTCCACCGCCCGCCGCACGGCCAGCACCGTCCCGCGGGCCACCTTGGCCCGGTTGGCCAGCGAGCCGCCGAACTCGTCGCCGCGCCGGTTGATCAGCGGTGAGAGGAACGAGCTGGCGAAGTAGTTGTGGCCCAGGTGCACCTCGACGGCGTCGAAGCCGGCGTCGATCGCCATCCGCGCCGCCTCGGCGTGCGCGGCCATGATGTCCTCGATGTCCTGGCGGGTGGCGTGCTTGGCGAAGCGCATGGACAGCGGGTTGAAGAACCGTACCGGCGCGTAGGCCCTGGCCTTGTTGGACCGGGCGTTGGCCACCGGCCCGGCGTGGCCGATCTGGGCGCTGATCGCTGCCTTCTCGGCGTGGATGGCGTCGGTGAGCCTGCGCAACCCCGGCATCGCCTCGGACCGCCAGTAGATCTGGTTCCCCTCGGTGCGCCCGCCGGGTGCCACGGCCAGATAGGCCACCGTCGTCATGCCGACCCCGCCGGCGGCCGGGAGCCGGTGGTAGTTGATCAGGTCGTCGGTGACCAGCGCCTCGGGCGTGGACGCCTCGAACGTCGCCGCCTTGATGACGCGGTTGCGCAGTGTGATCGGGCCGAGCTTGGCTGCACTGAACACATCGTGCGGAACTGTCATGTCTGGAGCTTGCCACGCGTGCTGTCAGAATGATGCCCGTGGGTGCGATCACTTTGGACGGTAAGGCCACGCGCGACGAGATCTTCGTCGACCTGACCGCGCGGGTAGCGACGTTGACCGCGGCGGGACGGACGCCGGGGCTGGGCACGGTGCTGGTGGGTGACGACCCGGGCTCGCAGGCCTACGTGCGCGGCAAGCACGCCGACTGCGCGAAGGTCGGGATCAACTCGATCCGGCGCGATCTGCCCGCCGACATCAGCCAGGCCGAACTGCTGGACACCCTCGACGAGCTCAACGCCAACCCGGACTGCACCGGCTACATCGTGCAGCTGCCGCTGCCCAAGCACCTCAACGAGAACGCGGCGCTGGAGCGGATCGACCCGGACAAGGACGCCGACGGGCTGCACCCGATGAACCTGGGGCGGCTCGTGCTCAACGAAGCCGCGCCGCTGCCGTGCACGCCGCGCGGCATCGTGCACCTGCTGCGCCGCTACGAGGTGGAGATCGCCGGCGCGCACGTGGTGGTGATCGGCCGCGGGGTCACCGTGGGCCGCCCGCTCGGCCTGCTCTTGACCCGGCGCTCGGAGAACGCGACGGTGACGTTGTGCCACACCGCAACTCGGCACCTGCCGGAGGTCACCCGGCAAGCCGACATCATCGTCGCCGCGGCTGGGGTGCCGCACATGGTGACCGCCGAGATGGTGCGGCCCGGCGCGGCCGTCGTCGACGTGGGCGTGAGCCGCGACGACGCGGGCAAGCTGGTCGGCGACGTGGCCCCCGACGTGTGGGACGTGGCCGGGCACGTGTCGCCCAACCCCGGTGGTGTCGGGCCGCTGACCCGGGCGTTCCTGCTGACCAACGTCGTCGAGCGCGCCGAACGCGCATGAGGACCTTTGCCCGCAAAGTGTTTGCCGGGCAGTGGCCGATCCTGGTGGTCGGGGTGATCCTGGTGGCCGCCTTCGGGCTGGTGGCCGCCGGCTATTGGCGGCGCGGCGCGTTGGTGATGGCGATCGGCGTGGCCGTCGCGGCGGCGCTGCGGCTGACGTTGTCCGAGGACCGGGCCGGCCTGCTGGCGGTGCGGACCCGCACCGTCGATTTCCTGACCACCGCCACGGTGAGCGCCGCGATGCTCTACATCGCCTGGACGATCGACCCGCTCGGCACCAGCTGATCCTACCCAGTGGGCAATATTGCCCACAGTGCAAGATTTCTGTACGGTGGCGTCATGACCGGACTACGGGAACGCAAGAAGCTCGACACCCGGCGGGCGCTCAGTGACGCCGCGCTGGCGCTGGCCTTCGAACGCGGCCTGGACAACGTGACCCGCGACGAGATCGCCGCCCGCGCCGGGGTATCGCTGCGGACCTTCAACAACTACTTCACCAACAAGTTCGAGGCGGTGGCCTACCGGCAGGTCGAACGAATGCGGTTGGCGCTGGACGAGTTCCGTCAGCGGCCTGCCGACGAGCCGCTGTGGACGGCGATCGCCGAATCGGTGATCGCGCCGCTGGAGGCCGAGGGTGCCGCCGGGGTGGTCCCGACGCCCGAGCAGCGGGCCGAGGTGCGCAAGGTGCTGGCCGCCCCTGAGTCGCGGCTGGCGATCGCCCTGCCACTGCTCGAGGAATGGGTCGACGCGGTGGCCGAGCGGCTCGGGGTCGATCCCACGGTCGACATGTACCCGCGCCTGGTGGCCGGCGTCATCCGCGCGGTCGGCGAGGCCGTCATCGACATGTACCTCCACGGCGATCCGCCGCGGCCGGTCGTCGAGCTGCTGCGGCACGGGTTCGCCGCGGTCGCGGCGGGCCTGCCCGATCGGAGCGTCCGTAATGCCTGACGTGTCCGTGGTGATCTCCGGGGCGGGGCCCAACGGCCTGATGCTGGCCTGCGAACTCGCCCTCGCTGGGGTACGCCCGGTGGTGCTGGACCGGCTGCCCGGCCCCAGCGATGAACTGAAGGCCAACGGCCTTGTCGGCCAGGTGATCCGGCAGCTCGACATGCGTGGTCTCCACCAGCGCATCACCGAGGCGCCGGACCCGCCGAACCCGGTGCCGGGGTGGATGTTCTCGGGAATGCCCGTGCCGCTGGCCGCGGTCACCGCCAACCCGATGTACGCGACGCTGGTGTCGCAGCCACGGCTGGTCCGGCTGCTGCACGAGCGTGCCGGCGAGCTCGGCGTCGAGATCCGGTGGGGCCACGAGTTGACCGGCTTCGACGCCGGCGCGGACGAGGTCGCCGCGACGGTCACGTCCCCGCGCGGCTCCTACCGGCTGACGGCCGGCTATCTGGTCGGTGCCGACGGCGGGCGCAGCACGGTGCGCAAGCTGGCGGGCATCGGGTTCCCCGGCCACACCGCCGATTCGGTCAGCCGGCTGGCCCATGTCAGCCTGCCCGACGACTGGCGCACCGACGACGGCGCCCTGGACGTGCCGGGTTTCGGCAGGCTGGAGTTCGGGCACACCCGGCTCGACCGCGGCGGCGTGATCTACGGCCAGTTCCCACCCGGCCCGCCCCTGCTGGCCACCATCGAGTTCAACTGCGGGGAAGCCGCGTTCGACGACTCCGAGCCGATGACGCTGGATGAACTGCGTGCCAGCGCCCGCCGCGTCCTCGGCGTCGATATGCCGATCGCGGCCCCCCGCGGGGACGGTCCGCACGCGTTGCGCCGCATCGCCGGGCAGAACACCCGCCAAGCCGACCGCTACCGGGTGGGACGAGTACTGCTGCTGGGGGATTCGGCACACGTGCACTCGGCGATGGGCGGTCCCGGATTGAACCTGGGCTTGCAGGATGCGATGAACCTCGGGTGGAAGCTGGCCGCGACCGTCGCGGGCACGGCGCCCGACGGCCTGCTGGACACCTACCACGGCGAGCGCCACCCGGTCGGTGAGCGGGTGATGATGCAGTCGATGGCCCAGACCGCCCTGTTCTCACCGGGCCCCGAAATCGCCCAACTGCGACTGCTGTTCACCGAACTGCTGGCCCTGCCCGCGGTGGCCGGCCACGTCGCCGGCCTGCTCGCCGGCTCCGACGTGCGTTACGACGTGGGCGACGACCACCCGTGGTCGGGACGGCTGGTGCCCGACGTCACCCTCGCGGACGGACGCCGGATCGCGGAGCTGCTGCGCGACGCTCGACCGCTGCTGGTCGGTGGGGCCGTGGAACCTCGGGGCGGGCTGCGTGCGGTGCGCGCCGACGTCGTCGGTGGCCCGGCGGCGATGCTGATCCGCCCCGACGGCTACGTGGCGTGGGCGGCCGACGAGTGGCAGCCGGAGCGCCTCGACGCGGCGTTGGCCCGCTGGATCGGGGGAGCGCCACGGACTGCACTGTCCGCGTAGCGAATCCGCTCAGCTGAGGGTGGCGCGGATGCACACCGTCACGTACGGCAGCGCCAACCCGGTGGTGTTGGCCAACGCGGGATGGCTGGCCAGCAGCTCCCGTACCCGGTCCAGGGTGCGCGCCCGCACCTTCGCCGGCGAGGTGATGCAGTAGCTGCGCGAGGCCACCAGGTCGATCAGCGCCTGCGGGGTCAGGTAACTGGTCCACTCCACCTGATGGCGTTCGACATCGGTGAAACCGGGTGGCAGCTGGGTGGTCTGGGTGAACGGGTCCACCTCGTGGCCGACGATCTGACCCAGTTCCTTGACCCAGCCCAGCCGTTCGTCGCGGTTGTTCCACACCAGCCCGAGCCGCCCACCCGGGCGCAGCACCCGGGCCACTTCCTTGGCCGCCCGCTCCGGGTCGAACCAGTGCCACGCCTGGGCCACCAGCACGGCGTCGACGCTGTCGTCGGGCAGCGGGATCTCCTCGGCGGTGCCCAGCAGGGCCGGGGTGTCGGGCAGCGACGAGCTCAGCAGTTCGAGCATCTCCGGGATCGGGTCCACGGCAACGACATCCAGCCCCCGCTCCACCAGCCGGGTGGTCAGCTTCCCGGTGCCCGCGCCGAGGTCGAGGACGTTGCGGGCGCCCTCGGGGAGCAGCCAGTCGATCGCCTCCGGCGGATACGACGGGCGGCCGCGTTCGTAGGCCGCGGCTTCCGCGCCGAACGACAGCGAACGCTGCTGCGGGGTGCCGCTCACCGTGACGCCAGCGCCAGCGTTCGTCGGATCAGCTTGCCCACGGCGTCGGTCTCCAACAGGAACCCGTCATGGCCGTATTCGGAGTCGACGACGTCCAGCCCGTCGCAGCCGGGCAGCAGCTCGGCCAGCTCGGCCTGCAACCGCAGCGGATAGAGCCGGTCGGAGGTGATGCCACCCACCACGGCGGGCACCGGGCAGCCGCGCAGCGCGGCGGCCACGCCGCCGCGGCCACGGCCCACGTCGTGGCTGGACAGCGCGTCGGTCAACGCGACGTAGGTGCCGGCATCGAAGCGCGCCAACAACTTCCGGCCCTGGTGTTCCAGGTAGCTCTGCACCGAGTAGCGGCCGCCGTTGGCCGGATCCTCACCGGTCTGGGCGTCGTTGCCGAACCGCTCGTCCAGCTCGGACTCGCCGCGGTACGTCAGATGCGCGAACCGCCGCGCGATCTGCATGCCCGTGTCGGGGGAGCGGCCGGTGCCGTAGTAGTCGCCGTCGAGCCAGTTGGGATCGGCCTTGATGGCGGCGACCTGCGAGCTCTGCGTGCCGATCTGGTCCGCGGTCGCCCGCGCGCCGACGGCCAGCACCAGCCCGGCCCGCGTCCGTTCGGGATGGGTGACCATCCACTCCAGCGCGCGGGCCCCGCCCATCGAGCCACCGATCACCGCCGCCACCTCGGTGATGCCGAGCCGGGCCAGGGCGGCCACGTCGGCGGCCACCTGGTCGCGCACGGAGATGGCGGGAAATCGTGAACCCCAAGGCTTTCCGTCCGGGGCGAGCGAGCCCGGCCCGGTGGAACCCCGGCAGCCGCCCAGCACGTTGGTCGAGATCGCGCACCACCGGTCGGTGTCGATCGGCGCGCCCGGCCCGGCCACCCCGTCCCACCAACCCGGGGTGGGATGCAGCGGCCCGGCCGGCCCGGTGATGTGCGAGTCGCCGGTCAGCGCGTGCAGCACGACGACGACGTTGTCGTGGTTGGGGGACAACTCGCCCCAGCGCTGCACCGCGATCGACACGTCGTCGATGACCTGGCCGTTCTCCAGTTCGAGCGCACCGATGTCCACGACGCCAATCTCGCCCTCGGCGGGGAGCGTCGAGTTCTCTTGCGCAGCAACCACGTCGATGATCGTCACGTCGTCACCACCGTCAGAACGAGGCAACGGCGTGCGGATCGACGTCACCGGCGCCCTGCAACCGCTTGGCCGCGGCAAAGCCGCGTTCCAGGTCGGCGATGATGTCGTCGATGCCCTCGATGCCTACGGCGAGCCGGACCAGTCCGGGCGTCACCCCGGTGGCGAGCTGCTCCTCCGGGGACAGCTGCTGATGCGTCGTCGAGGCCGGATGGATCACCAGCGACCGGACGTCGCCGATGTTGGCGACGTGGCTGTGCAACGTCAGCGCATCGACGAACGCCTTGCCCGCGGGCACCCCGCCGGCCAGCTCGAACGCCAACACCGCGCCGGTTCCCTTGGGCGCCAGCTTCTTTCCCAGCTCGTACCACGGCGACGACGGCAGCCCGGCGTAGTTCACCGACGTCACGTCCGGGTGGCCTTCCAGGTACTCGGCCACCCGCTGGGCGTTCGCCACGTGCCGCTCCACCCGCAGGCTCAGCGTCTCGAGACCCTGGGCGATCAGGAACGCGTTGAACGGCGCTGCGGCCGAACCGAGGTCACGCAGCAGCTGCACCCGGGCCTTGAGCGCGAACGCCGGCGGGCCGAGCTCGGCGAACACCACCCCGTGATAGCTGGGGTCGGGTTCGGTGAACCCAGGGAACCGGCCGTTGGTCCAGTCGAACGTGCCGCCGTCGATGATCACCCCGGCGATCGCATTGCCGTGTCCGCCCAGGTACTTCGTCGCCGAGTGCACGACGATGTCCGCGCCGTGCGCCAACGGCTGGATCAGATACGGCGTGGCGATCGTGTTGTCGACGATCAGCGGGACGCCGACCTCGTGGGCGACACCGGCGACGGTGGGGATGTCGAGGATGTCGATCTGCGGGTTGGAGATCGTCTCACCGAAGAACGCCTTGGTGTTCGGCCGGGCTGCCGCCCGCCAGGACTCCGGGTCGTCGGGGTTGTCCACGAAGCTCACCTCGATGCCCAGCTTGGGCAGCGAGTAGTGGAACAGGTTGTAGGTGCCGCCGTAGAGCCGGGGGCTGGACACGATGTGGTCGCCGTTGTTGGCGAGGTTGAGGATCGCCAGCGTCTCGGCGGCCTGCCCGGAGGCCAGGAACAGCGCCGCGACACCGCCTTCCAGCGCGGCGATGCGCTGCTCGACCACGTCCTGGGTGGGGTTCATGATCCGGGTGTAGATGTTGCCGGGCTCGGCCAGCCCGAACAGCGCTGCCGCGTGATCGGTGTCACGGAACGTGTAGCTGGTGGTCTGGTAGATCGGCAGGGCCCTGGCCCGGGTGACCGCGTCGGGCGTCTGCCCGGCGTGGACCTGCTTGGTCTCGAAGGACCAACTGGCCGTCGGATCGTCGAGTTCGTGGTCGGTGCTCATGGCTGTTCTCCTGTCGTGATGGGGGCTCGGCGGTGGTGCGCAGCGGCGGTCGACGCGCTTACCGGCAACCGCTTTCCACTGACGTCGCCATCCGGTGTTCCCTGTCTCCTCAAGGGGCCCGTTCACGGCGGACCCGCGCTTGCCGCGTAGCCGCTGTCGGCTACTCAACCTGGTCATCACCCGGGGCACCCCACCGCGGTTGGAGGGTTGCCGGCCAGCGAGCCGGGGCTTGACGCTGGCGCTCATGACCGAGACGCAGGATATCGCACGGCGCCGACGGGGTGCCAGTGGGTTCACCGACAGCGTGTTGTCAGCCGATGGCCTGCTGCGGGCTGCGGTGCTGGTCGACGAACGCCGCGATCAGCTCGGCGATCACGTCGGGAGCCTCCAGCATCGGGATGTGACCGAGGCCGTCGAGCCTGATCACGCTGGCGGCGGCGGGGAGGTGCCGCAGGAAGTAGCGGTTGCCGCGCGGGCTCGGGAAGACCCTGTCCTTTTCGCACAGCACCAGCTGGGTGGGGGCGCCCAGGCCGGCCAGCTCGACCAACCCGGGCATCCGCAGCGTCTTGACCAGCAGCTGCAGGTACGCGCGACAATGGGTGGCGTCCTCGACGAGGTCGCGCAGGTCAGCGTCGGACGGGCCGTCGGCGGGGCCGCTGACCGGCAGCGTGGCCAGCCGGCGCGCGAACGGAAGCGCCAGGATGCGCGGGCCGAGCAGTCGGGCGGCGATCAGCGCGGGGCCGCCGAGGATGAACTTGAGCACGGTCTCGTACTTGGTCAGCGAGTGCTGCGACCAGCCGCCCGCCGGGGCGATCGCGGTCAGCGTGCGGGCCCGGCCGCGGCGCTCCAGCTCGAAGCCGACCCAACCGCCGAGGGAGTTGCCGACGATGTGGGCGGTGGGCCAGCCCAGCCGGTCCAACCGCGCCTCGATGTCGGCGACCAGCGCGTGGGTGTCCAGCAACCACGTCGGTGACGGGGTGCCGCCATGGTGGCCCACCATGGTGGGGGCGAACACCTCGAATCGGCCGGTGTCCGCGAGCTGTCGGGCCACGGTGCGCCACACGTTCTGCGAGCACAGGAACGGGTGCAGCAACAGGATCGGTTCGCCGGACCCGAGGTGGATCGGCTCGCGCAGGGCCATGCGCCCGACCATAAGGTGATACCGGCGGTACCGCAAGGACGGGCGTTAGAGTCTGCCACCGTGATTGTCAGCACGATCAACGTCAACGGAATCCGCGCGGCGGTCAAGCAGCGCAGCCCACAGAACCCGGGGCTGCTGCCCTGGCTCAAGGAGTCGACCGCTGACGTGGTGTGTCTGCAGGAGACCCGCGCCGACGACGAGCAGCTGGCCGACGCGTTGGCACCCGCGCTGGCCGACGGCTGGCACCTGGCGTCGGCCGAACCGCACGTGCGGGGCCGCAACGGGGTGGCGGTGCTGTCCCGCATACCGTTCGAGGACATCCGGATCGGTTGCGGTACTGAAGAATTCGCCCTGCACGGGCGCTACGTCGAGGTGGTGGTCGCCGGTGTGACGGTGGCCAGTGTCTACTTCCCGACCGGCGAGGCCGAGACCGACCGGCAGCTGGAGAAGGAGCGGTTCATGGCCGCCGTCGCCGCGCGGATGGCCCAGCTGCTCGGCACTGGCCGGGAGGCGGTGCTGTGCGGGGACTGGAACATCGCCCACACCGAGAACGACATCAAGAACTGGCGCGGCAACGTCAAGAAGGCGGGGTTCCTGCCGCAGGAGCGCCAGTGGCTCACCGAGCTGCTGGCCACCGGCTGGGTCGACGTCGTGCGCCGGGCCCATCCCGACACCGCCGGGCCCTACGCATGGTGGTCGTGGCGCGGCAAGGCCTTCGACAACGACGCGGGTTGGCGCATCGACTACCACCTGGCCACCCCGGGGCTGGCCGACCGCGTCGCGGGCGTCATCACCGAGCGGCCCGCCGCCTACGCGCTGCGGTGGTCGGATCACTGCCCGGTGACCGTCGACTACGGGTGATCCCCGGGGGCGCTCAGCCCGCTCACTCAGCCAGGGCGTCGCGAATCACCTTGTGCACCCGCGGGTCCCACGTCAGCCCGGTGTCCCACGGCAGCCCGACCTGGTCGGAGACGAAGATGCTGTGGGTGTCGTCGAACGTGAAGCTGCGCCGGTGGGGCAGCACCCGCTCGCTGACGTCGAGGGCCAGCGCGCTCGACGCCGCGACCAGTCCGTCGTTGGGCCACACCGTCGGGTTCGCCGGCGCCGCCGGGGCTGTGAACCGGTCCCCGGCGATCAGCGTCACCGGGATGTCGTCGAGCACACCGGCCTGGGCCTCGTTCCAGCCGTCGGGGCCCATCAGATAGGCCTGGTTGACCTCGCGTCCCGAGCCGGCCACCAGGCGCTCCACCTCGGCCTTCATGCCGTCCATCGCGGCCTCGCAGAACGCGTCGCCGAGGCAGTCCGACCGCGGGGTGCGCCCGATGGCGTAGTCGGACAGGTAGGTACCCTGCCACGGGGTGCCGATCGTGGTCAGCGACCGGATCCGGATCGGCGTGCCCAGGGCCTGCAGCACCCGGAACGCCGCGCGCGAGTACAGCCCACCCATCGAATGGGCGACGACGTCGATCTCACCGACACCGTAGGTGTCGCGCAAGTAGGTGAAGAACCGGGCGAGGTGTTCACCGGCGGTGTCGATGCTGCCGGTGGAGTTCACGGTCATGATCTCGGGCAGCGTGATCGGGCAGTCCCCGAACGCGCCGAACCCGTCCTGGTCCACCACCAGGCCGCGGCCGGCCATCGCCGGGGAGGTGAAGACCCGGTAGCCGTGGTCGAGCAGATCCTGGCGAAGCGCGGTGTCGGTGTTGCCGGCGGCCAGGCCCGACGCGCATGCCTCCTCGGGGGTGGTGAACGGGCTGGTCGCGTTCCCGCCGGAGACGATGACGACCGCCCGTTCGTCGGGTTGCGGTGCGCTGTGGGCATTTCCGGCGGTGAACACGGACGTGATGATAGCGGCGACGAGGACGATCACCCCGATCGGCGACGGACGCACTGACCCCTCCTGACGACGGCGTGAATACTCCGCGCATGGTAGCTGGGTGGCTCGCGACCCGCCCGGGACGCCGACTCTGAGAAGATAGGTGTCACCATGAGCAACTCAGCCAGGCCCGTCGTCTTCTCGGGCGCACAACCCACATCTGACTCCTTGCATCTGGGCAACGCGCTGGGCGCGGTCAGCCAGTGGGTCAGCCTGCAGGACGGCAACGACGCCTACTTCTGCGTCGTCGACCTGCACGCCATCACCGTCGCGCAGGATCCCGAGACGCTGCGCCGACGGACGCTGGCCACCGCGGCGCAGTACCTGGCGCTGGGCGTCGACCCGGACCGGGCGACGGTGTTCGTGCAGAGCCATGTCCCGACCCACGCCGAATTAGCTTGGGTCCTGGGTTGTTTCACCGGTTTCGGGCAGGCGTCGCGGATGACGCAGTTCAAGGACAAGTCGCAGAAGCAGGGTGCCGATGCCACCACCGTGGGGCTGTTCACCTACCCGGTGCTGATGGCCGCCGATGTGCTGCTCTACGACACCGAGCTGGTGCCCGTCGGCGAGGACCAGCGCCAGCACCTCGAGCTCGCCCGCGACCTGGCCCAGCGGATCAACGCGCGGTTCCCCGACACGTTCGTCGTGCCCGAGGCGATGATCCCCGAGGCCACGGCCAAGATCTTCGACCTGCAGGAGCCGACCGCCAAGATGAGCAAGTCGGCGGCCACCGACGCCGGGCTGATCAGCCTGCTCGACGACCCGGCCAAGACCGCGAAGAAGATTCGCTCAGCGGTCACCGACAGCGACCGTGACATCCGGTTCGACCCCGAGGCCAAGCCGGGCGTGTCGAACCTGCTGACCATCCAGTCCGCGGTGACCGGCGCCGACATCGCTGCGTTGGTCGACGGATACGCCGGGCGCGGGTACGGCGATCTGAAGAAGGACACCGCCGAGGCGGTGGTCGAGTTCGTCACACCCATCAAGGCGCGGGTGGACGAGTTGCTCGCCGACCCGACGGAGCTGGAAAGCGTGCTGGCCAGGGGTGCCGACCGAGCGCGCGAAGTGTCTGGGAAGACGTTGCGTCGGGTATACGACCGGCTAGGGTTCCTAGCGTCTCGTTAGCGGAGGGGGGTCCCGATGACCGCGCAGCCCGCATCGGCCGACCCCGAGGAGAAGCCCGGACTGCTGGCCCGGCTGCGGGCCCGGATGCCGTGGTTCGACCACGTCATGCGCGCCCAGGAGCGCTACAACGACTCCAAGGGCGACTTCTACGCCGCGGGCATCACCTATTTCACGATCTTCGCGTTGTTCCCGTTGCTCATGCTCGGCTTCTCGGTCGGCGGGTTCGTGCTGGTCAACCAGCCCGGCCTGCTGGCCAGGGTGGAGGAGCGGATCCGGACCTCGGTCAGCGGTGAGCTCGGCCAGCAGCTGGTCGAGCTGATGGATTCGGCGATCGATTCCCGCGGCACCGTCGGCATCATCGGGCTGGCCGCGGCGGCGTGGGCCGGGCTGGGCTGGATGGCCAACCTGCGGGAGGCGCTGAGCCAGATGTGGGGGCTCTACCGCGACGAACTGCCGGGCTTCGTCAAGACCAAGCTCTCGGATCTGCTGGCCTTGGTGACGACGTTCGTGGCGATCGTGGCGACGCTGGGCCTGACCGCGCTGGGGAACACGTCGGTGATGGCGAATGTGTTGGAGCGCTTCGGAATCCAGGACGCTCCCGGGCTCTCCCTGATGTTGCGGGTGGCCTCGGTCATGGTGTCGGTGCTGGTGTCGTGGCTGCTGTTCACCTACATGATCGCCCGGCTGCCGCGGGAGTCGGTGAGCTTCCGCAGCAGTGTGCGGGCCGGGCTGATCGCGGCCGTCGCGTTCGAGATCTTCAAGTTCTTCGCGGCGATCTACCTGCGCTCGGTGCTCACCGGGCCCGCCGGGGCGACGTTCGGTCCGGTGTTGGGCCTGATGGTGTTCGCCTACATCACGTCCCGGCTGATCCTGTTCGCGACGGCGTGGGCGGCGACGCTGCCGGAGAACATGGGGGAGGAGCCCATCCCACCGCCGGGGCCCGCGGTCATCCGCAACCGGGTGATCGTCCGGCATGGGCTCGCGGCGTGGCAGGCGGTGGCTGCGGTCGCGGTGGGCGCGCTCGGCGCGCTCGGCGTGTCCCACCGCCGCGGCCCCCGCCGCTGACGCCGCGCCCTGAACACCCGCCGAAACCCGGGCGCGGGCGCCCTCGATCCCCGGCCCCACCCCGCCGAAATTGCATTCCAGCAGGGCTCCACTCGAACTTTCGCTGCTGGCCCTCTTTGCCACGCTCGTTGTGAGTCAGTTCAACGGAGTGTGAAGGGGTTAGGTGTGTCGATCAGTGCCGGGTTCAGTGTCGCCGAGATTCGTGAGTTCGTCAT
>JBFWOX010000070.1:0-13042 GCA_050250295.1 Mycolicibacterium sp.
GCCACCGAAACCCACACACTCCCTCGGGGTTCCGGCTGCCCTCAGCTTCACTCAAGCTGCTGTGACAACTCAAGGATCGGGGTCTCTCACCCCCATTCGAAACACAAGCGCCTCACGGCGCACTTTGCCGAGGTGGTGGGTGCGGCATGTGCAGTTCAGGTTGGAGGGGTGGGTGGGGCCGTAGGGCCAGGGGATGACGTGGTCGATGTCGCAGCGTGCGGCGGGGACGTCGCAGCCGGGGAAGCGGCAGAACATGTCGCGGGCGCGGATGTAGGCGGCGAGTTTGGCCGAGGGTCGGTAGTGGGGTTCGGGGTCGGGTCCGGGTTGCCATAGTGGGGTGAGGATCGCGCCGGCGCGCAGGGCTTCGGCCAGGGCGATCAGTGGCAGGATCTCGCCGGTGGACAGCACCGCGACCCCGGTGTCCTTGCGGGGGCGGCCCATGACCTTCGGGACCGTTGTCGCCCACGGCGGCTCGGGTGGACGAGGACCCGCCGCAGGGGCAGTCGGCTCGGTTCCCTGCGGTGGTTGCCCGTCTGTGGGAGTGCCCGGCGGTCCTGTTGTCACCGGGGGCACCGGCTCGGCCACCGCAGGGTCTGCAGGGTCGGTAGCCGCGGGCTCCGCAGGTTCAGTAGCCGCAGCGGCCGTGGTGGCGCTGTCCTCGCGATCGGGGCCCGTCGGGTCGGGTTCGGTATCTGTTGGTGGCGGAATGGTAGTGGCTCGCCTGGTTGTGGTGTCGGCGCCTGCTGACTCCTCGGGGATCTGCGCGTCGGCGCCTGCTGATCCCTCGGTGTTCTGTGTGTCGGTGTGCTCGGCTTTGTCGGGGTGGGCGGGTTCTTCGGCGCTGGTTCCCGCCGTGACGGTGGTGGATTCTGTTGCTGCGCTGACCGGTTCGTGGACCGGTTCGCTGTCCGCGGGTGGCGTGGCGGGTGTGTCGTGTTCCCAGGGTGGGATGTCGTCGTTGTCGGGTGGGGTGTCGGCGTTGTGTCCTTCGGCGAGCCGGGCTTGGTGTTCACGGTCTTGTTCGGCGAGCAGTTCTAGGGCGGCGGTGACCGCGGCGGGGTCGGCGAGCACCGAGATCGTCACCCCGGAGCTCGCCGCGGTGGTGGGGGCGGGGCAGTCGGGGGATCCGCACCGACATGGCAGGACGGTGTGGCCGTGGGCGATGGCGCCGGCGGCATCGGAGCGTCGTTCCCCGGGGGTGCGGGGATCGCGGGCACACAGGCCTTTGACCATGGCGGTGATGCGGGCCTTCAACGCCGCCGCGTCGTGGGCCAGCAGCCGACCCCAGATCGCCACCGTCTCGTGCGGGTCGTCGTGACCGCCGATGGTGAGATCCCGGGATTTGACCGCCTCGCGGGAACGCCGGACCGCATCGGGGTCATAGCGGTCGATGACGGCTTCGATGGCCTCGATCAGTTTGCCTTCCGACAATGTCCCCCAGTGACTGACCTGGTGGGCCAGGGCGGCATCGACGAGGGCGGCGGCGTCATCGTTGACCAGGTGGGTGCGCCAGCTCAGCTCGGAGAGCAACCGGGCACTGAGCCGGCCTTCACAGGCCAACTCGGCCACCTTCGGGAGGCGTTCGCGCAACGCCAGGGCGATGCGCAGCTGCCCGGAGGCGCGCCGGGTGGACAGCGTCAGGGCGGCACCGATCTCGGTGCACAGATAGGTCCACGGATCGAAGGCCCGCTTGGCGCGCGGGTCCTCGTCGTAGAGGCTCTGATGGGCCAACTCGGCGATCGCGGCCAGCTTGCGGGCATGCGCAGCGGCCTCCTCGCGGCCGGCCTGTTCCACGGCGGCGACCAGCTCAGCAGGGTCATCGACCCCCGCGAACATCGTCCCGAACATGTGTTCGATACTACGCAGGGGCACTGACATTGATGCTGTTAAACAGGCTCGGGTGAGGATGGTCTTGCTCGTTCGCCGCCGGTGATGACCCTGGGTCTGACTGACGCCCTGCTGGGTTGTCTTCCAATTGATTTGTCTCACCGGCGACGTGCGGGCACGCACCACAACGGCCCTGGTAGGGCGGACATGACTTAATCAGGAGCCTGTCGGCTGCCTCATCAATGTCTTGTCTGCCCGCCCTACCGGGTTGTCACTCATCGCACGGTTCATTGCACGGAGAGGACACCACCATCGTGACACCCCGACGTCGCGTCGTCATCGGCATCGACACTCACCTCGACACCATCCATCTGGCCGCGATCACCGATACCGGTCAACTTCTCGGCGATGCCGAATTCGCCACCAGTCCGGCCGGGTATTGGGCGGCGATCTGCTGGGCGCGTAGCTTCGGCGAGGTCCTCAGCGTCGGCGTCGAGGGCACCGGTTCCTATGGTGCGGGCATCACACAGGCGTTGCAGGCCAACGATATTCACGTCGCGGAGGTCAATCGTCCCGACCGCGCCGCACGGCGTAAGCAAGGCAATCCGATCCACTCGATGCCTACAGCGCCGCCCGTGCAGTGCTGGCCGGTCACGGCCTGGCCGTGCCCAAAGACCCCCATACCGGGGCCATCAAAGCGCTACTGGTCGCCCGCCGTGGCGCGATCAAGGCCCGCACCGCAGCGATCAATCAGATCAAAGACTTGCTCGTGAGCGCCCCGGCCGAGCTGCGGGAGCGTTACCGCCGCTACCCCACCACGTTGCGACTGATCGACGCGCTGGCGCGGTGTCGCCCCACCGCGCACGAGGATCACACCACGGTGTCGGTATTAATCGCCTGCAAAGCCCTGGCACAGCGCATCGAGTTCCTCGAGCGCCAAGATCGCGACCTGACCACCGAACTCGACAACCTGACAACAGCACTCAATCCCGCCCTGCGGGCGGCCTACGGCGTCGGGCCCGATACCGCCGCGCAGTTGCTCATCACCGCGGGCACCAACAGCCACCGACTCCGCAGTGAGGCGGCGTTCGCGATGCTCGCCGGCGTCGCTCCGTTGCCGGCGTCCTCGGGCAAGACGACCCGCCATCGACTGTCCCGGGGTGGAGACCGTGCTGCACGTCTCCGATCGCGAACTCGACGTGCTGTCGCTGCTGGCATGCGGGCTGTCGAACAGCTCGATCGCCGGCATCCTCGTGCTGAGCACCCGCACCGTGGTGCACCACGTCGAGCACCTCATGCAGAAACTGAACGTCACCTCACGCAGTGGCTGCGCGCGGATCGCGTTCGAATTCGGGCTCCTCCGCCTCGAGGACCTGGACCGCGCGTAGCGCTCAGAGCTTCGCGGCGGCGTCCTCGTCCAGCAGCCAGACGGTGGCCTCGGTGCCGATCGCGCCTGCGGCCGGAATGTCCACCGGGTCGGCGCCCCCGACCGCCGCGGCGACGGCGTCGGCCTTGGCCGATCCGGACACCACCAGCCACACCTGCCGGGAGCGCTGGATCGAGGGCAGAGTCAGCGTGATCCGGCGCGGCGGTGGTTTGGGGGAGTCGGTCACCCCGACGACGAAGCGTTCGGTCTCCCGCACCGCGGCGGTATCCGGGAACAGCGAGTTGATGTGGCCCTCACCGCCCATGCCGAGCAGGTGCACATCGAACTCGGGGGTCGGGGCCGAACCCGCCGCCTCGGTCAGCGCCTGCGCATAGGCCTCGGCCGCCGCGTCCAGCGCATCACCGAACTCGCCGTCGCTGGCGGCCATCGGGTGCACGTTGGCCGCGGGGATGTCGACGTGGTCGAGCAGCGCCTCCCTGGCCTGCTTGTCGTTGCGTTCGGCGTCGTCATGGGGCACGAACCGCTCGTCGCCCCAGTACACGTGCACCGTCGACCAGTCGATCTCGCCGCCGCGCTGAGCTACCCGCTCGAGCAGCCCGATACCGGTGCCGCCGCCGGTCAGCACGATGTGCGCCGACCCGCGGGCGGCGACCGCCGCGGTGATGGCGCCGACCAGCCGGTCACCGGCGGCGGCCACCAGAGCCGCGGTGTCCGAGTACTTCTCGATCGTCGGGGTCATCGGTAGACCACCTTGTCCAATCCGGTCAGCGCTTCGCGGTAGATCTCGTCGGCGTCCAGCCGGCGCAGCTCTTCGGCCAGGCATTCCCGAACATCCCTGCGCGCCAACGGAACCAGGGCCACCGGGCGGGAGGTGCGGCTCAGCGTCGCGGTGCGGCCCTCCTGCGGGCGGCTCAGCGTCACCGTCTCGCTGGGCCGGTGCAACTCGACCTTGAGCGTGCCCACCGCGCGGGTCACCGTGCCGTCGATGCGGCTGGCCAGCCAGCCGGCCAGGATGTCCAGCGCCGGCTCGGCCTGCAGGCCCGACACCAGCGCCGAGGTGATCGGTTCGTGGGGCGCCTCGTCGATCGCCGAGGCCAGCAGCGCGCGCCAGTAGGTGATCCGGCTCCACGCCACATCGGTGTCGCCTGCCGAGTAGCCCGGCAGCCGACTCTTGATGGCGGCCAACGGATCCGATGCGTTGGTGGCGTCGGTGATGCGGCGCACCGCCAGCCGGCCCAGCGGATCCTGCGCGGGCACCGCCGGTGCGGTCACCGGCCACCACGCCACCACCGGGGTGTCGGGCAGCAGGAACGGCAGCACCACGCTGTCGGCGTGCCCGGCCAGCTCACCGTGCAGCCGCAGCACCACGACCTCGCCGGCGCCGGCGTCGCGGCCCACCCGCAGTTCGGCGTCCAGTCGGGAGCCCGCTGTCGCACCGTCGCCGGGCAGCACCGCGATCACCCGGCAGGGATGCTCGCGGCTGGCGAAGGTGGCCGCGTCCACGGCGCATTCCAGGCTTTCCTCGCTGTCCACCGAGATGACCAGGGTCAGCACCCGGCCCAGCGTCAACGCGCCGCCCTCTTCGCGCAGCCCGGTGATCTTCTTGTTGATCTCGTTGGTGGTGGTATCGGCCAGCTCGACGATCACGGCCGCCTCCATTCCCGGTCCAGCCGGCGCACCATGTCGAAGGCCGACGGCGGCCCCCACGTTCCGGCCTCGTACGGTTCGGGCTTGCCGTGCGACTCCCAGTTCGTCAGCACCGGATCCAGGATCTCCCAGGACAATTCGACCTCGGCGTTGACCGGGAACAGCGACGGTTCGCCGAGCAGGACGTCGAGGATCAGCCGCTCGTAGGCTTCCGGCGAGTCCTCGGCGAACGCCGAGCCGTAGGAGAAGTCCATGTTGACGTCGCGGACCTCCATCGCGCTGCCGGGCACCTTGGAGCCGAACCGGGTGGTGATGCCCTCGTCCGGCTGGATCCGCAGCACCAGCGCGTTCTTGCCGAGTTCCTCGGTCATCGTGGTGTCGAACGGCAGGTGCGGCGCCCGCTTGAACACCAGCGCGACCTCGGTCACCCTGCGCGCCAGGCGTTTCCCGGTGCGCAGGAAGAACGGCACCCCGGCCCAGCGCCGGGTGTCGACCTCCAGCGTGATCGCGGCGAACGTCTCGGTGACCGAGTCCGCGGCGAACCCGTCCTCCTCCAGCAGGCCGGGCACCTTCTCGCTGCCCTGCCAGCCGCCCGCGTACTGACCGCGCGCGGTGGTCTGGTCCAGCGGTTGCAGCGGCCGAGTCGCCGAGAGCACCTTGATCTTCTCGGCCTGCAGCTCGTGCGGGTTGAAGCTGACCGGCTCCTCCATCGCGGTCAGCGCCAGCAGCTGGATCAGGTGGTTCTGGATGACGTCACGGGCCGCACCGATGCCGTCGTAATAGCCTGCGCGCCCGCCCAACCCAATGTCCTCGGCCATCGTGATCTGGACGTGGTCGACGTAGTGGTTGTTCCAGATCGGCTCGTAGAGCTCGTTGGCGAAGCGGAGCGCCAGGATGTTCTGCACCGTTTCCTTGCCGAGGTAGTGGTCGATGCGGAACACCGACTCCTCGGGGAACACGCTGTTGACCACCGCGTTGAGCTCACGCGCACTGGCCAGGTCGTGCCCGAACGGCTTCTCGATCACCACCCGGCTCCAGCTGCCGTCCTTCTGCCGGGCCAGCCCCGACTTCTGCAGCTGCTCGCACACCACCGGGAACGCGTTGGGCGGGATCGACAGGTAGAACGCGTGATTGCCGCCGGTGCCACGTTCGGCATCGAGCTTGTCCAGCGTCTCGGCCAGCCGCAGGAACCCCTGCTCGTCGTCGAAGGTGCCCTGCACGAACCGGAACCCCTCGGCCAGGCGGTCCCACACCTCCTGGCGGAACGGGGTGCGGGCGTGCTGCTTGACCGCCTCGTAGACCACCTGGCCGAAGTCCTCGTCGGCCCAGTCCCGCCGGGCGAACCCGACGAGCGCGAACGACGGCGGCAGCAGCCCCCGGTTGGCCAGGTCGTAGATCGCCGGCATCAACTTCTTGCGGGCCAGGTCTCCCGTCACCCCGAAGATGACCACGCTGCACGGTCCCGCGATGCGGGGCATGCGCTTGTCCCGCTTGTCCCGCAGGGGGTTACGCCACGGTTCGGTCATGGCTGCGGGTCAGGCCTTGGCGGCGTCGAGCTGACCCTGGGTGGCGTCCAACAATTCCTGCCACGACTTCTCGAACTTCTCCACGCCCTCGTTCTCCAGCACCAAGAACACGTCGGTCAGATCGATGCCGACCGCGGCGAGCTGGTCGAAGATCTCCTGGGACTCGGCGGCGCGGCCGGTGACCGTGTCACCGGTGACGACGCCGTGGTCGGCGACCGCGTCGATGGTCTTCTCCGGCATCGTGTTCACGGTGTTGGGGGCGACGAGCTCGGTGACGTAGAGGGTGTCGGAGTAGTCCGGGTTCTTGACCCCGGTGGACGCCCACAGCGGCCGCTGCACCCGGGCGCCGGTGGACGTCAACGCCTCGAACCGCGCGCCGCCGAGGAACACTTCCTCGTAGGCCGCGTACGCCAGCCGGGCGTTGGCCACACCAGCCTTGCCGCGCAGCGCCAGCGCCTTCGGCGAGCCGATCTTCTCCAGCCGGTTGTCGATCTCGGTGTCCACCCGGGAGACGAAGAACGAAGCCACCGAATGGATCCGGGACAGGTCGTGGCCGGCTTCCTTGGCTTTCTCCAGGCCCGCCAGGTAGGCGTCCATCACGGCGCGGTGGCGTTCCACGGAGAAGATCAGGGTGACGTTGACCGAGATGCCCTCGGCGATCACGGCGGTGATGGCGGGCAGGCCCGCCTGGGTGGCCGGGATCTTGATCAGCAGGTTGGGCCGGTCGACGATCTTCCACAGCTCGACGGCTTGCAGGATCGTCTTGTCGGTGTCATGCGCCAGCCGGGGATCGACCTCGATGGACACCCGGCCGTCGACGCCGTCGGAGAGCTCGTACTGCTTGGCCAGCACGTCGCAGGCGTTGCGGACGTCGTCGGTGGTCACGGTGCGGATGGTGGCGTCGACGTCGGCGCCACGCTCGGCGAGCTCCTTGACCTGCGCGTCGTAGGCGTGGCCCTTCGACAGCGCGGCCTGGAAGATCGACGGGTTGGTGGTCACTCCGACGACCGACTTGGTGTCGATCAGTTCCTGCAGGTTGCCGGTCTGCAGCCGGTCGCGGGACAGGTCGTCGAGCCATACCGACACACCGGCCTCGGAAAGTGCTGCCAGATTCGGGTTCTGGGTCATGTCATTCCTCAATTTGCTATCGTGCGTTCCGCGGCGGCCGCCACGGCCTCTGGCGTGAAACCGAATTCGCGGAACAGCGTCTTGTCGTCAGCGGATTCGCCGTAGTGCTCGATGGAGATGATCTCGCCGGTATCGCCGACGAGCCTGTACCAGCTCTGTGCCACCGCGGCCTCGACCGCGACCCGGGCCGAGACGTTCGGCGGCAGCACGGCGTCGCGGTACTCCTTGGGCTGGGCCTCGAACCACTCGACGCACGGCATCGACACCACCGCGGCGGTGATCCCCTTGTCGGCCAGCAACTTCTTGGCCGCCACCGCCAGCTGTAGTTCCGAGCCCGTCGCGATCAGCACCACATCGGCCCCGGTGGCGTCCCCGCCGCCCAGCACGTAACCGCCGCGGGCCACGCCTTCGGGGTCGGTGCCCTCCAGGACCGGGACACCCTGGCGGGTCAGGATGAATCCCACGGGGCCGCTTCCGTTCCCGCGCGCCAGGATGCTGCGCCAGGCGTAGGCGGTCTCGTTGGGGTCACCGGGGCGCACCACCGCGAGGTTCGGGATCGCGCGCAGCGCGGCCAGGTGCTCGATGGGCTGGTGGGTGGGGCCGTCCTCACCCAGGCCGATCGAGTCGTGGGTCCAGATGTAGATGGTGTCGATGTCCATCAGCGAGGCCAACCGCACCGCCGGGCGCATGTAATCGGAGAACTGCAGGAACGTCCCGCCGAACGCCCGGGTGGGGCCGTGCAGCACGATGCCCGACAGGATCGCACCCATCGCGTGCTCACGGATGCCGAAGTGCAGCACCCGGCCGTACCAGTCCGCGGTGAAATCTTCGGTCGAGATCGATGGCGGCCCAAACGATTTCACACCCTTGATGGTGGTGTTGTTGCTGCCGGCCAGATCCGCCGAGCCGCCCCAGAGCTCGGGCAGCTTCGGGGCGACGTCGTTGAGGACCTGACCGAACGCAGCGCGGGTGGCCACGGCCTTGGAGCCGGGCTCCCAGTACGTCAGGTCGGCATCCCAGCCCTCGGGCAGCTCCTGGGCCAGCAGCCGGTCCAGCAGCTTCTTGCGCTCGGGTTCGCGCTGCGCCCACGCGTCGAAATCCTGCTGCCAGGCCTCGTGCGCCTGCTTGCCCCGGCTCACCAGGCCCCGGGTGTGGGTGATGACGTCCTCGCTGACCTCGAAGGTCTTGTCCGGATCGAAACCCAGGATCTTCTTCGTCGCCGCGACCTCGTCGTCACCGAGCGCCGAACCGTGCACACCGCCGGTGTTCATCTTGTTCGGCGCCGGGTAGCCGATGATGGTGCGCAGTGAGATCAGCGACGGCCTGTCGGTGACCTTCTTGGCTTCCGCGATGGCTTGTTCGATGCCGACGACGTTCTCGCCGCCCTCGACCTCCTGTACGTGCCAGCCGTAGGCGCGGTAGCGGGCGGCGACGTCCTCACTGAGCGCGATGTCGGTGTCGTGCTCGATCGAGATGTGGTTCTTGTCGTAGAAGACGATCAGGTTGCCCAGCTGCTGGGTGCCCGCCAGCGAGGACGCCTCGCTGGTGACGCCCTCCTCGATGTCGCCGTCGGAGGCGATGACATAGAGGTGGTGGTCGAACGGGCTGCTGCCCGGCGCGGCGTCGGGGTCGAACAGGCCGCGCTCGTAGCGGGCGGCCATCGCCATGCCGACCGCGGAAGCCAGGCCCTGGCCCAGCGGCCCGGTGGTGATCTCCACACCGGGGGTATGGCGGAACTCCGGATGCCCGGGGGTCTTGGAATTGAACGTGCGCAGCGACTCGATGTCGGAGAGCTCGAGGCCGAACCCGCCGAGGTAGAGCTGGATGTACAGCGTCAGGCTGGAATGCCCGCAGGAGAGGATGAACCGGTCCCGGCCCAGCCAGTGCAGGTCGCTGGGGTCGTGGCGCATCTGCCGCTGGAACAGTGTGTACGCCAGCGGCGCCAGACTCATCGCCGTTCCCGGATGGCCGTTGCCCACCTTCTGCACCGCATCGGCCGCCAGGACCCGGACGGTGTCCACCGCACGTGAATCCAGCTCCGTCCAATCGTCAGGATGGTTCGGCCGGGTCAGCGAGGTGATCTCTTCGAGCGTGGTCACGAGGCGCACTCCTTGGCTTAGGTGGGGCGTGTCCGTCCGCATCAACCACCCTAGTGGGGGACGGTGCCGCGCTGCAGACCGGATCCGGCGCCCGAGATTGTGCCCTGCGTTTATGGATCCCGCCCCCCGCGGTCTACCATCCTCTGTAGTAGATGTCCGATTTGTTACCCGAGGAGTTGGTTGCGTGAGGATCCGCGATGGCCATCTCATCGGCGACGCCGTCGATGACGCCCCGCGCCGGATCCGCACCACGCTGCTCGGCTACCTGGCCCTGACCAAGCCGCGCGTCATCGAGCTGCTGCTGGTCACCACCATCCCGGCGATGTTGTTGGCCGACCGGGGCACCGTGGATCCGCTGCTGATCCTCAACACCCTCGTCGGCGGGCTGCTGGCCGCCGCCGGCGCCAACACGCTGAACTGCGTCGCCGACGCCGACATCGACAAGATGATGAAGCGCACGGAACGCAGGCCGCTGGCGCGGGCGACGGTGCCGCGCAGCCACGCTCTGGTGTTCGGGCTGGCGCTGTCGGTGGCCTCCTTCTTCTGGCTGTGGTGGACCACCAACATGCTCTCGGCGCACCTGGCCGGCGCCACCATCGCGTTCTACGTGCTGGTGTACACGCTGCTGCTCAAGCGGCGCACCTCGCAGAACGTGGTGTGGGGCGGGGCGGCCGGCTGCATGCCGGTGATGATCGGCTGGTCGGCAGTCACCGGGACCGTCCAGTGGCCCGCGCTCGTGATGTTCCTGATCATCTTCTTCTGGACCCCGCCGCACACCTGGGCGCTGGCCATGAAGTACAAGGACGACTACAAGGCGGCCGGGGTGCCGATGTTGCCGGTGGTCGCCACCGAGGTGCAGGTCACCAGGCAGATCCTGATCTACACCTGGCTGACCGTCGTCGCCACGCTGGCGCTGGCGCTGACCACCGGCTGGCTTTACACCACCGTCGCGATCCTGGCCGGCACCTGGTTCCTAGTGATGGCCCACCAGCTCTACGCCGGCGTCAAGCGCGGCGAGCCGGTCAAGCCGCTGCGGCTGTTCCTGCAGTCGAACAACTACCTGGCCGTGGTGTTCTGCGCGCTGGCGGTCGACTCGGCGCTGGCGCTGCCCACCCTGCTGCACGTCTGACCATGCCGGTCCCGGTCACCCCGGACAATTTCATCCGGGCGGAGAGCGACCTCTACTTCGGCAACGTCGTCGCCGACGGCGGCTTCGGCGCGTTGTACCACACCCGCGAGCTGAGCCCGCTGGACAACCAGCTCGTCATCCGGCAGAACCGCGACACCATCTACTCGGCCGGGGTCTTCGACCTCGACGCCGGCCCGCTGACCCTGACGGTGCCCGACGCCGGCGCCCGCTTCCTGGCCGTCCAGGTCATCACCGAGGACCACTACGTGCCCGAGGTGATCTACCGGGCCGGCGATCACACGTTCACCCGCGAGAAGATCGGCACCCGGTACGTGCTGCTCGCGGTGCGCACCCTCGTCGACCCCGACGACCCGGTGGATCTGGCCGCGGCGCACGCACTGCAGGACGCGATGGTGACCAGGCAGGACGGCGGACCCGGCGGGTTCGAGATCCCGGACTGGGACCGGCACAGCCAGAAGCAGGTCCGTGACGCCCTCATCGCGCTGTTCGCCACCCTGTCCGATTCGAAGGGCATGTTCGGTGCCGAGGGTGAGGTCGACCCGGTTCGCCGGCTGATCGGCGCCGCCGCCGCGTGGGGCGGCAACCCGGAGCGCGACGCGCTCTATCTCCCCGTCACCCCGCAGGGCAACGACGGCACGACCGTGCACCGGCTCACCGTGCGCGACGTGCCGGTGGACGGTTTCTGGTCGATCACCGTCTACGACGCCGACGGCTACTTCACGCCCAACGACCGGCAGGCCTACTCGGTCAACAGCATCACCGCGGTGCCCGACGCCGACGGGGCGGTGACGGTCCGGTTCGGCGACTGTGGCGGGGGCGCCCCGAACTGTCTGCCCGTCACCCCGGGCTGGAACTATCTGGTACGGCTGTACCGGCCCAGGGCCGAGATCCTGGACGGGACGTGGAAGTTCCCGGTGGCCCAGCCCGCCTGAACACCTGCGATTTCGTCGGCAAACCCACAGGGATTCGCCTAACCTTCTGCCGGTGGGGGGCTTGCGGTATCGCGAATCGATCGATGCGTTCTTCTCCGGTGAGGCCACCGGGACACCGCCGGTGTCCTGTTGGCGGCACCACCCGGTCGCCGACCAGGCCGTGGCCACGATGGCCGAGGCCACCGTCGGTTTCCAGCGCCGCTTCGACTGCGATGCCGTCAAACTCATGCCGCCGTCGTCGTACCAGCTGCGCGACTATGGCATGTCGGACCGGTGGGACGGCAACCCGATCGGGCGGCGGACCCTGGGGCCGCCGATCGCCGTCGACGTCTCGTCGTGGCAGCGCATCGCCGCGGTGCGGGCGTTCCCGCACCGCGACCAGCAAATCGAGGCCGCGGCGCTGATCCGGCGCGCGCTGCCGTCGCACGTGCCGGTGTGGGCGACGGTCTTCAGCCCCGGCTTCCAGGCGCGCAACCTCGCCGGCGCGGCGTTCACCGAGCACCGCAGCCGGCACCGCGCCGTCGTCGACGCCGCGCTGGAGGCACTCACCGTCGCCACCGTCGACCTCATCGACCGGTACTTCGACGCCGGCGTCGACGGCGTCTTCTACGTCGTGCAGCACGCCACCGCCGAGGAGTCCACGGTCGGCGAATACCGTTCGGTGGACCTGCCTTTCGACGTGCGCTGCATCGAGCGCATCCGGGCCGGCGGCCCGGCGTTCCTGCACCTGCACGGGTCCCGGGTGCACGCCGAGCTGATCGGGCTGTGGAATCCGGATGCGGTGCACTACGAGGCGGGCACCGCCGATTTCGGTTCCGGCGGCTGCGCGGTGCCCCAGGCCACCGGCCCGGGATCGCTGGTGTCCCCGCTGGGGGCGGACCCGGCCCGGGTGGGTCCGCGCATCGACGGGTTGCGTGCCGCGATGGCGGGCCGCGCCCTGATGATCGCCCCGGGCTGCGCGCTGCCGCTGGCCACCAGCGACCGGATGATCGACACGTTCCTCGCCGCGGCCCGGCACGCCTCGTGAGCGCACCGTTCACCCGCGACGTCATCGACCGGCCGGTGATCGAGCGCTTCGCCGCCGTGGCCGCCTACCGCGGTGCGGCACCGGCCATCTCCGACGCCGACGGGGTGACGAGCTACCGCGCGCTGGCCGAGCGCATCGCCGAGCTGGCCGCCGACCTGGACGCCTCGGTGCCCGCCGGGGCGCCGGTGGCCGTCGACCTGCCCACCGGCCGCGACTACCTGGCGGCGATGTTCGCGGCGTTGGCCACCGACCGGCCCTACGTGCCGATCGACACGTCGTACCCGCCGGAGCGCAACGCGGCCATCCTGGCCCACGCCGG
>JBFWOX010000071.1:0-13035 GCA_050250295.1 Mycolicibacterium sp.
GTGGTGATGCATCTGGATGTCCAGGACCGCATCGCCGCCCTGCATGTCGGCCCGGTGCTCACCGATGCCGACCGCCGGTATCTGTCCTGTGATGCGACCTGTGAGGTGTGGTTCGAACGCGACGGCCAACCGATCGGGTGTGGGCGTACCACCCGGGTGATCAACCGCCACCTGCGCCGGGCGCTGGAGTATCGGCATCCGGCGTGTGCGGTCCCGGGGTGTGGGGCCACCCGCGGTCTGCACGGCCACCACATCCGGCACTGGGAGGACGGCGGCGAAACCGAACTGGACAATCTGGTCTTGGTCTGCCCGTTCCACCACCGGTTGCATCACCGGGGGGTGATCACCATCAGCGGTCCCGGACACCGCATTACCGTCACCGACAGCCTGGGCCGAGAACTTCACGGCGGGTCGTTGGCCCGCCCACCCACCACACCCCCACCTAAAGTCGGGCCCTATCCGGGCACGTCGGGCGAACGCGCCCAATGGTGGTGGTACGACCCCTACCAACCACCACCACCCACACCCAACTAGTTATCCGGTGCGCAGCGCCAGCAGGTGTGCGGTCTCCTCGACCGTGGCCACCGTCTCGTCCAGATCGCGCACCAGCGCCACGGTGCGCTCGATGAGCGGCAGGCTGCCCACGCTCAGTTCGCCCTTGCGCAGATAGAGCGTGTCCTCGAGGCCGGCACGGGCGTTGCCGCCCAACGCCAACCCCATCGCCGTCAGCGCCAGGTTCGCGCGACCGATTGCGATCACCTGCCACACCGTGCCCGTGGGCAGCCGGCGGGCCATCGTCAACAGATTGTCCGCCGTGGCCGCCATGCCGCCCTGCACCCCGAGAACCAGCGAGACCTGCAAGGGCTCCTGGGGAAGCAGCCCTTCGTCGCGCAGCCGCAGCACGGCGTCGAGATGACCGGTGTCGTAGATCTCCAGTTCGGGCTTCACCCCCAGGTCGAGCATCCGGCGTGCCAGCTCGCGAACTTGCTTGGGCGGGTTGCGGAATTCCCCCGCGCCGAAACTCATCGAACACGGGTTCAGCGTCGCCATGGTCGGCCGCAACTCGACCAGCGCGGCGCGTTCCTCGAACGGCACGGCCAGCCCCACCCCGGTGGACAGCTGGATGTGAATGGGGCACCGCTCGGCGATGAGCTCCATCGTCTTCTTGGCCACCGACAGGTCGGCGGTGGGGGCGTCGTCGCGGTCGCGGAAGTGCAGATGCGCCACCGCGGCGCCAGCGGCGTAGGCCTGTGCCACCGCTTCGGCGATCTCGTCGGGCTGAGTGGGCAGGTGCGGGTTGTCGCTCTTTTGTGCGATCGGCCCGGTCGGGGCAACGGTGACGACGATGCTCATCGGTGCGACGTTCCTTCTGGTGTCGGGTGGCAAAGGCGCCGGACGTGACTGGCGTCGACCCTGATTCCACACCGAAAAGGTTGGTGGAACGTAGGTTTCACCGCTACTGGAGTCGTCTTGACATGTCAGTATGCACACACACATAATCGCTGTGCCCGTCCACCGATCCACAGAGAGTGGCAACCAGGATGACGTACCAAAGCACGAACCCTACGACCGGCGAGGTCGTCAAGGTCTTCGACGACATCACCGACGCCGATCTGGACCATGTCCTGAGCACGGCTCAGTCCAGCTACGAAAATGTGTGGCGCAAAAGCGCCGTCGCCGATCGGGTAGCCCTGGTGAGGGCGGTGGCCGCCGACCTGCGGGCCAACATCGGCGAGCATGCCGCGCTGATGACGGCCGAGGTCGGCAAGCTGATCGGGACATCGGAAGCCGAGGTGATGCTCTCGGCGTCGATCTTCGACTACTACGCCGACCGCGCCGAGCAGTTCCTGGCCCCCAGGACGCTGCCCGAGTCGCCCGGCGCGGAGCTGCACACCGAGCCGATCGGGGTGATCCTGGCGATCGAGCCGTGGAACTTCCCGTACTACCAGCTGGCCCGCGTCGTCGCCCCGCAGCTGATCGCCGGCAACGTGGTGGTGGGCAAGCACGCCGAGAACGTGCCGCAGTGCGCCCTTGCCTTCGCCGAGCTCTTCACCCGCGCCGGCGCCCCGGAAGGCGTCTATACCAACATCTTCACCTCGATCGACCAGACCGGCCGCGTCATCGAGGACTCCCGGGTGGCCGGGGTGACGATCACCGGCAGCGAGCGCGCCGGGGCCTCGGTGGCCGAACGCGCCGGCCGCAGCCTGAAAAAGGTCGTGATGGAACTCGGCGGCAGCGACCCGCTGATCGTCCTCGACGACGCCGACCTCGAGCAGGCGGTGGGCGGCGCGATGTTCGGCCGGATGTTCAACACCGGCCAGTGCTGCGTCGGATCCAAGCGGATCATCGTGGTGGGCCGCGACCGCGGTGAGCAGTTCCTGGCCGCGTTCGCCGCGGCGATGGCGGGCCAGACCGTCGGCGACCCGACCGACCCCGCCACCGCGCTGGGGCCGGTGTCCTCGCAGCGGGCGCTCGACCTGCTGTTGGGTCAGGTCGGCGCGGCCCGCGCCGCAGGTGCGCGGGTGGTCACCGGCGGGGGCCGCATCGACCGGCCCGGCTTCTACCTCGAGCCCACCGTGCTCACCGATATCGACCCGGCCAACCCGGCCTTCGAGACCGAGTTCTTCGGCCCGGTGGCCTCGTTCTACATCGTCGACTCCGACGACGAGGCGATCAAACTGGCCAACGCCACCCGATTCGGGTTGGGCGCGGCCGTGTTCACCGCCGACGTCGAGCGCGGGCGCGCCGTCGCCGCCCAGATCGACAGCGGCATGGTCTTCGTCAACCAGCCGGCGTGGACCGGGCCCGAGCTTCCGTTCGGCGGCACGAAGAAGTCCGGATTCGGCAGGGAGCTGGCCGAACTCGGGATCGGTGAGTTCGTCAACCGCAAGGTCGTCAACGTCGCGCCCCCGGGGTCGCCGCCGTGGGGACCGGTCACGCAGTGAGGGCTCGGGTCGCGCCGTGCCGGTAGTCGAGATCTTCGTCCGGCGCGGCCGGACGCCCGAGCAGATCCGGGCGCTGACCGACGCTGTGCACGACGCGCTCGTCGAGGCCTACGAGGTCCCGCGCGAGGACCGTTTCCAGATCGTCAACCAGCGCGAACCCCACGAGTTCGTCTTCGACCCGCACTTCATGGGTGGACCGCGCACCGACGACTTCGTGTTGGTGCGCGTCACCGCGGGCAAGCCGCGCTCGGTGCAGGCCAAGCGCAGGTTCTTCGAGCTGACCGCCCGTCACCTCGCTGAGCGGACCGGTATCTCGGCGGCCGACGTTTTCGTCGTCGTCGACAACGTCACCCTCGGCGACCTGTCGCTCTCGCACGGGCGGCCCTTCGATGTGGTGCTCGGCGAACAGTGAGGGCGCCGGACGCAGCGGGGCTACCCGACGGTGGCGGTCTGGACGGGCTCGACGACGCTGCGCCGCCCCAGGTGGAACTTCACCACCAGGCATGCCAGTAGCGCGGTGACGGTCGCGCACACCACGAACAGTTAGCCGTGCCGCACCCCGGTCAGATCGCTCACCGGCTGATGCAGCAGCGTGATGAACGCCGTCCCCAACACCATGCCCACCTGCCGCGCCGTGTCGACCATCGCCGAGCCGGCACCCCACCGGCTCTGCGGCAGCGTCTCACCGACGACGCTGGACAGGGCCGGGATCACCAGGCCGACACCGGCTCCGGTGAGCATCTGGCCGGGGAGGAAGGTCATCGCGTAGGCGGGGTCCAGATCGATCCGCCGCAGCCAGACACCGACCCCGAGCGTGAAGATCGCGCATCCGGTCGCCGCGACGGCGCCCAACCCGAACCGCCGGATCAGCCGGCCGCTGACGACGAACGGACACGGCGACGACGGCGACGGGTCCCGGCGCAACGAACATGCCGGTGACCGACGGCGACTGGTTCCACACCCCGGTCAGGAGCAGCACGTTGCCGAACAGCATCGCGCTGAACACCGCGGAGAACAGCAGCAGCGCAACGCAACTGGACCACACCGCGGGGACCCGCAGCGCGGGCAGGTCCAGTGCAGGTCACGGGTGGCGCATCGAGCGCCGCACCACGGCAGCGCCGGTGAGCGCGGCCACCGCGAAGGCCACCAGCACGGGTGGGCGTGTCCAGGTCCGCTCGGGGGCTTCGATCAACGCCCACACCGCGGCACCGACGCTGATCACCAGCCCGGCCGCACCCCACACGTCGGGCAGCACCCACGCACCGAGGGCCTGCCGCCGCTCAATCGTCGGCCGACAGGAAGGCCAGGACTTCCGCGGCGAAGGCATCGGGATGCTGGAACAGGAACCCGTGGCCGGCGTCGCTGTAGAAGATCGCCACCGCGTTCGGCAGCCGCTGCGCCATGGCAAAGGAGTCACCCGCGTCGAGCACGACGTCATGGATGCCGTTGGCCACCAGCACCGGCAGCTCGAGCTCGCCGAGGCGCTGCCACGCCGAATCGACCCCGCCGGCCCACCCGATGATCGCGTTGAGCTGGTGGCGCCAGGACTCCTCGGTCACCGTGGCGCCGCGGGCGCTCAGCCGCGGCAGCAGCCGGACCAGCGACTCGCGGCCCTTCTTCTGCGATTCCGGGTCCGTGCCGAAGAACAGGTACAGGAAGTCGTCCACGGAGTTCTCCGCGGCCGTCAGCAGCTCGAGCACCTTCGCGTCGGTCGGCCGGCTGTCAGGCACGCCGCCCGGCCCGCTGCCCGCGACGACCAGCCGCCGCACCAGCTGCGGATGAGCCAGCGCGACGGCCTGCGCGACGAACCCGCCCAGCGACCAGCCGAGCAGGTCGACCCGGTCGAGACCGAGCGCGGTGATGAAATCGACTGCGGCATCGGCGATTCCCGCCACGGTGTCGGGGACGGTCCCTGCGGTGGCGCCGATGCCGATGTTGTCGAACAGCAAGACCCGGCGACCCGCGGCCAGGGCGTCGAGGAACGCCGGGTCCCAGTGGTCCATGGTGCCGCGGAGCCGTTGCAGCAGCACCAGCGGCACACCGCCGTTGTCGCTCCCCAGCTCTCGGTAGGCGTATTCGGTGAGGGATCCGGTTACCCGCGCGGTCTCGGCGCGATCGGCGATGTACGACATGGTCGCTGAGTATATCATACTATACTCAGATGGGTCTCAGGATTTCAGTGGGGCGATGCCGTCGCCCGCGGTACGAAGGCGACCGTCTGTGCTGCGGAGGCCATCGGATCGCATACGATTGTGAAGTGTCCAGACCCACGTTGCGCGACGTGGCCCAGGCTGCCGGTGTGCACGCAGCCACGGTCTCGCGAGCGCTCAACCCTGCAACTCAGGCCCAGGTGAATCCGGCCACCGCAAAACGGGTGCTCAAGGCGGCGAAGGCACTGGGGTACCGTCCCAACCCGATCGCCCGGAGCTTGAAGACATCGCGGTCGGGAACCGTGGGGATGGTCATCCCCGACATCGCCAACCCGTTGTTCCCGCCAATGGTGCGCGGCCTGGAGAGTGTGCTGGAGCCGAACGGATACAACTGCTGGGTGGTGAGCACCGACAACGACGCCTGCCGGCAGGCCGACCTGGTGGCGGCCCTGCAGAGCAATCACGTCGACGGGTTCGTGTTGGCCACCGCCAAGGTCGACGATCCGCTGCTGCAGAAACTGCACGACGAAGGCGCCAAGGTGGTGCTCGTCAACAGGCGTACCAGGAATCTGCCCATCCCGTCGGTCGTCGCCGATGACGCGGCAGGGATCTCGCTGGCCGTGGCTCATCTCAAACATCTGGGGCACACCCGCATCGCGCACCTGGCCGGCCCGCAGAACACGTCCACCGGTGCCGACCGCAGCACCGCGTTCCGGCACGCCATCCGCGATCAGAGTCTGGAGGAGGATCCGCAGCTGGTCGTCGAGTGTGCCGACTGGCGTGAGCAATTCGGCGCGGAGGCGTTGCGTACGCTGCTCGACCGGGGCGCCGAGTTCACCGCTGTGGTGGCGGGCAACGACCTGATCGCGCTGGGCTGTTACGACGTATTCGCCGAGACCGGGCTGCGGTGCCCGGAGGACATCAGCGTGATCGGCTTCAACGACATGATGTTCATGGACAAGGTGCAGCCGCCGCTGACCTCCGTGCGGCTGCCGCACCGTGAGGTGGGCGCCGAGGCCGGCCGTCTGCTGGTCGAGATGCTCAACAGCGGCATCGACGACGGGCGCTCGATCCTGCTGCCCGTCGAGCTGGTGGTGCGGGGTTCGACCGCTGCTCCGCCTGGGGGTCCCGCGCCGCGAAGCGGTCGCTGATCCACCCGGTTTCTGCAAACGATTGCGCACTGTCAGCGCCACCGTCGACCGGACCGGTCAGGCCTTCCAGATCGTCTTGAGGTTGCAGAATTCCTGGATGCCCGCCGCTGCCAGTTCGCGACCGTAGCCGGAGTCCTTGATGCCCCCGAACGGCAACTCCGGGTAAGAGACGGTCATCCCGTTGATGAACACCGCACCGGCCTCCAGCCGGTCGATGAACCACTGCTGTTCGGCCTCGTCACGCGACCACACCGCCGAACTCAGCCCGAACGTGGTCTGATTGGCCACCCGCACGGCCTCGTTGCGGTCGGCGACCCGGTACACCGAGGCCACCGGGCCGAACGTCTCCTCCATCACGATGCGCATGTCGTCGGTCAACCCGGCCAGCACGGTGGGGGAGTAGTACCAGCCCGGCAGCTCGGGCACGGTGGCGCCGGTGAGGACCTCGGCACCCTTGTCGACGGCGTCGGTGACCAGCTCGGCCACCTCGTCGCGGCCCGACCGGGTCGCCAGCGGCCCGACGTCGGTGGCTTCGTCCATCGGGTCACCCACGACGAGGGCACCCATCTTGGCGACGAACTTCGCGACGAACTCGTCGTAGATGTCGGTGTGCACGATGAATCGCTTTCCGGCGATGCAGGATTGGCCGTTGTTGGAGATCCGGGCCTTGACCGCGACGGTGGCGGCGGCGTCGAGGTCGGCGCTGGGCAGCACGATGAACGGATCGGAGCCGCCGAGCTCGAGGACCGCCTTCTTGAGCTTGTCCCCGGCGATGGCGGCCACCGAGCGGCCGGCCGGCTCCGAGCCGGTCAGGGTGACGGCCTTGACCCGGGGGTCCTCGATGACCGCGGCCACCTCGGCGGACCCGATGAGCAGCGTGCGGAACGACCCGGCGGGGAAGCCACCCTTCTCGAACAGCCCGTCGAGGTAGATCGCGGACTGCGGGACGTTGGAGGCGTGCTTGAGCAGCCCGGTGTTGCCGGCCATCAACGCCGGCGCGGCGAACCGGATCACCTGCCACAGCGGGTAGTTCCATGGCATCACCGCGAGCACCACGCCGAGCGGCTGCCACACCGTGCCCGCGGTCGACGCCGCTACCGCCGACGGGTCGGCCAGCGACTCGGCGGCCAGGAAGGTCTCGGCGTTGTCGGCGTAGAACCGCATGTTCTTGGCGCATTTGAGCACCTCGGCGCGCGACTGCGCGATGGGCTTGCCCATCTCCACGGTGATCATCGCGGCGGCCTGCTCGACGTCGGCCTCCAGGATGTCGGCCGCCGCGTGCATCCACTGGGCCCGTTGAGCAAACGTGGTGTCGCGCAGCGCCACCGCCGCGTCGGCGGCTTCGGTGATGCGGCGCGCCACCTCGGCGCTGTCATGCGGCTGGAAGGTCTCGATCGTCTGGCCGGTGGCGGGGTTGGTGGTGGCGATGGCCATGGTGGGTCCTCTTCGTCGGTCGGTTCGGGCGGGGAAAGTGGGGCGATGGCATGGTGATCCGGGGGCAGGGGGCCCGGGGCGGCTCAGTCAGCCGGGTGGTTGGGATTCCACAGCAGCACCGGCGCACCGGCTTCGTAGGCCTTGCCGTTCTCGAAGCTGACCAATTCGAACTGCATGCCCCACGGGCTCAGGAAGTAGACCCACCGTTGTCCTTCGCTGGCGTTACGGCTGGCGGTCGGCTCACCGAGCACCCGGATCCCTTCGGAGCGAAGGTAATCCACCGCCGCGTCGAGGTCGTGCACGTAGAGCGCCAGGTGATGGCCGCCGAGGTCGCTGTTGCGTGGAACGGGTGTCTGACCGTCGGCGGCTTCGTAGTGGAACACCTCGAAGTTGGCCCCGGTCCCGCATCGGTAGAACCGCAGCTCCCGCATCACCGTGCGGGGGTGGACGTTCAGGTGCTCCTGCATCCAGTCGTCGTCGTGGGCGAACGGGCCCAGGGTGTACACGTGGGTGCACCCCAGGATGCGCACGAAGAAGTCATGGGCCTGCTCGAGGTCCGGCACCGTGAAGCCGATGTGGTCGGTGCCGACGAGCCCGGGTAACGCCATCGATCCTCGCTTCATCAATGGATCCATTTATCGCCACTATAGCGCTAACAAGCCAGGAGGCCAAGCGTATGTGTTCGAAAATGTATCCATTTAGCCCGATCTGGGTCGGTGCGGTGCACGCGGGTCAGCGGTTGCGGGACCGCGCTCCGGGGGCTGCCGGTGCCCGGAAGATGTCGGGATGCGCGGCGAGCTCGACGCGGGTGCGCCGGATGTGGCCGCGCAGGGTGTTGGCGGCATCCTCGACGTCCCGGCGCTCGATGGCATCCAGCAGCAGCCGGTGCTCGGCGTTGACGATCCACATCCGTCGCGCCCCCGACACCTCCATGAAGCGGCGGCGGTAGTACTGCGTGACGTTCCACAGTCGAATCACGTTGGAGGCCAGCGGTTCCACCGTACAGGCGCCGTAGCTGCCCAGGTGGAACTTGCGGTCGAGTTCCAGGAACAGCGTGACGTCGCCACCCTGGGCGGCGTTGTCCTCGATCCGCTCCTGCAGCCGGCGCAGCTCGTCGATGGCCCCGGGGGGCAGCTGTGGCGTGCTCTCGGCCAGCGCGAGCGGCTCGAGCGCCTCACGCATCCGGTAGACGACGTCCACCTCGTGGGCGGTCAGGTGCGGAACTCGGGCCCCCTTGTTGGCCTGCGTCTCGGTCAGCCCCTCGATCTCGAGCATGCGGACCGCTTCGCGCACGGGCAGCCGGCTGGTGCCGAACCGGGCGGCGATGTCCTCCTGCCGGATCCGTTCGCCGGGGCCGATGTCCCCGGACAGGATGGCCTGGCGCAGGAAGTCCGCCACCCGTTCGCTGGCCGACCCGCCCGCGTCACCATCCGACTCGACCGCCATCACGACCCCCAGTCTGGCCCATGGACCGCCCGGGTGCGCTCCGGCGGCCCACCCATTGTGTCGTAACAGAATAATGGCGCCATTAGATCGCATCATCCGCCATGATTCCCGAGTTACTTCCCAATTGGCTCTTTGAATGGATCCATTTGTCTGTTAGGTTGGGCGGCACACCGAGACAGGAGGCAGACAGGTGAGCAACCACACCCCACTCGAGCCGGCGTCCCCCTGGGTGGAGGTCTCGGCCACGCGCGAGGACTGGGACGCCGCCGACCCGTCCTTGCTCAAGGCGATGTTCAGCGAGCTGATCCTCATCCGGGCGTTCGAGGAGTACGTGCTGGAGTTGTCCGGGCAAGGTCTGATCCACGGGCCGGCGCACTCGTCGATCGGGCAGGAGGGCGGCGCCGTCGGCTCGGTGCTGCCGTTGACCTCGGCCGACGTGGTGAACGGTTCCCACCGCGGCCATCACCAGTTCCTGGCCAAGGCGCTGCACCACATCGCGCCGGCCGGCATCGATCCCACCGCCGACTTCTCCGACGACGTGCGCACGGTGCTACTGCGCAGCCTGGCCGAGATCTGCGGGCTCTCCCGCGGATTCTGCCGCGGCCGTGGGGGTTCCATGCACCTGCAGTGGCGCGAGGCGGGAGCCGTCGGCACCAACGCCATCGTCGGCGGCGGTGTGCCGCTGGCCGCCGGATATGCCTGGGCCAACCGGCACAGCGGCACCGATGCGGTCGCGGTCACCTACTTCGGGGACGGGGCCGTCAACATCGGCTCCACGCTGGAGACGATGAACCTGGCCGCGGCCTGGAAGTTGCCGTTGTGCTTCTTCATCGAGAACAACCGGTACGCCGTGTCCACCTCGGTCGAGGAATCCACCGCTGAACCCCGGCTGTCGGCCCGCGGACTGGGCTTCAACATCGCCAGCTGGCGGGTCGACGGCATGGACGTGCTGGCGACGTATCTGGCGATGCAGGAGGCGTGCGCGCACATGCGGGCCGGCAACGGTCCGGCCATCGTCGAGGCCGAGGTGTACCGGTACTTCCATCAGAACGGCGCGTTCCCCGGTAGCGCGTTCGGTTACCGCAGCAAGGACGAGGAGCGGGCCTACCGGGACCGGGACCCGATCAAGCAGCTCTCCGAGCACCTCGAGCGCCGCGAGATCCTGGACGCGACCGCCATCGAGAAGGCCACCGACCGCGCCAAGACCATGATGGCCGAGCTCGCCGACGTGATCCTGGAACCGGAACCGGGCGGCAAGCCGGGCAAGCGGCGGATCAAACCGCAGGAATGGCCCGACCCGGAGTTCGTCGACGTCGGTGTGCGCGGGGACCTCTCGGAGTTCGACGATGTGACGTTCGTCGACCGGGACACCTTCACCGGTGCCGTCGGTGAGGTCAAGTTCGTGGAAACCGTTGCAGCCGTTATGAACCGGCGGATGGAGACTGATCCGTCGGTGGTGGTGCTCGGCGAGGATGTGCACCGGCTCAACGGCGGCACCAACGGGGCCACCCGTGGACTGTCGGAGCGCTACCCGGATCGCACCCTGGGCACGCCGATCAGCGAGAACGCGTTCACCGGGCTCGGTGGCGGCATGGCGCTGGACGGACGGTACAAGCCCGTCGTCGAGTTCATGTACGCCGACTTCATGTGGGTCGCCGCCGATCAGTTGTTCAACCAGGTCGGCAAGGCCCGCCACATGTTCGGCGGCGACAACGACGTGCCGCTGGTGTTGCGCAGCAAGGTCGCGATGGGCACCGGCTACGGGTCGCAGCATTCGATGGATCCCGCAGGGGTTTTCGCCACCCAGCCCGGCTGGCGGATCGTCGCGCCGTCGACCGCGTTCGACTACGTCGGCCTGATGAACACCGCGCTGCGGTGCAAGGATCCCGTCCTGGTGCTCGAACACGTCGACCTGTACAACGCCAAGAGCGAGGGCCCGACCGAGGATCTCGACTACCACCTGCCCGTCGGCAAGGCGGCGGTGCGCCACACCGGATCCGCCGTCACCGTCATCTCCTACCTGGCGATGACCGGGTACTGCCTGAAGGCCATCACCGAGGGCGGCTTCGACGCCGATCTGATCGACCTGCGCTGGCTGGACCGCGCGTCGCTGGACTGGGACACCATCGAGGCCAGCGTGCGCAAGACCAACCGCGTCATCATCGCCGAGCAGGGCGCGATCGGGACGTCCTACGGCGGCTGGCTCGCCGACGAGATCCAGCGCCGGTTGTTCGACTGGCTCGACCACCCGGTGGAACGCGTGACCGGCGGCGAGGCCTCCCCGAGCATCAGCAAGGTCCTGGAGCGCGCCGCGATCGCCCAGGATGCCGAAATCGCCGCCAAAATCACCGAAGTCGTGGAGGTCTGATCATGCCGTCGCTGTTGCGGATGCCGGGGATCGCCGCCAACGCCACCGACGCGATCCTGTCGGACTGGCAGGTCGCCGAGAACGTCGAGTTCGCTGCGGCCGATCCGATCGCCACGGTGGAGACCGAGAAGGCCAACGTCGACATCGAGGCCGAGGCGGCCGGGGTGATCCTGAGATACCTTGTGGCGCCGGGGACGACGGTGGAGGTGGGCGCCCCGATCGCCCTGACGGGCACGCCGGGGGAGACGGTCACCGACATCGACCGGGTGCTCCGCGACCTCGGTGTCGACGACGACGGCCCGGCCGGGGCCGCCCCCGAGGCGGGAGCCGAGCAGGCGGCCACGCCGACCGCCGCGCCGCGCGACTACCAGGGTGCCAACGGTGACCGGCTGTTCGTGACGCCGCTGGTGCGCCGGCTGGCCCGCGATGCCGGCCTCGACCTGACGGGGGTGACCGGTACCGGCCCCAACGGGCGCATCGTCAAACGGGACGTCGCCGGTCTGCTCACCGCCACGGCGACGGCGGCGCCACCGGCATCCGCCGCATCCGCCGCACCCGCCGCACCCGCCGCGCCGCCGCCTGTCACACCGGCGCCGGCCCCCGCTTCCGGTGACGGGTACACCGACATCCCGCACACCCGGATGCGCAAGGCCATCGCCTCGCGGCTGAGCGCGAGCAAGCAGACCGCCCCGCACTTCTACGTGCGCGGCAGCGCGCGAGTCGATGCGTTGCTGGCGCTGCGCAAGCAGCTCAACGACGGAGGCGGCGTGAAGGTCTCGGTGAACGACCTCATCGTGAAGGCCGCCGCCCGTGCGCACACCGCGGTCCCGGAGATGAACGTGGTGTGGCACGACGACGCGGTCCGCCGCTACGACACCGTGGACATCGCGGTGGCGGTGGCCACCGACCGGGGTCTGCTGACCCCGGTGGTGCGCGACGTCGGGCGCCGCAGCATCACGGCGGTCGCCGCGGACACCAGTGATCTCGCCGAGCGGGCCCGGACCGGTGCGCTGCGGCAGGACGAGCTCGAGGGCGGCACGCTGAGCATCTCCAACCTCGGCATGTTCGGCACCGAGGAGTTCGCCGCGATCATCAACCCGCCGCAGGCCGCCATCCTGGCCGTCGGCGCGGCCCGGCAGGAACCGGTGGTCGTCGACGGGGAACTGGCGGTGGCCTCGGTGCTCAAGGTCACGCTGTCGGTGGACCACCGCCCGGTCGACGGTGCGGTGGCGGCCCGGTGGATGCGGGAATTCATCGATATCCTGCAGACGCCCTTGCGAATCCTCGCCTGAGAGAACAGGATCGATCGAGCGTGACCCACTTTGACGTCGTTGTTCTTGGAGCTGGTCCCGGCGGGTATGTGGCGGCGATTCGTGCTGCGCAGTTGGGGCTGAACACCGCCATTGTCGAGCCCAGGTACTGGGGTGGTGTGTGTCTGAACGTCGGGTGTATCCCGTCGAAGGCGTTGTTGCGTAATGCGGAGTTGGTGCACATCTTCACCAAGGAGGCCAAGACCTTCGGCATCAGTGGGGAGGCCAGTT
>JBFWOX010000072.1:0-12691 GCA_050250295.1 Mycolicibacterium sp.
CGGCATTCCATGCCGGCCAGATCCCCGCTGGCGTTGAACGCCGTCGTTCCGTGCTCCTGGGCGGTGCGCAGCGCGGACCGGACGGGGGACAGGTCGGCGGCGGTGAGGAGCTTGTCGCAGCCCCAGCCGATGGAGAAGCTCCACACCGCGCCGGGGAACCGGCGGTCGGTGTCCTCGAGCATCTCGCCGATCTTGCGGTATCCGCCGCCGCCCTCGACGGTGGGCCGGGCGTTCACCACGACCTTGCGGGCATCGGGGGCGATGGCATGGGCCACTTGAAGATCCATCGACAACTCGCCGCGCGGCTCGCCGGGAGAGCCGCCGATGACCTCAGGGGTGAACTGCGGCAGCCCGAACATGGTGGTGAACTTGTCCAGGTCGGATTGGCGGAACCCGTCGAAGGCAAAGATGACGATGGTGATGCCCTTGCCGGTCACACCGTTTCGCACCAGCTCGTCGGCGTTGTAGGTGCGCAGCAACGCATCGGGGCCCAACCCGCGGTCCGGGACATCGAGCGGGATGTGGTCGGGACGCGACAGGTGATGCGGTGTGTAACTGAGGATCCGGCCCAGTCCGGACACCTCCGCGTGCAGGTGCTCGGGCACCGCGGGCTGATGCGGGGAGGCGTAGAAGAGCTGGCCCATCTTGCCCCGGTAGTCGCGCACGGAGACATCGAACGCACGCTCGACGGCTGCCGGTGATCCCTCGACGACCGCCCAGTCGTCGCCGGGCCGCCACCGGACGGTCAGCGACTGTTCGTGCGCCCAGTCGATCAGCGCGGCGGGCCGGAAGGTGCCAGTGAGGCCGGCGGTGAACTCGATGGTCTGTTCACGCGCGGGCCCGAGGTCCGTCGAGGCGGCCAGCAACGACGCGTAGGGGCCCTCGATGAGCTTGTCGTCGGGGCGGTCCTGAGCGGCGTAGCGCTCGACACCGACCAGCACCGCGCCGACGAGCAGCAGAGCGGCCAGCGCGCGAACGGCCGTCGTCCAGGTTCCTGGTCCGGTCCGCTCGCGCACCGAGTGCGGGCCCGGACGGTGTCCGGGCCCGCCGTGGTCACTGACCGTAGTCGTCGCGGTTCGGGTTGAGCGTGGGCTGAGGAGCCGTGACCGGGGGAGTGAAGATGTCGGGGTTACCGGGCTCGACCTGCTTCTCGGTCGGGCTCACCGTCGGCTCCGTGGTCGTGGTGGTGGTCGTCGTCGGGGTGGTCGACTCTTCGGGGGTGCCGCTGTCGGTGCCGCACGCCGCCGTGAAACCGATCATCGCGATGACGGCCCCACCGCCAACCACTGCCGCGATGCGACGACCGAGCCGATCTGATGCCATGTTCCGTCCTTTGCTGGTTGCGGTCACGCTCTTGCTGCTGACAATCGTTCCAAGATCGTATTCCATCCGCGCGATCGTTGAGCGAAATTTAGTGCAGCTAACCTCTTTAGGGTCGCAACCGCGAGCTGCGGCGCCGTTTGGCCGCTAGCCCCCAGCGCAGTGTCCGGGCAGCCTGCCCCGCTGTTGGGGGACAGCGTGGAAGACGCCATAGGTGATCGGCCAGCAAAGTACTGCACAACCACGTCCGGCCACCTCTGAAGGAGAACTCGAGATGTCTTCCGATACCGCACATGTCACCGGCAGCGGCAGCGCGACGATCGTGGGATTCGCCGACGCCGTCTCCGCGCTGGCCGAGATCGTCACCGACGGTGCCGTCCTGACCGACCGCGGACACGACTTCTGGGGTGTCGGCGGGACCGCCGAACTGATGTTGCGGCCCACCGGCCGCGACGAGATCGCCGCGATCATGCGGATCGCCGCCGAGCACGGCGTGGCGGTCGTTCCGCGCGGTGGGGCGTCGAACTGCTCGGGCGGCATGATGCCGGCCGCCGACCGAGTCCTGCTCGATCTGTCCGGCTTGGACCGGATCCTCGACATCGACGTCGAGAACCGGCGCGCCCGTGTCGAACCCGGCGTCGTCAACTCCGACCTGCAGACGGCCCTGGCGCCACACGGGCTGTGCTTCTCACCCGACCCGGTCTCGGCGCACCTGGCCACCGTCGGCGGCAACATCATCGAAAATGCCGGCGGCCCACACGCTTTGAAGTACGGCGTGACCTACAACCACATCCTCTCCGTGGACGTCGTGCTTCCGGACGGCACCACCGTTACCTTCAGCGCCGACGACGACGGGCCCGACCTGCTCGGGGTCATCATCGGATCCGAAGGCACACTCGGCATCGTCACCGAGGCCACCGTCGCGCTACGCCCGGTCGCCGAGGTCACCCACAGCCTGATGGGGGCGTTCGCCACGGCACGGGAAGCCGCCGACACCATCGCCGCGATCATCGCCACCGGGGTGGTGCCCTCGGCGGTCGAGTGGCTCGACCGGGCCGGTATCGCGGGGCTGCAGCAGTTCTACGACACCGGGTATCCGCTCGACGCCGACTCCATCGTCCTCATCGACGTCGACGGTACCGCCGCCGAGGTGGCGCGCGACCAGGCCATCGTGGAGCGGGTGCTGCGGGAGCGGGCCACCGAGGTCCGCGTCGCCGAGGACGAGCACGACCGCGCCGCGCTGTGGTACGGCAGGCTGCACGCCCCGGACTCGGTGGTGCAGAGCGGCAAGGGCTTCTTCATCGGCGACGTCACCGTGCCGCGGGACCGGATCCCCGAGATGCAAGAGGCCATCCAGGCGACCGCGGAACGGCACTCCGACGGGTTGCTGTTCATCGCGGTCTGCGGGCACGCCGGCGACGGTGACCTGCACCCGACGACGTTCTACGACAAGGACAATCCGCTGGCGGGCGCCGCGCTGGAAGCGGCGAACAACGAGATCATCGCGGCCGCCCTGGCTCTGGGTGGGACGATCACCGGCGAGCACGGTGTCGGTACCGAGAAGATCCCGTTCATGACCAAGCGGTTCACCCCGGTGGAGATCGCCGCGCAACGGTCGATCAAGGCGGCGTTCGACCCGGCCGGACTGCTCAACCCGGGCATCATGCTGCCCGAGCGCACCGGCGACGAGCCCGACACCAGCGGGTTCGGCGCCGCGGTCCGCGCCGCGCTCGCCGGCGGCCTCACGCCGCAACCCGGCGCCGCACTGACCGCGGGCGACGACTCCGACATCGCGGTCAACCTCGGCAACCTCAGCCTGGTCGTCGGCGCGAAAGCCACTGTGGCCCAGGTGAACCGATACCTCGACCAGCAGGGCGTCACCTGCGCAGCGATCCCGGGCACCGGGGTGGACCGGACCATCGGTGAGGTGGTGGCCACCGCGACCGGTGACGAGCGCGCCCACATCCGGCACGCGCTGCTGGGCGCCGACGTCACCGTCCTCGACGGGCAGGCGCCGGCCCGGTTCGGCGCCGAAACCATGAAGGACGTCGCCGGATACGACACCAAACGGCTCTACATCAGCGCTCACGGTGCCTTCGGTGCGCTGACCCGGCTGATCTTCAAGGTCTCCGTCAAGGTCTGACCGGGGGCGGTCGATGGGGTGTAGCTCACCTGGGGTCGCCCGGTCACCACATGCGGGTGTACGACGGCCTTGACGTCGTACACCCGCTCCATCATCTCAGTGGTGAGAACGCTTTCAGGATCGCCGGAATCGACCTGTGCTCCGTTGTGCAGCACCGTGATGACGTCGCAGTAGTGCGCGGCGAGGGTGAGGTCGTGCAGGGACACGACCGCGGTGATGCCAAGCCGGCCCGGCAGGGCGAGGACCTCGAGCTGATGGCGGACATCGAGGTGGTTGGTCGGCTCGTCCATCACCAACAGCCTCGGCTGCTGGGCCAGCGCCCGAGCTACCAGCACGCGCTGCCGTTCGCCACCGGAGAGCACGGTGAACGACCGGCCGATCAGGTGTGCGCAATCGACGAGGGCGAGCGACTCGGTGACCACGTCGAGGTCGGCAGGCTCGTCCCGCTGGAACATCCGCTTGTGCGGTGCCCGCCCCATGGCCACCACCTCACCGACGCTCAGGTCGAAATCGCCTGTGGTGTCCTGCAGCACGGCGGCGGTCATCCGCGCCAACCGCTTGGCCGACAGCGCGGCGATGTCGATGCCGTCGATGCGCACCGAGCCGGCGGTAGGCCGGACGAGGCGCAGCAGCGTCCGTAGCAGGGTGGATTTTCCGCAGCCGTTCGGGCCGACCACGCCGAGCACCTGTCCCGGTTCGACGGTGATCGACACGTCGCGCAGGATCGACCGACCGGCGAGGTCCACGCACAACCCGTGGGCGCGCACGGCGGACCCGGTCACGCCGGGACGCCGACCGCGGTGCGGCGGGCATCGCGCCGGAGCAGCCACAGGAAGAACGGCCCGCCGCACAACGCCGTGAGGACACCGACCGGGATCTCCTGGGGTGTGGCGAGGGTTCGCGCGGCGATGTCGGCCAGCACCAGGAACGTCGCTCCTGCCACCGCGGCCGCCGGCAGCGCGCGACGATGATCGCTGCCCACCACCAGCCGCACGGCGTGCGGCAGGATGAGCCCGACGAAGCCGATCGGTCCGCTGGCCGCGACCAGGACACCGGTCAGCAGCGACGCCAGCACGAACATGCGCGCTCGAAAACGTTGCGTGTCAACACCCATCGTGGTGGCAGCGTCGTCGCCGGCCAGCAGCAGGTTGAGGGTCCTGGAGTGAGTGAGAGTGACCGCCAGTCCGGCGGCGACCACGACAAACGGCAACCACAGCGTGTCCCACTGGGCACCCCCGAGCCCGCCGAGCAACCAGGTGAGGATCTGGCGGGCCTGATCACCGCTTCTGGCCAGGATGAGCATCAGACTCGTCAGAGCCGACAGCACGTAGGCCACCGCCACTCCGGCCAGCACCAGTCGGGTGGTGGTGATCTGACCGCCCGATCGCGACAGGGCGTACACCAACGCGAGCGCCGCTAGGGAACCGATGAACGCCGCCGCGGAGGCGGACACCGCACCTGCGAGACCGGCACCGGCAACGATCACGCCCACCGCACCCACCGAGGCGCCGGAGGACACACCGAGGAGATAGGGATCGGCCAACGGGTTGCGGATCAAGGCCTGCAGCGCCATGCCCACCACCGACAGGCCGGCGCCGACGACTGCGGCGAGCAGCACCCGCGGGCCGCGCACCTGGGTGACGACCGTCTGGACATGGGCCGGACCGCTGGGATCGACGAGGCCGGGGGCGAGGTGATGTGCCACTGCCGCGACGACGTCGCCGGGCGGTACGGGGATCGACCCGATGGCCAGACCGGCCACCATCGCCGCCATCAGGGCGATGAGCAGTGCCCCGAGCACGAGTGGATATGGTGGACGGCGATCCGCCGAGACCCTCTCCGCGGCGCGGCCGGTGGCCTTCAGTTCTCGGGCCCCGGACGCCAAGGTCCGCCGGCTCACTGGAATCGCTGGGGGTGTAGTTGCCGGGCGAGGGCGGCCACCGCGAACGGCGCCCGGACGCCGAGGACCGCATCCTGCAACGTCAGCACGGCGAACCTGTCGTCGCGAATCGCCGGCACGTCGGCCAGCTCCGGCTTGCTCATCAAGAGAGCTTTCTTCTCCTCGACCGACGGCGTCCCGAAATAGTCGTAGACCACGATGACCTCGGGTTCCCGCTGCACCACCTGTTCCCATGAGACGTCGGCGAACGTGTCCTCGACATCGGCGAAAATGTTGGTACCACCGGCGAGTTGGATGATCTGATCGCCGATGCCGTGCCGGCCCGCCGTGAATGCGGTGTCATCGCCGCTGTCGTAGACGAAGACCTTCACCGGGCGCACCCCCGAGACCTGCGCCTGCGCCGCGGCGACGCTGTCGCGCATGCCGGCGATCAGCGCCGTCGCGCGGTCGGCGACGCCGAAGATCTCCGCGATCTGCCGGACTTCGGCGTAGACATCGTCCATCGTGATGGGCCCGCTGGCGCAGTATTCCGGGTTCAAGTACGTCGTGACACCGATGTCGGCGAATGCTTTTCGTGACCGTCCGGCCGCCCCGTCGAACGCGCTGCTGTACCCGCCGTACACGAAATCCGGCTCCACCGAGAGCACTTGCTCGAACGAGGCGTCCTTGGCGGAGAGCTCGGGGATCGAGCGGTGATCCAGCTCGTACGCCGGCAGCGGCGGGTTGTCCGGGTACACCGTGGCTACGATCGCCTCACGAAGACCCAGTGCCAGCAGGAGTTCGGTCGAGTGCTGGTAGTAGCCGACCGCCCGCCGGGGAGGCTCCTCGACGGTGATCTGCTGGCCGCAGTTGTCCACGGAGACGGGAAATCCGGTCGGTGGTGGTGCAGGATCGGGCGCCTTCGGAGTGGTCGACGAACCGCATCCGGTGAACACCGTCACCACGAGCATGATGGTCAGGAGAACGTTGACGGTTCGGCGGGCGAGCGCGAACACACGATTCACTTCTTCGGCTCCATCCGGGATCTCCACGTCCCAGCGAGAGGGCCGACGAGAGCAGTATCCTGACTCCTGGATCGACGCTCACCCCGACCTTCCAACCGTTTCCGGCCGTGGTCGACGTGGGGCTCGCTCCCCAGTCACAGTGGCGGGACCGTGCCGGATTCACACCGGCTTCCTGCCTACTCATCGGGGCCGGTCGGGTCGACCAGCCAGCCTGACAATAGCGGACGTTCTGGTGTCCGCGCGGGCCGCCGCTGTCCAGTTGTCGGGGGCGTACTGCACGATCTGGGCGTCGAACCCCGCGCCCCGACACAACTCCAGCAGCCGGGTGGCGATCACCATCCCCGTTCTGACGCGTGATCAGCGGGTTTGCCGAGTCGGATTTCGCCGGATCGAATGGTCAGGACATAGGGGCGATGTCATCGATGTTGACGACGTTCTCCCCGTAGTTCTCGTTCCAGGCGTCCAGGATCGCCGCCTGGAACGCCTCGCGGGCCACGTCGGCGAAGATCCGAGGTGAGGAGCCGGCCCGGAACTCGTACTTGAACGAGATCACGTCGAGGAATATCGGCGCCTTCATCCGGCGCCGCGACAAGAGCAGCGCCTGAGCGATCGCCGGATACGGCGTGAACAGCGGGTTGGCCAACCAGTCCCGCAGGTCGTTCTCCGGGACGGAGAAGTTGACACCGATCAACCCCAGGGCGCGGATGATGCCGCCCGCCAGCTGTGGGCCATGGGCATCGATGTTGATCCGCAGCATCTCGTCGTAGAGATAGGCGGCGTCCTCGAGCGAGTTGTGCATCCATCCGTAGTTCTGGATGCCGTTGGCCTCTACGGCGTTCTCGATCCGGTAGTGCACCTGATCGATCCACGGCCCCGGATTGCCCGCCTTCGTCATCACATCCAACGGCACCGCGTTGCGGTCGTACTCGACCTTGGGCTTGGGCATCGGCAGCAGGTATCGGACATCGCCGGGCCGATGGCTGCCGCCGACAGGGCAGGTGCCCCCGGCGCCGGGACCTATGTGGACCAGGCATTCACACGCCCCGCAGCGCCGCCAATTGCCGTCGACGCGACCCTTCCCGGTCAGCGGCAGCGAGAAGTTGAAACCGGCCGCCACGTGTGGGGCTCCGACGACGCACCAGCCCAGCCCGGCGCTGGCATTGAACATGCACTGGCACTGCGGGCAGAACCGCCAATCTCGCTCGCCGCCGTCGTCGACATCGTGCGGGATGGCGAAGTTGGGTCCGGTCACCTCGTGTTCGCCGCCGACCGGGCACGGCCCCTTGCCCAGATAGCCGGAGTAGAACAGACACCGGCATTTGCGGCAGTGCCGCCAGTTCAACTGCGAATGTGGTGGCGGGTCGAGCGTGTCGACGTACACGGTGACGTGACGCTGGGTGTCGGTGGCGGTGACACTGGAGATGTTGACGTGGGCCTGCAGCGGTTCCAGGTAGATGTTGTGCCCCGCCTTGGCCGGCATCTTCGCCAGCAGCAGCGTCGAAATCGCTTCGGTGCCAAGGTGGATGGTCACCCAGCCGTCCGCGCTGTCGGGGGACAGCGGCAGCGCGCGGTCCCACCCGCTGGGGTGGCGGTACTCGAAGGACAGCCGACCGCCGGCGACGTTGTCGGCGTAGGCGAAGTCACCCAGGGCGGGTGCGGTGGTGAGCGCGTCGATCTGGAAGCCCGCCGCGTGGGGACGCCGATGGATCACATCGGACACGTTCAATCCCGAGGTGAGCTTGACCCATCCGGTGCTGACCAGGTTGTTCAGCGTCATGCCCGGTCCGGACATGTTGTGGCGCGGCACGTCGTGCAGCAGAAGACCTTCCGCACCGGCCGCGGCGTGGTCACCGCCGGCGGCGCAGCGCCGCAGCTCGCCGGCGCCGTCGTGGAACAGGGCCTGGCACTTGCCGCACGTGAACCACGCGTTCTGACGCTGAGCCTGGGGCAGGGAGTCGGCGTCTGTTGCGGGACGGACGGTGAAGAACCAGCCGAACGCGTCGTGCGCACCGCCGGCCGCACAGGTGTTGGCCGCGCCGGGCCGGAACATCGCCGCACACTTTCCGCAGTAGCGGAGATCGCCGGGTCCGTTGGGCTGGAAGGCGACCACGTAATCGGTTCCGCTGCCCTGATGTCCGCTGCCCAGGGGTGCTCCGGGGCACACCCCGGCGAAGGTCGGGTTACCTCCGAAGAACAGTGCGTCGCACAGCAGGCACCGCTGCCACTCGGGTTGGCCCAGCCGCCAGCGGAAGTCGAGGCTCTCCTCGACGAACCGGAACTTCTGGCCCTCACCGGCCATGACGCAGAACGAGTCGCCGTAGGGGTCCGGTTTAACCGGGTCGCCGGTGATCGCTTGAGCGTGCTTGGCACCCACCATGTGCCCGAGTTCGTGCTGCAGCAGGGCCGGGCTGAAATCCTGGCCGCTGATGTACAGGTAGGGCTTGCCGCTGCTGTTCCACGCCGCGGAGCGGGCGTCGTTCTTGTCGATGACGAATGCGACGTGGGTGTGCGTCGACAGGTTGACGTTCAAGCCCGTCTCGACCAGTGGCCGGGCCGTCGACCACACCTCCATGCCGGCGTTGTTCCAGTCCGCCGAGGTCATCGGCAACTCGTACCAGTCGTAGACCTGCCAGGCGAGCTGGTAGGTCCCGCCGGAGAGCTGCCGAAGGTACTCGGCGCAGTAGCCGACGCACTCCGCGAGCCACTCGCGTGTCAGCGTGGTCATGCGTGGTGTGTCGTTGCAGGACACGGGAAGCACTGCCAGTGATGCCATGTCGACCCTCTCGCGGATGGGTCTTCATCGTCGCAGCACTCGGGAGCGCAGGGCAGCGTAACGGACTACCTATGTTGTCTCCGCTGCCGCGGACGGGTCATGCGTAGCGTCCCGCACATAGGCGGTGGCCTCGACCTCGACCAGCAGGTCCTCGTCCAGGAACTGCAGGCCACCGAGGCACGAGCTGGCGGGCAGCTGCTCGCCGAACACCTCGACGTGCGCGCGACCCGCTTCACGCCAGTCCGCGAGGTCGCGCAGGAACACGCGCGTGCGCACGATGTCTTCCTTGCTGCCGCCGAGTTGCTCGACCGCCGCGAGCACGACCGACAGCGCGTACGCGGTCTGGGTGTACAGGTCTCCTCTGCCCTCGACGGTCCCGTCGGCCTTGCCCGCAGTGGTGCCGGCCACCTCGATGAGCGGTCCGATGCGGGTCGCGCGCGAATAACCCCAGTCGCGGACCCACGGTACCTGGGCGACAACTCGCTTCACTGTGCCAACTCTCCTTCGCTGACGACCGCGGAGACCGTGTGTGTCGACCGCACGGATCGCGGTATTCGGTGCAGGGTGAATATAACCGCCGGAATTACGCCGCTGTCAGGCACTTTCGAATTCATCGACCGGCGTAGTTGACCCGCGTCCGGAATCAAAACACACGGCGCGTGTGATCATTCGCCTCGCGTGTACTCACCCGAGGGCTGCGGTCCTCGACATCGAAGGAGGAATGCCCATGACGTTGCGGCTGAGGGGGATGGTGGTGACGGGGCTCGTCTCGTTCGCCGCCGCCGCAGCGGCGGTCCCCGGATTCGGGGTCGGGACCGCCAACGCCGACACCGACGAGATCGGTCCGAGCCCGACGGTGACCAGCCGACAGGCCACCCTGGTTTCCGAGCTCGCCATCCGCCCGAACGACTTCGGTGTTGCGCGTGGGCTTTCCGAGACCCGGCTGGCCGACGCCGGCGTCGTCACCGCGCAGGGCGAGGTGCGTGACAGCACCAAAGCGGTGGTCGGCGCTACCGCGGCACCGTTCGACGAGGGACCGGGAGGGCCGCCCATCGGCGACTGGTGATCACGCCAGCGCCGCCAGGGCGGTCTCGGCGTGATAGCCGCTGAACCCGTCCAGGCGCCCGTCTCGTAGCCGATTCACCCAGCCGGGGTCGGCGAGCAGCGCGCGACCGATGGCCGCGACGTCGAACTCGCCGGCCCCGAACTGGTCGACCAGCCGATCCACCGGCGCCGGGTCTATCACCTGACCGGGTGCCTCACCGCGGAACTCGGTCTGCAGCCCCACCGATCCCACCGCGATGACGGGCAGGCCGCTGAGCTTCTTCGTCCACCCCGCCAGGCTCAGTGCGGGGGCGTGTTCGGGGAACGCCGGTGCATAGTGCCGCCGGGTCGACGGGTGGAACACGTCAACGCCCGCGGCGACCAGCGGATCGAGGATCTCTTGCAGCTCGGTCGGGTCGTCGGCGACCGTCGCCGCATAGTCGGTGCCCTTCCACTGGGAGAACCGGAAGACGATCGGATGATCCTTGCCCACCGCGGCCCGCACGGCGGTGACCACCTCGGCGGGGAACCGGGTCCGCGCCGCCAGCGAGCCGCCGTAGCCGTCGGTCCGGCGATTCGTTCGCGCCCAGAGGAATTCGTCCAGGAGGTAACCGTGGGCGCCGTGCAGCTCGACGGCGTCGAAGCCGACCTGTACCGCGTTCGCCGCGGCCCTGGCGAACAGGGCCGCGATCTCGGGCAGCTCGTCGGCCCGCAACGCCCGGCCCTTCGGCGCACCGAGCCCGTCCACCCCGGACGGACCCGCCGAAATTGCATTCCAGCAGCGGTTTTTCGAGTGCGGGCCTGCTGGAATGCAATTTCGGCGGGGGTGGTGGCGGGTCGTTGAACCGGTTCCACTGCGTGCCCGGCCATTTCCAGGACACCGGTGCCGCGGATTCGAGTCTTTCCGCCTGCCGGGTCGCGAGCGATGTGATCGAGCTACAGGATCGGTGGAGCTGAACTTCAGTGTGTGGGGCTGTCCGTCGAGCCGCTGTCAAGCTCTATCCACAACTTTTCGGCGCTGGCTGTGGTTATCCACAAGTTTGCGATCCACCAGGACGTTCGGCGTCGGCGCGTTGGCGGCACCAGTAACGTCGAAAGCATGTTCGATGAACAGGTGTCACGGCCCAGACAACTCACGGTGCCGGGGGATCCGTCGGACATGTCCGATGCCGCGCTCATCGATGCGATCACCGAATGCGGGCGCATCACCGCGATGGTGCAGGCGGCGCAATATCGAGCGCTGGCCGAATGGGATCTGCGGAACACGCGGAAACCGGTGTGGGAGAACGCCGCCTGCGATGACATCGACCACGGTGCCGCCTCGATCAGTTGTGCGTTGACGATCGGACACCTACGCGCGATCAGGCTGATGCGGATCGGTGTCGCGTTGCGCGACCGCTTCCCGGGCCTGGGCCGGCTACTCGCCACGGGGCAGGTCAGCGACCGGGTGGTCAGCCGCGTGGTGTGGCTGACCGAGTTCGTCACCGATCCCACCGTGTTGGCACGGCTGGATGAGGCGTTCGTCAAGGCCGCCACCTACTGGGGCGCGCTGTCCGCAGAGCACCTCGACGTAGCGGTGGAGGCGTGGATCGATCACTTCGACCCGGAGGCGGTGCGCCGGGTGCGTGCCCGGCTGAAAGGGCGAGGGTTCAGCATCGGCAAGCGTGATGATCAGGCCGGCACAGTCAGTGTGTACGGCAAGCTCGGTATCACCGACGGCGCGCTACTCGCGGAACGCCTGGATCTGATGATCAACGGGGTCTGTGAGAACGACCCTCGCACGAAAGCCCAACGCCGCGCCGATGCCTTGGGCGCGTTGAGTGCCGGGAAGCTGGTACTGGCATGCCGGTGTGAGGGATCCGAGTGTCCTGCCTCCGATGTCGACGACGGCCGTGCGTCGAGCCTGCTGGTGCACGTCATCACCGACCACGACCCCGACGACCCCGGGAGCACCGATCCCGGCCCCGGCGGCCCCGACGGTCCGGACGGCCGCAGCGGCCCGGAGGGCTCCATCCACGGACCCACCGGTGACCCCTACGACGACGAGTCCTTCGATGACGAGTCCTTCGACGACGACGAACCGGCCACCGGTGATGAACCAGCCGATGCGGACGCCGACCAGGCCGAGTCGAGGAGCACCGCGGCTCAGGCCACACAGTCGACACGGCCGGAGCAATTACGCGACAGCCAGTACTTCCACGCGGAATCCACTGCGGCACTCGCTGATACCGCTGACGACTCGCTGAACGGTTCCGATCCGGACACCCGGGAAGTCGCTGCGCCCCAGCCAGTTGCTACTGCCGCCACGAAGCCGCGGTGTGCGGGGATCGCCTACATTCCCGGGATGCGGGGTGCCATCATGCCCGGGGCACTGCTGGCCGACTTGATCGGGCGAGGCGCCAAGATCCGGCATGTCGCGGCGGCAGGGAGTCTGTCCACCAGCCCGGGCTATCGGCCCTCGACCGCGATGGCGGAGTTCGTGCGGACCCGGGACCTGACGTGTCGTA
>JBFWOX010000073.1:0-12403 GCA_050250295.1 Mycolicibacterium sp.
GGCCCCCTACCGGAGCGCACAGGAAAGGCTGGGCAGACCAGCGACTACCTTATGCTCACGCCCCTGCAGAACAAACAACAGCCCCAGAAGACGCATCAATCACTTCAGTCCACGGATCGAGGCTAAGCTGTCGACAATCCCTCTGGCCCGCAAAGGACGTGCGGTGTTCTTCCTGATCCTCGGTTCGATTCTCGCAGTGCTGCACGCCTACGTGTGGAAGCGGATGGTCAAGGACACCACCCGCAGGGGTCGCCTGCGCCGGGTGCTCTCGGCGGCGTTGCTCGCGCTGTTGGTGTTGTTGATCGCCGCCGTTGTCGGACCGCGGACGCTCGGACTGGACGGGGCGTCCTGGTATGCGTGGCCGGGCTACCTCTGGTTCGCCCTCGTGGTGTACCTGTTCCTGGCGCTGCTGGTGCTCGAACCGGTCCGCCTGGCGCTGCGCCCCTGGGTCAAGCGGGGCCAGCCCCCGCCCGACACCGACGAACCCGCGCGGGTGGGCCGGCGGATGTTCCTCGCTCGTACCGGCGCGGTGGCGGCCGGCGCCGCCGCGGTCGGTCTGGTGGGGACGGGACTGACCACTGCGCTGGGGTCGCCGAACGTGCTGCGGGTCCCGGTGCGGCTGAGCCGGCTGGATCCGGCGTTCACCGGGTTCCGGATCGCCGTGGTGTCCGACATCCACCTCGGGCCGCTGCTGGGACGGGCCCACATCGAGCGGATCGTGCGGATGATCAACGAGACCGAACCCGACCTGGTCGCCGTCGTCGGTGATCTGGTCGACGGCACCGTCGCCGAACTCGGGCCCGCCGCAGCGCCGTTGCGCGATCTGGCGCCGCGGGACGGCACCTTCTTCGTCACCGGCAACCATGAGTACTTCGTCGAGGACACCGCGCCCTGGCTGCAGGAGCTGGAACGGCTCGGGATGACCGTGCTGCGCAACGAGAACACCGCGATCCGGCGGGCTCCTGCGGTGCTCAACCTCGCCGGGGTGAACGACGTCGCCGGGGCGTCCCGGTCGCAGCCACCGGATTTCGACAAAGCCTTGGCCGGGCTGGCGCCCGCCGCGCCGACGGTGCTGTTGGCCCATCAACCGATCCAGGTCGCCGAGGCCGCCCAGCGCGGGGTCGATCTGCAGCTGTCGGGCCACACCCACGGCGGGCAGATGTGGCCGTTCCACTATGCGGTGGCCGCGGCGCAGCCGGCGCTGGCCGGCCTGTCCACAGTGCAGGACACCCAGCTGTACGTGACGCGCGGCGCAGGGTTCTGGGGGCCGCCCGTCCGGGTGGGAGCACCGCCGGACATCAGCGTGCTGACGCTCACGGCCGACTGACCGATTTTGGTGCCCCGCCGGAGGTTTATCCAGCGGAGGAGAGGGCACTTCTCAGCAAGCTCACGGCTAACTGGATGGGGGTTGCTCAGGTTGGGCGAGCACCCTCGACACCGGAGCTGAGCACAACTCCTCGATTAGAGCGGGAGGCGTTGAGATGGCGACGAAGACAGCAGGCGCAACCGTCGTCGACCTGCAATCCACCCTGGCCTGGGCCCGGGCCCAGCGAAGGTCCCGTGAGCTCGCCGAGGCGATGCGCCGGCACCCGTGCTATCAAGCCCGGTTGCTCGACCTGCCGAGGGAACCGAGCCACGCCGGCTGAATCCGGGACAGCAAAGGGGCGCCCCGTGGGGCGCCCCTTCGCGTGTGATCAGCGGACGTCGATGTAGTACACCTTGCCGGTGATCACGTGCTGGTAGAAGGTGTCGTTGTCGGCATCGCGGACGGTGGAGCGGATGTCGGCGCCGGGGTTGATCCCGACGACGGTCGCCTGCGACAGCGGGGTGTCCGACAGCCGGTTGACGATGACCCGGTTGCCCTGGGCCTCGAGTGCGCTGATGGTGTCGGCGGCGTTGCCACCGGAGCTCGGCGCGGCGACGGCCGGAGCGGCCAGGCCCAGGACTGCGGCAGCCAGTCCGGAGGCGGCGGCGGTGGCGATGGTGAACTTCTTCATGTCGGTCTCTCCCCATAAGAGCTTCGGGTCGGAGCCGTGGAGCGGGTCGCGCGGTTCTGACTTTCGGTTGTCGATCGTGTTCGATCTGACCTGATAAACCCGCAGGTCAACCGAATAATTCCACTGGCAGGAATTGAACGCCGGCTGGCAGGAATCCCCCGGGTGCGTGGGCACAGCTGCCTGCTAGAGCCGTTGGCGGCCAGCTTCTCGATGACGACGCACGCCTGCGCCGAGAACAGTGCGGAAATCCCCTGACACCACACCGCAAAAGGACCCGTTGTATGAGCACCATCACCACCGCCGACGGCCACGACATCGACCACTACGCCGACGATCTCGCGGAACTGACCGAGCAGCTCGACCTGCGTGATGCCGTCCACGTCGGCCATTCCACCGGCGGCTGCGCTACCTCGCTCGGCACGGTGAGTCCGCTGCCGTCCCACCGCCGATGCTGCAGAGCGAAACCAGCCCGGAGGCCCTACCCAAGGCCGTATTCGACGACATGCAGGCGCAATTGGCCGCCAACCGCTCGCAGTTCCACCGGGACCTGGCGGCCGGATCGGTCTACGGGTTCGACCGGCCTGGGGCGCAGCCGTCGGCAGCGATCATCGAGAACTGGTGGCGGCAAGCGATGATGGGCGACGTGTACTCCCACTACGACGGCATCGCCGCGTTCTCCCAGACCGACTTCACCGACGACCTGGCCAAGATCACCGTGCCCGTCCTGGTGATGCACAGCGAGGACGACCAGAACGTGCCCTACGTCGCCTCCGGCCCGAAGTCGGCGGCGCTGCTGGAGAACGGCACCCTGAAGACCTACCGGGGTCTCCCGCACGGGATGCCCACCACCCACGCCGACATCATCAACGCCGACCTGCTGGACTTCCTGAAGGCCTAACGGGACCGATTCGGCGCCGCGACAACAGAATTGCGCCTGATCCTCATAACGCGGTGTCGGCGAGCTCCACGCGGCCGAGATAGTTCGCGCCGATGCTACCCAGCCACAGTGCGTCGTCCGCCTCGACCAGACCGGTCACCATGCTGAAGTAGGGATGCGTCGTGCGGACACCCGCCACCACCTCTCCGGTGTCCGGGTCGAACGCCACCGCCCACACCACGGCCTCCGGTTTGGGCTGCAGTCGCGCAGGCAGCCGCCAGATGAACTTGCGCAGCAGCGGTGGGCCCGCCGCGAGCCGGTCGGCGAGCGGGTTGGCCGGGGTGACCATCGCGCACCAGATCCGCCCGTCGGCACCGGTGGACAGGTTGTCCGGCATCGCGGGCAGGTTCACCGCCAGCGGCGTCACCGTCCCGGCGTCCGGGCCGCGCAGCCAGTACTTCGACAGCCGTCGGGCCTGCGTCTCGGCGATCACCAGCGCCGCGCCGTCCGCCGTGGGCGTCACACCGTTGGCGAAGTACAGCCCGTCGAGCACGGTGGTGACGGTGCCGTCGCGGTCCAGGCGGTGCAGGCCGCCGCGGCCGCGGGCCTCCAGGATGGCGCCCAGGTAGTCGGCCACCGTGAACGCCGTCGTCGACTCGCTGAAATAGATTGTGCCGTCGCTGGTTTCGGTGACGTTGGAGCAGAACTGCAGGACCCGGCCGTCGATGCGGTCCACCAGGGTGTCGATCCGCCCGGTCGCGGGGTCCATCGCCAGCAACCCCTTGGGGCTGTCGCAGATCAGCAGCCGTCCGTCGCGGGTGACGGTCAACCCCAGGGGCCGGCCCCCGGTGTTGGCGATCACCTCGGGCCTGCCGCGGGTGGGCCGCAGCCGCACGATGCCGCCGTCGAGCGCACCCACCCACAGCGTGCCGTCGGCGTCGACGACGACGTCTTCGGGCTCACCGCCGGGAATCGGTACCAGGGTGAGCGACGCGGCCGGGACGTCCGGCAACGGGTCCACCGGCGGCGCCTGCCACCGGACAGGATCGATCGGCGGCTTGGTCGGCTTCGTCACGCCTCCCAGTGTCGCCGAAATTGCATTCCAGCAGCCAAAGATCGAGAAGGGGCCTGCTGGAATGCAATTTCGGCGAGGGAAGCCGCTTACATCCGGGCCGAGGCCTCGGTGAGGACGTGGTTCAGGATGTCGTAGATCGCGTCGAACTCGACCTGGCCGCTGATCAGCGGCGGGGCCAGCTGCACGACTGGGTCGCCGCGGTCGTCGGCGCGGCAGTACAGGCCGGCCTCCCACAGTGCGGGGGTCAGGAAACCACGCAGCAGCCGCTCGGATTCCTCGTCGTTGAACGTTTCCTTGGTGGTCTTGTCCTTGACGAGCTCGATGCCGTAGAAGTAACCCTCGCCGCGGACGTCGCCGACGATGGGCAGCTCGAGCAGTTTCTCCAGCGTGGCCCGGAAGGCGGGGGCATTGGTCTTGACCCGGTCGTTGAGGCCTTCGCGTTCGAAGATGTCGAGGTTGGCCAGCGCCACCGCCGAGGACACCGGGTGCCCGCCGAAGGTGTAGCCGTGTCCGAAGACGGTGTGGCCGTCGTTGAACGGTTCGAACAACCTGTCGCTGGCGATCATCGCCCCGATCGGGGAGTAGCCCGAAGTCAGGCCCTTGGCGCAGGTGATGATGTCGGGGACGTAGTCGAAGTCGGTGCACGCGAACATCGACCCGATGCGGCCGTAGGCGCAGATCACCTCGTCGGAGACCAGCAGCACGTCGTACTCGTCGCAGATCTCGCGGACCCGCTCGAAGTATCCCGGCGGGGGCGGGAAGCAGCCGCCGGCGTTCTGCACCGGCTCCAGGAAGACCGCGGCGACGGTCTCGGGGCCTTCGAACTCGATCGCCTCGGCGATGCGGTCGGCGCAGTAGCGGCCGAAGGCCTTGAGGTCCTTGTCGTAGGGTTCCGGGGCCCGATAGAAGTTGGTGTTCGGGGCGCGGAACCCGCCGGGCACCAGCGGCTCGAACGGTGCCTTGAACGCCGGGATGCCGGTGATCGACAGCGCCCCCTGGGGGGTGCCGTGGTAGGCGATCGACCGGGAGATCACCTTGTGCTTGCCCGGCTTTCCGGTCAGTTTGAAGAATTGCTTGGCCAGCTTCCACGCCGACTCGACGGCTTCGCCGCCGCCGGTGGTGAAGAACACCCGGTTCAGATCACCGGGAGCGTAACCGGCGATCCGGTCGGCCAACTCGATGGCCGTCGGAGTGGCGTAGGACCACAGCGGGAAGAAGGCCAGCTGTTCGGCCTGTTTGGCGGCGGCTTCGGCGAGCTCCTTGCGGCCGTGTCCGACCTGCACGACGAACAGCCCGGACAGTCCGTCGATGTAGCGCTTGCCGCGGTCGTCGAAGATGTGCACGCCCTCGCCGCGGGTGATGATCGGCGGCGTGATCCCGGCTCCGTGCCGGGCAAAATGACCCCACAGGTGGCGGTCGGCCTTGGCCGACAGGTCCGAAGAGACCTGCGGCGCGTTTTCGGTAACAGTCATCGTGTACCCCAATTGTATTGCTGTTTAACAAGTCTCAGATAAACGAGGGTTTCGGTGGATATCACTCCCGGCAATGCGCGGATTTCGGTGTTGAGCAGTTCGAGCAGGCTGTCGTCGTCCTCGCAAACCACCTCGACGATGGCGTCGAACGATCCAGCCGTCAGCACCACGTAGTCGACGGACTCGATCGCGGCCAGCTTTTCGGCGATCTTGGTGGTGTCGCCGGTGCACTTGATGCCGATCATGGCCTGGCGGGCGAAGCCGAGCTGCATCGGGTCGGTGACCGCCACGATCTGCATGACGCCGGCGTCGACCATCCGCTGGACGCGCTGGCGCACCGCGGCCTCGGACAACCCGACCGCCTTGCCGATGCCGGCATAGGACCGCCTGCCGTCCTGCTGCAGCTTCTCGATGATGGCTTTGGACAGGTCGTCGAGCTGGAACGCCGCGCCGGGACGGGACTGGTTGACGCGGAACGAGAGGGGGCCGACGGCATGCGGGACCCCAGGATTGGACATGCCTGTGATTGTGCACGGAATCCGTCGTAGCAGGCAACCGTCACGACCAAATCACTTGTTCCGGGTGGCTGTCGCTGCCGGAATGCGTAGCCTTGCCGGCCTCGGCGCGATAGCGTTGACCCATGACTGTGGTTTCTTCTTCGGCCGTCGCACCCCGTCTGTCAGGTAGCTGGATCGACGGGGCACCCGTGGCCACCGGCGGCCCTGCGCACACCGTGATCAACCCGGCCACTGGCAACCCGGTCGCGGAGCTGGCGCTGGCTCAACCGTCCGACGTCGACGCCGCCATCGCCGCCGCGCGCACCGCCCTGCCCGGCTGGGCCGGCGCGACGCCCGCGGAGCGTTCGGCCGTGTTGGCCAGGTTGGCCAAGCTGGCCGACGAGGCCACCGACGTGCTGGTCGCCGAGGAGGTGGGCCAGACCGGCAAGCCGGTGCGGCTGGCCCGCGAGTTCGACGTCCCCGGCAGCGTCGACAACATCGACTTCTTCGCCGGCGCCGCGCGCCACCTCGAGGGCAAGGCCACCGCGGAGTACTCCGGCGACCACACGTCGAGCATCCGCCGCGAGGCCGTCGGCGTGGTCGCCACCATCACGCCGTGGAACTACCCGCTGCAGATGGCGGTGTGGAAGGTGTTGCCCGCCTTGGCCGCCGGCTGCAGCATCGTGATCAAGCCGGCCGAGATCACCCCGCTGACGACGCTGACGCTGGCGCGGCTGGCCAGCGAGGCGGGTTTGCCCGCCGGGGTGCTCAACGTGGTGACCGGCGCCGGGGTCGACGTCGGCACCGCGCTGGCCGGGCACCCAGGCGTCGACATGGTGACGTTCACCGGATCCACCGCGGTGGGCCGCAAGGTGATGGCCGCCGCCGCCGTGCACGGGCACCGCACCCAGCTCGAGCTCGGCGGCAAGGCGCCGTTCGTGGTCTTCGACGACGCCGACCTGGACGCGGCGATCCAGGGTGCGGTCGCCGGCGCGCTGATCAACACCGGCCAGGACTGCACCGCGGCCACCCGCGCGATCGTCGCGCAGCCGCTCTACGACGACTTCGTCGCCGGGGTCGCCGAGGTGATGGGCAAGATCGTCGTCGGCGGCCCGCAGGACCCCGACACCGACCTGGGGCCGCTGATCTCGCTGGCACACCGCGCCAAGGTCGCCGACATGGTGGCCCGCGCGCCGGGGGAGGGCGGCCGCATCGTCACCGGCGGGGTGGCGCCCGACGGACCCGGATCGTTCTACCGGCCGACGCTGATCGCCGACGTCGACGAACGCTCCGAGGTGTGGCGCGACGAGGTCTTCGGCCCGGTGCTGACCGTGCGGTCGTTCACCGACGACGACGACGCGATCCGGCAGGCCAACGACACCGCCTACGGGCTGGCGGCCTCGGCGTGGACCCGGGACGTGTACCGGGCGCAGCGCGCGTCGCGGGAGATCCACGCCGGCTGCGTGTGGATCAACGACCACATCCCGATCATCTCCGAGATGCCGCACGGTGGTTTCGGCGCGTCGGGCTTCGGCAAGGACATGAGCCAGTACTCGCTCGAGGAGTACCTGTCGATCAAGCACGTGATGAGCGACATCACCGGTGTGGCCGACAAGGCTTGGCACCGAACCATATTCGCGAAGAGGTGACGGCTACTCCGAGCGCGGGACCACGATCACCGGCACGTCCACCCCGGCGAGGATGCGCGCCGCCGTCGAGCCGAGGAAGATGCGCCGCGGCGCGGCGAACCGGCTGGAGCCCACCACCAGCAGGTCGCCGTCGTCCCAGTTGAGCTTCTTGAGCGCCGACTCCAGCGTCATGCCGTCGGCGACCAGCGATTCGATCTCGGGGGCGTGCGGCAGCGCCTGCGCGGCCAGTTCCAGGTTCTTCTCGGCGGCGGCGACCTGCAGTTGGCGCACCTCCTTGGCGCTGCCGGCCTCGGCCAGGTTCTCCGCCGAGACCAGCGACAGCATCCGGATCGGCAGGTTCGCCGCGGCGGCCAGCGAGATCGCGAACGGCAGCGGGTTGTCGTCGCCGGCCTTGGTGGGCACCGCGGCGGTCACCGCGGCGATGGTCTCGTCGGGGTCCTCGGCGTAGCCGCGCGGCGCCAGTGCCACCGGGATCGGCGAGGTGTGCAGCAGTGCACCGCTGACCGGCCCGATGGTGTGCCGCCCGAAGAACCCGTCGCGCGCCCCGCCGACCACGATCAAGTCGGAGGACTTCGATTCGGCGAAGTCGATCAGCGACTGGGCGAAGGACTCGCCGACGGTCACCGTGGAGTGCGCGGTGATGCCGTCCTCGGCCAGCGCGGCGATCGCCTTGGACACCCACTGCTCGCCGCGCGCGATCAGCATCTGCTGGTACTCCGCGCGGCCGGGATGCCCGTCGGGCAGCTCCTCGCGGACCACCAGCAGCACGTCGACGTCGGCGCCGAAGGTCGTGGCGAGCGCGCTGGCCAGTGCGATCCCGTCGTCGCCGGTCGGAGTGGCTAGGTAGCCGACGGTCAAATGCATTGCGGGGCCCCGCTTTCTAGAAGGTGTCCGGAACCTTGACTTCGGTGGTGGCGTTGAGCGTCTCGCCCCGGAAGAAGCGTTTGGTGCCGAAGGCGAAACAGGCCAGCATCAACGGGATGCCCAGCACCAGCATGCCGACGCCGAGCACGAACACCCCGCCGATGGGCCCGAATGCGGTGTAGCCGTAGTCGGGCTGGATCATGTCCTTGGCGCTGATCACGAACGCCGCCAGCATCGCCAGCCCGCCCAGCAGCGGGAAGATGCCGCGGAAGAACAGGTTTCGCGCCGAGGTGAACAGCGTCCGGCGGAAATACCAGACGCAGGCGAACGCGGTGACGCCGTAGTAGAACGCCACCGCCAGACCCAGCGAGGCCACCGAGTCCAGCAGCGCGTTCTCGGAGAGCACCTTGAGCACGAGGTAGAAGAACAACGCCGCCGCACCCATCACCATGGTCCCGAACGCCGGGGTCATGTAGCGCGGGTGGACGTTGGCGAAGCGCTTCGGGATGGCCTCGTAGACCGCCATCGACAGCGTGCCGCGCGCGGTCGGCAGGATCGTGGTCTGCGTCGACGACAGCGCCGACACCGATACCGTCAGCAGCAGCGCCGACGCGGCAACCACCCCGGCCACGGGTTCGCCGAGGACGGTCAGCACGTCGTCGGTGTTGTTCGGGTTGTTCAGGCCGATGCCCACGTAGCTGAACCCGGCGAACGACTGCAGCGCGTAGGCGACCAGGACGTAGGTGCAGACCAGGATCACGGTGGTGATCAACGCCGCCAGCCCTGGGGTGCGGCCGGGGTCCTTGGTCTCCTCGCCGACGGCCAGGCAGGCGTCCCAGCCCCAGTAGATGAAGATGCAGAGGATCACCGCGGCGGCGATCGAGGACACGTCCAGCCCGCTGGGCCACAGCCACGACAGCTGCGGGGTGACGGCCTGGGCGCCGGCGGTGCCGGTGAACACCCGGATCAGGGCGATCACGCTGACCGTGATCAGCACGCCGAACTGGATGGCGATCAGGACGTTCTGCACGCGTTCGCTGACCACGATGCCCCGCGCGGACACCAGCGTCATCGCGATGATGAAGAAGCAGCCCAACCCGACGGTGGCGTAGACGTTCTCGGCCAGGGCATCCAGGCCGAGGAACTTGTAGAGGTAGATGGCGGCGATCTCGGAGACGTTGGCCAGCACGATGATGGCCGACACTGCCAGCCCCCAGCCGCCGATCCAGCCGACCCACGGCCCGAACGCCTTGGTGCCCCAGGTGAACGTGGTGCCGCAGTCCGGGGTGTCCTGCGACAGCTCCTTGTAGGCGAACGCCACGAGCAGCATCGGGATGAACGCGACGACGAACATCGACGGAGCCTTCTCGCCGACGCTCAACACGACGTAGCCCAGCGTGGCGGCGAGACTGTAGGCCGGGGCGACCGCGCCGAGGCCGATGACCACGTTGCCCACCAGCCCGAGCGCCCCGGCCTGCAGCCCCTTGTCGCCGACGGCCGGCGTCGACGGTTTCTCCGTGATTGCCATGGCCGAAATATACGGTTCCCGTGGTAGCTGCGCGCACTGTACGCGGAAATCGTTTCAATACCGAATCTTTGCCACGAAATCCGTGTCAGCTCCCTCCGCGAGCGCGCGGGTCTGCACGCCGACACGCCGCCGCGCCCGGCATTCCGCGCGCGCTCGGCGCTCGCCAACGTGCGCGGAATGCCGGGCTCGACGTTTCCGGGGCGCCGCCGCGGGGAACAGCGTTCTTTCAGGTCGGCGGGCCTGTCGGGGGCGATCGAGAAGAGGTGTCGTCTGCTGCACCGAATCGCGTTGCGGTCCATCACTGCACCCAGCACCGGACCGTGGCCCCCGCGGGGGCCACGGCGGGCCCCGGCCGCCGCAGCGCAGTCCACCGTCCGCCCGGCCCGGAGCGCAGCGCCGCCAGACCCGCCGCGAAGTATCTCGCCGCCGCGACCCATCCGGGCTGGGCGTGGGTCCGAATGCAGGACAAGGTGCGCACGTTTCCAGACGACCGCACGTTTCCAGACGACGAGGAGGGGGCTTGAGCAGAGGTCAACGGGCCGGCGCACAGCTGGCCGAGCCGGGGGTCCGGGTGTGGCGTCACACCGTGCAGCAGCACCTCGCCGACTTCGTCCGCGGGGAATGTGTCCGCAGGCTCGACGACGGAGGCGTCGACATCGCCGGTGAGCTGCTGTGCGGGTATCTCGACGGCGGCAAGTACGTGCGCTCGACGTACATGTACCTGGGCTGGCTGTGCGGCGCCGACGAGGACACCGCGGCGCTGCGGGCCTCGGCGAGCCTGGAGCTGCTGCACACCTTCGCGCTGCTCCAGGACGATGTGATGGACCGCTCGCCGATGCGCCGCTCGCGGCCCAGCGCGCACGTCGCGTTCGGGCGGTGGCACCGCGAGCGCGGGCTCAGCGGATCGGCGAACCGGTTCGGGGAGTCCGCGGCGATCCTGCTCGGCGACCTGTGCCTGGTGTGGGCCGAGGAGATGCTGCGCCGCAGCGGGATGAGCGCGGCGGCGCTGGCCCGGGTGTGGCCGCGCTACGACGCCATGCGCACCGAGCTGGCGATCGGCCAGCTCAGCGATCTGCTCAACAGCTGCCAGAGTTTCCCGACGCTACCCGAGGTGCTCGACGTGCTGCGTCGCAAGTCCGGCAACTACACGGTGCGCCGTCCGCTCGAGATCGGCGCGGCGATGGCCGGCTGCAGCACCGAGGTGGCCGACGCGCTGTCCGGCTACGGCACCGCGATCGGCGAGGCCTTCCAGCTGCGCGACGACATCCTCGGGGTGTTCGGATCTCCTTCGCTGACAGGCAAACCCGCACGCAGCGACATGGAGGAGGGCAAGGCCACCAGCGTCATCGTCGCCGCCTACGAACTGGCCGAACCCGCACAGCGGCGCCAGCTCGCCGAGCTGATGCGCAGCCCCGACCTCGGCCCGGGCGACGTCGAGCGTTGGCGCGCGCTGATCACCGCCAGCGGCGCCGTGCAGTGGATCGAGGAGCTCATCGCCGCCCGCCACGACGCCGCGCTGTCTTTCCTCGACGGTGTGACGATCCCGGAGCTGCCCCGCGCCGCGCTGGCCGAGATGGCCGTCGCCTGCACCCAGCGAGCCGCGTGATGCGCACGCTGAGCGGGCCCACCGAGCGCGTCGTCGTGGTCGGCGCGGGGTTGTCCGGCCTGTCGGCGGCCCTGCAGCTGGCCGGCCGCGGCCGCGCCGTCACCGTCCTGGAGCGGGGCCGTCACCCGGGTGGCCGGGTCGGCCGCGCCGACGTCAACGGCTACCGCATCGACACCGGCCCGACGGTGCTGACCATGCCGGGCATCATCGACGAGGCGTTCGCCGCGGTCGGCGAGTCGCTGGCCGACTGCCTGCCGCTGGACCCGGTGCATCCGGCGTACCACGCCGGATTCGCCGACGGCAGCGCGCTGGCCGTGCACACCGATCCCGCCGCGATGGCCACCGAGATCGAACGGTTCGCCGGCCGCGCCGAGGCCGACGGCTACCTGCGGCTGCGGGACTGGCTGACCGCGTTGTACCGCACCGAGTTCGACGGGTTCATCGCGGACAACTTCGACTCCCCGCTGTCGCTGCTGACGCCGTCGCTGGCCCGGTTGGTCGCCCTCGGCGGGTTCCGCCGCTGGGAACCGATGGTGCGGCGCTTCCTGAGCGACGAACGGCTGCTGCGGGTCTTCACGTTCCAGGCGCTCTACGCCGGAGTGCCGCCGCGGAGCGCGCTGGCGGTGTACGCGGTGATCGCCTACATGGACACCGTCGCCGGTGTGTACTTCCCGCGCGGCGGCATGCGCGCGCTACCCGACGCGATGGCCGCTGCCGCCACCCGCGCCGGCGTCGAATTCGTCTACGACGCAACGGTATCGGAGCTGGAGTTCACCGGATCCCGGGTGGCTGCGGTGCACGTCGCCGACGGCGGTCGGGTACCGGCCGACGCGGTGGT
>JBFWOX010000074.1:0-11635 GCA_050250295.1 Mycolicibacterium sp.
CCTCCGTCGGTTGCCCGCCCCGTCTGGCGTGCGACCACATCGGCCTCGCCGGTTCTGCGGCGGGCCAGAAGCAGCAGCGCTGCCGCCCGACCCGCTTCGGCATCTCGGGCTGCGATGCCCGCCGGATCGTGTGCCGCCATCGATGGGCTTCCCTTCGACAAAGACATGCGCGAGTTGTGGTCGCGCACGTGGGATTCAGCCGGGCCTCGAACCCGGCGGTGCACGTGCCGTTTCTGGAAGTCCGCTCGACGGGTTGGGTTGCGTGGCCCGTCAGCCACCACTCTGCCTGCCCGAACCGGCCGGCGGCAGCGGTGCCGTCGGTCGACTTTGGGTGTTCGGATTGCCCGCCTCCGGCAAACTTCGGGCGTCGTCCCCGTTCGGGCGGCTGCCGCTATGAGGGGATGCAACGGGATCGTCCTGGGGTCCACGCATCGGAGATGACGATCGAGATATTGCCGATCGTCGGCAACCTGGTCGGATGAAGGTGGCCGGTCGCCCCTCGTGTTACCGGCCCGCTGGTCGAGGCATGTTGGGAGTGGCCGGGCGCCCCCGGACCGATCGTCGAGCGGCGACGTCGGCGAGCTGCGGGACGAACCCATCGATCGGGTCACCGCCGTCTCATCAAGCACACCTGCGATCACAGGCCCGGCAAACAGCGCACGGAGTAACCATGACCATCCATCGCGACGTCCTCGCCTACGACATCGCGCTGCGCGACTTCGGTATGCTCGCGGCCGCGATCGCCCTCCCGCGGCTCGCCGCAGCATTCCCCCGGCCCGGTCGCTGGGCGCGGAAGTCACGACCTCGCCCGCCTCTGCTGTTGTCGGCCCACTACTCGTCGTGCCGCCGTCCGACGGCGAAGTGCACCAGCGCTGTCTCGGGTTACGTGATGACGCCGTTGCCCCGCAGCGATGCTCGTTGCGATCGTCCCGTTGACCACGGAGCTCTTGAGAGGACTACCACCATGACCACCCGTCTGCCCGAGGGCCCATCCTCCACCGATCCGTCAACCGCCCCCCTTGTGGCATCACCCGAGATCGACGACAGCGACCCACCGGTTACGGCCGTGATGACCCGGGACGTCGTCGCCGTCGGCGCCGAGGCGCGAGTGCCCACAGCGGTGCAGATGATGGCCTCTCGTGGTGTCCGGCACCTGCCTGTGGTCGATCGCGGGCAGTGCGTTGGCATGCTCGTCGAGGTCGACCTGATCCGCCGTCTCGCTCAGGCTCCCGGACCCCTCAACGCAGCCGTGACTCTCACCGTGGGTGAGCTGCGGCGCCCTTCGCTGGAACTCCCGCCCACCGCACGGGTATCGGACGCCGCCCTTCAGATGTCGCTGGACGCGTCCGACGCGGTACTCATCACCGATCAAGGGGACATCCTCGGCATCGTCACCGCCACCGACCTCGTGCGCATTCTCGCGCGCAACCGCGGCATGATGGGTGGCTAATCGCCGACAGCCAGCCAGTGTATCGCCGTAGCGGCGCCAGCGCGGCGACAGCCCCCTCGTCCGCTGCCGTCGAAGGCTCGACCGTGCAACTTCAGCGACGATTCGGATCGTGTGGGACCGCGCCCGGCCGTTGAGATGCGCGGCGAGGGCTCTCGTGCCGCACGCCGATGTGGGCTTCCCGGCGGTGCCGTTCGGCCAGGTGGGGGTAGTGCAGGTCGAAGGCCGGGCGTTCGGAGCGGATGCGGGGGATCTCGGTGAAGTTGTGCCGCGGCGGCGGGCAGGAGGTGGCCCACTCCAGCGAGTTCCCGAAGCCCCACGGGTCGTCCACGGTTACCGCTCGGCCGTAGCGGTAGGAGCGGAACACGTTCCAGATGAACGGCAGCACGGAGGCGCCGAGGACGAACGCGCCGATCGAGGAGATCACGTTGAGCGTGGTGAAACCGTCGGTGGGCAGGTAGTCCGCGTAGCGGCGGGGCATCCCGGTGTTGCCCAGCCAATGCATCACCAGAAACGTGGTGTGGAACCCGATGAAGGTCAGCCAGAAGTGGATCTTGCCGAGGGTTTCGTTCATCATCCGGCCGGTCATCTTGGGGAACCAGAAGTAGATGCCCGCATAGGTGGCGAACACGATCGTGCCGAACAGCACGTAGTGGAAGTGCGCCACTACGAAGTAGGTGTCGGTGATGTGGAAGTCGATCGGGGGTGAGGCCAGCAGCACCCCGGTCATGCCGCCGAACAGGAACGTGATCAGGAAGCCGATGGCGAACAGCATCGGGGTCTCGAAGGTGATCTGGCCTTTCCACATGGTGCCGATCCAGTTGACGAACTTGATCCCGGTCGGAATCGCGATCATGAACGAGGTGGCCGAGAAGAACGCCAGCAGCACCGCGCCGGTGGCGTACATGTGGTGGGCCCACACCGCCGCCGAGAGGGCGGCGATGGCGATTGCGGCGTAGACCATTCCCTTGTAGCCGAACAGCGGCTTGCGGCTGAAGACGGGGATGACCTCGGAGATGATGCCGAAGAAGGGCAGCGCGACGATGTAGACCTCGGGGTGGCCGAAGAACCAGAACAGGTGCTGCCAGAGGATGACACCGCCGTTGGCCGGGTCGAACACGTGCGCACCCATCTGCCGGTCCATGAGCAGACCCAGCAGGGCCGCGGTGAGCACCGGGAACGCGAGGAGGATCAGGAAAGCCGTGACGAAGATCGTCCAGCAGAACATCGGCATCCGGAACATCGTCATGCCGGGTGCGCGCAGGCAGACGATGGTGGTGATGAAGTTGACTGCCCCCAGGATGGTGCCCAGACCGGACAGGACCAATCCCATGATCCACAGGTCGCCGCCCGCGCCGGGGGAGTGGATGACGTCCGAGAGCGGGGTGTAGGCGAACCAGCCGAAGTCCGCTGCGCCGCCCGGGGTGAGGAAACCGGATAGCACAACCAGCCCGCCGAACAGGAACAGCCAGTAGGAGAACGCGTTCAGCCGGGGGAAGGCGACGTCGGGAGCGCCGATCTGCAGGGGCACGATGTAGTTGGCGAACCCGAACAGGGTCGGGGTGGCGTACAGCAGTAGCATGATCGTGCCGTGCATGGTGAACAGTTGGTTGTACTGTTCGTTGGACAGGAACTGCTGGCCCGGCGCGGCCAACTCGGCACGCATGAGCATGGCCATCAGCCCGCCCACCATGAAGAACGCGAAGGTGGTGACCAGGTAGAGGATTGCGATGTCCTTCGGGTCGGTTGTGCGCAGCATGTGCAGCAACACCGAGCCCTTGGGCGACGTTCGCGCCGGGTAAGGGTGTGTGGCGATCGGGGTGGGTTGTACCTGGGTCACGACGGTTCTCCCTGCAGGGGCAGCGGGTAGGCGGTGCGAGGTCGAGTGGTGCTCGCGGCGCGCACGCGCCGGTGCATTGCTCCGGCGATCCGGACGGCCTGGGTCTTGGCCAGCTCCGCTCGGCGCCCCGCATGGCGCTCGTCCACAGTGGTCTTCCAGAGCGTCAGCCACCGTGTGAAGTGGGCGGTGGTGAGCTCGACCCGATCCGCGAGCGCCAGATGCGGACGCAATGTGTTGCGGCGGTAGGTTCCCGCGCCCAGCAGAACTGTCGCCCAGAACTCGCCCATCACCGACAGGTGTGTTGACAGGTCAACGTGGGCGACGTCGGTGAAGATCGGGCCGAGGAGTTCGTCGGCGAAAACCCGTCGGTAGAAGTCGGCCACGAGGCCTGCGATGTCCTCGCGGCCATCAATGTCGCCCGGCGTCGTCGCGGGGGTCATGCGGTGAATCCCGTGATCAGCGAGCTCCCGAGCGCGAGCAACACCACGACCTTGACCGCTTCGAGCGTGATGTAGACGAGATGCAGCATCGAGCGTGGCGGGTTGTCGCCTGCGAGGACGCGTACGGCGCGCCGATCGAGCCGGGGGCGCAGCAACCCGATCTGGACGAGCAGCATCAGCCAGAGCGACCCCAGCAGCATCCCGGCGACCGCGCCGACCCGGGGTCCGCCAACCGTCACCGCCGATGCGAGGACGGCGGTGAGTGCTGCCGCCAAGGCCAGCTCGGCGACCCCAAGCGCGCGGAACACGATGCGGCCGATACCCAATCCGAGCGCGAGCGTGATGCCCGGCGCCCGGAACTTCAGCGGCGCCTCCAGCACGGAGATCGCCACCACCATCCCCAGCCAGACAAACGGCACCCCGATCGCGACGATCCCCGCCACGCCCATCACGACCACCGTCCTGCGGCGATCCCCGCACTTCATCGGACACCCCGACGGAGCGCTGGACCGGCTCGCGTTCCTTGCCAACCCGGCAGCGTCACAGTGGTCACATGTCGTCGACCGACCGCACCCTGTCGGGTAGCGCTCGGGCACCATTCGGACCGCCAATGGCGCCCACGTCCCCCCGGGTCTGCCGGGGCCAAACCCTCCAAGGCTCGTCGACTTCACCCTGCCGAGACCGGCCGACGTGCGGAAAGTACGGTTACGGGCCGACTTGGGCCGGACAGATTGCCGACTCCGAGCAAACCTCAGAACAGATCAGTAACGGTGCCGCCCTGATGATCACCAGCTCGGCGCGCAGACCGGCCCGATTGTCGGCGTCGCTTGAAAGCTGTCTCCCGGAGCGTCGTCAGAGGGGCCAATTCTCAACCGCCGCGTTGCCCGAACCCCGCCGCAACAAGCCGGTCTGCCCTTCACCACGTGGAGCCTGACCATGCTCGTCGATCACCTCCACGAGCAGCACCGGGTCGTGATCAGCACCGATACCGTGCACAGGATCCTGCGCCGGGCGGGGGGTGCGCTGGCAGGCCAGCAAGACCTGGAACGCCAGCCAAGATCCGGAGTTCAGCACGAAGATGAGTAGGATCCTCGACCTTTACGACCGCTCCGCGACCGGGTCAGGTCCCCGCTGGCAGGCGGGTGATCTGCGTTGACGAGTTCGGGCCGTTGCCCCTGCAACCCGGCGCGGGCGAGGCTTCCCCCGTGGCGCCCGGTCCGGCTGCGGGCGACCTACAACCGCTACGGCGGGGTGCGGCACATGTTCGCCGCCCTCGACCTGACCTCTGGCCAGTTGTTTAATCGGCTGCGCGACCGCAAGCGCAGCCAGGAGTTCCTCGAGTTCCTGCGCCAGCTCCGCCGCCGGTTGCCGACCGGTCGACTCTTCATCGTGTGTGACACTTCTCCCCGCGCCGACAGGCCATCATCGGCGCGTGGTGCGCCGCTAACGATGTCGAGTTGCCGCGACCCACGTCGAATGTTGCCCGGCCTCGGCTGGACATGAGGATCCAAGGTCCGTCGACAGTCGGCACGCCTGATCGACCCTGGACGCCTACGAACGCGTCCGGGCCGAGTCGGCCACGCTCCGGGGCGCGGACCGCGTCATCGACGCCGAAGCCCCGGCCGACCTCGCCAGCCTCGACGCCGTCCGGTTGGCCTGCGGCGTCGGCGGATTGCTGGATCGGCATGTGGAGTGTGGCAAACCCGCACCCGGGGACGGGAGCAGCTGTTGCCGGGCTGGCCGACCCGACGCAGGGCACGTATGAGGTCCGCGGGTCACCGTAGTTCGGGCGTTCTCGGCGCCCCCACCGGACGCGGTTGGCGTCGTCCGTGGGTCGCGGCGAGGTGCCCTCTCCCGATCTTGCCGATGTTCGGCAAGTTGACCAGGCAATCGATAGCCCGTCTGCGCCCTGCACAACCAGCGGTCAGAGAGGCAGCATGGACACGTAGCGAGACAGTCAACCGTGCGAGGGGTGTGTTGTGCTCGACGACCGGGAGCGTCAAACGTTGCTCGATCTCGAGCGCCGATTGTCCGAAGAAGACCCAGGCTTCACGCGGTCGTTCGCGCAGCTCGTACAGCGCCAGCCATCAGGTGCGCCGCGTCGGGTCGGGTCGGTTGGCCGGTCCGTCATCACGGCCGTGCTGATTCTCGGCGTCGGACTCGTTCTCATCGGGCTACCGACGGTTGGGGTGGCATTGGCCATCATGACCGGTCTGTACTGGCTGATGTGGCGGTATCGCCGCGACGCGGACGATCACTCCAGCTGATTGTCGCCGTATTTGGAGCCGTTCACGTGCGGCGGGTGCGACCTATGCGGGGTAGTCGCGTGGCGGGGCAGTGGATGCCGTAGTGCGGATTGCCCGCCCTGTCAGACCGGCTTGGACCGTGCGTAGGTAGATGCCAGCGTCGGGCTGCTGTCGAAAGCGCCTTGCGGCTGACTGGGTCGATTTCCGGAACAAGTGAGGCGGGCCGCGACGCATCGCGCACTAAAGCCGCACGGCAACTGACCCCGGACGCCGCACGAAGCGGAGGCCTGTGCTGGAGCAAGCGACGACATCCGGTTCGTCGCCTAGATACATGGAGGATGGGATGACAACGATGATGACGGCACCGACAACGCAGACAGCAAATGACCACCACGATCGATACGACCTGCCGTCACGCTCACGACCAGTAGTCCTTCGGCTCACGCCCGAGCACGTGAGATCGCTTCACCGCACCATTCCGATTCTGGTCGGCAAAGTTCGGTGCCAGCTCACCTCCCAGCGCGACGGGCACGCCCGCATCATCGTGCTCGACCTCTCCGATGTGCCTCCGACACCGGCGGCCGCGCCGTTGCTCTTCCTCGTACGACTGTTGCGTGGTCTCACCGATGTGGACGGTCGAGTCGAGGTGACCGGGGTGAGCCCGGCGTTGGCCGCTGCGCTGATCCCCTTCGAACTGCCGGAAGGAGTGACCCTCGTCGACACGCACGGACGTCGATGGCCTGCTTGATGAGGCCGAGTCAGTGATGAGACCTCGTCGCGCGAAGGTCGGTGTAGCCGCAGATCACGATGGATATCTTCCCCGAGCTGAGAAGGAGTACTAGCCGTGTCACTCAACATGTCACAGGCCTGGCTGACCAGGGATGCGTTCGACCGGGTGAAATGTGAGCTCGCCGCATTGATCAACGAACGCCACGCGGCCGACGACGACGATGCTCAGATGCGGCGGAAGCTGCGGATCAGGCAGCTTCAGGAGCTCGTTCAGAATGTCCTCCTGCACGAACCACCCGATGATGGAGTCGCCGAGCCAGGAATGGTCGTCACCGTGCGCTACGAAGGAGAAGACGCCACCGAGACCTTCTTGATAGCGGACCGCGAGGAGTCCGCGGCCGCGGACCCGAGTCTTGGGATCTGCTCGCCGCATTCACCCTTGGGGACGGCCCTCGTCGGCGCTGTCGAGGGCGACGTGCGGGAGTTCGCCACACCAGGCGGCGCGCGGGTGAAGGTCACGGTGCTGAAGGCCGTGCCGCATCAGCCGGTGATGCAGTAGCGCCGGCAAGAAGTGGCCACGTGATCCACGCCTACGTTTCGGGGGGCCACTGTGGGTGGATCGCATTGCGCGCCCGACGCACCCGGATCATGCTAAGGCCAATCGCGACCCCGATCCTCACCAGATCAAGGAGAACCTATGTCAGATATTCCGGTGACGGCTGAAATCGGCGAGGAGTACCCGACGTCGCAGACGCTGTCTGACGATCGCGACGTGCACGTCATCGCAGTCACTCCCCCTCGGCCGGGCGACATCGTCGACGACTGGGGCTGCCAGTCGTTTCCGGCCAGCGATCCACCCCAGAACTGGTGAGGAGGAATCCCGGCTGACAGCCACGGCACAGAATGAGTGGGGCAGTGTATGGACGACGGCCTTCGGGCGGCATGCGAATGGGCGTCGACTCGGCTCCTCGGGTTCTCGTATCGTTGACCTTCCCGCTCGGCCGGCCTGTCCGCCGGCATCGGCCGTCTTCAGCGGTCGATCGTGAGACTGTTGCGCGGCCAGCCGAGCAGCTTGGCGCCCAGCACCGCAGCGTGGATGGTGAACCTCTGTGTCGGATCGGTGGGGTCGTATCCGGACAGTGTCTTCACCCGGTCGAGCCGGTAGGTCACCGCCCGCACCGACAGGTGCAGCCTGCGGGCGGTCTCGGTGGTGACGGCGCCGGTGGTGAAATAGGCGTCCAGCGTGTCGAGCAGGGGCTCGGCCCCGGCGCGCGCCTGTGTCAGACGACCGAGGACCGAAGAGACGAGATCGGCGATCGCGGGCTGATCGCGCAGCAGCACCCGGTAGATCAACAGCTGCTCGGCCTGGATCAGCGGGCTGTCGAAGCGCAGCCGCACGGCCATCGTGAGGCCCTCACGGGCCTCCTCATAGGAGCGGGCGATCCCGTACGAGCCGGGATACGGCCGTCCGACGGTGACCCGCCACGGCCCGCCACGTGCCGAGCGGTCGAGTTCGCCGAGCATGAGCTCACCGAGGGTCTTGGGCCCGGTCCGCCGCCCGGGCACGTCGGTGTCGGCAGGCGTTAGCACGACAATCCACCCGTCCTTGGTCGCCACCAGAACGTCGCGGTCGCCCGCCCACTGCACGACGGCGCGTTCCAGCGACCTGATCGCCGGCTGCGCCTCGTTGAGCTGACCCGCCGGGGCCGCCAGCGCGACCTGGTGCGGCCGCGCCATGTCCAGACCGAACGGTTGGGCCCGCTCGACCAGGCGGCCCACGTCCGCGTCGCCGCGCAGCAGATCCTCAATGAACTCCCGGCGCAGGTTCTCCTCCCACCGCGCCATCTGCCTGCGAGCGTCGTCGTAGCCCTCGGCCAGGCTGGCGACCGCCTCGTCCACCACATGCAGTACCGCCGCGGCGGCAGCCCGTACAACCTCGCTATCGCGCGACCGCACGACCGCAGGCAGCTGCTGCCACAGCCGCCGCGCCGCCGACAGGTACAGCTGAATCGCGCTGCGGGGTGTCACCCCCAGCTCAGCCGCCCTCCGGCCCAGAAGACCGACCGCGACCAGGTCCTCGGGCCGTGCTCGACGACTGTAGGTCGCTGCGTCGGCGAGCAACGGCAGGTAATCGCCCAGCAGCTCGATGGGGACATCACCCACGTCACGGCTGGCAGCCCGAGCCACGTCGGCCAACCACGAGCCGTCGTCGGGATGTCCATCGGATGCCGCTCGCTTTCCCCGCGGCGTGTTGGCAGTCACAACCGTTCTCTCGTCCAGGTCTCCGCACGGCGACGTCGCTGCGGCGGCAGATGCACTCCACTGCGGCGCACGCTGCCAGCGAGCGGCAATCTACGCCGTCTTGCAGCCTGTGGGGTTCCAAGAACTCGAGCTAGGCCACTGACCAGTGGTAATCGGCGGTTGGGCATGATCCAACGTGTCGTTGCGGGTCCACGTGCTGTGAGGTAGCAGCAGCGCGACATGTAGAAGCGAGTAACGAGGACCGAGCTGCCAATCCACCGCAGCGCCCGTGCGCTGCTTGGGAAGGTGGTGCCCCGAAAGGATCTACGCGCCTGACGTCGTCCCTTGCCACAGACCGTCGCTGGCGACGCGGACTCTCGTGCAGAACTTGACGATCTTGCCTTCGACGACCATAAGCGTGCTGGGCCACGTCAAGACGATGTGCCGGTATCCGATCGAGTGTGGTCGAAACGGCGGGTGGCGGCGGACACTGCGGTGATGGCCGACCCCGCCCCGCCGGGATCAGGATCGGCGGCTGGGTTGATCCGGCCGATGATCGCGACGGCACGGACGGTGACGGTAGACCTGCAGGCCGTCCTCGCAGGTGTCGTCGGACCAAGCGAACGGGCGACGACCAGATCGCGGCGGGCGAAACAGTGCGGGTCGGTGCCGGTGGATGACACCGAGGAACTCGTGCACCGGCGAGATGGAGGTCGGCGTCCGGGAGGCGGTCCGCCGTTCACTGTCGGCGGCGGGTGAGCAGAGCCGGCGTGTGTCGGCGGTCGAGAACAGGGGTCGCCGGCGCGGCGGCGACCACGGGGACCCTGGCCGCGCGACTCCCGCGGCGTGCCGAGCCACTTGCCGATCACCCACGTCAGGGGACAGCGTCGTGTCCCTGGCCCCGCCAGTGGCACTGGCGATAGTGAGCAGGCTATGAGATTCCGATCAGCGTGGTGATGTCCGGGCTGGGGGTGGCTTCGATGGTGGCGAGCTGGGTGACGAGTGCGGCGAAGGTGCGCAGTGCGGCGTCAGAGCGGCCGTGGTCGCGATATAGGCGGATGAGTCGGGCGTAGAGGGCTTCGTTGTAGGGGTCGATGGCGGCGATGCCGTGTTGCAGGACCGCGACGGCCTGGTCGGGGTCCTCGCCGTCCTCGAGGTAGCGGGCGAGGTCGAGGGCGGCGATGATTGCTGCCCGGGTGGCGTGGCGGCGTGGGGCGTCGATCCAGTCGGCGTGCAGATCGGGGGCGAGCGGGCCGCGGTAGTGGTCGAGCAGGGCCCGGTCGGCGGTGGCGCGTTGCTGGGCGGTGGTGGCGGCACGGCGGGCGGCGAGGGCGGCGGTGAAGTGGCGGTAGTCCACGGCAATCAGCCGGGGGTTGAGCTGGCGGTGTCCGTGCTCGTCGACGCAGATGAGGGGGGAGACCGGGTCGGACAGCCCCCTGCCCGGTGGGGTCAGCGCGGCGTCGACACCGGTGAGCATCATGTCCAGATCGGCGGCCGCCGCCGTGGGCGCGGTGTCGGGGCACAGGTCCGCAACGAGACGCTCGTGGCTGACACCGCCCGGATGTAGGGCCAGGTACACCAGTAGCTCAGGTGCGCGGCCGGTGACCAGCACCGGCATGGCGCCGACGCTTACTGTGCCGCTTGCCGTCTCTGCGGGGTCGCGCAGCTCCGACTCCGCGTGCAGGCTCACCCGTCCGAGGACCTGCAGCAACCACCGCGGCCCGCAGGACATCGTCGCCGTGGAGGCGGGCTCCTGGGCTGTCGCGGGGGTCGGTGCTGTGTCGGGATCGTCGTCGCGCTGGGAGCGGCGGCCGCCGTCACCGACATCGACGCCGACACCAACATCGACGCTGCCATCGAAACCGGGATGCCGCGGATCGGGCAGCTCGGCGCCCGCATCCGGAGGGGTCGGGTCGTGCGTCGGTATGGGTGTGAGGGTGTAGTCGGGGTCGGTGGGGCGGGCGAGGGCGGCGAGCAGGTCGAGGGCGTCGTGGCGGGGCACGGTGAACAGGCGGGCGCCGGCAAGTTGGGGTGGCAGGGGGACGGTGATGGCGGCGGCGGTGGCGTCGGGTGCGAGGCTGATCCGGGTGGGGGTGGGCCAGTCGCCGAGCAGGATGGCGCACACCCGCTGGGGGTGCCCGGCGTCGAGGAGTCGCCGCATGCGAGCGGTCGGGGTACCGGGGCGGGGTGCGGTCGCGATCAGTACTGCCGCGGGCGGCGGCACGCTGTGGGGTCCGGATGGGCGGTGGGCCAGGGTGACCTCGAGGTCGTCGAGGGCCGCGTCGAGGTCATCGACCACCCGGATGGTGGCGGGCAGCGTCACGGTTTGGGGGAGTGGGTCGGTGAGGCCGAGCAGGCGCCGCAGGTCCGCGCTGGTGATCACCACATGGCCGAGCGGGTTCCCGGCGGGGGTGCGCACGGAACCTGTCAACCTCTGTGGGACATGTTGATCAGGGATTCGTTGAGTTGGTCGGGTCGGGCTTGTTGATCCACACTGTGCTGGGGAGTGCGGGTGGTTCGGGGTGTTTACGGACGAACCGCTCGGGGTGCGCGTCGTAGGCGGAGGCGGAACCTGTCAACCTCTGCGGGACATGTTGATCAGGGATTCGTTGAGTTGGTCGGGTCGGGCTTGTTGATCCACACTGTGCTGGGGAGTGCGGGTGGTTCGGGGTGTTTACGGACGAACCGCTCG
>JBFWOX010000075.1:0-10774 GCA_050250295.1 Mycolicibacterium sp.
GTCGGCATCATCCTGGCGGTCGCGTTCGTGGTGTACGCGTTCGTGATGCGCTCCACCGTGATCGGCCGCCAGGTGTACGCGGTCGGCGGTAACGGCGCGGCCGCGCGGCTGTCGGGGGTGAAGACCAAGCGGGTCACCTTCTTGGTGTTCGTCAACATGGGTCTGCTCTCCGCGCTGGCCGGCCTGCTGTTCGCGGCCCGGCTCAACTCCGCAACGCCACAGGCCGGGATCGGGATGGAACTGGAGGCCATCGCCGCCGCCTTCATCGGCGGGGCATCCGCCAACGGCGGGGTGGGCACCGTGTTCGGGGCGATCATCGGGGGATTCGTCCTCGGCGTGTTGAACAACGGGATGTCCCTCATCGGCATCGGCAGCGACGTCCAGCAACTGATCAAGGGGCTGGTCCTGCTGGCGGCCGTCGGCTTCGACGTCTACAACAAGAAGAAGGGTGGCTCCTGATGTCCGACCGAGGAATCGCGGACCGGTTCGCGCACGACATCGTCACGTTCATGCGCAGTTGGGCGCCCTACGGCGGGCCGCCGGACGACGAGGTGCTGCCGGAGTTCGGGATGACCCGCACGCAACTGATCCAGCGCTACCGCCAGATCATCGACGCCGAGCTCGCCCAGCGCGAGTACGAACGACGCCACGCCTGGCTGGCGTTGCGCCGCAGCGCATCCGAACAGTGATACCGACAACCACGCCGACACCCATCCGCTGCCGGCTGGCCGATGGCCGAGAGCTGCTGTTCTTCGACCTTCCCGGCCACCGCAGCGCACCGGTCCCGGACCGGCGCCCGCTGAGGCCGGACCCGCACCCACCGTCACAGCTGCGCTACGACCGCACCACGGGGGAGTGGGTCATCGTCGCCCCGGCCCGCCAGGACCGCACCTACAAACCCCCTGCCGATCGCTGCCCGCTGTGTCCCGGACCGACCGGACAGACCAGCGAGATCCCCGCCGCCGCCTACGACGTCGTGGTGTTCGAGAACAGGTTCGCCAGTCTGTCCGGCGCCGGCGACACCGCGCTCTGGGAAGACACCGCCGGGCAGCCCCTGTCGGTGCCGGGACGCGGCCGCTGCGAGGTCGTCTGCTTCACCAGCGACCACACCGGATCCTTCGCCTCCCTCGACCGGCCGCACGCCCGGCTCGTCGTCGACGTATGGCGGCACCGCACGCGCGATCTGCTGAGCCGCACGGGCATCGAGCAGGTGTTCTGCTTCGAGAACCGCGGTGAGGAGATCGGGGTGACCCTGACCCATCCGCACGGGCAGATCTACGGCTACCCGTTCACCACCCCGCGCACCGCCGCCATGCTGCGGCGGGCCGGCGCCTACCGTGCCGCTGCCGGCACCAATATGTTCGACGACATCGTGCGCGACGAGGTCCGCGACGGCACCCGCGTCGTCGCGCGCACCGACGGCTTCACCGCGTTCGTGCCGTACGCGGCCCGCTGGCCGGTGGAGGTCCACATCTACCCGAACCGCTTCGCCCGCAACCTGTCCGAGCTCGACGACACCGAATTGGACGACTTCACCGAGCTGTACCGGGGGGTGCTGCGCAGGCTCGACCGCATCTACGACGCACCGCTGCCGTACATGGCCGCCCTGCACCAGTACGCCGACACCGACGCCCAGCGCGACGGGTACTTCCACGCCCAGGTGATCTCGACGCGGCGCAGTGCGGCCAAGCTCAAGTACCTGGCCAGTTCAGAATCGGTGATGGGGGCGTTCATCAACGACGTCAGCCCGGAATCCCTCGCCGCGACGCTCAGGCGACTGTGACCATGCCCGTCACCGCGAACATCGTGCGCTACTCGGCACCTGGGCGGGTCAACCTGATCGGCGAACACACCGACTACAACGCCGGATTCGCGCTGCCGATCGCGCTGCCGGACCGCACCGTCGCGGTGTTCCACCCGGCCGACGCCGACACGCTGATGGTGCGCAGCGACCGAGCCGGGCAGCCGGTGCGCATCCCGCTGACCACGCAGCCCGGCGATGTCAGCGGATGGGCCGCCTACGTGGCCGGGGTGGTGTGGGCACTGCGTCGCGCCGGCCACCGCGTGCCCGGCGGCACGCTGCTGATCTCCGGTGGCGTCGAGATGGGTGCGGGGCTGGCCTCCTCGGCGGCCCTGGAGTGCGCGGTGCTCGGTGCGATCCTGGGCGCGGGTGGCCCACCGCTGGACCGAATGGCCCAAGCACACCTCGCCCGCCACGCCGAGAACGACTACGTCGGCGCACCGACCGGCCTGCTCGACCAGCTGGCCATCCTCTACGCCGAGCCCGGCCGGGCGCAGCTGATCGACTTCCGCGACCTGAGCACGACGTCGGTGCGGTTCGACCCGGACGCACACGGCGCCGCGCTGCTGCTGATCAACTCACACGCGCCGCATCGCCACGCCGGCGGTGAGTACGCCGCTCGGCGCACCTCGTGTGAACGCGCTGCCGCAGCGCTCGGGGTGTCCTCGCTGCGTGACGTCGAGGACCGCGGTGTCGGTGCGCTCGACGCCGTACCGGAGGCCACGGACCGCCGGCGTGCGCGCCACATCCTCACCGAGAACCGGCGGGTGCTCGACACGGTGCGTGCGCTCAAGCGGTTCCGGCTGGACGAGGTGGGCGCGCTGCTGACCGAATCGCACGCATCCATGCGCGACGACTTCGAGATCACCACCGAGCATCTCGATCTGATCGCCGACACCGCGGTGCGGGCCGGCGCGCTGGGCGCCCGGATGACCGGCGGCGGGTTCGGGGGCTGCGTCATCGCCTTGGTCGCCGCCGCGGACGTCGGCACCGTCACTGCCGCCGTGCGGTCGGCGACGCGGCGCGCCGGTCATCCCGACCCGACGATCTCGCGTACCTATTCCGGCCGGGGAGCGGGTGGCTGACCGCTACGGCGCGACGGTCAGCCAGTCGGCGAAGCCGGACGGGTCGTGGCGGCCCAACGCGCCGTGCTCGAACAGGCCCCAGCCCTCGCGCTCGGTGCCGTCGCCGTCGCGGCACACGGCCCGGCCCACGTGGTCGATGACACCGAACCCGGCGCGGCCGACGATCGCGGGATCGGTCATGTCGTAGGTCAGGCGCTCGGTAAAGTTCTCGCCCTTCCACATGCCGTGCAGCCAGTCGGTGTCGCCACCGTAGCCGCCGCCGACGTGGATCGGCACGGGCAGTTTGGATTCCACGTCGAACGTGACGGGGCTGCCGTCGAGCGCGGTCGCCTCGATCGTCGCGGCGGTGGGGATGCGGGTGCCGGAGCGGTAGTGGATCTTGACGCGCGGCCAGCCGAGCTGCTCGACGCGCCCGTCCTTCCAGATCCGCGTGCAGTCGTTGAGGGACCGGAACCCGTGCGGATCCTCCTGGATGATCAGCACGATGCCGAAGTCGTCGAACGCCATCGGCACGTAGAGCCACCACATGCCCTCGAACGGGGGATCGTCGGGACGCCCGGGCGGTTCGGCCTCGCCGATCGGGCGGATGCCCCAGGACCGGTCCCGGGTGCCGATCCAGCGGTCGGGGTCGACGGCGATGTCGGTGCCGTCGATGGACAGCTGCCCGCTCCAGGACCCGACCTGCGCGAAGCGCTGCGCGTTCAGCGTCACCCGGGTGCCGCGGCGCATGATGTGGGGCTGCTCCTGGACGACGTCGAACAACCCCTCCCAGATGAGATCGGCGGCGACGCCCTCGGTTTCGTCCAGGACGATGCGCAGTTTGCGCAGCGGCTCGACGACCTCCACCCGGTAGGCTCCGACGTGCTGGTTGAGCCGGTCCTGGTCGATCGCATCGGACAGGTGCACCGCGGTCTGGGTGTCACCGCTTCCGCCGGAGCTGCCGCTGCCGCGGCGGGACACCAGGAAAAAGGCATCCTTGACGCCCAGGTTCGGGTAGTAGCCGATCCCGGTGATGACGAAGATGTCGCCGGTGCGGTCATGGGCGTTGAAATAGGACCGGTCATAGAAGTTGCGGTCCGAGGAACCCGGCCAGGCGATCGGCTGCGGGACCTGGTGTACCGGGTATTCGTCCATCGGTCCGAGCATCAGTCCGACTCTCCGATCAGTCTTTTCAGTAACGACGCATGGTAGAAGAGGGACTCGACCTCGTCGGGCTTCTCGGTCTCGCCGAAGTGTACCCGGCGCGCACCGGTGCGCATGAACACACAGCACCACACCACCGCGGAGTACACGTAGAACCAGTGCAGGTCCCCGATCTCGATACCGGTGAGGTCGCGGTAGGTGGCGCGCACGTCGTCTTCCCGCAGGAAGTCCGGCATCCCCGGCAGCCCGGCCAGTCGGGTGAGTTCCTGGAACACCATGTGCGCGAAGCTGATCCATGCGATGTCGAATTCGCGGGGGCCGACGGTGGCCATCTCCCAGTCCAGCACGGCCACCGGTGCGAAGTCCTGGTAGATAACGTTGCCGATGCGCGAGTCACCCCACACCAGAACGGGTTCGGTGGCGGCGACGGACTCGGGGAAGTGGTCGTCGAGCCAGGCCAGGGCGCGCTCCACCAGCGCCGAGCGGCCGATGTCCGGCACGGCGAAGGCATACCAGTTCTTGAGCCAGCCGAAGTGCCGGTGCAGCGCGGTCTCACCCGGCGGATCGACGTCCTGCAGGAACCCGAAGATCTGCTGGGCATTGGGGATCGAGTGCAGCTCGGCCAGCACCTCGACGGTGCGGTCCTGCAGTAGCCGTTTCTGCTCCTCGGTGGCGTCGTAGAGCCAGTTGTCCCCGAAGGTGTAGGGCATCACGTCGGGCGGGACGACGCCGTCCACCCGGTCCATCAGGAAGAACGGTCGGCCCAGTATCTCCCCGGTGGACTCGAGCCAGCGCACCCGCGGCACCGGGACGTCGGTCAACTCGGCGACCAGGCGCATCACCTCGTGTTGGTGGTCGAGGCGATAGTGCTCGAACACCGGTACGTCGGCGTCGGTGGGCGCCACCCGGGCGACCCACCGCTGTTCCACCGGGGTGAGCCCCTGGTGCCAGCGCCCGGTGAGCAGGATCGTCTCCGAGGACATGCCGTTGGAGTCGATGCCGCTGTCGACGGTGATCACCGGGGCGGTGTCGGGCACCCGGGTGGACAGCCAGCGTGATAGCGCCGCAGGCACATTGGTCATATCGCGGCTGGACCGCTGAAGCCGCCCGACCTCCTCGACGGCTGGCTCGTTCGCCATGACCTGGTCCTTCCCGCCACCGTTACGCTACCGTGGGTAGCGATATGAAAGCAGAGCCGTCGTCGGTTGACAAGGCATCGAGTGCCGGACGTCCACGAGACCCGCGTATCGACGCTGCCATATTGCGCGCCACCGCGGAACTGCTTGCCGAAATCGGATATTCGAACCTGACGATGACGGCCGTGGCCGAGCGTGCCGGCACCACCAAGACCGCGCTGTACCGGCGCTGGGCGAGCAAGGCCGAGCTGGTCCACGAAGCCGCCTTCCCGGCCGTTCCGACGGCCATCCAGACGCCACCGGGGGACATCGCCGCGGATCTGCACGCCATGGTGGAGGCCGCGCGGTCGGTGTTCACCAGCCCGGTGGTGCGCGCCGCGCTGCCCGGGCTGATCGCCGACATGTCCGCCGACGCCGACCTCGGCGTCCGGGTCCGGGCCCGCTTCACCGATCTGTTCGCCGCCGTGCGAATCCGGTTGCAGGACGCGATCGCCCGCGGTCAGGTGCGCGCCGACGTGGATGCCGCCCGGTTGGTGGACCTGATCGGCGGTGCCACCCTGCTGGCGCTGCTGCAGGACCCCGAACAGCTCACCACCCAGGCGTGGCTGGACGGCACCGTCGCGATCCTCTGCCACGGTGTGATCCCCTAGGCAGATGCCCGAATCCCTCGAGCCGTTCCCGTCGCAGTGGCGCAGCGCGCTGGTGCTCGTCCCGCACCCCGACGATCCCGAGTACGGCATCGGTGCCGCCGTGGCCGCCTGGACAGCCGCGGGTAAGACCGTGCGCTACGTGCTGGCCACCCGCGGCGAAGCCGGCATCGCCGGCATGCCGCCCGAGCAGGCCGCCCCGCTGCGGGAGGGCGAACAGCGCCGCTCCGCGGCAATCGTCGGCGTGCACGACGTCCGGTTCCTGGACTTCCCGGACAGCCGGTTGCGCGACACCCCCGAGCTGCGGGCCGCCCTCGTCGACGTGATCGCCGATGCCGCGCCGGACCTCGTCGTCACGATCTACACCGGCGATGCCTGGGGGCCGGACCAGCCCAACCAGCGTGACCACATCGAGTTCGGCAGAGCCGTTGCCGCGGCCTTCGATTCGTGCCCCCACCGGCCGCAGTGGCTGTTCGAGAACGGCCCCGAGGCGACCCACGGTCAACCGGTCGGAGGGTTCCTCGACGCGGCGGTGGCCTCGCTGGCGGCCCACGAGGGGTATCTGCGGGTGCTCGACCCCGACACCCCGGTGCTCGAGCAGGCCCGCAGGCAGGTCGAGGAAACCACGCGGGCACATCCGACGTTCGACGAGCCGACGGTGTTGTTCATCCGCCGCCGCTGAGCTATTCGGGATGCAGCTGCTCCTTGTTGCGGTGCGCCACCGCCTGGAACTGGACATCGAGGGCGTCGAAGTCGCGGTGCTGGGTGAATGCGATGCGCTGCTCGGCGGCCAGTGCGGGATCTGTCACCGCCGACGCGCCGGCCGCGTAGATCTCCTTGAGGCTGCGCATCGTCGCCCGCGGCACCTCGGCGATCTGCGCCGCCAGGTCGACGGCCCGGCCGAGCAGCCGCGCATGCGGCACCACCTCGCTCACCAGGCCGATGCGTTCCGCGCGGGCGGCGCCGATGACCTCACCGGTCATCGACAGTCGCCGCGCCATCGCCGCACCGACCACCTGCGGCAGTTGCGCCGTCATGCCCCCGCCCGGCAGGATGCCCACCCGGGCGTGGGTGTCGGCGAAGAAGGCCCGCTCGGAGGCGATCAGGAAGTCGCATCCCAGCGCCATCTCCAGCCCGCCGGTGAACGTCGCACCGTTGATCGCGCCGACGACCGGGCTGGCCATGTTCGCCACCGCGGCGATGCAACTCTGCGAGCGGAACTCCTCGAAGTACGACAATCCTTCGCGGGCGGCCTCTTTGAGGTCCACGCCGGCGCAGAACGCCGGGTCGGCACCGGTGAGCACGACCGCGCACACCGATTCGTCGGCGTCGGCGGCGGTCAGCGCGGCGTAGCAGGCGCGGATCAGATCCCGGTTCAGGGCGTTGCGGGCACCGGGCCGGTTCAGCGTGATCACCCGCACCGCACCGTGATCGGCGGTCAGCACCACATCATCGGAGGACATGCCGGGGCCGTCGTCAGAGGAAGCGGTCGGCCGAGTTGACCAGGTCCAGCAGGGGCTGAGGCAGCGCCCCGAGCGTGAACGTGACCGCCGCGGTGACCGTCACCACCGCAGTCGTCAGCGCGCTGGGCACCACCACCGCGGGCGCGTCGTCGGGCCGGTCGGTGAAGAACATCAACACGATCACCCGGACATAGAAGTAGGCGGCGATCGCGCTGGCGATCACGCCGACCACCACCAGGGGAATGGCACCGCCCTCACCGGCGGCCTTGAACACCGCGAACTTGCTGACGAAACCACTGGTCAACGGGATGCCGGCGAATGCCAGCAGGAACAGCGAAAACACGATCCCGACAACCGGATAGCGCTTGCCCAGGCCGGCCCAGCGTGCCATCGCGGTGTCCTCCTCGCCGTCGGCATCGCGGACCAGGCCGACCACCGCGAACGCGCCGACGGTGGAGAAGCCGTAGGCGAACAGATAGAACAGGGTGGACGACAGCCCGGCCTCGTTGCCGGCGATCACGCCGGTCAGGATGAAACCGCTGTGCGCCACCGCCGAATAACCCAGCATCCGCTTGACATCGTTCTGGGTGACGGCGGTGACCGTGCCGATCACCATCGTCAGTATCGCGATGGCCCACAGGACGGGCCGCCAGTCGGCGCGCAGCTCGGGCAGCGCCACATAGAACAGCCGCAGCATCGCGCCGAACGCGGCGATCTTGGTCGCGGCGGCCATGAACGCGGTGATCGGCGTCGGCGCGCCCTGGTACACGTCTGGGATCCACGAATGGAACGGCACCGCACCGACTTTGAACAGCACGCCGACCAGTAGCAGCCCGGTCCCGATCAGCGCCAGGGAGAGCTTGCCCGTGCCCGTCGACACCGCGTCGGCGATCCCGCTCAGCTTCAGCGTGCCCGCATAGCCGTAGAGCATGGCCGCGCCGTAGAGGAAGAACGCCGACGAGAACGCCCCGAGCAGGAAGTACTTCAGCGCGGACTCCTGCGACAGCAGCCGGCGTCGCCGGGCCAGACCGCAGAGCAGGTACAGCGGCAGCGACAGCACCTCCAGCGCGATGAACATCGTCAGCAGGTCGTTGGCGGCGGGGAACAGCAGCATCCCGCCGACGGCGAACATCGTCAGGGGGAACACCTCGGTCTGGATCACCCCGGCCCGGGTGGCCAGCTGCTCGGCGACGCTGCCCGCCACCGCCGACGCCTGCGGGGTGAACGCGTCCAGGCCTCGTCCATCCGAGGAGCCGGGCCCGTTCTCGGTCTCGGGTGCCGCCCCGATCTGGCGCTCGCCGATCAGCAGGATCCCCAGCACCGCGACCAGCAGGATGGTGCCCTGCAGGAACAGTCCGGGCGGATCGACGGCGACAGCACCCATCACAGTGTCGAACCCGGTGCCGCCGTGCAGGTCTCGGGCCAGCAGCACGACGGCGACCAACGCCGCGACGAGACCGGCCAGGCTGAGCGTCACCTGCGCCCGATACCGCTGGCTGCGCGGCAGGAACGCCTCGACGATCACGCCGAGCACCGCGGCGCCCAGCACGATCAGCATCGGTGAGATGAGGCCGTACTCGACGGTGGGGGTGGGCAAGTTCATCGCACCGGTCCTTCCGCCATCCGGGGTGCCGGGTCGGTCTGTTCGATGGTGGTCAACGTGTGCGTCACCGCCGGATTGATGACATCGAGAGCGGGCTTGGGATAGATGCCGAGCACCAGCAGCAGCGCGATCAGCGGTGCGACGACGGCGAGCTCGCGGGGCATCAGGTCACGAACCTTGTTCTCGCCCTCGGTCAGTTCCGCGGGCACCGGGCCGGTCATCATGCGCTGGTACATCCACAGGATGTAGATCGCGGAGAGCACCAGCGCGCTGGCGGCCAGCACCGCGAACACCGGGTAGCGGGTGAACGTGCCGATCAGGACCAGGAATTCGCTGATGAACGGGGCCAGTCCGGGCAGCGACAACGTGGCCAGCCCCGACACCAGGAAGGTCCCCGCCAGGACCGGCGCGAGTTTCTGCACCCCGCCGTAGGCGCTGATGAGCCGGGTTCCGCGCTGCGACACCAGGAATCCGGCGATCAGGAACAGGGCGGCGGTGGAGATGCCGTGGTTGACCATGTAGAGCGTCGATCCGGACTGGCCCTGGGTGGTCATCACGAAGATGCCGAGGATGATGAAGCCGAAGTGGGAGATCGAGGTGTAGGCGATCAGCCGCATGACGTCGGTCTGGCCGATCGCGACGACGGCGCCGTAGACGATGCCGATCACCGCCAGCGTGATGATCAACGGACTGAAATATGCCGCCGAATCCGGGAACAGGGTCAGGCAGTACCGGATCATGCCGAACGTGCCGACTTTGTCCATGATCGCCATCATCAACACGGCGCTGGCCGGTGTCGCCTCCACGGCCGCGTCGGGCAGCCAGCGGTGCAGCGGCCACAGCGGCGCCTTGACCGCGAACGCGAACATGAAGCCACCGAACAGCAGGTGCATGATCACCGGGTTCACCACGAACTCGCCCGCGGCCACCGCGGCCACGACCTCCCGCAGGTCGAAAGTGCCCGCGGTGAACGCGTCGCTGGTCGCGGTGGCCACGTAGAGACCGACCACCGCCGCGAGCATGATCAACCCACCGAAGAGGTTGTAGAGCAGGAACTTCACCGCGGCCCTGCTGCGCTGCGCACCGCCGAACCCGCCGATCAGGAAGTACATCGGGATCAGCATCGCCTCGAAGAACACGTAGAACAGCAGGATGTCCAGCGACATCAGCGAGATCAGCACCATGCCCTCGACGGCCAGCGTCAGAGCGAAATAGATGTGCGCCGAACGGCCGCCCCAGCTGACCTCGTCGCGGGCGTCGTTCCAACCGGCGACGATCAGCAGCGGGACCAGCACCGCGGTGAGCACGACCAGGGCCAGCGCGATGCCGTCGATGCCGAGGATGTAGCCGGTGCCGAAAGACGGTATCCACCGGTAGGACTCGACGAACTGGTACTGCTCGCCGGCGGGATCGAAGCCGACGGCGACCACCACCGCGACGGCCAGCACCGCCAGCGAAACCGCCAACGCCACCGTCTTGGCCAGGCCACGCTGCGCAGCGGGCAGCACCATCACCACGACCGCACCGAGCATCGGAACGGCCCACAGGATCGTCATCAACGGAAGGGAGCTCACCACAGGTTCACCGCCAGAATCGTTGCGACGACGAGTACCGCGCCTGCCAGCATCGACAGCGCATAGGACCGCGCGAACCCGGTCTGCAGTCGGCGCAACCGCTCCGAGAACCCGGACACCGCGGCGGCCAAGCCCCGCGCCGCACCGTCGACCGCCTCGTCATCGAGCTCCACCAACCCCCGGGTGAGCGTCAAACCGGGCCGCATGAACACTTTTTCGTTGAGGGTGTCGCTGTAGAGGTCGTGGCGGGCGGCGTGGGTGAGGGTTGATCCGTCGGGGACCTCGGTGGGGATGGGTGTGGTGGCGTATTTGCGGTAGGCGA
>JBFWOX010000076.1:0-10560 GCA_050250295.1 Mycolicibacterium sp.
TGCACTGGATGCGGCGGAACCGGCCGTCGATCGATTCGGCGATGACGCGCGCCGCGGTGGTCTTGGCCAGCCCCGGCACGCTCTCCAGCAGCACGTGCCCGCCGGTGAGCAGGCCGATCAGCAGGGATTCGCGCAGCCGCTCCTGCCCGACGACCGTCGCCGAGAACGCCGCGCTCAGGTCCGCGATGATGCGTTGCGCCGCACCGCGGTCGTCGTCGAACTCGGAGGGAAGCGGCGCGGCTGTCATCCTGCGCGGTGTACCACGCGACTCAGGCGCGCAAACCGAGCGCCACGGTGCGCACCCGCGCCGAACTCACGAGAACAGCAGCGCGCCGGCCACCGCCAACGACCACACCAGCATCGTCAGGCCGGTGTCGCGCAGCACCGGGATCAGGTCCCTGCCGCCGAGCCGTCGGCGCACCGGCGCCGACGCGCGCACCGCCAGCGGCAGCGCCACCAGCCCCAGCGCGCACCACGGCGTCGCCACGATCAGCACCAGCGTCAGCACGAACGCCACCGCCAGCAGCGCCTGGAACAGCACCCGGGTGCGGACGTCGCCGAGCCGCACGGCCAGGGTGATCTTTCCGGACTCCCGGTCGGTCGGGATGTCGCGCAGGTTGTTGGCCACCAGCACCGCCGACGACATGGCGCCAATGGCCACCGCCACCGCCACGCCCACCGAGTCGATGCGCAGCGCCTGGGTGTATTGCGTGCCCAGCACCGCGACCAGGCCGAAGAACACGAACACCGCGACCTCGCCGAGGCCGGAGTACCCGTAGGGCCTCGAGCCCCCGGTGTACAGCCACGCCCCGGCGATGCACACCGCGCCGACCGCGATCAGCCACGGCGCGGAGAGCAGCGCCAGCGCCAGTCCCGCCGCGGCGCCGATGGCCAGGCTGACCACCGCGGCCATCAACACCGCCCGCGGCGAGGCCACCTTGGACCCGACGAGGCGCAGCGGTCCGGCGCGCACGTCGTCGGTGCCGCGGATGCCGTCGGAGTAGTCGTTGGCGAAATTGACTCCGACGATCATCGCCACCGATACCAGCAACGCCAGCGCCGCCCGGCCCCACGAGACCGCGTCCAGCCATGCAGCGGCTCCGGTACCCGCGATGACGGGCGCCACCGCATTGGGCAATGTGCGGGGACGCGCTCCCTCGACCCACTGGGCAAAACTGGCCACGCCCGCCATCCTGGCATGGCCCACAATGGTCGGATGCTCGGAGTCATCGGCGGTAGTGGCTTTTACTCGTTCTTCGGTCCCGATGCCCGCACCGTCGACGTCGACACCCCCTACGGGGCGCCGAGCGCGCCGATCACCGTCGGCACGGTCGGCGAGCACGAGGTGGCGTTCCTGCCTCGGCACGGCGCCAAGCACGAGTTCTCGCCGCACGCCGTGCCCTACCGCGCCAACATGTGGGCGCTGCGGGCACTGGGGGTGCGGCGCGTCTTCGGGCCGTGTGCGGTCGGCAGCCTCGACCCGCAGCTCGGCCCTGGCGCCATGGTGGTGCCCGACCAGCTCGTCGACCGGACCTCCGGCCGCCCCGACACCTACTTCGATTCCGGCGGCATCCACGTCGGGTTCGCCGACCCCTACTGCCCGTCGCTGCGCGACGCGGTGACCGGGCTGCCCGGGGTCGTCGACGGCGGTGCGATGGTGGTGATCCAGGGCCCGCGGTTCTCCACCCGCGCCGAGAGCCGCTGGTTCGCCGGGCAGGGCTTCCGGCTGATCAACATGACCGGCTACCCCGAGGCAGTGCTGGCCCGGGAGCTTGAGATGTGTTATGCGGCAATCGCTTTGGTGACGGATCTGGACGCGGGCATCGAGACCGGGCAGGGGGTGCGGGCGGTGGACGTGTTCGCCGAGTTCGAACGCAACCTGGTGCCGTTCAAGCAGCTGGTGCACCGGGCGATCGATGCGGTGCCCACCGAGCGCGCCTGTACCCATTGCCTGGCCCATGACGGGGTGAAGCTGCCGTTCGAGTTGCCGTGAGGGTCCTGCTCACCGGCGCCGCCGGGTTCATCGGCGCCCGGATCCGGGGCCGGTTGACCGACGCCGGGCACGACGTCGTCGCCGTCGACGCGATGCTGCCCGCCGCGCACGGTGCCGATGCCGCCCCGCCGGCCGGGGTGCACCGGGTCGACCTGCGCGACGCGGCCGCGGTCGCCGACGTGCTCGCCGGGGCCGACGTGGTCTGTCACCAGGCCGCGGTGGTCGGGGCGGGTGTGGACGCCGCCGATGCGCCGTCCTATGCCGCGCACAACGACTACGCGACCGCGGTGCTGCTGGCGCAGATGTTCGCCGTCGGCTGCCGGCGGCTGGTGCTGGCGTCGTCGATGGTGGTCTACGGGCAGGGCCGCTACGTCTGCACCGAGCACGGCGATGTCGACCCGGCCCCGCGCACGCGCGCCGACCTGGACGCCGGCCGGTTCGACCACCGCTGCCCGGTCGGCGGTGAACCGGTGCGGTGGGCGCTGGTCGGCGAGGACGCGCCGCTGCGACCGCGCAGCCTGTACGCCGCCGCCAAGGTAGCGCAGGAACATTACGCGCTGGCCTGGTGCGACGCCGTCGGCGGGCAGGCCGTCGCGCTGCGCTACCACAACGTCTACGGTCCCGGCATGCCGCGCGACACCCCGTATTCCGGGGTGGCCGCGATCTTCCGCTCAGCCCTGGAGTCCGGGCAGCGCCCAGAGGTTTTCGAGGACGGCGGGCAGATGCGGGATTTCGTGCACGTCGACGACGTCGCCGCGGCGAACCTGGCCGCCGTCGAGGCGCTCGCGGCGCAGGGCAGCGGCTTCGACGCGGTCAACGTGTGCTCGGGCCTGCCGGTGTCTATCCTCGAGGTCGCGACCGCGCTGTGCGACGTCCACGGCGGCGGCGCACCGGAGGTGACCGGCGGCTACCGCAGCGGCGACGTGCGCCACATCGTCGCCGACCCGGCCAAGGCGCGGCGGGTGCTGGGTTTCTCCGCCGCCGTCGACCCGGGCGCCGGGCTGCGGGAGTTCGCCACCGCCCCGCTGCGGGGCGCCTAGCGCTCTTGACACCCGTCAAGCAATACTGGGGCGATGAGCAGAGCCCTGTGCGACCAGTTCGGGATCGACTTCCCCCTCTTCGCCTTCAGCCACTGCCGCGACGTGGTGGCCGCGGTGACCAACGCCGGCGGGTTCGGGGTGCTCGGCGCGACCGCCTACACCCCGCAGCAGCTCGACCAGGAGCTGGCCTGGATCGACGACGCGGTGGGCGGCAGACCCTACGGGGTGGACCTGATCGTGCCGGCCAAGTTCGAGGGCAAGGGCGAGAGACTCACCAGAGATGACCTGGCGCAACGTATTCCGCAGTCATACCGCGACCTGGTCGACGAGCTGCTGCGGGCCCACGACATCGAGCCGGAGCCGGCGAGGCGCCTCGGCGGGTCGTCGCTGTCGGGGGACACCGGCCGCGAGTTGCTCGACGTCGCGCTGACCCATCCGGTCAAGTTGATCGCCAATGCCCTTGGCGTACCGCCGGATTACATGATCGACGCGGGCAAGGAGCGCGGCATCCCGGTGGCGGCGCTGGTTGGCGCCAAGGAGCACGCGGTCAAACAGGTGGCCGCCGGGGTGGACCTGATCGTCGCGCAGGGCACCGAGGCCGGTGGGCACTGCGGTGAGGTCAGCACGCTGGTGGTGGTGCCCGAGGTGCTCGAGGCCATCGAAGGGGCGGTGCCGGTGCTGGCCGCGGGCGGCATCGTCACCGGCCGGCAGATGGCCGGCATGGTGGCCATCGGCGCGGCGGGGGCGTGGACGGGGTCGGTGTGGCTGACCACCGAGGAGGCCGAGACCGCGCCGCACACGGTGGCCAAGATGCTGGCCGCCACCTCGCGCGACACCGTGCGCTCGGCCGGGCGCACCGGAAAACCGTCGCGGCAGCTGGTGTCGGACTGGACCAGGGCGTGGCTGCCCGCCGCCGACGGCCACCAGCCGCTGCCGTTGCCGTTGCAGTCCATGCTGTGCGAGCCGGTGATCCGCCGCATCGACGTGCTGGCCGCCCAGGGGCATCCGGGTGCGCAGGCGCTGGCCACCTACTTCGTCGGGCAGGGCGTCGGGCTGATGACCAAGGTGAAGCCGGCCCGGGAGGTGGTGCGCGAGTTCATCGAGGACTACGTCGCCGCCGCCGAACGGCTGGGCGCTTCACTGCCGGGCTGAACTCACCTCAGGGGCTCGCCTCAGCCAGCGGCAGCCGCACCTCGAACCGCGCCCCGGTCGGCAGATTGTGCGCCGAGAGCGTGCCGCGGTGCGCCTGCACCAGACCGGCCGCGATCGCCAGCCCCAGCCCTGATCCGCTCGGCAGCGACGAATCCGCCCGCGGCACACGGCTGTTCGAGCCGCGGTAGGCCACGTCGAACACCCGCGGCAGATCCGCCTCGTCGATGCCGACCCCGGTGTCGTCGACGCGGGCCCACGCGCCGTGCTCGTCGGCGCCCAGCGCCAGCTCGACGCGACCCCCGCTGGGCGTGTGCGCGATCGCGTTGGCCACCAGGTTCGACAGCACCCGCACCAGGGCCCGATCGCTGCCCACCACCCGCACCGGTTCCTCGGGCAGCGTCGCGGTCAACTCGATCCCGGCGCGTTCGGCGGCGATCCGGTGCGCGGCCAGCACGTCGTCGACGACCTCGTCGAGCGCTACCCGGTCGAACGACGGCGTCAAAGCGCCGGCGTTGATCTTCGACATCTCGAACAGGTCGTCGACCATCTCGGAGAGCCGAACCGACTCCAGCTCGATGTGTTTGGCGTGTGCGCGCACCTCCTCGGCGGGCAACACGCCGTCGGCGATCGCCTCGCTGACCGCCCGGATCCCGGCCAGCGGGGTGCGCAGGTCGTGGCTGACGAACGCGACCAACTGCCGCCGCGACTGTTCGGCGGCGCGCTCGGCGTCGCGGATCTCGGCCTCCCACACCGTGCGCCGCGCCTGATAGCGGGCCAGCATCACCGCCGCGGGCAGCGTCACGATCGATACGATGACCAGCACCACGGCGGTCCGCTCGAAGGTCTCGGTGATCATGAACCCGCTGGCGCCCAGCACCCCGGCCAGCGTCGCGAGCACCGGGATCAACACCAGCGCAACCATGCTCAGCGCCAGCGACCAGGACCGCGCCAACCGGACCACCGCCGCGCCGGCCAGCACCACGGGCACCGAGCACGCCAGCGCCCACCCGACGATCTCCCAGAACTCAGACGGTGGCATCGGGCCCGCCGATGGCGCTGGTCCACATGTAGCCACGGCCCCACACCGTCTGCACCCGGTGCCGGTCGCCGAGCTTGGCGCGCAGCCGTTTGACGTGCACCGTGACCGTCGACAGGTCGCCGAAGTCCCACCGCCAGACCAGCCGCAGCAGGTCCTCGCGGGCGAAGACGGTGTCGGTGTGGGTGAGGAAGAAGTGCAGCAGGTCGAATTCGCGGTTGGTGAGGCTGACCGGGGTGCCGGCCACGGTGACGGTGCGCGACGCGGTGGACAGCCGGAGGTCCCCGATGGTGAGATCGGGCGCCGAGCGCACCGCCGGGGCCCGGCGCAGCACCGAGCGCACCCGCAGCACCAGCTCGCGGGGGCTGAACGGTTTGGTCAGGTAGTCGTCGGCACCGGCCTCCAGCCCGGCGATGCGGTCCTCCTCCTCGCCGAGGGCGGTCAGCAGGATCACCGGCAACGTGTAGCCGCTGCGCTCGCGCAGCGTGCGGCACAGCGACATCCCGCTCGGGCCGGGCATCATCACGTCCAGCACCGCGACATCGATCTCGTCGGATCCCAAGAGCTGCAACGCCTCACCGCCGTCGCCGGCGGTGGACACGTCGAGGCCGTCACGCTCCAGGTAGCGGCGCACGACGTCACGAACCACCCCGTCGTCGTCGGCGATCAGCACCCGGGTCACCCCTCAGAGGTTAGCCGCGACGCCCACGACCTGCGCGGATGTCACGGTTTCGTCAGCGTTGGGGCTCGATTCCGGTGTCGCGCTGACCTACCGTGTCCCGATATGGCCGACAGCCCGGTGACGGTGGTGCTGCCTTGTCTGGACGAGGCGGTGTCGCTGCCTGGGGTGCTGGCGGCGATCCCGGACGGCTATGCGGCGCTGGTGGTCGACAACAACAGCAGCGACGGCACCCCCGAGGTGGCGCGCCGGCATGGTGCCGCGGTGGTCGCCGAGCCGACGCCGGGGTACGGGGCGGCCGTGCACGCCGGTGTGCTGGCCGCGGCCACCCCGTTGGTGGCGGTGCTCGATGCCGACGGGTCGCTGGATCCCGGTGCGCTGCCCGCCCTGGTCGACGACGTGGAGCGCGGCGCGGACCTGGCGATCGGCCGGCGCCGCGCGGTGGCCGGCCTGCGCTGGCCGTGGCACGCCCGGTGGGGGACGGCCGCGGTGTGCTGGCGACTGCGCACCCGCTATGGCCTGGCCGTGCACGACATCGCGCCGATGCGGGTGGCGCGCCGAGACGCGCTGCTCGGACTCGGGGTGACCGACCGCCGCTCGGGTTATCCGCTGGAGCTGCTGGTGCGCGCCGCGCAGGCCGGCTGGACCGTGACGGAACGCGATGTGGCCTACGGTCCGCGCACCGGCGGCAGCTCCAAGGTCAGCGGCTCGGTCCGCGGCAGTGTCATTGCCGCGCTGGACTTCTGGAAGGTGATCTCGTGATTCCGGTCACGGTGCTGGTGGTGGCCAAGGCGCCGGTGCCCGGCCTGGCCAAGACCCGGCTGGCCGCCACGCTGGGCGAGGTGGCCGCCGCGGACATCGCGGCGGCGGCGCTGCTGGACACCCTCGACGCGGTGGCCGCCACGCCGGTGGCCGCCCGGGTGGTGGCGCTGACCGGCGATCTGGACCTGGCCCGGGACGGCGACGAGATCCGGTCCCGGCTGCGGGAGTTCGTGCTGATCGGGCAGCGTGGTGACGGGTTCGCGGCGCGGCTGGCCAATGCGCACGCCGACGCCGCGGCCGCCACCGGCGGGTTGCCGGTGCTGCAGATCGGCATGGACACCCCGCAGGTCACCGCCGAGCTGCTCGGTTCCAGCGCGCGAGCGCTGATCGGCCTGAGCGCGGGGGCGCTGCTCGGGTGCGGCGCGGTGCTCGGGATGGCGTGCGACGGCGGCTGGTGGGTGCTGGGCGTCACCGCCGCCGCCACCGCCGAGTGCCTGCGCGAGGTCCCGATGTCGACGCCCGATACCGGCAGTGAAACGCTCTCGGCCCTTCGCCGACACGGTATCGACGTGGAACTGCTACCCGAGCTCGCCGACGTCGACACCGTCGCCGACATCCCCGACGTCCGCACCGCCTGTCCGCCCGGCTCCCGCTTCCGCCGGGCCACCGCGCAAGTGCACGCCTGATGTTCGGCCAGCTGTACGACCGGGCGCTGGACGGCGAACGGTGCTGGGTGCGCCACAGCGACGGCCGGGTCGACCGCCTGCCGGTGCGCACCTGGCTGGGCGGGCGCGGCGCCGACGCGAAGTTCGACGCCGCCGTCGTCGGCATGTGTGCCGGCCCCACCATCGACCTGGGCTGCGGGCCGGGACGGCTGGTCGCGCACCTCGTGCAGCGCGGGGTCCCGGCGCTGGGGGTGGACCTGTCGGCGACGGCGGTGGCGCTGGCGCGGCGCAGCGGTGCACCCGCGCTGCGTCGCGACGTGTTCGCCCCACTGCCGGGCACCGGCCGCTGGCAGACAGTGTTGCTGGCCGACGGCAACGTCGGGCTGGCCGGCGATCCGGCCCGGGTGCTGCGCCGCGCCGCCGAGCTGCTGGCCGACAGCGGCCGCTGCATCGCCGAATTCGATGCGCGAGCAACGGGTATCGACGTCGAGTGGGTGCGGCTGGAATCGGCGCGGGCGGTCGGTCCGTGGTTCCGGTGGGCCTCGGTGGGCATCGACTGCATGCCGGCGCTGGCCCACCGGGTAGGGCTAGCGGTGGCCGGGATCCATCCGATCGGCGCCCGGGTGGTCGCGACGCTGGCGGCGACCCGATGACCACCGCCCGTGGCACGGCGGTGACGGCCCGCGTCGGGATGGCGCTGGGTGTCACCGTCACAATCTGTTTCGTCACCGGTTTGATCAGCCACTTCATCCAGCACCCGCAGCCGTGGTTCTGGTGGCCGACCCGCCCGGTGTGGCTGTACCGGCTCACCCAGGGCCTGCACATCGGCAGCGGCATCGCGGCGATCCCGCTGCTGATCGTCAAGCTGTGGTCGGTGTGGCCCAAGCTGTTCGAGCGGCCCGTCCTCGGCGGGGTGGTGCGCGCGGTGGAGCGGGCGTCGATCCTGGTGCTGGTGGCGTCGATGCTGTTCCAACTCAGCACCGGCCTGCTCAACATCGCGCAGTGGTACGCCTTCGAGTTCTTCTTCACCACAGCGCATTACGCGATGTCCTATGTCGCGGTCGGGGCGGTGCTGGTGCACGTAGGGGTGAAACTGCCGGTGATCCAGCGGGCGCTGCGCGACCCGCTCGACCCCGACGTTCCCGCGGGGGTGTCCCGGCGCACGGTGCTGCGCGGCACCTGGCTGGCCGTCGCGGTCGCCACCCTGGCCACGGCCGGGCAGACGGTGCCGCTGCTGCGCCGGGTGTCGGTGCTCGCGCCGCGCAGCGGGCAAGGCCCGCAGGGGGTCCCGGTGAACCGCTCGGCGATCGCGGCCGGGGTGATCGGCGCGGCGCGCGCACCGCAGTACCGGCTGACCGTCACCCACGGCGACGTGAGCAGAGCGTTCACCCTGGCCGAGCTGCGGGCGCTGCCGCAGAGCACGCACCGGCTGCCCATCGCCTGTGTGGAGGGCTGGAGCGCCGAGGCGGAGTGGACCGGGGTGGTGCTGGCGCGGCTGCTCGCAGAGGTCCGGGCGCCGGCACACTCCGATGTGCGGATGATCTCGCTGGAACCGCCCGGCCCGTACTCCCGCACGGTGCTGCCGGCCCGCCACAGCGGCGACGACATGACGCTGATCGCCCTGCAGCTCAACGGCGAGGTGCTCGACCTCGATCACGGCTACCCGTGCCGGTTGATCGCGCCGACCAGACCCGGTGTGCTGCAGACGAAGTGGTTGAGCCGCATCGAGGTGATCCGGTGACCGCGGTGCGCGTGCTGCTGGTGCTGGCCGGGGTGGCGGCAGGCGGGTACGGCGCGGTGCTGCTGTGGGAGAACCCGACCGTGGTGCTGGTGCGCATCCTGGTGTGGGCGGTGGTCGCCGCGGTGGTGCACGACCTGGTGTTCGCGCCGCTGTGCGCGCTGCTCGGCTGGGCGGGCCGGCGGGTGGTCCCGGTGCGCTGGCGGTCCCCGGTCGCGGTGGCCGCGCTGTGCAGTGTGGTGCTGGCGCTGCTGGCGATCCCGGTGTACGGCAGGCCGGGGATGCGGGTGGACAACCCGACGGTGCTGGACCGCGACTACCCGCTGGGGCTGTGGATCGCGCTGGCGATCGTGTGGGCGTGCGTGCCCGCCTACTACCTGCTGGCGCGGCGGCTACCAGTTGGTCAGGATCAGGTGATTGACGGCCAGCGCACCGATGACGTTGAGCGCCAACCACCCTCGCGCTGACCGGGCCGGCAGCAGCGCCGCCGCGGCCACCAGCCACACCGTGAACGGCAACCAGATGCGTTCGGTCTCGGCCTTGCTGAGCCGCGACAGGTCGGCCACCACGATCGCCAGCAGCGCGCCGAGCAGCAGCAGGTGCAGGCCGGACCGGCGCCGCAGCGCGGCCAGGTCGAAGACCCGGGCGAGCCCGGCCACGCTGCCGAGCCCGATGGCGCACACCACCGACGCGAGATTCGCCCAGCCCCAGTACGCGAACGGCCGGTCGTTGGCGATGCCCTGCCAATACCGTTGCTGCACCAGCAGATAGCCGTCGAACCACCAGAAGCCGAAGGCCGCGAACACCGCGACCATCGCCATCGCCGCCGCCACCGCGGGAACCAGCGCGGCCACCGCGGCGCGCCGGCGGGGCGCGCTGAGCAGCACCGCGGCCGCGGGCAGCGCCATCAGCGTCAGGCCGTAGTTACAGAAGATGCCCCAGCCCAGCAGTGCCCCGGCGGCCGCGGCGGTGAGCATCGGCAGCCGGGCCGATCCGGTGACCGCCAGCGCCAGCAGCGTGATGCCCCAGGCCGCCACGCCTGCGAAGTAGCCGTCGGCCGACACCGCGATCCAGATCGCCGTCGGGGCCACCGCCACGAACGGCGCGGCCCGGCGCGCGGTGTCCTCGTCGGCGAGCGCCCGCACCGTGACCACGACCGCCGCCGCCACCGACGAGCCGGCCAGCAGGCACAGCAGGCCGGCCCACGCCCCGCCGCCCAGCCCGATGCGGTCCAGCCAGACGAACGTCAGCAGCGCGCCCGGCGGGTGCCCGGACACATGGGTGATCCACGAATCAGGCTGGTAGTCCAGGATCCTGCCGGCGAAGCTGCGCACCGCCTCGGGGATGTCGGTGACGGTCGGCACCTGGCGCAGGTACTCGTGCCTGGCGGTCAGCCGGCCGGCGAAGCCGCGCTGCCAGCCGTCGACCATCGCCAGGCTGAACGCCCACCCGCACGAGACCGCCCACACCGCCCACGGCAGCCACCGCCACGACA
>JBFWOX010000077.1:0-10406 GCA_050250295.1 Mycolicibacterium sp.
CGTCGCTGTCACAGCCGGGGTTGGGGCAGTTGGTCGAGCGTGGCGGGAACACGAACGTCCCGCACTGGTGACACTTGCCCCCGATCAGATACGCCGCACCCGACCCATCCGTGGCAAACCACCCCTCGACCGCGGGCAGCGTGGAGATTCCAGAAGACGACACCGGGTCAGCGTACCGATTCCGGCGGCAAAACTGAAACGTGTTCCAGTTCGGCGGTCGGGGTGAAGTTGGGATCGGTATCGATCGGGTCCGTATCTACTTGCCGGGGAGTAGCGTCCCGGACATCACCGTCTGGGGCCGGGAAGAACGGAGACCATCGATGGGATTCTTCAAGAAGGCGAAGGAAGCGGCCCAACAGGCCCAGCAGGCGTTCACCCCGCCACAGCAACCCCAAGGTGCCGGGACGGTACACGTCCACGGCGCCGGACCGATCGACCCCGCCGCGTTCGGTGGACCGTCGACCCGGTCGGTCGCCGGTGACGACCCGATCTGGGATCCGATCAACGGCATCTCGCTGCAGGACTACGCCGACCTGGCGCGCGACGCCCAGGCCCGCGGCATCACCGATGAGGCGGGCATGATCACGCTGGCCCGGGAACGCGGGTGGAACCCCGCCGACACCAAGGCCGCCCTCGACGGCTGGGTGCAGCGGATGGGCCAGTCGATGGCCGTCGGTCAGCAGTTCCGCCGCTTCCTCGGCTACTGACGGGGTGATCCTGGTGCCCAACCCGTTCAAGGACTGGGCGCGGATGTACGGCGCCAACAAGCAGTACCTGGAGTCGCAGGGCCGGCCCTCGTCGTTCCTCGGCCAGATCGGCGACATCCCCAACCGGATCCACGAAGCCGCCGACGCCAGCGAGGTCGGCATGACGATGCTGCGGCACTCCCAGCTGACCAACGGGATGGGCCAACCCGCCACGGTCACCGTCGAGGGGGTCTGGCAGGTCGGGTCCTACCTGAACATGTCCCCGGTGCTGCGCATCCAGGGGCGCGTGCAGCGCGACGACGGGACCGCGCCCTACGGCGCGGTTTTCGACGAGGTGGTCGCGCAGCTGCACGTGCCGCGGGTGCAACCGGGAACGCGGATCGCGGTGGCGGTCGACCCGCAGAACCCGCACGACATGGCGATCGACTGGATCCGCACCGGGCAACTCGGACCGCCCCCACCCGGCTCCGTGCCGGGACCCGGCGCCCCGGGCGCACGGCCGGTCTGACTCCACCCGCACGCCCACCCGGGCGGGGGATGGCCGGTCGGCGAGGTCCGGCCATCCTTGGCGCATGTTGACCGAACACACCACACTGGTGCAGTTCTTGATCCAGGAGCGCCGCCGCCATCCCGAGGCCTCCGGCGACCTCAACGGCCTGATCCTCGATGTGGCGTTGGCGTGCAAGGCGATCTCCAACCGCGTCGCCGTCGGCGCCCTGGCCGGGCTGCTGGGCTCTGCGGACAACACCAACGTCCAGGGCGAGGTGCAGCAGAAGCTGGATCTGTTGGCCAACGACTACTTCCTGCGCGCCACCGAGTTCGGCGGCTACGCCGCGGGCATGGTGTCCGAGGAACTCGACGAGCCGTACCTGCTGCCCGCCGAGCATCCCCGGGGCAAGTACCTGCTGCTGTTCGACCCCCTCGACGGGTCCTCCAACATCGACGTCAATGTTTCTGTCGGAAGCATCTTTTCGATCCTCCGGGCCCCTGAGCCCGGGGTGGACCCGCAGCCTGAGGACTTCCTGCAGCCCGGGACCCGACAGGTGTGTGCCGGCTACGCGATCTACGGACCGTCGACGATCCTGGTGTTGTCGGTCGGAACGGGGGTGCACGCCTTCACCCTCGACCCCAACCTGGGCGAGTTCATCCTCACCCGCAGCACGATCCGGATCCCGGAGCACACCACCGAATTCGCCATCAACGCCTCCAATCAGCGGTTCTGGGAACCCGCTGTGCAACGCTACGTGCAGGAATGCCTGGCCGGACGGTCCGGGCCGCGGCAGAAGGACTTCAACATGCGCTGGGTGGCCTCCCTGGTCGCCGAGACGCACCGGATCCTCACCCGTGGTGGGGTTTTCCTGTATCCGCGGGATTCGCGCCAACCCGTACGGCCGGGGCGGCTGCGGTTGTTGTACGAAGCCAATCCGGTGGCGTTCCTGATCGAGCAGGCCGGCGGTGCCGCCAGTACCGGACGGCACCGATTGCTCGACGTGGTGCCCACCGATGTGCATCAGCGTGTCTCGCTGGTGTTCGGCGCCCGCGAGGAGGTCGAACGCATCGAGCAGTACCACCGTCAGTCCTACGAGACGGACCCCGAACTGCCGCTGTACGGCACCCGCGGGCTGTTCCGCACGGCGGCGGTGTGAGCGCCATGTCACGTCGACACCCGATCGTCTCGGTCACCGGTTCCTCGGGCGCAGGCACCACCTCGGTGATGCGCACCTTCCAGCAGATCTTCCGCCGCGAAGGCGTCAACGTCGGTTATGTGGAGGGCGACAGCTTCCACCGCTACGACCGTGCGGAGATGAAGGCCGCGATCGCCGACGCGCATGCCCGCGGCGACCACACCTTCAGCCACTTCGGCCCCGAGGCGAACCTCTTCGAGGAACTCGAGGAACTGTTCGCCACCTACGCCGAGACGGGCACCGGGCGGTTCCGCAAGTACCTTCACGACGACGAGGAGGCCACGCCGTACGGCCAGCCGCCGGGCACCTTCACGCCGTGGGAGGACCTGCCCGAAGGCACCGACGTGTTGTTCTACGAGGGCCTGCACGGCGCGATCGTCACCGACAAGGTCGACGTCGCCCGGCACGCGGACCTGCGGATCGGGGTCGTCCCGGTGCTCAACCTCGAGTGGATCCAGAAGCTGCACCGCGACCGGTTCGTCCGCGGCTACACCTCCGAGGCCGTCACCGACACGATCCTGCGCCGGATGCCCGACTACGTGAACTACATCTGCCCGCAGTTCTCCAACACCGACGTGAACTTCCAGCGGGTGCCGATGGTGGACACGTCGAACCCGTTCGTCGCCAGGACGATCCCCACCGCTGATGAATCGATGCTGATCATCCGGTTCCGCGATCCGCACGGCATCGACTTCCCGTATCTGCTTGCCATGCTGCACGATTCGTTCATGTCGCGGCCCAACACCATCGTGTGCCCGGGCGGCAAAATGGACCTGGCCATGCAGTTGATCTTCACCCCGATGATCATGCGGCTGGTGCAGCGGCGCAACGCCGCGCTGCGCGAGGCCGACATGGTCGCCAACTAGGCGGCCCCGGGGGCCGGCACAACACGGAACAGCGCACCGAGATCGTCGTCAGCGGGACAATCCGCGGACGACGATCTCGGTGGCCAGCTGCGCGGTGAAGTGCCGGGATCCGACCGGGCCTGCGAGGTCCACCAATCGGAACTCCCCGCGCACGCGGCGCCGGCTGGCCAGCGCGACAGCGTGTGCGGTCCTGCCGTCGACCAGGATGGTGGTGTCGACTTCCACAGTGGGGCAATGCTCGTCGTGGGTCCGACCGCGCGCATCGGGCACCGCGGGATGGCCCGATCCGACCGTCACCAACCCGGTGAAGTGCTCGCCGTGCGTGGCCGCCAGGCTCCACGCCAGCCGGGCACCGGCTCCGGTGCTGACCAGCACACCGCCCACCACGCCCAGCTGATCCAGGATGCCCACGATTGACTTCGGGGTCAGCCCGCGGTCGGCGGGTAGCACGACGGTGCGGAACATCGCGACGTGCAGCCGCGCGCAGAGCGGTTCGTGGTCCTCACCGGTCGGGTCCCCGAACAGCACAACTCTCCGGCCCGTGACCGGGCCGGAGAGCTTCACCGGGACCAACGATCCATCGATGGAATTCATCGAATGCATCGAGAGCTGTTGTGCCGGAGGTGCTTCGGTCATGGCGACTCGTACCGCTGCCCTGATGGCCGCTGGGTCGCGTAGGCGAACGTGGTGTAGCCGATGCGCCGGTCGGAGCCCTCGGCGCGGTCCAGCCGGAAACCGGGTTCCTCGGCGGGGCGCTGCACGATGAACGAGAACGCGGTGGTCTGCCTGCCCAGCCGGGCGTCGTAGGCGTTGAGCCGGACGTAGGCGTTGGGATAGGCGCTGCGGCAGGCGTTCACCTCGAGCAGTACCCCGGCGGCGTCCTTGAGGTCGAACATCGGCAGGCCCCACATCTCCCAGTACACATTGCGCGGGTGTGGGTCGTCGGTGAACTCGACCGACAGCGGCCAGTTGTTGTCGAGCGCATAGTTGATCTGCGCGATGATCTCGTCGTCGGTGAAGTCGGGCAGATACGAGAAGGTGCCCTGGGTCAGTCTCATCGGGTTGCGGTCCTTCCGGATCAGGAGTGGGTGGGGGTGGCCACCACATCGGGGGTGTCGGTGGACTCGTAGTTGAACGAGATGTCCCCCCAGGTGGCCAGGGCGGTGTCGAGCGCCCGATTGCGCGCGGCGGCCTGCTTGAGGATCTCCGGGCCTTCCTTGTAGTAGTCCCGGCCTTCGTTGCGGGCCTTGATCATCGCCTCGAGGGCCACCCGGTTGGCTTCGGCGCCGGCAGCGATGCCCATCGGATGGCCGATGGTGCCGCCGCCGAACTGCAGGACCACGTCCTCGCCCAGGTAGTGCAGCAGCTGGTGCATCTGGCCGGCGTGGATACCGCCGGAGGCCACCGGCATCACACCGGGCATGGAGGTCCACTCCTGGTCGAAATACAGGCCTTTGACCGGATCGGCGGCGACGCTGTCGAGCCGCAGGGTGTCGTAGAACCCGGCGATGGCGTTCGGGTCACCCTCCAGCTTGCCCACGACGGTGCCCGCGTGGATGTGGTCGACACCGGCCAGCCGCATCCACTTCGAGATCACCCGGAAGCTGATGCCGTGGCTCTTCTGCCGGGTGTAGGTGCCGTGCCCGGCCCGGTGCAGGTGCAGCAGTACCCCGTTGGCGCGGGCCCAGTGGGCCATCGACTGGATCGCGGTGTACCCGACGGTCAGATCGATCATCACGATCACCGAACCGAGTTCCTTGGCGAAGTTCGCCCGCTCGTACATCTCCTCCATCGTGCCTGCGGTGATATTGAGGTAGTGGCCCTTGATCTCGCCGGTCGCGGCCTGGGCCCGGTTCACCGCCTCCATGCAGAACAGGAAGCGGTCCCGCCACCGCATGAACGGCTGGGAGTTGATGTTCTCGTCGTCCTTGGTGAAGTCCAGGCCGCCGCGCAGCGCCTCGTAGACGACGCGGCCGTAATTGCGGGCCGACAACCCGAGCTTGGGTTTGGTGGTCGCGCCCAGCAGCGGGCGACCGAATTTGTTGAGGTGCTCGCGCTCCATCACCACGCCGTGCGCGGGCCCCTGGAAGGTCTTGACGTACTGGGTGGGGATGCGCATGTCCTCGAGGCGCAGCGCCTTGAGCGGCTTGAACCCGAACACGTTGCCGATGATCGAGCTGGTGAGGTTGGCGATCGAACCTTCCTCGAACAGGTCGAGATCGTAGGCGATCCACGCGATCCACTGACCGGGGGTGTTGGGCACCGCGTCGACGCGGTAGCACTTGGCCTGGTAGTGCTCGAAGGTGGTCAGCCGGTCGGTCCACACCACTGTCCACGTCGCCGTGCTGGACTCGCCGGCGACGGCGGCCCCGGCTTCCTCCGGCGGGACACCCGGTTGCGGCGTTATGCGGAAGGCACACAGGACATCCGAGTCTTTCGGGACGTAGTCCGGCTGCCAGTAACCCATTTCGGCGTAGGGGATCACCCCGGCGTTCCATCGATCAGTCATGCCGGGAATGCTGCCAGCGGATTCTGAACGTGTCCATGGAGAATCTCGCAGCCATTCTGAACTGATCGGTTGATTGTTTTCCCCCGGCGCTCCACCGTATGGGTGAGGTCGCGCCCGCTTGTGCGCGCTACCGTGCAAGCATTATCCCCGGAACTGAAGGACAATCTGATGACGACGACATGTCGACTGACCGCTGCGCGAATGGTGGCTCCTGGCAAAGGAATACTCGCCGCGGACGAGAGCATCGGCACCATGTCGGCTCGGCTGCAGGCCGTCGGTGTCGAGCCGAGCGCAGAGAACCGGCGCAAATACCGCGAGTTGCTCGCGTCGGCGCCCGGGCTGGCCGAGGACGTGTCGGGCATCATCTTCTGCGACGAGACACTGCGCCAGAACTTCAGCGACGGTACGCCGTTCGCGCAGGCGGTGACCGCGCTGGGCATCCTGCCGGGCATCAAGGTCGACACCGGCGCCAAGCCGTGTCCGGGGCTGCCCGGCGAGACGGTCACCGAGGGCTTGGACGGGCTGCCCGCGAGGTTGGCCGAGTACGCCGAACTCGGCGCGGCGTTCGCGAAATGGCGTGCGGTGTTCCGCATCTCTTCCGACACCCCTAGCCGCGGCGCCATCAGGGTCAACGCCAGTGCGCTGGCGCGCTACGCCGCGGCATGCCAGGAGGCCGGGCTCGTCCCGATCGTCGAGCCCGAAGTGCTGATGGACGGCGACCACAACCACGGCGTCTGCCGGGAGCTGACCAGCCAGGTGCAGACCGCGGTGCGGTCGGAGTTGGCAGCGCTGAACGTCGACCTATCGGGCATCGTGCTCAAACCGAACATGGTGCTCGAAGGCGCGGAGCACGGACGGCGCTCGACACCGGCGGAGGTCGCCGAACTGACCGTGGGCGTGCTGCGGGCGTGGCCCGGTGACCTCGCCGGGGTGGCGTTCCTGTCCGGCGGCCAACCACCCGAGCGTGCCACCGCCAATCTGGAAGCGATGCAGTCGCATTCGACGCCGTGGCCGTTGACGTTCTCGTTCGGGCGGGCGCTGGTGTCACCGGCGCTGGAGGCGTGGCGCGGTGAGGCCGCCCGCGAGGCCGACGCGCAGGCGGTGCTGCTGGAACGGGTGGCGGCCAACGGCGCGGCGGCCCGGTTACGCGGCGAGGCCCAGCCCGTCACCGTCTGAGTCAAACGAGAGGGCCAATCAGGTAGGGCGCAGCCGGATTCGACAGAGTCCGGCTGCGCCCCTTTGTGTGTGGGTGGCGCGGGCTTCGCGGGTATCAGCGAAGGAATTGCCCGGCGTGACCGGCCAGGTCCAACAGTGGCTGCGGCATGATGCCCAGCAGCACCGTGGCCGAGGCCGCAGCGGCGACAACCGCCATGGTCGACCGCGCCGTGCGCACCTGCGGGGTGTGCTCGACCGGTTCGGTGAAGAACAACGTCATGATCACCCGGGTGTAGGCGAATACCGCGACCGCGCTGGTCAGCACACCGACGATCACCAGCGTCGTCGCTCCGTCTGCGGCCGCGGACTGGAAGATCGCGAATTTGCCGATGAAGCCGCTGGTCAACGGGATCCCGGCGAGGGCGAGCAGGAACAACGCCAGCGCCGCCGCCGGAACCGGGGCGCGACGCCCGAGGCCGGTCCAACGGGCGGTATCGGGCTCCTCCTCGTCGCCGGCCGAGCGGATCATGGTGACCACCGCGAACGCGCCGATGGTGCTGATGCCGTACGCCACCAGATAGAACAGGACCGCGGGCAGTCCGGTGGCGGTCGCGGACACCCCGAGCAGCAGGAAACCGACGTTGGCCACTGCGGAATAGCCCAGCAGGCGTTTCACATCGGTCTGGGTGACCGTCAGCACGGCCGCCACCGTCATCGTCACCGCCGCGACGGTCCACAGGATCGGTCGCCACTGCGACACCAGGCCGGGCAGCGCCACGTAGACGATGCGCAGCATCGCCCCGATCGCGGCGATCTTCGTCGCCGCGGCCATGAACCCGGTGATCGGGGTCGGGGCGCCCTGATAGACGTCGGGGACCCACCAGTGGAACGGCACCGCACCGATCTTGAACAGCAGGCCCGCCAGCAGCAAGCCCACCCCGACCAGCGCCATCGTCGAGGGCCGCCCGGCACCGTCGACCGCATCGGCGATGCCCGACAACGCCAACGTCCCGGAGAACCCGTACACCAACGCGATCCCGTACAGGAAGATCGCCGACGAGAATGCCCCCAGCAGAAAGTATTTCAGCGCCGCTTCCTGTGACAGCAGGCGTCGTCCCCTGGCCAGGCCGCACAGCACGTACAGCGGCAGCGAGAGCACCTCCAACGCCACGAACATCGTCAACAGATCGGACGCGGCGGGCAGCAGCATCATCGCGCCGATGGCGAGCAGCAGCAACGGGAACACCTCGGTCTGGGCAGCGCCCGCCCGCTCGGCGGCCCGCTCGTCGGTGCTGCCGGGGATGCTCGACGCCTGCGGGGTGAACGCCACCAGGCTGCGCTGGGAGAGCGGAGCCAGCGCGGCCAGACCCGTCACCAGGATGGCGCCCTGCAGATACAGGGTGGGACCGTCGACCATCACCGAGCCCATCACGGTGCTGCCGTGGCGACCGGCCAGCAGTGCGACGGCGAGCAGCGCGGTGAGCAACGCCCCGCAGCTCACGGTGAGCTGGGCCCGGAGCCGGGCGTGGCGGGGTAGCAGCGCTTCGAGCAGGACACCGGTGAGACCGGCGGCGAAGACGATCAGCATCGGCGACAGCTGCGCATACTCGACACTCGGGGTGGGAACGCTCATTTCGACGGTCCTTCCGCTGAGGTGATTGCCGGGTCGTGCCGGTCCAGCACCGTCATCGTGTGACCGACCGCAGGCTCGATGACCGCCAGCACCGGCATGGGATAGATGCCGAGCACCAGCAGCATCGCGATCAGCGGTGCGACGACACCGATTTCCCGCGGTTGCAGGTCGGTGATCGTGTCGCTACCCGGCGGCACCGGGCCGGTCATCATGCGCTGGTACATCCACAGGATGTAGATCGCGGAGAGCACCAGCGCGCTGGCGGCCAGCACCGCGGCCACCGGGTAGCGGGTGAAGGTGCCGATCAGGACCAGGAATTCGCTGATGAACGGCGCCAGGCCGGGCAGCGCCAGCGCGGACATCCCGGCGACAAGGAACGTGCCGGCCAGGACCGGTGCGAGTTTGTGCACGCCGCCGTAGGCGCTGATGAGCTGGGTTCCGCGGCGGGAGACCAGGAATCCGGCGATCAGGAACAGGGCGGCGGTGGAGATGCCGTGGTTGACCATGTAGAGCGTCGATCCGGACTGGCCCTGGGTGGTCATCACGAAGATGCCGAGGATGATGAAGCCGAAGTGGGAGATCGAGGTGTAGGCGATCAGCCGCATGACGTCGGTCTGGCCGATCGCGAGGACCGCGCCGTAGACGATGCCGATCACCGCCAGCGTGATGACCGCAGGGGCGAAGAACACCGAGGCATCCGGGAACAGTTGGAGGCAGTACCGGATCATGCCGAACGTGCCTGCCTTGTCGACGACGGCCATCATGAACACCGCCGTGGCGGGTTTGGCGGCCGCGGCGACCCCCGGCAGCCAGGTGTGGAACGGCCACATCGGCGCCTTGATCGCGAAGGCCAGCATGAAGGCCAGGAACAGCAGGTTCTGCAGAGCGGGATCGGCGTCGTGCACGATGCTCGTCAGCGTGCGGAAGTCAAAGGTGCCCGCCCGGCCGTCGGGGCTGGACACGTACAGCGCGACGACGGCGACGAGCATGATCAACCCGCCGAAGAGGTTGTAGAGCAGGAACTTCACCGCCGCCGACCCGCGGCCGGCACCGCCGTAGCGGCCGATCAGGAAGAACAGCGGGACCAGCGTGGCCTCGAAGGCGATGTAGAACAGCAGGACGTCGAGCGCGACGAACGACAGCAGCGTCAGCGACTCGAGGGCGAGCAGCAACGCGACGTAGGCGTGAGCGGCCCTGGCCCGGTCCGGGGCGTCGTTCCAGCCGGCGACGATCAGCAGCGGGGCCAGCACCGCGGTGAGCACGACCAGGGCCAGCGCGATGCCGTCGATGCCGAGGATGTAGCCGGTGCCGAAAGACGGTATCCACCGGTGTGATTCGACGAACTGGTACTGCTCGCCGGCGGGATCGAAGCCGACGGCGATCACCACCGCGACGGCCAGCACCGCGGCCGAGACGGCGAGGCCGAGCCCCTTGGCGAGGGTGGGCCGGGATGCCGGCACGGCCACCACCGCGAGCCCCCCGACCAGCGGTCCCAGCCACAGTACGGTCAACCACGGCGCACCGGTCATCAGTACCTCGCCAACTGTAGGACCGCCACCACGAGGGCGGCACCGGTCAGGACGAACAGGGCGTACACGCGAGCGAATCCGCTGTGCCACACCCGTAGCCGGTGCGACAGCAGCGCGACGACCGCCGCGACCGCACTGACCGCGGCGTCGATCCCGCGGTCGTTGACCGTGACCGCCCGCTCGACCAGCCCCGCGCCGGGCCGCATGAACACTTTTTCGTTGAGGGTGTCGCTGTAGAGGTCGTGGCGGGCGGCGTGGGTGAGGGTTGATCCGTCGGGGACCTCGGTGGGGATGGGTGTGGTGGCGTATTTGCGGTAGGCGA
>JBFWOX010000078.1:0-10227 GCA_050250295.1 Mycolicibacterium sp.
ATCCGGCGGGCATCGCAGCCCGAGATGCCGAAGCGGGTCGGGCGGCAGCGCTGCTGCTTCTGGCCCGCCGCAGAACCGGCGAGGCCGATGTGGTCGCACGCCAGACGGGGCGGGCAACCGACGGAGGTGCATTGTGCTGAATGATCACGAACGGCGAACCCTGCGTGAGTTCGAACGCCAGTTCCAGGTCGAGGACCCGGAGTTCACCCGCTCGTTCGACACCCGCGCGCAGCGCCTGAGTCGCAGGCACCTCGACCGACCGTGGTTCCAGGTCGCGATCGTGGCCGCCCTGTTGCTCGGCGCGCTCCTGCTGGTGTCAGGCGCGCCCAGCGGCGCGCTGGCGTTCGCCGCCATCGCCTGCCTGGCCTGGTTGGCCCGGCGGCGGTGGAACCACGCCCCCGACCGCTCGAAGCGACGACCGGAAGACCGATCTGAGAACGATCACTGATGACGTCGAGGCCGTCGCTCGATCAGGTGTCGGCCGAAATCGGGACGAGCGGGCCGTGACGCCATCAAGGGGGCCGCTCAAGCGAGAAGCAGACTCGGAGACGAAAGAAGGCCCGTGAATGAACGAGCGTCTGTCCGCGCTCACCGAGGCCGGTGTGTCGATCTGGCTCGATGACCTGAGCCGCGAACGGCTCACCTCCGGAAGCCTCGCCGCGCTGGTCGAGCAGCAACACGTCACCGGTGTCACCACCAACCCGTCGATCTTCGCCAAGGCCATCGGCCGGACGGAGTCCTACCAGTCCCAAGTGCGCGACCTGACCGCGCGGGGCGTGCAGGTCGGCGAGGCGTTGCGCGCGTTGACCACGTTCGACGTCCGGTGGGCCTGCGACGTGCTGCGCCCGGTCTATGACGCCACCGACGGCGTGGACGGGCGCGTCTCGATCGAGGTCGACGCGCGCCTGGCGCACGACACCACCGCCACGATCGCCGAGGCCCGCGCGCTGTGGTGGGCGGTGGACCGGCCCAACCTGTTCATCAAGATTCCCGCCGCGCGGCAAGGCATTCCCGCGATCAGCGCCTGCCTGGCCGAAGGCATCAGCATCAACGTCACCCTCATCTTCTCCCTGACCCGCTACGACCAGGTCCAGGGCGCCTTCCTCGACGGCATGGAACGAGCCCGGCAGGCCGGACACAACCTGCACGACATCGCGTCGGTCGCGTCGTTCTTCGTCTCCCGGGTCGACACCGAGGTCGATATGCGGCTGGACACGATCGGCTCGCCGCAGGCGCGCGAGCTGCGCGGCCAGGTCGCGGTCGGCAACGCCCGGCTCGCCTACCAGCGCTACGAGCAGATGCTCGCCACAGGCCGGTGGCAGGCACTCGCCGCGGCCGGTGGCCGCCCACAGCGGCCGTTGTGGGCCTCCACCTCGATGAAAAACCCCGCCTACCCGGACACCCGCTATGTGGTCGACCTGGTCGCGCCGAACGTCGTCAATACCATGCCCGAGGCGACCTTGCGCGCGGTCGCCGACCACGCCGACGTCCCGACCGATTCCATCCACGGCAGCTACGAACACGCGCAGGGTATCCTCGACCGGCTCGCCGACCTCGGCGTCGACTACGACGACGTCGTCGGCAAGCTCGAGCACGACGGCATCGCCACGTTCGCGGCGGCCTGGCGCGACCTCGCCGACGAGCTGGACGCCGCTCTGACCCACCCCGCAGCCCACCACGAGGGGAGGGTCGCGTGAGCACACCGCAGCAGGTCGTCATCGTCGGTGGCGGACTCGCCGGCGCGAAGACCGCCGAGGCTCTGCGCGGCCACGGCTTCTCCGGCGCGGTCACCCTGCTCGCCGCGGAACCGCACCTGCCCTACGAGCGGCCGCCGCTGTCCAAGGGCTACCTCGCCGGCGACGCCTCCTTCGACGACGCCATCGTCCATCCCGAGGACTGGTACCGCGACAACAACATCGACCTGCGGCGCGGCACCCGTGCCACCGCGATCGACGCCGCCGGTCACCGGGTGCACCTCGGGGACGACACCACGATCGGCTACGACAAGCTCGTACTGGCCACCGGCGCACAACCGCGCCGTCTACGGCTCCCGGGCGCCGACGCCCGCGGCGTGCACTACCTGCGGACCCGCGAAGATTCGGACGCGATCCGCTCCCGATTCGGCGACGGCAAACGATTGATCGTCGTCGGCGGCGGATGGATCGGGCTGGAAGTCGCCGCCGCGGCCCGCGGCGCCGGCACCCACGTGACCCTCCTCGAGGCCGCCGAGCTGCCGCTGCTCGCCGTCCTCGGACCCGAGCTGGCACAGGTGTTCGCCGACCTGCACAGCGCTAACGGTGTCGAGCTGCGGCTCGGCGCCCGCATCGAGGCCATCACCACCGAACACGGCGCCGCCACCGGCGTGCGGCTGACCGGCGACACCACGGTCGGCGCGGACGCGATCGTGGTCGGCGTCGGGGTGACACCCGACCTGGCCCTGGCCGAAGCGGCCGGGCTCGAGCTGGACAACGGGGTGCTGGTCGACGCGTCACTGCGCTCCAGCGACCCCGACATCTACGCCGTCGGCGACATCGCCAACCACGACCATCCCGTGCTGGGGCACCGGGTACGGGTCGAGCACTGGGCCACCGCCCTCAACCAGCCGGCCACCGCCGCGGCATCGCTGCTCGGCGACGCGGTGACCTACACGGACCTGCCGTACTTCTTCAGCGACCAGTACGACCTGGGCATGGAATACGTCGGGCACGCACCACGAGACTCCTATGACCAGGTGGTCGTGCGCGGCGATCTCGCCAAGCGCGAGTTCGTCGCGTTCTGGCTCGCGGACGGACGGATCAAGGCGGCCATGAACGTCAACGTGTGGGACGTCATCGATCAGATCAAGCCGCTGATCGCCCGGGCCAAGCAGGTCGACACCGGCCGACTCGCCGACCCCGACGTGCCCTACACCGCCCTCTGAATCGAGGCCTCAAGCCGCGCCGAACCCGTACGTGAGCTTCCCCTCCCGCCGATTTTTACGAGTGGAAATAGTGTAAATTTGCCGCAGGGACGGCGGTGGAGGTGCTTGTGACCTATGTGATCGCGTTGCCGTGTGTCGACGTGAAGGACCGCGCCTGTGTCGAGGAGTGCCCGGTCGACTGCATCTACGAGGGTGCCCGTTCGCTCTACATCCAGCCGGACGAGTGTGTCGACTGCGGGGCCTGCGAACCGGTCTGTCCGGTCGAGGCGATCTACTACGAGGACGACCTGCCGCCACAGTGGTCGGTCTACCTCGAGGACAACGCGCGGTTCTTCGCCGAGCCGCTGCCCGGCTGCGACGCTGCGCTGGGTAGTCCGGGCGGGGCGACCAAGCTCGGAGTGGTGCCTGCTGACACCCCGCTGGTGACAGGCCTTCCGCGACGCTCCGTCGACGGAGACGGCGATGAGTGAGCGCCGCGACCGCGTGCTCGACTTCGTGGTGGGGGCGGACGCTCCGGTGGGTGTTTCCCAGATCGCTGCGGCGATCGGGGTGCACCCCAACACCGCCCGCTTCCACCTGGAGGCGCTGGTGGCGGAGGGCTACCTGGAACGGATGACCGAAGACGCGTGCGGGCCGGGCGTCCGCGGGTCGACTATCGGCCGCGGCCGCTCACCGCGCGCGGCGGTGTTCGCCACTACCGGGTGCTGGCCGAGGCGCTGTTGGGTCAGCTGTCCACGACCACCGCCGACCCGTCTGCGGCCGCTACCGCGGCGGGCCACGCCTGGGGTGCTTTCCTGGTTCGGCGCCCGCCACCGTTCACCGAGGCCAGCCCCGACACGGCCGTGAGTTGGTTGACCACCATGCTGGACGAGCTGGACTTCGCCCCCGAACCGGTCGCCGATCAAGACGGCCGGGTTGATCGGATTCGACTGCGGCATTGCCCATTTCTCGAGCTCGCGCAACCGCACCGCGACCTGGTGTGTCCGTTGCACCTGGGCTTGATGCGCGGTGCCTTGTCCGAACTGGGCGCATCGGTGACCGTCAGCGCCCTGAAGCCGTTCGCCGAGCCCACCGCCTGCGTGGCGCATCTCACGCACTCGGCATGAACCCACGACGGAGGTAGCCCCCGTGCACGTCGTCCCACTCGCCACCACATCAGACCGCCCGCCTCCCCCGGCCCAGGAGCCGATCGTGCGGCCACTGCCGCCTCCCGGCGGCGCACCCGTCGCGCTCCTGCACGTGACGTTGCCCGCCGCGACGGTCTTGCCACCCCACGACCACGGGCGCTCGTACGTGGTGCTCATCCCGCCGCACGGTGGCGTCGTCGTAGAACACGGCGGCGGGGAGCACGGGTTGGTTCCCGGAAGCGCAGCCTACCTCGACGTCGGTACCCCAATCGGCGTTGCCAATCGGGGTGCCGACGCGGCCGAGCTGTGCGTGGTGGTGACACCGCCCGATGTCGCGGAGGCGGTCGCGCGATGACGACGCCGGGTGAGCAGCTGCTGCGGGCGCAACCGTGCTCGCCTGCGTCCAACGGGTCCTGGTTGACCGAGGTAGCGCGAGCTGCCGGTCGTGACGTCGGCGGCCAACCGGTCGAATTGCTCGGCGACTACCTGACGTTGTTGGCCGACGCCGCCACCACCGCGCGTAAACCAGACCGGTCCGAGCTCGACGCGGTGGGCCTGCTCGGGCGGCGGGCGGCCGAGCTCGGGGTGTCGGCGGGCAGCGCCGTGCAGCTGTACCTGTCCGCGGCGCGGCGGGTGTGGGCGGAGTTGCCGCTGGTGATCCGAGAGCGGGACAACCGCGCGGTCCGGGCGGCCGCGGACGCCGTGCTGTTCGTGGTCGACACGGCGGTCGCCAACCTCGTCGAGGGCTACACCGACGCGCGTCGGCAGATGGCCCGCTGGGAGGAGACCCAGCGTCGGGAGTTCATCGACGACCTGCTGCGCGGCGACGCCGACGTGGGACGGCTGGTCGAGCGGGCCGAACCGTTCGGGCTGGACATGGCCCGACCGCACCAGGTCGCGCTGGCCGCTCCCAGCGGCGGCCCCGACGACGTCCACGTAGCGATCAGCGCAGTGGAGCACGCCGTGGTGCAGCGGGTCGGTGACCGTGACGTGCTGGTGGCCACCAAGGACGGGTGGATCGTCGTCGTCGCCCCGGCAGACGGGCCCATCGCCGAACCCGCGCGCCGGGCGGCACAGCCCGCCCTGGGCGAGTTCCTGCGCGCCGAGCTCGACCGATGCCGCCGCGGCAAGCCCTGGCGGGTCGCTGTAGGACGGCCCTATCCAGGCTCCTACGGCATCCCCCGCTCGTATGAAGAGGCCCGCGAAGGGCTGACCATGGCGACGCGGCTGCATCTGCCGATGCCGGTGATCCACTCCGAGCACCTGTTGATCTACCGGGTGCTGCTGCGTGATCAGCCCGCCATCGTCGACCTGGTCCAATCCGTGTTGGGTTCCCTCACCCGGGCGCGGGGTGGCGCGCAGCCCCTGCTGGCCACCCTCGACGCCTACTTCACGTCCGGTGCGGTCACCACCGCGGCCGCCCGCAGGCTGCACCTGTCCGTGCGTGCCGTGACCTACCGCCTGAACAGGGTCAAGACTTTGACCGGCTACAACCCCACCGACCCCACGCAACGGTTCACCATCCACGCCGCCGTTCTCGGCGCCAAACTGTTGGGTTGGCCCGACCAGGAGCCGCGGGCCTGACCCCCGAAGCCCCGCCCGCGTCGACGTGACGTCCTCGACGCCGCGGCGGCCGCGAGCGTCGCCGCCCTGCAAGGAGATGCCCGACCGGTGGCGGCCGAGGGCACCTCCACGGTGTTGCGGATGCTGGATGAGCGGCGCACCAACCTCACCCGCCAACGCACGCGCACGGTCAACCAGTTGCACGCGGTGATGCGCGAGCTCCTTCCAGGAGGCGCATCTACCGACCTGACCGCGGACCGGGCAGCGGCACTGTTGATCCAGATCCGACCCAGCTCGCCGGTCGAGCGTGCCCGCAAGGAGTTGGCTCGCGAGCTCGTGGACGACATTCGTCGCGTGGACGCCCGCCTTGCGGCGAACAAGTCCGCATGGCTGAGCTTGTCGCCGCCTGCGACAGCCATCTGATGACGATCGGCGGTGTCGGGCCGGTAGTCGCAGCGCGCCTGCTGGGCCGCAGCGGCGTCGCATCCCGGTTCGCTTCGCCAGCGGCGTTCGCCTCCTACTGCGGCACCGCGCCGATCGAAATCTCCAGCGCCGACAAGACCCGCCACCGCCTGTCCCGCCACGGGAACCGGCAGCTCAACAACGCGCTGCACACCATCGCGCTCACTCAGGTCCGCATGCCCGCCAGCCGCGGCCGCGCCTACCACGACCGCAAGATCGCCCAAGGCAAAACCCATGCCGAAGCGATGCGCTGCCTGCGACGACGACTCACCGACCACGTCTGGCGAACGATGATCGCCGACCAACGAGCGCGAGGCGGCGGGCCCGGAAGGACAAGCGGGAGCGACTCTGACATCCAGCGCGACTGACCCGATCCCGACGTCCAGCTCTTCGGAGAAGTCACTTTCCGGACCCGCCGTCGCTCACTCTACGACCCCGATCAGGCCATCTTGACAAACACAGAGGAACCCCCGAAGCCCGGATCGGCCGTTCCCGACAATAGGTAAAGGCCTTGGGGCGCGTGTCTGGCCGGATCGAGGGCGTCGACGTGCCGTCCGAGCAGCAGACTTGTGACTTTTGGGCGTCAGGATGGATTGCGGTAGGCTGCGCTACGATTTGATTCTCCGCGATGGCGAGACCGCGCGCAGTCGTCTCACCATCGATACCTACCGGACACGATCGGATGATTCACGGCGTTCGGCGGGTGACCGGGTGCCTCAGCTGCGGCTCGACAGGATGCTCGTCACGCTGACGACTCGCCGTTCCAGCCCCGGGGGAAGAGCCTCATCATGACGAACTCCGAAATCGAAGCGCTGCCGAATAAATGCACGCGCTGGGGCACTTGCGGTAGCAGGCACCTGCTGGTGTTCTTCTTCCTCATCGCATTCGCGGGCGCGTGGGTTGTGGAACTGCGTGTCGTGCTTTCCCGAACCGGAACCGGCCTCCTGCCATACACCCTCCCGCCGGTCGTGGTGGTCGTGACGATCGCCGCCGCGACGTTCACCGGACCGACGTTGTCGGCGTTGGTGATGGCCCGGGCGATCGAGGGGCAGGGAGGGCCGAAGAACCTCTTACGCCGGTACGTGCAGTGGCGCGTGAAGGTGCGGTGGTACCTGTTCGTCCTGCTCGTCACCGCCAGCGAGGTTCTCGCCGCGATCGTCCTGTCCGGCGTCCTGGCGTCGTATCAACCGGTGACGCTCGGGCTGGTGTTCGGCTACCCGTTGGCGTTGGTCTCGACGTTCGTACTCGGCGGCCCGTTGGGCGAGGAGCCGAGTGGCGCGGCTTCGCGCTGCCCCGCACGCAAGCGGCGTGCGGGCCGCTGGCCGGCAGCATCCTCTTGGGCGAGCTGTGGGCCCTGTGGCACCTGCCCCTGTTCTGGAGTGGCGTGTGGGCGCCGCCCACCGTGGCGAACATCCTCATTCTCATCGTCATGATCATTTTGTTGACGGTTCGCCATGACGTGGGGTTCTCAACAACGCCAAGGGCAGCCTGCTGATCACCATGCTGATGCACGCGTCCTTCAACACGTTCGCGAACAAGTAGTAGCGCCGCTCTTCCCCGCCCCGCCGCTCATCGACTACGGGCTGCTGCCCGAGTTGGCCGGGTTCGGTGCGATGGCGGTCATCGTCGTCGCGGCGACGCAAGGCAGGCTCAGCTTCCACGACGAGCGACGCCCGCAGGAGTCGAAGCCAGCTGGCATGCCGCCCTGAGGTGTGGAACCCGTCCTGCCGTTGACATGCGGCCGCAGCCGTCATGGTTCGTTCACTCGCTGCGGTAGTGGGCGACGGCGCCCTCGTCCCAGGTCAGCCCTACTCCGTCCGGCCCCGCTCGGAAGGCGCGATCGAGCTCACCGTCACTTTCATGAGCTCAGTCAGCAGGAGCGTGTGGATCTTCGCTAAGCGAGCCATCGGCGATGTCGGGGGCTCTTGTGGTGGCCTAGCCGATGTTCGCTTTCCGGGGTCGCGGCTGAATGCGGAGCCGGAGCGGTGTCCTGGCGGATGATCGCGAGCGGGCACTTGTTGTGCCGCAGAACAGTGTCGCTGACCGAACCGAGCACCGCCTTCCTCGCCCGTCCTCGGGTTCCGATCACGAGCAGGGCAGCCCCGTGGGATTCGGCGAGCAGCGCGTGGGCAGGCTCGCCCCGCACGAGGACGGGGCGGACCGAGACATCGGCGAACGCGGACCGCCACCGGTCCACTGCGCGATCGAGGACACGCCCCGCGACGGCTTCGGCGAGGGCCGGAGGACCGGTGATCGCTTCAAGGTCACCGGGAGGGTCCGGGATCCAGGCGTGTACGGCGACGACGGGGACGCCGCGTTGACAGGCGGCGTGGAACGCAAACCCGACCGCGGCGGTGCACGAAGCGGACTCGTCGACGCCCACGACCACCCGCGGTGGTGAGGGGCGTGCGTCGACCGCATCCCGTGGCCGGACTATCACCACCGGGCAGGGAGCCTGAGCGGCGACCTGGCCGGAAACGGATCTGCTCAACCGGCCCCGCAGCCCGCGCCCGCTCCGGCCGCCCAGCACGAGCACGCCGGCGTCACAGGCCTCGCCGAGCAAGGCCGGTACGGCTGTTCCCTGCAGCAAGCGGGCGGTCACCGGGAGATCGGCGGCGACCGAGCGCGCCCGCGCCGCGGCCTGCACCAACACCCGCTCGGCCGCCGCCCACACGACCGGGAGATCGCCGAGCGGGGGGACGACGCCGTACGGGTCCACGATCAGTGAGGGACGAAAGGCATGCACGATACGCAGCCCGCACCCCCGAGCCGCGGCCTCGGCGCTCGCCCAGTCCAGCGCGTCGTCGGCCGCGGCGGTGCCGTCGATCCCGACGACAACAGAGTCACGCGTTCCCGTCGGGCTCATCGCTCAGCCCCACCACCGAGACGGCCCCTGCCGGAGCAGGACATGCAAGGGCGCCTCCTGGGCCGCGCCGTTGTCCCGAACACCGGCCCCGCTCGTCGCTTCGGCCGGGGGCGACGCCACGTCGGGCGGCTCGGCTCGCGGGGTCGGGATGGAGATCGGCGCGGTGTTCGTGATGTCGGTGTCCGAGACGTCGGTATTCACGACGTCGGCATCCGCAACGTCGGTATCCGCAACGTCGGTATCCGCAACGTCGGCATCCGCAACGTCGACATCCGCAATGTGGGCATCCTCAATGTGGGCTTCCGCGATCTCGGTATTCGCGGCGTCGGCATCCGCAACGTCGGCATCCGCGACGTCGGCATTCGCGATCGCGGTATTCGCGGTCGCGGTATTCGCGACGTCGGCGGGTGTGGCGCGTTCGAGGAAGCGCAGCAGCTCGACCGGGAAGGGCAACACCAGGGTGGAGTTCTTCTCCGCGGCCACCTCGACCACGGTCTGCAGCAGCCGTAGCTGCAGCGCGGCCGGATGCTGGGACATCACCTCGGCGGCCTGCGCCAGCTTGCGCGAGGCCTGCAGCTCACCCTCGGCGGTGATCACCCGGGAGCGGCGTTCGCGTTCGGCCTCGGCCTGGCGCGACATCGAGCGCTTCATCGATTCCGGCAGGACCACGTCCTTGATCTCGACGCGGTCGATGTGCACCCCCCACCCGACGGCCGGGTTGTCGATCATCAGTTCGAGGCCTTGGTTGAGCCGCTCGCGGTTGGACAGCAGATCGTCCAGCTCGCTCTTGCCGATGATCGAGCGCAGCGAAGCCTGCGCCACCTGCAGGATGGCCGCGCTGTAGTCGGCGACGTCCACGGCCACCCGGACCGGGTCGGTGACCCGGTAGTAGAGCACGGCGTCGACGCGCACGGTCACGTTGTCGCGGGTGATGCCGTCCTGGGCGGGCACCGGCTGCGTGATGATCTGCATGTTGACCTTGCGCATCCGGTCGGCGATCGGCGCGATCAGCGCCAGACCGGGCCCCCGGGTGTGTGGCCGGACCCGGCCGAAGCGGAAAACCACGCCCCGCTCGTACTGGGTGACGACCCGCACGCTGGACCCGAGCAGCACCAGCACCAGGCCCACGATCGCGATCAATACCGTTATGGTGATCATTGCTTAGAGGTCGCGCGGATTGATGTGTTGATCATGGCCGTTTGGTGGGTCGGGTGTCCCAGCGGTGGCTGGTCCACGCGCACCGGATGAGGCGACGCACGGTGATGATCGCGTCGGCGAGGTCGAAGAAG
>JBFWOX010000079.1:0-9990 GCA_050250295.1 Mycolicibacterium sp.
TTATCTCTAGGAGAGGTAGATGAAAGTGGGTGTGACCAGCGGTGATACCGCCACGGTCATATCCATGACGGGGCCATAGTTCAACGGTAGAACGGGGCCTTTGCAAGGCTCAAATCGGGGTTCGATTCCCCGTGGCTCCACCTTTGGTCGGTACGGCCGGCGGTGACACTACGCCCGTCTGATCCGCCCGATGCCGGGCAGGAACCGGTCGACAGCCTCACAGTAGTCGCGGTAGGCCTGGCCGTGGGTGGCGGTGAGGTAGGGCTCTTCGATCAGGCGGACCTGCAGTTGACTACCGATGATGATCATCACGACGCCGGCGAGTGCAATACCGTTGGGAACCGCAAAGGTTAGTCCGATAACCATGACGTTGATCGACGTGTAGATGGGGTTGCGCACGATCGCGAAAATGCCGGTGGTGACCAGTGGCGGGCGTTCGGTGGGGTCGACAGTGGTGCGCCACGAAGATCCCATTGCGCGTTGGGCGCCGAACGCGGCGAACACGCCCAGTGCGGCGAGCATGATGCCGGCGACGCGGCTGGGCCCGTGGTCCAACAGTGGCACTGGCTGCAGGCCCAGCAGTTCGGCGATGGGGGCGGCGATGCCGGGCAGCAGCATGCCGGAGGCCAGGGTTCCTCGGGCCCACCACTGTTTGGGTGTGCGAGGGATGCGGATGCCGCTGTCGCCGGTGCGATGGCGTTGAATACGGGCTCGCACGTAGCCGTCGAGCAGCCAGAAAGCCGCGACGAGGAGCAAGGCGATGATGGCGTACATCGCGGACATCGTGGTCGGCTTTCGTGGTCGCGGGGGTGGCAGGTCAGATCTTTCGGGCGGCCCCGATGAAGAGGAGCCCGCGAAGGTGGTGTTCGATGCGGGCGGTGCCGTGCAGGCCGTGGCGGGCCAGTTCAGCGGCGAATTCGTCTGACTCGAAGCGGTTTTCGCGTGGGTGCACGGTGAATGTGCGGAACGCCCAGGTGTCGAGCATGCGGCGTGGAACTTCCTCGAACAACAGCAGCCCACCGGGGCGCAACACTCGGGCGATCTCGGCGACGGCCAGCTGCCAGTGCGGGACGTGGTGGATGATGCCGAAGTCAACGACGGTGTCGTGGCTGGCGGTCGGCTGATGGATGTCGCAGACATCGCCGACTGACAGGGATACGGGCCTGTGATGGAGGCGTTTGCGGGCGAGCTCGACCATGGTGTCGTCGAGGTCGAATGCGGTGACGTGGCGGGCCTGGAGCCGGTCGAGGATGACTTCGGAGCCGACACCTCGTCCGCAGCCGGTCTCGAGTACGTCCTGGCCGGTGAGGTCGCCACCGGCGAGGCGGCGAAACCATGCGGCTTCCCGATGGTGTTGATGGGCAGCCCGAATCGGGTTGTTCATCGCTGCCCGTTCGATGGTGTTGAGCTTCACCGCGCCACCTCAGCCTTCATCAATCGCAAGCGCTGTCATCGACTAATTCCGATCAATCTATGTTGTAGGCTATCATCGCGATATGTCGATGAAAAGTATGGGTGCTGCGCCGCCGAGTGCATCGCGCGACGAGTTGGCGGGGGCGGTGGCGTTGTTTCACAGTCTGTCCGATCCCACCCGGTTGGCGATCGCCCGCCGCCTAGCTGGTGGTGAGGCTCGGGTGGTGGATCTGACCGGTGAGTTGGGATTGGCGCAATCGACGGTGTCGTCGCATCTGGCGTGCCTGCGCGACTGTGGGCTGGTGGATTTCCGGCCCCAGGGCCGCGCCTCGGTGTATCGGCTGGCCCGGCCGGAACTGCTGGACATGTTTCGCGCGGCCGAGGCGGTGTTGGAGGCGACCGGCAACGCCGTCGCCTTGTGCCCCAACTACGGCCACCCGACTGAACGGAAGGTAGCGCGATGAGCGAGGCGTGCGGCTGCGGCAGCGACGACCGCAACGAAGGCGAGCAGGAACCCGAACGGCTCTGGGAGATCACCGAACTACGCGCGGCCGCAGCCGCGGGGGTGGTGCTGCTGGCCGGCTATGCGGTCGGATGGTCCGGCGGCCCCCATGTGGTCGAAATCGGCCTGTATGCGCTGGCGTTGGCGATCGGGGCCTACACGTTCGTACCCTCGACGCTGCGCCGGTTAGCGCAAGGCAAGATCGGGGTCGGCACGCTGATGACGATCGCCGCCATCGGCGCGGTGATCCTCGGCGAGGTCGGCGAAGCCGCCATGCTGGCGTTCCTGTTCTCCATCAGCGAGGGCCTCGAAGAATACTCACTGGCCCGGACCCGCCGGGGACTGCGCGCGTTGTTGGCGCTGGTGCCCGACGAGGCCACCGTCCTGCGCGACGGCGCCGAAATCACCATCCCGCCAGCGGAGTTGCGGGTCGGTGACCGGATGCTGGTCAAGCCCGGCGAACGGGTCGCGACCGACGGCACCATCACCTCGGGGCGCACCGCACTGGATGTCTCGGCCATCACCGGCGAATCCGTTCCGGTGGAGGCCGGACCCGGCAGTGATGTGTTCGCCGGATCGATCAACGGCACCGGGGTGCTCGAAGTCGAGGTCACCTCCAGCGCTGCTGATAACTCGTTGGCCCGCATCGTGGCGATCGTGGAGGCTGAGCAGTCCCGCAAGGGCGCCAGCCAGCGCCTGGCCGACCGCATCGCCAAACCGCTTGTTCCGGCGATCATGGTCGCGGCCGCGCTGATCGCCGCCATCGGTTCCGTGTTGGGTGATCCGCTGGTGTGGATTGAACGTGCCCTGGTCGTGCTGGTGGCCGCCTCCCCGTGCGCGCTGGCCATCTCGGTGCCGGTCACCGTCGTCGCCGCGATCGGCGCCGCCTCCAAGCTCGGCGTCCTCGTCAAAGGCGGCGCCGCGCTGGAAGCCCTCGGCGCGGTGCGCACCGTCGCGCTAGACAAGACCGGCACCCTGACCGCCAACCAGCCCACCGTCATCGACGTCGCCACCACCAACGGCAACAGCCGCGACCACGTGTTAGATGTGGCGGCGGCGTTGGAGGCCCGCAGCGAACACCCGCTGGCTGCAGCGATTCTCGCCGCCACCGAGGGGCCGGTCCAACCAGCTGAGGATGTGGAGGCGGTGACCGGGGCCGGACTGCTCGGCCACCGTGACGGCCACCGGCTACGGCTCGGGCGCCCCGGCTGGCTCGACCCCGGACCCTTGTCCGAACACGTCGCGGCCATGCAGGCCGCCGGCGCCACCGCCGTGCTGGTCGAAGACAACGGTCAGGTCATTGGGGCGGTCGCGGTGCGCGACGAACTGCGGCCCGAAGCCGCCCAGGTCGTCGAACACCTGCGCCGCGGCGGCTATCAGGTCGCCATGCTCACCGGCGACAACCAAGCGACCGCCCAAGCCCTGGCCCGCCAGGTGGGGATCGATACGGTGCATGCCGATCTGCGGCCCGAAGACAAGGCGGCGCTGATCGGTCAACTGCGCCAACGCTCCTCGACGGCCATGGTCGGTGATGGCGTCAATGACGCCCCCGCTCTGGCCACCGCCGATTTGGGGATCGCGATGGGTGCGATGGGCACCGACGTGGCCATCGAAACCGCCGACGTCGCCCTCATGGGTGAAGACCTGCGCCACCTCACCCAGGCCCTGGCCCACGCGCGGCGAGCCCGGCGCATCATGCTCCAAAACGTCGGCCTCTCACTGGGATTGATCGCAGTGCTCATCCCGCTCGCCCTCACCGGTGTGCTCGGCCTGGCCGCGGTCGTCGCGGTGCACGAACTCGCCGAAATCGTCGTCATCGCCAACGGTGTCCGGGCCGGGCGCACCAAACCACTGGCACAGCCAGGCCGGGACCATGATCCGGTGGCCGAAGTAGCCGCCTCCGCGATATCGCGTTGACCACCGGCATCATCCATCGCGTAACCAGCCAGGCGAGGAGGTCAGCAAGGTGTGGTGTTTGCCGATGACTTATCACGCCTTTGCGTCACGGCCGGCAGCGGTCAGGCCGAGACTGTGCGCTCGCCGCCAGGCGGCCGCCAGGTTTGCGCTTCGGCTCTTGCCTGATACCTGGCAGAGGTACGTGCTGCATTCTTTGTTGTTGCTCTGCCACCGCAGTTCGGCGTAGATACGCAGGTATCTGCGCCGCAGGACGACCCGTCCGAGCGCACCACCACTGTCGTTCACCACACGGCATCGGCGGCCGCCTGCGGCGTGGTCCTGCTCAAGGGCTTGCCCCTGCTTGGTCCAGTGGACCGGCGCTTTCCACTGCTCGTCGCGGACCGGGGTGCGATTCCAGCCCACGATCGCGCCCGGTGTTTAGACCATCGTGAGGTGCCGGGCGCCGGGCCTGTCGCTTACGCCGAAGAGCGCGCCGCGTTGCGCGCCGGTGAGCAGCGTAATGTCGTCGAGTTCACTGGCGGTGTAGCCGCCGGCCGCGAGTTGGCCGAGTACGTCGCCGACGAGACGGGGCATCTCCTCGGCCACGCCGGGGCGGGGGCCATACATGCGGCCGGTCTCGTTGAGCAGCCGGAACATCGAGCGGTACTGGTAGTCGGAGAGCACACCTCGCTCGCGGGCCCGCACGACCAGCGACGACGCGCTCACACCCCAGGTGAGGCGCAGCTCATCGAGTTCATGCACGGCCCGCACTGACACGCGGTCCAAGTCAAAGCCGATGTCGGCGATGGGGGCGAGGAACTCGGCGGCGAAACTGTTGGCCCGCCGCTCGGCCTCGGCGGGGCTGACCAGCGTCATCGCATCCATGACCAGGTGGCCGAGTTCGTGGGCCAGCGTCATCCGCATGCGGTCGGGCGGCCGGGCCGCGTTGACGTACACCAGGTGCGGGTGATACTCGCTTGCTCGCAGGGTCACCGCGTCGATCTCGTCGTCGAGGAAACCATCGACCACAACGAACACCCCTGCGGCTTCGAGCAATTCGGTCATCGAGCGGATCGGGCCGGCGACGCGCCACAGGCGGCGCAGAACCTGGGCGACGGTGATCTCTCCGAGCTCGGAGGCGTAGTCGGCCGGGTCGAGATCGGGAAGCGCAAGCTTGGGGTTGATGTCGGCGCGGGACACCAGGCGGCCGATCCGCATCGCGACAAGATTCGCGCGCGCCCACACGCGGTCACGCTTCCACTCGGCCGCACTCAGGTTGGCCCGGAAGTGGCTGCCCTGGGCCGGGGACCGGGTGAAGGGCACGCACAGCGCTTCCGGGCGGCATTCCATGGCCTGCGCGTAGTCGAGCAAGGCCTTCCCTGCCAGGGGCAGCAGCCCCGCCTCGACCCTGCTGACGTGCGAGGCCGACACCCCGGCCTCGTCGGCCAGGCGCTTTTTCGACCACCCACGCGACAACCGGGTCAACTGCACCATCACGCTGTTCGCCGCGTCGTCGTACGGGTCCGGTGCCGTCACAGATCGCCTCCCCAACCGTCTCGGTGCTGTCTTTCGACACTAGCCCGCCGCCGCCGCGAATTCGCGCAGAAACACCGTTTGATCTGCGTTTTCCCAGTTCACGCCCACTAACGGACGTGGGGCGTGTGTGGCTGGTGTGACGATAGCGCAACTCCAGCCCGTGACGCCTGCAGACCGGCTGCTCCGTATGCGATCGGCGTGTCTTCCGGCCTCAAACTTTACCCCGGTCCGCACGATTCTATGCAAGGTTTTCGGCTGAAAGGCGGGGTCGTGACAGCTCCGATGGATCAACCCAACACACCCGACCGTCCGGTCTCCCGCAAGGAGGCCCGACGGCTGCTCAACCAGGTGGCGGTCGGGGTGGGGGCGATGCTGCTGGCCGCCGTCGATGACTGGAACGCCTTGTCGGCCCGGCACTCCGCACATCTGCGAACCGTGATGCAAGGGCTCGGGCGCGGCACATATGTTGCGGCCGCCGTCGCGGCGGGCACCGATGTGTGGCTGAGCACCCGCGGCATGCATCCACCCGGACACACGGTCGTCAAGCCCTACCGCTGGCCCGAGATCAACAGCCGCGGCAAGACGCACATGATGATCCACCACAACGAGATGGAACCGACCACCCCGCGGCGGACCGCGTTCTTCACCCAGGATTCGGCGACCCTGGGCCTGATCGGCGATCCCACCCATTGCGAGCTGACCTGGGACTACGACATCGTCACCGACACCCATATCCGCCGGATCTGGGTCAGCGCGCCGGGCGTCGACTGGGACCGCTTCGAGGTTCCGATGGCCAAGGTGCAGGCCCAATACGCGACGTGGCGCAAGCGCGACATGAAGTGGCTGCCCGGGGCACTTCCTGCCGACACCGCCGCAGCCGCGCCGATGCCGGCCCGCCAACCGCAGGAAGACCTGCGGCCCGACATCCAGGTGCGGCCCCGGCGCCCCGAGGAAACCCGGGATGCCGAGTGAAGGCGGCACCGGTGACCATCCACGGACGGGCGTCGTGGACGGTCGTAGACGCTTCAGGCCTACCGGTCGGGGAGGTCGAGCAGTTCCTGCACTGGCTGCGTGCGATCGGCCGGTCGCAGAACACCGTCCGCTCGTATGCGCGCCACCTGAGCTTGTTCTACCGGTGGCTGGGCGCACGCGGAATCGACTGGGACGCCGTAGTATTCGACGCACTGTGTGATTTCGTGGGGGCGCTGTCGGCCGGTTTGCCCCCGCTGCCGACCCGGTCCGGTAGCCGGGCGCCGGGAACGGTCAAAGCGGTGAGCGCGGCCGTGCGCGAGTTCTACGAGTTCCACCGCGTCGAAGGCCGCGGACCGCAGGATCTGGTGTTGACCCGCAACCCGTCGCGGCTCCCGCGCCGGGCACACAGCTTCCTGGCCCACATCGAGCAACGCCACCCCAGCGCGGTCTCCCGGTTGACCCGGCCGGGCAAGCAGCCGGCAGAGACCGTGCAGCTGATCGACTTCGAGGCCGACTTCGCGACGTTGCTGGCGGCGGCGTCGACCCACCGCGACCGGCTGCTGCTCTCCGCGCTCTATGACCTGGGCCTGCGGGTCGGGCAGGCGTTAGGCCTACGGCACGCCGACCTGGACCCGATGCGCAAGCGAGTGCAGGTGTGCCGCCGGGAGGACAACGCCAACGGGGCGCTGTCAAAGCAGCGAGCGCAATTCGCGGTGGCCGCGCCCCGCCGGTTCTTCGACCTGTACGCCGCTTACCTCCTCAGTGAGATCTCCGACCTGGACAGCGATTACGTGTTCGTCAACCTGTCCCGGCCCCCGGTCGGCGGGCCGCTGTCGTACTCGAACGCCTACCAGATCATCGAGCACATCGGCTCCGTAGCGGGCCTTGACGGGCTGCACCCACACATGCTGCGCCATACCCACGCAACTGCGCTGGCCAAGGCCGGATGGACGTCGGCTGAGATCGCTGCCCGGCTTGGCCAGTCGCACGCCGCCAGCGCCGACGTCTACATCCACCTCGCCAGCGACGATCTGGCAGACCGATTGCGCCGCACCGAGCAGCTGGTGTGGGCGCCACCGCAGCGCGAGGCAGGCCATGAGAAACATTGATTCCCACCCTGACTCCACGCGCAGAGGCCGCCGTTCGCCGCTACGGGTACCCGACGGGCCGTGGTGTCAGCCGACGTGGCAGGTGGTCGAACCGGCCGGAGACCGCCGCCGCCAGGCGGCGGACCCCTGCGCCGTCGACGCATGCAACAGCGAGCGGTACTGGCTGGGCGGCCCCCACTCCGCAGGCGCCGAGCGGCGCGGATTGTGCTACGCGCACTACTTCCAATGGTTCCGCGCCGGCCAGCCCGCCGACTTCACCGCATGGGCAACCTTCGAAGCCCAACCCGTCGGCGCCCCGCGCGGCCACCTCTCGGCCCAGATCGTCGACTTCCGGCGGCTACCGCAGATCGCGGCCGATGAGATCCGGTTCGTCGTCGCCACCAAGGTGCGCCGCGGCGACTGGACCCCCAACACCAGCCTCCGCCGCTTCTTGATGGTGCTCATCGACACCGCCGACGGCCGGATCACCGACTCCCTCACCGAGCGACCCGCCGGCGAGTGGCTTCTGCTGTGCCGGCAGCATTGGCCGCACGCGAGCTCGTTCGACTCCCTGTGCGCACCCTACATTCGGCGCTTCTTCCGACTCCTCGACGGCGCCACCAACCCGGACCCGTGGGCCGACGACCACTGGCACTGGCGAGACGGATTCGAATTCGTTCTCGACGCCACCCAATCCGGATCGACACACACCGCCGTGGACTGGTCGACGGTGACCGTGCCGTGGCTGCGTGACGCGGTCAAAGAACTCGCACGCCGGCAGCTCACCACCGCCACCCTGGCCTGGGGCACGCTGACCCAGTGGGTGCGCGCCACCCGCCAGCTCGCCCGGTTCCTCACCCGCGACGACGAATCACCGGAACCGTCCGCGGTGACCAGGCCGGTCTTCCTTGACTACCTGGCGTGGACCCGGCGACCGGACACCCAAGCGGACGCGCGGTTGGCCAATACCGCCGCCTACCTGCTGGAGTCGCTGCACGACACCCAGATCGTGCCCGCTCTCGGGTCGGCGGTGTTCCTCCGACGAGGCGAGAACGTGCACCGCAAGACCCGCAGCCCCCGCCCGTTCCCGCCGGACGTAATCGAACGCGTCGACACGCTGATCGTCGACAACCCCGCAACCGACCCCACCCTGCGGTCGATGATCGCCACCACCCGGTGGGCAGGCTGCCGCATCTCCGAACTGGTCGCCCTGCCCATCGACTGCCTGCACCGCTCCGACGCGGGCTACTGGATCGAATATTGGATGCCCAAAACCCGGGCCTGGCGCCGATTCCCCATCCCGGACAGCCTCGCAACCATCGTCCTCGACCAGCAGACCCGCGTGCGCGACACCTACGGCCCCGACGCCGAGCACCTATTCCCCGGCGCCCGGTCCAACGCCGCCGCCGGCCGCACCCAACCCTGGTCGACCAGCGGCCTGCGGCACCGCCTCGCCGCACTGTTCACCGAACACGGCATCACCACCTCGACCATCACCGGCGAGCCGATCTCCGGCGGCGATGTGCACCGCTTCCGGCACACCATCGGAACCACACTGCTCAACAACGGCTGGACCCAACAAGAAGTGCGCGACTTCCTCGGCCACCACAGCGACACCATGACCTCGGCATACGCCCGCATCACCGACGACACCCTGGCCCGCAAAGCACGTGAATTCTGGAACAGCGCCGCAACAGACACGACCAACACCGACGCCGACGTGGAGCGGCTCCGGGCCCGGTTCACCACCGCGCTGCCCAACGGATTCTGCACTCTCCCAACGGCGCAACGCTGCGAATTCCGGCCCAACCCCTGCCTCGACTGCTCCTTCCACGACCCCGGCGGCCGGGTCTTCCTCGGCGCCCATATCGCGCACCGCGACCAACTGCAACGCCTCACCGCCGACGCTCACGAGCGCGGCGACGCAGCCGCCGTCGAATTGAACACGGCGATGCTCGACAAGGTCTCCAAACTGATCAGCGAAATCGACCCGAACACCACGCAGGAACCTCAGTGAGCGCCGACGACCGCGAACGCCGCACCGCACGCCTGACCGCAGCAGCCGCCGCCCGCACCACCGACGCCACCGCCCGCGCCCGCCGCGCGATCACCCGACTGCGAAACACCGGTCAGCCCGTCACCTTCGTCGACGTCGCCCGCGACGCGGGTGTATCGACCAGCTTCCTCTACCAGCACAGCCAACTACGCGACGACATCACCAACCTCCGCACCACCACGACCACCACGGCGACGGCCGCAACAGGGCGCGCGGCAAGCCTGGAATCGCTACGCACCAAACTCGCCACCGCGATCGCCCGCAACCGTGAACTCACCGAACAACTCGCGCAGCTTCGCACCGAGAACGAAGCACTTCGCAGCCGACTCCTCGAATCCCGCATCCCTGCGGCGACACCGCATCCGTCATAGCCGGACCGGACCCAACCAGAACCAACGGGGCCACAGCGCAGCCCACCACCGTCGACGACTTCCTACAGATAACCCGGCCACGACGACGGACCTACGCCAAGCCGCGGCCCCGTCGTAGACGTCGACTCCACACGCCGCTCACCTAGAGATATCGAA
>JBFWOX010000080.1:0-9606 GCA_050250295.1 Mycolicibacterium sp.
CCCCCGCGCCAGCCAGGGTGGGCGCGAAACCACCCGTGACATTCACCAGAGCACTGGCGGGCACCACGCTGGCGGCCCCGGAATCATCGGTGACCTGGACCTGCACCCCACGAGTGATGCCACTCTTGGTGGTGGCGAAGGTGACCAGCTTGATCGCCGCCTCGTAGTCGGCGATCGACGCCACCCCGGACAGGGTGATAGTGCGGCCATCTTCGGACACCGTGGCCGTGATGCCCCCCGGGCCACCGGTGGCGTAACCCAGGGTGTCGCCGGACTTGTAGGCCGTGACCACCCGGATGACCGCCTCGGACAACTCATCGGAATCGACGTCGTTGACCGAGATCGACGAGAACACCTTCACCGGCGACCCACCGATCGTGTACCACGACACCCCCGCGCCAGCCAACGTCGGCGCGAAGCTGCTCACGGAGACAAGCGCGAAGCCCGGCGCAATCGCGTCGACCCCGGAATCGTCGGTCACCGACACGGTCACAGACCGGGTGATCCCGCTCTTGGTCGTAGCAAAGGTGACCAGCTTGATCGCCGCCTCGTACTCGGCGATCGACGCCAGCCCCGACAACGTCAGAGTGCGGCCATCCTCGGACACGGCGGCGGTGATCGGACCGCCCTCGGCCCCACCCCATGCCAGCGTGTCCCCGGACTTGTAGGCGGTGGCGACCCTGACGACCGCTTCGGACAACTCATCGGAATCCCCATCGGTGATCGTCACCGACGAGAACACCTTCACCGGATCATTGCCCAATCCGTAGATCGGTGCACCCGCGGCGGCGATCGCGGGGGGGAAGCTCGTGACAGTGACGATGGCAAACGCCGGCGCCAAGCTTTCCAGGCCGCGATCGTCGGTCACCGAGACGGTCACACTGCGTGCGACTCCACCTTTGGTCGTCGCGAATGTCACCAGCTTGATCGCCGCCTCATACTCGGCGATCGAGGCCAGCCCCGACAACGTCAGAGTGCGGCCGTTGTTCGACACCGTCGCCGAGATCGGACCGCCCTCGGCCCCATCCCAGGCCAAGGTGTCGCCGTCCTTGTAGGCGGTGGCGACCGTGATGACCGCTTCGGTCAACTCATCGGAATCGCCGTCGGTGATCGTCACCGATGAGAACACCTTCACCGGATCATTGCCGACCCCATAGAACGGCAGACCCGCGGCGGCGATGCCCGGCCGGAACTCGACCAGCGGATTGACGACGACATCGATGTTGACGACGAGGTCGTCGGGCTGCGCGAGACCGAAGGCGCGGGCCAGCGAGTGGAACACGTTCAACAAGCTGAGATGCTCGGTCGAGTCCTGGACCACGATCTGGATCCTGTCCACGCGCGAATCACCGACCGGAGGCAAGAACGGGGTGTAGATGAATTTCCCGCTGATCAATTCTCGGGTCACGACGCCGGTCGACGGCTGGATGATCTTGTAGCTCAGCAGATCACCGTTGGGGTCACTGGCATCGATGTCGATCCAGTAGCTGGCCAGGATCTGCTCGGTCTCGACGGGCCTGTTGAGCACGGGAGTCTTGTTGAAGAACGTGTGGCTGATCTGGCGCCGCACCCACGCCAACAGCGCATCGAACCAGGGCGCCTGCGCCGGTGCCGCCGGGTTCGAGAACGGTGACACGACGTTGGACACCAGGGCGTTCATGATTTCGACGGTCTCGACGCTTTCCTCCGGCCCCGAAGTAGCCGTCGTGGTCGTCGTGGTCGTGGAACTCAGCGACACGACCTCGGGCTGCGGCGCGGCCGGTGGCGGCGGCACCTCGAGGTCGCGGTTCTCGACGTCGCCGCCGTCCACGGCGTCCTCGGCATCGAGTTCCTCGGTGGAGCGAGCCGGCGCTGGGGTCTCGACCGCGGGCGGCGCGCCGGGCCCGTCGTCGGGACCCGCGGGCAGATCCTGCGGTTCGTCGCCGCCGGGCACCTCGTCGGACGGAGCCTCACCCTCGCCGAGATCGTCGTCGTCGAGTTCCGGCTCACCCTCGTCGAGGTCCTGCTCGTCGAGTTCGTCGTCGAGGTCCTCCTCATCGAGGTCCGGCTCACCCTTCTCGAGCTCCTCCTCGTCGGGGTCGTCCTCGGGTTCGTCGTCGTCAGCGTCCGAGTTCTCGTCGGCGTCCTTCGCGGTGGATTCCGTCGTGGAGGATTTCGAGGTCGTGGCGGATACCGCGTCACTGCCTGACTCGTTATCGGTGCTGGCGTACGCGACTCCGGTGGAACTCGCGATCGCCAAGCCAACACCGAGGGACACGGCCAGCGCACCGACCCGGCCGACGTACTGGGCGTACTTGCCCGGACTCCTGCGCACGTGCCGGGAAGTCCCGCTCAGCCGCGCGGAATCGACCAAGCTGCTGGCCGACCAGAGCGTCGGGTCAGCCGGAGTGGCTTCCCTGCGCTGAGAACGGTGACGGGCCGGGGATGCGCACATGCGTAGTCCTTCGTTCGCTCGAGCCCCCCGCCGACCGGCCGCTTCCACGCTTCACCCACAGAAGTACGTGATCGCGTGAGGACGCAGTCCCGGCCTGCCAAGGCATGTACACATGCATCAAAGCGGCCGCTCCCCAACTCGTCCCCTGCCGAATGGTTATTTGCTGAAGGTGCCGAGGATCGATCCAGGGCACCTTCGCCACGGAGAGCATAATCGATCACGTGACCGTCATGACCCTATTCGTCATAATATTTGCAACGGAAAGCATATAGCTAATCTGAATCTACTAGTAACCTGTATATATCAGTCTTATTGCAAATTTTCCATGTCGTAAAGTAAGCCAGGCCAGTGTCCGCTCAGCGCATGGTTAGAACACGTTCCACCTTACAATCCGGACGACGATCGCCTAGCGATCGATACCTACTCGGATCGAGGATGTGCTGGCGTCTAAGTTCGCGGAACGTGCAGCCCTCCGTCCACGACGATGCAGTGGTCAACGGCCTCCACCTCGGCGCTGACGCGGCCGGCGCGATTCTGGCGCGTCTGTGAGAGTCCCCGTTGAATCGCCGGACGGTACGCAGGCAGGGGGCAAACCGGCTAGCCTCAGTCGTTGAGTCGGGACGACCAGAGAGCACGGCACTGATTTCATGACCGTAAATGCGCGCGTTCGCGCCACTCCTTTCACGTACGCCACCGGACTGGGCGCTGCCGCCGTCATCACGTTCGCGGCGCTCACGCAGGCCGGCATGGCCTGCGCCCAGCCACTTCCGCCGGCAGTTCCGGGAGCCGACGGCGCCGCACCCGCACCGGGCCAGCCGGTGTTCACCCCGCTGGACCCGGCCGTGGCCGCACCCGCACCGCCCCCGTTACCGGCCGGCCCACCTCCGGTGCCCCAGATGGCCAACCCGCAATACGGCTCCGGTGACGGACCGCTGGGCTTCCTGCGCGACGCCTGGCACCAAGCGCAGGATCCGTTCAACCTCGCAGGCAACGCCGCGGCTCCGGTGCCCCCCGGCGTGCCGCCGCCGGGCGCCGGCGCCCCGCCGCCCCTGCCGCCGGGGTACGTGTCGATGAACGCACCGGGGTCCGAGACGGTCGCCCCGCCGACGGACTACTCCGGGGGCCCGCCGCTGCCCGAGGGCTATTACTCGCTGGACGGACCGCCGCCACCGGGCTACGAGTGGGGCGTTCCGCCGCCTCCGCCGCCGCCGGATCCGGACGCCTACGTGCCGGTGGTGTCGCCTCCGCCGCCGCCGCTGTTCCCGCCGCCGCAGTAGCGGGGGGCTCAGCTCAGCGCGGGGACGACCTCGCGTTCGAACAGTTCGACACCCGAGCGGTCGTAGGCCGCCTCAGGGAAGTAGCAGATCAGGTATTCGCAGCCGAGGTCGCGCAACCGCTGGATCGCCTCGACCAGCTGGGCGGGGGTGCCGCTTCCGGACTGAGGTGTGCTCATCGAGCTCAGCATGGCGTCGGCGGCGGCATCGCCGGCCAGCCCGGCGATGCGTTCGCGCACCCGGCCCAGCCGCTCCTTGACCTCCGCGTCGGTGGCTCCGACCACCACGTTGAGGTTCGCCGAGCGCACGATCGCGTCATAGTCGGTGCCGACGTCGCGGCAGTGCCCGGCGAGCACCTCGGACTTGTGCGCGAACCCGTCGGGCTCGGACGTGAAGTTGGTGTACTGCGCGTACTTCGCGGCGATGCGCAGCGTCACCTTCTCCCCGCCGCCGGCGATCCACAGCGGAATGCCGCCCTGCTGAAGCGGTTTGGGCTCGACGATGGCGCCGTCGACCTCATAGTGCTTGCCGTTGAAGCTGACCACGCCCTCCCGCCAGGCCGTGGCCATGATCTGCACACCCTCGTCAAGGCGGCCCAGCCGGATCCCGGCCGACGGGAAACCGTAGCCGTAGGCCCGCCATTCGTGTTCGTACCACCCGCCACCGATGCCCATCTGCACGCGGCCGCCGGAGATGATGTCGGCGGTGGCCGCCACCTTGGCCAGGTACACCGGGTTGCGGTAGCTCATCGCCGTGCACATCTGCCCCAGCTTGATCCGCGACGTGGTGGCCGCATAGGCCGCCATCAGCGACCACGCCTCGTGCGTCGCCTCCCGGGTGGGCACCGGCACGGTGTGGAAGTGGTCGTAGACCCACAGCGAGTCCCAGACGTCACCGCCGTCGGCGTGGGCGGCAAGGTCAGACATCACCCGCCATTGGTCACCGGGGTCGATTCCGACCAGATCGAGTCGCCAGCCTTGCGGGATGAACAGTCCGAAGCGCACGGAGTCCCACTGTAGGAGCTCAGTGCCGCCGATGGCGAGAACACGCCGGGACCGGGCCGTGCGGGCTCCTCGCCATGGCCGCCGGACCGACGCGTCGTAACACGATGTTCACCCAGCTCAACGGTGCCGCAATTCGTACACTGCACCGTATACCGGGCAGGATTCGACTACCTGGAAAGAACGCTGCGATGCCGAACGCGACCACCGTCGAGGGAGGGCTGGGATGAACCCGGTCACCATCGAGGCCGACCCGTACACCTGGCCCTACGACGGGGACATCCCCGCCGAGCGGACGGCGCTGATCAACATCGACTGGCAGGTCGACTTCTGCGGCGAGGGCGGCTACGTCGACGCGATGGGCTATGACCTGTCGCTGACCCGGACCCCGCTGGGGCCGGCGCAGGCTGTACTGGCGGCGGCGCGCGAGGCCGGGTTGTTCGTCGTGCACACCCGCGAGGGACACCGGCCTGATCTGTCGGACCTACCGGCGAACAAGAGATGGCGCTCGGCGCGGATCGGCGCCGAGATCGGTTCGCCCGGCCCGTGCGGGCGCATCCTCACCGTGGGTGAACCCGGCTGGCAGATCGTGCCACAGATGGCGCCGCTGCCGGGCGAGCCGGTGATCGACAAGCCGGGCAAGGGCAGCTTCTACGCCACCGATCTCGAGCTGATCCTCACCGCCCGCGGCATCACCCACATCGTGTTCACCGGCATCACCACCGACGTGTGCGTGCACACCACGCTGCGCGACGCCAACGACCGCGGCTACGAATGCCTCGTGGTCTCCGACGCCACCGGCGCCACCGACTACGCCAACCATGTGGCGGCGCTGAACATGATCACCATGCAGGGCGGCGTCTTCGGTGCGCACGCGACCAGTACGACGGTGATCGAGGCGTTTTCGCGGTTAGGCTGAACTCCATGGCCCTGTCCAAAGAAGAACGCGAACAGTTTCTCTCCGAGCCGCATATCGCGGCGCTGTCGGTCAACGCCGGCGAGAACCGCGGTCCCCTCACCCTGCCGATCTGGTACCAGTACACCCCGGGCGGAGACCTGTGGTTCACCACCGGTGCCGGTTCCCGCAAGCACACGCTGATCGAGGCCGCCGGGTACGTCTCGCTGATGGTCGAGCGGCTGGAGCCCTCCGTGCGCTACGTCGCGGTCGACGGTCCGGTGCTGCGCATCGAACCCGGGACCGACGATCAGCTGGTCGAGATGACCAAGCGCTACCTCCCACCGGAGAAAGTGGACGGCTACCTGGAATTCGCCCGGCGCGAGCACGGTGAGTCGGTGTCGGTGTTCGTCGAGCCGCAGCACTGGCTCTCCGCGGACCTGGGCGCCCTCTAGCCGCGGTACAGCGCGGCGACCGCGGGCAGGCTCACCTTCAGGGCCGGGTTGCGCGGTAGTGCGTCGACGGCGGCAAACGCCACCGGCACGGTGTACACCGGCAGGGCCCGACGAACCAGGTCGGCGAGCTCGTCGTCGGTGGGCCGCTGCGCGCCCGGGGCGACCTCGAACGCCGCGAACGGCACCTGCCCCAGCCGCGGGTCCGGCACCCCGACCACGCACGCGTCGCGCACCGCAGGATGCGAGATCAACACGCGGCGAACGGTTTCCGGCAGCACCTTGAACCCACCCCGGTTGATCGCACCGTCGGCCCTTCCCTGCAGTGTGACGAACCCGTCGGCGTCGATGCTGGCGATGTCGGTGGTGCGGATCCAGTCCGGACCGATCGGGGCGACCTTGGCTTCCAGCAGCCCCTGCTGCCCCACCGCGCATTCGGCGCCGGTGTCCGGGTCGACGATCCGCAACTGGGTGTCGGGAAGTGCACGGCCCACGCTGTCGCGCTTGCGGGCACCGAACTCCCGCACCATCTCCGGCGTCCACGCACACAGTGATCCGGCGAATTCGGTTGCGCCGTAGGCCAACCGGATCGGGACCGCGTAACGGCGCTCGAACTCGTCCCTGGTCTCGGGGTCCAGCGGCCCGGACGCGCTGATCAGGAATTCCAGGGACGCCAGGTCCGCGCGCGGCACGTCGGCGTCGAGCAGCATCCGGATGACGGCGGGCTGCACACCGGCGCGGGCGATCCGGTGCCTGCGCACGATGTCGACCCAGTCGGGCACGGTGAACCGCTCCAGCATCGCGATCCGCCTGCCGTTGTAGAGTCCGGCGATCAGCTGGCACACCCCGATGCCGCCGAACTGCCAGTACGCGAAATCCGGGGGCGCGTCCTCGGCAGAGCGTTCGCCCGCGGTCACGCTGAACACCGTGCGCGCCAACACCTCGGTCCTGATCGCCGTGCGCTTCGGCGGCCCGGTGGTCCCGCTGGTCAGGATGTGCAGAGCCACACCGGGTTCGGCGGGGGTGTGGTGCCGGGACGGATCGCGGCGCTCGAGGCCGGCAACGGCCAGGACGACCGGGGACTGCAGCGCGATCGCGATGCCCGCCGAGCCCGCCCGCGCCACGGCCACCCGCACCGGGTCGGTCCAGTCCTGCTCGTCGGCCACGATCGCCGACAATCCCAGCGCCTGCACATCGGCGGCGATCGCCTCGGGTGACTGGAACGAGTAGATCATCGAAACCGCCCGGCCGGCGGCCAGGAAGCCGGCGATCGCGGCGGCGTGCGGCAGCCGGTTGCGCACCACCAGGCCGACCGGGGCGTCGTCGGCCACCCCGGCCGCACGCAGCGCCGCGCTCAGCGCTGCGGCCCGGTCGGCGATGTCGCGGCCGGTGAACCACCGGCCGGCGAACTCGATGCACGGCCGCTCCCCGTAGCCGGCCAGCCCTGCAGAAAATCTTCCGGTAAAGCTTTCGGTCACGGCCCCATTGTGGCGGGCGCGCGCGGCGGGCGTCGGCCGTTCGGCCGAGTCGCGGTCACCTCACAGGCCGAGCGCAGCCATCGCGCCGTCGACGGTGGCGCGGCGCAGCTCGTCGTGCAGGGCGTCCGGGAACTGCAGGCAGCAGTCCTGCAGACCACCGAAGGCGATGACGGCCCGGGTGGCCTGCTCCAGCGTCGGTCGCGGGCCGAACACCAACCGGGTGAGCCGTTCCCGCCAGCCGAGCAGCATGTCGATCGACCCGAGGTCGGCCAGCGTGGTCAGCTCGGATACCACGAGCACCAGGTCGGCGCGGTGCTTGTAGTGGAAGTCGAAGAACCCCTCGAGCAGCTCGCGGGGGGTGGCACGGGCCTTGCCCCGGCGGCGCTCGTGCTCGGTGACGAACCGCTCCCCCTCGTCGAGCAGGGGCTGCAGGATGCTGCGGACCAGGTCTTCGCGCGACGGGAAGTGGTAGTACAGCGCCGGCTTGGTGATGCCGAGCCGATCGGCGATGTCCTGCAGGCTGGTGCGCTGGACACCCTTCTGCGTGAACAGTTCCCGGGCCACCGTCTGGATCCGGTGCCGGGTGTCGGATGCGGGCCGGGTCACGTACCCACCCTAACTGACTTAACGGGAGGTAAGCTGACCGGACGTCACTTACCGACCGATAAGTAAATTGAGGAGGAATCGTGCGTGTACTGATTTCCGGGGCCAGCATCGCCGGGCCGGTGACGGCCTACTGGCTGGCCCGGCACGGGGTCGACGTCACGGTCGTCGAACAGGCGCCGGCCCTGCGCAAGACCGGCGGCCACGCGGTCGACCTGTTCCGGCCGGCGATGGACATCTCCGAGCAGATGGGGGTGCTACCGCGGGTCCTGCAGCGCGCCACCGGGACCACCCGGATCGCGGTCCACCGCCCGTGGGCGTCGCGCCCGGCGCACATCGATTACCTGAAGCTCACGGGTCTGATCTCGGATCGTCGCGTCGAGATCATGCGCGACGACCTCAGCGAGATCTACTACGACGCCGGACGCGACGACGTGGACTATCGGTTCGGCGACCGCATCGCCGGCATCGCCGACGACGGCACCGTCACGTTCGAGAAGGCGGCACCGGCGAGCTTCGACGTCGTCGTCGGTGCCGACGGGCTGCACTCCGGGGTGCGCAGGCTGGTGTTCGGCGACGAGGCCGTCGAACACTTCCTCGGCGGGTACCTGGCCGTGATGTCAGTGCCGAAATCGCTTGCCCGCGATGGCGAGATGACCGGGTACTACGCGCCGCGGCGCGCGGCGCTGCTCTACACCGCCGACCATCTCGACGACGCCAGGGCGGTGTTCATCTTCCGCCCGCAGCGGCCGCTGGACTACGACCACCGCGATGGGCCGCGCCAGCGCGGCCAACTGCGGGCGGCGTTCGCCGGGATGTCCGAGGAGGTCGACGCCTGGCTCGCCCACCTCGACCGCACCCCGGCCTTCTACTTCGACGCGATCACCCAGCTGGAGATGCACACGTGGTCGCGCGGCCGGGTGACCCTGGTCGGCGACGCCGGCTACTGCCCCGGCCCGGCGGTGGGCGGCAGCACCAGCCTGGCGGTCTACGGCGCCTACGTGTTGGCCAACGAGCTCGTGCGGGCCCGCGGTGACCACGCCGCCGCGTTCGCCGGGTACGAACACATCATGGCCCCGGTGGTGCGCGACAGCCGCGCGCTGGCCAGGGCCAACGCCAAGACCGTCATCCCCACCACCCGCTGGGGTGTCGCAGCGCTGGTCGGGGTGGGGCGGCTGATCTCGGTGCTGTCTGCCCGGGCGACCCAGGCGCTGGCCCGGCGCAGCGAGCGCGGCGTGCGGCTCTACGACACCATGCCGTTGCCCGAATACGCGTGATCCCCCGGAACCGTTGCGGTTCCGGGGGATTCGCGTGCCGTTGCTAGCTGGTCAGCGAGGCCGGCGGAGTGAACCGGTCGCCGTACTTGCCGGCCAGCTCCTTGGCGCGGGCGACGAAGGCGTCCTTGCCGACACCGGCCGGGCCTTGGTAGCCGACGATGAACTGGGCGGTGCCGCCGGTCCACGGCGGGA
>JBFWOX010000081.1:0-9374 GCA_050250295.1 Mycolicibacterium sp.
GACAGAACTCTGATGGCGCGCTGGCCCCGACGTCGCAGAAATGATGCTCAACTCCTCGCTGGGTAACACTCGCCCCGACAGTGTTACGCGGATCACAAACTAACGGGCCTGCTGTTTATAAGCGCGGGTCTCGAGCGCGGTCAAAGCCCTAGGCAGGTAGGAAATATGCCCGGATACGCACTGCCCGGCGCATGCATCAGCAATGCGGGTGGTGTTAGCTACACCCGTATGAAGAACACCCGCTGAGGTGTCGCGTGCCGCCCGGTCAGAACGCGGCTTCGGGCAACTCCATCGCCGTCAGGTCGACCGCCCGCAGCACCGCTCGCTCGGCCGTCAGCCGCGGGAGCACGGTCTTGGCGAAGAACAACGCGGTCGTCACCTTGCCCGCATAGAAGTTGCGGTCCCGGTCGCCGACGGTCCCGCCGAGCGCCGTCAGCGCGATCTCGGCCTGCTGCAGCAACAGCCAGCCGAGCAGGAGGTCCCCGACGGCCAGCAGGAACGGCACCGAGGCCAGCCCGAGCCGGTACAGCTGGCGCGGATCCTCCCCCGCAGCCATCAGGAACCCCGTCATCGCCGCCACCATGTCCTGCACGTCGTCGATGGCGGCGCCCAGCAGCTCCCGGCCGCGCGCCAATTCGGTTCGAGCCGAGGGGCTTTCGAGGAAGCCGCGCAGTTGCGCCAGCAGGTGCAGCAGCGCCGCGCCCTGATCCTTGGCGATCTTGCGGAAGAAGAAGTCCTGCGCCTGGATCGCGGTCGTGCCCTCGTAGAGCGAGTCGATCTTGGCGTCGCGGATGTACTGCTCGATCGGATAGTCCTGCAGGAAGCCCGATCCGCCGAAGGTCTGCAGCGATTCGGTCAGGCATTGGTAGGCCCGCTCGGACCCCACCCCCTTGACGATCGGCAGCAGCAGATCGTTGACCCGGCGCGCCGTCGCCGCGTCGGCGCCGGAGACGATCTCGGCCACCTCGGGATCCTGGTGGGCCGCGGTGTAGAGGTACAGCGCGCGCAGTCCCTCGGCGTAGGCCTTCTGGGTCAGCAGCGCCCGCCGCACGTCCGGGTGGTGGATGATGGTGACCCGCGGCGCGGCCTTGTCCGTCATCGCCGTCATGTCGGCGCCCTGCACCCGGGTCTTGGCGTACTCCAGCGCGTTCAGATAGCCGGTGGACAGCGTGGCGATCGCCTTGGTGCCCACCATCATCCGGGCATACTCGATGCTGGTGAACATCTGGGCGATACCGTCGTGCACATCGTTGACCAACCAGCCCACCGCCGGCACTCCGTGCTGACCCAACGCCAATTCGCATGTGGCCGAGGCCTTGAGCCCCATCTTGGTCTCCAACCCGGTGACGAAGACACCGTTGCGCTGCCCGGGTTCTCCTGTGCCGGGGTCGAAATGGAACTTGGGCACCACGAACAGACTCAGCCCCTTGGTGCCCGGACCGGCACCGACCGGGCGGGCCAGCACCACGTGCATGATGTTCTCGAACAGGTCGTCGGTGTCGCCGTTGGTGATGAACCGCTTGACACCCTCCAGATGCCAGCTGCCGTCGGCCTGCGGCACCGCCCTGGTGCGGCCCGCGCCGACGTCGGAGCCGGCGTCGGGTTCGGTGAGCACCATGGTGGCGCCCCACCCGCGCTCGAGGGCCAGCGCGCCCCAGCGCCGCTGCCGCTCGTTGCCGATGCGCGCCATCACCCGCGCGAAGATCGGGCTGGCCAGGTACATGAACGCGGCGGGCTGCGCGCCGAGGGCGAACTCGTTGATCGCCCAGGCCAGCATCGCCGGCGCGGGCACCCCGCCGACGGACTCGTCGACCCCGACGCGGTACCACTGGCCGGCCTGCCAGGCCCGCAGCGACTTCTTGAACGGCTCGGGGATCCGCACGGTGTGGCTGGCGGCGTCGAAGGTGGGCGGATGCCGGTCGGCCTCGGCGAACGCCTCGGCCAGCGGCCCCTCCGCGAGCTCGGCGGCCTCGGCCAGCATGTCGCGGACGACGGTGCTGTCCAGGTCGCCGTACCTGCCGGTGGCGAGGGCCTTTTCCAGAGCAAGCACCTCGAACAGGTTGAACTCCAGGTCGCGCACGTTGCTCCTGTAGTGGCCCATCGTGCGCCTTCCGTCAGTCCCCCGACCGCGTGAGTTTGCTAGATAGTACGGCCTCGAAGCCCTACCTGAGGGGACAACGCTTATTAGGCGGACTCGTCAGTTTCTGCGCCAGTGTGCGCAGACGAAGTCGCCGTTGACCGCCGAGTGCGCCAGCTTCCACTCCGACCGGATCGGCAGCAAACGGGAGCCGGCGCCCAGGGTGCACGGTGCGTACGCCACGATCATCTCGTCGACCAGCCCGGCCGCCACGAACTGCGCCGCGACGTTCCCGCCGCCGACCACCCAGACGTGCTTGCCCGCGGCATGGCTGACCAGCGTCGGGTACAGCTCGGTGACATCGCCGGCGAAGGTCTGCACCGGGTGGCCGTCGGCGACGAGCCCCTGCCGGTGGGTGAGCACCCACGACGGTTGGGAGTACATCCACTCGCCGGGGTGGTTGCGCAGGATCCACTCGTAGGTGTCGGCACCCATCACCACCGAGCCCACCGTCGCGAGGAAGGGGTCGATCGCGAACGGCCCGGCGGAGTCGATGTCGCGGGTGATCAGCCAGTCCAGGCTGGCGTTCTCGTCGACGATGTAGCCGTCCAGGCTGGAGGCGGTGTAGTAGATGCAGGCCACGTCAGTTCCCTCTCATCCAGTCCAGTGGGTCCCCGAGCCGGGTGGTGACGCCGTGACCGGCGAGCATGGCGCGGGCGAGTTCCCGGCGGTGCGCCGAGTAGGTCAGCACGTGCGCGACGATCCCGTAGAGCTGGAACGACTCGGGCGGGTCGCACAGCGCGTCGATCACCGTGTCCCCGAGCCGCCCGGCCGCCGAGTACTCGGAAACCATTGCGCGCCAACGCTTCGCGATGTCGTCGTGGTGCACGGCCAGCGCCTCGGCGTCGGTGAACTCCGGCTGCGTCGATGTCCTGGCGGGGAAGTCCGCCCCGGCGATCGTGGCCAGCCAGACCTCCTTGTTCCACACGATCGCGCAGAGCACCGCGCCCACACTGGGTTCCGGGCCGTCCCACTCCAGCACGGTCTGCCCCGGTGCCACCTCCGCGAGCCACTGCTGCGGCGTCAACGTCGCGGCCCGCGCGATCAGGTGGGCGGTGTCATCGACGTCGTGCACGATCATCAGCTCGGAGATGTCGCCGACGGCGGCCGCCGGGCCGGGATCGCTGTCCAACCACAGCGATTCCGGCGGATGGAAGTGCAGACCGTTGGGCGCCGCCAGCCGGAACCCGACGTCGGCGGCCTGCGACGGCGGCACCCCGTAGCTGCGCCGGAAGGCGCGGGAGAACACCTCGGCCGAGGACCAGCCTTCGTCGGTGGCCACCGCGGCCACCGCCTCACCGCGCTGCAGCCGCCACGCCGCCCGCTCCAACATGATCCGCCGGCGCAGCGCGGCCGGTGACTCCCCGGTCAACCGGCGGATCTCCCGGGAGAAGTGGAACTCCGAGGCGTAACTGCTGCGCGCCATGTCGGCCACATCGCTGTTGGCGGCGTCGGTCACCGCCTCCAGCAGTTCCCGCAGCCGGTCGCGGCCGCGATGACCACTTGGGGGGAGAGCGGAAGACTCCGCGGGATCGCTCACGGTGACCGAGTATCGTCGGGCGCCTCCGCGAGCGACATGACATTTCCTGCTGTGTCAGCGGTCGAGCACCTGCTCGACCCGGCCCGCCAGCGCGGCCGGATCGCCGACGTCGGACAGGTCGATGCCGAACCGGCCGGCGAGCACGTCGAGCACGGCCGCGGCGGTGTCCAGCCGGATCCTCTCGGTCTCCCCGCCGCGATGCACCGCCAGGTGACGGCCGCGCAGGTTGAACCGGGCGTCGTCGGTGACCACCGCGGCCGACAGCCCGACGACGAACGTCGACGCCGGATGCGTGGAGACGTACCAGCTGCCCACCTGCAGGTCGATCATCGGCCGGGGGTGCGGATCGAGCAGGTACAGCGACTGCCACTGCCCGCGCACCTGCGCCTGCAGCTCATAGCCGTGGGGATGGTCGAGCAGCCGGTAGGGCTCGTGCCGGGTCTGCTGCACGGTTTCGGTCTCGAACCGCAGCGGTGAGGTCGGCGTCTGTCCACCGAAGCCGACGTCGACCAGGTACCGGCCTTCGGGCAGCCGCACCGCCAGCGCCTGATGGGTCTGGGCGGGCAAGTCGTCGGTGTCGTGCATCCAGACCACCCGGCCGACGAGACGCTCGACCTGCGCCCCCAACTGTTCGAGCACGTAGCCGAGCAGCCCGTTGTGCTCGTAGCAGTAGCCGCCGCGGCGGCGTCGCACCAGCTTGTCCTCCAGCGCGGCGGCGGAGAGGTCGAAGACCGGCACCCCCATCAGCGGATCGAGGTTCTCGAACGGAATGGTGCGGTTGTGGCAGGCCACTAACGCACCCAGGGTTTCCCGGGTCGGCTCCCCGGACCCGTGATATCCGATCCGGTCGAAGTAGGCGTCCACGTCGATAGCCATGCCGCCATCGTCGTCCATCGCGGGCGCCGCTTCCGGCTAGCTGCAAACCTGCCGGCGACGGGACGCACCATCCGCCGGTCGCTGTTCTGATGGGCAAGCACCCATCCGGGGCGCCGACACCGAGGAGAACGTCATGTCCGTCACCACCACCGAACACGTCACCGCGCTGGTCACCGGCGCCAATCGGGGCCTGGGCCGGCGCTTCGCCGCCGAACTGGTGGCCCGCGGCGCCACGGTCTACGCGGGTGCGCGGCGCCCCGAGACCGTCGATCTGCCCGGCGCCATCCCGATACAGCTCGACGTCACCGACCCCGACTCGGTGCGCCGCGCCGCCGAGATCGCCGGCGACGTCAACGTCGTCGTCAACAATGCGGGCGTATCCACCCGGGCCAGCCTGGTCGACGGCCCGATCGAGGACATCCGGCTGGAGATGGAGACGCACTACTTCGGCACCCTGTCGGTGATCCGCGCTTTCGTGCCGGTCCTCGAACGCAACGGTGGCGGCTCGATCCTCAACGTGCTGTCGGTGCTGTCCTGGGTGCACCCGCACGGCAGTGGCGCCTACTCGGCCGCCAAGGCCGCGGGCTGGGCGATGACCGACGCGGTGCGCGAGGAACTGGCGCCCCGGGGCATCCACGTCGCCGCGCTGCACGTCGGGTACCTGGACACCGACATGGTCAGTTACATCCCCGCCGATCAGAAGAGCGATCCCGCCGTGGTGGCCGCGCTGGCGCTGGACGGGCTGTTCGCCGGCAAGCGGGAGATCCTGGGCGACGAGATGACCCGCGCGGCGCGGGCGGCGCTGTCCACACCGCTGGGATGAGGAGCCGCGGGCGCCCTTGGGTACACTGCAAAACTAGAACACGTTCCAATTGAGTTCCAGCCTGCCAAAGGGGGCCGCCGTGAGCCGGACCGATACCGAGCCGCCCGAGACCACGGCGTCCGAGACCACGGCGTCCGAGATCACGCCCGGTGAGATAACCAAGTGGGACCCGGTGCTCACCGAGCGGGTGATGGGGCTGCTCAAACCGTTCCTGAAGGGCTACCACCGCGCCGAGGTGCGCGGCCTGGAGAACTTCCCGGCCGGCGGCGCCCTGGTGGTGGCCAACCACTCCGGCGGCCTGTTCCCGATGGACGTGCCGGTGTTCGCCAGCGGCTTCTACGAGAAGTTCGGCTACGACCGGCCGGTGTACACGCTCAGCCACGACATGCTGATGGTCGGGCCGACCGGCGCGTTCTTCCGCAAGACCGGCTTCATCCCGGCCAGCCACCGCAATGCTGACGAGGCGCTGCGCTCGGGCGGGGTGGTCGTGGTGTTCCCCGGCGGCGATTACGACGTCTACCGCCCCACCCTGGCGGCCAACAAGATCGACTTCGGCGGCCGCACCGGCTACGTGCGGGCCGCGCTGAACGCGGGCGTGCCGATCGTGCCGACGGTGGGGATCGGCGGCCAGGAGAGCCAGCTGTTCCTGTCCCGCGGCACCGGGGTGGCCAAGGCGCTGGGCCCGGTGGCGCGCATGTTCCGCGCCAAGATCGTGCCGGTGTCGTTCGGGTTCCCGTTCGGTCTGTCGGTCGTGCTGCCGCTCAACGTGCCGCTGCCGACCAAGATCACCATGCAGGCGCTGCCGCCGATCGACATCGTCGCCGAGTTCGGTGAGAACCCCGACATCGACGAGGTCGACGCGCACGTCCGCCGGGTCATGCAGCGTGCGCTGGACGTGCTCGCCGGCGAGCGCCGGCTCCCGGTCCTGGGCTGAGCGGCCATGGGCATCGCCGACCCGATCACCCGACCGCTGGGCCTGTTGACGACGCTGGCGCGCGCCGGCCTGATCGCCCCGCTGCGCCCCGACAAGTACCTGCGCATCGTCGCGGCGATGCAGCGCGAGAACATGGCGATCACCTCCGGCTTCGCCGCCGCCGCGCAGCGCTGCGGCGACCGGGCCGGCCTGATCGACGAACTAGGGGTCCTGACCTGGCGCCAGCTCGACCGGCGCGCCGACGCGCTGGCCGCCGGCCTGCAGGCGCTGCCCGATGGCCAGCCCGACGTCATCGCGCTGATGGCCCGCAACCACCGCGGCTTCGTCGACGCGCTGATCGCCGCCAACCGGATCGGCGCCGACGTGCTGCTGCTCAACACGTCGTTCGCCGGCCCGGCCCTGGCCGAGGTCATCGACCGCGAGGGCAAGGACCGGTCGGTGGCGGTGATCTACGACGAGGAGTTCACCGAGACCGTCGACCGGGCGCTGGCCGAGCGGCCCGAGGCCACCCGCATCGTGGCCTGGACCGAATCCGGCCCGGCGGGCCTGACCGTCGAGCAGATGATCGCCGAGCACGACGGGCGCCAGCCCCGTCGTGCCTCGGCCAAGAGCAAGACGATCCTGCTGACCTCCGGCACGACCGGAACCCCCAAGGGCGCCAAGCATTCCGGCGGTGACCCCACCGTGCTGAAGGCGATCCTGGACCGCACCCCGTGGCGTGCCGAGCAACCCGTGGTGATCGTGGCGCCGATGTTCCACGCCTGGGGGTTCTCGCAGCTGGCGTTCGCCGCGTCGATGGCGTGCACGATCATCACCCGCCGCAAGTTCGACCCGGAGGCCACCCTGCAGCTGGTCGACACGCATCGGGCCACCGGGTTGTGTGTGGTGCCGGTGATGTTCGACCGCATCATGGAGCTGCCCGAGGACGTGCTGGCGAAGTACAGCGGCCGGTCGCTGCGGTTCGCCGCAGCATCCGGGTCGCGGATGCGTCCGGACGTGGTGACCGCGTTCATGGACCGCTTCGGCGACGTCATCTACAACAACTACAACGCCACCGAGGCCGGCATGATCGCCACCGCAACCCCGGCGGATCTGCGCGCCGCACCCGACACGGCGGGAAAACCCGCGGAGGGCACCGAGATCCGGATCCTCGACAGCGAGCTGGCGCCGGTGCCGACGGGTCAGGTGGGCAGCATCTACGTCCGCAACTCCACCCAGTTCGACGGCTACACCTCCGGGTCCACCAAGGATTTCCACGAGGGCTTCATGTCCTCCGGTGACGTCGGCTACCTCGACGACGCCGGCCGGCTGTTCGTGGTGGGCCGCGACGACGAGATGATCGTCTCCGGCGGCGAGAACGTCTATCCGATCGAGGTGGAGAAGACGCTGGCCGCGCACCCGGAGGTGGCCGAGGCCACCGTGCTGGGCGTCGACGACGAGAAGTTCGGGCAGCGTCTGGCGGCGTTCGTGGTCCTGCAGCCCGGCGCCGCGGCCACCCCCGACTCGCTCAAACAGCATGTCCGCGAACACCTCGCGAACTACAAGGTGCCCAGGGAGATCACGCTGCTCGACGAGCTCCCGCGCAGCATCACCGGCAAGATCGCCCGCAGAGAACTGCAGGACCGGCTCCGCGATGGCGGGTAGCCGGCGCAAGGCCCGGCCGTTGCTGCGCGCGGTCGTCGAGCTGGCCAACGCCGCCAACGGGGTGCGGCCGCTGGCCCGGGAGGGATATCCGACCATCCCGGTGTTCGCCTTCGGTTGGCCGACCTCGGAGATGTCGCCGCTGTGTCTGACCGGCTCGGTGCTCGACGCGCTGCGCCGCGGCATCCGGGGTGACTTCACCGGCGCCCGGGGCCGGATCGCGTTGCTGCTCACCATGATCGCGTGGGCGCTGTTGTGGCTGACCCACCGCCGCAATGTGGCCGCGCAGCCCCATTTCGAGGATCCGCTGCGGGCGGTGCTCGGTGCGGACTACCAGGCCATCGCCGAGGCCGCGAAGTCCAGCAGACGCCGCTATGTCGGTGTGCCGCCCAACGAGATCATCCGGCGCCGCTACGTCCAGAAGGCCGGCACCGTAACCTACGGTCCGCACGGCCGGGTCAACCGCGCCGACATCTGGCGCCGTTCCGACCTGCCCCGCGACGGGAAGGCCCCTGTGCTGTTGCAGGTTCCCGGTGGCGCCTGGTCGATCGGGATGCGCAGGCCGCAGGCCTATCCGCTGTTGAGCCACCTGGCCGAGCACGGCTGGGTGTGCGTGTCGATCGACTACCGGGTCAGCCCGCGCCACACCTGGCCGGACCACATCGTCGACGTGAAGCGGGCGCTGGCATGGATCAAGGTACACATCGCCGAGTACGGCGGTGACCCGGATTTCGTGGCGATCACCGGCGGTTCGGCCGGCGGGCACCTGTCCGCACTGGCCGCGCTGACCCCCGACGATCCGCAGTACCAGCCCGGGTTCGAGGACGCCGACACCTCGGTGGTGGCGGCGGTCCCGATCTACGGCCGCTACGACTGGGTGTCGGCCCAGGGCAACGGGCGCAGGGAGTTCATCGCGTTCCTGCAGAAGTTCGTGGTCAAGAAGCGGATCACCGAGCACCGCCAGGTGTACGTCGACGCGTCCCCGAGCTATCGGCTGCGCCCGGATGCGCCGCCGTTCTTCATCCTGCACGGCCGCGACGATTCGATCATCCCGGTGCCCGAGGGCCGGGAGTTCGCCGCGGCGCTGCAGGAGGTTTCGACGTCGCCGGTGGTGTACGCCGAGATCCCGCACGCCCAGCACGCGTTCGACTTCTATTACGGCTCGCCGCGGGCGCACTACACCGCGCAGGCGGTGGAGGAGTTCCTGTCCTGGGTGCAGGCCACCCGCCAGCGCGCCTGAGGCGTCAGCTCCGGCGCAGCACCGCGAAGACCCGGTCCGCCCAGCCGTCGTCGATCGTGCCCGTGCGCGCCCGCTCGGCGACGTAGCTGCCGACGATCATGTCGATGAGGGTGTCGCCGTCGCGATCGTCGGCGCCGAGTGCGTCGATGGCCTGACGCCGGTGCCCGGTCAGGATCGCCCGGA
>JBFWOX010000082.1:0-9028 GCA_050250295.1 Mycolicibacterium sp.
GGCCGTCGCGTTCGAACCACACCTCACAGGTCGCATCACAGGACAGATACCGGCGGTCGGCATCGGTGAGCACCGGGCCGACATGCAGGGCGGCGATGCGGTCCTGGACATCCAGATGCATCACCACGGTGGTCTGATGCCCGTGCGGGCGGCGGGTGGCATCGGCATCCCAGCCGGCATCGATGAGGGAAAGGAAGGCGTCCAGGGTGGTCGGGAACGGGACCCGGCACAGCTGCTCCTCATCGGTGCGATAACCCGGCGCCCCGTGACCGTCGGCGTCCTCGGGGATGTTCTGGTCACGTTTCCACTGCGCGATCAACGCATCCCGGTGTGACTTCAACGCCGCCTCGAACTTCGCGGCCTCCGGATGGGACAGTTTGATCCGCCAATACGCGAACTCGGCATCGCAATACCTGGTGATCGACCCGATCGGCTTCGGCAGCTCCGGATCCGGCTCATACGAACGACAATCCGGGTCAGTGTCGCCGCCGCGATCGCCGCCGGCTTCGCAGTCCCCGCCGGCGTCGGCCTCCGGCTCAGGTTCCGGCTCGGGCGTGGGTTCGGGTTCGGGGCGCGGCTCCAGCTTGACCGCCGTGCGCAGCTGGCTCACCGACGCACTCTTCGCCAACAGGGCGTAGTGCGCATCCGAACCCGCACCACCACGATCGGCGATCACCCCGACCTGATCCATCGACAACCGCCCCGCCCGCAACGCCGCGGTACAGATCGGGAATTCCTCCCACCGCTTGGCAATCGCCATGATCGTGCGCGCATTACCCGGTGACACCCCGGTCTTCCACGCGATCAACGCCCCCACCGAGCGCGCCCCGGTATGACCCCAGAACCCACCATGCTCGATCTCCGCAGCGATCTCCACGATCCGACCATCGATCGCATTACGCTGCCCCGCCAACTCCGCCAACTCCCCATACAACTCCTGCAACCGCGCATCCGGCCCCGCCATGGGCTCTGCATCGGGAGGCGAAACGGACATGACCCCATCCTGACAGCACCCACCGACACGTCCGGGCCAGCCGGTATGGGCTCGACATCGCTATCGCGGCGGCGTGGGAGCGTCCTCGGCATCGCCGGGGGCCGCGGCAGTATGCGCCGTAGATCGCCAGGAAGCGGGCGTCGATGACCGCGATCGCCCGCCCGATCCGATGCCGCAGCCGGTGTCGGCATATCAGGCCGGCAGGTCGTCCTCGGCCACCGACGCCCCCGGCTGCGGACGGCTCGGCTGCACGAGCGCCCCGCGGCGCTCGAGCTCTGCGATGTCGGCCGCGCTGTACCCAAGAGCACCCAACACGTCGCGGTTGTGTTCGCCCTGCCTGGCCACGAACTGCTCGTCCTCGGTGTCGTCGGCATCACTGAAATGCCATGGCCGACCGGGGATCCGGATGGTGCCGTCGTCGCGGTCGGAGACCGTCCGCACCGCACGCCACTGGTGCGCCCAATCCGTCTCGGCGATCTCCTTGAGCTCGCGGACCCGGCCGGTGGCGATCTTGGCCTCGTCCATCTGCGCGTCGAGTGCTTCCATGTCGGGGAACGTCCAGATCCACTCCTGCACGATCTGATGGAGTTCGTCCAGGTGCTTGAGCCTCAGCTCGGGGGTCAGGAAGCGCGGGTCCTCGGCCAGGTCCGGCCTGCGCATCGCGGTCAGGTAGAACGGGAACGACATGCTGCCGACCAGGCTCATGGGACTGGCGAACAGTTCACCGCCCGGGCCGTGGAAGAACGGCCCATCGGTGGCACCCAGGATCGGTACCTCGGCGCCCAGATCGTTCTCGGACAGGTCGACGTGGAAGCGTTCGTTGATCGACATCATCACCGCGGCCATCGCGACGTCGATGTACTGACCGCGGCCGGTGGTGGCCCGCTCCTGCAGCGCCGCCAGGATGGCGATCGCCGCATGCAGCCCGGAGTAGACGTCGGCGTGCGACAACGAGTCGCTGCGCAAGCCCGTCTCGTTGCGGCCGAACTGGCGGGCGGTGGTGGCGGTGATGCCGGTCTCGGCCTGCACGGTAGGCGCGTACGCCATCCGCGAACTCCACCGGCCATGCTGGCCGTAGCCACTGATCGATGCGTAGACCACCTTTGGATTGCGTTGGGCGATATCGGAATACCCCAGCCCGAAAGAGGCCAGCGTACCGGGGCGGAAGTTCTCCACGATGACGTCGGCGGTATCACACAGCCGCAGCACGACATCCCGGGTGCCCTCGACGTTGAGGTCGATGCTGAAGTTCTTCTTGCCGGCGTTCTGCTGTGCGTAGTAGCCGGAGATCTCACCGTTGCTCGGGAACGCGCGCCGGGCCAGGTCACCGCCCGGGGGTTCCAGCTTGATGACGTCGGCGCCCAGGTCGAGCAGGGTCTTGGCGCAGTGCGGGCCGGCGAGCACCCGGGAGAAGTCGACGACCCGCAGGCCGGACAGCGGTAACGACATGCTCAGCGCCCCTCGAACCGGGCTTGTCCCAGGCCCTTTTCGCGATACGACGTCACCCCGGTGCGGAAGTCCGCCGACTGGAAGATCGCGGCCTGCACGTCGGCCATCGCGGCGTCGGCGGCGGCCACTCCGTCGCTGACGGTGATGGCCGCCAGCTTCTTGGTCGCGGCGTGGCACAGCGTGGGCCCGTGTGCGAGTTCCTGGGCCAGGGTCATCGTGGCCGCGGCCAGGTGCTCGTCGGCGACCACCTTGTTGATGACGCCCCAGCGTTCCAGCGTCGCCGCGTCGTAGCGCCGGCCGAGCATCGCCATCTCCTTGCCGCGCGCCTCGCCGGCGCGTTGCACGAGCCGCTGGATCCCGCCCATCAACGGGTGCAGGCCCACCGTCACCTCGACCGAGCCGAGCTTGGCCGATGCGGCCACCACCGAGATATCCGATGCCAGAACGAGTTCGAAGCCGCCACCCACGCAGACTCCGTGCACGCTGGCGACGATCGGCGCGGGGAACGAATTGAACGCCTCCAGCACCTCGGTCAGCTGCCAGTCGATCGCGCCGCCGGTGCGCTCGACCGCCTCGAGCATGCCGTCGAGATCCGCGCCGGCGGAGAAGTGCCGCAGCGCGCTGCGCAGCACCACCGCCCGCGCACCCTGTTCGCGCGCCCAGTCGAGCGCCGCCACGATCTCCTCGCACATCGCGTGGTCGAGCAGGTTGTAGGGCGCGGCCTGCAGGGTCAGTACGGCGACCGCCCCGTCCATCTGTCTGCCGACCGGCTCCACCGGACGTGGCGGATGGTCGGTCGTGGTCGACGCCGGAATTGACGCTGATTCGGACAAGGCTCGTTCCCTCCGCGATGGTTGGTGCAAAATGCGTTCGTTGTAACGACTTTCAGAAAAATGACGCAGATGTGCGGCATGTGGCGGGCTGCACAGTCCTCAGTAGTATGTATGTCTGCATACTTTCGCGTCAAGGTTTCCTCGGGGTGTCGACGTGCCGGCCGGCCACCTACGCATCACCAACCTTCGGCGCATACCGTGCGCCGACATGTCAGATGTGCGGGCGGTCGGCCACCCCCGCAGACACCCCGAAAAGTGACCCAAGCAACATCTTGACTATATGTGTGACGACATACATAGTGAAGAGGCAACTCGACAGGTCACCGGGACACGACGCACCGACGGCGCCTCGCGCCGGCTGCGGAACCACCGAAGCCCCACCTGGGGCATCCACCGGATAAAAGGAGAAGGATCATGCCACTTTGGAAGATTTACACGCCGGCGGGCGCGTATTCCGACGAGGACAAGCAGGCGATGTCGGAGGCGATCACCGGCGTCTACGCTCAGGTCCCCATCCCGAAGTTCTACGTGGTCACGGTATTCGAGGAGATCCCGGCGGGCAGCCTGTACGTCGGCGGCGTCAAGCACGACCGGTTCGTGCGCTTCAAGGTGGATCAGATCGCCCGCACACTGCCGGGCCCGGTGATCCGGGAATGGTGGATCGCCACCCTCGACAAGGTGTTGGCACCGTGGGTCGCCGACCGCGGCTATGACTGGGAGATCTCGGTCGACGAGACGCCGTTCGACCTGTGGTCGCTGCAGGGCCAGATCCCGCCGCCGTTCGAGTCGATCGCCGAGAAGCGCTGGGTCCAGGAGAACGCCGCGACGCCCTACACGCTGGACGAGAAGCTGCCCGCAGGCCAGTTCCTGCTCGCGCCGGGGGTGACCGACGGCCGACTGGTCGGGGCCCAGTAGTTGATCGGGGCCCAGTAGTTGATCAGTGCCCAGTGGTTGATCGGGGCCCAGTAAGTACTGCGCCCAGGTTGCGAGCATCTCGACCCCGGTGATCCGCCGATTCCCTGCGGCGCTCACCGGGGTCGAGCCTTGCTCAGACCGGCAGCCCCCGCACGATCAGGTCGCACACCATGTCGAGGGCGTAGCGCGAGCGGTCGGCCTTGCTGATCACGACGGCCCCCTGCAACGCCGCGGTGATGGCCGTGGCCCGCGACGGTGCGGTGCGGGCGTCGACGCCGCGCGCGACCAGGATGTCGGCGATGCGCTGCGCCCAGGTCTGGAAGGCCTCGCTGGTGGCCGTGCGCAGCACCTCGGACCTGGGCGAGGTCTCGATGGCGATGGCGGCGATGGGACAGCCTTCGTCGAAACCGCTGTCCTCCAGGAAATCTGCCATCTCCTTGGTCAGCGCCACCACGAAGTCGTTGACGCCCGACGACTTGGCCTCCGCGTTGCCGGTCCACTCCAGCAGGGTCTCCACGGCGCTGGCGATGACGTCCAGGGCGAGTTGTTGTTTGCCGTCCGGGAAATGGAAGTACACCGAACCGCGCGGCGTCGAGGTGAACTCCCAGACGTCCTTGAACGACGTCGCCTCGAAACCGTGCCTGCGCATCAGCGTCTTCGCGCCGAGGACCATCCGCGCCTTCGTGTCATTCGTCGCACCGCCCACCGCACCATGGTAGCGCTATGCCTACAGGCACACATAGAGCGAGCGCGGGATCGGAGTTCAGGCCACCAGGCTCGGCACCGTCGCGCGCACCCGCTTCAACGGCTGGGCGCTGCGGGTGGCGCGGCAGATCACCATCGCGCCCTCGATGGCGGCCACCACCGTGGTGGCCACATTGGTGCTGCGCGTGGCGCTCAACCCCATCGACCGTAGTTCGATCGCCACCGCCGTGGCCCACCGCTCGAACGTCGCCGCGACCGCCGCGTCCAACTCGGGGGAGTCGATGTCCACCGACACCGTCACCCCCAGCATCGGGCAGCCCTCACCGAAATCGCTGTCGACGAGCTTGGCCGTCTGGAAATCGACGAGCCCCTGCAGGAACGCGGTCGGATTGCGCTTCTTGGCGCCCAGATCGGCGACCAGACGCTCGACGTCGTCGCCGACCTTGTGGGCGACCTCGATGGCCAGCTCCTCTTTACCGCCGGGGAAGTGGTAGTAGATCGAGCCCCTCGGCGTACCCGCCTTGTGCATGACGTCGAGCATCGTGATGCCGTAACCACGTTGCGCCAGCAGCGATTCCCCCGCGTCGATCATCCGCTTGCGGACCGTCGCGCCGTCGGCCATCGTCTCTCCCCTGGTGTGCAGGCACGCTTACATAGACGATGGTAGCCCGACCGGCGCCGGGGCCGCTCAGCGCAGTTGCAGGATCTGACCGTGCACCAGGTGCCTGCGGCAGTCCTCGGCCGGCAGGATGTCGAGGAGGTGGTCGGCCAACTGCAGGTCATCCTCGAAGTGGGCCGACAGCGCCCAGGCCGCATCCACGTCGCGGCTGGCGAGCACCGCATCGCGGATCGCGACCTCGACGGTCCGGGCCAGCCGGACGATGCGCGGTGATTCCGACCACGGCAGCAACGGGCCCCGGTAGCGGCGCACCGCTTCGGCCAGCCGCCCGGCCCGCAGGTCCTCGAGGACCCGGCAGACATCCACCGACACCGATCCGGTCAGTCGGTACGGCGCACGGGACACCCGCCCGGTGAGCAGCCGACGCAGGTGGGACACCTCCGCCTTGAGCGTCGCCGGCTCGACGGGGTCGTCGCCGTAGAGGTCGGCGTGCAGCTCGGCCAGGCTCACGCCGTCGGGGCGCAGCGCGAGCAGCAACGCGATCTCGGTCTGGCGCTTGGTCAACCGCACCGCCTGACCGCACACCGTCAGGGCGCGCTCCCCCAGCACGGTCAGCTCGATGTCACCGCCGGCAGCGGGCACCGTCCCCGTGGCGGCCACCACCGCATCGGCCAGCCGGTCCGCCAGCGCGGCGACGGCCACCGTGGTGGCGGGATGCCCGTTGTCCCACGGGGTGGAGAAGTTCAGCACGCCGAACTGGCGGCCGGTGTGCGGATCGCGCACGGGCGCCGCGTGGCACGACCAGTCGTGCAGGATCGCCGACCAGTGCTCGGCCGACCAGACCGTCGACGGCGCATTCGTGCACAGCGACAACGACATCGCGGTGATGCCCATGCTGGCTTCGTCCCACAGCGCCCCGGGCGCATAGTTGATCGACTCGGCCCGCCGCAGCAAGGCCGGATCACCTGTGGTCCAGACGATCTGGCCGTCGACCCCGGCCAGGGCGGCCACGATCCCGGCCTCGCGCAGCGTGGAGCGGGTGACGTCGCTGAGCGCCTCGATCGACTTCACCAACACCCCGGAGTCGACGGCGCCGCCCACCCCGCACGGGGCGGCGCTGACCTGGGCACCGCCGTGGGCCCGCATCCGGCGCCACGACGACAGCACTTCGGTGCGGACGTCGCCGACGTTCTGCCCGCCCGCGAACCGCTCCCAACGCTCGGCCAGCGCACTGCGCCTGGCCAGCAGGCCCTGACTGTTGCTCATCGGACGTCGTTCTCCAAGCCGCGACCGCCCACGCTGGCCGCCATCACTATGCACGCAAGCATAAACCCTTACCGGGTGCGCTGTATCGAATACCGCGAGCCCGGTGCGGATCGCCTACCGTTCACCAACCTGCCCCCGCCAGTGTGTGCTGCGCCGGGGCCGGTCACGTCCCCGGCGGTGAAAGGCAGCACCCAGCCAGCCGTGTCCGAGGAGATCGAGCGTGAGCAACCGGAACTCCCCCACCGCCCCGACCTCCGCCGGGCGCGGTCCCCTGTGGCGTGCCCTGTGCGGCGCGCTGGTGACGGCGCTGGTGGCGCTGATACCGGCGGTCGTCGGGCCGGCCCCGCTCGCCTCGGCCGACGAGACCAAGTACCTGACGTTCTACACGCCGCCGGATCCGCTGCCGGAGGGCAAGCCCGGCGACCTGATCCGCACCGAACCGGCGCGGCTGGTGTACGAACCGTCGGGCCAGCTCGGCGGCTGGGTCGCCACCGGCACCCGGATCATGTACCGCACCACCGACGCCAAGGGGAACCCGGTGGCCGTCACCGGCATGTACCTGGAGCCGCACAACCCCTGGCCGGGTGACGGTCCCCGCCCGTTGATCGCCTACGCGCCAGGGCCTTACGGGCTGGGCGAGCAGTGCGCACCGTCGCGCCTGATGGACCAGGGCATCCACTTCTCCCAGGGGTTCGATCTGACGTTCAACTACGAGCAGACCTTCCTGGCCACCATGGTGGCCCGTGGTTTCGCGATCGTCGTGGCCGACGGGGTCGGCATGGGGACCCACACCATGGCGATGCCGCAGTTCGGCAACCGGCTGGCCGCCGGCACCGCGCTGCTCGACGCGGCGCGCGCGGCCATGCAGCTGCCCGACACCTCACTGGAACCCGACGGCCCGGTCGCGTTCTGGGGCTGGCTCTCCGGCGGCCAGGCCTCGGGTTCGGCGGCCGAGCTGGCCTCGTCGTACGCACCCGAACTCGACGTGGTCGGCTCCTGGCTGGGCACGCCGACCGCTGATCTGTCCCTGCTGCCCGCCTACATCGACGGCAGCCTGCTGGTCGGCACACTGGGCTACATCCTCAACGGCATCGTGGCGTCCTACCCGGAGACCAAGGACCTGCTGATCGGCACGCTGGCACCCCGGGGCCTGCACATGGTGCAGTGGTCGCAGTACATCTGCCTGGTGCAGACGGTGGCCGACTTCGCGTTCCGGCATCTGTACTTCCCGGACAACACCGGCTGGTTCAACGTCGACCCGGCCGTGCTGTTCAGCAACGAACCGGTCAAGTCGCTGCTGGCCGCCCAGCGCCTCGGCACGATGAAACCCGCCAGCCCGACCTATATCTCGGCGAACCGCTTTGATTCGTTCAACCCCTACGAGGCTTCGGAGAACCTGGCCCGCGACTGGTGCGCACTCGGCGCCGACGTCCAGTTGTGGACCAACGAACAACCCCCGTTCCTGAACAAGGCGGCCGTCAACACGCTGCTGCCGTACTTCGTCGACGGTGAACGCTCCATGCAGTGGCTGACCGACCGGTTCAACGGAGTGCCCAGCACCCCGACGTGCTGACCTCGGTGGCCGGGAAGGACCGCAGGTCCCCGTCCCGGCCACCGGCCATGGGTCGAAGGGCTCTAGAGACGGCGCCCGGCGTGTCCTACCGTGACGATGCCGCCTGCACATCGGGCGGCTGTCGAGCCACGGGGAGGAGACGCGATGGCCGCTGTCACGGACGCCGACCCGCACCACGGCCTGCCCATCCACGAGATCCTCATCGTCCTGCAAACGGATCCGCACCGTGGACTTTCCAGTGAGGTGGCGCAGGCGCGGCTGGCGGAGTTCGGTGCCAATGCGCTGCCCGCACCGGCCGGCCACGGGCTGCTGCGCCGCATCGCCGCGCAGTTCCACCATCCGCTGATCTATGTCCTGCTGGCCGCGGGCGCGGTGACCGCCGTCTTGGGCGAGTATGTCGACAGCGCAGTGATTTTCGGTGTCGTCCTGATCAACGCCCTGGTGGGCTTCGTGCAGGAGTCCAGGGCCGAGGCGGCGCTGGACAGCCTGCGGGCGATGATCGGCACCCAGGCGCGGGTGGTCCGGGACGCCCGCGAGCACACCATACCGTCGGACCAACTCGTCCCCGGCGATCTGGTGCTGCTCGAAGCGGGCGACAAGGTGCCCGCGGACATGCGGCTGGTGCGGGCGGACGAACTGTGCCTGGACGAATCCGCGCTCACCGGTGAATCCCT
>JBFWOX010000083.1:0-4796 GCA_050250295.1 Mycolicibacterium sp.
GTCTGCTCCTCGGCCGAGGCCTCGTCGGTGCTGGTCTGCTCCTCGGCCGAGGCCTCGTCGGTGCTGGTCTGCTCCTCGGCCGAGGCCTCGTCGGTGCTGGTCTGCTCCTCGGCCGAGGCCTCGTCGGCCGCCGGAGCGGCCGCGGCCTTGGCCTGCGACGCCGCCGCGCGGCGCGCCCGGTTGGCCTCGTCGGTCACGGTCTTCTCCCGGACCAGCTCGATGACCGCCATCGGGGCGTTGTCGCCCTTGCGGTTCTCGACCTTGATGATCCGGGTGTAGCCGCCGTTGCGGTCGGCGTAGAACGGGCCGATCTCGGCGAACAGGGTGTGCACCACGTCCTTGTCGCGGATCTTCTTCATCACCTCACGCCGGTTGTGCAGCGTGCCCTTCTTGGCGTGCGTGATGAGCTTCTCCGCATAGGGCCGCAACGCCCTCGCCTTGGGCTCTGTCGTCTTGATCCGGCCGTGCTCGAAGAGCGACGTGGCCAGGTTGGCCAGGAGCGCCTTCTGGTGCGAGGACGACCCGCCGAGGCGAGGGCCCTTGGTGGGCTTGGGCATTGCGACTATCTCCTATGTGGGGCCGACCCCCGTATCAGGTAGGGCCGGGACGGATCTCTTGCGAGATGTGGGGGTTAGAGCTGCTCGGTCTCGGCGTAGTCCTGGTTGTCGTCCAGGTCGTAGCCGGCATCGCTGTTCCAGGTGCCGGTGGCGACGTCGTAGCCGGCGACCTCGGACGGATCGAAGCTGGCCGGGCTGTCCTTGAGAGACAGACCCAGCTGGTGCAGCTTGATCTTCACCTCGTCGATCGACTTCTGGCCGAAGTTGCGGATGTCCAGCAGATCGGACTCCGTGCGCGCGACCAGCTCGCCGACGGTGTGCACACCCTCGCGCTTGAGGCAGTTGTACGAGCGCACCGTCAGGTCCAGGTCGTCGATCGGCAGCGCGAAGCTGGCGATGTGGTCGGCCTCGGCCGGTGACGGCCCGATCTCGATGCCTTCGGCCTCGACGTTGAGTTCCCGTGCCAGACCGAACAATTCGACCAGCGTCTTGCCCGCCGAGGCGAGCGCGTCACGCGCGGTGATCGAGCTCTTGGTCTCGACGTCGAGGATCAGCTTGTCGAAGTCGGTGCGCTGCTCGACGCGGGTGGCCTCCACCTTGTAGGTGACCTTGAGCACCGGGGAGTAGATGGAATCGACCGGGATGCGGCCGATCTCGGCCCCGGAGGCCTTGTTCTGCACGGCCGGCACGTAACCGCGGCCGCGCTCGACCACCAGCTCCACCTCGAGCTTGCCCTTGTCGTTCAGCGTCGCGATGTGCATGTCGGGGTTGTGCACCGTGACACCGGCGGGCGGCACGATGTCCCCCGCGGTGACCTCGCCCGGGCCCTGCTTGCGCAGGTACATGGTGACCGGCTCGTCCTCCTCCGAGGACACGACCAGCCCCTTGAGGTTCAGGATGATGTCGGTGACGTCTTCCTTCACCCCGGGCACGGTGGTGAACTCGTGCAGCACACCGTCGATGCGGATGCTGGTGACGGCCGCGCCTGGGATCGACGACAGCAGCGTGCGACGCAGCGAGTTCCCGAGGGTGTAGCCGAAACCGGGTTCCAGCGGTTCGATGACGAACTGGGACCGGTTCTCGGCGATGACCTCTTCGCTGAGAGTGGGGCGCTGAGAGATCAGCATTTTTCTGTTTCTCCTTCTCGGCAACCGCTATTTGATGCCGTTAGGTGATCCCGCCCGGCTGGTTTGCCGGGACAGGGTTACTACTTCGAGTAGAGCTCGACGATGAGCTGCTCTGTCAGCGGCACGTCGATCTGCGCACGCTCGGGCAGCTGGTGCACGAGAATGCGCTGGCGCTCGCCGACGACCTGCAACCACGACGGGATCGGGCGCTCACCGGCGGTCTGCCGGGCCACCTCGAAGGGCAGCGTGTTGATCGACTTGTCCCTGATGTCGATGATGTCGTACTGCGACACCCGGTAGCTCGGGACGTCGACCTTGACGCCGTTGACGGTGAAGTGCCCGTGGCTGACCAGCTGACGCGCCATCCGGCGGGTGCGGGCCAGGCCGGCGCGGTACACGACGTTGTCCAGCCGGCTCTCCAGGATGCGCAGCAGGTTGTCACCGGTCTTGCCGGGCTGACGTACCGCTTCCTCGTAGTAGCGGCGGAACTGCTTCTCCATGACGCCGTAGGTGAAGCGGGCCTTCTGCTTCTCCTGCAGCTGGGTGCGGTACTCGCTCTCCTTGATCCGCGCGCGGCCGTGCTGGCCGGGCGGGTAGGGGCGCTTCTCGAACGACTGGTCACCACCGACGAGGTCGACGCCCAGACGGCGCGACTTGCGGGTGACGGGTCCGGTGTAACGAGCCATGACTCTCTAACTCCCTCTTCCTAGACCCGGCGCCGCTTGGGCGGACGGCAGCCGTTGTGCGGCTGCGGCGTGACGTCGGCGATCGCCCCCACCTCGAGGCCGGCGGCCTGCAGCGAGCGGATGGCGGTCTCCCGACCCGAACCAGGGCCCTTGACGAAGACGTCGACCTTCTTGACGCCGTGCTCCTGCGCCTTGCGGGCGGCGTTCTCGGCGGCCAGCTGGGCGGCGAACGGCGTCGACTTGCGCGAGCCCTTGAACCCGACGTGTCCCGAGGACGCCCAGGCGATGACGTTGCCCTGGGGGTCGGTGATCGAGACGATCGTGTTGTTGAACGTGCTCTTGATGTGGGCGGCGCCGTGCGGGACGTTCTTCTTTTCCCTGCGACGGGTCTTCTGCCCCTTCTTCGGAGCGCCCTTCTTTGCCTGTGCCATCCGGGGTTACCTGGCCTTCTTCTTGCCGGCGATGGTGCGCTTCGGGCCCTTGCGGGTACGCGCATTGGTCTTGGTCCGCTGGCCGCGCACCGGCAGGCCGCGGCGGTGCCGCAGGCCCTGGTAGCAGCCGATCTCGATCTTGCGGCGGATGTCGGCCTGCACCTCGCGGCGCAGGTCACCCTCCACCTTGAGGTTGGCTTCGATGTAGTCGCGCAGCTGGGTGACCTGGTCGTCGGTCAGGTCCTTGCTGCGCTGGTCCCGGCTGATGCCGGTGGCGTCCAGGATCTCCTGGGAGCGGGTACGGCCGATGCCGTAGATGTAGGTCAGCGCGATCTCCATGCGCTTGTCGCGCGGAAGATCGACGCCCATGAGACGTGCCATCAGGCAGTGTTCCTTCTTCTATGCGGAGGTCTGGTCCCAGTCCGTCCCGAACGGTGATCGGGGTCCGGCCTCCGTGCCGGACGCAGATGAGGGCCCTACGCCCTCAGTGGTACTGGGATTTCGTCATTCAGTTGTGTGCGGCTGCGCTCAGGCCCTGCTGTCTGGGCTTCGCGCGAGCGCTCAGCCCTGCTGTCTGGGCTTCGCGCGAGCGCTCAGCCCTGCCGCTGCTTGTGGCGCGGATCGGAGCAGATCACCATGACCCGCCCATGCCGGCGGATCACCCTGCACTTGTCGCAGATGGGCTTGACGCTCGGGTTCACCTTCACGGCTCGTTCGATCCTTCTGTGTAACTGGTCGGGTTTTACTTGTAGCGGTACACGATGCGGCCACGGGACAGGTCGTAGGGCGAGAGCTCCACCACGACGCGGTCCTCGGGGAGGATGCGGATGTAGTGCTGCCGCATCTTGCCGCTGATATGGGCGAGAACCTTGTGTCCGTTCTCCAGCTCAATGCGAAACATCGCATTGGGCAGGGGCTCGACCACGCGACCCTCGACCTCGATGGCACCGTCTTTCTTGGCCATACTGTGTGACGATCCTTAGCTTTCGTTTCGTATCGGCTGGTTGGCCTCGGCGCAGCCGTGGTCCGACTTGAAAACGTGAGCCGGATCTGGGGAATTCCCGAAGTTCCTGACAGGGCACGCAAGAAGTCGGCGCGTAGCCGCACCGTTGATCCATGGTACTCGCACAGCGGCCCGGCCCAAAATCTGCGCTTTCACCTGGTCAGCGACCCTCCTGAGCCGGCCGAGGCCGCAGGTCCCCGCGATCGGGGACCTCCGGCCCTGCCCGCCGGGCCCGGCTGCGGCCGATAGTCACGGTGTGGACCGTTTGACCGCCTTCGATGCGGGATTCCTCGAGGCGGAAGACGCCGACCGGCACGCCAGCCTGGCGGTCGGGGCGATATCGGTGCTCGAGGGCCCCGCGCCGGCCTTCGACGATATCGTCGCGGCCTTCAGCGACCGGATACTGCAGGTCCCGCGGCTCCGGCAGGTGGTGCGCCGACAGCCGTTCGACCTGTCGGCACCCGAATGGGTCGAGGATCCCCACCTCGACCTGGCCCATCACATCCACCGCGCGGCGCTGCCCCACCCCGGCGACGACGAGACCCTGTTCCGGTTCGCCGCCGAGGCGATGGAGCCGAGGCTGGACCGCGACCGGCCGCTGTGGCAGTGCTGGGTGATCGAGGGCCTGGCCGGGAACCGCTGGGCGATGTTGATGAAGGTGCACCACTGCATCGCCGACGGCATCGCCACGATGCGGATGCTCACCGGGCTCAGCGACAGCGGCGGGGGCGAGACCTACGTCGACGCCGTCCGGGCCACCCGCAACGGCGACGGGCCCCGGCGCGAGCCGTCCGGCCCCACGCTGAACCCGCTGACGTGGGCGCGGGCGATGTGGACCACGGCGTCGGCGGTGACGGCCACGGCTGCGGTCACCGTCGAGGGCACCGTGGAGATCGTCGACGGCCTGATCCGGGGCGGCCGGCAGTCCTCGCTGCACGGCCCGGTGACCGCGATGCGCCGGTACAGCGCCGTGACGGTCCCACTGGCCGACG
>JBFWOX010000084.1:0-3828 GCA_050250295.1 Mycolicibacterium sp.
ACGCGCTGGCGGTGTTGCACCGGTTCAACCTGCTCGTCAACGAGCGGGCCACCTCGCTGGCCCGGGTCCACGCACTGGTGCAGCGCGCCGTGCGGGAGAGCCTGCGCGCCGACGGTCCGGCCGCCGCGCGGACCGCTGCCGACGCCCTGGTCGAGGTGTGGCCGGATGTGGAGCAGGACCCGGCGCAGGGGGACCTGTTGCGCACCAACGCCTTTGCGCTCTACAGCCACCACCCCGATGCGCTGTGGACCGCCGACGGCAACCACCCGGTGTTGGACCGCGCGAACCTGAGCCTGGGAGACGGGGCGCTGCTCGACCACGCGATCCGGCACGCCCGCGAGATGTGCGCCGAATCCGAGCGCCGGCTCGGCCGCGAACACCGCTGCACGTTCCGATGGCGCCGGGAGCTGGCGGGCTGGCAGGGCGACGCCGGCAGCGGCCGGGAGGCCGCCGAAACGCTGCAGGGCGTCGTCGCCGACGCCGAGGCGCTGCTCGGTCACGACGACCCGGTGGCGCTGAACGCCCGGGCCACCCTGGCCTACCAGCGCGGGCAGGCGGGTGACCCCGCCGCGGCAGCCGCCCAGCTGCAGGACGTGGCCGTCGATATGGCGCGGGTGTACGGCCCCACAGACCGGGCCACGTTGAGCGCCCGCAACCAGGCGGGCTACTGGATGGGCAAGGGCGGACACCCCGACCAGGCCGTCATCTTCCTGGAGCCGGTGCTGGCCGACGCGACTGCGGTGCTGCGCGCCGAGGACCGGTTGATGCTCGACATCCGGCACAACCACGGCTATTGGCTCGCCTCGGCCGGGGACCCCGCGGCCGCCCTGCCCACCCTGCAGGCCGTCCTCGACGACGCCGAGCGGGCGCTCGGCCCACACCACCGCGATGTGTCCGGCTACCGCAGCAACCTGGCGTACTGGCGCGGGCAGGCCGGCGACCTCAAAGGCGCGGTGGATGCGCTGGGCGCCGTGCTCGACGAACGGCTCGACATGTTCGGCCTGTACCACCGCAACACCTTGGCCAGCTGGACCGGCTACCTGAAGTTCCGCATCCAGCTCGGCGAACGCGGCGACATCCTCGACGAAGCCCGCCAGCTCGTCACCATCTACACCGACGTGCACGGCCCGAGACACCACGAAACCCTGACCGCCCGAGAGCTGCTGGCAGACCTGCGCGGTCTGCTCGGCGACCACCCCGGCGCCGCCGCCGACTTACGAGCCATCCTCACCGACCGTGAGGCGGCCTTCCCCGACGACGTCCGCGCCATCGCCCAGACCCGAGCCGCCCTGCAGCGCTGGCTCGCGCACTGAGTTTCACGCGCCGACGCACCGGGCATACGCGGAGTCTCGTGTCGCTCCGTAGCTCGGACGAAAGGTCGCTGCCATGCAGGGCGAGGGAAGCCGGCTGGGCACCAGCCTGAAATCCCGGCACATCACCATGATCTCGATCGCCGGCATCATCGGCGCCGGGTTGTTCGTCGGCTCGGCGAACGCCATCGAGGAGGCCGGTCCGGCGGTCATCCTGTCCTACCTGCTCGCCGGCACCCTGGTGGTGCTGGTGATGCGGATGCTGGGTGAGATGGCCACCGCCAACCCCGACACCGGCTCGTTCTCGGTGTGCGCCGACCGGGCCCTGGGCCGCTGGGCCGGGTTCTCGATCGGCTGGCTGTACTGGTGGTTCTGGGTACTCGTCATCCCGGTGGAGGCCACCGCCGCCGCGGCGATCCTGGACGATCTGATCGGCGGGGCGCAATGGATCTGGGCACTGGCGGTGACCTTGCTGCTCACCCTGACCAACCTGGCCAGCGTCGGCAACTACGGCGAGTTCGAGTTCTGGTTCGCCCTGATCAAGGTCGTCGCGATCGTCGCGTTCATCGGGATCGGTGTCGCGGCCATCCTCGGGCTCATCCCCGACTCCCAGGTCAGCGGCATCCATGCGCTCTGGCAGCCGGACGGCTTCCTGCCCAACGGGTTCGGCGCGGTGATCGCCGGGATGCTGATCACGATGTTCTCCTTCATGGGCACCGAGATCGTCACCATCGCCGCGGCGGAATCCCCAGATCCGCGCAAAGGCATCTCCCGTGCGGTCAACTCGGTGATCTGGCGCATCTCGCTGTTCTACATCGGGTCGATCCTGGTGATCGTCGCGCTGATGCCGTACGACCAACTCGCCGACGGCTCATACCAATCCACGCTGGAGGCCATCGGCATCCCCGGTTCGAAGCTGATCATGGACCTGGTGATCCTCACCGCCGTGGCCTCGTGCCTGAACTCCGCGCTCTACACGGCCTCGCGGATGCTGTTCTCCCTCGGTGAGCGCCGCGACGCGCCGTCGGCGGTGCAGAAACTGACCGGCAATGGTGTGCCCTGGGTGGCGGTGCTGGCGTCGATGGTGGTCGGCTTCCTGGCCGTGATCGGCAATTACCTGTTGCCCGAGAAGATCTTCGGCTACCTGCTGGCCACCAGCGGGGCGGTGGCACTGTTCGTCTACCTGGTGATCGCCGCCAGCCAGTTCGTGCTGGGCCGGGCGATGCGCGCCGAGGACGAGCGGCCGCCGGTGCGGATGTGGCTGTTCCCGCACCTGACCGTGCTGGTGATGGCCGTGATCGTCGGCGTGCTGGTGCTGATGGCCTTCGACGCCGACCAGCAGCAGGCGATCGCGCTGTCGGCGCTGTCGGCGGTGGTGATCGTCGCCGCCGGGGTGTACGTGCAGCGCAAGCACGCCGACGAGCCCCACCTGGTCGGGGCGGTCAGCCGGCGTCGCTAGCCGGGTACGTGGTTGCCGGCAATCGGCCCCGCGGCGCGGACCGCCGACCTAGGCTGCCAGCCATGCCGATCGACCGTGCCGCGCTGGCCGCGGGCAGCATCCGCCTGGCTTCCGGGATCTCGTTCCTCGTCGCACCTCTGCAGGCCAACCGGCTCTGGGGTGACGACCGCCCGCCGACCCCGTCGGCCACCCTGCTGTTGCACTCGATGGGCTACCGCGACGCCCTGATCGGCGGGCTGCTGACCGCGGCAGCGCTGCGCGGCAAGGACACCCGCGGCTGGTTCCTGGCCTCCGGCGGCGCCGACGCCGCCGATCTGCTCGGCGGGACCCGCGTGCACGACGGCCTCACCCGGCCGCAACAGGTCATCGGACTCGGTGGTGCGGTGGTGGGCATCGCGGTCGGCCTCTGGGGCGGGCTGCGCCGCCGGCCCACGTCCGCTCACGACTGACCGCGGCTCAGAACGGTTGGACCCGTTCGATACTCACCAGCGCGCCGTGGCCGGTCGCGTCATTGGTGAAACGCAGCCCCGACGGGGCCGACTCGATGGTCCAGCCCATCGCTCGGTAGGTCTGCTGGCCCAGCGTCGTCGGCGGGGCAGCACCGAGGTTGCCGTCCACCCACGAGCCCGTGCCGTCGGTGTTGATCCGCACCCCGTGGTAGGGCCCGGAGCCGTCGGCGTGCTGCTGCCACTGCTCGCCATCGGTCTGGCAGCCGACGAACGTGGCCTCTACGAGGCACTCGGTGTCCCCGCCCGGGGTCTGCACGACGACGTAGCCGTACGGGTTGGCCGGCAACGTGACGACGTCGGTGCCCGGCACCGACGCGGGCAGGTCGGTACCGGGCCGGGCCAGCGGCGCCGACTGATACGACGCCAGCTGGAAGCCGAACCCCTGCAGCGGTGCCAGGTCGGAGACCTCACCGGAGGGCGTCCAGATGGCCAGCGGCTTGCCGTCGACGACGGTGGTCGCGACGTGCGGTGACGGCGTCCACGACAGCACCGAATCCATCGACGCGTCCGATTCGAAGTGGTCGAAGTTGACGATCCCGTCGCCGTCGTG
>JBFWOX010000085.1:0-3793 GCA_050250295.1 Mycolicibacterium sp.
ACTTGCACCGGAAGTGCCTTTCTGAACTGGCCTGATTGATGCGTAGAGAACACCAATCCTCCCAGCTCAAAGGGCACTTTCCTCATTCCGACACCCACTGACCAGCCAATTCATCGGTGGATCGAGGATAAGGGCATCGGTGGCGACAAGCTGCTCAGCGCGCCATCGGATGAACTCAGCGTGCTCGGTCGCAGCGGTCATGCGGGCGGCGGCAGTCTCCTCGTCGTAGGCACGGTTGTCGGTCACCGAGAGGTCCTCACCTACGGTGAAGTCGTCCTGTTCGGCTTCGGCGATAGCTTCGAGCACTCGACTGCGTGCGGCCTGGATGTCCTCGCTGCCGCGCGCGGCGATGTCGGCAGCCTCACGATGCACATCGCCCTGCCGACGTACGACCGAAGTATCCGCAGTTACCCGGTCCAGCGCCGCGTCTTTGGCGTCACCTTCCCACGTGGTGCCGCCAGGAGTCAGGATGTTCTGCCTGTGCTGCTCGAATGCGGATTCCAGTGCACCTGCCGCCGTCCGCCAGCGGGTAGCGGCCGCATCGAGGTCTGCGCTGTCCCGGGCCTCGACGTCCGACCTGCCAGGCACACCCATCGGTGCGGGCGCAGGGCTCACACAGTCACCGCGATAGCGTCGGCACTGCCCCCGTCCGTAGCGTCATAGCGATCGCCTGCCGCAGCGACGTCACCGGCCTGACCAGCGATGCGATCAGAGATACGTGTGCGCGCAGTCGCACTTGCCGATTCAACTGCAGCGATTCCCGCTCCGCTCGGGTGAGCGCTCACCGAACCGTCAAAGCCATCAGCGAGCACATCAGCGGCGACAGCGACGCTGTCAGCTGCAGCCGACGTCAACCCGCTGGCATCCACATCCAAGTCTTTTCCCATGCCACCCCCGTAACCACCCCAGGCTACCGCGGCACTAAGTACCCTCGATGCGGTAAATAACAGGACTCGACCCACCCGCCTTGGGCCACGCGGCGGAGAGTGCTTGACGAGCGCGCAGCGCTGACGAGGCCCACGGTTCAACGCAGCGAGCATGACGGCCGCATCGCACCGAGACGGCAAAGTTCTCCGCCAATGTGGCTGCGGTGCTGGACACATTGACACATCCGCCGCCATGTCGGCACAACCCAACCGACCTTGATCGAGGAGGCCGATCAGCTCTCCGAGGTCAGTTTGTCCGCCGACTCGTCATCGAACAATTGCGGCCACTGCTCCGTGAGCCGCAGCGCGGACAGTCCGGTGCCGACCCATGCTGGCGCCTCGATCAGCCCGACTGGGGATCACCGATGACAGCCGAAGGGATGGCCCAAGAACGGTCGCGAGGTGACATTTAAGTCCGCTGCCTCTGCCAATTGGGCTATGGGGGCGCGGCGCTGGTCAGCGCTTCCGTGCAGCCTGCACGATCATGCCGACGACGCCGACCAAGAATGCTACGACGCCGGCTATCCACACCACGAAGGCGGCGAAGCCGACGATCTGGAACAGCACCGCCGCGCCGCCGTCGTTCCCGGCCGCGAACGCCAGCTGCGCGCCGATGAACGCGATGATCGCGACCACGGGACCGGCGATCGCCAGGACCAGGAACACGCGCGACCTTCCGCCCGGTCGCGCCGCGCGCGCATGCGGCGCCCCGGCGGGGTTCGGATACGCCGGGGCCACCTGGTCCGTCCACTGCGCCCCATCGAAATAGCGCTGCGCATGCGAACCCGCCGGATCCGGATACCACCCGGGTTGCGGTGCCGGTCCAGTCATCGTCTCCCCCATCCGCCCGCAAGCCGGGCATCCGCCCGCAGAGCCGGGCCAAGTCCCTGGAAGCCTGCCTGCGTACCCCGCCGACTTCAAGCTCCCCCGCCACCGCAGGAGCGACGACGTCAGTCGCGTCCCCGACCCGATGACCGGGCCCGGGGCTTGGCGGAGCGCGGCGGCAGGGCCCGCATGTGATCACGGGTGCGCGTCATGATGTCCCCGAGGATGCGCACGTCCTTGGCCGACAGCGAGTCGAAGAGCAGCTCGTGCACCACCGCCACGTGCCCGGGCAGAACCTTGGCCAGGCGGGCACGCCCCGCCGCGGTGATGTCGACGACGATCGCGCGCTGATCGTGGGGGCTCGCCGAGCGGGTGATCAGGCCGGCCTTCTCCAGCAGCCCGGCCTGATGGGTGAGACCACTGCGGCTGTAGACCACGCTGTCGGCGAGGTCGGTCATCGTGAGCTGGCCGTCGGCATCGGAGAGTAGGGCCAGCACCTCGAACTGCACGTAGCTCAGGCCTCCGTCCTCCTGGAGCTGCTGCCGCACGGCGTATTGCAGCAGGCTGACGGCCTCGGTGAGCGCGAGATAGGTGCGCATCTGCTCGGGCTTCAGATCGTTGGCCATCGCGTCAGCGTACTGCTTCGACATCGAAGCACTGAGGCACACGTCACACCGCGCGGGGAATTGATTCGACTTCGAAGCAGTTACACCCCACGCACCTGCTTCGAAATCGAAGCATCCATTCGAGGAGGAAATCATGAAGACTGTGCGATACCACCGCTACGGCGGTAGCGAGGTCCTGCAGTACGAGGACGCCCCGCGCCCGGTGCCGGGCCCGACGCAGGTGCTGGTGCAGGTCGCCGCCACCGCGTTCAACCCCGTCGACGCCGGGATCCGCGGCGGTTACCTGGCGCAGGTGTACCAGATCGACTTCCCGCACACCCCCGGCGTCGACGTCTCGGGCACCATCGCCGAACTCGGCGAGAGCGTGACGGGCTGGAACATCGGCGACGCCGTGGTGGCGTTCCTGCCGCTGGACGCCGGCGGCGCTGCCGCCGAGTTCACCCTGGTTCCGGCCGAATCCCTGGCGGCTGCACCGACTTCGGTGCCGCTGACCGACGCCGCCGCCCTGCCGGTGCCCGCGCTGACGGCCTGGCAGGCGCTGTTCGAGATCGCCGGGCTGATCGCTGGACAGTCGGTCCTGATCAACGGCGCCGCCGGCGCGGTCGGCAGTTTCGCCATCCAGTTGGCCGAGCAAGCCGGAGCCGTCGTCACCGCCACCGCCAAACCGGCTGACGCCGAACGGCTGCGCGCGCTGGGGGCCGAACACATCGTGGACTACATCGACTACACCCGGTCACCCCTCGAAGTCGAGGGTGCCCCGTTCGACGTGGTGCTCAACCTGGTCAGCACCACCGACGAGCAGACCGACGCCCTCATCGGCGTGGTCGCCGACGGCGGCGTCCACGTCGGCACCATGGCCTTCGGACCGGCGAACCCGGACCGCGGTGTGCGCTCGCAGCGGGTCTTCGTGCGCAGCGACGCCGCCCAACTCGCCGAACTGGTCAGCCGAGTCGACGCCGGACAACTGCGCATCCAGATCGCCGACCGCCGTCCACTGGCGCAGGCCGCGGCCGTGCACGACAACTCCGATGCCGGCCGCCTGCACGGCAAGACCCTGCTCATCCCCACCGAGCACTAACTCCCCCAACCACTTTCAGACGAAGGACACAAACATGACCACCGCATTCGAACCCCTGCAACTGGGCGATATCCACCTGGCCAACCGCATCGTGATGTCGCCGATGACGCGCAACCGGGCCTACGGGCCCGGCGCCACGGTCACCGACCTGACCGCCACTTACTACTCACAGCGCGCCGGCGCCGGGCTGATCGTCACCGAGGGCACCCAACCCTCGGTGGTCGGCCAGGGCTACCCGGACACCCCGGGACTGCATTCGGCGGAGCAGGTGGCCGCGTGGCAGACGGTGACCGACGCCGTGCACGCCGCCGGCGGCACCATCTTCGCCCAACTGATGC
>JBFWOX010000086.1:0-3683 GCA_050250295.1 Mycolicibacterium sp.
CGCTATGTCCGCTCGGCGGTGCTGGAGGTGGCGGCGATGGGGTACGTGCGCACCGCCCGGTCGAAGGGCCTGCCGCCGCGGGTGGTGACGATGCGCCACACCGTGCGCAACGCGCTGGTGCCGATCCTGACCATCACCGGCATCCAGCTGGCCACCATCCTGGGCGGGGTGATCGTGGTCGAGGTGGTGTTCGCGTGGCCGGGCCTGGGCCGGCTGGTCTACAACGCGGTGGCGGCCAGGGATTATCCGCTGATCCAGGGGGCGGTGCTGCTGATCGCGGCGCTGTTCCTGCTCGTCAACCTGCTCGTCGACGTGCTCTATGCCGTCGTGGACCCGAGGATCCGGTTGGCATGACGAAGGATTCGCGGGTGTCGTCGTGGCGGCTGTTGGCTGGCAACCCCGTCACCGTGGTCAGCGCGGCGGTGCTGGCGGTGGTGGCCGTCGTCGCACTCGGCGCCGGCTGGCTCGCGCCGTACGGGATCAATGACGTCAACGTCCCCGACGCGTTGCAGTCCCCCAGCGCGGCACACTGGTTCGGCACCGACGAGCTGGGCCGCGACGTGCTGTCCCGCGTGCTGGTGGCCACCCAGGCCTCGATGCGGATCGCGGTGGTCAGTGTGGCGCTCGCGGTGGTCATCGGTGTGAGTGTCGGTGTGGTGGCGGGTTTTCGGGGTGGCTGGCTGGATGCGGTGCTGATGCGGGTGGTCGACGTGATGTTCGCGTTCCCGGTGCTGTTGCTGGCGCTGGCCGTCGTCGCGATCCTCGGACCCGGGGTGACCACGACGATCCTGGCGATCGGCATCGTGTACACGCCGATCTTCGCGCGGGTGGCGCGCGGCAGCACGCTGGCGGTGCGCACCGAACCGTATGTCGCGGTGTCGCGGGCGATGGGCACCGGTGACGGATACATCCTGCGCCGGCACATCCTGCCGAACATCGCCGGGCCGCTGGTCGTGCAGACGTCGCTGTCGCTGGCGTTCGCGGTGCTCTCGGAGGCGGCGCTGTCGTTCCTCGGCCTGGGGATCCAGCCGCCGCAGCCGTCGCTGGGCCGCATGATCTTCGACTCGCAGGGGTTCGTGACGATGGCGTGGTGGATGGCGGTGTTCCCCGGCGCGGCGATCTTCCTCATCGTGCTGGCGTTCAACCTGTTCGGTGACGGGCTGCGGGATGTGCTGGATCCCAAGCAGCGCACCATGATCGAGGCGCGCAGGGGGCAGCGGTGAGCGAGCCGGTGCTGGCCGTCGACGAGCTGCGGGTGCGGATCGGGGCCCGCACGATCGTCGACGGGGTGTCGTTCGCGGTGCACCGGGACCAGACGGTAGGCATCGTCGGGGAATCCGGGTCGGGCAAGTCGATGACGGTGCTCGCGGCCACCGGGCTGTTGGACGCGCCGGGTGCGCGGGTGTCGGGCCGCAGCACGCTCAGCGGCGGGGTGCAGCTCGTCGGCGCGTCACCGCGGGTGCTGCGCAGCGTGCACGGTGCGCGGATCGGCTTCGTCTTCCAGGACCCCGGCACCTCGCTGAACCCGCTGCTGACACTCGAGCGTCAGATCACCGAATCCCTCGAGACACACCGGCGGATGACGCGGCGGGAGACGGAACGCCGGGCGCTGGAACTGGTGGAGGCGGTCGGGCTGCCCGACCCGCGGATGCGGCTGCACGCCTACCCGCACCAGCTCTCGGGTGGGCAGAAGCAACGGGCGATGATCGCGATCGCGCTGGCGTGCGAGCCCGAGCTGCTGATCGCCGACGAGCCGACCACCGCGCTGGACGTCACGACGCAGGCACAGATCGTCGAGCTGGTCCGGCAGCTGCAGCGGGATTTCGGCACCGCGGTGGTCTGGATCAGTCACGACCTCGGCGTGATCGGCCAAGTGGCGCAAGAGGTTACGGTCCTGCACGACGGCGTCGTCGTCGAGCAGGCGCCGATCGGCGAGGTGTTCGACCGGCCGCAGCAGGCCTACACCCGCGAGCTGCTGGCGGCGCGCCCGATGATCGACGGACCCGGCCCGCCCGCGGTGCCCGACGCCGCCCCGCTGCTCGTGGTCGAGGATCTCGATGTGCGGTTCTCGGTGTCCACCCCGGTGGGGCGCAGCACGGTGCACGCGGTCAAGGGGGTGTCCTTCGAGATCCGGCGGGGCACGACGCTGGGGCTGGTGGGCGAATCCGGTTCGGGCAAGTCGACGATCGCCGGGGCGCTGACCGGCCTGGTGCAGCCGCACGCCGGCCGCGCCACGCTGGACGGGGCGGATGTCTTGCACGCCAAGGGTTCTTCCGGACGGTCCCTGCGCCGCCGGATCGGGCTGGTGTTCCAGGACCCGTTCTCGTCGCTGAATCCCCGGGCCCGGGTGGGCACGTCGATCGCCGAGCCGCTGACCGTGCACCGGCTGGTGGACGGCGCCGGTGCGCGCCGGGACCGGGTGTCCGAACTGCTCGAACTCGTCGATCTGGCACCGGAGTTCGCGCAGCGTTACCCGCACGAGCTCTCCGGTGGGCAGCGGCAACGGGTGAGCATCGCCCGTGCGCTGGCCGCCGAGCCCGACCTGCTGATCCTCGACGAGGCCACCGCGGCGCTGGACGTGTCGGTGCAGGCCCGGATCCTGGAACTGCTCGGGCGGTTGCAGGGTGAGCTCGGCCTGACGTACCTGCTGATCGGCCACGACCTGGCGGTGATCCGCCGGCTCAGCCACGACGTGCTGGTGATGCGCGACGGTGAGGTGGTCGAGAACCGGTCGGCCGGTGAGCTGTTCGCCGCACCCGAGCAGGACTACACCCGGGAGTTGCTCGCCGCGGTGCCGTGAGAGGCTCATCGGCATGAGTCAACTGAACGGGAAGGTCGCGTTGGTCACCGGCGCGTCGGCGGGCCTGGGTGCGGCGACGGCCAAGCTGTTCGCCGAGCGGGGGGCGACGGTGTTCGGGATCGCCAGGGATGCCGATCGAATGGCGGAGGTGTTCAGCGACGTGCCGGGCGGGGCGTTCGCGTCGGTCGACATCAGTTCGCGGGAGGCATGCGCGCAGGCCGTCACCGACTGCGTGGCGCAGTTCGGCCGGCTGGACGTGCTCGCGAATGTGGCCGGGTTCCACCGGATGCGACACACCGTGGCGATGACTGATGAGGACTGGGCCGAGGACCTCGCGGTGAATCTGAACGGCCCGTTCTACCTGTGCCGGGCCGCGCTGCCGCACCTGCTGGAGGTGGGCGGCAACATCGTCAACGTGTCGTCGATCGCCGGGGTGGAGGGCGAGGTGTACTCGGCGGGCTACTGCGCGGCCAAGCACGGTCTGATCGGGCTGACCCGGGCGCTGGCGGTGGAGTTCACCAAGGAGCGGTTGCGGGTCAACGCGGTGTGCCCCGGCGGCATGCCGACCGCGCAGGCCACCGAGTTCGAGGCGCCGGAGAACGCCGACTGGGACCTGATCATGCGGATCGCGGCGCCGCGCGGGTTCATGCCGACCGAGGACGTCGCCAAGGTGATCGCGTTCCTGGCCAGTGACGACGCGGCGGCCATCCACGGCGCCGTCTACCGGGTGGACAACGGCAAAGGGGCCGGCTGACCCTAGACGGTATGGGGAGGCTGGGGCCTCACTGCATGTGAACGTGGGTTGCCGACAGGAATTGGGTCCTGGCCGGTAGAGCCACAGATGTAGGAGGCCCCAGTGGGTATTCAGCGTACGAGTGTGGGT
>JBFWOX010000087.1:0-3256 GCA_050250295.1 Mycolicibacterium sp.
TAGCGAGGTCCTGCAGTACGAGGACGCCCCCCGCCCGGTGCCGGGCCCGACACAGGTGCTGGTGAAGGTCGCCGCCACCGCGTTCAACCCCGTCGACGCCGGGATCCGCGGCGGTTATCTGGCGCAGGTGTACCAGATCGACTTCCCGCACACCCCCGGTGTCGACGTCTCCGGCACCATCGCCGAACTCGGCGACGAGGTGACGGGCTGGAACATCGGCGACGCCGTGGTGGCGTTCCTGCCGCTGGACGCCGGCGGCGCCGGCGCCGAGTTCACCCTCGCTCCGGCCGAATCCCTGGCCCCTGCACCGACTTCGGTGCCGCTGACCGACGCCGCCGCCCTGCCGGTGCCCGCGCTGACGGCCCAGCAGGCGCTGTTCGAGATCGCCGGGCTGACCGCCGGACAGTCAGTCCTGATCAACGGCGCGGCCGGCGCGGTCGGCGGCTTCGCCATCCAGTTGGCCGAGCAGGCCGGAGCCGTCGTCACCGCCACCGCCAAACCGGCTGACGCCGAACGGCTGCGCGCGCTGGGGGCCGAACACATCATGGACTACATCGACTACACCCGGCCACCCCTCGAAGTCGAGGGTGCCCCGTTCGACGTGGTGCTCAACCTGGTCAGCACCACCGACGAGCAGACCGACGCCCTCATCGGCGTGGTCACCGACGGCGGCTTCCACGTCGGCACCATGGTCTTCGGGCCGCAGCACCCGGACCGCGGTGTTCGCACCCAGCGGGTCTTCGTGCGCAGCGACGCCGCCCAGCTCGCCGAACTGGTCAGCCGAGTCGACGCCGGACACCTGCGCATCCAGATCGCCGACCGCCGTCCACTCGCGCAGGCCGCGGCCGTGCACGACGACTCCGATGCCGGCCGCCTGCACGGCAAGACCCTCCTCATCCCCACCGAGAACTAACTCCCCCAACCACATTCACACGAAGGACACAAACATGACCACCGCATTCGAACCCCTGCAACTGGGCGATATCCACCTGGCCAACCGCATCGTGATGTCACCGATGACACGTAGCCGGGCTTACGGCCCCGGCGCCACCGTCACCGACCTGACCGCCACCTACTACTCCCAACGCGCTGGCGCCGGGCTGATCGTCACCGAAGGCACCCAGCCCTCGGTGGTCGGCCAGGGCTACCCGGACACCCCGGGACTGCATTCGGCGGAGCAGGTGGCCGCGTGGCAGACGGTGACCGACGCCGTGCACGCCGCCGGCGGCACCATCTTCGCCCAACTGATGCACACCGGCCGGATCGGCCACCCCAGCCTGCTACCCGACGGACTGATCCCGGTCGGACCGTCTGCCGTCAGGGCGAAGGGTCACGTCCACACCCACCAGGGCCCGCAGGACTTCGTCACACCCCGGCCCTTGACCGAGGACGAAATCGTTGCCACCATCGAGGATTTCGTCACCGCCGCGCGCAACGCGATCGCCGCCGGATTCGACGGGGTGGAACTGCACGGCGCCAACGGCTACCTCATCCACCAGTTCCTGGCGCCGAACGCCAATCAGCGCACCGATGACTGGGGCGGTTCGGTGCCCAACCGGATCCGCTTCGGCGTCGCGGCCGCCAAGGCGGTCAGCGACGCGATCGGCGGGCAGCGCACCGGGATCCGCCTGTCCCCGGGCAACCCCCTCAACGACATCGCCGAAACCGATCCGGTCGACGTCGAGGCGACCTACACCGCGCTGATCGCCGGGCTTGTCCCGTCGAACCTGGCGTATGTGCACCTACTGGAGAACCCCGACCGTGCACTGACCAAGCGCCTGCGCGCGGCGTGGCCGGGGGTGTTCATGCTCAACCCGTTCACCCACCCGGAGCCGACGGGGCCCGCGGCGCTGGGTCTGGTCGAGGACGGCACCGCCGACCTGATCAGCTTCGGTGCGTTGTTCCTGGCCAACCCTGATCTGCCGGCACGGCTGGCCGCCGGTGGACCGTTCAACGCCCCCGACCCGGCCACCTTCTACGGCGGCGATCACCGCGGCTACACCGACTACCCCACCCTGTGAGCACACCCCACGCTGTCCCGCCGGGCCACGCCCGGCGGGACAGCCCCATGCCCCGGGTTCCGGGAGCACCCTCAGCTCGTCGGCGGCTCCGCCGGCTTCTCGGGATGCTCGTCGTGCCAATCACTTTCGAGCTTGCGCACCCGGCGGTGCTCCAGCGCCAGCCAGGCCAGCCCGCCGGCGCCGAGCAACACCGCCAGCACCACCGCCACCGTCGCGACGATGCCACGACCGGTCGCGAACGCGAACAGGCCGATCACCAGCGACAGCACCCCGAGCCCGACGGCGATGATCCCCGGGGCGTTCTGCCCGTTCTTCATCGCCTCGCCGGCGTGCTTGCGGGCGGTGCGGGAGTGATCGACGGGATCACGCGACGTATCAGGCATGGTGTCCTCCCTCATTCATAAGCCGGGTAGTGCGACTGCCGAAGCACCCGGGCCAGGTGCGCGGCGTTGCGGGCCGCGGTCGCGGTGACCGAGGCCACCGCCTCGGGCACCTCGTCGAGGTCGTCGTAGTTGGTGGACTGCATGGCCTCGCCGTTCCAGTACGTGCAGCCCTGCGCGGGGATGCTGAACCCGATGTCGTTGAGCCCCTGGAACACATCGGCGACCACCTTGTGCGCGCCGTCCTCGTTGCCGACGACGCTGACGATCCCCACCTTGCCCACCATCACGGGGCGGCCCTGTTCGTCTTTGTTCGACAGCTCGGCGTCCAGCCGCTCGAGCACCCGCTGCGTCACCGACGACGGGTGCCCCAGCCAGATCGGCGTGCTGATCAACAGGATGTCGGCGGCGAGGACCTTCTCCCGGATCTGCGGCCACTGGTCGCTGTCGCCCATATCGGCCTCGACCCCGGGCGCGATGTTGAAGTCGACGCAGCGCATGGCCTCGCACTCCACCCCCGCAGAGCGCAGTCCCTCGAACACGTGCTCGGCCATCAGCGCGCTGCTGGAGGGCGCCGGAGTGGGCTTGAGGCTGCACACCAGCCCCAGCGCCCGCAGCGATGTTTCTGCCATGCAGGGGTGATACCCGCGATCGCGCAGCCGACACCGTGCGTTTCGCCGCAATCCCGCGCGGGCATAACCCCGGTCATGAGCAATCCCCGCTCCGACAAGGCCGAATCCGACGTCGAATCCGATCCCAAGGTCGCCGGCTCTCGCGCCAGCAGCGAGGACGACGGTGACTACGTCGGCCGCGCCAGCTCCGACGACGACTTCGATGCCGGCGAATCCGGTGCCG
>JBFWOX010000088.1:0-2671 GCA_050250295.1 Mycolicibacterium sp.
CCAGCAGGAAAAGATCGAGTGGACGTCTGCTGGAATGCAATTTCGGCGACGAGTGCGGGGTGGGAATTAGGGTGGGGCCATGAGTGACTGGACAGCGGCTGACCTGCCATCGTTCGCCGGGCGCACCGTCATCGTGACCGGCGCCAACAGCGGCCTGGGCCTGGTGACCGCTCGGGAGCTGTCCCGGGTCGGCGCGACGACCATCCTCGCGGTGCGCAACCTCGACAAGGGCAGGGCCGCCGCGGCGCAGATGTCCGGCGACGTCGAGGTCCGCCGGCTCGACCTGCAGGACCTGGCCTCGGTGCGGGAGTTCGCCGACAGCGTCGAGACCGTCGACGTCCTGGTCAACAACGCCGGCATCATGGCCGTGCCGTACGCGCTGACCGTCGACGGCTTCGAGAGCCAGATTGGCACCAACCACCTCGGGCACTTCGCCCTGACCAACCTGCTGCTGCCCAAGCTCACCGACCGCGTCGTCACGGTGTCGTCGATGATGCATCTGCTCGGCTACGTCAGCATCAGCGACCTGAACTGGAAGGCACGGCCGTATCTGGCCTGGCCGGCCTACGGCCAGTCCAAGCTGGCGAACCTGCTGTTCACCAGCGAGCTGCAGCGCAGGCTCACCGCGGCAGCGTCACCATTGAAGGCGCTGGCCGCCCATCCGGGCTACTCGGCGACCAACCTGCAGGGCCAGACCGGCAACAAGTTCGGCACCCGTATCTGGCTGGCCGGCAACCGGCTGCTGGCCAGCGACGCCGACTTCGGCGCCCGCCAGACCCTCTACGCGGTCACCGCGGATCTGCCCGGGGACAGCTTCGTCGGCCCCCGGTTCTCGATGCTGGGCCCCACCGGCACCCATTGGCGCAGCCCGCTGGCCCGCGACCGGGCCAAGGCCGCGGCGCTGTGGGCGCTGTCCGAGCAGCTCACCGGGGTCGAGTTCCCGCTGTGACATGGGGCGGGTTCCCCGCTGTGACATGAGGCGGGTTCCCCGCTGTGACATGAGGCGGGTTCCCCGCTGTGACATGGGGCGGGTTCCCCGCTGTGACATGGGGCGGGTTTCCCGCTGTGAATTTGGGTGGCACGTCCCCGCTGCGCTACCCTTGCGGTCGCGTCACGGCGAGGGTGGCTTGCGCACAGCACAGCCGCCGTTATCGACGGGAACCCGCATTCGACTGGTTGCGACCCTGGCCGTGCCCGACACCGACCACCGGCACAGGAGCACCGACATGGCGAAGAACGCCCCCAACAATCTGACCGCGCAGGTCCGCACCGCCACCGGCAAGGGCGCGTCTCGCCGCGCCCGCCGCGAAGGCCGCGTCCCCGTCGTCCTCTACGGCCACGGCACCGATCCGCAGCACCTCGAGCTCGACGGACACGACTTCGCGGCCGTGCTGCGGCACGCCGGCACCAACGCGGTGCTGACCCTCAACATCGAGGGCACCGAGCAGCTCGCGCTGACCAAGGCCATCGAGATCCACCCGATCCGCCGCAACATCCAGCACGCCGACCTGCTGGTGGTCCGTCGCGGCGAGAAGGTCACCGTCGAGGTCAACGTCGTCGTCGAAGGCGACGCCGCCCCCGGCACCCTGGTCACCCAGGAGGCCAACACCATCGAGATCGAGGCCGACGTCCAGTCCATCCCCGAGCAGCTCACCGTCTCGGTCGAGGGCGCCGAGGAGGGCACCCAGATCCTGGCCGGTCAGGTCGCGGTGCCCGCCGGCGTCACGCTGATCACCGATCCCGAGACCCTGGTGGTCAACGTCGTCGCGGCCCCGACCTCCGAGGAGCTGGAGTCCGAGGGTGCCGGCGAGGGCGCCGGGGAGCCCGCTGCCGAGGCCGGCGAGTCCGCCGAGGACGCCGGCTCCGAGTCCGACGCCGAGTAACCCCCGGACACCGTCATGACCCAGCCCTCCCCTGTCCCCGCGCAGGGGCCCTTCCTCGTGGTCGGGCTGGGCAACCCCGGACCGAACTACGCCAACACCCGGCACAATCTCGGTTTCATGGTCGTCGACATCCTCGCCGACCGATGGGGTGAGAAGTTCAAGGTGCACAAGAAGTCCGGCGCCGAAGTGGCCACCGGCCGCCTCGGCGACCGGGCCGTCGTGCTGGCCAAACCCCGGGTCTACATGAACGAGTCGGGTCGTCAGGTCGGCCCGCTGGCGAAGTTCTTCTCGGTGCCGCCCGCGCAGGTGGTCATCGTGCACGACGAGCTCGACATCGAGTTCGGCCGGATCCGGCTCAAGGCCGGCGGCGGGGTCGCCGGCCACAACGGCCTGCGATCGGTGGCGTCGGCGTTGGGCAGCAACGATTTCCAGCGGGTCCGCATCGGCATCGGGAAACCGCCCGGTCACAAGTCGGGCGCGAGCTTCGTGCTGGAGAACTTCAACTCCGTTGAGCGCAAAGAGGTTCCGACGATCTGCGAGCAGGCCGCCGACGCGACCGAGCTGTTGATCGTGCGGGGCCTGGAACCTGCGCAGAACACCGTGCACGCCTGGGGCTGACGCTCGCCAGCCGCCGAAGCGGCAGGCCGGCCTCTCGCCGAATTTGCATTCCACGGGCGATGTCAAGCTGCGTGGAGTCGGTCGGGGTTGTTTTCAGCGGGGAGGTTGATGCCGACGACGGGGCTGGGACTCTTGGTTCGTGGACGGCTGCGGAACCGTTCGGGGTGGGC